>VGVQ01000049.1 GCA_016874005.1 Gemmatimonadota bacterium | reverse complement strand
AGCCACTGTAAATCAAGGGCTTGGCGGGGTCCCGGGCGCCGATCGGCGTCGGGGCCCACGGCCGACACACACCGAGCGTTAGCGAGTGTCGAGCTTGGCCGGGGGCGCGTCGGCGCCCCGCTCGCGGTAGGCGAGATGAAGAATGGCGGCGACGATGATCGCCCCGCCGATCCAGGTCCAGATGTCGGGCACCTCGCCGAAGGCAAGGAAGCCGATGATCGCAGCCCACAAGAGGCTCGTGTAGTTGACCGGAAGCACTGCGGTCATGTCGGATTCGCGAAACGCCTGGGCGACGGAGAAGTGGATCAGGCCCGCCAGCCCGCCCATGAACGCGAGTCCTCCGAGCTGGGCGAGCGTCGGGGTCTCCCAGACCGGGATCGCGGCGATCAGGGTCAGCGGCGTCGTCACCACGCCCATGTAGATGGTCGTCGTCAGCGCCGATTCGGTGCGGCTCAACAGTTTGACGAGAATCATGGTCACGGCCGAGATCGCCGAGGACAGAAGGACGAGGATCGGTCCGGCCTCAAGTCCGACAATGCCAGGTCGCAGGATCAGAAGCGCACCCAGGAACCCGACGACGATGGTCGCGACCCGCCGAACGCGCATCGCTTCGCCCAAAACGACCGCGGCAAGAAGCGTCGCGAACAGCGGCGAGGAGTAGCCGAGCGCGGTCGCCTTGGCCAAGGGCGTGGTCGCGAGGCCGGTGAAGAAGAGAAGAAGGACGATCGACATGACCGTGCCCCGGGCGACGTGGAGCCCAAGTCTACGGGTCCTGAGTGGCGCGAAACCCGACCGGACGAAGACCGGCACGAAAATGAGAAATCCGAAAAGGGAGCGGAAAAAGACGATTTCTAAGGGATGGAGCTCGGCGCTCAGGTGCCGCGCCGTGGCGTTGAGGGCGGCCGAGGCGACCGCCGAGACCAGCATGAACGCCATACCCCGGAGCGTCGCCGGGGCGGTGGAGAACCATTTCAGGATCACGGCCGATACTAGGCTCAGGATTCACTGATTACAGCCAAAAGATGACGGTTGCGGCGATTAGCCGTCCCGGGCGGTGCTGTCCGGAAAATGGCAACTTGTCTCTGCTAGAGAGGCAAGATGCGAGCAATTTCCTATAAACGGCACCGGTTTCCGGCCGAGGGGACCCGGCTGGCGGTCTGGCCGGTTCACCCTCAGCTTGCGGGATGTCGAGGAGCTCCTGGCCGAGCGGGGCATCGAAGCTTCTTATGAGACGATCCGCTGCTGGGCCGAGAAGTTCGGCCGGGCCATTGCAGCCAATATCCGGAGATCCCAGCCTCGCTCGAGCTCCGTCTGGCACCTCGATGAGATGGTCGTTCGTATCAACGGCAGCCGCAAGTTTATGTGGCGGGCCGTTGATGACGAGGGGAAGGTCCTGGACGTTCTCATTCAAAAGCGCTGCAACCAGTGCGCGGCCAAGCGATTGCTTCGGAAGTTGCTCAAAAGCCAGGGCTATATACCGGATCGGTTCGTGACCGATCGACTGCCGTCCTACGGTGCCGCGCTCGAGCCTTTGGGATGCCGATCGCGCCACTGGCCTGGACGACTT
>VGVQ01000048.1 GCA_016874005.1 Gemmatimonadota bacterium | reverse complement strand
CACGTCAGCGGTGGGATCCTGGTGTCGCGAACGGAACCGGGAAATCGGCCCTAGAACGTCCGCCAGAGCGGTGTGGGTGGCTTCGCGTCGTCTCTACCGCCGCCGGGCCAACTCGTCGCGGTAGGTCACCCCACCTTTCATCACGAAGCCGACCCGCCCCAGCACCCCGATGTCGCGGAGCGGATCGCCGGGCACCGCGATGATGTCGGCCAGTTTGCCGGCGACGAGCGACCCGACCCGATCCTGCCACCCGATGATCTCCGCGTTGAGCGAGGTGGCAGCGACGATCGCGGCCATCGGGGACTCGCCCAGCTTCACCCGCTCGGCGAACTCGCGGGCGTTCTCGCCATGGGGGATCACCATGGCGTCGGTCGCGAAACCGATCGGCAGGCCGGCCGCCAAGGCTCGGCGGAATCCCGCGTAGCCGGTCGATCGGAACTGCCGAGCCCGCTCCCTTTCGCTTTCCGGAATTGGGTTATTCTCGCCAGGCCGATCGATCGCCTGGTAGGTATACAGCGTCGGCACGTAGAAGACCCGCCGACCGGCGGCCTTGAGCAGGGCCACCGCCTCATCGTCGAGGTCCGACCCGTGATCGACCGTCCGCACGCCGCCGCGAATCGCCGCCTTGATGCCCTCGGCGCCATGGGCGTGGGCCGCGACCGGCTTGCCCCAGCGGGTGGCCTCCGCCACGGCGGCGGCAATCTCTTCGTCGGTGTACTGTCGCGCTCCCGGTGCGATCCCCTTCGAGAGCATCGCGCCGGTCGCGAAAATCTTGATGAAGTCGGCGCCGTTCTTGAGATTGGCGCGCACCGCCCGGGTCACCTCGTCGGGCCCGTCGGCCAGATTCCGCACCAGCGGGACGTCGACATAGGGCGAGAACTGCCTCGCGTCGCCGGCTCCGCCGGTGGGCGACACGTAGCTGCCCGCCACCGCCATCCTCGGCCCCGGGACCACGTCCTCGTCGATGGCGCGGCGCAACTCGACGTCGACGTACGGCCAACTCGGCCCCATGTCGCGGCAGGACGTGAATCCGGCCAGCAGGGTGATTCGGGCGTTGCGCGCTCCCCAGAGGGCCTCCCGGGGCGGCGTCGACTTGGTCAGCGCGTCCTCCCAATGAACCCGCTCGTCACCGGTGAGGTGGGTGTGAAGATCGATCAGCCCCGGAAGGATCGTCGCGTCGCCGAGGTCCACGACCGCCGCGCCCGCGGGAATCCGGACCTGCGAGCCCACTTCGGCGATCCGCTCGCCCTCGATCCGGATCATCGCGGGTTGGATCGGAGCGGCGCCGGTGCCGTCGATCAGGCGGGCCGCCCGGAGAACGGTGACTGGGCTCGGCGGCGCCTGGGAAGCCAGCAGCGGAGGGCTCGGTGCGACGGCTCCAGCGAGCCAGCAGCCGGCCCAAAGCAAAAGACGACTTGATTGGCGCACGGCGGTCCTCACGGGTGACGATGGACGGAGTGTACCGCTTCTCGGCTTGGCGGGACAGTCGCGACCCTCGGCGCCGCCCCTGGAAGGGCCTGAGCATGCCGTCGAGCCTCGCGGCCGAGGGCCAGCCTCCGCTGGAACAGTTGACGCCGGTCGAGGCTCGTGCCGCCTTCGCTCCGTTCGCCGACTTCGCCGGACCGCCTGAGCCCGTCACCGCGAGCGAAGTTTCCTGGGTCAGCTGCTGCCCGATATTCCAGGCCGCCTCGGAGACATCCCTCTTCGACACCACGACCTGGAGGTAGCCGGAGCCATCTCGAACGACCACGAAGAGGA
>VGVQ01000047.1 GCA_016874005.1 Gemmatimonadota bacterium | reverse complement strand
TACTCGGCGGCGGCCGGCCGATCCGAGAACCGGATCTTCGTCTTGAACAACCGGCTGTCGAACGTCTCCGTCGAATCGGTCTACCAGGGCCTCACCTTCAACGGAGTAGCCGACCGTCGGGTTGCGGTGACCAACGCCGGTCGCAACGGAGCCGATGGGCGCACCCCCCTCTTCCTCCAAACGAAGTACGCTACGGCCGCCTCGCCGATTCCGATCGCCCGAGCGGCGGAGGCCCGTCTGATCATCGCGGAGAACGCGGTGGCCACGGGGGATCTGACCACTGCCGTGAACGAGATCAACGCCCTACACACGGCAGCCGCCTTGCCACCGTACGCCGGCGGGACCGCCGCCGAGGTTCTGGCCCAGATCGTCGAGGAGCGGAAACGGGAGTTCTTCCTCGAATCGCACCATTATGGCGACGCGATCCGATATCAGATCCCGGCCTTTCCCGCGGCCGGCACGCCTCACAAGTTCGGCGGAGTTCATGGACCCAACCTCGCATGCCTGCCAGTGCCGAGCTTCGAGCGAAAGTCCTAGTCATGTCGTTGTCGACCCCGTCCCGCCCCGGATCGCCGCGCTTCGGTCCGGGGTGAGCCCCCGCAGACGCCAGCCGGTGCTCCTGCCCGGAGCGGCGCGCCGCTCATCGATTTCCAGCTGCCACCCACCTGACCGCGTGGAGGGAAGGCCGTGAGGAGTAGGTTGTGCGTGGCGATGGCGGCGTTGGTCCTGCAACATGGATGGTCGGCCGCCCAGCCCCCGCCGGCGGCGCGGGTCGCCCTGACCGGCGCTACCCTGATCGACGGCACCGGCGCCGCCCCGATTCCGAACGCGGTCGTCTTGATCGAAGGCGACCGGATCAAGGCGATTGGGCCCCGCCGCGCGGTCAGCGTGCCAACTGGCACCACGGTGATCGACGCGACCGGCAAGTACCTGTTGCCCGGTTTCGTCGACCTTCACATGCATCTCACCTACCCGGCCAACCAGGCCCTCGACGCTCTCCAGACCGACGCTGAGGGAACGCTGCGGGCAGTCTACTACATGGAGATGTTCCACCGGCTCGGCATCACCAGCGTCCGCGACGTCGCGGCCCCGGTCGAGCCGATCAAGGCCGCCGCCAAGGCCCTCGGGGCGGGATTGGAGAGCGCGGTGCGGGTGTTCGGCGTAGGCCGGTTGATCACCTCGACCGGCGGCCACGGGGGTCGACTCCGGGCCGCGGTCCAAGTCGATGGGCCGGTGGCGTTTCGCCAAGCCGTTCGGACCAACCACTCCTACGGCTTCCGGCACATCAAGCTCTCCCCGCCCTATACGTTGGAGGAGGTCCAGGCCGCGGTGGACGAAGCCAGGACTCGCGGGATGCGGATCACCAGCCACGGGGGCGGCCGCTCGGATACCTGGCCGACCTCGATGACCAAGGTCGCGGTGATGGGCGGGGTGCAATCGATCGAGCATCTCAATCAGATGGAGGACGATGCCCTGGACCTGATCGCAGCCAAGGGCGTCGCTATCATTCCCACCATCGCGATCTATCGGCACCTCTACCGAGAGAACCTCATCGCCCGCGAGATGATCGAGGTCCGAGGCTGGAAGCGGGAGATGCACGAGATCCTGTTCCGCAAGGCCCACCAGCGCGGCATTCTGCTCGGGGTCGGCTCGGACGCCGTCGGTGGGATGATGAAGCTCTACCCGGATCTCTACTTCGAGGAGATGCGCTATTTCGTCGAATTGGGGATGACGCCCATGGAGGCGATCGTCGCCGCCACCAAGAACGGCGGAATCATCATCGGCGATCAGTACGGGATCGGGACCCTCGAACCGGGCAAGCTGGCCGATCTGCAGATCCTGGCGACCGACCCGCTCGCGTCGTTCGCCGGACTGGGTAAGCCGGAGCTGGTGATGATCGGCGGCCGGATCCGCCGCTACCAATAGTTCGGGACGGAACAATGATGCCGATCGCGGATGCCAAGACCTGGTTGCTCCTCGCCCTGATCGTCCTCGGTGGCTGGTACCTCGGCTACTTCGCCCGGGCGGCCTGGCGGACCCACCGCGCCGGCGGGCGAGCCGGCGACCGCACCCTGCCAACCGCCGGGCAGACCGTCACCGGCTTCGGCACCAACTTCTTCGACACCCTGGGGATCG
>VGVQ01000046.1 GCA_016874005.1 Gemmatimonadota bacterium | reverse complement strand
CGGAGAATGGTGGCCTTCTCCTCAGCGGTGAATGGGCGGCGAGCACGGCTCGTGGATCGACTCATGGACTCCTCCTCCTCCAAAGTTGGAGGGGTTAGGAGTCACATTTCAACTGAGGCAGGACAGTTGGGCAGGGCCAAGTTAACAGGGCAGCAGACCGCCAGGTACGGCCCAAACACCTTTTCATCGGGGCTTTACCCACTCCCCATGAAAGCGACCCCGTTACGATGGCATGTTACCATCAGGCTCGGCGACAGCGTTTGGTGCCCGTGGGGGATGACGGCTGGAGGGCCGCGGTGATGGAACGGACAACCGCTGGGAACGGGCAGTTCGGGGGCTGGGTGTCGTCGGAGGTACGGCGCCATCTCGACCAGGTTCGCAGGGCCAGGCGGCAGGTGCTCCGCCGAGGCGATCCGGGCGATGTCCATCGGCTCAGGACCGGCCTCCGGCGCCTGGAGACAGCGCTCTGGCTCGCCGGTTTGACGATGCGGCTCGGGGAGGGAACCCAGTTGGGGAGCCTCCGCCCGGTCATTCGGGCCACCGGCCGGCTCCGCGACCACGACGTCGAGCGCCGGCTGCTGGCGGGCCTCGCCGTTGCCGTTGGCCCTGAGCGAGATGCGGTCGACGGGCTGGTAGCGGGGATGGAACGGGCCAGAGGCGAACTGCTGGCCCGGGCCCGAATGGCGTTGCGCTCGGAGCCGACTCGGCGGGCCTTGCTGAATGCCCGGCGTGGCACCCGCCGCCCGGCTTGGCTCCCGCTGGCGTACCGAGACCTCGAGGGAGCCCGGGAGGCCCTCTGGGCGGACGCGGTCAACCGGCTTCGCCGACACCCCGGCTGGCAGCTGCGCTGGCAAGAGGCGAGGAGCAGCGAACGGACCCTCCACGGGCTCCGGCTCGCGGCCAAGAACGTCAAGCAGACCGGCGAATTGCTCGCGATCGACCCCGATCGGACCAAGGAGGCCGCCGGGACGACCGAGGTGCTCGGCGACCTCCGTGACTGGCGGCGGGTTCTCCAGAGGCTGCCAGCGAGACTCGCCGTGGCCCGGGATGAGGTCCGCCAGCGTCAGGCGGAATTGGCCGCCCGGTGGAACGGGCTTCGGCAGCAGCTCGCGGAACGGTCGCCGTGTTGATCGACGCCCTCGACCGGGTGTATCAGAAGGTGAACGACCAGGTGTCGACCCGCCGAATGGAGATCCTCGAGTGGATGATCATCATCTTGATCGCTCTGGGGTTCGTCGTCGGCTGAATTCGGGAACGATGCTTCATCTCGGGTTCATTTCGCCGATACCGGCGCCGGGGTAGCGTAGCGACGACCCCCTCGCTGGAGCCACCGATGACCCACCAGGACCGCACCTTCGCTCGCCCAAACGAACCGACAGTGGCCGACGCGATGACCCGCTCGCCCATCTCGATCGCCGCCGAGGCATCCATCGGCGACGCGATCGCTCGGATGGCGGAATCCCACGTTTCCGCGCTCGCCGTGGTCAATCCGCATGGCAAACTGATCGGGGTGTTGTCGACCCACGACGTCTTGGCGGCCGAAGCGGAGACGGATGACGACGCCGCGCTCGAATTGCTCCGCCGAGACACCATGGTCCGGGACTTGATGACCGCTCCGGCGATCACGATCACGCCGGACCTTCCGCTCAAGGAGGCCGCGCTGGAGATGGAGTACGCCGACATTCACCGGTTGTTCGTCGAGGAGAACGGCCGGTTGGTCGGGGTGGTCTCGATGAGCGACATCAACCGGGCCTACGCCCGGCAGCGTTAGCTGCCCGGGCGGAGGACCAGGACGGGCTTGGAGGCGCCGCGGATGACCTTGTCCGCGACGCTTCCGAGCATCAGCCGGCGGAAGCCGCTGGCACCGTGGGTGGTCATCGCGACGAAATCCGCTTTGCCCTCATTGACCTCGTTCAGCACCGTGCCCGCAACCCCGAGGCCGACCATGACCTTGGTGGCGACGCGGACTCCCTTGGCCCGGAGCCCTTCGGCGACTTCGTCGAGGTGGCGCTGCGCCTGGGTCCTGGTGGCATCGAGCACCTCCTGGGGCACCGGAACCGGATACGGAGGCACGGCCCCGGAGATGCCGAGCACGGGCTCGACGACATGGACGAGGGTGAGGTGGGTGTCCATCGCGACCGCGAGGTCGACCAGCGGATCGACCACCTTGGTCGACTCGGCCGAGAGATCGAGGGGCACAACAGCCGTCGAGAGGCGGAAGTCGACCACGGGCACCCCGTCGCCTTCCCGGGGCCGAATCAGGAGGAGGGGAACCGAGACGTGGCGGAGCACATGGTCGGCGACGCTGCCCAGCCAGAAGCGGCTGAACGGACCCCGGCCGTGGGTGGCCATGATGGCGAGATCGGGACGCTGCTTCTCCAGCCAATCGGCGATCGCGGGACCGGCCAGGCCATCGACCACCTGATAACCGACCTCAGCGGGCCCGACCGTTCCCAGCCGGCCGGCCGCGTCGGCCAGATACGCCTGCTGCTGGGCTCGGACCTCGAGATCGTCGGGGCCGGCGGAAATGGGAACGTCCGCCGCCGGCACCATCGCCATGACCGGCTCGTGAACCAGCAGGAGGGTGAGCTTGGCGTTCGAAGCCCTGGCAATGCGGGCGGCGACACCGATCGCCGTCTCCGCGAAACGTGAGCCATCGAGAGTGACTACGATCGACCGGATCATCAAATCCCTCCTAGTTGACTGTACCACCTGAACGTTAAGCGACGCGGATACGATGCGCGGGGTCATGGTACTTCCACTTGATGGGGCTGGGATCGTCGTTGTAGTGACGGATGTAGCGCATGATCCGACGGGCCAGATCCTTCGTTGACGTGAAGATGCCTCGATGGATGAGATCGCGTTCAATCTTCGCGAACCAGAGTTCCACTTGATTCA
>VGVQ01000045.1 GCA_016874005.1 Gemmatimonadota bacterium | reverse complement strand
CGCGACCGCCGCCGCGCGGCGCGGGCGATGCTGGCGCTGGCCGAACCACCCGGGGTGCGTTAATTCACAGCCACCGAGTCACATTTCCGCTGAACCAGGACATTCGGTCCCTATCGCTTGACTAGGATCATCGGCGAAGGCGGCATGGGTGTGGTGTACCTCGCCCAGCGCCCCGACCTCGGCTCGGTCGCCGCGCTCAAGGTACTCCGCTACGCCCACCGCCACGCCGTGGTCCACCGCGACATCAAGCCGTCGAACGTGCTGGTCACCGCCGACGGCACGGTCAAACTCCTCGACTTCGGGATCGCCAAGCAGCTCGAGAGCCTCGACCAAGGGGACGAGCGGACCCGGACCGGCCTCCGGCTGCTCACCCCGGCCTACGCCGCGCCGGAACAGCTCCGGGGCGATCGGGTCGGGACCTATACCGACGTCTTGTCGTTAGGCATGATGGCCTTCGAGCTGCTGGCCGGTCGGCTGCCCAAGGAACGCGACCTGGAGGCCGGCGAGCGGCCGTTGGCCGGCGACCGGGAACGTCCCTCCGCCGCGGCCAGAGACCACCGCGACGCCCCGGGATTCACCCGAGGAGTCGCCCGATCCGAGTGGGCCGACCTGGACGTTCTCTATCTGACCTGCACCGCTCCGGAGCCGGAACGCCGCTACCCCACCGTCGACGCCCTGATCCGGGACATCGACCACTTTCTCCAAGGCGAGCCGCTGAGCGCTCGCCCTGACACCCTCGGTTACCGGCTCAAGAAGTTCGTCCGCCGCAATCGTCAAGCGGTGTCGGCGGCCATGGCCGTATTCGCGGTGGTCACCGGGCTGATCGCCTTCTACACCTTGCGGCTCGCGGCAGCGCGAAACGCCGCCCTGGCCGAAGCGGCCCGAACCCGCCGAATCGAACGGTTCATGCTCGGTCTGTTCAAGGGCGGGGACAACGACGCCGCCCCCGCCGAGAGCCTCAGGGTGGTCACCCTGATCGACCGAGGTCTCAAGGAGGCCGAGGCGCTCGGTCAGGAGCCCGCCGTGCAGGCGGAACTGCTGGAGACGCTCGGGACGGTCTATCACGGGCTCGGTAAGCTGCCCCGGGCCGACAGCCTGCTGACTGATGCGTTGGCCCGCCGGAGAGCCCTGTTTGGCGGCGACGACCCCGAGGTGGCTCGGAGCCTGGTATCGTTAGGTGCTCTCCGCGCCGATCAAGCCGCGTTCGACGAGGCCGAGCGGCTCGCTCGGGAAGGCCTCGCCATGGTGGGCCGGCACCGACCCGCCGATCACGCCGAGTCGATCCGCGCCCGGACCACCCTCGCTCGGGTCCTCGAGCTCCGGGGCAAGTATCCCGAGGCCATCGCGGCGCTCGACGAGGTGGTGCGGCTGCTCGCCGCCAAGCCCGATGCGGAAACCGAGCTGGCCCAAACCCTCTACCTCCTCGCCAACAACCATTTCTACGCCGGCCAATACTCGGTGGCGGACTCCCTCAACCGAGTGGTGCTGGCGTTGAGCCGCCGGCTCTATGGCGATCGTCACCCCAGCGTGGCCGACGACTTGATCAACCTCGGCGCCATCCAACAGGAGCTGGGCAACTACCCGGAGGCCGAACGGTTCCACCGGGAGGCCCTCGACATCGTGCGGGGCTGGTACGGGCCCGACCACCCCGAGACCGCCGCGAGCCTCACGATGGTGGGGCGCGCGCTATCCTATCAGAGGCGTCTGGACGAGGCGACCGAGGTGCTCCGGCAGTCGCTGGAGGTCCAGGAACGGGTCTACGGCCCGGTCCACCCGAGAGTGGCCTCGGCGCTCAACGAGATCGCCGGGATCGCCTATCAGCGGGAGCGGTACCCCGAGGCCGAGGCGGCCTATCAGCGAATCATCTCGATCTACCGGGCGGTGTACCCGGAGGGCCACTATTACACCGGGATCGCGTTGGCGAATCTCGCCGGGGTGTATCAGGGCCGCCGGGAACATCGCCGGGCCGAAGCGCTCTATCGAGAGGCACTGGAGATCTACCGCAAGACCCTCGAGCCCAGCAACGTCAACGTCGGGATCGGCCACATCAAGCTGGGTCGGTCGCTCTTGCGCCAGGGTCGCTTCCAGGAGGCCATCGCCGAGACCGCCAAGGGCTACCAGCTCCTGGTCGCGCAGGCCAATCCCGCGGTGAGCTTCCTGCGGGCGGCACGAATTGACCTGGTCGCCGCTTACGACAGCCTTGGACGAGGGGCCGAGGCGGAACGGTATCGACGCGAGCTCGCCGATACCCCCTCGCAGTAGCATCCGATTCCAGGCCGTCGTGACGGTTCTCCGGTCACCGCGGCGTAATGCGTGATAAATCCGAACCGGGAGGCCAGATGCACCGTACCGTCGCCGTTGTTCTCGCCCTCGTCACGGCCGGCGCCGTGCCTGTCTCGCTCGCGGCCCAACGCACCGCCCCTCCCGCCGAGGTCGTCGCGATCGTGGCGAAGTTCCTCGAGGGCGAAAAGGGAGCCGGCTGGGAGTCGCTCGATGCGCTCCCCGGGCTCACCTGGACACCGCTGCCGCCCAAAGACCTGACCAATTGCCTCCCCGACGGCGGCTGCTACGCCCGACAGGGCGGCGGGACGCTCGCGGGCCGGCGGTGGACCGCGATGGCCACTGGGGCCCGCACCATTCTGAACGCGGTCTACCTTCGCAACAACGCGGCCCCGCTGGGCGAGTCCGCCATCCTCGAGGCTCTCGCCGCGGCCGGAGTGACGCCGGAGTTGGCGCGGTGTCCCGCCAAAGGGAGCGCCGGGGGCACCAATTGGTATCGGCTCAAGGCGGAGTCGCGGGCGCCGGCGATCCTCGCGGTCCAGAGTTCTTGCAATGGCCGAGCCTGCGAAGGCCTGACCCTCACCTACGGCGACGAGCTGCCGCCGCTCCAACCCGCTCAAGTCGCCCTCTACAGCAACCAGTGTGCGGCTGGGGCGAGCCGGGAGCCGACCTCGACCAAACGGCCGCACGAGGCGCTCGCCGACGCGGTCGTGGCCCTGCTGCCCGCCACCGGTAGCGCGGCTGGTCATCCGTGGGCGGCCTTGACCGGCCTGGCGGAGATTCAGTGGAACGGCGACGCACCCAAGCCGGGGAACCTGAGCCATCTCAACGACAAGAATCCCCTGATGCTGACGGGCCAGGTGAGCTACGCCGATCGGAAGTTTTCCACAATCGCGAGCGGTTCGGCGAGCCACGCCAAGGCGATCCATCTCGAGGAGGGCGGGCTCCATCCCAAGGGCGAACACATGCTCGGGGTGGTGTATCAGCGGGGGTTCGCGGTCCAGTTGGTCCGCTGCGGGCCGATCTACACCGAATCGACCAACAACTGGTATCGGATCACCAGCAGCCGGACCCAGACCGCGATGATCCGTCAATCGATTTGCTACGACGGCAACAACGTCTCCGACGCCTACGAGCTGCGGTTGGATGGCTCGTTGCCTCCTCGCGATCCGCGGGACCGCGATCCCGGCCCGCTGGACCTTCTCGACCTCGGTCGCGATTCTCCCAGAGTGTCGCGGAGCACCTGGATGGGCATGGTCCCGAGATCCCGAGGATCGAGCCGCGAACTGTCGCACCTGAAGGAGCCCGGACCACTCCGACCGTTGATCGGGTGGATCGGGCGGTTCGCCGATTGATCGGCACCGTTCGTCGAAACCGGGACCAACCGGACTGGATTTTCGCTCGGGCGGATTCCCAGCTTCAGCCCATGGCGTTCGGCCAGGGATTCGTCGATGCGGCGGCCAGGCGGCGGCCCGGCGGGGAGATTACCGCCGTGCTCCTCCGTCAACTCGGTCCTGGCCACCTCGAGAACATCGTGGCGATCGTCGACCACGCGGCGGGCGAGGCGGGAGGATCTCCGGTGGCGCTGGTTCGATCGGTGCACCGGCTTCTCGACGAGCGACTGTCCGTTCGGGTGCCGTCGCCGCTGACGGACCCCGCGGGCGATGCCAGGCTCGCCGCCGTGCTCTGGGCCACTCACGGGGCGTTTCCGCCCGGCCACGCGATCTGGCTCCTTCTCAGGGTTCTGGCCCGAGCCAGCACCGAGCAGACGGAGTTGGTGTTAGGCAGGCTGGGTCGGAGCGCCCCGGGGGTGCCGGCCCGGGTGATCCGGCGGGCCCTGGCCTTCGGGCTTTGGCCGCAGATCCCGCAGCGACTGGAACTCCCGGCTCGGGTCGGCCGGGCCTGTCAGGCGCTCGTGGACGCGTCGGCAGGGGTCACCCGACAGGGCGGGACGTGGACCGCGAGCCAGCTCGACGAGCTCGGGTTTCTACTCCGGCTGGTGTTGACCCACCGAGAGGTGGTGTCTCTCCCGGGGATCGGGTCGCTCCGGAAGCGCTATCTCGGTTCGGTGTGGCCGCTGGGGGAGCGGGCGGGCGCCCAGTGACGGCCCAAGGGGCGGGTCACGGCCATCGGTTCTGAAGAGTAGTTTGGTTCGAATCATGATCG
>VGVQ01000044.1 GCA_016874005.1 Gemmatimonadota bacterium | reverse complement strand
ACCCCCAGCATCGTTCACACTCGAAGAAATGGGCCTCGAACGCCGCGGCGTCCGCCTCGCTGAGCGTCCCCGCCAGGTAGCGGGTGTCGAGGTCCTCTCGATCGACCCGGTCGCACGTGAGTTGGTCGCTCATCATTACCTAAGTGGCCAAGGGCCTCATCCCGTTACATCGATGATGTCGCCGAGCAGGGCGCCCAAGCGCCTCAGGGCTCAGTGTTTACGAACTCGGAGCGCCTCCGCCGTGATCCCCAGCCGACCGGCCACCGCGACCGAGTCCGTCTCCTGAAAGTAGAGCAGAGTCAGCAACTCGCGATCGGCGGGTGCGAGGTCGCGAAGGGCGCGCCGGACGGACGCCCGGCGCTCCTCGCCGATCAGGGCAATCAACGGATCGCCCCCGGGTTGGTCGGGCCCGGGCTGGCTGCCTAGCCGATCGAGCGCCTTGGCTTCCCGGCTGGCGGATCGGAACCGTTGGAGGCAGAGGTGTTGGGCGGTGCGGAAGACGTACCCCGGCAGGGCATCGAGGTTGTCGACTCGGCCGGCCCGGAGGGCCTCGGTGACGAGCCGGATCACCTCCTGGGCGACGTCTTCGGCTGCCGCGGCGTCGCGGAGGCGCCGGAGGGCGACCAGCCGGATCCGGTCCCAGTACTTCACCGTCAGC
The DNA here is from genome assembly GCA_016874005.1 of Gemmatimonadota bacterium. GTDB lineage: Bacteria > Gemmatimonadota > Gemmatimonadetes > Gemmatimonadales > GWC2-71-9 > SHZU01. The sequence goes on along the minus strand of VGVQ01000044.1, from coordinate 3,943 downwards.
TCCCGCTCGGCCACGGACCAATCACCGGCCTGGGGGGGTCGGGGCGGAGAGCCGGACTGCCCGCGTTCCAGTGGCGACGTCATTGGTATGGGCGATTCGCGATCGGGGAGTCGGTTCCCAGAACAATCTTACGGGTCGGCTCCCGGACCAGCAAGAAACCGGGTGGCCTGCCTCGTTCTGTAACCGGGCTCGGAGGCTCTGCTACTTGCCGTGCCGCACCAGCACGCCACCCTTCATCACGAACGTCACCCGCTCCAGTTCGGCGGGATCCTCGAGGGGGTTACCGGCGGTGGCGATCAGGTCGGCGAAATAGCCTGGCGCCACACCGCCGATTTTCCCCTGCCAGCCGAGGGCCTCCGCGGCGGTCGAGGTCGCGCTCACGATCGCCGCCATCGGCGACATTCCCCACGCGATGAAGTCGCGAAACTGGCGAGCGTTGTCGCCATGGGGATTGACCCCGGCGTCCGTGCCAAACCCGATCCGAACCCCGTGCTTCAACGCGAGCTTGAAGGCAGCCTCGTGGCCGGCGACGATCGCACCCATCTTGTCGACGATCAGCTTGGGGTACCCCCAACCAGCGGCTCGCTCCCAGAACCACCGATCTTCATAGGAGTCCTTCACCAGGATGGTCCCCCGCGCCGCCATGAGCTTGGCGCCTTCTTCGTCGAGAAAGGTGCCGTGGTCAATGGTCGCGACCCCGGCGCGGACCGCCCGTTTGATGCCCTCGGCGCCGTGGGCGTGAGCGGCGACCCGCCGTCCCCAGGTCCGGGCCTCCTCGACGATCGCGTCGAGTTCCGCCTGGGTGTAGAGCGCCGCGTCGACCGATTCTTCCTCGGACAACGCCCCGGCCGTTGCCATCACTTTGATCACGTCGGCACCGTATTTGACCAGAAACCGGACCTTGCGTCTGACTTCGTCCACCCCGTCGGCCACCCCGGACATTTCGGTGGAACGCAGATAGGGCGAGCGCCCGTTGTCGTCGCCGTGACCGCCGGTGGCGCTGATCGCCATGGTGGCGGCGATGATGCGTGGCCCGGGGATGGTGCCGCGGTCAATCGCGTTGCGGAGGGCCACGTCGACGAATTCGGGAGCGCCAAGGTCGCGCACCGTGGTGAACCCGGCCTCGAGCGTTCGCTGGGCTTGCAGCGGCGCCAAGATGGCGGCGTCCACGTGGCTCATCCGGGAGCCTTCCGCGGCTGGTCCGGGCGCGGTCGTTAGGTGAGTATGGAGATCGATCAGGCCGGGGAGCACCGTGGAACTGGAGAGGTCGATGACCCGACTACCCGGCGGAATTGGAAGGGCGGGGCCGACCCTGACGATCTTGTCGCCCTCGATGACGATCACCGCATTCACGATCGGAGGGCCACCTCGGCCATCGATCAGTCGCCCGGCCTTGATCACCACCGGGGGCGCCGCGGTTTGCCCGCTCGCCGAGTTGGCGACGAACACCGTCAGGACCAGGGCAAGACTCCGGGCAATCTCAGTCAACGGCGGCCTCCTCGGAGGGGCAGCCCTCGGCATGGTGCTTCGGGCACCCCCCAATCTATGGCCGAACTGATGAATACGGGTTTGGTGCCCGGCCCAGCTGGTCGCCGGACGGCCGACGGCTGCACTTTCGGCGTCGCAAACCGGGGTGGACGAGGTGTACCGGATCGAGGCGGACGGCACCTCAGATGGCGCTGTGGTGGCGGTCTGAGAGCTTCTCAACGGGTATCTGTGGGCCGGACCCCACTATTCGCCAGCGGGCCGCCCGGAGCAACTCCGCGAAGGAGCACGAACCTAGTTGAATCGCCGGATCTTCCCCCCAATCATCACCATCTCGGGTTTGCCGAGCCCGGCGAAGGAGACCAGGGGATTGGTAGCGAGCACCTGGAGATCGGCCAGCTTCCCGGGCTCGAGGGTACCGATCTGGTACTGGTCTCCGATGATCGCGCCACCGTTCTTGGTGGCCGCGACGATCGCCTCCATCGGCGTCATCCCCAACTCGACGAAATAGCGCATCTCTTCGAAGTAGAGGTCGGGATAGAGCTTCATCATGTCGAAGACGGCGTCCGAGCCGACCCCGAGCATGATGCCCCGCTGGTGGGCCTTGCGGAACAGCGTTTCGTGCATTTCCACCTTCCAGCCTCGGCGCTCGATCATGTCGCGAGAGATCTGGTTTTCCCGGTAGAGCTGCCGATAGATCGCGATGGTGGGAATGATGGCGACGCCCTTGGCCGCAATCAGATCGAGGGCGTCATCGTCCATCTGATTGAGATGCTCGATCGACTGGACGCCGCCGGTCACCGCGAGCTTGGTCATCGAGGTCGGCCAGGTGTCCGACACGCCCCCGCCGTGGCTGGTGATCCGCATCCCCCGGGTCTTGGCCTCGTCGACGGCTGCCTGGACCTCTTCCAGGGTGTAGAACGGCGAGAGCTTGATGTGGCGGAAACCATGGTCGTGCATCAGCCGGACCGCGCGACGGAATTCGACGGGCCCATCCGCAAAGATGGACGCTCGCTCGCCCGCTGCGTGGCCGCCGGTCGAGGTAATCAGCTTGCCGACGGGAAAGACGCGGACGGCGCTCTCGATGCCCTCACCCAGGGCGGCGGCCGCCGCCTTGATCGGCCCAACGGACGCCGCCACGTCGCGAACGCTGGTGATCCCCAGGCGCTGGAACATCTCCATGTAGTAGAACGCGCGGAGGGTGCCCTCGGCGTCGGTTTGGAGCTGATAGCTGGGGTAGTCGGTGGAATAGGTGAGGTGCATGTGGAGGTCGACGAAGCCGGGGAGAACGAACTTGTTCGCCACGTCGATCACCGTCGTTCCGGCCGGCACCGTTACCGCGCGTCGGGGCCCCACCGCCACGATTCGGGTTCCCTCGATCAGCACGGTGGCGTTGGGCACTGGCGCGGCTCCGGTGCCGTCGATCACCGTGGCGCCGACCAGGGCGACCCGGGTTGGGGTCGATTGGGCCTCCGAACGGCCGAGCGGCAGGAGCACCAGCGCGGCCACGACCAGTCGCACGAGCATCGGGAACCTCCCCTATTCGAAGCTAATTGCCACCCGGTACCGATTGGTCAGTTCCGCACAGGGCGCTGCAGCGCCACTGTGCGGAACTGGTCCCGAGCGACGATCACGACTTGCGTTCGAAGCTCGGGACTGGGAGGCACGCCAGGTTCGGTCCGTGGACATTGCCAAACTTGTGGGGCGTGCCGGGAGCCGGGAAGGCCGGGATCTGATACCGCACCGCGTCGCCATAGTGATGGGACTCGAGGAAGAACTCCCGCTTCCGCTCTTCCACGATCTGGGCCAGGACCTGGCTGGCGGTCCCGCCGCCGTAGGGAGGCAGGCTGGCCGCCGAGTGCAATGCGTTGATCTCGTTCACCGCCGTCGTCAGGTTCCCCGTGGCTACCGCGTTCTCCGCGATGATCAGGCGGGCCTCCGCCGCTCGGGCAATCGGGATGGGCGTGGCACCCGTGGCGTATTTGGTCTGGAGGAAGAGCGGCGTGCGGCCGTCCGATCCGTTGCGGCCGGCATCGACGATCTCGACTCGGGGATCGGGAACGCCATTGAACGTGAGACCCTGATAGACCGACTCGACCGAAACGAAGGAGAGCCGATTGTTCAGGGCGTAGATCCGGTTCTCGGACCTGGACGACGACTCCGAGTAGTTGGCGTTCATGACGAACCCGGCCGGAACGAGCAGGGCGTCGGCCGCCGCCTCCGCCTTTCGGCCCGCCCCGAGCCGGACCCGCGCCCGCCCCAGTCTTGCCATGTTGACGATGTTGGGCAGGTTGGCCGTGGTCCCGAGCGCGATGGCCCGGGTGAACCGTTCCTCGGCCCGAGTCCGAATCTGCGCCGCGGTCACCTCGGTGCCCTCGTCGAACACCGCCGCGCACATCGCCTCGGACAGCAGAGCATAGGTATAACCCGTGTAGGCCGCCGTTCTCGCCAACAGGGC
>VGVQ01000043.1 GCA_016874005.1 Gemmatimonadota bacterium | reverse complement strand
TAACACCCGATGAAGGCCGCGACATCGTTCGGATCACCGAGATGATCAAGGCAGCCACCCGGGAGCAGTTCCCCGTGGTGCATCCGGACAATCCGGACATCACCGGCCCGACCATCGCCCAGCTCTCGGGGCCGCCGTCGCACCCGGCGGCGCATCGGAAGAACGCCGTCACGGTATCCACCGGACAACTCGACTGGGATCGGCCGTCCACCTGGACCGGCGTCATCGATCGATCGCCCTGCGGAACCGGCACCTGCGCGAAGATGGCCGCCCTCCATGCCAAGGGTCAGCTCGGGCTCGACCAAGACTTCGTCCACGAAGGAATCCTCGGAACCCTGTTCACCGGCCGTTTGCTCGAAACCACCAGGGTGGGGCGGTATCAGGCGGTAGTACCGAGCCTCAGCGGCACCGCGTGGATCACCGGGATCGCCCAGTATCTCGTCGATCCGGAGGACCCGTTCCCCAATGGTTACACGGTCGGGGACCTCTGGGCCGGCGGTGAGGCGGAATGAGCGAGGCGGCCCCGAATACCAGTCTCGCCGCCCGATTGCGTCGGCCTGTCAGATGGCGATTGTTCCGGGTAGAGGAGGACGGTGCTGCTACGCGAGCGGTGGGCCGCTCGATGTCTCCACTGAACTAACCACTGTCGGTGCCAGCGGGCCTCGGATGGCCATCATCGTAGTGAGCGGCCCTTCTGGGAGGCCGCCGGGGTTTAAGGGCAACACCGGCGGCAACCAGGTCGTGCGAACCGTCGGTCAGCCTCGGGACACTACCAATCCGGCGGTGGCGGAGGAGGGTCGCCGGGATCGCCGTACAGGTCGGGGTTGCTTCCCTGGTCCTTGAGGTGCTTCTCGATAGCCAGGATGTCGCGGCGGACGCGGCGGGCCCAAAGGTACATTTGTATGGCCCACTCATTTGGCGAGAGCGGATCCCCTACCGCCACCGTCGCCTGTATTCCGAGTCCCTGGCACGCCTTGTTGCGCTCGTCAAGCGTCGCGTTGCGGATCGCCGTTAGGTCCCTAGTGGGGTCGTTCACCCAGCCTAACGTACGATCCTCCCATTTCATTTTTTTCGTGATGTAAGCCCTCAACGCGGGTGTCGCCATGCTCACCCTCCTCATTGTCCCCGGACCCGGCTAGACTCCAATCGCTCGCGCCGCTGCCGGAGCAGCCGAGCATATCCCTGATCACCCCGCCGAAGCGCGGAGCGCTCTCGAGCCACGAGACTCGCGGGCAACCACGGCAGCAGCCCGAACGAAGCCGGTGAGTCGAAGCTCTCCCACAGTCGATCGGCACGGTCGCGATCACCGCCACTCTCTTCTAGACGGGCCGATGTCGCGCGTTCCCACGGGAAGGAGGCCCATGGCGTCCAGCGGAGCGTCTGCTGGGTCGCGGTGGGTTTGATCTCCCTGAGCAGCCGCCGGGCGGTCTGGGTATCCGCCCGGGCCAGTGCAAGTCGGGCTCGGAGGCTTCTGGCCAACAGGTCGCCTCGATCGCCGGGGGTCCGCTCGAGCGCGTTGGCGCGAGCCGAGCCTTCGTCGAGTCGGCCGCGTTGGATCATCCAGGCCCCAACCGCCCAGACCGCGTCCACGGAGACCTCGACGCCGGCCCCGCTGAGGCGACTGGCCGCCGAGTCTGCGGCGGAGTCGTCGAACCCGGGGCCGGCCGAGGCGAGAAAGAGCCGTGCCATGCTGCCCAACAGTCCCTCGCCGAGGGAGTCGAGCGTGGCTCCGGCGGCCACGGCATCGCCCCGAGCCGCCGCGACCATGGCCCCCTCCACCAGCAGGTAGGGGCGCCAGGCCCCCGCGACCGAGTCGGCCATCGCCACCGCGCCGAGGCCTTCGGCGACGCACCGAGGCTCCGCCAACCCGCCGACTGCCATCCAGGTCGCCGCTTGGGCCGCCGTGTTCACTGAGCGTCGCGCGGCCTCCCGCCATCGCTCCACCGTGAGCCGCCCGGCCAGGCACGCGGCCATCAGTTCGACCTGATCGAGCTCGGCGCCTTGTCCCGCGTTTCGGAGCATTGCCACCAGGGAGTCGAACCTGGGTCGATTGCGGAGATAGAAGGCATGCTGGATGGCGTGAAAGAGCGGGGCGGCGAAGCCGGGATCGAGTGCCAACGCCGAGTCGAATTGGGCCGCGGCCACGTCGCGGAGGTAACCGGCTGAGGGAAGGTAGTGGTGATAGACGTCGCCTAACGCCATGCGCGCTTCGGCCCATCGAGGATCGAGGCTGAGCGCGGTTCGGAGGAATCCCACCGCGACATCGGCGGCTCCCGTCTGATACGCCGCCAGCCCCCGGGCCAGGAGCTGATAGCGCTGGCCGAGCGAGTCGGATCGCCGAAGCACCAGGGTCAGGAGTCGAGTCGCCCGGGCGTGATCGCCGAGCCAGCTGGCGGCCTGGGCGCCCCGGAGCGCGGCCCAGGTAAAGGTGGTGTCCTGCTCCACCGCCTGGCCAAACAGACTATCGGCCGAGTCGAACCGACCCCGGCGATAGGCCCGCTCGCCGGCCAGGTAGGCGGAGAGCGCCTCGAGTTTGTCCGAGCCGAGGGCGGCGGCATCCAGGCGAACGGTGGGGGCCAGCAGGTCCGGCAATGCCTGACGGGCCACCAGGGTGCCGAGCCGATATGGGCTGGTGCCCTTGGGAGCCGCCACCTGCACCCGATGCCGACCCGACGGGCTCACCACCGTGGCGGTCACCCGGATCGAGTCGATCACGTCGACCGTGCCCCGAAGCAGAAACCCCGCCGACAGCTGTCGTCGGAGCCGGTTGGACGCGCCGTCGGCGACCGCCCCCAGTCCGGCGGGCAACTCGGCAATCAGCGTATCCGTCGAGTTGAGGGCATTGACCAGCGCAATGGCGAGATCCTCGCCCAGGCGGGCGGAGTCGCCGACGACCGCGAACGGAACGACGACGACGCGGTGTCCCACCTCCCGGTCCGGCGGCTCCAATGTAGCCAGCACGAACCCCGCCGCGACCACGCCAAGGGAACCGACGATGGCTCCGACTTGCCGTCGTCGTCGGAGGCGCGAGCCGGCTCGAATGCTCGCCGAAAAAGCCGCGGCGAACTCGCCGGCGGTGGGGTACCGGTCGGCCGGCACCTTCTCGAGGGCTTTGGCGAGCACCAGGTCGGTGTCCTCCGTCAGCGTCTTGCGAACCGTTCGGGCGGGCGGGACCGGGTCGAGGGCATGTCGAGCCATCACCGCGTCACGGTTGGCTCCGGCGAACGGCGCCGATCCGGTCACCAGCTCGTAGGCCACGCAGGCGAGGGAGTACACGTCGCTTCGGGCAGAAATCTCCGGGCCACCGCGTGACTGTTCGGGGCTCATGTACATTGGCGTGCCCCAGCTCTTGCCGTCGCTCGTTGGGGTCACCCCATCTTTGGCCTGCAGCAGCCGCGCAATGCCGAAGTCGGCGACCCACACGGTGTCGCCGTCCAGCAGGATGTTCTCGGGTTTGATGTCGCGGTGGACGACGTCGTGCCGGTGAGCGTGATCGAGGGCGGCGGCCACTTTGGTGACGATCTCGGCGGCTTCGAACAACGGCAGCGGGCCGTCCCGAACCAGCCGCTCTCTCAGCGTGCCGCCGGTCACGAAGGGGACGGCGAACCAGGCTTGGCCGCCGTCCTCGCCGGAGGCGATCAGTGGCAGGATGTTCGGGTGGTCGAAGGCGGCGAGAAGTCGGATTTCACGGAGGAATCTGCCAGGACCGATGCTCTGAGCGAACTCGGGTCTGAGGAGCTTGACCGCCACCGGGCGATCACTCTCGAGGTCGCGGGCGAGGAACACGGTGGCCATGCCGCCTTGCCCGATCTGCTCCCGCAGCTCGAAGCGGCCGCCTACCGCGAGCAACTCCCGTCCCTCCGCGCCTGCCACGAGGCACCCTTGGGTGAGGGTTCCCAAAGATGCGGCTTGGAATGACAACGCGCCACCGACCACGTGGCTCCGAGCCAAACTCACGCCTATGGACATCAGGATCGGGCCGGTCAGTTTCGGGGGAAGGCCCGGGAGTTCGGGGCCTGTTCGACGCCTAGCCCGAAGCGACCGCCGCAGGAGGATCCGTTCGGCATTGGCTTCCCGGTCGGGGCCTCTGGGCGGCGCTAGGGCGGAATGAGCGAGGCGCTCCCGCTAGGGGGAGGCGGTCGGTCCAGGTAGAGCTGGGAGGACTCCACCGAGATCGGCAGGCTGAAGGAGCGTGCGACCGCCTCGTGCAGTGGTTCTCGCGGGCCCTCCCTTCGGGCCCGAACGAGCGCTACCTTCACCCATCCCGGCGCCAGTGATGGACAAGTCGTTTGCGTTCGCGGCGCGCCTGCGTCGCCGGGGCGATAGGTGCGCGGCCTTCCCAACCGAAATGAGACACCTGATGCCCCGAAATTTCCTGACCTGGATCGCGCTGGCCTCCATCACCGCGCCAACGCTCTCCGCCCAGCAGACCACACCTGCGGGTCCGAGCCTCGACAGCGTCTTCAAACCGGCGAAGTGGCGCTCGATCGGGCCTTTCCGCGGCGGGCGTTCGGTCGCCGGCACCGGTGTCGTCGGCGATCCAAAGACCTACTACATGGGCACGACGGGCGGTGGAGTGTGGAAGACCGGGAACATGGGCATCAGCTGGCGGAACATCTCCGACCGCTACTTCAAGACCGGATCGGTTGGCGCCATCGCGGTCGCCGAATCCGACCCCAACGTGGTCTACGTCGGGATGGGCGAGCACGCGCCCCGGGGAGTCATGACCAGCTCGGGCGACGGCGTCTATCGCTCCACCGATGCCGGCCGCACTTGGAAGAAGGTGGGGCTCGACGAGACCCGGCACATCTCCCGGATCGTGGTCCATCCCAAGAACCCCGATATCGTGCTGGTCGCCGCTCAGGGAGCCCTATATGGTCCCTCGCCAGAGCGGGGCATCTACAAGTCCACCGACGGGGGCGGCTCCTGGAAACGGGTTCTGTTCGTCGATGACAAGACCGGCGCCTCCGAGCTGTCGATGGATGCGACCAACCCACGGATCCTCTACGCCGCGATGTGGGAGCACGGCCGGCTCCCCTGGCAGGTCAAGAGCGGCGGCCCCGGGAGCGGGCTCTACAAGTCGACCGATGGCGGAGAGACTTGGGAGAAGTTGACCAAGGGCCTTCCCGAGAAAATGGGCAAGATGGCCATCGCGGTCAGCCGATCGAATCCCGACAAGGTGTACGCCCTGATCGAAAGCGACTCGGATGAAGATGCCCGCGGACTCTACCTCTCCACCGACCGCGGCGCGAGTTGGAGCCAGGTAACCAGCGAGCCTCGCCTGGTGCAGCGGGCCTGGTACTACATCGAGCTGTTCGTGGATCCGAATCATGAAAACCGGATCTACGTCTTGGCCGCGCCGGCGCTCCGCTCCGACGACGGGGGAAAGACCTGGGAGGACGTCGACGGCGTCCACGGCGACTACCACGACATGTGGATCAACCCGGCCAACTCCGACAACTTCCTCCTGCTGGACGACGGCGGAGCGGTGGTGACGTTCGATCGCGGCAAGAGCTGGAGCACCCAGAGCAACCAGGCGACCGGCCAGTTCTACCGGCTCAACGTCGACAATCAGTTCCCTTACCGGATCTACGCCGCGCAACAGGACAACAGCTCGATCGTGATCGCCAGCCAGGAGTTCGCGAGCGGCGGGATCACCACCAGCAGCTGGGCCGCCTCGGCCGGTGGCGAAAGCGCTTTTCTCGCCTTCGATCCTGATAACCCGCGTTACGTGATGGGTGGGGTCTACCAGGGGACG
>VGVQ01000042.1 GCA_016874005.1 Gemmatimonadota bacterium | reverse complement strand
CGACGAACGCACCCACCTCATCACCGGGGCTCACTTCCGCAAGGAGAAGAAGTGTTAACCATGTCCCCGGACACTTTGTCAGCTATGTTCCCGGCTGTTCACGACCTCGCAGCTCGCCCGGTTGAAGCGCGCTCAGCGCGGCGAGGATCGCTGGAATCAACGGACGCAAGTGTACGAGCCGATGCGACGGCGCCCGGACGAGCACAACACCGAATGGCAGCTGCGCAATCTGCTGCTGATGCTGGAGGTTCCGATCCATGGTCAGCAGGGCGTTGAACTGGCCGGCCATCCGCCGGAGCAGTTCTCCGTTGGTAATCCCACCCCAGCCGGCCTTGCCAACCGTGGTCGCGTCGACCTCAACGAGGTCGGCAACCAGGTCGGCGGGGAGGTTCTCATCAAGAAGGACGCGCACCAGTCAGCACCGACTCCTTGGCAAGTTCAAGTGCTGCAATCGCTTGAGCGCGGCTGACGGTCGGAAACTGGTCCAGGAATTCATCGAGGGAGTCGCCACCCTCAAGGTAGTCGAACAACGTCTGAGCCGGGACCCGGGTCCCAACAAACACCGGTGTCCCGCCGAGGATCTCCGGATCACTGTGAATGACGGCGGCGAGTTTCATTAGAGGCCTCCCAATCGACTACTGGAATATATCGATTTTGGGTGGGCCCTGGGCCAATTCGCCTGAACGGACAGCCCGCACGGCCCAGAACCTGGGCCGGTCCTTCAGAGGGCTTGGGGAGTGTGCCTAACTACTATTGGACCTGCATATCGACCGCCACTCCGGCGGCCGAAACCCCTTTACGATAGCACCCCGCAGCCTAATCGGCTAACACTGCACTAGCGCCGCCGGCCGACATGGTCGAACGAGCCCAGACCCACGCGCGACCACGTTGTGGACGGGGGTGGTATCGGTAGTCCTCGCCGATACATTGGCGGTCGCGGCGGTAACGGATGGGCTGCCCCGGGCCCGACGGCCACGTCGGCCTGTCGCACGGGCGACTAATAATGGAGCGCAAAGGCGGCGACCTCCGGCTTGCGCTGGCGCTCCGGATGGCCGAGTCGGCGGTACCGGACCGGCCGACGCCCCGGGCGAGATACGGCTCCTCCGTCCGGAGAGTGTGTTGGCCGTTGCGCGGATTCGGCCGCAGCGTTCGCAAGCTTTCGGATTTAGGCTGCAGGAGGTCCGCCCGATCCCGGTGACCAGGCCGGCCAAGTTCACGAACGAGGGCCGCGACCCTCAACCCCGCTCCGAACCTTCGCAACCCGGGACTCGCGCTCGAAACGCCGGGTCCGTTTCACTGTTCGCCCAGTCAACATCAACCGGCTCCGCTGCTCCACTCACCCCGCCCGCGCCTCGAACACCCCACAGCGCCGCCCGAGCCCGGTCGCCCCCGGCTCGAACACCCACGACCTCGGCTCGAACCCGCGACGCCGGCTCGGTAACCTCGCCGCCGACCCCCTCTGCCTAACCCTCCGCCGGTGCCCTACCGCCGACCGCGGCCAGCCAAAACGGCCTGAGCCGCCAACCAACCGGACATTCCGGTGACGCCGCCGCCGGGGTGGGTGGACGCGCCGCACCAGTAAAGACCGGGCATCGGCGTGGCCGACCGCGACCACCCCGGAACCGGTCGCATGAAGAGAATCTGATCCAGCATCATCTCGCCCTGGGCCACCGCCCCCTCCCGAAGACCGAACCGGCGTTCCAGATCCATCGGCGTCAACACCATCCGATTCATCACCCGACTGGAGAACCCGGGCAGGTAACGGTCGATGACCCCCAGGGCCCGATCGGCGACGACACTGGCCTGGTCCGCCCAATTGCCCTCGCGGAGCCGGTACGGAGTGTACTGGACGCTCACCACCGCCGAGTGCCTGCCCGCCGGCGCGAGGGACGGGTCGGAAACCGAGGGCCACCGGATTTCGACGGTGGGTTCGTCGGAGGCCCGACCGTACTTCGAAGCGTCGGCGGCCTTCTCCAGGTACCCGACCGACGGGGCGATGACCACCGCGCCCGCCACCGGGCCGGCGACGCCGGGTACCTCGGGCAGCCCATCCATCCCCAAGAGGAGTTTGGTGGTGACGCCGCGATACCGGATCTGCTTGACTGCGTGGATGAACTCCGGATCGAGGTGGACCGGATCGAGCAGCTCGAGCATGGTGCTGGTGGGATCGAGACTCGAGACCACCTCGCGGCAGGGAATCTCGGAGCCGTCGCCGAGGACCACGCCCGCGACGGCATCGTCTTTCACCAAAATCTGGGTGACCGGCGCCGCGAAACGAAGTTCGACCCCGGCCGCGCGCGCCCGATCGAGCAGCGCCGAGACCAAGGCCGGGCCACCGCCCGCAAGCCGGGTCCGTTCCCCGACCACGCCGGGAGCGGCGCCGACCAGCCGGTGGAGCAGGGTGAAGGCGGTGCCGCCGGACATCGGGCCTTGGCTGACGTCGGCCACAGCCAAGGCCGCCAGCGCGCCCTTGAGGAGGTCGGACTCGAACCAGTCGTCGAGCAGCTCGGCGGCGGAGAGCGGCACGGTCCGGAGCACTTCGACCATCTCCCGCTTGCCGAGCCCCCGAAGCGATCGGCCCAACTTGGCCAGCGAGAAGTACTCGCCGATGGAGTCGGCGTCGATCCTCGGGGGCGGCGAGGTGTAAAGCCGGCCGAGGAACCCCGCCGTCATCCCCAACAGCCCAGCGAAGGCCGGCCACCGTTCGGCGTCCGAGCGGGACAGCCGAGCCAACTCGGCCGATGTCGCCGCGACCGCGGGCCGAAGCGACAATGACTCCCCGCTGCCTAACGCCACCACCGTCGGATTGGCCGGCGGCAGCGACTCGAGCGCGAGCCCCGCGCCCCGGATCACGTCCGGCGGAATCCAGCCGAGATCCGGCGCCAGGGGGGCCGCCCGAAATCCCGGCGCGAACTCGATCGTTTCGAGCACCCCGCCAGCCGCTGGACCCGCCTCGAGCACGACGACCCGCGAGCCCGCCCGGGCCAGACCGATCGCCGCGACCAGACCATTGGTCCCGGCGCCGATGACGGCCGTATCGAATGGTCTCGTCATAGATCGGCCAGGATTTGAAGGGCCGCCAACCGGCCCGACGCGCCCATGATCCCCCCACCCGGGTGGGTTCCCGCCCCGCACTGGTAATACCCTCCGATCGGCGTCCGGTACTTGGACCACGCCGCCGACGGCCGGAGGAAGAAGAGCTGCTGGAGGGCGAGCTCGCCCTGGAAGATGTTGCCCTCCGACAGGCCGGTCATCCGCTCGATGTCGGGGGGAGTGAGCACCTGCCGGTGGAGAATGGCCCCTTTGAGGTTGGGGGCGTATTGGCTCAAGGTGTCGACCACCGCGTCGCCGAACGCCTCTCGCTTGGCGTCGGTCCACCCGCCGTTCAGGCGGTAGGGAGCGTATTGGACGAAGATGCTCATCACGTGGCGGCCGGGCGGAGCCATACCCGGGTCGATCATCGAGGGAATGATCATGTCCATGTAGGGACGGCGCGAGAACTCGCCATGCTTGGCGTCGTCGTACGCTCGTTCGAGATAATCCACACTCGGGCTGATCGAAAAGGCGCCCAGGTGCTGCGGACCACGGCCCGGCATGCAGGTGAAGTCGGGTAGCTCGGAGAGCGCCAGGTTCACCTTGCCCGATGACCCCCGGAACTTGAAGCGCCGAACGTCGTCGACCAGCTCGGTTGGCAGGTCCTTGCCGTCGACCAGGTCGAGAAAGGTGCGGCGAGGATCGAGACCGGAAACGACGATCGATGCCTGGATCTCTTCGCCGCTCTCGAGCACCACGCCGGTCGCCCGCCCGGCGCGGACCGACACCTTGGCGACCGGGGCCTCGGTCCGGATTACGGCACCGAAGGCCCGAGCGGCGTTGCCGATCGCGTTGCTGATCGACCCGGTCCCGCCCTTGGCGAAGCCCCATGCCCGGAACGCCCCGTCGATCTCGCCCATGTAGTGATGCAACAGGACGTAGGCCGAACCCGGCGACCGAGGACCCAGGAAGGTGCCGATGATGCCGCTCGCCGATTTGGTTGCCTTGAGCGGGTCGAACTCGAACCACTCGTCGAGGTAATCGGCCGAGCTCATCGTCATGAGCTTGTACATCGCGTGAAAGCGGTCCGGGCCCAACGACCGGAAGTGACCGCCAAGTTTGAGCAGCCCCGCCAGGTCGCTGGGGGCGAGCGAGGTCGGGTCCGGTGGAATCATCCCGAGAATCGGTCGGACCGCCATCGCCATGTGATGCATCAGCCGGCCGAACTCGATGGTGGCGTCGGCGTCCTTCTGGGAATGCCGGGCGATCTCGCGCCTGGTGAGGTCGGGGTCCCCCCAACCGGCCAGATAGTCGCCGTTGGGTAGCGGGGTGATGGTGCTCTCGAGCGGCAGGATGTGGAGACCATGCCGCGGGAGATCCAGGTCGCGGATGATCTCGGGCCGCAGCAGGCTCACCACGTAGGAGAACACCGAGAAGGTGAATCCGGGGAATACCTGCTCCGAAACGGCCGCGCCGCCGAGCAGGTGCCGACGCTCGAGCACCAGCACCTTCCGGCCGGCCCGGGCCAGGTACGCTGCGGTGACCAGGCCGTTGTGGCCGCCGCCGATGATGATGGCGTCGTACCGATTGGCGGGCATGCTCAGGCCTTCTTCCGCTCGGGGTCGAAAAACGGGAGCTTCCGAACCCACCCGGCCGCCTTGAGCCGGCGGTGCTCCACGGTGACTTCCATCTCGATGCGAGTGTCCGGCTCGAAGTGGGGTGCCCGGATATGCGCGAGCGCGAGGTACTTCTTGAGCAGCGGCGACCAGCAGCCACTCGAGGCATACCCGACCTGGACGCTGTCGCGGTAGATCGGCACGCTGGTACGCCAGGCCACGGTCGGGAGCGAAGGCGAGAGCCCCACCGCCGCGTAGAGCGACTTGAGCGCCTCCCACTCCACTTCGATGCCCACGAACCGCCACCGGGCGCCTCTGGCCCGCTCGGCGGCCAAGGCCCGCCGGCCATTGTAGGGGCCCTTCTCCCGCGACACCGACCAGTCGAGGGACAACTCGAAGGGCGACGACTTCTGGTCTTCGATGATCGCGCGGTGCGAGGAGTGATAGTCGACGTCGAGCATCACCAGCCCGGCCTCGATCCTGGCGATGTCGAGGGCCCAGATACCGGCGGGTGTTATCCCGTAGTCTGCACCCACCGCCATGAGTCGATCCCAGACCGCCACCGCCCGCTCGGCGGGGACCCAGACCTCGTAGCCGAGGTCGCCGGTGTATCCGGTGCGGGAGATCTCGACGTCGACCCCGGCGATCCGGTTGGGCATCACTCGGAAGTATCTGAGAGCGTCGACCGGGTTCGCCGCCGCGGCATTCAGCACCGCCCGAGACAATGGTCCCTGAATGGCCAGCGCCCCGAGCCGTTCCGAGACCTCGGCAATCTCGACCGCGAGGCCGTGGCCGTTCAGGTGGAGCCAGCGGAAGTTCGGTTCCGCGGCTGTCAGTCGGAAACGGGTCTCGTCGAGGCGAGAGATCGTGCCGTCGTCGATCACTTTGCCGTGGCCGTCGCACCAGGTGGTATACAAGACCTGGCCGACCTTGGCATCGAGGACGTTGCGAGTCACCATCCGGTCGAGCAACCGGGCCGCGTCCCGGCCGGTCACCAGATACTTGTAGAGCGGGGAGACATCGAACACCGCCGCGGCATTGCGGACCGCGGCGTACTCGCGGTCCGGTAACCAGTCGTAGCAGCTGGCGGCCGCAAATCCGGCCCAGCGGCGCCAGGTCTGCCCCATGATGAGCGGAGCGGTCCGCTGGTGAAACGGAGTGGTCTTGAGCATCGGTTCGTTGGGTTTGGCGGCCTCTAGTGGACTGTACCAGATAAGTGTTTAGTGCTATATTGGCTGGTATGGACACCCAGCCGATCGCCTTGACGCCCGCCGAGCGGACCGAATTGGAGCGACGCACCCGAAGCCGGACGGGCCGAGCCC
>VGVQ01000041.1 GCA_016874005.1 Gemmatimonadota bacterium | reverse complement strand
GACCGCTTCCTGCTTGTACTCCTTCGTGAACGACCGTCGATCGCGAGCCATCGTTGTTCCTCCCACCCTGAATATCAGGGCCTTGGAGGTGTCAACGGAACTGGGGCAGGTCTAGGCTGGATTTCCGAGTGTCGCCAGCAATCCGACCACGGGCGATCCGGCGTAGAGGCGGGTGAAGCGCCGGAACGATTCCGCGCTCGCTCACCCGGTTCAGGAGGAATTCATGCGTTTGCCGCACTTCAAAGCTCGCCGGCTGGTGGCTGGCGGCGCCGTGGCGGTCGCCGCCGTCGTCACCGCCGTGGCGATCCGCGCCGCCGACCACCGCGACACCACCCTGCTCACGAACAATCCCGGCGTCGACATCAACGACGTCTACGCGTTCGTGAGCCCGTCCAACCCAGCCAACGTGGTGCTGGCGATGACGGTCTCGCCGTTCGTGGCGCCGGCCGAGAACGGGACCCGGTTCTTCGAGCCGGATGCGCTCTACCAGTTCAAGATCGACACCAACGCCGACGCCGTCGAAGATCTCGTGATTCAGGCCGTGCCGACCAAGGTGGTTGCTGGGCGGCAGGATCTGCTGATCTACGGTCCGGCGAAGCCGGAACGCACCGGTTCGACCAATCGGCTCATCAAGCGTAAAGCCGATTTCCGGGTCCGAGTCTCGGAGAACGCCGAGGTCCGTTCCCGTCTGTTCGGGGGGATCCGGGTGTTCGCGGGTCTCCGCGACGACCCCTTCTTCTTCGACCTGACCCAGTTCCGGGCCGTGGTATCCGGCCAGGCCAGCGGTTTCCGCAACCCGGGCATCGATACCTTCGCCGGCTTCAATACCCTGTCAATCGTCGTGGAGCTGCCCGCGGCCTCGCTCGGGCCCAAAGAGAGGCTCGGCGTCTGGGCGACCACGAGCCGGGTCCGTTCCGGTCTCTAACCAACTACTTCGACTCCAAGGGACTCTTCTCATGCTGACTTTCACTGCTCTGCGCCGGTTGGCAACGGCCCCCCTCTTCCTGCTCGCGCTGGCCGGTTGCGACGAATCCGATCCGATCGGTCCGACCGAGACCGAGAGCCCGGAGCTGGCCCTGGCCGGCCGCGACTTCGTCCAGATGGACCGGATGGGCCTCCCGGCGATCGCCACGGTCTTCATCCCGACCGCCAAGAAGGACGGCTACAACATGGCCGCTCCCGCCGGCGACCGGGCGACCTACGGTGGCGACGTCGACGCGACGCTCGCGGCCTTCGGGGTCCCGAACCCCAACCTGAAGAACGTGGTGCTGCCCGACATCATCCCCTTCAACACCGGCTCCACCGCCGGCTTCTTGAACGGCCGCCGGTTGGCCGACGACGTGATCACGGCCGAGCTGGGCATCATCTTCGGTTCGATCGCCGCGCTCAACGACGACCACGTCGATCAGAACGACAAAGCGTTTCTCACCACCTTCCCCTACCTCGCGGCGCCCCACCAATGATGGGCCGCGTCGTTGGAACCACGGTTCTCGCGACGATCGCGGTGCTCGCCGGGCTTCTGGCCCGGCGGGCACCGTCGCCAATCGCCGCCGGCGATGTCCCGGCGGACCGTCGCGACGAAGCGATCGCCTACTTCGAGCGGGCCCTGGCGCGCGATCCGGCCAACCCAATGCTCAAGGGACAGCTGATCGGGCGCCTGATCGCCCGGTTCGGGCAGACCGCCGACCTGTCGGATGTCGGCCGCGCCGAGTTACTCGCGACCAGCGCCCTCGGCTTGATGGCCGATCGGAGCGCCGGCCTGGCCAGGCTGTCCGGCATCTATCTGATGCAGCACAAGTTCGCGGCGGCGTTCGAGACGGCCGAGGCCGCCGTGGCGGCCGATAGCGGATCGACCGCGGCCCGGGGAGCGCTCCTCGAGGCAGCCGTCGCGGCCGGACGCTACCCGGTTGCCGAGGCGCAGCTGAGCCGGCTGGACGATGGGTCGGTCAGCGGTCAGGTCCGCCGAGCGCTATGGCTCGACCAGACCGGCCACGGCGAGACCGCCGAACGGTTGCTCACGACCGCCTGCCGGACGCTGGCGCGGTCGGCGAGCGGCAGCCAGGGCCCCGCCTGGTGCCTAACGCAACTGGCCAACGTCGTCCACGGGCTCCGGGGACCCCGTGAGGCCCGCCGGATTCTCGAATCGGTCGAGCGGTTGTCGCCGGGCTACCGGGGCGCCGTCGAAGGGCTCGCCAATCTGGCCCTCGCCGAGGGACGGCCGGCCGAAGCGCTCGCGGCCTTCAACGCCATTCGGTCGGAGGCCCATCCCGACATCGACCTGAGGATCGCCGAGGCCCATACCCTTCTCGGCCAACCCGACCTGGCCCGAGCGGCCGAACGGCGGTTCCTCGCCGTGGCGGGCGGGCCGGCGAACGAGCCCCTGTTCGGCCACCCATTGGCGCTCTACTACGCCGAGCGCGGCGGGCCCAGGTTGCTCGACTCGGCGCTGGCCATCGCGGAGCGGGAGGTGGCCCGGCGGCCCACGACGGAGTCGTTCGATCTGCTGGCGTGGGTGCACTTCCGTCGAGGGGCATATCCGGAGGCGCTCGACGCCTCGGACCGGGCTCTGGCCTGGGGATCGCCTACCCCGACGATGAGCTACCACCGAGCCCGGATTCTCGAGGCCGCGGGGCGGACGACCGAAGCGGCCGAGTTGTTGGCGACCGCGGCTCAGGCACCGACCCTCCTGGCGCCTCACGCCCGGCGCGGCCTGAGATCCGACCGCGGTTCGGCGTCGTAGCCATGCGACAGGATGGCGCTGACGGCCCCATGGACGGCAGGTCTCAATCCGAGGTATGATGCTGGTGACTTCGATCGCGATCGAGATGCCCTTGTCGGTCACCGCCCTTCGACCCAACGCCGCCCCCACCGCGGGGGCGGCTGACGATGATCGGGCTCTGATCTCCCGAATCACGGCGGGCGACGAGCGGGCCCTCGGCGTCCTCTACGACCGCTACGCCGCCACCATGTACGCGGTGGCCTTCCGGATCTCGGGGGAGCGGGCCGACGCCGAGGAGATCGTGCTGGAGACCTTTTCGCAGGCGTGGCGCAACGCCGGTCGGTTCCACGGCGAGAAGGGGTCAGCGGTGGCCTGGCTGACGATGATGTGCCGGAGCCGGGCGCTCGACCTGATCCGGTCCCGGGGTCGGAGGGCCAAGTTGGTCGAGACCGCGCAGCAGGCGGAGCCGACTGGCGCGCCGGCGATGGGGACCGGGCCGGAAAACCCGACCGACCGGGTGGCCGGCTCGGAGCGAGCCGCCAAGGTGGCGGCGGCGCTGGAATCGCTGTCGCCCCCGCAACGCCAGGCCATCGAGCTGGCGTATTACGAGGGACTCTCCCATTCGGAGATCGCCGAGCGGCTCGACGAGCCGTTAGGCACGGTCAAAACCAGGGTCCGGTTGGCGATGCAGAAGCTCCGCGAGGCCCTGACACCCTACTACTTCGAGGCAGCAACGTGAGCGCGACCATTCCCGAGTCGATCCGCGAGTTGGCCGCGGGTTACGCGCTCGGCGCGCTGACCCCGGAAGAAGCTCGCGCCTTCGAAACCGCCCTGGCCCAATCGCCCGAGCTCCAGCGCGAGGTGGCCGAGTACCGCGAAGTCAACGCCTTGCTTGCCGCTGGACGCGGTGGCCAGGCGCCGTCGCCCGAGGTCAAGGAACGGCTCCTCGCCCGAGTGGCGGCGTCGAAAGCGGCGGCGCTACCGCCGCCCGCTCGACGAACGTTCCCGTGGATGGCCACCGCCCTCGCCGCCACGACCGTGCTCGCGATCGGCCTGGGCGGTCGGGCCCGCCAGCTGGAACGCGATCTGACCGAGAAGAACGCCGCCCTCGCCAGCACCGCGGCCAAGCTCGCCAAGCGGGAGGAGACCCTCAACACCTTGCTCACCGCCGAAGCTGACCTCTCGGTGGTGCAGCTGACGACCTCGGGTGCCCAGGCGCCAGGGATGCAGTTCTTCTGGAACCGGCGCCAGAACCGGGGCGTGCTCCACGCCTTCCGGCTGCCGCCCGCCGGTCCCGGAAAGACCTATCAACTGTGGCTGATCCCCAAGGACGGCAAGCCGGTCCCATCGGTCGTCTTCAACTCGGCGGCCGACGGCCACGCGCTGGTGGAGGCATTCCAGCTCCAGGTCGAGGGCGGATTCCAGACGGCGGCGGTCACCATCGAGCCGGAGGGCGGGTCGAGCACGCCGACGATGCCGATCGTGCTGATCGGTCAGGTGAGCGGACTGTAGCCCCCTCCTCCTACATCGCTTGGAGCACGTCGTAGCCAGTCAGGACGTAGGTCTTGCCGGCCGGGAAGTCGCGGACCAGAAGCGCGGGCGTCTCGGGCGTGATCATCGGGGCGAGCAGCTCGAGCGGGGTTTCGATATCCACGTACGGAAACGCCGGCTGGATGATCGAGCGTACCGGCTGATGGCGGATTGCCGGTTCCTTCACGATCGCGGCGTAGACGTGTTGCTCGCGGAGTGAGCCGACAATGCGGTTTTCCTTGGTGATCGGAATCTGGGAGAAGTCGTTTTCCGCCATTTGGGCGAGCGCCTGGGCCACGGTGGCGGTTTCTTCGACACCGACCAGATCGGCGACTTTCTTGTTGCGCACCAGGCTCCGGGCGGTCGCGCCGGCCACGGTCTCGTAGCCCATCTTCCGCATCCAGTCCGGGTTGAAGATCTTGCCGAGATAACGGGTCCCGTGGTCGTGGAAGATCACGACCACGACCTCACCGGGTCGGAACCGGTCCTTGAGCTGCAGGAGGCCCGCCACCGCCGAGCCGGCCGAGTTGCCGGCCCAGATGCCCTCCTGGCGGACCAACTCGCGGGTGTAGATGGCGGCGTCCCGGTCGGTCACCTTCTCGAAGTGATCGACGATGCCGAAATCGACGTTCTGGGGAAGGAAGTCCTCCCCGATGCCTTCGGTGACGTAGGGGTAGATCTCCTGTTTGTCGAAGACCCCGGTCTCCTTGTACTTCTTGAACACCGACCCATAGGTGTCGATGCCCCACACCTTGACGGCCGGATTGCGCTCCTTCAGGAACCGGCCGGTGCCGCAGATGGTGCCGCCGGTTCCGACCCCGACCACGAGGTGGGCCACCTTACCTTCGGTCTGCTCCCAGATCTCGGGACCGGTGGTCTCGTAATGGGCCGCCGAATTACTCAGGTTATCGTACTGGTTAGCCTTCCAGCTGTTCGGCGTTTCGTTCACCAGCCGTGAGGAGACCGAGTAGTACGACCGGGGATCCTCCGGATCGACGTCGGTCGGACAGACGATCACCTTGGCGCCGAAGGCCCGGAGCGCGTCGACCTTTTCGCGCGATTGCTTGTCGGTGGTCGTGAAGATGCACTTATAGCCTTTGACGATCGCCGCGATGGCGAGCCCCATGCCGGTGTTCCCGCTGGTCCCCTCGATGATCGTGCCGCCCGGTTTGAGGAGCCCCTTCCTCTCGGCGTCCTCGACCATCCGGAGCGCCATCCGGTCCTTGATGCTGTGGCCGGGGTTGAAGGTCTCGACCTTGGCATAGACCGCGGCCGGAACCTCGCGGACAATGCGGTTCAAGCGGATCAGGGGCGTATGGCCGATCGCGCCAAGGATGTTGTCGTGAACGTTGAGGGGCATAGTGAGTCGGGTTGGGTTGGGCCGCCCCGGCGGGGCGTCTCACGGGGTGGAGAATAATCGCCCTGGTGCCGGCCCGCCCGCTCCCGGCGGCGGCGACCAGCCGGCACCACCGCTTGAACCCCGCTCTCGACCGCCGCGACCCCTCCCCACCATCAGGTCCGGCCGGACCTCGCGCCGCGAAAGCTCAGGCCAACCATCGCGCCGGGCGAGAATCGCGAGTTGCCGGTGGTGAACCAGAGTCGGCCGGTGGTGGCTGCCCAGAGGCCCACCCGGTCGGTGAACCACCACGTCAGCCCCGCCGTGGCATGCGCGCCAGCGCTGAGATACGGCGTCCCGTCGCCGTCACCACCCGCCATGGCGCTCGGCCCCAGGGTGCCGGTCAGGGTGAGCCGGCGGCTGGTCTTCTCGACGCCGAGGTGGGCGTCCAAGGTCAGGGCGTCGAGGCCGTAGAAGCCGGCGCTCTTGACGAGGCCCAAGTTGGCGCCGATCACTGCCTGGCGACCGACCGGTTTGAACAGGCCAACCATGGGAACGAGTGGAGTACCGGCCACGTCATCGACCCGGTAGGGGCCGACGCCGGCGGCAACCCGAAGTGGAGACTGGGCGTGGCCGGGAGCCGGCGGCGACGCCACGAGGGCCAGGAGGACCGCGATGGAGAGCCTTGTCATGTGCCCCAGTCTAGTCGGGGGGCATCCCCTGGCCGTGACCAGGCTATGGGGCGCCCCTGATGGGCCGCCCGGCGGTGACGCCCTCCACCAGCTTGCCGCCCGCCACGCCGACCTGACCCGCGACGATGACGTAGTCGAAGCCCTCCGAATACTGGGCGGGGTTGCTGTAGCTGGCCCGTTCCCGGACCCGGTTGAGGTCGAACACCACGAGGTCGGCATCGGCGCCCGGCGAGAGGCGGCCCTTGCGGCGCATGGCCGGCGCGGCCTTGCCAAGCCGCTCGGCCGGCAGCAGGGTCATCTTCCTGATGCCCTCCATGAGCGACAGGTGGCGACTGGCCTTGCCCCGATTTCGTAGACACCACAGTTAGGCGGCCTCGGGCCGCGTGTGTTCGAACGCCACCGGGCTGAGGTACCCCAGCCGCGAGTGGCGCCGAACGGGATTGTACCACCCATCGATGTA
>VGVQ01000040.1 GCA_016874005.1 Gemmatimonadota bacterium | reverse complement strand
CGTGACGGTGCCCAGGGTTGGGACCTCGACCTTGGCATCGAGGTGCACGGCAAAGGCAGGCACGTTGCGGGAGGTGACCGCGGTGACTTTCCCGTTTCGGCAATCCGCCCGCACCCGAACGAGCCCCGCCGGCGTATCCAGGGTCAGCTCGGTCACCGGCTCGGTCATCGGGAGCATGCCGGTCTCGAGCAGGACAGTGGTGGTGCAGATGGTGTTGGTCCCGGACATCGGCGGGTACTCGACCTGCTCCATGATGATGAACCCGGCGTCGGCGCTCGGCTGCGTCGGGGCCAGGATCAGGTTGCAGTTGGCGGCGGGGTAGCCGCGAGGCTCGCGGAGCATTCGCTTCCGGATGTGGTCACGATGGGTCGCGAAGTATTGCATCTTCTCGAACATCGTCTTCCCCGGCACGTCCAGCACCCCCCCGACGATGACTCGACCGGGCTCTCCCGCCGCGTGGGCATCGACGGCGGTGATCATCTCGGTTACGCGCATTGGGTCAGATGTCTCAGGGCAGAGGGGAAGTTTGGCACGACGTCAGGACCCGCTCCCGGCGGGCCGCGGCGAGCAGCGTCGCGGCCGCGTAGAGCACCACGGCGACGACCAGCCACCGAATCGCGTAGAGCGGCAGCGATTTCACGATGAAGGCGGCGATCAGGACCGCGGGAATCCCGCCGACGGTGAGTCCGATCGCCGCGCCGAGGCTGAAGCTCCCCTTGGCGATGAACCGGGCACTCGCCACCGGCATCAGGAAGGCGCAGGAGCCCATCATGATCGGGAACGCCGCGACCGGGTTCATCCCGAGGAGACTCACCAGGATCATGCAGGGGGCGTAGAGCCCGATCCCGAGGGTGCAGAGCGCCCCTAGCACGAAGTTGCAGCTCACCGCGAAGAGGAGCCATCCGCCCTGGAGCCCGAGCGCCTCGCCGCCGCCGGGGAGCAGCTTGAGCTGGGTCAGGAGCATCAGCACCGCCGCGACGATCAGGGCGCCGCCCATTCCGACCTGAATCGTCCGGCGCGGCAGGCCGGCGACCACTCCCGCCCCGAGCCAGGCGCCGGCCACCGAACTGACGATCATCAGGACCAGGGTGGTGGTCTCCACCGGGACGATCCTGGTGTAGATCAGCGCCTGGACGATGACCGGAATGGTGTGGCCGACGTTCAGGGTCCCCGGAATCCGCTCGTCCGGGATCATCTTCCAGAGCCGGAAGATCATCGTGGTGGTCGCGTACGAGCCGATCCCCAGGGTGTCGAAGAAGTTGGTGCCGAAGCCGGTCACGGTCTGCCCGGCGGTTGGCAGGGTGGGGTCGCCGGCGCGCCCGCCGGCGCGGTGGGTCCGCCAGGCCGCCCGGGCGAAGTAGCCGAGGTACCAGCCACCGAGGAAGATCAGGGCGAGGAGCAACCAGGTCTTGGCATCCGCGATCGGCGTCATTGGTCCGTCCCGAACTATTGGTAGCGGCGGATCCGGCCGCCGATCATCACCAGCTCCGGCTTGCCCAGTCCGGCGAACGACGCGAGCGGGTCGGTCGCCAGGATCTGAAGATCGGCCAGCTTGCCCGGTTCGAGGGTCCCGATCCCGTACTGATCGCCGATGATGATTCCGCCGTTCTTGGTGGCGGCGACGATCGCCTCCATGGGCGTCATCCCCAACTCGACGAAGTAGCGCATCTCCTCGAAGTAGAGATCCGGGTAGAGCTTCATCATCCCACCGACGGCGTCCGAGCCGACGCCGAGGAGAATGCCGCGCTGGTGGGCCTTGCGCAACAGGGTCTCGTGCATCTCCCGCTTCCAGCCCCGGACCTCGATCATCTCGCGGGCGATCAGGTTCTCCCGGTAGAGATGCCGATAGATCGCGATGGTGGGAATGATGGCGACGCCCTTGGCGGCGATCAGGTCCAGGGCATCGTCGTCCATCTGATTGAGATGCTCGATCGACTGCACCCCGCCCATCACCGCGATCTTGGTCATCGAGGTCGGCCAGGTGTCCGAGCGGCCGCCCCCGTGGCTGGTGATCCGCATCCCGCGAGTCCTGGCTTCGTCCACCGCGGCCTGGACCTCCTCCAACGTGTAGGGCGGGGAGAGCTTGATGTGCCGGAAGCCGTGGGAATGGTTGGTTCGGACGGCTTGGCGAAACGCCACCGGCCCATCGACTTGGACCGCGGCGCGGAGTCGACCCCCGTGGCCGCCGGTCGAGGTGATCAACCGGCCGACGCCGAACACCCGCACCGCGCTCTCCAATCCCGCCCCGAGGGCGGCGGCGGCGGCCTTGATCGGCTCGACCGGGGCCGCGACGTCGCGGACGCTGGTGATGCCGAGCCGGTGGAACATCTCCATGTAGTAGACTGCCCGCAGCGTTCCCTCGGCGTCGGTCTGGAGGGCGTCGAGGGCCTGGTTGGCCGGGTAGGTGAGATGCATGTGAAGGTCGATGAAACCGGGCAACAGGTACTTGCCGGTCGCGTCGATCACCGTGGTTCCAGCCGGCACGCTGACCGCGCGGCGGGGCCCGACTGCTTTGATGCGCGACCCTTCGATCAGTATGGTGGCGTTGGGTATCGGCGGGGCGCCGGTGCCGTCGATCAGGGTAGCGCCGACCAAGGCGACCGACGCCGCCGCCGGTTGGGCGGCCGACCATCCATGTGGCAGGACCAACGCCGCCATCGCCACCCACAACCTACTCCTCATGACCGTGCCTCCGCGCCGGTCAGGTGGCTGGCAGCTGGAAGTCGATGGGCGGGGCGCCGCTCCGGGGCATGAGCACCGGCCGGCGTCTGCGAGGGCCCACCCCGGACCGAAGCGCGGCGATCCGGGGCGGGAGGGGAACAAACGTGGCTACGACTTCCGCTCGAAGCTTGGCACCGGCAGGCATGCGAGGTTGGGTCCATGAACTCCGCCGAACTTGTGAGGCGTCCCGGCCGCCGGAAAAGCCGGGATCTGATATCGGATCGCGTCGCCGTAATGGTGCGATTCGAGGAAGAACTCTCGTTTCCGCTCCTCGACGATCTGGGCCAGAACCTCGGCGGCGGGCCCGGCCCACGGTGGCAAGCCGGCCGCCGTGTGTAGGGCGTTGATCTCGTTCACGGCCGTGGTCAGATCCCCCACGGCCACCGCGTTCTCCGCGATGATCAAGCGGGCCTCCGCCGCTCGGGCGATCGGAATCGGCGAGGCGGCCGTAGCGTACTTCGTTTGGAGGAAGAGGGGAGTGCGCCCATCGGCCCCGTTGCGACCGGCGTTGGTCACCGCAACCCGTCGGTCGGCCACTCCGTTGAAGGTGAGGCCCTGGTAGACCGATTCGACGGAGACGTTCGACAGCCGGTTGTTCAAGACGAAGATCCGGTTCTCGGATCGGCCGGCCGCCGCCGAGTAGTTGGCGTTTCTCACGAACGCGGCTGGAACCAACTGAGCGTCGGCCGCGGCATCGGCCTTCCGGCCCGCTCCAAGTCTGACCCGGGCGCGCCCCAGCCTCGCCATGTTGAGGATCTCGGGCTGGTTGGCCGTGGTCGCGAGTGCCATGGCCCGTGTGAACCGCTCCTCCGCGCGGGTCCGCATCTGCGCCGCGGTCACCTCGGTGCCCTCATCGAACACCGCCGAGCACATTGCTTCCGACATCAGGGTGTAGGCATAGCCCGTGTACGCGGCCGTCTGGGCCAACAACGCCCCTCGGTTGGCGACTTGGGCGTCGGTCCACCCATCGAGCAACCCTAGTGTCCGATCGCCCAGGTAGCGAGCCACCGACAGCGTGGTGTAGATCGCCGGTTCGGCATTATCGCAGGTGGCGTTGGCCCACGTGGGCCCGGACGCCTGGTCCGGCAGCTGGCGCTGATCGAAGTTCCACCAGTGGGTCGTCAGCACGCTGACGTTGAACTCGTTGCCGATCAGGCTGCTCGCCGCGATGTACTTGACGAAGGCGCACTCGAACTCGGCCACGACCGCACTGGCCAACAAGCCGGCGTTGTCGGGCGTCTCGATGACCGTCGTTTCGAGCTGCCCCGGGAGACTGACGTCGAGCAAACTCTGGCACCCGGTCGAACCCGCGGTGAGGCCTAGGACGATGAAGCGCGATGCCAACGTCAGCGTCGATCGGCGGTGAAGTCTCTGGCCGTTCATGGTCGGCTCCTTGTCTCGAGAATTTGGCATGGCTAGAAGACCACCCGAACGGTCACCATGAACTGCGCCAACTGCGGCAGGGTCGAGATGTCGATGTTGGTGGTCCGCAAGTTGTCGCCGGTGCCAAACGGTGCCGGGTTCACCACGGCGAACTCATCGTACGACTCGGGGTCGAAGCTCCAGTACTTGGTGCCCCATTGGGCCAGGTTGCGGCCAGCCACCGTGATGGTCGCCCGCTTCCCTCCGATCAACTGGGCGACCCGATCCGGCACGGTGTAGCCCAAGGAGAGTTCTCGGAGTTTGAAGAAGCCGGCATCCTGGATGTAGGGCTCGACGAAGGCGTCGTCGCTCAGCTGGACGTAGGCGAGGGTGACCGGGTCGAACTCCTGCGGGAAGTAGTTCTCCCGGCAGCGTGGCAGGAATCGACACGAGACGCTGAAGTCGGCGTTCCAGAGGCGATGGCCCCGCTTGAAATCCACCAGCCCAAACAGCCGGAACCGGCCTAACAGGAGCAGTTCCGAAGTGAACGATCCCTCGACCTTCGGGGTCTGGCGCCCCATGAACAGGCGGGGGGCGCTGGCGCACGGGACCGGTGAGGCGCCTGGGCCGCCATCGCAGAGGATGTTCTGGGCTCGTCCGTTCGCGTCGAGCGTGGCTGAAACCACCCGACGCTGGAAGTATGAGTTCACCGGGAAGCCGACCCTGAATCCGGCCCAGACGTCCTGGGACAGGAATTCCGCACCGCCGAGGTCCTTCACCTCGCTGTTGTTCTTCGAGAAGTTGAGCCCGAGCGCCCACTTGAGGTTCTGCTTATCGATGACCTGTCCGGTGACCTGCGCTTCGATCCCACTGGTGCCGATCTCGCCGGCGTTGACAAACCGGCTGCCGACATAGCCAAGCGAGGGCGGGACCGGGAGCAGGAGGATGGCGTCAACGGTGTTCTTCGAGTAGTAGCTCACATCGACGCCGACTCGATCGTCGAGAAAAGCGCCCTCGAATCCGAGCTCCAACTCGCGGCTCCGTTCCGGCTGGAGGTCAGGATTGCCGATCGAGCCGGTCGAAACCGTGGCCGCGCCGTTCCCACCCGTGACCGGCCGGAAGCTCTGAACCGCGGCGAACGTCGACGGTTGCTGGCCCGAGGCCCCAAATGCCGCTCGGACCCGGAATCGGTTCGAGAAGCCCTGAGGCCAGAAGGGCTCTTCGCTGATCGCCCAGGAGAGACCGATCTTCGGATAGACCACAAAGTCATAGTTCTTCCCGAAGGCGCTGTTGTCGTCGCCCCGCACCGCGGCGGTGAAGAAGAACCGATCCTTCCATCCTAGCTGCTGCTGCGCGAATAGCCCGACGGTCGCGTTCTCCTCGAAGTCCTCGAAGCCTTGCCGGATGGCGGCCGAGCTGACGGTGGAGACGCCCCTGGCCGGGAACTCGGTCCCCAGCGCGGTGACCGTCTGGAGGCTCCGACGGAAGTACTGGGCACCGACCGTCGTGGTCGACGTGAGCTGCTGCCCAAGGTTGGTGGAGGCACTCAGGTTGTAATCCAGGGTGCGGTTGCTCGCCGCGACCCGCTCCTGGCGGATTGACCCAAGTCGAGCGGCCAGACCGAAGAACTGGCCGTCGTTCACCGACATCCGCTGGTTGAGCGACTTGTTGTCTTCATTGGTGAGATCGAGTCCGGCCCGCACGCGCTGGCGGAGCCAGGGGCGGATCCGGTAAGAGGCGTCGACCGACAAGGTGGTGCGCCGATAGTCCTGCCGGAACTCGAAGTTTCGCCAGAAGGCATCCGGCGGCGCCGTGAAGAAGCCGCGGCGCGGCGTGTCGAGCAGGGCAGCATCGGCGTAGAACATGCTGAAGAGGTTGGAGGAGTTGGGAATATCGACGCGTCCGTCTGCGACACCCAAACCCGCCGTGATTTGGAACTTGGAGTTCGGCGTCAGCGTCATGTTCAGGCGCGAGCTGAACCGATTGGCCGTGTTGGTCGGCTCGACGCCTTCGTCGTCGTCCCAGCCCACGCTTCCGTAGTATTGGAGCAGATCGCTGCCACCCCGGAGGCTTGCCGAGTAACCTCGTGAGTATCCGTTTCTGAAGAACGGGCGGCCAGCGGCGGCCTCCCGTTCGAGGATATTCAAGGTCACGACCTGACCGGCAGCGTTCCTGCTATACAGCGTCGGGAGCCGCCCCTCGGGATCGCGGAACCAATTGGCGCCTTGTCGGGTAGAAACTTCGAATTCGGGCTTGGCGCCGGCCTGCCCCTTCTTGGTGATGATCTGGACCACGCCGTTGGACGCTTCCGTTCCATAGAGCGTCGCCGCGGCCGGCCCCCGGATGATTTCGATGCTTTCGATGTCCTCGCTGTTGATGTCGTTCAATCGAGACACCATCTCGGCGTTGCGGCCGCCCTGGCTCGAATTGGTGGTGGAGGCCCGGCTATCCGCCCGGATCCCGTCGATGTAGATGATCGGTTCCGTTCCGAGGAAGAACGTGGCGGCACCCCGGACCTTGAGACGCGGTCCGCCGCCCACGAAGCCCATTCGCGGCTGAATGGTCACCCCGGTGGCCCGGCCGTTGAGCAGCTGGCCCAGGCTGGTGGCGGCGGCGACCTGCACCACCTCCGATGTTTGAATCGTCGCGACCGAGTTGCCCAACTGTTTCCGCTGAGTTGCCTCCGTGGTCCCGGTGACCACGACCTCCTCGAGGTTCACCACCATTGGGGTGACCACGATCCGGAGCGAGGTATCCCCAACCCGGACCCGCTGGTTGAGCGGCCGATACCCGATCGCCACCACCGAGAGCACCACCTCGGTCCCTTGGGCGTCGTCGAACCGGAACTTGCCGTCTCGATCCGTCGTGGTGGAGGCCGCCGTGCCGACGATCGATACCCGGGCCCCGGCGACCGGCCGCCCGGCCACATCGAAGACGGCGCCGGCGATCTCGGCGGCGAGCGTCGGGCGGTCATCTGGGATGGAGACCGTAGCCCATGCCGCAGGCGCGGTAGTCGCAAGCACAAGGGCAGCGGCAACGAGAGAGCGGGGAAGGAGCACCATCGGCAGTGCCTCCGGTATACGTGGCATGCGGGCTCAGAATACACCGTGTATTCGACGTCTAAGCTCACGATCAAATGGCGTACTGTCAAGTCGAAGGCGGCCACTTCCGGTTTGACGCCCTGAGTCCGGACCGGTACACTACCTGCCGCATACTGCTAGCATACGCTGGCGGTTCCCTCGACCCCGGCTACCCTCTTCGCGAGGGCTGGAGGCGGCTCGATGCCCGCGCCATTGCTCTTGATCGCCGCGGCCGCGACGGCCGCTCTGTCCCAAGGGACTCCGGAGGATTACCGGAAAGCCGAGCAGTTCCTCCCAGCGCAACTGAGTCGGATCCTCACCCGAGCAACAGTGACCCCCGTCTGGCTGGGGGACGGTGATCGGTTCTGGTATCGCCGCCCCGGCCACGATCGCGGGTTCCGTCTGGTCGACCCCGGTCGCGCCAGCCACGGACCCGCGTTCGATCATGACCGTCTGGCG
>VGVQ01000039.1 GCA_016874005.1 Gemmatimonadota bacterium | reverse complement strand
GGTGAATGGGCGGCGAGCACGGCTCGTGGATCGACTCATGGACTCCTCCTCCTCCAAAGTTGGAGGGGTTAGGAGTCACATTTCAACTGAGGCAGGACAAAGTCCTGCTCGCTGGCTGTGCCAGCGAGCCGACTCGAATCCCGGTTCCGGTCGGGGTGACCGTGCTGACCCAGCCACCGAGCAGTGCCGCTAGCGGCGCGGCGCTGGCGCCGGCGCCAGTCGTCGGCTTGGTCGACGGAACCGGGGCACGGGTGGCCGCCCGCGGGGTAACGATCGTGGCGGCGCTGTCCAGCGGAACGGGCACGGTTTCGGGCACCACCGAGGTGCGGACCGACGCGGCTGGGGAGGCGGCGTTCGCCGACCTTCGAGTCGTCGGGCCGGTCGGGTCGAAGAGCCTCCGCTTCGAGGCTGCCGGCCTCGCCTCGGCGGCAACGACGTCCTTCCAACTCGGGCCCGGCGCGGCCACGTCGCTACTGGTCGAGGCGGGGAACAACCAGACCGCCGCGGCTGGAACCGACCTGGCCGTCGCGCCGGCGGTGAAATTGCTCGATGGGGCCGGCAATCCGGTCTCCGGGGTACCGGTCGCGTTTGCGGTGACTTCCGGCGGCGGGAGCATGACCGGGCCAACGGCGTCCACCGGGAGCGACGGTGTTGCCCGGGTAGGCAGTTGGCGGCTGGGTACCGGCGTCGGCGCCAACCAGGCGACGGCGACGGCCGGCGCCTTGTCAGTGGCCTTCACGGCCACCGCGACCGTCGGGGCACCGGCAAAGCTCACGGTGGTCGACGGAAACGGGCAGACGACGTCGATTGGTGATTTGACGACGACGGCGCCCGCGGTGAAGCTGACCGATGCCTTCGACAATCCGGTGGCGGGTGTCGCCATCACCTTTGCGGCCAGCGACGGTGGCCTCGCCAACGGGCCGGTCAAACAGACCGATCCCGGCGGCATTGCCCGAGTTGGGGGCTGGGTCCTTGGTCTGGTACCGGGACCGCAGACGATGACGGCGTCTCGAACCGGGGTACCATCGGCCACCATCAACGCCACGGCGATCGACTTTGCCGTGGCGGCGATCAGTGCCGGCGGGCTCAACACCTGCGCCCGAACGGCCGCCGGGGCGGCCTATTGCTGGGGCGACAACAGCGTTGGCCAGATCGGTGACAGCACGGCCGGCGGA
This sequence comes from Gemmatimonadota bacterium, assembly GCA_016874005.1. GTDB lineage: Bacteria > Gemmatimonadota > Gemmatimonadetes > Gemmatimonadales > GWC2-71-9 > SHZU01. The sequence goes on along the minus strand of VGVQ01000039.1, from coordinate 6,806 downwards.
CAGGATTCGGTTCCCGTCTTGGTGAAGTCCGGCGCTGCCACATTCAGCCAGCTGGCCGTCGGAGGAGGACACGTGTGCGGGCTTACCCCGGCCGGGGCGGCCCTCTGCTGGGGATCCGACTTGAGCGGGCAACTCGGGATCAACACCCAGACCGGTGCCAGCGTCAACGCGCCGGCCGCGGTCGTCGGCGGCAGGATCTTCGTCAGCATCGTGGCCGGCGACGTCCACAGCTGCGGCCTCGAGGCCAGCGGGGCAGCCTGGTGCTGGGGCAACAACGGAAACGGCCGGCTCGGGGACAGCACCACCCAGATTCGGGTGGTGCCGACGGCGGTCAAGAACGGCATCGCCTTCGCCAGCCTGTCGGCCGGGGCCGCCCATACCTGCGGACTGACGGCGGCGGGTGCCGCCTATTGCTGGGGCAGCAACGGAGGCGGCCGGCTCGGCGACGGAACGACGGTCGAGCGACGGGCTCCGACCCTGGTCAACGCTCCGGGCGTCGTCTTTACGGCGATCGCGGCGGGAGGCGTCCACACCTGCGCCCTGACCACCGCCGGCACGGCAATGTGCTGGGGCACCGGGACGTCCGGCGTGCTGGGAACCGGGAGCACCGGCAACCAGTTGCTCCCGATCGCGGTGGACGGCGGTGGGACCTACCAGGCGATCGCCGTTGGCAACATCCACTCCTGTGCCATCACGACCGCGGGCGTGGTCCGCTGTTGGGGGAACAATGGCAACGGACGGCTCGGCGGGACCAACAGCAACATCAGCACCGTCCCGATCGACGTCGGGTTGCCGTTCGTGGCCCAAGCGATCGACTTGGGTGTGGATCACAGTTGTGCCCGCTCGCAGGCGGGTTCCGCGATCTGCTGGGGTCGCAACGGTGAGGGGCAAATCGGCGACGCCACCGTGATCGACGCAACTCGGCCGACGGGCGTCAAACGCCCCTAATCAGGGCAGTTTGACCGTGCAGGTCGTGTCGAAGCCACCCCTCACGTTGTACCGGGTCGTTACCGCGATCCGCTTGGGCTCGAGGAGCCGGTGGAGATCTTCGGCGATCCGGGCGGTCGCGTGTTCCTGGAAGATCCCCACGTTGCGGAAGCTCGTGATGTAGTACTTGAGACTCTTCAGCTCGATACACCTGGCGGCCGGCACGTAGACAATCGTCAGCCGGGCGAAGTCCGGGAGCCCGCTGTAGGGGCATACCGCGCTGAACTCGGCGGTCTCGGTCACGATCTCCTGGTCGGGCCCCCGATACTCGAACGTCTCCAGGACCGCGAGGTCGATGTGCTCCGGCCCGACGAAGGGCAGGCTCCGTCCCTCGGCTGTCGCCATGCGAAACTCCTCGAGTGATGTCGACCGCTACTGGCCCGCCGGCCGCTCCCAGCCCGCGATGCCTTCTTCCAGCCAGAGGTGCCGGTTGGCCGCGACGTCCTGGGCCAGCCGGTAGGCGCGGTCATCCTCCGGGCCGAATACTTCTTCGAACTTGGCGATCACCCGCCAACTCGCCTGACGGCAGAACACGTCGGCCATCTCGACCGGGCCGCGGTTGCCCGGGTCCTTCTTCACCAGCAGCTGGGCTTTGGCGACGGCGGCGCTCATGGCAAACAACTCCGCGCCGATCTCGACCATCCTGAACAGAACCGATTGCTTCTTTTCGAGTTTCGGGCCGAAGCGAACCATCGCGTGGAACAGGTTGCGGGCCAGCCGCCGCGACGCCCGGTTCACGAACCGGAGGTGCTTCGCCAGGACACCGAACTCGGCGTACCGCGGCCACAAGCTCCAGCCAAAATACTGTTTCGGGTACCACCAAGCGTAGAAAAGGCCTGCCTTGACGAGGGAGGCCAGCTTGTCGCCGAGGCTGGACTTCGGGTCGATCAGCTTGCCAGCGACCTTGAGATGGGTGTCGACCGCCTCGCGGGCGATGAACAGCCGCATGATCTCGGACGAGCCCTCGAAGATCAGGTTGATCCGCCAGTCGCGGAGGGCTCGCTCGACCGGGTCGGGCCGCTCGCCACGGTTGCGGAGCGAATCGGCGGTTTCGTAGCCGCGCCCGCCCTTGATCTGTACGGTGTCGTCGGCGATTCGCCAGCCGGTTTCCGAGTTCCACATCTTGGCGATCGCCGCCTCGAGCCGGATGTCGGTCTTCGGGCGATCGGCGAGCAGGGAAGCCAGGTCGCTCACCGCCTCCATGGCGAACGTCTCGGCCGCCATCCGTCCAATCTTCTGGGCCACCGCGTCGTGCTTGCCGATCGCCTGTCCCCATTGAACCCGCTCGGCGGCCCACCGCCGGGAAATCTCCAGCAGCCGCTTGGCCCCGGTCACGCAACTGGCGGGCAGGGTCAGTCGCCCGGTGTTGAGGGTGATCAGCGCCAACTTCAATCCCTTGCCCTCGCCCCAGAGGACGTTTTCCACGGGCACCCTGACGTCGCGGAATCGAAGCACCGCGTTCTCGAGCGCCCGAAGCCCCATGAACTGGTTGCGGTGGGTCACCTCGACGCCAGGCCAGTCGGCCTCCACGATGAACGCCGTGATCGCCTTGGGGCCGGTCCTCGCCATGACCACCATGACGTCGGCCACGGTGCCGTTGGTGCACCAGAGCTTTTCGCCGTTGAGAATCCAGTGCTTCCGATCGTCGGAGAGCGTGGCGGTGGTGGACAAGCCGGCCGGATCGGATCCCGCATTGTCCTCCGTCAGGGCGAAAGCGGAGATCTGGCCCGCCGCCAGTCGAGGGAAATACTTCTTCTTCTGCTCCGGGGTGCCGAACAGCTTGAGCGGCACTGGTACCCCGATCGATTGGCTGGCCGAGAGCAGGGCGGTGATGTTGCCGCAGATGCTCGAGACCATCGAAACGGCCCGGGTGTACATCAACTGGGAGAGACCTTTGCCGCCATACTCGGTTGGGATCTTGATCCCGAAGGCTCCCAGTTTCCGAAGGCCGTCAACCACCTCCGGCGGTACCCGGCCGTCACGGTCGATGGCGTCCGCGTCGACCCGCTCGAGCAGGAATTTCTCGAGGGCGGCCAGGAAGGGTTTGGCCCGGGCGACGTCCTCGGGGTTTGGTTCCGGGTAGGGGTGAATGAGGTCGAGCCGGAGATTGCCTTCGAACAACTCCTTGACGAAGCTCGGATTCCATTCGGTTTCTCGCGCCGCCTCGGCGATCTCGCGAGCCTCCTGGGCCGAGGCTGGGGCCGAGGCTGGGCTGCTGGATCGCTCCTTGGCTGGCGGCTGCGCTACGCTCGTCATCGTGGTACCCCTTCCGTATGAACCCGGTTTATCGATTCGTTGGCTGCGATAGCAGCGGCACTTCGCTTCGCGCACGAAGCCAGCCGCGTAATAGTTCGGTGACGTGACGCTTGCGGGCGTCGAGGTAATCAGGCGCCTGGGGATCGAGGCCGACGACCCGACCCAGGGTGTCGCCGTGAATGTGGGGAAACCAGACCAAGGCGATCAGGCTGAACAGCAACTGGGTCAGCTCGGTCTCGTCGTCCGGGCCGAGTCCGAGCTCGATGCCTAACGCCGCATTCATCTCCCGTCCCGTGGCCAGCCCCACCGGCATTCCGGTGAGGGTCCGGCGGTCGGACAGCGCTTCTCGCTGAACCAGCTTGACGAAGTTGGGCCGGGCGGCGACGAAGTCGAAGTAGTCGGTAACCACTCCGGCGAGGATCACGTCGGCGCCTTGACCGCTCGCCATCGCCCGGTCTCGACCGACTCGAACCGCGGCCCGAACCTCCTCGAAGCACCGCTCCAGAACGGCCCGGAGCAACTCGGCCTTCGATCCGAAGAAATAGCCCGGCGCGGCCCGGGAGAGCCCCGCTTCCCGGCCCACGTCCGAGAGGCTGGTTGCCTCGTATCCCCGTTCAGCAAAGAGCCGTTCGGCGGCGTCGAGGATGTCCTCGCGGGACCGAGCTGGGTTTCGTTCGCGATCGCGCAGGACAGAGGACGTCATGGTTCCTTGCTTGTCAGCCAGCAAGTTAACAAAAACGCCTTGGCGGCGAAAGCCCCGCCCTCCGTTCCCCCCCCCATCACCCGGGGGCCCGAGTCGGGGGGCCGAGTCCGGCTATCTTCTCGCTGATGTGCCGATCCGAGCGCGACTGCGGCTGAGGCCATGGCAAGCATCCTGTTGGCCGACTGCGACCAGATGTTCGTCACCGTGGCCCGGTTGGTCGATCCAGCGGGGGCGGGGAAGGCCCCATTGCTCGTGGTTGGCGGCGCGGCCGGGAGCCGCGGCGTGGTCTGCTCGGCCTCCTACGAGGCCAGAGCCTTCGGGGTCCGGTCGGGCATGTCGATCGCGAGAGCGGCGAAGCTCTGTCCCACCGCCACCTTCGTCCCGGTCCCGGGTAAAGAGTGCCGAAGCAAGAGCCGCGCGGTCCGAGCGGCCCTTGATCGCTGGACCCCGGTCGTCGAGGCGGCCAGTATCGACGAGTTCTATCTCGACCTGACCGGGACCGAGGCGCTCTACCGGCAGGCGTCACTCACGGAAATCGCGGGTCGCATTCGCGAGGCGGTCCTCGAGTCGACCGGGATGCGACTGTCCATCGGGGGCGGCTCCAACCGCCTCGTTGCGAAGCTGGCGGCCGAACGGGCCAAGCCTCGAGGCGAGACCGGTGGCACCGGGGTGTTGGTCGTCGAGCCGGGGCAGGAAGCGCGGTTCCTGGCCACTCACCGACTGGCCGAGATCCCAGGGGTCGGCCCGAGCCTCCAGGCCAAACTAGCGCGGCGCGGGCTGGTCACCGTGCCCGACGCCCTGCCGCTCGATGAGCGCTCCCTCTCGGCTTGGCTCGGGGATCGAACGGGGCAGTGGCTGTATCGGAGGATCAGGGGCCAGGCCGGGTCCGCTGTGGTGCCCCGAAACGAAGCGAAGTCGATGAGTCGGGAAGCGACTTTTCCCCGCGACCTCGACAGCGACCGCGATCTCGAGACGGAACTGCTCCGCCTCACCACCAGGGTCGCGGCCGACCTTCGAGGAGCCGGGCTCGGGGCCCGGGTTGTCACCGTCAAGCTTCGCCACTTCGACTTCGTTACCCGGAGTCGCTCAAAGACGCTCGCCAGCCCGGTTGACGATGACCCGAGCATCTTCGAAGTCGCGAAGGAACTGCTGGGCGGGCTCCGGCGCCGACAGCGGCGGCCCGCGCGGCTACTCGGCGTGGCGCTGAGTCGCTTGGAGGCGCGTCCCGGTTCCAGCCAGCTGTCGTTGTGGGAGACTGGCGTGCCGCAGCGGAGCCGCCAAATCAGCCACCTCGTTGACCAGATCAACAATCGGTACGGCGGATCCGCCGTTCGTCCTGCCCGCCTTTCGAAGCCGGCCGCAAAAGTGCCCGGGCCGCCTCGACGCCAGCCAGGTGGAAGCACCCCATTTTGAGTGTCCGAAAACCAGACACTAAACCAGAATGTAAGCTGTTGTCTAGATAGCACATTGTTGCATCAATGCCTAACTAGCGAACATGTGAGCAGGCCGTTACGTTGGGTTGGGGGTGCGACCCGGAGCCGGGCGTGGGGTACGGCCGGGTCGCTGGCTGGGACCAATCTCAAATACCAAGGGGACGGACATGAAACGCCTGCTACCGGTCGTCGGGGTTGCGTTGCTTGCGGCTTGCGGATCCGAGGCCACCGACCAAACGACTGACCTGATCGGGCCGAGCCTTGCCGTGTCCGCGGCACCGGAGCGGTCCCACATCGTCAGGTTCCAGCCGGGGACAGTGGGGGCTGACGCCCTCACCACCTCGCTGGAGCGTCGCCACGGTATCAGGCGAATCCGGTACCGCTACGAACGGGCGTTGCAGGGTTTCGCAGGTGATCTGACTCCGGCTCAGGTGCGGGAGTTGTCGGCCGACCCACGGGTGCTGACGGTCGAGCCCGACGGTATCATGACGACCACCGCGACCCAGACGAATCCGCCATCGTGGGGCCTCGACCGGATCGATCAGGTCTCCCTCCCCTTGAGCGCCTCGTACACCTATCCAACGACCGGAGCGGGGGTCAGCTTCTATAGCATCGACACCGGCGTCCTGTACGGCCATCCCGATTTCGGCGGCCGGGCTACCAAAGGGTTCGACGCGGTGACGAGCGGTGGCACGGCCGCTGATTGCAACGGTCACGGTACCCATACCTCATCGACCGCGGCGGGGACCACCTACGGGGTCGCGAAGACGATGACGATCTACAGCGTCCGGGTGCTCGACTGCAACGGCTCGGGCACCACCTCGGGCGTGATTGCGGGTGTCGACTGGGTCCGCCAGAATGCCAAGAAGCCGGCGGTCGCGAACATGAGTCTCGGCGGCGGCCTGTCGCCAAGTCTCAATGCTGCGGTCGCCAACGCGGTGGGAGCCGGGATCGTCTTCACCGTCTCGGCTGGTAACAGCAACGCCAGCGCCTGCAACTACTCGCCCGCCTCCGAGCCATCGGCCATCACGGTCGGAGCGACGACCAGCAGCGATGCCCGGTCGAGCTTCTCGAACTTCGGGACGTGTGTCGACCTGTTCGCCCCGGGGTCCGGTATCGTCGCGGCTGTTTGGCCATCTGGCACTGCCTCGTACAGCGGTACCTCGATGTCGGCGCCGCACGGCGCCGGGGTCGCCGGTCTCTATCTCCAGTCCAATCCGACTGCCACCCCGGCCCAAGTCGCCACCGCTGTCATCAACGGGGCCGTCACGGGCAAGGTCACCAATCCGGGCACCGGCTCCCCCTGTCCTGGTTCAGCGGAAATGTGACTCGGTGGCTGTGAATTAACGCACCCCGGGTGGTTCGGCCAGCGCCAGCATCGCCCGCGCCGCGCGGCGGCGGTCGCGAGCCGTTTCGAGCTTGCGGTC
>VGVQ01000038.1 GCA_016874005.1 Gemmatimonadota bacterium | reverse complement strand
GCGGGACCGCAAGCTCGAAACGGCTCGCGACCGCCGCCGCGCGGCGCGGGCGATGCTGGCGCTGGCCGAACCACCCGGGGTGCGTTAATTCACAGCCACCGAGTCACATTTCCGCTGAACCAGGACAGTTCCGGCGGCTGATCGACACTGGCCACGCTGACGAGGTGGTTCGGCGAGCCGACGAGCTCGACGACGGAGTGCTCCGGGATTGTCCGGAACTGGAGTTGGAACTGGCCCGGGCCCAAGCCCGGACCGGAAAGTTCGAACGGGCGACGGCCCTGGCAACGACGGCGCTGTGGGGCTTCCGGGTCCGCCGGGACCTTCGGGGGCAAATGCGGGCCAATCTGGTCCTCGGCGGAGTCGCCTTCGAGCAGGGCCACCCCCATGCGGCCGAGCATCACTTCGGCCTCGTCCGGGTGCTGGCGACGTCCCTCGACGATCGCAAGGTCCAGTCGCAGGTGACCAACAACCTGGCCTGTCTCGCCCTCCAGCGCGGTGACTTCGACGCCGCCGAGGCTCTCCTCCAGAGCGCCCTCAAGCTGGCCCGCGATCTCGCGGACCTCCGGGCCCAGGCCGAAGTGTATCACAACATGAACCTCGCCTACCGCGGTCTGGGCCGCTTTGAAGCGGGGGCCAAGGCGGGGAATCAGGCTCTGAGCATCGGCGAGGAGCTGCAGGATTGGTCGATGGTGGCCCTGGCCCTGTGCGGGTTGGCCGAAACAACCTCGTGGATCGAGTTGGGCTCGGACCAGGATGCCTTGCTCGACCGGGCGACCGAAAGTGCCCGAATTGCGGGGGATGTGGCCCGGGAGGCCATGGTGGGTCGAGTTCGGGCCGTCCTCTTTCTCCGCAGGAAGCACCACGACGCGGCGTACCAGCAAGCGTTGGGGGCCCGGGAACTGGCCGAGAAAGCGCAACACGACCTTCTCACGGCGGAATGCACCGCGATCATGGCGGTTGCCAAGCGGCGCGCCGGCGACACGGCCGAAGCGGCGAAGCTGAAGGAGGAGGCCACGGTGGCGCTGTACCGACTCAAGGCCCACCTCGAGGCGGATTGGTTCGAGCGAGAGTGGGCGGCGAAGATCGGAAGCTGATTCCGACCCGTCGTCGAGAATCGAGGCCCAGGTCGCCACTCGCCGACCTGGGCCTCGGCTCTTTCCGGAGTGTCAGTGGCTGGGGTGACCCGCGCTCCGATCCTGACCATCGCGGCGCAGGCCGTAACGGCCGACCCGTTCGTGGCTCTCCCCGAAGAGCCAGCGAACGCCGACCGAGGCGGCGACGAAGGACGATCCCCCGTAGGCGACGCTGGGGTCGAAGATCCCGCTCCGCGACTCGATCCGACCGTAACTCAGCTCCAACAATGGGCTCCACGACCACCTTCCTCGGGCTGGCCGCCGACTGGCGGTCAGCGTCGCGACGGACCATCGAGTCGTCCCGAGGATGCTGTTCTCCAGGTGGGGTCGCGACGACCTGGTGGGGGATTGGCGCTCTTCCTCCGGCCTGGTCGTGCGTTCGAGGCGGGCCGCGATCCGCAGGGCCCCGACCGATCTGCTGGCTTCGAGCAGCGCCGTCTCGAAGACGAAGAACCCGTCGAGCTCGGAGGTGCGGGCCCATTCGAGGAACGCCGAGCTGCCGGTCCGATGCCAGGAGACCGATCCGTGCCACTTGGCTTGAGTGGCACCAGCGCCGGGTCGATGTTCCGGCGAGCGGACCGAAGCGTGCGACAGGCTTGCTTCCAGGCCGTCGGCCGGGGCGACGACCAGGCGTGCGGCCCAGGAATCGCCGAACCGACCCCCGATTCGGGGCCATTGCCCGGGGTGTTCCGGCTCGTCGCCGTTGAAAAGGGTTGCCTCGAGCAAGGCCCGACCGACTTCGGCCTGAAGCCCCACGACGGCGCGTTCGAGGATCTGCGAGAAGTGGTGGTTGATCGGATACCTGAGCGCCGGACGGGTCATCGGATCGTCCGAGCCAAAGGCAACGAAGCCTTTCCCGAGGAATCCGCCGGCTCGGCAACGACCGCCGCAGCCCAGCGGAATACCAGCGTCGGCGATTGCCTCGTGGAGGTAGCTGTGCGGGTGCCGCCGGTCGATGAACCCTTCGCCCCAGTTGCCCAAGGCGAGTTCTCCCGCCGGTATGGTCAGGCCTTCGCCGTTCCCGGTGATCCGGAGGCCGGCATACCGGCCCAACCCGAGCCGCAGGGTCGCCATCGGGTGGAGGACCTGGAATCGATGCTCCCGGGGCGACTCGGCGCTTGGATCAGTCCAGTGCCAAACGGCGACGGCGTGTCCGCTCAAGGTCTGACCATGGACGGCGGTGCCCGTCACCAACCCCAGTCCGATGCCCAGTAGACGACGCAATGCCATTGGTCGGGAAAGCTAGTCCGCCGGAGCGGTTGGGTCAGGCCCGCTCACGGGCTTAACTTTGGCTCTGAGCCAACTGATTCGAGTCGCCATGATTTCGTTCCCTGTTCGCCAGACCGTTCTGCTGGCCGCTACCCTGACATTGGTCACTGGGCCAGCTCGAGCTCAGGAAGCCAAGCGCCGTTGGGAACGGCTCTGCCAGATCCGGCAAGAGAAGTTCGACCGGATCCTCCCGGAAGTGATGCGGGAGAACGGGATCGACATGTGGATCGTTGCCCAGAAAGAGGGACATAACGATCCGATGTACGAGCACCTTGGCCGGGGGTACACCGGCAGCATCGGCTACTACCTGTTTGCCGATCGGGGCGAGGGCCGCGTCGAACGGGCCGCGCTCGGGATTACTGGGGGAATGCTCGAGCAGTGCCCGAGTTACGATCTGGTGTCCGGCGACGCCGACCTGGCCAAGTTCGTCGCCGAACGGGCGCCCCAGCGGATCGGGATCAACACCTCCGACGAAATCGGGGCCGCCGACGGTCTCTCCCACTCACTGTTCCTGCACCTGCGCAAGACGCTCGGGAGTCGGTACGCCGACCGGATGGTCAGCGCCGAGAAGCTGGTGTCCGATTACCGCTCGCGCCACACGGCGGCCGAACTGGTCGCCTTCGGCGAGGCCGGCGAGCTGTCGCGCACCATCGCGGAGCGGGCCCTTTCCAACGAAGTGATCGTGCCCGGTCGCACCACGCTGTCGGACGTCGCCTGGTGGATGTGGGACCAGCTGCTCGCCAAGGGCCTCGGCTCGTCGTTCGACATGCCGTCGGTGTACATAACCGGTCCCGACGGCATCGAAGCGACCTCGAACGAGCGGATCATCCAGCGGGGCGATCTGCTGGTGATCGACTGGGGGGTCGGGTACCTCAACATGTGGACCGACGTGAAGCGGATGGCCTACGTGCTTCGGGAAGGAGAACGGGCGGTTCCACCGGGCTTCCAGCGGGCCTTCGATCAGGCCGCCAAAGTGCGGGAGGTGATCCGGCGAACGATTCGGCCCGGCGGGACGGCGGCCGAGATGCTCGCGACGATCAACCGGGCCATTGCGGCCATGCCTGGTTTCGAGATCATGCCGGGTTTCAACCGACCGAGCGCCGATCCGGCGACGACCGACGTGATCGTCGGCTGCCATGCCGTCGGCGACCTCGGGCATGGGTCGGGCCCCTCGATCGCCTGGTTCAACCCGCTCCGACTGACCTTCGCGATCCGGCCGACGAACCTCTTTTCGATCGAGTTCTTCGCCTACACCTCGGCGCCGGAGTTCGGCGGCAAAAAGGTGCGAATTCCGCTCGAGGACAACGCCGTGGTGACCGAGCGCGGTGTCGAATGGCTCTACCCGATCAACCCCGGCATTCGGCTGATCAAGTAACCGAATGGCCGAGCAACCAGGGCAGGGACGGACGTTCGGGAGAGTGGCTATGGCCGGCCTGCCGAACGCGGGCAAGTCATCGTTGCTGAACGCCATGGTGGGACAGCCGCTGGCGATCGTGTCGGCGAAGGCCCAGGCGACCCGGGTGCCAACGGTCGGCGTGGTGACCCGCGGCCTGGCCCAGATGACGGTGCACGACCTGCCTGGACTGCTCGAGCCGACGTCGTTGCTCCACACCAGGATGATGGCGGCCGCGCTCGAGTCGCTCGAGCGGGTCGACGCGATCGTCCATGTCCATCCCGCCTCGGCTGGCCCGCCGCCGCCGCTGGTGAACCTCGCGCCGGATCCAGACATCGCCCGGGCCATCGCCAGGCTTCCGGTGGTCGTCGCGCTGACCAAGATCGATTTGGCCCCGACCGGCGTGATCGGCGATTCGGCGTGGGTCCGCACCTCGGCCGTCACCGGCGAGGGGATCGATGCCCTGGTGGACCGCTTGACCGGCTTGCTCCCGCCGGGGGAATGGCTCCATCCCGAGGACGACCTGGGGACCCAGCCGGTCCGGTTCTTCGTTGGGGAGTACCTTCGCGAAGCGGCCTTCGAGATCCTCCATGAGGAGGTGCCGTACGGCTTCGCGGCGGCGGTCGAGGAGTTCCGAGAGGACCGTACCCCCGTGTACATTCGGGCCACGCTGTACGTCGAGCGGGCCTCGCACAAGGGAATCGTCATCGGTGCCGGAGGTCGGACGATCAAGGAGATCGGCCGGCTCGCGCGCGAGCGGTTGGAGGCCCTGCTCGGTGGACCAGTGTATCTCGACACCTGGATCAAGGTCGAGCCGAAGTGGCGCGAAAACGGCGCCCTGCTGTCCCAGCTTGGCCTTCCCGCCAAGCCCACCGGAGCCTAACGATGAGCCTGGCGCCCGAGCTGCTGGAGATTCTGGTCTGCCCGAAATGCAAGGGCGGTCTGGAGTATCGTCCCGACGACGCGATGCTGGTATGTCCGACCTGCCGGTTGGGCTACCCGATCGAGGACGACATTCCGATCATGCTGATCGACGAGGCTCGCCCGGTATGACCGCGCCGGTGCTCGAGCGGATCACCGCGGCCGCGACCGAGGCGGCGGTGGCCCGCCGCCACGGGTTCGTCGGCACCGAGCACCTGTTAGCGGCCCTCCTCGCGGAGCCAGGCGGGCTTCCGGCGACCCTGTTCGAAAAGGCGGGGCTCGATCCGACCGCGGTCGCGACGACGGCACTGGAAGGTCTCCGGACGGAACCCGGCACCGAACCGACCGCACCCGCTCTCACCCGGTTCGCCGAGCGAGCGGTTGCCGCCGCGCGAGACGCCGCCAGGCGGGCCGGTCGAACCGCGGAGGAGCGGGACCTCCTCGCGGTCGTCCTGGCTCAGCCGAAGGGCAGGTTGGGTCAGGTGCTGCGGGGCAGCGGCAACGCCCTCGCGGCGCTCCAGGCGGCGCTCGGGGCCACAACCGCCCCGCCGTCGCCGGCGGCGGGGGCTGCCGCCAAGAAACAGCGGCCACCGCGGGCGGAAAAGCCCAGTCCGGCCGAGCCGAAGCGTCCACGGAGCACCAATCAGCCCGAGGTCGCCGCCCCAGCGCCGGCGCGATCCTCCCAATCGGGCCCGCGGCGGATCGCGCGGCCGGACCCGCCTCGGCCGTTTCCCTGGATTTTGCTCCTCCTGGCCGCGATTCCGGCGAGCATCGTGCTCAAAGTGACGGGCGGCCCCCCGGTTGCGTTGTTCGTCACGGCCTGCCTTGGCATTCTGCCCTTGGCATCGTTGATGGGGGAAGCAACGGAAGCCCTGGCGGATCGGACCGGTCCCACGGTCGGCGGCCTGCTCAACGCGACGTTCGGCAACATGGCGGAGTTGATCATCGCCATCATGGCGCTCCGCGCCGGGCTGGTCGATCTGGTCAAGGCATCGATCACCGGCAGCATCCTGGGCAACCTCCTGCTGATCCTCGGCCTGTCGTTCGTCGCCGGGGGAGCCAAGGCGACCCTGGTTCGATTCAGCCGAACCAACGCTGGGATGAGCGCCGCAATGCTGGCCCTCGCGGTCGTCGCCTTGGTGTTTCCCACCTTGTTTCACGAGATCCACGGCACACCGGACCACCGTGCCGAGCTGTTCATGTCGGAAGCGGTCGCCACGATCTTGATCATCACCTACGGCCTCTCGCTGGTCTTCTCTCTGAAGACGCACCACGCGCTCTTCGGCGGCGGGGCCCATCCAGCCGTCGAACCGAGGTGGGGGGTCTGGCCGGCGACCGGAATCCTCGCGGTCGCCACGATCGGCATCGTGGTCCAGTCGGAACTGCTGGTCGGCGTAGTCGAGGCCGTGACCCACACGATCGGTATGACGGAGACCTTCCTGGGGCTGATCATCATTCCGTTGATCGGCAACGCGGCGGAGCACGCGACCGCCGTGGTGGTGGCCCGCAAGGGCCAAATGGATCTGGCGCTCCAGATCGCCTTGGGGTCGAGCACCCAAGTTGCCCTGCTCATCGCTCCAGTTTTGGTGTTCGTCGGCCTGGTGGTAGCCGCGCCGATGAACCTCGTGTTTCCGGTGTTCGACGTCGCGGCGTTGGCGGTTGCCACGATCGTGATCTCGATCATCACCCTCGATGGAGAGACCCATTGGTTCGAGGGAGCCCAATTGCTGGCCTTGTACGCCATGATGGCGGCGGCGGCGTACTTCATTTGACTTGCAAGGAATAGACCCCTAAGTTCATAAGTCATAACCTCTTACCAGAGGAGCCGGGTGAGGACTCGCCCGACCATTTTACTCTTTGGACCGGTCGGGCGACCGGTTCCAGACCTTGTGCGGCGGTGGGCCGGGGAAAAGCAGTTCCCGGTGGAGCCGCTTGCCGATGCCAGCGCGGTGGAGTCCATCATCCTCCGCGGTCATCCCTGCTTCCTGGTCATCAATAGCGACGCCGCCGACGACGTCTCGATGTCGCTGGTGCGCCGACTCAAGAGCGACTCGTTCACCGCCATCGTCCCAACGCTCGTCCTTGGCGGTCCCTACCGTCCCGAGCGAATGCAAGCATGGTTCGACGCTGGAGCGGACGAGATCCTCACCGAGGTCTTTCCGATATCGGAGCAGCTCGCCAGGGTCGAGGCGCTTCTCGTTCGAAGTCAACGTGACGTCTCCGTCCACCCTTCCACCCGGCTCCCGGGCGCCCCGGAGATCGAGCGGGAGATTCGTCGCCGCCTGGACGAGACCGGCGAATTCGCCGTCTGCTATGCCGACTTGGACCACTTCAAGGAATACAACGACCGCTACAGTTACTACGACGGCGACCGGGTCATCTTCATCTTGTCGCGGATCCTGCACGACGTGGTCAAAGGGGTCCTTGGTCCTCGCGGATTCGTCGGTCATATCGGCGGGGACGATTTCATCTTCGTCATCCCGGCCGCCGAGATTAGCTTGGTCTGCACCGAGATCTTGACGGTCTTTGATACCCTGGTTCCGTTCCAGTACAACGAGCAGGACCGCCGGGCCGGATACTACTTCGGTAAGGATCGCCGGGGGCAGTTGCATCGCGTTCCGCTGATGACCCTCTCGGTCGGGATCGTGACCAACCGACACCGGTCGTTCGCGCACCCGGCGGAAGTGAGCGAACTGGCGACCGAGATGAAGAGCTACGCCAAAACGTTGCCCGGCTCGGTCTTTGTCGTCGATCGGCGGCAAAGCCGCAGCGGTGAGGACCGCCAGGGCCGATGAGGAATCGCAGCCATGAACGTTAGCTGTACCAGTTGCCAGACGGTGTTCCGGGTCGACCCGGCCAAGGTTCCGGCGGGCGGGGTTCGGGCCCGATGTTCGGTCTGCCGAGGGGTCTTCTGGGTCAGGGTGGAGGCCGCCCCGCCGGCGGTGACGGCGGTCGAACGGTCGGCCCCGGCGAGGGTCGAGCCGGCCAAGCCGGAGCCCAAGGCTTCGCCCGTGATCGTCCCGATCGACGTCCGCCCGCCCGTTACCCCGACTCCCAGCGCCCCTGTCGAGGTCGCGGGCGCCGCGCCCAAGCCAGGCCTACCGCCTGCCGTTCCCGAGCCGGGGCGCGGACTTGGCCCGGCCGTGGCGCCGCCAGTCGGCAAGTCCGTCGCGGTACCACTGTCCTGCCTCAGTTGAAATGTGACTCCTAACCCCTCCAACTTTGGAGGAGGAGGAGTCCATGAGTCGATCCACGAGCCGTGCTCGCCGCCCATTCACCGCTGAGGAGAAGGCCACCATTCTCCG
>VGVQ01000037.1 GCA_016874005.1 Gemmatimonadota bacterium | reverse complement strand
TATCGATCCACCGATGCCGGCCGCACTTGGAAGAAGGTGGGACTCGACGAGACCCGGCACATCTCCCGGATCGTGGTCCATCCGAAGAACCCCGATATCGTGCTGGTCGCCGCTCAGGGGGCCCTCTATGGTCCTTCGCCAGAGCGGGGCATCTACAAGTCCACCGACGGGGGCGGCTCCTGGAAACGGGTTCTGTTCGTCGATGACAAGACCGGTGCCTCCGAGCTGTCGATGGATGCGACCAATCCGCGGATCCTCTACGCCGCGATGTGGGACCACGGCCGGCTCCCCTGGCAGGTCAAGAGCGGTGGCCCCGGAAGCGGGCTCTACAAGTCGACCGACGGCGGAGAGACTTGGGAGAAGTTGACCAAGGGTCTTCCCGAGAAGATGGGCAAGATGGCCATCGCGGTCAGCCGATCGAATCCCGACAAGGTGTACGCCCTGATCGAAAGCGACTCGGATGCCGATGCCCGCGGACTCTACCTCTCCACCGACCGCGGCGCGAGCTGGAGCCAGGTAACCAGCGAGCCTCGCCTGGTACAGCGGGCCTGGTACTACATCGAGCTGTTCGTGGATCCGAATCATGAAAACCGGATCTACGTCTTGGCCGCGCCGGCGCTCCGCTCCGACGACGGGGGAAAGACCTGGGAGGACGTCGAAGGGGTCCACGGCGACTACCACGACATGTGGATCAACCCGGCCAACTCCGACAACTTCCTCCTGCTGGACGACGGCGGAGCGGTGGTGACGTTCGATCGCGGCAAGAGCTGGAGTACCCAGAGCAACCAGGCGACGGGCCAGTTCTACCGGCTCAACGTGGACAATCAGTTCCCCTACCGGATCTACGCCGCGCAACAGGACAACAGCTCGATCGTGATCGCCAGCCAGGAGCTCGCGAGCGGCGGGATCACCACCAGCAGCTGGGCCGCCTCGGCCGGTGGGGAAAGCGCTTTTCTCGCCTTCGATCCTGATAACCCGCGTTACGTGATGGGTGGGGTCTACCAGGGGACGATCGAGGTCCTCGACACCAAAGCCCAGGCTGGCACCAACATCATGGCGGCGCCGATTCAGTATCTGAGCCGAGACGCGAAGGACATGAAGTATCGCTACAACTGGAACGCGCCGATCATCTGGAGCCGCCACGAGCCGAATACGTTCTATCATGGGGCCCAAGTGCTCCTCAAGACCACCGACCTGGGGAAGACCTGGAAGGAGGTCTCGCCGGACCTCACCCGGAATGAGAAGGAGAAGCAGGGCAAGGCCGGCGTTCCTTACACCAACGAAGGGGTAGGCGCCGAGAATTACGGCACCCTGGCGTACGTGGTGGAATCGCCCCACGAGCGCGGGGTGATCTGGACTGGGAGCGACGACGGCCTCGTGCAGCTGACCCGCGACGGCGGAGCAACCTGGAAGAACGTGACCCCGAAGGGCCTCGCCGAAACGCTGATCAACGCGATCGAGATCTCGCCCTTCGACAAGGCGACGGCGTACATCGCCACGACCCGGTACAAGTTCAACGACCACACCCCGGGTTTGTACAAGACCACCGACTACGGCGTCACCTGGACTCGGATCGACCGGGGTATTCCCGCGAGCGCCTTTACCAGGGTGGTCCGCGAGGACGACGTCCGCAAGGATCTGCTCTATGCCGGGACCGAGCTGGGCCTCTTTCTCTCCTGGAACGGCGGCCGGGACTGGGTTCCGTTCCAACTCAACATGCCGGTTACTCCGATTACCGATCTCAGGGTCCATCGGGGCAATCTGATCGCGGCCACCTCGGGCCGCGCGATCTGGGTGCTCGACGATCTGGCGCTCATCCGGCAGTACCGGCCTGACGCGCCCGACCTGACACTCTTCAAACCAGCAGACGCCTACCTGGTCAACGGCGGGAGCGAGTTGAACGGATCGGACCCGAGCTTCGACGGGGCGGCCGAGGGGCGAGGCGTGAATCCCGCCACCGGCATGGTGCTCTACTATCGGCTTCCGAAGCTGGAGCCGAAGGACAGCATAACGCTCGAGGTACGGGACGGCGCCGGAGTTCTGGTGCGCCGCTACACGTCGAATAAGGACACCGTCGCCACGTGGGCCGGCGGCCCTCCCGCCGCGCCGGCGCTCGCGGCGTCCCAGGGGCTCAACCGATTCGTCTGGGACTTGCGACACGCTACGATGCCCGGAGTGCCCGGCGTGTGGATCGATGGGAGCTACCGGGGGCACAAAGTCTCACCGGGGCGGTACCAGCTCTCACTCAAGCTGGGTGAGCGAAGCGTGGCGGCCGAGGGGACCGTTCTGGCTAACCCGCTCTACTCCACCGACCCCGCGACCTACGCGGAGTATCATGACTTCATGTCCGGCATGGAGCGCGAGCTGACCCTGATGCACGAGACGATCAACAACCTGCACCGGATCCACGGGCGGCTTACCGGGGTCCTGGCAACTCTCCCCGCCGGGGCGCGGTTCGCCGACCTGAAGCGGGAGGGGGACTCCCTGACCGCCATGCTCAAGGCCTGGGATGCCGACATGGTCGCGCGGAGGACCAGGGCCTACGACGACACCGAGAACTTTCTCCAGAAGTTCACCGCCAACTACCTCTTCCTGATCGGCCAGACCGAGAGCGACCTGCCCAGGGTCAACCAGCCGTCGCGCGATCGCCGGGCGGAGCTCGATCGGGAATGGGCTGCGCTCAAGGCGCGGTCCGACGCCCTGCTCAACCAGCACATCGCGGCCCTCAATCGCAAACTCTGGGAGGCGGGGTTCGGGGCGATTCATGGGCCGGAGCCGAGGGGGATTCCTTGATGACCGAGGGGGCGAACATGACAGACGGACGATCACGGGTACCAATGGTCGTTTTGTTGCTGGCCTCGGCGATCGGCGTCTCCGCGATGCCTGGCCGGTCCCAGGCCCAGGCGGGCGACGTCCAGCCTGTTTCGGTCCAGATGGGTGTCAGAATCCCGATGCGGGACGGCGTCAACCTGGCCGCGACGATCTTCGCGCCGCAGGATCAGCGGACGCCCCTGCCCGTCATTCTCCACTTCACCCCGTATATCGCCAGCCGCTTCTCGGCTCGGGCCCTTTGGTTCGCGAGGAGAGGCTACGTCGTCGCGGCGGTTGACGTTCGCGGCCGCGGCAACTCCGAGGGAAAGCACCGACCATTCGTCGACGATGGCCGTGACGGACATGATGTCGTCGAATGGCTGGCCCGACAGCCGTGGGCCAACGGCAAGGTGGCCATGATCGGTGGGTCCTATACCGGTTGGGACCAGTGGAGCACCATCAAGGAGTTCCCGCCTCACCTGGCGACGATCGTCCCGGCGATCTCGACCTACCCGGGAACCGAGGGAATACCCAAGAATCGCAACATTTTCCTCTTGTACACGATGCACTGGCTCAACACGGTCAGCGGAGTCAGTGAGGGTCCCTCGTTCGACGACGACTTTCTGCGGGGCAAATGGTACGAGATGTACCGGCGACATCTCCCGTTCAGGACACTCGACAGCGTCGCCGGGAATCCGGGCACCGAGTTCCAGACCATGGTCAAGCACCCGGCGGTCGACGGGTACTGGGACGCGATGAACCCTACCACCGAGGACTATGCCCGAATCGATCGGCCCGTCCTGACGATCACCGGCCACTATGATGCCGACCAGACGGGAGCGATGCTGCACTACCGACGCCATCTGCGGTACGCCGCCGCGAAGGTTCGGGAGAAACACTACCTGGTCATCGGTCCCTGGGATCACTCCGGCTCGCAACGGTCAAAGCGAGAAAACGCCGGCCTGGTATTCGGCCCGGCCAGTCTGATCGACAACAACGAGCTCCACAAACAGTGGTACGACTGGACCATGAAGGACGGCCCCCGGCCGGACTTCCTGCAGAAGCGGGTCGCCTATTACGTGATGGGCACCGAGCAATGGAAGTACGCCGATAGCCTCGAGGCCATCCCGACGACCCGGGTCAAGCTGTATCTCGACTCCCCGAGCACCGGCGCCAACGACCTCTATTCCTCCGGAATTCTGGGAACGAAGCCGCCGAGTCGGTCGGCCTCGGACCGGTACGTCTACGATCCGCTCGACACTCGCCCGGGCGAGTTCGAAATGGAGCAGGGGCGGGAGTATGACTCGTACAACATCATGGGGACCAACGCCAAGAGCCAGCGATACGCGACTTCGGCGTCACGGTTCGGCAACGGCCTGATTTACCACAGTGAGCCCTTCCCCGCGGCGACCGAACTCACCGCATATTTGAAGCTCGTCACCTGGATCTCGATGGATGTTCCCGATACGGACTTCATGGTGACCGTCCACGAAGTGATGCCAGACGGGACGAGCATTCAGCTGACGGACGACGCCCTTCGGGCGCGATATCGGGAGTCCCCCCGCCAGGAGAAGCTGGTCAGCCCCGGCGAGGTCACGCGGTATGAGTTCAACGAGTTCTGGTTCTTCTCGAGGCAGATCGCCAAAGGAAGCCGTTTGCGGCTGGTTTTCTGGTCACCGAACTCGATTTACTTCGAGAAGAACTACAACGCCGGCGGTGTGGTTGCCGCGGAATCCGGCAAGGACGCCAGGACCGCCCATGTCACCCTGCACCATGACTCGCGTTACCAAAGTTATCTCGAGATTCCGGTCGTCGCAACGGCAGGGAAATACTAGAGGAACAATCATTTCACGGGGGCAAACAGATCATGACGGGATCGAAGGTGGGGCTCGGGTTGTTCGCGACGATATTGGCGTTGACGGCTACCGGTGTGGCGACCGCGCAGGATCAGTCAGGTCGCCAAGCGGGCAATCGTGTTAGGCAGGTCGCCGACCCGTTTGGGCCCCATCGGGCCATGATCCGGCGCTATCTCGACTCGACCAACACCGCTTCCCTCGCGGTGGCGGTGGCCAAGGACGGGAAGATCGTCTGGGAAGAGGGATTTGGATGGGCCAACCGGGAGAAGATGATCCCCGCGACTCACCACACGATGTACTCGCTGGCCTCGATCTCGAAGCCAATCACCGCCACTGGGCTGATGGTCTTGGTCGAGCGGGGCAAAGTGGCACTCGACCAGCCCGCCAACCAGTACCTCGGGATCGGCAAGATCCGCAGTATGGCCGGCGATGCCGCGGGGGCCACGGTCCGCCGAGTCTTGAGCCACACAGCCGGCCTCCCCCTTCACTGGCAGTTCTTCTACGCTGACAACGACTACGGCCCGCCGACCATGGATGAGACCATTTCCCGCTACGGGATCACGGTCTTTCCCCCGGGCACCCAGGACGAGTACTCCAACCTGGGCTATGGGATTCTCGATCACATCATCAGCCGAGCGTCGGGGCTGTCGTACGCCGATTTCATGCGGAACGAGGTGTTCCTGCCGTTAGGCATGACCCGGACCTCGGTCGATATCGGTCCCGGGTTGGCCGACTTCGTGGCCGAGCGCTACGACCTCGAGCAAAACCTGATTCCGTTCTACACCTTCGACCACCCCGGCGCATCGGCGGTGTACTCGAGCGCCCACGACCTGGTGCGGTTCGGGATGTTCCACCTGAAAGAGCGGCTCCCGGAACAGCGCGCCATTCTGACCCCGGCGTCGCTCGACGAGATGCGGCGCCGAATCGCTCCAGCGGACTACGGGCTCGGTTTTGCGTTGAACGCGGACGACATGGGGTCGCCGCGATTCGGCCATGGCGGCGGGATGCCCGGGGTCTCGACGGTTCTGGCTCTCTACCCGAACGAGCGGGTGGCGATCGCGCTTCTCACCAACGCGCGGTCGCCGGTCCATCCCGAGTACCTCGTCAAGGAAATCATGGCCACCCTTTCCCCTCGGTTCGCCGACTCGCTTCGGGCCCGGCAACGGCGCCCAACGCCAGCGCCGCCTGCGTTCGTCATGCCCGAAGGACTCGTGGGCGAATGGACCGGGACGTTGCACACCTCGCAACAGGCCTTGCCAATGAGGCTGGTAGCGCGCCAATATGGTGACATCCACGTCTGGGTGGGCGATCAACCGCGCGCCATTCTCAACGAGTTGGCATTCGCGAATGGACGGCTCAATGGTCGATTCGCGGGGACGATCCCAACCGACGACGCCAAGCGGTGGGCCCACAGTATTTGGCTCGACCTCGTCCTCGGGAACGGGACCCTCGCGGGTGAGGCCAATGCGATCAGCACCACCCCCCGCGAGATGTGGTCGCTCGGCTCCTACGCCGAGCTTCGCAAGCGATAGCGCCGCTGGCGGGCGACGATGCTCCGGAATGTCGAACCGGGAAACGGCCATGCCTTGACGGCGGCATGACCGGGCAGTCCATTCAAGGCGCTGGCGTGCATACAAACAGTGTGCAGTGCGGTGACCGAGTTCTCTCCATCTTCCTGAATCGTGGGGTACAGGCATGCTCGTATCGCGTTGGCTCGTGACGATCCTGCTGCTGCAACTGTCGTTGGGACCGGCTGCTGGGGCAACGGCCGGGGCGGCGACACCGTCAGTCGGGGCGGCACCATTCTCGCCCAGTGTATTCGCCGTTGTCGCCGGGGTCGTCGTGGACGCGGCGGGCCGGCCGGTGGTCGGTGCCCGGGTCTCGATCGTCGGGACTCAAACCGTCGCGACCACCGGACAAGACGGGAAGTTCCGTCTGGACGCGGCCGACGGCGCCGAGGTGGTGCTCTCCGTGGTGGCGATCGGCTATCGGCCCCTGACCCAGCGGGTTCGAGCGGGCGAGACGAACCTGCGGCTCACGGTCAGCGAAGCGGTGATCAACCTGGAGGAACTCGTCGTGACCGGCACGACGGCGGCGACTCAGCGGAAACAGCTGGGCAATGCCGTCGCCACCATTTCCACCGCTGACGCCCTCCAGATCGCGCCGCCCGGTTCACTCGGCCAGTTGCTGAACGGCCGCGCGGCCGGAGTGACCGTGCAGCCGCGGATGGGGTTCATCGGGTCCGGCCCTCGGATCAAGGTTCGCGGCACCGCGACCTTCTTCCTGGGCACCGAACCGCTGATCTACATCGATGGGATCCGGGCCGACAGCCGCGCTTCGACGACCGACGGGTATGAGATGGGCGGCCGCAACTCCGGGATGATATCCCGTCTCAACGACATCAACCCCGAGGACATCGAGAGCGTCGAGATCATCAGGGGGCCGGCCGCGGCGACCCTGTACGGCACCGAAGCGTCGAACGGGGTGGTCCAGATCATCACCAAGAAGGGGCAGGCCGGCGCCAGGCCCGAGTTCGAGGTCACCACCCGCCAGGGCGCCAACTGGTTTCGGAACCCGGAGGGCCGGCTTCCCGATCTCTATTCCTTGGATGCGAGCGGCAATATCGTCAACCTGAACATCCTGGAAGTGGAACGGGCCGAAGGGCGGCGGTTCTTCACCACCGGTAGCTCGCGGGGCGTCTCGGCGAACGTCCGGGGCGGCACTGATCTGATCCAGTACTTCGGGAGTGTGGGGTGGGACGATGACGAGGGGGTCGAGCCCACCAACACCGCGACCCGGTTCAGTTCCCGACTCAACCTGGGCCTGACCCCGAGCGACAAGTTCCAAGTCAACGCCAGCTTGGGATTGGCCTCCGGGCGGACCGATCTGCCGTGGTCGGACAACCTCTTCAGCATGTTTTACGCCGACGCCAGCCTGCTGGACACACCCTATCGAGGATTCTTCGAGGCGCCCCCGGAGGTCTACTGGCGCAACATCGAGAGTCGCCAGGACTACCGCCGCTCCACGATCGCTTTCGATGCCACCCATCGGATTCGTCCCTGGCTGACGCAGCGGCTGCGGGCCGGCCTCGACCTGGCGAACGAGGATAACAAAGCGCTCAATCAGCGGATGTCCGACGAGGATGGTCAGTTCTTTGGTCTGGACGTCCGGCTCGGCTCGATCCGGCAAGAGCGCATTGCCTCCAGCAACCGGACGGTGGATTACAGCATCAGCGCGACGGCGAAGCTGCGCCGGGACCTGACCTCGACCGCCACCTTCGGCGCCCAGTACTTCCGCCGGCGTCTCCATGCCGTCAACAGTCTCGGACGGGAGTTCCCGGCTCGCGGCGTCTCGACGGTCAGCGCCGCCGCCGTTCGGCAAGGCTTCGAGGACTTCGAGGAAAACGCGACCGTTGGCCTCTTCGGACAGGGGCAATTCGGCTGGAAGGATCGAGTCTTCGTGACCGCGGCGGTCCGCGGCGACGACAACAGCGCCTTCGGCACCGACTACGACTTCGTGGTCTATCCGAAAGTGGGTTTCTCCTGGGCGATCAGCGAGGAGCCGTTCTGGCCGAAGGGGTTCGCTGAGCGGTTCCGCTTCCGGGCGGCATACGGTGCCGCCGGCCAGCAGCCCTCGACCTTCGCCGCGGTGCAAACCTACCGCCCGGTGACGGGCGGAAGCGGTGGTGCCTCCATCTCACGGGGATCGATCGGCAACGCCAACCTGAAGCCGGAGCGGAGCCGCGAGCTGGAAGTCGGGTTCGAAGGCGCCTTCGTGAAGGACCGGATCGGGGTTGACGTGAGCTACTACCGGAAGACCACTTCCGACGCCATCCTGCTGCTGCCCGTTCCTCCGTCGTTAGGCTACACCGGAAGCCAGTTCGTCAATGCCGGCAAGATCCTGACCAAGGGCATCGAAGCGCAACTGACTGGGCAGGTCATTGACAAGCAGAACCTCAAGTGGTCGCTCGGGCTCAACATCTCGAACAACGACAGCCGGATCTTGGACCTCGGTGGGGCCGACTTCGTATCGCAGGATGTCTGGTCAGCGTTCAAGGTCGGCTTCCCGGTCAGCTCGTACTTCCAGCGGCGGATCATCTCGGCGACCCGCAATTCCGCCGGCGAGGTCGAGAACATCCTCTGTGATGCCGGTCCGGGTGCGGCCCCGGTGTCGTGCGCCAACGCGCCCCGACAGTTCATGGGCCGTCAGGTACCGAAAGTCGAGGGCGCCTTCTCGTCCGATTTGCTCCTCTTCGGCCGACTACGGTTCTTCGGATTGATCGACTTCAAACGGGGGCACAAGTTGTGGAGCGCCGACAACTCGGTGTCATGTCTCTACCTGCCCCGCTGCCGTGAGAACTACTACCCGGACGAATTCGACGCGGTGCGGCTGGCCTATGTCTCGTTCGCTGACGACGCCTACGTGGAGCCGTGGATCCAACCCGCCGGCTTCTTCAAGCTCCGGGAGCTCTCGGTGGCGTACACCTTGCCGGATCGGGTGGCCCGGCTCGTCAGCGGGAAGCGAGCCACCCTCACCGTTGCGGGCCGCAATCTGGCTCAGTGGGGGACCAAGAAGTACTGGGGATTCGATCCGGAGTCGTACGCGGAGTTCGCGACGTCGTATCC
>VGVQ01000036.1 GCA_016874005.1 Gemmatimonadota bacterium | reverse complement strand
CGAGGTTCACCACCATTGGGGTGACCACGATCCGGATCGCGGTATCCCCAACCCGAACCCGCTGGTTGAGCGGCCGATACCCGATCGCCACCACCGAGAGCACCACCTCGGTCCCTTGGGCGTCGTCGAACCGGAACTTGCCGTCTCGATCCGTCGCGGTGGAGGCCGCCGTGCCGACAATCGACACACGGGCCCCCGCCACCGGCCGCCCGGCCACATCGAAGACGGCGCCGGCGATCCCAGCGTCATGCGCCCAACTCCTATCCAGTGGGTAGACCGCAGCCCATGCCGCCGGCGCGGCAATCGCAGTCACAAGGGCAGCGGCAACGAGAAAGCGGGGAAGGAACGGCATCGGTGCCTCCGGCAAAGATGGGCGGGCGAGACCGGAATACTCTGTGTATTCTACGTCGTGTAACAATCGGGGTCGAAGTGTCCGCTGTCAAGCCGACCGCCGGGGAACCAGCGCATGGGTTCAGCCTATTGATGAAAGGTCATTGCCGCGTCGGATCGGGACTGGCGATCCGGTATCCCGGGGGTGGCTCGAGCCCGAGCAAGTGTTTGACGAAGAAATCCCAGCGTCGACGGACGAAGTAGGGGTTGTCGCTGAAGCCGTGCAGATGATTGGGAAGGATCAGGAGATCGAAGTCCTTGTTGGCTTTGATCAGGGCGTCGGCGAGCTGGTAAGTCTGGGCCACTGGGACATTGTCGTCGAGGTCGCTATGGACGAGGAACAGCTTGCCCTTCAGTCGCCCGGCGTGGGTCGGGTTCGCCTGTTCTCGGTAATGCGGCCCGACCTCGACACCCATGTACCGCTCGACCCACTCGGACTTGTCCAGTCGGTGATCGTGATTCCCCACCTCGGAGACCGCAACTTTGTAGAAGTCGGGATAGCTGAGGATGGCTCGCGCCGAGGCATAGCCGCCCGCGGAGGCTCCGAAGATGGCCACCCGTGTGGTGTCGAGGTACCCGTGGCGGGCTGCCAGTTGGCGGACCGCGCCCATGTGCTCTTCCAGGCCCGCGTCTCCAAGGTTGCGGTAGGCGACGCCGTGCCAGGCCCGCGATCGAAATGGGGTGCCCATTCCATCGACGATCATCACGACGAAACCCAGCTCGGCCAGAGCCTGGCGATGCCAGGTCGAGTAGGCTCCCGGGTCGGGAGTCAGGGTCTTGGGCGTGATCAAGGTCTGCGGCCCAGCATAGATGTGATCGAGGATGGGATAGCGCCTGGTGGAATCGAAATTGGTCGGGAAGACGAGGACGCCGTAAGCATCCGTGACCCCGTCACGCGCCTTGATCCGGAACGGCTGGGGCGGCCGCCAGCCGGCGGCGAGGAGAAGGGACCAGTCGGCCCGTTGCAACTCGAGCAGGATCGAACCGTCGGTGGTGGAGCGCAGCACCGTTCGCTGAGGAGTGTCGATGGTGCCGTAGGTGTCGACCGCGAATAGGCCCGAGGGTGATAGGGTGATCTCGTGATCGGCCGGCTCCGGGGTCAACAACTGCAGGCCGGTTCCGTCGAGCCGGATCCGGTAGAGGTGACGATAGTAGGGATCGCGATCCGGCTCCCGGCCCCCCGCGGTGAACAAGACAGTTCCCGCTCTCCAGTCGATCGCGAGGACCTCCCGGACCGCCCAGGCGCCGCGAGTGATCTGGTTCTGAAGAGTGCCGGCGCGGTGTTGGTAGCGATAGAGATGGCGCCAGCCGTCTTGCTCGGAGGCCCACAGAACGGCCTCAGGCCCCTCTGACCATTGGGCCCGCTGGTAGAAACGCTCCACGAACGTGGGGGCAGTCTCCCGAATCACCATCCGTGCCCGCCCCGTTTCCGCCTCGACCGCCCAGAGTTGGACGTCCCGATAGCCGCGGTTCCAATGGGTTTTGTAGAGGCGGCGTCCATCCGCCGACCAATAGTGGTCCTCCCGCACCGTTGGGTAGAGCCCGTAGTAGAGCACCGGAACCGGGGGCACCTCCGGGATGATCCGACGACGAGTCTCGACGTCGAAGATCTCGAGGCTGGCCATCGCCGTCAGGGTGTCGCCGGGGAGCGGATAGGAATAGGAATGGGCCCTGGGTCGGAGGTCGTGCTCGGGGCGGACCGCTTCGGACATGACCAGCCGCTTGGCATTCCGCTCGTCGACCCGATACGTCATGAAGCGGCGAGAGTCCGGCGCCCAGACGACGAAGACGGGGACCCTTCCCTCGGCGGTGCCGTCGAGGACCATCCATCGCGGGGACACGACGCCGGTCCCGTACCCACGATCGCTGCTGCCGTCCGAGGTCAGCTGAGTCGGCTCGCCCCCCGCTGCTGGTCGGATGTAGATATTGTGCTTCGAGACGAAGACGATCCAGCGGCCGTCGGGTGACGGAGCCTCCCGGTCAGAACGAGTTGGCGGAGCGTCGGCACCCTGGCAACGGTAGTCGCCGAGTTCGCACGACCAGGCCGTGTTGGCGATCCGCACCCGGAGGCTTCGTCGGGGCTCAAATGTCTCGAGGCTTTCGAACGGTAACGCGTCGGCCGTGGCCGTCACCCCGCGAGCCGTGAGTGCCTCAGCCAAGCGCTGGTGATCGAACGCCGGTCCCCGGGACCGGCGTGGCGGGTCCACGAGCACGAAGCGCTTGCCGGTGGCGCTGACCTCTCGATACCAGAACTGGTCGCCGCCGGGGATCCAGTTGGCCTGCAGGCTGGTCCCGGACATCAGCTTGCTGGCATTCCAGGGCAGGAATCGCTCGGCCCGGCGGTAGGCCTCCAGGGTGCCCTGGGCTTCCGCCGGGCTGGCTCGGTGCAGTTCCGAGACTGCCGCGAGCGCGGCTGTCATCAGGGCTATTCCTGAAGGTCGCATGGTTGGTCTCTTTGGTCCGCTACTTTACTTGCATACTATGTGCATGCGGATGCTATTTGTCCATGGTGGCGACGGCCCTGCCGGGCCGAGCCACGTCATGAGCATTGACGAGCGTTGAGGAAGACCTTCGCCATCACCATTATCGAGGAGTGGTTCCATGCGAGTTCCCGTTCTCGAACGTCTTGTCGCTCCGTCGATCGCCATGGCATTGTTCTGTTGCACCGGGTTGTCGCTGTGGGCCCAGGACCGGGCGGCGGACCGGCGCCGATACCTGGACCCCAACACGCCCGTCTCCGACGACCCGCAGCGGATTCCGGTGCGGCCGGGACCGACCGGTCCGGAGGGCGCCATCGTGCTTACCGGGGGCCGGGTCTTCGACGGAACGGGGACGGCGGCTCGTCCGGCCACGATCGTCATCGAGCGAAATCGGATCGCGGCGATCCAGCCCCCCGCGGCCGGGGGGCGACCGGCAGGGGCTCGGATCATCGACGTCACCGGGATGACGATCCTCCCGGGGTTGATCGACCTCCATGCCCATCTCACCTATGGGTTTGGTACGGCGGAAGAGCCATGGAACCTGGCCGCCGATCATGTCGAAGCGACGCTCCGGGGAGTCGAGCGGCTTCGGTACTTCATCGAGAGCGGGATCACCAGTGTGCGGGATGTGGGATCACACGGCTCGGTCCCTTTCCGCCTGAAGCATTGGGTCAGGCAGCGCCGGCTTCCCGGTCCCCGAGTATTCCCGGCCGGGCAGCTTCTCACCGGTACGGGCGGACATGGCGCCGAGGGGCTTCGACCCGGGTCGAGCCTGTGGACTTACGTCAGAGAAGTGTCCGGTCCGGTCGACTGGCGCAATGCCGTGCGGGAGCAATTCAAGGCCGGTGCCGACGTGATCAAGATCGCCAGCCACTTCAGCCCGGAAGAGGTCAAGGCCGCGGTCGAGGAAGCGCACGCGCTTGGGCTCCGGGTCGCCTGCGACTGCGAGACGTTCTATGTCGACTGGGCGATCGATGCGGGGGTCGACATCATCGAACATCCCCTGCCGCGGACCGACGATGCCATTCGCAGGATGGCCGAGCGCGGGATGTCCGCGGTGCCGACGGTCACGGCCTACGATTTCGTCTTCGACGAGAGAGGAGGGTACTTCGGCTCCACGTCGAGGCGGTTCGGTTTCTCGCCAGCCCGTAACGTCGAGATGATCCGACGCCTCAAGCAGGCGGGCGTCAAGACCGGGGTTGGGGTCGATGTCGTGGGCATCAATTACCGTTATCAGCTTCCGGCTTACATTCGAGAGTTGAAGCATTTCGTGGAAGCGGGGTACACGGTGGCCGAAGCGCTGATGGCGGGCACCAAGACCAGTGCCGAGATTCTCGACATGGACGACAAGCTCGGGACCCTCGAGGTCGGGAAGCTCGCCGATGTGCTGGTCGTCCGAGGGCAGCCGGATCGGAACCTCGACGACCTGACCCACGTGAATCTGGTGATTCGGGATGGCGAGGTGGTCGTCGAGAACGGTCGGGTCGTCATTCCTCGGCATCCTGCGCTCCCGATCCCGCCGCCCGTCGGGATGCCCCGATAACCCAAGCGGAAAAAGGGGAGGGGCGCCACGCGCCCTCCCCTGCGCAACGCCGGTTCAAGGAAGGACAAGGAGACCGCGCCATGTTGATCTCTGCCATCGACGTCTTCGGCTACGACGTGACCTATGTCCACGGCAGCTACGTAATGTCTGGCAACCGCGTCATCACCTGCCTCCAGAGCACCGTGGTTCGGGTGACCAGCGACTCCGGTCTGGTCGGGTGGGGCGAAGTCTGCCCGCTCGGCACGACCTATCTCCCGGCCTTCGGCGCCGGGGCCGTCGCCGCGCTTCGCGAAATCGTCCCCCATCTGATCGGCGTGGATCCCCGCAACCTGGCCGAAGTCTACGAAACGATGGACTCGGCCCTCATGGGGCATGGCTACGCCAAGAGCGCCGTCGACATGGCCTGTTGGGACTTGGTGGGACGTGCGGCCGGCCTTCCCGTGAGCACCCTGCTCGGCGGCCGAAGGCAGGACCAGTATCCGCTCTACATCGCGGTGCCGCTCGATGAGCCCGCCCGGATGCGGGACTACGTGCTGGCCCGGAAGGCGGAGGGCATTCGCCGGTTTCAGCTCAAGGTCGGGGGCGCCCCCGCCGCCGACGCCAAGCGGGTCATCAGCGTCGTCGAAGCTACCGGCGACGGCGACACCGTGATCGCCGACGCGAACTGCGGCTGGCGCATGCAGGACGCCGTCGTCGCCGCGCGCCTTCTCGAGGGGCTCCCGCGCACCTACCTCGAGCAGCCCTGCCCGACGCTCGAGGAATGCCTCTACGTCCGGGAGCGGACCACCCTTCCGATGGTGCTCGATGAACTGATCACCGACCTTCCCTCCCTCCTTCGCGCCTTCCACGCTGGCGCGATGGACGCGATCAACCTCAAGATCAGCAAGGTCGGCGGCCTCACCAAAGCCAGGCTCATTCGCGACCTGGCCCAGACGCTCGGCCTCCGCCTAACCATCGAGGATACCTGGGGGGGCGACGTGACCACCGCCGCCATCAGCCACCTCGCGGCCAGCACCGCGCCGGAGGCCCTCTTCACGGTGTCGTTCATGAACGACTGGGTCAACGAGCACATCGCCGGCTACCAGCCCCGCTCCAAGGCCGGTGTCGGCATCGCGCCGACCGGTCCGGGGCTCGGTGTCGACGTCGAGGAACGGCTCCTCGGGCGTCCCCTCTTCTCGGCGTGATGACCACCCCCTAGGAGATCAGGTCGATGAACATTCAGCGGCTCACCGTACTGACCCTCGCCGCCGCGTTCACGGCGGGGGCCTGCTCGCCCACGAACGCTCAGGAGGGGCTTTCTGTCGCCCAGCGCCGGGCGATCGACAGCGCGGCTGCCGGAAACCTCGCGGCCCACGGCGGCCCGAGCGTGGCGATCGCCGTCGTGCGCGAGGGCAAGATCGTCTACCAGCAGGCTTACGGGAATCGACGCCTGACGCCGGCGATGCCCGCGACCACCACGACCCGCTACCACATCGGCTCCATCAGCAAGCAATTCACCGCGGCCGCCCTGCTGCTGCTCGCCGAAGACGGGAAGCTCTCCCTCGACGACAAAGTGGCGAAATGGCTGCCTGAGCTGACCCGGTCGGAGGACGTCGCCCTGCACCAGCTGCTCTCGATGACGGCTGGCTACCAGGATTTCTGGCCCCAGGATTACGTCTTCTCGGACCTGCTCACGCCGACCCCGCCCCAGAAGATCGCGGATCGGTGGGCCCGGATCCCGCTGGACTTCGAGCCAGGGACGAAATGGGAGTACAGTAACACCAACTACACCATCGCCGGGCTGATCGTCGAGAAAGCCAGCGGTAAGGGGCTGTTCGAGTTCCTCCAGGAGCGGGTGTTCACGCCCCTTGGGATGAGGTCGGTCGTCGATGCCGATATCGGAGGCCCCGGCCCGGCCGACGCCGGTGGCTATACCCGCTACGGGCTCGGACCGTGGCGCCCCGCGCCGAAGGAGGCCAAGGGATGGCTCTTCGGCTGCGGCCAGCTCGCGATGACGGCCCATGATCTCGCCCTGTGGGACATCGCCCTGATCAACCGCGCGCTGCTCCGTCCGGCTTCCTACGCGTTCATGGAAACGGAGGCGCGCCTCGTCAACGGCCTTGGGGCGGGCTACGGGCTCGGGGTGAACGTGAGCGCCGCGAACGGCCGCCGCCGGATCTCGCACAGCGGCGGAGCTTCGGGTTACTTCACCTACCATGAAGTGTATCCGGACGACCGAACCGCGATCGTCGTCCTTTCCAACGACGAATCCCGGGCGACCAGGCTGATCGCCGACCGGATCGCGGCCATCCTCTTCGTCGTCACCGACACGGCGCAGGCCACGGCGCTGAGCCAGGCACGGCGGATCTTCGCGGACCTGCAGCAAGGGAGGATCGATCGCGGGCTGTTCACCCCGAACGCCAATGCCTACTTCTCGAAACAAGCGGTGGAGGACTTCGCCACCAGCCTCGCTCCGCTCGGCGGCCCGACCGAATTCGTCCCGGTGGCTTACGAGATGCGAGGTGGGATGAGCTACCGCGCCTTTCGGATCAGGGCCGGAGGCCGGACCCTGCTGCTCACGACCCGCGCGCTGCCCGACGGCTCGCTGGAGCAGTACCAGGTCAACCCGGACAGGTAGAGCGGGCTAGGGAAGCGTCACTCCCGCCGTCGCGGACTCCGCGAGCCAGGCCCGCAGCTCGTTGATGGTGTTGCGGGCATCCCGCCGGGCGGCGACTTCGGCCGCTTCGGCGTCGCCTTTGCGGATCGCCTCCACCATCGCCGGATGAGCGCCCAGAAGCTTGCCCTCCTTCATGTGCCCGACGGCGACCACCAAGAGACGTTGCCCCTGCTCGAGGATCGCCCGGGTCCAGGCGGTGAAGTGGGGGTTCGCGGTCGCCTCGGCGATGGCCACGTGGAAATCGCGGTTGGCCTCCAAGGACTCCAGGAACTGGCCCGCCTTGCTGAGCGCCTCGTAGCGCCGGTGAGCCGCGACGATCCGCTCCAGCGACCGCGGGGTTCTCCGCACGGCCGCCAGGTGCGCGGTGAGCCGGTAGACCAGCTCCAAGGCCTCCAGGTAGGCCGGCAGCATGCTGACGTCGAAGGGCGCCACCACCGCGCCGCGGTTGGGGAGGGCTCGGACCAGCCCCTCCGTCGACAGCCGAATCAGCGCCTCCCGAGCCGGCGACCGCGAGAGATGAAACCGGCGACCGATCTCGACCTCGTCGAGCAGGGTGCCAGGCTCCAGGGCCAGCGTGAGGATCTCTTTCCGCAGTTGCTGGTAGACGTGCTTGGCCCCAACGCCCCGTGGGGGTCGTTTCGCGGGGTGGGCACCGCGCGCCTTGGTCGACGTCTTGGTTGGCATGAGTGTCCGGCCTCCCGGTACTCCAAGCTACCTCGCAACCGGCGCGGGTAGTAGTCGCAGGAACCTGCTCCTGCCGTTCGCCCGGCCCGGCGACTTGGCGCGCCGCGGAGCGGGGCGGTCGCGGCACCGCTCCCGGCCTCGACTACGCAACGAGCGCATACAGTTAGTATTCACGGCGAGGCTTTCCGACGCCACCGTCGCCTGACGCGAGACCCCGCCAGCGGGGGGGCACGCGGGGGCCATCGATCGGAGGAGGTCCAGGTGTCCCACGGCACAAATGGCCATCGAGCCCCGCTTCGCTCCCCTCTCGCCGCCCCGACCATCCTTGCCGCCGGGTTGTTGCTCGCCGTGGGGGCGGCCACGGCACTCGCACAGGATCGGCCGGAGGATCGTCGTCGGTACGTGGCTCCCGGTACCCCGGTGTCGGACGACCCGCGGCGGGTCCCGGTGGCCCCGGGACCGACCGGGCCGGACGGGTCGATCGTGCTGGTCGGCGGGCGGATCTTCGACGGCACCGGAGCGGCGGCCCGGCCCGGGACGTTGGTGATCGAACGGAACAGGATCCGCGCCGTGCTGGCGCCCGGGTCGAAGACCTGGCCCGCCGAGGCCCGGGTGATCGACGTGGGCGGAATGACCGTCCTTCCGGGGTTGATCGACCTCCACACCCACTTGAGCTACTACATGTCCGGGGGGTTCGGGCCCGCGGACGAGCCTCAGCAGCTGATCGCCGACCCGATCCAAGGCACTCTCCGAGGGGTCGAGCGGCTCCGGGCCTACATCGCCAGCGGGATCACCAGCGTTCGCGACGTCGGATCGCACGGCGACGTGGCGTTCCGGCTCAAGGACTGGGTTAGGGCTCGTCGGCTCCCCGGCCCGCGCGTCTTCGCCGCCGGCAACTTGATCTCCGCCCGCGGCGGGCATGCCGCGGGGGGGCTCCGTCCGGGGTCTTTGCTATTCGGGGCGGTGCGGGTCGCGTCGGGTCCCGAGGAGTGGCGCGAGGCGGTGCGGGAGCAGTACGAACGAGGTGCCGATTTCATCAAGTTGACGAGCCATTTCACCCGCGAGGAGGTGGCGGCCGCCATCGCCGAGGCTCACGCGCTCGGGCTCAGGGTGACTGTCGATGCCGAGACCTTCTACACCCAGTGGGCGGTCGAGGCCGGGGCCGATTGCATCGAGCACCCGCTTCCCCGGAGCGAGGAGACGATTCGTCTGATGGCGACCAAGGGGACCTGCTCGGTGCCGACGGTCGTCTCCTACAAGTACATCTTCGACACCCGGGGCGGCTACTACGGGACGATGTCCCGGCGCTTTAGCTTCTCCCACGAGGCCAACATCGAGATGGTGAGAAAGATGAAGCGCGCCGGTGTCACGATCGGGGTCGGCACCGACCTGGTCGGCGCCTGGTATCGGCACCTCCCCGCGGCCTACTTGACCGAACTCAAGGTTCTAGTGGCCGCTGGATTCACCGGACCCGAGGCCCTGGTGGCCGCGACCGGGACCAACGCGACCATTATCGACATGGCCGACAGACTCGGCACCCTCGAGCCGGGGAAGCTCGCGGATGTCCTGGTGGTGCGCGGGAAACCCGATGAGCTTCTCGACGACCTGACCCAGGTCCAGTGGGTGATCCGGGATGGGGAGGTGGTGGTCGACCGGGGCCAGATCGTCGGCCTGCAGCACCTCCCGCTGCCGGAGCCTGGCACCGCGCCGGCCCGCCGCTCTCCTTGACCGAGGCCGTCCGACGGCCCCGGCGCGCCGCTAGGGAGTCCGCCCGCTCGTCGTCGACGTCGGTTCGGAATGATCCCAGGGCATCGGACCGGGCCGGATCCCCGCCTTCTGTTTCGCCTCTCGCACCATCCCGCGGACATCCTCGAGGAGGCCCCGGGCATCGTGGACGACGACAACC
>VGVQ01000035.1 GCA_016874005.1 Gemmatimonadota bacterium | reverse complement strand
CAGCAGCAGTCGGACCGCTTCCTGCTTGTACTCCTTCGTGAACGACCGTCGATCGCGAGCCATCGTTGTTCCTCCCACCCTGAATATCAGGGCCTTGGAGGTGTCAACGGAACTGGGGCAGGTCTACGACCCTCACGGACATACTCGCGGAGGAACTTCGCGAAAGTGCCGGCGCCCCTCGGGTGGCCCCGGCCGTCCTGGATTCCGCCGTCGCTCGCCACCATCACCAGGGGATGCGACAGAGCCGCGACGTTGGCCCCCTTGGTGACGAAGTGGATCACCACCCCGTCGGGCTTTCCATCTTCGCGGTACTGCTTGAAGGTGGCTTCGGTGAGCCGCTCGCCGGACCGAACCAACTCGATGTCGGAGTAGGTGATGCTCATCCGTTGTTGCCAGCCCGGGTCGAACACCGCCGACTCCAGCCCCGTCGACCCGGCCTCCCACGGGTAGGCGTCGGCCATGACGTCGATGCCCCGGGCGCGGGCGCCGGCGATCAGGTCGAGGGCGGTCTCGACGCCCCGCTGAACCACCGAGATCGAGTTCAGGTGGACGACCTGGGCGGACGCCCCGGTCGCCGCGGCGTTGGCGATGACCTCTTGAATGCCCTTGATGCTGTTCTCCGGCGGAAGCGGCCCGAGGAACCGGGTGTGGAGGTGAACCGGAACGCCCATCCGGGCGGCCAGCTTGAACAGCTCGAGCACCTCTTCTTCCGAGGCGCCGGGAGTGTACTGGACCCCGAAGCCGATCCCGACCGCGCCGGCCATGATGGCCCGGTGACCGAGCCGGACCATGTCGGCGGTTTGCTCGGGAGTGGCGGCCGCCTCGCGGTCGGTGATTCCCACCGCGACCCGAAGTTGTCCGTGCCCGACGGTGGTGCCGAAATGGACGTGCATCGGGGCGCGGCTCAGGCTGTCGTACCAGGCGGCCACGTCGACCGGTCCGCCGTGCATGGCGAGGAGGCTGGTGACCCCATCCGTCACCTTGTACCGGGTGCCCTCCGGGGTGATCCCGCCGCTCAGGATGTCGATGAAACCGGGTGCCACGATCCGGCCGCGGGCGTCGATCACCCGGGTTCCCGTGAGCGGCGCGTCGGTGAGGGTGACGATGGTGCCGCCTCGGATCCCGACGTTGGTGACTCGATCGGTCCGGGTTTCGGGGTCGATCACCCGGCCGCCGCGGATGACGAGGTCGTAGCTTTGGGCAGCGCCGGGAGCGGCGCCGGCGATCGCCAGGAGGACCGTTAGGTGGGTCGAGAGTCTGGGCATGAAAGGGCTCGCTGATGAGGCCGGAAGAGAAAGATAGGCGCCAGCCTCAGCCCACCCGAGTCCACAGCAGAACGACCCCGCAGCCAGCGGCGGGCCCGGTGAACTCGATGGGGGTCTCCGCCGCGCTGCGATACACCTCGATCGCCTCGAATTGGGTGGGGACGAACTTCGAGAAGTCCGGCGGCTCGGCGACCAGCCCCATGTCGGGAGACCAGTAGACCGCCCCGTCGAGATAGACCGCCATGAAGCAATCGAGGAGTTCGATCCGGGGCCCCACTCCGGGACTGCAGTTGACCTTCACCGGTGGTTCGCCCCGGGTCGTCGATGCCGGCGCGTATCCTTGCCCAAAACAGCGCGGCGCCATCCGCATCCGACCGAACCGGCGCAACTGATTGTCGAGGCCGCCCTGGAGCGGATCGTGCAACACCTCGCGCATCAAGAACCGGCCGAACCCGTCGCGGCGCCGCCGCTCGACGTCCGCCATCTTCCCCGCCTCGAACCCCGGCGCCTTCGCGGTCACGACCACCGAATCGAGGAGCTGAGCGGCCCGAGCGAGCACGATGGTCGTGTCGACCAGCCGGCGTCCCTCCGCCAACGTCACCGTCACCCCGGTCGGAACGAACCCCACCGCCCGAATCCGGAGGCGGAGCCGGCCGGCCGGAAGGTCGCGAATCTCGAAGCGCCCTTGGGCATTGGTGGTGAGCACCGTGTCGGTTTCGGCGACCG
Organism: Gemmatimonadota bacterium; assembly: GCA_016874005.1. Classification (GTDB taxonomy): domain Bacteria; phylum Gemmatimonadota; class Gemmatimonadetes; order Gemmatimonadales; family GWC2-71-9; genus SHZU01. Next base: position 7,983 of record VGVQ01000035.1, on the reverse strand, counting down.
CCACCTCGGCCCCCGGAACGGGCACCCGATCGGGGCCGACCACCCGGCCCCGCAGGTCGCCGGCCACCGCCGGGCCAGCCTGCACCCGGGCCGCCGGCTCGCCTAACGCCAGGGTGGGGTCGCCCACGGGCCGAGCGGTCCCGCCTTCGTCGATGTACCCGGCCAGGCTGTCGCGCCGAGTGAGGCGAGAACGCTGCTGCCGTTCGACCATCACCCGGTCCGGCGTCCGGATGTACCAGTCGGCTACGATCCAGGCGCCATTCGCCAGCCGGTTGAAGTCGATCCGCCCGCCGATCCCCGGCACGTCGACCGCGTCGGGAACCCGCTCGAAGACAAACTCGAGGAACCTGAGCTCACTGCTGGCCCGATCGACCCACAGCGTCCCCCGGATGTCCGGACGCTTGACTTCCCTGGTGGGCCGAAACCCGAGCCCGACCAGGCCAGGCGCGTCTCCAGACGGCTTGGCCAGCTCGAAGCAATGGGTCTCGAGAAAGCCGGCCGACAGGAGGGTCGGCAGGTCGGGCGCGTGGAACTGGAAGCTCCCGCCGGCCAGCTCGCGAATGTACCCCTCGGCCGCGAGAGCCTCCGGCGGGGGACTGACGAAGGGCGAGGCCCTGGTCCGGTGCTGCCGGAGGGTGCTGTCGGCCTTGAGCTGGCCCGAGGTCGCCCGGAACTTCCGGTAACGACGCACCGACAGCTCCACACTTTGACTAGAGGCGGTGATCTGTCCGGCGGCCAGGGCCTTGCGGATCTCCTCCCAGAGCGCCGCCGTCTGTGCCCCATCGGCCCGGACGACGCAGCTCGACGACCCCCGAACCGCGATCTCGGGCAGCACCACCCGCTCGAGCGGCATGACCAGCTCGATGGTCAGGGTATCGGCCAGGTCGAACGGGTCGCTCCAGAGCCCGGCATGGCCGATTCGGTCGGCCCGGATCCGGAACCGGCCGGGCCGGCCCGCCGTGAGCTGCACCCGGCCGGATTCGGTGGTGAGCCCCTGGGCCACCGACCGGCCGGCCGAGTCGACCAGCCGGACGATCGCCCCGACCACGGGCCGGCGGGTCTCCTCCTCGGTGGCGCGGACCCGGACCAGCTGCGCCGTCGCCGGAGGCGCGAGGGCGCACCAGAGAAGGAGCGTCGAGCCGGCCCGAATCACCGGCGACCTCCTACTTTGGTCCAGGCCAGTATCACCCCGCAGGGCGACTGGCGTCCGGTGAACTCGATCGGGGTCACCGCTTCGGTCGGGTACACCTCGACCATCTCGAGATTCTGGGGGTGGAATTGCGAGAGATCCGGCGGGCCGATCTGGGCGGCCATGTCGGGAGACCACAGCGGCACCCCGTCGAGATACACCGTCATGAAGCAGGCCGTGGTACAGCCAATGTCCACCGCGGAACCGCCGAAATGACTGGACCCGGCCGCCGCGAAGCCGAGCCCGCCGCAGAGCGGCACCAACCGAACCCGGGCAAACCGCCGAAGTTGGGTCTCGAGGGGTCCCCGGAGCGGATCGCCCAGTTCCGCCTTGGTGAGGAATTTCCCGAACCCCGCGGCGCGGCGACGCTCGACGTCGATCATCTTGCCGGCGGTCAGGTCGCGGGACGCGGTGACCACGATGGAATCGAGAACCCGGGCGGCCCGGGCGAGGGTGAAGGTGGTGTCGAGCACCCGGCGATCGGCCGAGACCGCGACCGCGACGCCCAGCGGTTGGAAGCCGATCGCGCGAATCCGAACCCCGAGCCGGCCCCGGGGAAGGTCCTTCACCTCGAAGCGGCCGTCGCGGTCGGTGGTGTAGACCGAATCGGAGATGTTCACCCCGACGATCGCCCCGGCGACGGGTCGGCCCTCGGGGTCGACCACCCGCCCCACGACATCGCCGAAATAGGCGGTGCCGCCGACGACCCGGGCACCCGCCTCCCCGAGGGCAATCGAGACATCGCCGGCATGACGGACCGACCCTCCCTGATCGAGGTAGCCGACCAGGGTATCGTGGACCCGGGTCTGGCGCCCGAACTGGCGAACGGCCGCGAAGCGCCGCGGCGCCCGGATGTACCAGTCGCGGACGATCCAAGCGCCCGACTCCAACCGCTCGAACTCCACCTTGCCTCCGATGCCCGGCGCTCGGGCGCCCCGGGGCGCGTGGACGTACTCGTACTCCAGGGTCTTGAGTTCGTTGCTGGCCTTCGCCACCCAAAGCACGCCCTTGACGTCGGGCCGCTTGACCTCCGGGGTGGGGGCGAAGGCGAGGCCAACGAGACTCGAATCGTCCGGCGCCCTGGTCATCGAGTAGCAGTGGGTGGCGAGGAACTGCGGCGACAGCAAGGTGGGGGCGTCCGGACTATGGAACTGGAACCCGCCTCGGGTGGAGGTGATGTAGCCGTCCTTGGCCAGCTCGCTCGGCGGGGGACTCACGAACGGCGAGGCGGTGGTGCGGTGGCGACTCAGGGTCGAATCCCACACCAAGGTCCCGGCCAGGGTGCGTTGTTGCCGGAACCGCCGCACCGACAGCTCGGTGGCCTCGGTGGTGGACGAAATCACCTCGGCGGTGAGGGCCTTGCGGACTTCGTCCCAGAGCGCGGCAGTCTCGGCACCGTCGGCCCGTCGCTCGCAGGCGGTCGCCCCAGTGACCGCCAGCTCCGGAAGCATGATCCGATCGGTCGGCATCACGATGCCGATGCTCACCGTGTCGCGAACGCCGAAGGTGTCGGTCCACGCCCCGGAATAGCCAATGCGGTCGGCTCGAAGGAGGTAACGACCGGGACCGGGAGCCCGGAGGACCAGGCGACCGGACTCCGAGGTGAGACCCTGGGCGACCGCCCGCATCGTGGTGTCGACCAGCTGAACGATCGCGCCCGGGACCGGCCGATTGGTCTCCGCTTCGACCGCGCGCACGATGACCGTCTGGGCCCCGGCGGGGCCGGAGCCGACCGCGAGAAGGAACAGCAGGGCGCAAGTGCCTCGCATCGACAGACTCCGGTGGCCCCCGCAATCTCCCAACCAGGCCCTCCGAACGCAAACGGATCGGGGGACGAGTCGAGGCCACCCGAAACCCGCCGAACAAGGCCGATCAGCGCGTCAAGCCGTGATTACCGCGATAGTCCGCCACCGGAGGCGGCTCCCAGCCGGACAGCAGTGTCGGATCGATGTCCCAGAGCTCAACCGCAATCGGCCGGCAGATCGATTCGACGTCGGCGGCGTCGGGGCCCCAGATCGGCCGAGACATGTCCCCGTGCGGGCAGGTCGAGACGGCGCAGAGCAGGTCGATCTCGGCGAAGAACTCGAAGTAATCGCCGGCCCTGGCCGGACAAGGCTTGACGAAATAGCCGTGGCGGTCCGGGGTGAGCCCGGTGACCTGAAAGACGTTGAGGACATCGTGGATATCGGGCTCGGCCAGCCCGAAGGGCCGCACCGCCCGGACCAGGTTCGAGTGGCAGCAGAGGTCGAAGTCGTGGCCGGTGAGCAGCTTGTGCACGTACGGATCGCACCGGGTCCCGAGCAGATCATGACAGCCAGCGCCGTCGGCGTCGATTCCGTAACCAATACTATCACCTATTATCGTGGCCATCGGCCGAAGGTAGGGCAGGCAGGACCAGAGCCGGTCGAAGACCCCGACGTGAGCCCCGTGGAGCTGCTTGGTCCGGGCGGCCCAGAACCGCTCCCGAGGGTCGTGGCGGTTCCAGGCGTTGAAGTCCACCACCTGAGGGCCGTCGATCGCCACCAGCCGCGCCACCTGGCCGGCCCGCATCGCCCAGGCTCGGCCGGAGCGGATCGGGACGACGAATCGCTCCACCAGCTGGCGGGATCCGGCTTCGGCCACCCGGTGATACCAACCGCGGTCCGGGGCCAGGGCGGCCGCCGAGGTGGGCTGGTAGAGCGGTTCAGGCACGATCACCCCCTGGTCGGGACCGGCAATGGATAGTGGAGAAGTCAAGGCGCCGCCAGACCGGGTTGCGGTCAATCGATGACACCGCGCGGCAAAATGGTTACTGCCCGGCGCGGCCGAATGCCGAGTTTGAGGAATGGCTTGCCCGAGATTCGCCGAGGAGGCTACCGCATGGTCATGCCGCAAGCGGTGCATCGGTGAACCCGAGAAGAGGTCCTGGCCCTGCCGGACGACGGCAAGCGGTACGAGCTGGTGGCCGGGCAGCTGCTGGTGAGCCCTTCGCCTCGCCAGGCCCACCAAGACGCGGTCCGCGATCTCGTGCTGCTGCTCGCCCCCTACGTCCGGGCCCACCGAATCGGCCACCTCTCGTTCGCTCCGGCCGACCTCGAGATCCGGCCCGGGGAGAGTTACCAGCCCGACCTGTTCGTCCTCCCGCTCCTCGAGGGCGGCCGCCGGCCGCGGGAATGGTCCGAGGCCGCCACACCGCTCCTGGTGGTCGAGGTTTCCTGGCCGTCGACGGCCCGGTTTGACCGAGTCGTCAAGCGCCCGGCTTTCCAGGACGCCGGCGTGGCGGAGTTCTGGATCGTCGACCTCGACACGCGGCTGGTGGAACGATGGCGGCCGGGCGACGCCCGACCGGAAATCGCGATCGATCGGTTCGCCTGGACACCGGCAGGCGCCGCCGCGGCGCTCGAGATCGACCTTGCTGCGTTCTTCGCCGGGGTGCTCGACTGATCGGGTTTCGCCGACCTGATCCGATGGCTCGCTAAGTATCTGCCAATCTGTCGGTTACCCCCACCGAAACTCAGCTTTCCCCAGTCCCGGTCCGATAGTATTCTTGTAGGCTTCGGCGCGGTCCGTTCCGTGTCCGAGCGATCCCATTCTCGGAGTTATCGCCGTGGCGCTACCGCTGGTCCAATTGACCCGTGCCTCGACAGCGCCAGCCGCGCCCTGGACGGCGGCCGTCGAGCGCAAGCCGTCCTGGCTCAAGGTCAAGTCGCCCGGCGGGGCCAACTACCTTCGGATCAAGGCGTTGATGCGGGACCTCGACCTTCACACCGTGTGCGAGGAGGCCCGCTGTCCGAACATCGGCGAGTGCTGGGAGCACCAAGCCGCGACCTTCATGATCCTGGGTGACGTCTGCACCAGGAATTGCGCCTACTGTGCCGTAGCGCACGGCACCCCCGCTCCTTTAGACCCGGTCGAGCCGATCCGGCTCGCCGAGGCGGTGGCCGCGATGGGGCTCGCCCACGTCGTGATCACCTCGGTCGATCGCGACGATCTCGAAAACGGCGGCGCCGAGTCGTTCGCCGGGTGTATCACCGAGATCAAGAAGCGGCGGCCCGACACCTCGGTAGAGGTCTTGATTCCCGACTTCAAGGGATCGGAGCGGGCCCTGCGAATCGTCTTGGACGCCAAGCCGGACATCCTCAATCACAACCTCGAGACGGTCGACCGCCTCTATCGCCTGGCCCGGCCCGGTGGGCGGTATCGTCGGGCCCTCGATCTGTTGGCGACCGCCCGGCGGATAGCCCCGGACGGGTTGACCAAATCGGGGATCATCCTGGGCATGGGCGAGGAATGGGATGAGTTGGTGGACGCCATGCGGGATCTCCGTCGCGCCGACGTGAACATCTTGACCTTGGGACAGTATCTGCGTCCCTCCGCCGGCCACCTGCCGATCGCCCGGTATTACACCCCGGCCGAGTTCGCCGAGCTGCGTGCCATCGGAATGTCGATGGGATTCGACCACGTCGAGGCGAGCCCGCTGACCCGTTCGAGCTACCACGCCTGGGAGCAGATCGACCAGGCCAAGGCCACCCGAGCGACCCCATGACGCTGACCGCCCCCGAGGCCGCTGGCCCGGCGCGTGATGCCGCCACCAGGGCCCTGCACCGTTCCTATCTCCGGCAGATGCTCCTGATCCGACGGTTCGAGGAGAAAGCCGGCGAGGCCTATTCGTTAGGCAAGATCGGCGGGTTCTGTCATCTCTACATCGGCCAGGAAGCGGTGGCCGTCGGAGTGATGGCGGCGCTCGATCCCGGCGATCACGTCGTGAGCGCCTACCGGGAGCACGGCCACGCCCTGGCCCGCGGGATTTCGTCCCGGGCGGTGATGGCGGAGCTGTACGGCAAGGCCACCGGGTGCTCCGGGGGCAAGGGTGGCTCGATGCATCTGTTCGATGCCTCGGTCGGGTTCCTGGGCGGCCACGGCATCGTCGGGAGCCACATCCCCCTCGCGGCGGGCGTGGCCTTCGCCCACAAGTACCGGGGCGACGAGCACCTCGCGGTCTGCTTCTTCGGCGAAGCGGCCGCGAACATCGGGGCCTTCCACGAGACCCTCAACATGGCCTCGCTCTGGGACCTCCCGGTCGTCTTCATCGTCGAAAACAACGGCTACGGGATGGGCACCGCCGTGTCCCGAGCGGCGGCGGTCACCAATCTTTCGGTCCGCGGCACCGCCTACGACATGCCCGCCGAGCAGGTCGACGGCCAGAACGTGCTGACCGTTCGCGAGGCGATGGACCGGGCGGTCAGCCGGGCGCGCGGCGAATCGAAGCCGACCTTGCTCGAGATCAAGACCTACCGATACGTCGGTCACTCGATGTCCGACGCGGCCCATGGAACCTATCGCAGCAAGGACGAGGTCGAGGAGTACCGGCGCCGCGACCCGATCGCGATCCTGACCGAGCTGATGCGGGCCGGCCGCTACTGGGACGACGAGCAGCAGGCCGCGCTCGAGGCCGAGGTGATGGCCGAAGTGACCGACGCGATCGGGTTCGCGGAGGCGTCGCCCGAGCCCGACCTCGCGGTGCTCCACCGAGACGTCTACGCACCGGAGGGCCAGTGAAAATGGCGACCCTCACCTACCGCGACGCCCTCAACCAAGCCTTGCGCGAAGAGATGAGCCGCGACGACCGGGTCTTCTTGATGGGAGAAGAGGTCGCCGAGTACGACGGGGCCTACAAGGTGAGCCGCGGCCTGCTCAAGGAATTCGGCCCCAAGCGGGTGGTCGATACCCCGATCGCGGAGCTGGGCTTCGCCGGCATCGGGGTCGGGGCGGCGATGGTTGGTCTGCGGCCGGTCATCGAGATGATGACCTGGAACTTCGCGCTCCTCGCCATCGATCAGATCGTCAACTCCGCCGCCAAGATGCGCTACATGTCGGGGGGTCAGATCGGGGTCCCGATCGTCTTCCGGGGCCCCGGCGGTGCGGCGCTGCAGTTGGGTGCCCAGCATTCCCAGGCCTTCGAGAGCTATTACGCCCACATTCCCGGCCTCAAGGTCATCGCGCCCGCCACCCCCGCGGACGCCAAAGGCCTTCTCAAGGCGGCGATCCGGGACGACGACCCGGTGGTGTTCATCGAAGGCGAAATGCTCTACAACCAGAAGGGCGACGTCCCCGAAGGCGAGCACCTGGTGCCGATCGGGCGAGCCGACGTCAAGCGCGCTGGCCGGGACGTCACCATCATCAGCCATTCCAAGACGGTGGGTCCGGCGCTCAAGGCCGCCGAAAGCCTGGCGGCCGAGGGGATCGACGCCGAGGTGATCGACCTTCGCACCATCCGCCCGCTCGACACCGAGGCCATCCTCGGCTCGGTGGGCAAAACCAATCGCTGCGTCGTCGCCGAGGAGGGCTGGGCGTTCGCGGGTGTCGGGGCCCAAGTGGTCGACGTCATCCAGCGCGATGCCTTCGACGCGCTCGACGCGCCGATTCTCCGGGTCACCGGCGCGGATGTCCCGATGCCCTATAACAAGCACCTCGAGCGCGCCGCCAAGGTGGACGCCGGCAAGATCCACGAGGCCGCCAAGAAAGTGCTCTACCGGTAATGGCAACCCAGGTCGTGATGGAAGCGTTGTCGCCGACGATGGAGGAAGGGCGCCTCGTCGAGTGGAAGAAACGGGAAGGCGATCCCGTCGCGGCGGGCGAGGTCCTGGCCGACGTCGAGACCGACAAGGCGGTGATGGAGCTGGTCGCGAGAGCTGGCGGGGTTCTCCTCAAGCAGGTCGTCGCGGCGGGCGCCACGGTGCCGGTGTCGGCGGTGGTGGGCTGGATCGGCGCGGCCGGCGAATCGGTCGACGGGGCCGCGGCCGCGACGGCTTCGG
>VGVQ01000034.1 GCA_016874005.1 Gemmatimonadota bacterium | reverse complement strand
CACCGCATCATGGGCTCGGCCCGTCCGGCTTCGGGTGCGTCGCTCCAATTCGGTCCGCTCGGCGGGCGTCAAGGCGATCGGCTGGGTGTCCATACCAGCCAATATAGCACTACACACTTATCTGGTACAGTCCACTAGTTTGGGGCTGATGCGACAGACCACGGCCATCAGAATCGAGCGACACGGGCCCCCGGAGGTCTTGGCCGAGCGCCAGGTTCCGCTCCCCGAGGCCGGACCGGGCGAGGTCCACCTCGAGGTCCTCGCCGCCGGGGTCAACTTCGCCGATCTGCTGATGCGAGCCGGGCTCTATGCGACCGTCCCGCCGAGGCCCTACAGCCCCGGGTTCGAAGTTGCCGGCGTGGTGCGGGGTCTCGGCACCGGCGTGGTCGGCTGGGCGTTAGGCGACCCGGCCGTGGCCCTGATTCGGCATGGCGGATACGCCCGCGACATCGTGGTCCCGGAGCGCAACCTGTTCCGGTATCCGTCCGGGTTGACCCCGACGCAGGCTGCCGCGATTCCGGTGGCGTTCCTCACCGCCGCCGTGGCCCTGTTCGAATCGGCCCGGGCCCGGGCCGGAGAGACCGTGCTGGTGCTCAACGCCGCCGGCGGGGTGGGAACGGCGGCCGTGCAGCTGGCGAGGTGGCGAGGCCTCCGGGTGTTGGGGACCGCCGGGTCCGCCGCCAAGCGCGCGTTCGTGACCGAGCGGCTCGGGGCGGAGGCGTGCTTCGATTCGGCCGGCGACTGGACCAGGGACGTCGAGGCCACCCTCGGGCCCCGCCGACTGGACCTGGCGCTCGACGCCATCGGCGGCGAAGCCACCGCTCGCTGCCGCCGCCTCCTGGCGCCCCTGGGACGCCTGGTGTTCTACGGCCTGAGCGACGCGATGCCAAGAGACCAAAGACGCTTCCTCCCGATGGCATTGGCCTGGCTCAAGACACCGCGTCTCCATCCCCTCTCGCTGATCGAGCCGAACCTCGCCATCTCCGGCATTCACCTGCTCCATCTCCACCATCGCGAGGAGCTGCTCTGGCCCCTCCTCGGGGAGATCTTCGATGCCGTGACGTCAGGCGCGCTCGAGCCGATCGTGGACCGGACCTTTCCGTTGGACCGCGCCGGCGCGGTCGCCGCCCACCAGCACCTCCACGCCCGGCGGGTCATCGGCAAGGTGGTCCTGGTCGCCTAACCACGGGTAGACACTGCCAGCATCGCCCTGGTGAGACCGGCGGCGCGGCGATATCCTCCGGTGCCCCCTTCACCCCGCGAGCCCGTCATGATTCGCCCGGCCGTCTTCATCGGCATGATCGCCACCCTCGCCGCCGGTTCCGGACTGGCCCAGACCAAGGCCCGGGCCCGGGACCTCGGCATCCCGCTCGACGGCACTCCCGGCCGCCACAACGCGATCACCGACGTCGCAGGTGTCGAAGTTGGTTATGTCACCCTGATTCGCGGCGAGGGCAAGCGGGTCGTCGGACAGGGACCGGTGCGCACCGGGGTCACCGCGGTGTTGCCGCGGGGCCGAGCCACCCTGGAGCCGGTTTTCGCGGCGTTCTACGCCGGCAACGGCAACGGCGACATGACCGGGACCCACTGGATCGAGGAGACCGGGGTCCTCGAGACCCCCATCATGATCACCAACACCTTGAGCGTCGGGACGGTGCGGGACGCGGTGGTGGACTGGATGGTCAAACGAAACGCCCCGGGCCCGTTCTGGTATCCGGTGGTCGCCGAGACCAGCGATGGCGGCCTCAACGACATGAAGGGACTCCACCTCAAGCCGGAGCACGCCTTCCAGGCCCTCGACAACGCCCGGCCCGGCGCGGTGACCGAAGGGAACGTGGGTGGCGGGACCGGGATGAACTGCCACGGGTTCAAGGGCGGCACCGGGACGGCCTCCCGAGTGCTCTCGGCGGCGGAAGGCGGCTTCACCGTCGGCGTTCTGGTCCAATGCAACTACGGCACCCGGAGCCAACTTCGCATCGCCGGGGTGCTGGTCGGGCGTGAGGTGACCGGGGTCGATCCCTGCGTCGAGCGGCAGATCGATCCGCCGCTGACCACCTTCGACGGCCGGACGATACCGGTCTGCCGGGGCGGTTCCGGTGGGAGCGAGCAACCCGCCGAGGAACCGGAGCAGGGGTCGATCATCATCGTGGTGGCGACCGACGCGCCGCTGTCGCCCGATCAGCTCAAGCGAATGGTCCGCCGCGTGGCGTTAGGCATGGGCCGGATGGGCTCCAACAACGGCAACGGCTCCGGCGACATCTTCATCGCCTTCTCGACCGCCAACCGGGGCGTCGACTGGGGCAACAGCGGTCGCTCGACCTTGCCGGCGCCCACGATGACGCGGCTCGGTTCCGGCCTGATGGACCCGCTCTTCACCGCGACGGTCGATGCCACCGAAGAGGCGATCATCAACGCGATGCTCGCGGCGGAGACGATGACCGGAGCCGACTACCGCCGGGCCTGGGCCCTTCCCCACGACCAGGTCACGGCCATCCTGGCCCGCTACAACCGCCTCGTCCGCCGCTGAGCGCGCCACCGAGCCGCGGGCGGCGGTCACCCGGCGTCGTCAGGCGCGGGCCAGCAGAATGACGGCGATCGCGATGCCGATGGCGGTCTTGGCCACGGTCGCCATCACCCGGCCGAGCAGCGAACCCCACGCGGCTCGGCCGGCGGCCCCGCGGTCGCGAGCCACCGAGTACTCGGCCACGAGCGCACCCAGGAACGACCCGAGGAACGCCCCGATCAGCGATCCGACCAAGGGGATCGGCACGCCCATCACCGCGCCGATCAGTCCCCCGATCAACGACCCCCACCCGGCCCGCCTCGAGCCCCCGTACTTGGCCGTGTAACGGACCGACAAGGTGAACTCGAGGATTTCCGCGACGATCGCCAGGGCGAGACACCACCCGAGGGCGATCCAACCGATCGTCGGCGGGTCGACCAGGAGCTGATGGGCCAGCCCAAGGGCGAGCATCAGCCACAAGCCGGGCAGTCCGAGCGGCACCAGCAGCAACCCGACCACCAGGCCGGCGGCCAAGAGCAGGAAGTCGAGCACCTCAGCCCTTCCGCAGGTAGCGCTCGAGATGGGCCCGGAAGTCGGCTGGCCAGGGAGTCGGGCGACGGGTGCCGGGGTCGATCAGCACCTCGACGAACTCCGCCATCGCGGCGCACTTCCCGTTGGCGAACACGCCCTGCCCGATGACGACCGAGGTCTGACCGAGCTTCTGGATTCGGGTGCCGACCTCGACGTGGTCCGGGAGATGGATCTCCTCGAGGTACCGGATCCGGGCCTCCAGCAAGACGATCACCGGTCCCGAATACGAGGGTGTGCAGGGCTGAATCGGCAGCTCGAGGGCCACCCGACCGTCTTCCAGCCACCCGGCCAGGGCCACGTTGTTGACGTGACCCAACATGTCGAGGTCGCGGAACCGGAGCAGAACTGGATTGATGAAGTCGTACGCCCTGGGATCACCTAACGTCGGATCGAGTCGATCGGCCACCGGGCGGCTCCGGAGGTTGGCGGTGGATAGCTCCCTCGACTCGGGAACATAACCACCGCCACGACCGGAATCGACTAATTGAAGACCAGCACGGCCCCGTTGACGCCACTGGCCCGGGAACCGATCCCGACCGACCGGTTCCGGTCGATTCGACCCCGTTGGTTGTCGATCAAGGCGTGGAACACCCCGTCGACCAGCACCGAAAACTCGGCCACGTTACAGGTCACGTTGGTCGATCGCTCGGGCTTGGGACAGGCTTCGCCGGTGCTGGTGAGGCGGATGCCGGCTTTGCCGGACGTCGCCACCCAGAACTGCTGGTTCACCAGATCCTTCCAGCTGGCGATCGCGAACGACTCGCCGCGACCCGCGGCGGTCGGAAGTTCCAGCGCCACGCTGTCGCCGGTGGTGGCGAGATAGAGCACTTCGAGCGGGCGCCGATTCTCGCCCGGCCGATAAGCCACCATGGTCCGAAGGGGCGGCCGATTGCCGTCGCGTTGGCCATGACGAATGACATGAACGAACGCCAGATAGCGCCGCAGATCGCCCCGGATCGTCACCCCGATCTCGGTCGGGCGGATCCCCAGGCGGACGGCCATCGCCGCGCCGCTGAACGCCGCCCCTTCGTCGCCGTCGCCTCGACCGTTGGCCTCCGCGGCCAGCCCGTCGAAGGTGGTCGCCAGGTCGATCGCGTCGTCAGCGTTAGGTGCGGTCGATTGCGATTCGCAGCCCGCGGCGAATGCCACGACGGCCAGTGTCCAGACCATCCGTTGCCGGTGCAACATGGTGCGTCCTCCTGTTCCCGTGTTGTCTGAATTGGATCGGGCGGAATCACCCGTCTCGAATCGTTGGACACAGCCCCCGCGGGGCACCCTGACGCGGCGTCGGCGCAACACGGCGACGACCGGGTCGGATCAGGCGCGAAACGCCGAGAGGCGTTCCCGAATGCTCTTGAGGGCCCGGCCCATCAGCGTCTCGACCGTCTTGATCGAGATCCCGAGGGTAGCCGCGATCTCCGGATAGGTCAGCCCCCGATCGCGACTCAGCTCGAACACCTCCCGGCAGCGCGGCGACAGCTTCGCGACTGCCGCCTTCACGGCCACCCCGGTCTCGGTGTTCTCGGTCTCCCGATCGGCGGCCGGCGCCACCGCGGGATCTTCGGCGGCCTGTCGCGCCTGCCAGTCGGTCACCATCCGACGGTGCCGGATCTGATTGAGGCTCCGGTTCCGAACCGCCCGATAGAGGTATCCAACCAGATTGTCGGGGCTGGTCAGCCGATCCCGCTGGGTCCACAACGCGACGAAGACCTCCTGCACCACGTCTTCGGCCGCATCACGGGACCTGACCAGACCATTGGCGTAGTCGGCCAACTTCGGGTAATACGCCCGGAACACGATCTCGAACGCGTCGCGGTCGCCGGCTCGGAGCCGGTCGACCTGTTCTTTGATGCTCGGCCCGGCCGGTTCCGCCACGACACCCCCGTTTGACAGCGAACCCACTGGCACTAACTATATGATATACCGACACCTCCGCGGTGTCAGGGTAACGCGCTACCCCCGTGTCAGATTCAACGAATAACCCACTTCGGTAGATTGCTTGAACATGGATGACGAGCGACTCGCCCGGTATCTCGCCGGGCAGGCAACAGACGCCGATCGGTCTCAGATCGAGGCCTGGGCGGCTTCCAACCCTGCTCACGATATCGAGTTACGCCAGCTTCGCGCGGCGTGGGCGAGTCCCGAGCGACCGGAGGAGTGGGACCTCGACCGAGCATGGCGGCGTCGGGCAGCTTCGGGCGGGTCGGCACCGCCTCGGTGACTCCCAACACCCGTAATTGGAACGCCCACGGCGCCGGACAGGTCGCCTTGGGCTCCTGGCTGATTTCCGCGACGGCCCGCGGCGGCCAGATGGACTTCGCCGAAGATCTGGCGTCGCAGCTGCCGCTGGGTTCGTCCCCGGCGCCATCGGGAGCGGCTCAGGTCGACGTCGCCACCTTGGGAATGACGGCCGTCCAGCAGATTTCGACCAGGTGGTCGCAGACCTTCGTCGTCGGCCACGACCGGGCCGCCGGGGCGCTCGGATCGCAGCGCCAGGCGTTCGTGACCTATCGAGTCCCGCTCGACGCCAGCCACGAAACCGCCGCCCGCACCTCGTTTCGCTACAGCATCGCCAACTCGCTCGACTTCCGCTCCGGCGGTTCCCTCGTCACCACGGCCGGCGTGGAGCATGCCCGGCTCTCCTATTCCCGGGGCAGCTGGGATACCGGGCTGACCAACCGCTATCAGCAGTGGTACCTCGACCGGGTCCGCAATTCAGGCGCGTTCGTCCAAACCAAGTTCCGTGGCGGCCCTCTGCTGCTCACGGCGGGAACCCGCGCCGAGTGGAGCACCAGCGTCGGAGCGGACGTGGGGACCGCCTGGGCACCCACGGTGGGGGCGTCGTGGACGAAGCCCGTCGGTGATCTGGCCGTTCGATTGCGTGGCGGTTGGGGGAAGGGCCTCCGCCCACCCGAGCCTGGGATGAGCCGCTCGATGGCGACCGCGCGGGTCCAGCAGTTGGCCAACCCGGATCTCAGGCCCGAGTCGCAGGCAGGCTTCGAGTTGGGCGCCGACCTCTACGCCGGAACCGACGGCTACGCCCGGGTCACCTATTTCAACCAGCTGGCGAGCGACTTGATCCAAGGCGTCGTGGCGCCGGCCGCCGTTGGGGTCAAGCCCAACTACCAGTTCCAGAACGTCGGAGCGATCCGCAATACCGGCGTCGAGTTCGAAGCTGGCGTCCGATTCGGACGGATCGCGATCGAAGGGTCCTATTACCGCACCCGCAGCGTCGTCGAACGTGTGGCCGGCCGGTACTCGGGGTTCTTGCGGGTCGGCGATCGGTTGCCCGAGGTTCCCGGCTCGAGCGGGTCGGCCCGGGCGTCCTACCGGGGCAGCCGGATGCAGGTGGCCTTGGGCGCGAGCTGTCTCGGCAGCTGGACCGGCCACGACTGGGCCGCCATAGCCGAGGTGGCCAACCAACAGGCTCCCGGCCGGCCCAGCAGCCGAGACTATTTGATCCGCTACCCGGGGTTCGTCAAGCCGTACTTGAATGCCTCGCTGGACTTCACCCGGCAGCTGTCGGCCTACTTCAGCGTCGACAATCTCACCAAGTCGGATGAATTCGAGCGGCACAACGGGAACCCGCCCGCTGGCCGCTCGTTCCTCTTCGGTCTCGAAGTTCGCCCCTAGCCCTAGTCCATCGTCGCGGCCGGCTTGTTCGCGAACCGGTTGAACCAGTGCCGCAGGTAGGCCTGGGTTCGCAGGAAGTTGGACGGCTTGCTGCTCGTCCCATGCCACTCCTCGTTGAAACGCACCATGGCCGTAGGCACCTTCCGGAGCTTGAGCGCCATGTAGAACTCCTCGGTCTGGGGAATCGGAGTTCGGAGATCCTTCACCCCCGTCATCAGCATCGTCGGGGTCTTGACGTTGCCGACGTACATCAACGGTGAGCGACGGAGGTGCTCGCTCGGGTCTTCCCAGGGGAGTTTGGCGAAGTTGGAATACCAGAACGCGCCGTCGGTGGTCCCGACGAAGCTGAGCCAGTTGGTGACCGGGCAATTCGCCGAAGCGGCGGCGAAGCGGTCGGTATGGCCCACGATCCACGAGGTGAGCACCCCGCCGCCGCTGCAGCCATAGACGAACATGTTCTTGACGTCGATGTAGCCCCGACCCACCAGCGTGTCGACACCGGCCATCAGGTCATCGTAGTCCTTGCTCGGGTAGGCGAACTTGATCGCGTTCCCGAAGGCGCTCCCATAACCGGTGGAGCCGCGCGGGTTGGTGAACAGGGTGACGTATCCGTTCGCGGCATGCTCTTGCCACCCGAAATTGAAGCCGACACCGTACATCGAATGGGGACCGCCGTGAATCGCGAGCATCAGCGGGTATTTCTTGGAGCGGTCGAACCCCGGCGGCTTGGCGATCCAGCCCTGGATCCGGAACCCGTCGACGGAGGGGTACCAGATCTCCTCGATCGACGCCAGCTCCTTGCGCGCCAGGAGGTCCTCGTTCACCGCGGTGAGCTGGGTGATCTGTTGGGGCCGGGCCACGTTGAACGTCACCACGTCGTTGGGCTTCTGCCACGCCGTCAGCACCCCGACCGCATTGCCGGCCCGATCGATGCTGGTGATCCCGAGGAGGTGCTCCCCCCGGGTGACCTGCCGGACCGGCTCGCCGCTGACCGGAACGAAGTAGAGATTCCGGGAGCCATGGTTCTCGGCCGCGAAGTAAACGCCGCTCTGGTCGGCCGCCCAGTGGAGCCCCTGCGGTGATCGGTCGAAGGTCGGCGTCAGGACCCGGACGTTCGAGCCGTCGGCGTTCATCAGGTAGAGCTTCGAGTCGGTCCAGGTGTCGTCGGTAGCATCAAAGCCAGTGTAGGCAATCGTTCGGCCGTCCGGCGAGATCGCCGGCTGGCCGTCGGGCCCCCGCCGGCGGGTCAGCTGGGTCACGGTCGCCCCATCGACGTCGACCCGATAGATCTCGCTCTCCCGCACCTCCCAATCGGCGTTTTCCGACCGGTTGCCGCTGAACACCAAGGCGCGGCCGTCAGGGGTCCATTTCGGGGCGCCGTGGTCGTATGCCCCCTGGGTGAGCTGCCGGGGCGTCCCACCGTCGGCGCTGACCACGAACAGGTGGCGGAACCCCTGGTCGCTGAAACCCTCCCGGTCGCGCCGATAATTGAGCTTCTCCACCACGTAGGGCGCCTCGGTCCACTTGGCGCCGGATGGCGGCTTGGGGACCTCGACCCGCCACTCCTCCTTCATCGGCACCATCATCCGAAAGGCGATCGATTTGCCGTCGGGCGACCACTCGAGGTCACCGGGCCCCTGCGAGACGCGGGTGATCTGGGACGTCGCCCCTTCCGCGTCCATCCACCGCACGAAGATCTGCGCCCCAGACGGCTGCCCCTCGGCGACGAACGCGATCCGGGTCCCGTCCGGCGACCACCGGGCGTTGCCACCCTCGACCAGAAACCGATTCCTGGTTCCATCGGCGGCCACGATCCACAGCGCCGAGTCCCACCGATCGTTGACCTTGTCGATGAAACGACGGGTGTAGACGATCTGCTTTCCGTCGGGCGACGCCCGGGGGTCCTGAGCATCCTCGAACTCCAGGTACTCCTGCAACGTGAGCCGCTCGCGGCCTTGACCGATCAAGAGCCCGGGCCCGCCGACCAGGGCAATGGCGACGATCCAGAATCCCCGCACGTAACCTCCAGGATTTACGAATTCGATGGACGACCAGAGCCTGAGTGTACCGCCGGTAGCGGCCACCGGCAAACGCTAGATCCGCCCCCGGCTCCGAACGTGCGCCGTGGCTCGTTCGATCAGCTCTCGCCGATCGACCTTGTGGGTTCCCGCCACCGGGATGGCGTCGACGAAGATCGCGAACCGCGGGTGAGCATAGGCGGGGCCGCGATCCAAGGCGTATTGCTTGAGCTCCGCTTCGGTGAGGTTGCTTCCCGTTCTCGCCACCACGAATGCCACCGGGATTTGCCCCTTGATCTCGTCTGGGACCGGTACGATCGAAGCCTGAGCGACATCCGGGTGCCGCTCGAGGAGCTTCTCCACCTCGCCGGGGAAGATGTTCTCGCCCCCGGAAACGAACATGTCGTCCACCCGCCCGACGAAGTAGAAGAACCCGTCGGCGTCGTGGCGCATCACGTCGCCGGTGGCGTACCAGCCGTCTTTCACCTTCTCGGCGGTGGGCCCCGGCAGATTGAGGTAGCCCGGCATCAGAGCGGGGGTCCGGATCTCGAAGGCACCCTCGCTCGCCGAGGGGCCACCCACCAATCGCCACTCGATATCGGGGAACGGATAGCCCAGGGCGAGCGTCGGGCGCGCCAGACCGGCCGGGTGGGGACCGAACGCGCAGGGTCCCGCTTCCGTGGTGCCGTAGCCATTCAGCACGGTGGCGCCCGGGAAGATCTGCTTGACTCGGGCCACCAGCCCATCGGTGAGCGGAGCCGACCCGATGGTCACCATCCGGACCGACGTCAGATCGAGCCGGGCGATCAGGTCCGTCTCACGCGCGATCAGGGCGAACATCGTCGGGATCCCGCTCAAAACGGTGCACCGGTACCGCGCCACCGCCTCGAGGTAGCTCCGGGCGTCGAATTTCGGGAGCGAAACGATGGTCATCTGGTTCGAGATGGCCACCATCGAGAAGAAGAGGCCGTTTTTGTGGTAGGTCGGAGCCACCACGATGGTCCGGTCCTCGCGACCGGCCGAGTAGCCCGTGAAATACTTGGTGAGCGCCCAGAGCTGGCCGGGATGCCGCAATGGAACGCCCTTCGGCCGCCCGGTCGATCCGGAGGTATAGAGGATCTTGGCCAGCTGCTCGGCCGCTGGCACTACCGGGGCGATCGGGCCCGGGTCGAGCAGGCCGGCGAAGCTCGCCGGGCCCTGGCCGTCGAACCGAAACGCCGGAATCCCGGCCGGTACCATCGCGGCCCGGTCATCGTCCACGAACACGGCGCTGATCTCGGCGTCGGCGAAGATGAACTCGATGGTGTCGCGGGGCAGCTTCCAGTTGATCGGGACCGTCACCAACCCGGCCCGCATGGTCCCGAAGTACCCCGCCAGGAACTCGGCCCGGTTCGCCGAGAGAATCGCGATTCGCTCACCGGATCGGTACCGCCGCAACAGCCCGCGGGCGACCGCGTTGGCGGTGCCCTCGAGCTCGGCCGTGCTCCAGACCCGGTGCCGATCCGAGTCCCGGCAATCGATCACCGCGGGGTGCTCGGGCGCCTCCCGCGAGCAGAGGTCGCCCAGGTTGGTGCGGTCCAGCATCCGGCTAGTTGAGGGTGAGGTACCGCTCGTACCGCGCCACTTCTTTGGCGCTGACGTACTTGCCGATCTCGCGACGGAACTGCTCGATCGATTTGTAGGGGCGATACTCCTTGAACTCGTGGAGCATCTTGGGGCCGAGCCCGGGAATGGTCATCAGGTCGGCGTCGCTCGCGGTGTTGACGTTCATCGGCACGAACACGTAACTCTCGAGTCGGGCCAGCTCGGCGGCGTCGACGTACTTGCCGATCTCGCGCCGAAACTGCGCCAGGGCCTTGTAGGGACGATACTCCTCGAACTCGTGATGCATCTTCGGTCCCATGCCCGGAATCAGCATGATCTCGTCTTTCGACGCGGAGTTGAGATTGAGGTGAATGAACATGGTCCGGTAGAGGGCCGTCAGCTGTTCCGGCTTGAGGCTCTTGGCCAACAGGGCGTTGAGCTCGATCATGCTGGTGAACGGCCGGCCGGCCACGATCGTCTTCGCCAACGCCGGGGTGAGACCCGGAAGGGTAGCGAGCTGCTGCTCGGTTGCGATGTTGGGGTCGACCATGTTGGCGCTCTTGCCCACTTGGGCCAGCGCGGCGGACGACGGGGCGAACAAAAAGGCAATGGCGAACCACGACGACGCTCGCATGACGCTACTCCGACGGTTGGTTGTAAGTGACGCCGACTGGGGTCAGCGCCGGATGACGGAAGGTATACAGAAGGCCGAGGAGACCCAACTGAATCAGCACCCCCGGCGCCAGCACCGGGGTGGCCCCCGTCAAGGACTCGGCGACCAAGGCAAGCCCCCGGATCTCGGGGACCATCTCGCGCTCGAACTCGGCATTGCCGTTGAAGTGGAGAATCAAGCCGGCCACCCCGGCCGCGAGATACCCTGCCATCAGCCCTTGGAGCGCCAGGAGTGAACGGCGTCCCCGGTCCACGGCGTGCCAGCCGATGACCGCGATTCCGAGGCCCAGGAGGACCAGTGGGGTGATTTGCCAGTAGCCGTCATAATGGCCCAGCAAGAGCAGCTCGAGCCCAACTCCGCCGACCCCGAGTGCCACCACCGCGAGCAACAAATAGCGATACCTGAGCGAGCCTGTCATGGTCGAAATCTACCAGCCCCGACGCTGCGATCCGATTGGCCTCCACGCGATGCCCCCGGAGGCCACCGCCCCTTTACTTGGGGCTAATCCTTGCGATCTTTCTCCCGTCGGAGTCGCGCTAGCACCAAGGAGCGCCCTCACATGTGGTTCCGCACCTGCCTGCTGTCCGTCGCCATCGTCGCGGCGCCGCGGCCATCCTCCGCCCAGAACACACCCAGCGAGACCGCCAGCCGCTTCCTCGAGGCGTGGAACGCCAGGCGATGGTCCCAAGCAGCCGCCTTGCTCGATTTGGACCAGTTCGATCGCTTCCGGCAGGACTTCATCGCCAGGTCTCGGCAGGCGGGCGGCCGCCGCCCGACCATGACGGTCGAGGAACTCCGGCGGATGGATCCGGACATGCCCCGGGAAGCCGCCGAGTATCAGGTCAGGCGGATGGAGGAGGAGGCGAGGCGTTACGCCGACCCAACCCCGTTCGAGTTCGCCAGGGTGAGTTCGGCGAGCGCCCTCAGAGCCTTGAGTACCGCCGAGGCCGCGGCCCGCTGGCTGGAAAGCCGCGATCCCCAATGGCAGGTCCGGATGCAGTTCGAGCAGGCCGGTTGCCCGCCTCCGGACGACCTCGACGGAGTCCCCCTTCCGTCCCGCCGTCTCGTCGGCGTGGTGGAGGATCGGCGCGAAACGGTCTATGCCGTCTACCAGGAAGAGCGGGCGGCTGACGACACGCCAGCCTGGGCCGGCGGCGATGTCTTCGTCATGCAGCTGCGACTGGTCCGCGGCCGCTGGACCGTCCAGCCGCGGGCCGATTTGGTACCCGAGGTCGGTCAGGTGGACGTGTCGAGCTGTCGATCGCGCTAGCCACTAGTTGACTGTACCACCTGAACGTTAAGCGACGCGGATACGATGCGCGGGGTCATGGTACTTCCACTTGATGGGGCTGGGATCGTCGTTGTAGTGACGGATGTAGCGCATGATCCGACGGGCCAGATCCTTCGTTGACGTGAAGATGCCTCGATGGATGAGATCGCGTTCAATCTTCGCGAACCAGAGTTCCACTTGATTCA
>VGVQ01000033.1 GCA_016874005.1 Gemmatimonadota bacterium | reverse complement strand
GCATGCCTCCAGCATGCCGCTTCTCCTCCCCCACCACAAGGGGATGACCCATCTGATCCATTCTTCCTCACCCTCCTACACTAAACTCCAAAGCGCTCGGTGTCTCACTCATATTGGCAGAGAGGGAACGGGTTCGGTCGGCCGTCGCCGAGGTCACCGAGGCGCTGGGGGTGGTCGTGACGGTCGACCCCTGGCGCGAGCCGCCCGAACGGCTGGCCGCGCTGGCCACCCAGTGGCGCCTCCCGGATCGGGTCTACCTGCTCTCCGGCTCGATCGACTCGGTGGCCGCCGTGCTGGAACGGTTCCGGGTCCACACCATTCGGGACACCCTCACCGGCGAGGTGACCCACTCGAGCCTCGCCCAGGTCGCCGGAGCCGGTGGCCGGATCCAGTTCCTGGTCAACAGCACGAGCCCTGCCCTGACCGACGCTCTCCGCCGAGCGGCGCGGGCCGATTAGCCGCAGAGCCAGCCTGAGGGACGGTACCGCCGCGAGCCGCGGGGAGCCGTCTTGCGCGCTCGACGCGGGCCAGGGACATTCTCGGCGCGGCCTTCTCCCCCAACCAAAGCCGGTGAACCAATGCGTCGAGTCGCCTTGCCAATCGCACTCGCGGTGAGCCTCTCGGTCGACGCCGCCGCCCAACGGCGGCCGCTGGTCATCGACATCCACCTCCACGCCTTCGAGCTGTCCTGGTTTGCGGTGGTCGGCAAGCCTCCGATGACCATGTGCGAGGGTGCTTACTGGCCATCGCTGATCGCTCGGTTCCCGACCCTGGCCCCATGCCGGGTCGCCGCGGTTTCTCCCGAGTCGGAGGCGGGGCTCCTCGAGTCCACCTTCGCCGCCTTGGAGCGATACAACGTGATCGGGGTGGCCAGCGGCCCCCGCCATACCGTGCTTCAGTGGCAACGGCGGCTGCCCAGACGAATCCTCGCCGCGGCCGGATACAGCGACCCAGCCGACTCGGTGCGGCAGTGGGCCGCCGACTCCTCGATCCGGTTGATCGGCGAGATGACCTGGCAGTACGCTGGCCTTGGCGCCGCCGACTCCCTCCCGAGGCAATGGATCGAGCTCGCCGAAGAGCTCGACCTGCCCCTTGGCGTCCACACCGGTTTTGGGCCCGCCGGTGCGGCCTACGGGATGTCACCCGAGTACCGAATGGCGCTCAGCAACCCGCTCCAATGGGAATCGATCCTGATCCGGCATCCCAAGCTCCGGCTCGTTCTGATGCACGCCGGCTGGCCGATGCTCGACCAGACGATCGGCCTCTTGCAGGCACACCCGCAGGTGTATCTCGATATCAGCGGCATCAATTGGTTTCTTCCGCGGCCCGAGTTTCACGGCTACCTCCGCCGCCTGGTGGCGGCCGGCTTCGGCCGCCGGATCATGCATGGGTCGGATCAATCGGTCTGGCCGGATGCCATCGGCCGGTCCATCGCCGCGGTGGAGGCGGCGCCCTTTCTGACCGCTCGAAACAAGCGGGACATTCTCTGCGGCAACGCAGCCCGGTTCCTTCGCCTGGTACCCGAAACGGATCTCGATCCTGCCATCTGCCGCTGACCTGGCCGTAGCACTGCCGCTGGCCGCCTCTCGCGAGATCTGCCCTTGGGCGTGCCCCGACCCGATCCGGCACGCCGAGCCATCTCGTTCTCCTCCGGTCCTTCACATCAGTTTCACCTTGCCTTTATGGCGGGTGCGGGATGTTCTCCCGACAATCCGTCCGCGCCGTCCCGGAGGCATCATGACCGTCGCCCCCCTCATCCATCCAGGCGCCACCGAACTCTTCTCCGATTTTGACCAGCGATGGGAACGCTGGCACGCCGAGACCTATGGTCGGCGGGATTCGGCCTCGCCCCTGGCCGGGCCGGCGACGCCCGCGACCGTCGCCGGCCTTGGCCGAGAGATCGAAGTCAAGGCGAACCTCCTCGCCGACGGGATCCGCCTCGACCCCTCGGTCCTCGAAGGCATCGGCCGAGTCTATCGTGAGCAATCGCGCTGGCTCTTCGACTGGAATCAGGGTGAGCACGAGTACTACCTGCCGGAAGAGATCCTGCTCCCGATGGACACCCTGGTGCAAGTGCGGGAGAACAAGGATTCGCGCTGGTCATGCGCGGTGGAGGACGGTGCGATGGTGCTCCGTCGCGACGGGAGTTTCGTGATGGAGTGCCGACAGCTGCTCCGACCCCGGTACTACGGACTGGAGGCGTCACCGGGGGTCATCATGCGGCGGGTCGCCCCGACCCGCGGCCAGGACTGCCTGGTTTGGACCAGCGAGCGGCGCCGGCTAATTCGGAAACCCATCCAGCGCCCCCCCACCGCCCCTCTTCGACACTACCACTCGCTGCATAAACCGGCAAGCCTGCAGGGGAACGCGGATATCGGGCCCGCCCAACTCCATCCCAATCAGCACGAACCCCTGTAACCAGGCCCACGACCTCCAATCCCCCGATTGGTTCCCTTTTAGACGGCGCTGCAGGCGACCTTTCACCACTTAGACTGCGAGCCCTGCAGGGGTTCCGGTTTATCCTGCGGGCGCGACCGCCACCCGCCACCCGGCGTGCCGCGTGAGGATCGTCCAACCGAACTCCCGGGCCTGACAGGCGTGGAGGATGTCGCTGAGCCGATTCGCGGAGGGCGCGGCGCTTCGGCAGGTCTCGGCGCCCGGGGGCAGTCTTGGCCGCATCCAGCTTGCCCAGGTCGATGAGCACATGTTCTTGCGGCGAATCACCCGGCGCTCCACGGTCGAGGCGCGCCGATGCCCGACGCCTCTAGGCGTCCTGGGGGAGACCCCGTCCACCGGCCCGCGCCTCCCCGCCCAAGCCCGCCGGCCCCACCAGGTTGCCGAGCCAGTCCCGCCCCCCTCGGCCGAAAGCGACCACCGCTCCCATCCGGTCTTTGATCCCTATCGACCGCTCTGTCAGCGGTCACTCAGTAATCCCCAGGTTCGGTCATTGAAGAGTCCTCACCCTCTGAGCGAGAGGAGGAGGAGATGGACCTTGTTGAAGGGGGTGGACCAGTCTGTTGTTCCTCTGTCCCTGAGACGGAGGAAGCGATGGTCACCGAGCAGCGGTGGGCCGAGATTCGGAGGCTGCAGGAGCGGGAGCGGTTGTCGGTGAGCGAAATCGCCCGCCAGCTGGAGCTGGATCGGAAGACGGTCCGGAAGTACCGCCGGATGGACGCCTGGGTGCCGTACCAGCGGGCCCCTGGCCGAAACCACGCTGCTCACCATGCACGCCGACTGGCTGCGCGAGCGAGCGCCCGCGGTGGACGACTCCGCCCAAGTGCTCTACCAGGAGCTGCAGACTCGGGCCTATCGGGGCAGCTACACCACCGTCAAGCGCTTCGTGGCCCCGCTCCGTGAAGCGGCCGAGCCAGGGCTATCTCAACGAGCGGCTGCCCCACCTGCTGGAGGCCCACGAACTCGCCTTTGCCGATTTCGGTGGCCTGACCCGGGAGCATCTCTACGACCGGATGCGGACGGTCTGTCTGGGGGAGCGCGAGGGCCGGGTGGTGTGGCATCCGACCTTCCTCGCGTTCGCGGCTTACTGGGGCTTCGAGCCGCGGCTTTGCCGCCCCTATCGGCCCAGACCAAGGGCAAGGTGGAGTCCGGGGTCAAGTACCTGCGCCGGAACGTCCTGCACCACGCCATCACGATCAATATCCGGGGGAACTCCTACCGGCTCAAGGAAAAGCTCAAAGCCGGGCTCGTCCGAGCAGAGGAAACTCCCGCGTCATGAACCAGGATGGGGAACTTTCGATGACCACACCTGGGGAAGATTCGGTGACCCTTGACAGGCGGGCAGGGGGGCCCTGGCGGCGCTCCTCATCGCCGGCCGGGAAGGGCAATCAGGGGTTCTTCCCGAGCTGGTGACCGGCCCTATGGTGGGCCTGAGCAAGGCGGGGAATGACGCCGCGGAGTCGGCGCTGGCGTACGCCATGGGGACGTGCGGGGCATCCGACGCAGCGTCGTGGGCGGCCGTCTGGCGAGCGGGGATGGCAGCGGTTCGGGGGCAATCCGTGGGCAATCGGGGCGGCAAACTCCCGAAAACAGGGGGTACCAGCGCCTCGAAGCTTTCTAACCCCTGATGGCCTAACGACCGCTGGCGTGGTAACTTGAGTCAACTCAACTCAAGTGCTGTCTCGGGAAGCGCCGACCCTTCTAAGCTGTGGGTCGCAGGTTCGATTCCTGCCGGGCGCGCCTCGGATCCTCCAGCAGCGGCGCCAGCACTGGACGCTTAGCGCTCAGCCCATCGCCGGAACTCCTTCCCACCAGATGTCGGCCCATCCAGGGCAAGAAATGCCGCCGGCACCAGGCAAGCTCGGCGCTCAACCACCCCGTCAAGCTGGTTGGCGCCCGGGCCGGCAGTGGCGCGGCCCAGTCGGGATCGGCCCCTGGCAACCCCAGCGCCTGGGCCAGGGCGGCCGCGATCCTCGCGTGGCCGGTCGAGTTGGCGTGGAGTCGATCGTCGCTCCACAGCCGCGGATCCGAGGCCACCGGATGGCGGGCCACGTCGACCAGGACGGCCCCCGAGCTGGCGCAGACCGCCCTGATGGAATCGTTGAGGGCGAACACCCGGGCCCTGACCCACCGGGCCAGCGGCATGACCGGCGTCAGGTCCGGCAACGTGAAGGTGAGGACCGTTACCCCGCGGCCAGTGAATGCCCGGTGCAATGTTTCGAGATCCGCGCTGACCTCCTGGACGTCGAACCGCCGGGCCACGACGTCGTTGGTGCCCGAAAACACCGTCACGAGGTCGGGCTTGAGCGCCAGGGCCGGCTCCAGCTGGTGCTCGAGAATCTCCCGAGTTCGCTTTCCCCGAACCCCGAGGTTGGCGTAAAGGAGATGGCCTTGCGCGGTGGCGAGATGCTCGGCCAGCCGATTGGCCCAGCCGCGATAGCCGCCCTGGCCATCGGGGTCGTCCAATCCCTCGGTCGAACTGTCACCGATCGCGACGTAGCGATGGTATATCCGCTTCGACATGGGGCGGTAATCTAGCCCGCCTCCCCCGCTCAGGCCGCTTATCTTGTCCCCGTGCTGAACCCGACCCGCGCCGATTTCCGTGCCCTGCTCGAGCTGGCCGTGCCGCTGGCGGCGGTCCAGGTCGGGCTGATGCTGATGGGCTTGGTCGATGCCGCGATGGTCGGGCGGCTGTCCGCCGACGCCTTGGGCGCGGTTGCCGTGGCCAATGTCTGGTTCTTCGCGATCACCACGATCGCCATTGGTTGCAGCCTGGCGCTCGATCCGATCATCTCACAAGCCAAAGGGGCGGGAGACGAAACGGGCATCGCGCTGGGCCTCCAGCGGGGCTTGCTGGTCGCCGCCGGCCTCTGCCTTCCCACCGTGCTCGGCCTGGCCGCGGGGGAGCCGGTGCTGAAGGCCGCCGGCCAGACCCCGACCCTGGTTCCCCTCGCCGGCGAGTACCTCCTCTGGATCCTGCCCGGCGTCCTGCCGCACCTCGCCTTTCTCTCCACCCGCCAGGCGCTCCAGGCGCTCGGGATCGTCCGTCCGGTGCTGCTGGTCATCCTCACCACCAATCTCCTCAACGCCGGATTGAACTGGATCCTCATCTTCGGTCACCTCGGGGCGCCGGCGCTGGGGATTCGCGGGGCGGCGTTGGCGACCACCGCCAGTCGCTGGGCGATGTGCCTCGGCCTGGTGATGGCGACATGGCCGAGGCTTCGGCGATACCTGCTCCCGGTTCGGGCCGAGATCTGGGAAGCCGGTCCCCTTCGGCGGCTCCTCGGCATCGGCATCCCGGTCGGATTTCAGCTGCTCGCCGAGTACGGCGTCTTCGGGCTGGTGGGGTTGCTCCTCGGTCGAGTGGGGTCGGTGGCGGTCGCCGGCCACCAGATTGCCCTCAACTTCGCCGCGCTCACCTTCATGGTGCCCCTCGGGATCGGCGCCGCCGCCGCCGTGATCGTCGGGAGGGCAGTGGGGGCCCGCGATCCCGAGGGTGCCCGGCGGGTGGCCACGGCCGCGGTGGTAACCGGGGCAGGATTCATGATCGTGACGGCGTTGCTGCTGGTCTCCTTCCCAAGGGGGTTGGCGGCGTGGTACTCGCCCGACGAGCCGGTCATCGCCATGGCGGCCTCGCTGCTGCCGTTGGCCGGGCTGTTCCAGGTCTTCGACGGAACCCAGGCCGTGGCGATGGGCGTCCTCCGAGGCCTTGGCGACGCCAAGGCACCGGTGGTGATCAATGTCCTGGGCTACTACGTGATCGGGCTGCCGATCGGCCTCGTGCTCGGGTTCCGCGAGGGGCTCGGGGGGCAGGGCCTGTGGTGGGGCCTCGTGGTCGGGCTGGCGGTCGTCGCCGCGCTGCTGATCGGCCGGGTCCTGGTCAGAATGCGCCGACCCCTGGAGCGGATCGAGCCTCGAGGAGCCGCCGTCGCTGGCTGACCACGGCGGTACCCGACTTGCCTCCCCCAGCCTACTTTTCGGCGGTAATCAAGGAGGAAGAGCCCGATGACGACCCAGACCCTCCCGGAGACCCAGGTCGACGCTTTTCCGATCAATGGGACCGACTACATCGAGTTCTACGTCGGCAACGCCAAACAGGCGGCCCACTACTACCAGGCCGCGTTCGGGTTCCAGCTGGTGGGCTACCAGGGCCCCGAGACCGGTGTGCGGGATCGGGTCAGCTACCTCCTCGTCCAGAACAAGATTCGGTTCGTTCTCACCACGCCGCTGGCCCCCGGGGGGCCGATCGCCGACCACATCGCCATGCACGGAGACGGCGTCCGGGACCTGGCGTTCTGGGTCGATGACGCCCGGGAGGCGTTTGCGACCGCGGTGGCCCGCGGCGCGACCGGCGTCCAGCAACCGACCGTGACGCGCGACGATGACGGTGAGGTGGTCATCGCGGCCATCGCCACCTACGGCGACACCATTCACTCGATCGTCGAACGACGGAACTACCGGGGACTCTTCCTCCCGGGATTCCGGGCCGTCCAGCCCGCCTTCCAGCCGCCGCCGACGGGCCTGCTCCACGTCGACCACTGTGTCGGCAACGTGGAGCTCGGCCGAATGAACGATTGGGTCCGCTTCTACGAACGGGTCCTCGGCTTCTTCAACCTGCTTTCCTTCGACGACAAGGACATCAGCACCGAGTACTCTTCCCTGATGTCCAAGGTGATGTCCAACGGCAACGGCCGGATCAAGTTCCCGATCAACGAACCCGCGAGCGGCAAGAAGAAGTCGCAGATCGAGGAATACCTCGATTTCTATCGGGGACCCGGGGTGCAGCACATCGCCATGGCGACCAACAACATCATCGAGACCGTCACCGGACTCCGTGACCGCGGCGTCGAGTTCCTCACCGTGCCGGGCTCGTACTACGACACCGTGCTCGATCGAGTCGGGACGATCGACGAGGATCTCGAGCCGCTCCGGCATCTTGGCATCCTGATCGACCGCGACGACGAGGGGTATTTGCTCCAGATCTTCACCAAGCCGGTGGAAGACCGGCCGACGCTGTTCTACGAGATCATCCAGCGAAAGGGCGCCCAGAGCTTCGGGAAGGGCAACTTCAAGGCCTTGTTCGAGTCGATCGAACGGGAACAAGCCCTCCGAGGGAATCTGTAATGCCGATCTACCATTCGTTGGGCACCATTCCGCGGAAACGGCACACCGCCTTTCGGAAGCCCGATGGCTCGCTCTATCAGGAACAGCTGGTAGGCAACGAGGGGTTCACCGGACCCTCGTCGCTCCTCTACCACCTCTATCCGCCGACGACCGTGGTGTCGCTCAAACGGCTGCGCGAGACGGGGTACCAAGCCGAGCCCGACATCATCCTCAAGCACCGGCACCTCAAGACCGCGAAGCTCCCGGACGGCGGCTGCCCCACGCTCGATCGGGTCCCGCTCCTCTTCAATGACGATTGCGCGCTCCTCTTCGCTCGGCCGACGGTGGACGACCCCCATTTCTACCGCAACGCCCAAGCCGACGAGGTGGTTTACGTCAGCCAGGGCAGTGGCGTCCTCGAAAGCCAGTTCGGGAACCTCCCCTACCGCGAGGGCGACTACCTGGTGATCCATCGGGGGATCATGCACCGCTTCCGGCTCGACCCGGTCCCCCACCGGTTCTTGATCGTCGAAAGCCGCGGTTACGTCCGCACCCCGACCAGATACCGCAACCACTACGGCCAGATCGTCGAAGGCGCCCCCTACAGCGAGCGTGATTTCCGGATTCCCCACGACCTGGTGACCCACGACGAGCGGGGCGAGTTCCCAGTCATCATCAAACAGCACAACGGCCTCAATGAGTTCATCCTCGACCACCATCCCTTCGACGTGGTTGGCTGGGACGGGATGTTCTACCCCTGGGCCTTCAACATTCACGATTTCGAGCCGATCGTGGGCCGGATTCATCAGCCGCCGCCTGTTCATCAGACCTTTCAGGGAGACGGGTTCGTGATCTGCTCGTTCTGCCCGAGGCCCTACGATTTCGACCCCCAGGCCGTCCCGGCGCCCTACAACCACAGCAACGTGGACTCCGACGAGGTGCTCTACTACGCCTCGAGCGAGTTCATGAGTCGCAAGGGCATCGAATACGGCAGCATCACCCTGCACCCCGATGGCATTCCCCACGGTCCCCATCCGGGCCGAGCCGAGGCGAGCATCGGGGCCAAGGCGACCAACGAGCTGGCGGTCATGGTCGACACCTTCCGGCCGCTTCGGGTCGCCAGGCAGGCGTTGGCAATCGAAGACCCCGGGTACTACCGCTCCTGGATCGAATCGGGACCCGGGTTCAATCCCCCGACCAGTTGATTCTGCCCTGACCTCTCGCTAGGACGACCCGCTGTGATCTTACTTGCCCCTTTGCTCGGCTTGGCCGTCGCGGCTCAACAGCCGCAAGCCCCGGCCCCTTCGATCCCGGCCAGCCCGATCGCCCGGCTGGTGATCACCCCCGGCGCCAACGTGACGATGGTGGCCCAGGACACCCTGCGCCTAACCGCCGCGGCGGTCGACTCGGCCGGCCGGCCGGTGCCGAACGTCCGAACCACTTTCGTCGGAACCGGGGCCTACTTCGAGGCCCGGGTCGATCCAACCGGCTTGATCCACTCCGGCTCTACCGGGTCGTTCACCGTGTTGGTCACGGCATCGGTGCCGGGAACCCGCCCCGTCCGCGAGGTGGTCAAGGTCACCATGGTTGCCGGGCCGGCGGCGCGAATCGAAGTGAGCCCCGCCGTCTCGACCCTGATCGCCGGACAACGCCTCAGGCTCGAGGCAAGGACGTTCTCGAAGGCCGGCGACCTCCGTTCTGACCGACCCACTTGGACCAGCTCCGCGCCAGCGGTGGCGACCATCAGGGCCGACGGGGTGCTCGAGGCCAAGACCGCCGGAACCACCCGGGTCTCCGCCCGGGTTGGCGGGGTCGAACAGTCGGTGTCGATTCGGGTCGTCCCGAATACCATCGCGGCACTCCGTTTGACGCCGGAGGCCGCCGACGGGAAGACCGGCGACGTGATCCGGTTCAAGCTCACCGCCACTGACCGCGCCGGCCGCGAGGTGACCGGGTTCACCCCGCAGTGGGCATTCGCGCCCGGGCAGGGAATGATCGAGCCCGACGGCTCGTTCGTGGGATACGAGGCTGGTAGCTACCTGGTGACCGCCAGCATCGGCAGCCGTTCCGCCGAAGCCACGGTCAACCTGGCGCCGCGCGACGTCCGGCGGCCGGCCACGATCGTTGGCCGATTGCCCCGCACTCGTTTCACCACCGAAGAAGTCTGGATTCACCCGGGGGGCAAGCACGCCTACCTTGGCTCCGGCTCGGGTGGCGACGTTCTCTATGCGATCGACATCAGCGATCCGTCCAAGCCGGTCGTCACCGACTCGATCGTGGTGAACACCCGGCGAATCAACGATGTCATGTCGACTCCCGACGGGAAGTACATCGTCTTCACCAGGGAAGGGGCCTCGGACCGCAAGAACGGCATCGTGATCGCCTCGACCGAAGATCCGGCCCATCCCAAGGTGATCTCCGAGTTCACCGAGACCGTGACCGCCGGGGTCCACTCGGCGTTCGTGTATCGCCAGGAGAAATTCGGCACCCACGTCTACTTGACCAACGACGGTACCGGGGCCATGCACGTCATCGACATCAATGACCCCTACAAACCCAAGGAAGTCGCGGTCTGGAAGACCGACCGGCCCGACGCGGGACGGTCGCTCCACGACATCGACCTCCAGAACGGGCTGATGTACGCCAGCTACTGGAACGACGGGCTGGTCATCCTGGACGTCGGCAACGGGATCAAGGGAGGATCGCCGTCCAACCCGCAATTGGTCAGCCAGTTCAAGTACGACCTCAACGCCCTCTACCGTGACGTCGAGGCGAGCGGCGGCCCCGGGTTCATTCGGGGCACTCATACCGCCTGGCGCCACAAGAACTACGTCTTCATCGCGGACGAGGTCTTTCCCGCCGCTGGCGTCCGCGGCGCCAAGGACGCTGCCGCTGGGCGGGCGTACGGTCGGTTGCAGGTCGTCGACGTCTCCGACATCGCCAACCCCAAGTCGGTCGCCTGGTACGAGCCCGAGTACGGCGGGGTGCACAACGTCTGGGTTGCCGGCGACACCCTGTACATGGGCGCCTACAACGCCGGATTCAGGGCGTTCGACGTCTCCGGCGAACTCAAGGGCGACCTTCGAGCCCAGGGCCGCGAGATGGTCCACGTCAACACCGCCGACATGGACGGCAAGGTCCAGAACGCCGCGATGACCTGGGGCGTGGTGGTCAACCCCAAAGACGGGCTCGCCTACGTCAACGACATGTATAACGGGTTGTGGATCGTGCGGTTGGAACCCCGTCGGCGCGAGCTGACTCCGTAATCGGTCCATGGCGGAACGTCGCGAATTTCTCGCCAGCGGTATCGCTACCCTGCTGGCGAGCCGGGTGACGATCCCGGCCCAGCCAGCCATGCTCGCCACCGCCGCGATTCCTTCCACCGGCCAGCGGATTCCCCGCGTGGGACTCGGTACCTGGCAAACCTTCGACATTCGGCCGGGCCGGCCCGATTACCAGAGCCGCCGCGGGAACCTCGCCGAGACGATCCGGGTGTTCTTCGAGGGCGGCGGAACGGTCATCGACTCCTCGCCCATGTACGGCGCCTCGGAAGCCGTGGTGGGCGAGTTGCTGGCCGAACGATCGCTCCGGTCGCGCGCGTTCCTCGCCACCAAGGTCTGGACCAGCGGGGCAGGGCAGGGCATCGTCCAGATGGACGATTCGATCGCCAAGCTCCGCGCCGGCTCGCCGCTCGAACTGATGCAGATCCACAACCTGGTGGACTGGCGGACTCACCTCGCCACCCTCCGTCGGTGGAAGGACGCCGGACGGATTCGGTACCTCGGGATCACCCACTACCAGTCGAGCGCCATCGAGGCCGTGGCCCAGATCGTCAGAACTGAACCGCTGGATTTCGTCCAGATGAACCTCTCCCTCGACGAACCAGAAGCGGCCGCCACGTTGCTCGCCCTCTGTCGCGATCGGGGCGTCGCCTTCATCGCCAACCGGCCCTTCGGCGGGGGCGGGGCGCTTCGGCGGGTTCGGTCGATGACCCTGCCCCCGTGGTGCGAGGAGATGGGCATTCGGTCGTGGTCTCAGTACCTCCTCAAATGGGTCTTGGCCCACCCCGAGGTCACCTGCGCCATCCCCGGCACCGGCAACCCTCGGCACTGCGCCGACAACCTGGCCGCGGGGCGCGGCCCGATCCCCGATCAGGCCGGGCGGACGCGGCTCGCCCGCCATTGGCGGGAGGTCTAGATCGTGTTGATCCTGTTCATCGCTCTCGCCCAAGCCCAGCCGGTCGTGACGAGCGTCCGGATCGAGCCGAGTACCAGGATCACCATGGCGGCGGGCGATTCGCTTCGGCTGCGCGCGGTCGCCCTGGACGGGGCGGGCCGGCCCCTCACCAACGCCGTCATCCGGTTCGGCGGCGTGGGGGCGGCCTTCGAAGGCTCGGTCGATTCCAGTGGGCTGGTGCGCTCCGGTTCGACCGGAACGATTCCCTTCGTCGCGATCGCCTCCGTGCCCGGGAGTCGACCCGTGGTGCAGGCCGGCGAAATCGTCATGGTGCCGGGGCCGGCGGTGTCGGTCGTGGTGTCGCCTGACGTCCGCCGAGTGATTGCCGGCCAACGCCTGGTGCTCACCGCCAGGGGTGTGACCAAGCTCGGCGACCACAGCCGCGACCGACCGGTCTGGACTTCCAGCGCCCCCCGGGTCGCCCGGGTCCGGCCCGATGGCTTACTCCAGGCGTTGGCTCCAGGTCGAACGGCCCTGACGGCACGGGTGGGTGGGGCGTCGGCGGTCGTGACGTTGGAAGTCGTCCCGAACCGGATCGCGAGCTTGACCGTGGAGCCGGCTTCTGCCGACGCGAAACAGGGCGACGTGATCCGATTTCGGGTGGTGGCCCGCGACGCCGCCGGGTCGGCACTCGAGGACATCACCCCGGTGTGGACGTTCGCACCGGGGCACGGGATGATCGACCCAGATGGAGCGTTCGTTGGATACGAGGTTGGCAGCTATACGGTCACGGCCCACCTCGGTGACCGCACCGCCGAGGCGACCATCTCGCTGGGGCCGCGCGACGTCCGCCGCCCCGCGACCGTGCTCGGCCGGTTGCCTCGGACCGCCTTCCGGACCGAGGAACTCTGGCTCCACCCGGCCGGCACTCACGCCTACCTTGGCACCGGACGGGGCGGGGATCGCCTCTACGCGATCGACATCTCGGATCCGACCAAACCGTTCGTCACCGACTCGCTGGTGGTCAATACCCGTCGAGTCAACGACATCATGTCGACCCCGGACGGCAAGTTCATCGTCTTCACCCGAGAGGGCGCCTCCGATCGAAAAAACGGGATCGTCATTGCCTCCACCGAGGATCCCGGCCATCCCAAAGTCGTCTCCGAGTTCACCGATGGCGTCACCGCCGGGGTCCACTCCGCCTTCGTCTATCGGCAGGCGGCGTTCGGTACCCACGTCTACCTGACCAACGACGGGACCGGCGCGCTCCACGTCATCGACATCAACGATCCGACCAAGCCGAAAGAAGTGGCCCAGTGGCGGACCAGTTACCGGCCCGATGCGGGCCGTTCGCTCCATGATATCGACGTCCAAGATGGGTTGCTCTACGCCAGCTACTGGAACGACGGCCTGATCATTCTCGACGTTGGCAACGGGATCAAAGGCGGCTCGCCATCGCGCCCGATGCTGGTGAGCCAGTACAAGTACGACCTCAACGCCCTCTACCGCGACGTGGAGGCGACGGCCGGCCCCGGGTTCATCCGGGGCACTCATACGGCCTGGCGGCATCGCAACTACGTCTTCATCGCGGATGAGGTCTTTCCTGCCGTGCCGCCAAAGGGAGCAAAGGATGCCGCGGCGGACCGTGCCTACGGGAGGCTCCAGGTCATCGACGTCTCCGACATCGAGCGGCCCAGGAGCGTGGCATGGTACGAGCCCGAATACGGCGGGGTCCACAACGTCTGGGTGGCCGGCGACACTCTCTACCTGGGCGCCTACGACGCTGGATTCCGGGCCTTCGACGTCTCGGGCGAGCTGCGGGGCGACCTCCGGGCAGGGCGGCGCGAGATCGTCCACGTCAACACCGCCGACCGCGACGGGATCATTCCCAACGAAGCCCGGGCGTGGGGAGTCATCGTCCGGAACGGCTTGGTCTACGTCAACGACAACCACAGTGGACTCTGGATTCTTCGGATCGAGCCGAAGCGTCCGGAGCTGGTGCCCTGATGCCGGCGTTCTTCTACCGGGTCACCGATGGCATTCGGATCACGGTCCGGCCCAGCTTCCTGGCTAGCCAATCGCGTCCGTCGTTAGGCCACTTCGTCTTTGGGTACGCGGTCCGGATCGAGAATGTCTCGACGGCGCCGGCCCGGCTGATGACCCGGATGTGGCACATTCACGATTCCGTGGGGCTTGGCGAAGACCACGAAGTGCGCGGCGACGGCGTGGTCGGTGAGCAGCCCCGGCTCGAAGTGGGGGCGGTGCACGAGTACCAGAGCTACTGCATCCTCAAGAGCCCGAGCGGCTTCATGGAAGGTCACTACGAGTTCGTCCGCGACGACGGAAGCCGGTTCCAGGCCCTGATCCCCCGATTCACCCTCGACGCGGCCGGGACCTTACCGGCGTAGCTGTCGACCCGTTTCATCGCGACCATCGAGCCGCCGTCTCTCAGATCCCCACAGGGATCCGGCAGGTCGTTCCCGGCGTAGTTGGAACGTGGGGGGAACACCGAGCTCGAGGGCTTCGATGCGGCTTTGGGCAGCGACGATTGGGGTGGCGGGCAGCCTCGTTGGGGGCCTCGCCGCCCAAGAGATGCCTGATTCGATGACTCACCGGCCGGTGTTTACCGAGGGCCATCCGATTGGCTGGACCTTCGGCCCCCCTCACCTCGACCTCAATGCCGGGCTCTTGCTCCGAGGCGCTGACGGCGGCCCGGCCGTTCGAGAGGGATTCTTCCGGTTCCACCTCCAGTTTGCGCTTGGATCCTCCCGTCTCGTGTCGGCGAGTGACGTCATCTTCCTTCCGGGCGTGGGGGCGACCCCGATCTTCTCCACGGTGCTCCAGCTCCAGCCGATTCGGCCCGGCTCGCGGCTCTTTCTAGCCGCTGGCCTGGGCCTCACCACCGGTCACGGTGGGTCGGCCGATCGGCTGACCGGGCTGATCCAGGGCGTCGCCGCGGTGCGACTGCCGGTGCACGAGGTCGGCCTGTTCGTTCAACTGAACCGGCCGGTGCGGCGAGGGGAGGGCAGGGAGCTGCTCGTCGGCGTGGCCCATCCGATCGCCCCGTATCGCCATCGGGTATTCTAGGGGCCGTTCGCCCGCCCAAAGCGGTCCCCGGGGCCGGCCCGGTCAGGCGCTGCCGGGACGGCTGCCGAACCGTCGGCGATCACCGCGAGCCGGGTAAGGCGAGCCGCCGCCCCAATGCCGCGAACCTCGGGTCGGAGCGGAGCGAGTCGAATTCGGGCAAGTAGTTGAGCGCCGAGAGGATCTTCGAGCGATCGCGGGACGCCCGCTCCAGCCATTCGAACGCGCGGTCCTTCTCGCCCAGGCTGGCATGGATCGCGGCCAGGAAAACCGGATTGACGTAGTGCTGCTCCCCGTAAGCCTCGAGCCTGCTCAGGATCTCCCTCGCCTCCTTCATCCGTCCCATCCTGGCATAGGTGACGGCGTATCCATAGAGCGGTTGCTCGCCCATGGACGCCTGGGCCCGGCCGTACTCCGCCAACGCCTCCTGATAGCGTCCCTGCTCCCGGTACGCCGCCCCGAGGAACGTGTCGAGATAGATGAAGTTCGGGCTCAGGGCGGCCGTCCGGGCATGCTGGGCAATCACCGCATCGTAGCGGTGCCCCAGGTAGAGACACCACTCGCGAAAAAATGATCCGAATGCGTTCAGGCGATCCAGTTCGATGGCCCGGTCCACCTGCGTCAGGCCCGCGTCGATCCGGCCGACGAGGCAGAGGAGATTCCCATAGAGCAAAGCGGCATCGGGAGCGTTCGGGCTCGAGGTGACGCCGAGCCGCATTGCGCGATCGGCTTCCCGAAAATCCCAGTCGGTCGCCATCCCGTAGGACGCAAACCCGAGGACAACTTGGTATTCCCCCGCCAGGCTGTCGCGCTTCAAGGCTTCCCCGGCCGCCATCGCCGCGGAATCGTAGGCGATCCCGGATGCCATGAAGGCATCGGCCAGGCCGGCGTAGGCAACCGCGATCCCGTAGAAGGCCTGGGCGTAATCAGGATCGAGCTCCAGCGCACGCCGGAAGTAGTCGAGCGCGCGGCGCAGGGACGGCTCGCCGCCCTCGAAAATCAGGGCCCGGCCCCGGAGAAAAAGGTCGTGGGCCTCCGGGTTGCTGGTCCGCCCCGCGCGCGTGGCGGCCAGTTCGGCGCCACCCAGCGTCAGCGCGAGCTGGCTCACGATCGCCTGGGTGATCGAGTCCTGCACGGCAAAGGCATCCTTGACGGGCCGGTCGTAGCGGTCGGACCAGAGCTCGAGGCGCTGGCGAGCGTCGATGAGCTGGACACTCACCCTCATCTGCTCGCCGGCCCGCCGCACCGATCCCTGGAGCACGACCGCGACGCCGAGTTTGTCGCCCACCTCACGAACGTCGAGATTCTGCCGGCCCTTGAACGCAAACGACGAGGTCCGCGCCGCGACCCGCAAGCCCGGCACCTTGCCCAGCGCGTTGGCCAGTTCCTCGGCCATTCCGTCGGCAAAGTACTCCTGGGTCGAATCGCCGCCGACATTCACCAGCGGGAGGACGGCGATGGACTTGGCCGGCTCGGCCGCCGGTGCACTCGCCGGGCTCCGCTTGGCCGAGATCAGCCACGCGGCGGCCGCCACCACGGCCAGCGCGGCGACCGCCCCGGCCACCAGCCAGCCCCGAGGGCGGGAGGCCGGGACCGCCACCATCGC
>VGVQ01000032.1 GCA_016874005.1 Gemmatimonadota bacterium | reverse complement strand
GTCGGAGAATGGTGGCCTTCTCCTCAGCGGTGAATGGGCGGCGAGCACGGCTCGTGGATCGACTCATGGACTCCTCCTCCTCCAAAGTTGGAGGGGTTAGGAGTCACATTTCAACTGAGGCAGGACATAGGGAAAGGGCTCGCCCTCGGCCAGAAGTGGATCCTCCAGTTCTGGCTGTTCATTCGGGCAGATGTCGCGTGGCTCTGCGGCAGGAGAGCGCAAGCAGTTGCTGCTGCAGGCCGGGCGATTGAAATGGGCAACGGCGGACCGCTATCCCGTGGAGGCACCGGCACTTTCGCCCGGTGGACCGCCGTGCTGCACCGCATGGGCGCCGCAACGGACTCAACAGTACTGGACGGGCTCCACCGGGCTCTGATGTGGCGACAGGAACTCGACCAGCTCGATCAATACGAACTACTTGCAGCTGTTCGTGCCATCGAGGGGCAGGCAGAGCATGAAACAGAGATCACACACCTTTGGACCAGGCAACCCGCAGGCTCGCTTGCCTTCTTGGAACGGTTTAGCCTCAACCCAATCAATCTCCGGCTCTAACGTGCTTCGCGGTACACCTGGAAGAAGGCTCAGTTCAACTCCCGCTGCGTCTTCCTTGTACGTTGTTCACAGGCCCTCACTCGCCGTCACGAGCGGCAACGCGCACCGCATCGAAGAAACTGGACTGCGAGCGCAGAGCAGGTCTGACGCGGCCGAGCGCCAAAGATCGCGTTGTCGTCTGCTCAGCAAGAAAAGCACGATCTGAGACAAGACGACGGACTGTCACCGAGTTAACAGTCACATCGACTACGCCGGGGTCAAACTGGGATCCTCTGTACTTCTGTAGCTCAGTCACAACTCGCTCGAACGTCAACGCCTTGCGATAAGGCCTGTCAGTTGTCATCGCATCGATCGTGTCCGAAATCATGATGATTCGGGCCCCCAGCGGGATTGCCTCGCCCACGACTCCGTGAGGATATCCCTTGCCATCCCAGCGTTCGTGATGCGACTGGACGCAGCTCCGAACATGACCCTGGAACCTCGAGAAGAGGCCGACCAGTTCTGCACTCTTCGTCGCGTGCGTCTTCATTATTTCCCACTCCTCCTGAGTGAGCCGGCCCTCCTTCTGGAGCAAAGGCGCAAACTCGGCGTGGATCTTCCCGACATCGTGCAACAACGCCGCGTTTTCGATTTCGGCCAGCACGTCGCCGTTGATACCGAGATCGGAGGCAATGGCTTTTGACAACGCGGCGACGCGGCGCGAATGGCCTGATGTGTAAGGGTCACGGGCCTCAATCGACTTGACCATCATCTCAAGTTGCTCACGAAGAGCCAGCTCCAGCTTGTCGTGGGCGTGATCAAGCTCGTCATAAAGGTGCTGAACGTGGTTCAGCCGAGCGTACAGGTGCTTGGCCCCGACAATTGGCGCCAGGAACAACAAGAAGTAAAGCCTTGAGAGACCATCATCGAACTGGAGGTAGAGCCATGCCGCCGCCAGCGCCATCGTGCTCGCGGCGATGTCGTACCCAAGAATCCACAAGCTATTCCGCTGCCAAACGGGGAGAACAGCTTTGCCGGTGCTTAGGCCGACAACCATGCTCACGAGCAGTGAGTTGACGACAAAGTAAGCTACAGACCCGGCGAAGAAGGCTAGAAGCGTTCCAAACACGAGTCCTGGGTCACGAACTGTCCCAGGCTGTAGGATGGAGGGTGGAACCTCTCCACCCAGCCCCGTGTAAACCGCGATAGCCGCCATTATCGAAACCGCACGTTGCGCCGAATTGAATGCAATTCGAATAAACGGCCGGCGTCGTGCTGCCTGGGAAAGGCCTGTCGCCAAGACAGCTACGATCCCTCCCCAAAAAACGCCGAGAAGAAGACCGGCTGCAATCTGGACGATGAACGAGATTGTACCTTCAGCGTCCTGGCCCCTTGACCTCGTGGGGGCCAGTTCGAGGAGCATGTTTGCACCGACGAGAACGCCAATGGCCCAAAACCCGGGGAACGGAGCGTTCGCCCTTGAGGCCAACACAAGGGCTCCCACGGCTACCGTTACCGTTGTGGCGACGTAGGCCTGCACACCTGATGGGCGTTTCATAGCTGGGACTATGGGTGAGGACCCCGGCGACCCGCCTGTTGCCGGGTCTACCAGTTCAAGCCTTCAGCGAAGAACAG
This sequence comes from Gemmatimonadota bacterium, assembly GCA_016874005.1. GTDB lineage: Bacteria > Gemmatimonadota > Gemmatimonadetes > Gemmatimonadales > GWC2-71-9 > SHZU01. The sequence continues at coordinate 21,073 of VGVQ01000032.1, read as the reverse complement.
TCCCGCAACGAACTGTGCGACGCCGATCGCCAATGCTGCGAACCAGCTGATCATGAGCGTCATCACCCCCCTTCGAGTCAACAGAACACACTCGGGAAGTGGTAAGCCCCGCTAAGGCCCACCAGACGCTCCGCTCAGTTTGTCCGCTCTGCTCCGCTCTTCCCTACACCTTCCAGAAGACCGGGGCCCTCTCCCGTATTCCTATCTCCTCATCGCTAAGGTTCTCGACCGGCTACCCACCAACCTCACGCCGGTCGGCGCGCCTCCACCCAACGGTTCGTCGCATCCAGCACCGCGTACACCGCCGCCCGCTCGGGACTCTGCCGAATCTCGGCCGTCCCCGTCAGCAGAACGGCCTCGCGACCGCCCATCCCCTGCACCGCCACGAACACCACGTTGCGGTCGAGCGCCTCCACCATCTGCACACTCTCGACCGCCAGGCTGAATTTCTCCAGTAACCCCTCCAGCGCCACCACCGTGGCCTTCGCCGCGCTCTCCACTCGGCCCCGGGGCGTGTCCGCCGCCTCGTGATGGGCCGACTGCTGCCGCCCCACCGCCGACAACGTCACCACCACCGTGGCCCGCTGCGGCCGACTCCCGGGCTGGACCACCAGATCCTCGAACAGGATCCCCCGCTGCATCGCCCGCTCCCGGACCGCCGCCTTCTCCAACGTCTCGATCGGCTTGACCTCGGCCGTCTGCGCGATGCTGATCTTCCGATGATCGACCTTGAGCCCGAGATGGGCCAACAACGCCGATTCGATGTTCCGAACCAACTGCTTGGGCTGCAACCCGGCCTGGGCCAGGACGTGAATCTCGCTGACCTCACCTAACGGCGTCGTGACCACCCGCGCCGAAAGGACTCCCTCGAGCGTGGTGAGGAGATTCTCGGCCCGCCGGACACCCCACGGATCGGGGAGACCGTCCGCCGGCACCGGCGCCGCGGTCTTCGATCCCTCCGGCCTGATTGGACTCGGTCCCGTCACGCTGCCCGCCTTCCAGAGAAGTATCGGCCGCTCATACGACCGTGTTACGCCCCATTGCCTTGGCCCGGTAGAGCGCCCGGTCGGCGTTGACCAAGAGGTCGCCGCTCGACGGCCGGTCGGGGTCGTATTCGGCGATCCCGATGCTCACCGTCACCGTGGCGTCCGGATACCCCAGCCGCCGCCCAACCCGCTCCACCCCGGTTCGAAGCGCCTCCGCCACCCGCTCCGCCCCGAGCAGGTCGGTTCGGGTCAGGATCACCACGAACTCGTCACCACCGTAACGGGCCGCCAGGTCCGAGGCCCGCACCACCGACCGGATCTCCTGGGCCACCGCCTTGAGCACCTCGTTGCCGGACTCGTGGCCGTAGCGATCGTTGATCTCCTTGAGCCGATCGAGGTCGAGAAAGAGCACCGTGAAGCGATCGCCGCTCCGCTTGCTCCGCTCCACCTCGTGACTGAGCCGATCTCGCAAGACCCGAAACGTGGCGAGTCCCGTCAACAGGTCGGTGGCCGCCGCGCGCTGGGCCTCCTCCACTTGACGGTCCTGATAGGGGGCACACTGCCGAAGCGAAGCCCTACCTAACGCCGCCGCTTCGGCGAACTCCTTGCACGAACCGTAACCGCAGGCCCGACAGTCCCAGGGCCGCCCGTTGGGACCCAAGCCGATCGCGGCCATCACCTGCTCCACCGCCACCGGGTCGGCCTCGTGCTTCCGGGGCCGGATGTCGAAGACCGCCCCGACACTCGCCACCAACCCCGGCTCCACCACCGGGACCCGGCTCCGCGGCGGCTCGGTGCTCTGCACCAACGCCCGCCGCCAGTAGAGCTGGTCCCGCGGGCCCGACAAGGGATGATCGAGCGCGCCCTCGAACGACAACATGTCGATGAAGCCCAGATCGAGCCGGTCCACCGTCACCGCCCGCGAAATGGCCTTGAGACTCGACAAACCCCGCACCTTCTGGAACCGCCGGCTGGAGTGCTTGGCCTCCTCCAGCATCGTGATCGGCAAGCCGCCCGCGACGCTCACGTGCCGGCGCCGCTCCTGGGGAACCCGGGTGAACACCAACGGCTGCGCCGCCAACGTCACCCCGCGGGCCCGGAACAACTCCGCGAGATCCGCGAAGGTGATCGCCGCGTTGATCTCCGACGCCCCCGCCGACGGCGCCAACCCGGCATAGACGATCTTGAGATCGTCGCCATGCCCGGTCCGGAGGTACCGGGCCTCCGCGACCGCCGGCGTCGCCACCGGCGCCAGATACGGAACCAATTCGGGATACTCGGCCCGGATGGTGTCCACCACCACCGGATCCGTCGACCGAATCATGGTACCCCACGCCTCGGTACGCCAGAGCCTGAGGTACTCCATGGCCACCAGCTCATCCCCGATGACCCCCCGCGACACCACCCGGAACCCGGCCGCATAACAGGCGTTGACGACCTGCTCCGGCGTCGCCGGGTAGAAATGCGCCGCCGACTCGGTTCCCAGAATCAGCGCCCCAGTCCCCTCGGCGGCCACCGCCACCGCGTGGCCCAACTCGCCCGCGACCTCGACCGCGCCGTGAGGACACTCCGGCACGCACAACCCGCAACGAATACACGCCTCGTCGAGCACCCGAACCCACGACGCGTCCGGAGCCACCGCGATCGCGTTGGTGGGACACACCCGCGCGCACGCCAAGCACCCGACACAGGATTCGGCGTCGATGACGAAGTTCACCAAGCCAACCTATTGCGTTGGAGAAGCGACCCGCCAACGATCAACAATGCGGCTGACATTGTCAAGACGCCTCGCTGTCTTACTGTTTGACACCTGGCCCTTCAGTCCAACCCGTATTCCTTGATTTTTCGATACAGCGTTCGCTCGCCTATTCCTAGCTTTGCGGCCGCTTGCCGCCGGTTGCCGCGCGACTCTCTCAGGGCCGCCCCGATTGTCGCCTTTTCAACGTCAGCCATTGTCATGCCAGGTCGGTACAAAATGTCCGGCGCTGCAGGCTCTGGCACGACGTCGTGCAAAGGTGTGATCGTCGTCTCGGGAATCTCGATCACCTGGACCCTGGAGGGCCGATCTTCCACCCGCCGGCGCAGCTCGTCGACCTGGGCCCGCAGCTCTAGGAGGGACCGCCACAAGATCTCCAGCTCCTGGAGGCCCGCCTGCCGAGCGGCCGGGGTGGCGAGCACGGGCAGCAGAGTGTGGGCTCCCTCCAACACATCGCGGGGGATATCCGCCGCCCGGATCTCGGCGCCGGGCGCCAGCACCACCATCGACTCGATCAGGTTGCGGAGCTGGCGGACGTTCCCGGGCCAGTGGGCCTCCACCAGCCGCTGCATCGCCTCCCCGGTGATCCCTCGGAAGGCCCGGTCGTGTTGCTTGGAGAACTCCCGGATGAAGCGGCGGACCAGAATGGGGATGTCCTCACGCCGTTCCCGGAGTGGCGCGAGCGCGATGTTGAGGACGTTCAGGCGATAGTAGAGATCCTCGCGGAATTCACCGGTCGCGACCTGGTCCTTCAAGGTCCTGTTGGTGGCCGCGATGACCCGGACGTCGACGTCGATCGGTTGGGTCCCGCCGACCCGGAAGAAGGCCCGCGACTCGAGGACTCGGAGCAGCTTGACCTGGACGCTGAGCGGAATCTCCCCGATCTCGTCGAGGAAGATGGTGCCATGGTTGGCCAGCTCGAACCGGCCGAGCCGCCGCTCGGCGGCGCCGGTGAAAGAGCCCTTCTCGTGCCCGAACAGCTCCGACTCGAGAAGGGTTTCCGGCAGGGCCGCGCAATTGACCGGGATGAAGGGTTTCCCGTGGCGATTGGAGAGGTCGTGAAGCGCTTTGGCGACCAACTCCTTCCCGGTACCGGACTCGCCTTGGATCAGCACCGTCGAGGTGACCGGCGCCATCTGCTCGATCTGGACCAGAACCTGGTAGATGGCGCCCGACTGCCCGGTGATCCCGATCCGCTGCTGGAGCCGCCGCCGATCGACCAAGCGGCGGACGGCGGCCACCGCCTCCGCCGGTTGGATCGGCTTGGTCATCACCGCGGTGGCGCCGAGCCGTTCGACCCGTTCGGCCCGCTCGGAGTCGGTGGGCTCGAGGAGGGCCAGGGTGTAGGCCTCGAGGTCCTTGGCGTAGCCGACCAGGTCGAGGGCGGGACCTTCGTGGACCGCGCCGGTGAGGATCACCAGGTCGGGGCGCTCCCGCCTAACGGTGGCTCGGGCGTCGTCGACGGCGGCCACGGTTTCGGTGCTGAAGCCGGCCGCCTCGAGGGCGGCGTTGAGCGGGATCGCGGCGGAGAGATCGGCGAGGGTGAGGACGATGTCGGCCATGGTAATCTTCAGTGATCGATCGGTGCGCCGGTGATCAGCGCCACCGCATGCTCGACCAGCGGCGCCAGGACGGCCAGCCCGTCGCGGACCCCCCCAGGGCTTCCGGGCAGGTTGACGATCAGGCTTCGGTGGCGGACCCCCGCGATGCCGCGGGAGAGTGCCGCCCGGGGGAACCTAGGATAAGCCGCCATCCGGATCGCCTCGGCGAGCCCGGGCGTCTCCCGTTCGATGACGGCGCGGGTGGCCTCCGGGGTCAGGTCGCGGGGGGCGAGCCCGGTCCCTCCGGTGGTCAGGATCAGATCGGCGGCGTTCTGGTCGGCCCACTCGAGCAGCTGGGGCACGATCCGGGCGGTCTCGTCGGGCACCAGCGCTCGGGCGGCCACGAGGTGACCGGCGTCCTGGCACCAGGCCGCGATCAGGTCACCCGAGGTGTCCTGCCGCTCGCCCCGGGCCCCGGCGTCCGACACCGTCAACACGGCCACGCGAATGGGCATTGGCTTCGCTACTTCTTGACCGAGCCCTTGTCCCAGAACGGCCGCTTGACCACCTGGGCGGCGATCCGCTGACCGCGACAGTCGACCTCGAAGGCGGTCCCGACCTTGGCGTGGCCCGGGGGGAGCAGGGTGGTCCCGATGGCGATACCTAACGACGGGCTCTGGCCCCCGCTCCGGACGATGTCGACCTGGCGGCCGTCGCACCAGACCGGGTAGCCGTGCCGGGCGATCCCCCGACCGGTGAGGGTGAAGCCGACCAGCCGGCGGGTGACCCCACGCTCCTTCTGGGCTCGGAGCGCCTCCATCCCGACGAACGGGGCGCCCTTGTCGAGCTTGACGATCCAGGCGAGCCCCGCCTCGAGCGGCGTGATGGTCTGGTCGATCTCCTGACCGTAGAGCGCGTACCCCATCTCCAGCCGGAGCGTGTCGCGGGCGCCGAGCCCGATCGGTTGGGCCCCCTTCGCGACGATCGCGGCCCAGAGCGCCTCGGTGTCGCGCCAGCGGCAGTAGAGCTCGAAGCCGTCTTCCCCGGTATAGCCGGTCCGGGAGACGAAGCAGTCGACCCCGCCGATCCGCCCGGTGGCGTGGTGGTAATAGCCGATCTGGTCGAGCCCGATGCCGGCGATCGGTTGGAGCATCGCCTCGACCTTGGGCCCCTGGACCGCGAGGAGCCCGATGTCGTCGGAGATGTCGCGAAGCCGGATGTTGGCGCCGCCCTTCAGGTCGACGATGTGCTCCCAGGCCTTGGCCCGGTTCGAGGCGTTGACCACCAGCATGATCTTGTCGTCGAACCGGTAGACGGTGCAGTCGTCGACGAAGGTCCCCTCTTTGGTTAGGATCGCCGAGTATTGCACCTGGCCGGGGGCCAGAGCGCCGACGTCGTTGCAGGTGATCCGGTTCACGAAGGCGTTGCGGTCGGGACCGGTGACCTCGAACTCACCCATGTGAGAAACATCGAAGATTCCCACCCCGGTCCGGACCGCGAGGTGCTCCGCCAGGATACCAGCGGGGTACTGCACCGGCATCTCCCAGCCCGCGAAAGGGACCATTTTGGCCCCCAAGGCGCGGTGGACGGCGAGGAGCGGGGTGGTTTTGAGCGAGGCGTCGGCGGTCATCGAGTGCCCGGTTTTTTTGTGGCAGCAAGTCGTTGCACCGCAACGGCTTGGCCTGGTTGAATGCGTCAAAATGGCAGACGTAAGCTAACCGGCGTGGCTCGCCGAATCCAGCGCGGCGCGGGGAAGGCGGCGCGGCCGAGGGCTGCCGTCGTGCCGGTCAGCCAAGACATCACCGCTGAGCCGCGGGATGTAACGGTCGGTCGGGATCCGGCGACATGTCTGGTCGGAATCGTTGCTCGGCCACACTCGACCGGAGGTCCGTATGGGCATCTTGTCACTCGCCGTCGCTCTCATGATGGTCCAGCCGGCGGGGACCCCGCAGCTCAAATGTTGTTACCGGGTCACGGCCATCGACGGCGCCAGCGGCGTGGTGTCCGCGGCCGCCGGAACCGGAGAGATGATCCGATTCCAGCTGCCGGATCGGTCGCTGCTCTCCCGGGTCAAGGTGGAGCAACAGGTGTATGTCGATGTTACCACCCGACAGGTCGGCCTGGATGCCCGTCGGGCCTGCTGTGCCATGATCGGGGGCCCGATCCGACCCGCGACGGGAGCCGTGCCCGGCGCCGCCGGCAACGTGCCGGCCGCGACCACCCCGGCAACGACGGCCACGGCCGCCGCCGGACCAGGGCGCGATACCGCCGGAGCCGGTCGGCAGGCGGTCGGGGCCGCGGTGCGGCCGATCTCGAACATCCTCCCATCGATCAGCTATGGCCCGCCCCAGCCGCGGACCTCCGCGCCAGTCGTTGCCAAAACCCGGTTCGAGGCTCGGACGATCGCCACCACCGTCGGCGGTCGTGGGGTTACCTCACCGGTGCTCCACCTTCGCGGCCTCAAGGCGGTGGAGGAGGCGCCAGGGCTCCCCGACGGCGCCCGGCGGCTCCTCGCGATGGCTGTCCGGAGGGTGCCCCGAGATCAATCGGATCACTTCGTGGTCAATCCCCGGTTGGCGCAGGAGTGGATCGCGGCCCACCCGGTCCCCGCGGACATCCAGCCGACCGAACCGAGTGAAAAGAAGTGCGACAACTGGTACGACTCCTGGGACTGCGCCGGTCAGGCAGTCTCGGACGAGTGGAAGCGGGCCTTCGACCATGCGGTCGAGGAGTGGGACCGCGCCACCAAGAAGTTGGCCGAGGCGTGGGAGACGACCCAAGGCTGTTTCACGGAGCGGACGCTGTCGCTGCCGAACATCCCGGTCCGATTCACGATCGCGCCGTCAATGAGCGTCGATCTGACCCAGGCCGCCTCGCGAGGTTCCGGCACCGGCTCGGTGACCGGCAAGGTTGGGCTCGGTGTCCCGATGGACGCCGACTTCGCCGCCCGCCTGGATCTCTTCTACATCCCCTGCCTGCCCTTCGCGGTTCGGCCGCGGGCGCTCTCGGCCGACGGACGGCTGACGGTCGGGCAGATCCTCGAAGGGACGGTCACCGCGTCCGGGGCCTTCAAGAAGACGTTTACCATCCCGCCGACTGGTGGTCCGGTGATTCCGATCCAGGTGTTTCCGATCGTCATCGCGGGGGTGCCGGTCTCGGAGATCGACGTGAGCGCCTACCTCGAGGGCAACATCGAGGTCAGCGCGGACGGGCGGGCGGAGGGCCGGTTCCAGCTGGAGAACTCCAACCCGACCCGATTCGACTTTGGGTGCAGCGGAGCCGGGTGTCGGGCGACGGCCAGGGGCGCCCCCGCGCCCGTGACCACCAGTCAAGGGGCCCAGATCCAAGGGCGGGTTTCGGTCAAGCCGGCGATCTACACCGCGCTGCAGCTCAACTTCAACTACGAGGCGCTGAGCGCCCGGGCCGGACCGCAACCGTTCTTGCTCGGCGTGGCGACGGGATGCGGCGCGGCGAGCGCGACCCAATCGGCTGGCGGGTCCGCCGCCCAGAGTCACCACGCCCTGACCGGGGATCTCGATTGGGGAGTGGAACTCCGAGCCGAAGCCCTGGTGCTGCGCAATGTTGTCGGCACCCCGTTCGTGACCGAGCTGGCGCGTGACCGCCACATCTGGTTCCGGGACCTGGCGCCCGGCGGATCGACGGCGCTGGTGCCGGTGGTCAACGCCCCGCCGGAGGTAGGTGCTGGTCAGCCAGCCTCTCATCGGATCCAGATGCCGACCTGCTACCCGTACACCGATCGGATCCAGTACCGGATCACCTGGTCCGGCGGTGCGACTCCCACCGCGGCCGCTGGCTGCTCCTGGCAGGCCGGCGGGGGCACCTGCACGGTTGATCCCGCCCGGGAACTCATGTTCGGACTGGTCTGGTCCGCCGCGGGCGACCAAACCGTTTCGGTCCAGGCGATCGGCGACGGCCACGGCCACGGCCGGACCTTCGAGCCTGCCCCGCCAGCCGCTCGGCACACCTCTAGCGGCGGCCCGGCCGACGGATCCTTCGCCAGGCCCATCAAAACGCCCAGGTCGATCCCGGCCGAGAACGCGTCGCCGTTGCCGGAGACCACCACCACCCGGACGCTCGGGTCGTCCACCAGCCCGATCCCCACCTCGCGCAACTCCCGCCACATCTCGAAGGTCTGGGCGTTGCGCTTCTCGGGCCGGTTGAGCCGGAGCCGCACCACCCCGTTGGCGGCCCGCTCCAATTGCAGCGTGGCCAGGCTCACCGGACCCCGACCAGACCCCGCACCGCCGCGACCATCTTGGCCGAGTCGTACCCCACCCCGTCGCGGAAGACCATCTCGACGTTCTTGATGTCGGCGATCCGGCTGGCCGGGTTGCCCGAGACCAGCACCAGATCGGCGTTCTTGCCCACCGCGATGCTGCCGGTCTGCCCGAAAATCCCGAGCACCTTGGCGCCGTTCGAGGTGGCGACCTGAATCGCCTCGACCGGGGTGAAACCGGCCTCGACCAGCAGCTCGACGTTGCGCTGGTCCCCGTAACCAAAGAGTGCACCACCGTTGCCGGTCGGGTCGACCCCCGAGCCCAGCAACCCACCGGCCTTGGCGAAGGCCAGCTCGTACTTCATCCCGGTCTTGAAGATCTCGAGCGGGATCCCGCTGTTGGTCGCCGCGATCTGAGCCCGCGAGGTCAAATACTCGTTCTTGGCGTCGGTCGACATCGCGTCCAAGACCCGCTGCTCGAGCGGGGGACGGTTGGGGACGAACAGCTCGTAGACCACCAGGGTACTGGTGAGCCCGACTCCCTTGTCGATCATCGCCTTGAAGGTCGACTTGACCTCCTCCGAGGAGACGTCGAGGTTGGAGAAGCTGCCCATCATGTTGGGCGAGCACTGGTCCGGCTTCCGGGTCTTGTCGTAGTCGGAGTTGGCGAAGAGGCCGTGCTCCAGCTGATCGATCCCGAGCGCCACGGCCTCCTTGTACGGCACCGAGCAGAGGTGGCCGGTGAACTTGAGACCGTGCTTGTGGCCCTCGTCGATCGCGGCCTTCATCGCGGCCCGACTCACTCCGGTGTAGAACTTGAGCCACGAGACCCCCTCGGCCGCCCAATAGGCCACCACCCGGCGCGCTTCTTCCTCGTTGTTGAGGCCAACCATCGTGCTGCCCGCCCCGTTGCCGGGCCCGGTCAGGTAGGGTCCGGTGATGAACAGCCGCGGCCCCGGGAAATCGCCCCGATCGACCGATCGCTTGAGGTTGAGCTCGGCGTACGGGTTGTTGGCCCCGGTGGTCCGTACCGTTGTCACCCCGGCGGCCAGATACAGAAGCGGCGCCGTGAAGCTCGACTGGACCACCCGACCCGCGGTGGTGTAATAGCTGTGATCGTGGAGCCCAACCATGCCCGGGAGGACCGTTTTCCCGCTCCCGTCGATGGTGCGAGCGCCGGCAGGGACCGCCACCGACCCCGCCGGCCCGACCGCCGTGATCTTGCCGCCCGAGAGCACCACCGTTTGGCCCTCCGATGGAGCGGCGCCCATGCCGTCGATGACCCGGACGTTGGTGATGGCCACGGCCCCATCGACCGAGATGTACTCGCGAGCCTGAGGGCCGAAGTTCGCCGGGCGCTGGGCCACCGCGGCGGTCGGCAAGGCGAGGAGGAGCAAGGCTGCGGCTTGGGCGGTACGATTGGGCATGGCGGAACGGCCCTCGGAGGCGAGTAGGACGAAGAAAGACCCGGATTCGATTATACTCCCAACCCGCGCGCGGCGCATGGCGCGGGTCCTCTAAGAGGCGAGAAATCGCAGTGCAGTCGACCTCGAACGCAACCAGCGACCCGCGGGAACTCCCGGCCCGCGCCGTACCCCGAGTGGCGGCGACCAGGACCGGCCGGGTTGCCTGGGCCACCGCCGGCCACCTCTTCGTGGCCCTCGGCGTGATCGGCGCCTTCGTGCCGCTGATGCCCACCACCGTCTTCCTGATCCTGGCGGCCTCGTGCTACGCCCGGTCCTCGGAGCGGCTCTATCGGTGGCTCCTCGGGCACCCGTGGTTCGGGCCGGTGCTCCGGGACTGGCTCGAGCATCGGGCGATGCGGGTCCGGCCCAAGGTCATCGCCATCGCCACGGTCGTGGTGGTGTTTGCGCTCTCGATTTTCGCCATTCCGCTCACCTGGGTCCGGGTGATCCACGTGATGATCGGCCTGACCCTGGTGGCCTTCCTGCTGCGGATTCCGGTGCGGCCCGAGGGGCCCGCCCGCCGCTGATCGGGCCGGCACTCCCTCCATCGACACTCGGAATTCCCGGCCTCAGCTTGCGAGGGCAGCCTGGAATCGGTTGGCACTCACCCGTAGCGACCTGTTTCAGGTCACGTTGGGCTGGCTAAACCCGTCAGAGGATGTACTTCCTCAGGTCGTCGTCGTTGATGACCTTGGCGAGCCGTTCCCGGACCTTGACCCCGTCCATCACGATCCGCTTGTCGAAGTCCGGCAACTCGAACAGCACCTCGTCCATCAAGGTCGACATCACCGTGTGGAGCCGCCGAGCCCCGATGTTCTCCATCCGCTCGTTGGCCATCGCCGCGATCCGGGCGATCTCGGCGATCCCGTCGTCGGTGAAGTCGAGGGTGGCCTCCTCGGCGGCCACCAACGCCTGATACTGCTTGGTGAGAGCGTTCTCCGGTTCCCGCATGATCCGGACGAAGTCCGCCTCGGTCAGGGGGGTCAGCTCGACTCGGATCGGAAACCGGCCCTGCAGCTCGGGAATCAGGTCCGACGGCTTGGAGACGTGAAACGCCCCGGCGGCGATGAAGAGGATGTGATCGGTCCGGACGTACCCGTACCGAGTCTGGACCGTGGAGCCTTCCACGATCGGCAAGAGGTCGCGCTGGACACCCTCCCGGGAGATGTCCGGGCCGGTTTGCGATTTCTCCCCGGCGATCTTGTCGATCTCGTCGATGAACAGGATCCCGTGATTCTCGACCCGGTCGAGCGCTTCGTTGACGGTGTCGTCCTGATCGACCATTCGGCGCAGCTCGTCGTCGACCAAGATCCGCCGGGCCTCGGGGACCTTGACCGTGCGGCGTTTCTTCCGCTTGGGCAGCATCTCCTGAAACCACTCCGCCCAATTGAAATCGGCGCCCTCCATCCCTTGCGGCGGTTGCGGCATGAAGTCCATCGGCGGGGTGTTCTGCGCCTGGACCTCGACCTCGACCTCGCGGTCGTCGAGCTGGCCCTGCCGGAGATACTCCCGGAGTTTCTCGCGGGAGCGCTGCCGTCGAGCGGCCTCCGGCTCCTCATCGCTCTTGGCGACCGCGCCGGTCGGGGAGACGACGAACACCCCGGAGTCGCCGGGCTTGGCGTCCGGCTTGGGCGGCGGCTTGGGGGGCAGCGGCGGCAACAGCAGGTCGAGGAGCTTTTCTTCCGCCTTCTTCTCGGCCTCGGGATAGACTTCGTCTTCCCGCTCGGTGCGGACCAGGTTGATCGCGGCATCGACCAGGTCGCGCACCATGGTCTCGACGTCGCGGCCGACGTACCCCACCTCGGTGAACTTCGAGGCTTCGACTTTGACGAACGGCGCCCCGGCGAGTCGGGCCAGGCGGCGGGCGATCTCGGTCTTGCCGACGCCGGTGGGGCCGATCAGGATGATATTGGACGGGGTGATCTCGTCGCGGATGTTGTCGGGCGCCTGGCTTCGGCGCCAGCGGTTGCGGACCGCGATCGCGATGGCGCGTTTGGCCGCCTCCTGGCCGACGATGTATCGATCGAGCTCGCCCACGATCTGGCGGGGCGGCATCTCCTCGAGCCAGGGGAGCGGCTGCTGCTCGGCGGTGGGTTCGGCGGTGGGTTCGGTCATCGGCGGTCGCTCGGTAGAGTCGTGGGCACGGGCGGCCTCAGCCGGTCCGGCGGGTCGCGAACACGCCGTTCAAGAAGTGGGTCGCCCGGCCGCCGGCGTCCTTGCCCCAAAAGGCGACGTCCCAGCCCCGGTTGCCGCCCATGGCGGGGTCGGCCGGGAGGAAGCGGTCGTCGCCTAACGGGATCAACTCGGAGATCATCGCCGGCATCATCTGGTTCGGCGCCGAGGTGCTGAAGACCCGGGCCATGAGCTTGCCGGCTTCGGCGGCGAACTCGAGCCGGCTACCATGGGCCTCGAAGCGGCCCAGGTACCGATCCAACGGCACCGCAACCCGCCGCACCGTCGCCGGGGTCGGCGCCTTCGGCTTGGCGATCCCGAAGATCTCCGGGAACACGGTGTCGAAGATCCGATCGGCGAGGGGGTAGCCCTGGTTAGGCACGTTGGCGATGGTGGCGATCGCCACGTTCTTGGTCGGGACCCACAGCAGCATCGACGAACCGCTGGTGTTGGTGCCGCTGTGGCCGTGGATCGTCTCGCCGCCCCATTGCTTCCAGTAGGGGCCGAGCCCCCACTTCTGGGCGGTGACCCGGGCCGGCATGGTGATCTGGGGCGTGTGCATCGCCTGAACGCTCGACTCCGACAGCACGGTCCGCCCCTCGAGCGACTTCCCGCGGGCGAGGAACATCCGAGCGAACTTGACGAGGTCGCCGGCGCTGCAGCACAAGGTCCCGCCGGCCGGAGCCATCGACCGGCTGAGTCCCCAGGCCCGCACCAGGGTCACATCGGCGGCCCCCGATCGGCGATAGCCCAACGCCACCGGGTGGAAAAGCAGATCTTCCGCGAAGTTGGCCGACTGGGTGGCGCCGAGTGGGGCGAGCACCCGCTCGACGAGGAGGGTCTCCCAGTTCTTTCCGGCGACTTGGGCAGCCACCAGACCCGCGATATTGCTGCCGGCGTTGCTGTAACCGAAGGCCGACCCGGGTTCGAAGAGGTGGGGAATCTCCGCCAGCGAGGCGACGTAACGCGGCAGGGCGTCGTCGCCGCGGCCGTACTCCTGATAGGGTCCGTTGTCGACTCCGGACGACATCGAGAGGAGATGGCGCAGGGTGACGGTCTCGGTGGCCCGGGTGTCGGCCAGGCGGAAGTCGGGCAGGTAGCGCTTGACCGGGGCGTCCAGATCGAGCCGGCCCTCGTCGACCAGCGACATCACCACCGCGGCATTGAAGACCTTGGTGGTCGAGCCGATCTGAAACAGGGTGTCGGTGGTCACCGGGAGGCGGCGTTCGAGGTTGGCCAACCCGGTGGCGCATTGGTGCACCTGGTTGCCGTCGAAGACGGCCAGCTGGGCCCCGACGATGCCTAACGACCCCCCCGCCTCGTCGAGAATGGCCTGGAGCCGGCCCGGGTCGCCGAGGCGGGGCACCGAGACCCCCCGCCGGGGGGTCGGCCGGACGAGGGTGGCGGTCGCCGCCGCGAGCATGAAGTCGCGTCGTTGCATCGGGTCGGTTTCCTCGGGCGCTAGCCCAGTTCCAGGACGGTCAGGTTGCGGTTGGTGAAGACGCAGATGTCGGCGGCGATCTCGAGCGACCGCTCGACGATGTCGCGCGCCGATTTGTTCGGGTCGGGCATCAGGGCCCGGGCCGCCGCGAGGGCGTAGTTGCCCCCGGACCCCACCGCCAGAACACCGTCGTCCGGCTCGAACAGCTCCCCCACCCCGCTCAGGAGGTAGCTGTGCTCGAGGTCGGCCACCACCAGCATGGCCTCGAGCCGGCGCAGGACCCGATCGCCGCGCCAGTCCTTGGCCAACTCCACCGACGCCCTGGGGAGATTGCCGGGATAGCGGTCGAGCTTCTCCTCGAATTTCTCGAACAGGGTGATCGCGTCGGCCACCGAGCCGGCGAATCCCGCCAGGACTCGTCCGTTCTTGAGCGATCGGATCTTGTTGGCGGTGGCTTTCATGACCGTATCGCCCATGGTCACCTGCCCATCCCCGCCCATTGCCACCCGACCGGCCTTGCGGACGCAGAGTATCGTGGTTCCGTGAAACGCCATGCCGCTCCTCGGTTGGGTTAGCCGGCCCTGGGATGGGCTCGGCGGTAGACGTCTTTGAGTCGCTCGACGCTGGTGTGGGTGTACACCTGAGTGGTACCCAGCGACGCGTGGCCCAACAACTCCTGCACCGCCCGGAGATCGGCCCCCGCGTCCATCAAATGGGTGGCGAAACTGTGGCGGAGCGAGTGAACCCGCCGCCCCGCGATCCCCGCTCCCCGGTAGAGCAAATGAATCCGCCGCTGCACGCTTCGCGGGGTGAGCCGGCCGCCCTTGGGATTGACGAACAGGGCCCGCCGATCGCTTCTGGGCCCCACCGCCAGCGACTCCCGCACCTCAAGGTAGCGCCGGAGCGCTCCTTCGGCTCGGCGTCCGACCGGCAGGATCCGTTCCTTGCGCCCTTTTCCGCGAACCCGAATCTGATTGCTCAACAGGTCGAGATCGGCGAGGTTGGCGCCAGCCAATTCCGAGAGTCGAAGCCCGCTGGAATAGAACAGCTCCAACATGGCGTGGTCGCGCACCGCGATGAAGTCGCCGTTGGCCGCGGCCGCTTCCGAGGCCTCGAACAGGTCGGCCGTCTCGTGCTGGCGGAGGTAGCTGGGGAGCCGCTTTTCGACCTTGGGCACCCGGGCGGCGCGGGCGGCGCCGTTGACCACGCCGCGATGAACCTGGAGGTACCGGTACAGCGCCCGCACCGCGGACAGGGCCCGAGCCGCCGAGCGGCGCGACAACTTCCGGCGTTCGAAGTCGCCGAGGAACCCTCTGAGGGCCAATCGGTCGATCGAGGCCCAGGTCCAGCCGCCGCCGTGGAACTCGTTGGCGAAGCGGATGAAGGCCTCGAGATCGCGCCGGTAGCCGTTCGTCGTGTGGGGCGAGACGTCCCGCTCCTTGGCCAGGTGCAGCAGGAACTCGGCGACCACGGCGGCGTTGTCGGTCACAGGGCGGCCCACCAGGCGGCGAAATCCCGGACCGCCCG
Source organism: Gemmatimonadota bacterium (assembly GCA_016874005.1). Lineage (GTDB taxonomy): Bacteria > Gemmatimonadota > Gemmatimonadetes > Gemmatimonadales > GWC2-71-9 > SHZU01. The sequence goes on along the minus strand of VGVQ01000032.1, from coordinate 5,947 downwards.
CTCGACCAGCCGGGTTCGCCGCTCGGCCTTCTTGACCCCGGGCGGAAGCGGGTCGAGGAGACCGAAGTTGGCGTTCATCGGCTGGAAGTGCCGTGGATCGGCCTCGGCGAGGTAGCGGTAGAGGGCGCCCAGCATGGTGGTCGGGGGCGGCACGGTCACCTCGCGACCGGTGAGGACCCGATGGAGGTTGATGCCAGCCAGCAGCCCCGTGCCTAACGACTCGGTGTAGCCCTCGACCCCGGTCAGCTGTCCGGCGAAGAAGCAGTCGCCTCGGCGGAGCCCGGGTCCGAGGCAGCGGGGACTGTTGAGGTACGAGTTCCGGTGAATGCTTCCGTAGCGGAGAAACTCGGCCCGGGCGAGCCCCGGGATCATCCGAAAGACCCGCTGTTGCTCCGGAATCCGGAGCCGGGTCTGGAACCCGACCAGGTTCCACATCTGACCGGCCTTGTCCTCCCGGCGGAGCTGGACCACCGCGTGCGGGGCCCGGCCGGTGCGGGGGTCGGGCAGCCCGACCGGCTTCATCGGCCCGAACCGGAGGGTCTCCGGCCCCCGGCGCGCCATCTCCTCGATGGGAAGGCAGCCCTCGAAATAGGGGACCTGGTCGAACTGGTGGGCGGTGAACTGGTCCGCGGCGGCGACCGCGGCGATGAAGGCCTGATACTCCGCCGCGGCCATCGGGGCGTTGAGGTAGTCGTCGCCGTCACCCTTGCCGTAGCGGGAGAGGGCGTAGAGGCAATCGTGGTCGAGGCTCTCGGTCGCCACGATCGGCGCGATCGCGTCGTAGAAGGCGAGCGAGTGTTCGCCGAGTTCGGCGGCGACCGCGGTGGCCAACGCGTCGGAGGTGAGCGGCCCGGTGGCCACCACCCCGGGCGACGGGAGGACAGTGGCTTCCCGCTCGACCACCGTGATGCCCGGATGGCCCCGGATCCGCTCGTCGACGGCGGCCGAAAAGGCGGCCCGATCCACCACCAGCGCGGCGCCGCCGGGGACCCGGGCCGCGGTGGCCGCCGGCAGCAAGAGGCTGCCTAACGCCGACAGCTCGGCCTTGAGCAGGCCGTGGGCGTTTTCGAGTTCCACCGACTTGAACGAGTTGCTGCAGACCAGCTCGGCGAGCCGGCCGGTCTGGTGGGCCGGGGTCCCCTTGGCGGGGCGCATCTCGACCAGGGTCACCGCGACGCCCCGCTCCGCCAGAGCCCAGGCGGCCTCCGACCCGGCCAGCCCGCCGCCGACCACGGTCGCCCGGATCACCAGCCGGCTCTCGACTTGGCCACTTCCAGGAGGAGGTCGGCGACCTCGGCCGCGGTCCGCCCGGTGACGTCGATGGTGACCGGCGCGGCGCGGTACCAGGGGGCCCGATCCAAGGCAAGCTGCTCGAGCCGGCCGCCGAGATCGCCGGCCAGAAGAGGCCGGGCAATGGGGTCGGCGGCAAGCCGGGCCGCCGCCACGGCGGGGGCGACGTCGAGGTGGACGGCAAGGCTGCCCTCGCCGAGCGTCGCGAGGCGCCCGGGGCGGGCGGCCCAGCCACCGCCTGGCGCGATCACGTGGGGAGGGAGCCCAAGCGCCTCCACCACCGCCTGATGCTCCCGGGCTCGGAAGTCGGCTTCGCCGGCCTCGGCGATCTGCTCGGCCACCGACAGCCCGGTGGCGCGGACCAGGACCAGGTCGATGTCGGAGAGGTGGCTGTCGAGCCGCGCGGCGAGGAGTCGGCCGGCAGTGCTCTTCCCGGCGCCGGGCAAGCCGACCAGCACCAGGTGCCGTCTCACGGCGGCGTCCGGCGGGCGGCGAGGGCGGCCAGGTACCCGGCGACGTTGCGGCGGGTTTCCGACAGGGCGTCGCCGCCGAACTTCTCCAACATCGCCTCGGCGAGGACGATCGCCAGGACGGCCTCGGCGATCACACCTAACGCCGGGACCGCGGTGACGTCGCTCCGCTCGCTCTGGGCTCTTGCCGTCGCCCCGGTCGCGAGGTCCACGGTCGGAAGCGGGGTCATCAAGGTCGAGATCGGCTTCATCGCCACCCGGGCGACGAGCGGCTCGCCGGTGGTCATCCCACCCTCGAGGCCGCCGGCGTGGTTGCCGGACCTGGCATACCCACCGGCGGGGCCCGAGCCACCCGCCACGATCGGATCGTGGACCTCCGAGCCGGGCCGACTGGCGGCGGCGAAGCCGAGCCCGATCTCGACACCCTTGACGGCGGGCAGCGACATCAGGGCGGCGGCGAGTCGGCCGTCGAGCTTCCGATCCCAGGCGGTGTGGCTGCCCAGCCCGACGACCAATCCGCGGGCCACCACCTCGACCACGCCTCCCAGGGTATCTCCCGCCCGCTTGGCCTCGTCGATTCGGGCCACCATGGCGGCTTCGGCGGCGGGGTCGAGGGTCCGGACCGGGGAGCGGTCGGCGGCGGCGTTGAGGTCGGCGGGCCAGGGGTCGGGCCGGCGGGCCTCGAGACCGCCTAACGCCACCACGTGGCTCCCGATCTCGACCCCGAACGCGGCCAGAAAGACCTTGGCCACGGCACCGATGGCCACCCGAGCGGCGGTCTCCCGAGCGCTGGCTCGCTCGAGGATGTCGCGGGCGTCGGATCGGTCGTACTTGAGAACCCCGACCAGGTCGGCGTGGCCCGGCCTGGGCCTGGTCAGCTGCCGGCGTCGGTCGCCCTCGGTCGGCTCGGCGGCCATGACCTCGGCCCAATTGACCCAATCGCGGTTCTCGATTCGAAGCGCGATCGGCGAGCCGATCGTCTCGCCGGCGCGGACCCCGGCCAGGAACTCTACCTGGTCGGCCTCGATCCGCATCCGGGCACCCCGGCCGTGACCCCGCATCCGGCGGGACAGCTCCCGGTCGATGTCACCGGTTTGCAGTGGCAGGCCCGCCGGAATGCCCTCGAGAACCGCCACGAGCGCCTTACCGTGGGATTCGCCGGCGGTGGTGAAGCGGAGCATGGCCCAAAACTACACTGGTGGCCACTCGATTTCGGCCCCGGACGGGTCGGCTGAGGAGCGCTCCGGTTCGAGCCGGGCGGGGCCCGGCGGCTCGACCTTGGCCGCTTCCAGGGGCTCCGAGGGCCCCTTGCCGTCGAAACGGTGCCAGCGGCAGCGTTTTGGTTACCAGGCGGCCCGGTCGGTCCCCCAGGTTCGAAGGGTGCCGAGTTGCCCCGCCCGCGCCGAGGAGGCGACGTGGCCGAGTACTGGATCGTCGACCCCGATGCCCGGGTCGTGGAACGGTGGCGGCCCGACGACCCCCGTCCCGAGATCCTCGACCAGACGATCGTCTGGTGCCCGCCTGGAGCCTCCCCGGAGCTGGTGATCGACCTGCCGGCGTATTTCGCCCGGGCCTGGGCCGAGGAGGGCTGAAAAACACCACTGGGGCTGGCCGATAGGCGACCAACCCCAGTGATGCTGCTTCTTAGGATCGTGGACGAGCGATCCTACTCGAACAACCTACTACTTCCGCGCAACTAGTTCTCCTGGGCCGCGTCGTCGACGATCCGCGGCGTCACCAGGATGATCAGGTCCTTCCGGTTCTCGGTGTTCGTGGTGAAGGCGAACAGATTGCCCAGAATCGGCAGGCTCGACAGGAGCGGGATGCCGGTCTTGGCCCGGGTGACGGTGGTCACGGTGAGGCCGCCGATGACCGCGGTCTCGCCGTCGTTGACCAGGATCTCGTTCTTGGTGCTCTGCTTGTCGATGCTGAAGCCGAGGTCCGCGGCCGAGAGGATCTTGACGGCGGAGCGCTCGGTCTCGATATCGAGCACGATCTGACGGTTGTTGGTGACGTGGGGCGTCACGTTGAGCTTGATGCCCACTTCCTTGAACTGGACCGTGGCGCGGGGCAACTGGCCGGCGCCGCCGCCCAGCGAGCTGGCGTCGATGACGCGGAGCGGAATTTCCTCACCGACCAACAACGAGGCCTTCTTGTTGTCCTTGGTCGTGATGACCGGCTCGGTCTGCACGTCGGTGAGGTCGACCCGTTCGAGCGCGGTCAAGAAGCTCGTGAGGGTAAACCCGCCCAGCGCGATCGAGTAGGTCAGATCGAGCGCGGACGACTGAACGAAGGCGTCGGCGTTGGCGATGGCGGAGATGGCGTTGCCGCCGAGATCGACGATGTTGACGCCGGGCTGGAACGGCTTGTCGTCGTTGGTCGGGTCGGGCCGCTGGATGATCTTGTTGTAGAACTGCCCACCGGTGGCCAAGTCGTATCGGAAGCCGAGCTGCTCGACGTCGGTCCGATCGACGAAGATGATCTTGGCCTGGATCGCGATCTGGGGCGGCCGGACGTCGAGCCCGCGGGCGAAATCGATGATCGACGGCAGCACCGTGCGAGTCTCCCGCACGATCAGCGAGTTGGTGGCGGTGTCGGCGGTGACCGCGCCCCGCTTCGAGACCACGCCTTTGACCGTGGCGGCAAGCTCACCGGCATTGGCGTAATTGACCTTGAGCACCTCGGTCTGGAGCGGTTCGAGCGAGTCGATCGCGGCCAAGGTCTCCGGCGCGTCGACCCGGATGATTCCCCCTTCGACTTCCTGGGCCGAGAGCCCGTAGGCGCCGAGGACGGCCTTGAAGGCGTCCGGCCACGGTTTGTCGCGGATCTCGGCGGAGACCTTCACGTCGATCGCCTTGCCCAGGATGATCGAGCGGCCGCTGATGGCCTGGAAGCCGGCGATCACTTCCTGAATGCTGGCGTTGTCCCAACTGACGGTGATCCGCGGCTCCTGGCGCTGCTGCACCGGGGCGACGGCGACGAGCCTGCGTTCGGGCGCCGGCGCGGCGGCCGGCTCCAGAGCGTCGGCCTGATCGGCGTCGGTCGGCTCGACCACCACCGGCGTGACCGGAGCTGGCGTGGGCTTCGCCGCGGCGGCCACGGGCGCGGCGGCGCCCGCGGTCGACCACGCGACAAAGCTCTCGTCGGCGCCGAAAGAGACCCGGATGCCGTCATCGGTTTGGGCGACGGTGTACGGTTTGGCGCGTTCGAGAACCAGCACGACTCGGACGGTGGATTCGTCGTATTGACGAACTCGCATCCCAATGACGCCGGCGCGGTTGACGCCGTCGTAGCTCGACTTGAATCTGGGCGGCAGCACCGCGCCAGCCAGATCGACCACGACGCGAGCCGGGTCGGACAGGGCGAAATCGTTTACCGAGACCGCCCCGGCCACTTGAATGGTGAATTCAGCCTTGCCCGCCGTCGAAACCAGGCTCATGGCCCGGACTTCGGCGCCGTCCGGCTCGCGGTGGGCGGGCGTCGCGGCCGCGAACGAGAGCATCGCCGCCGCGGCGAGCGACCAGGAACTGAAGGTCATTGGGTCTCCTCCTGCTTCTTAAGCGACACGGTTTCCTGACGCTCGGTACCGAAGTCGTCGATCGTGAACACCACATCCTTGGGGCGCACCGTGGTCACCCGCATCCGGCCGAGTCGGTCGCCGGGCCGCAGGTTGTACTTGCGTCCGCCGACTTTTTCCCGCATCACCACGACGCTGCTCGCCGGGTTGCGGGTATCGTAGTAGATCGCGACCAGGGTGAGGTCGGGCAGCTCCGGTCCGAGCCGGGAAGCATTGAGCAGCGAGGCGAACGGATCGCGGCTGCCGCCGGTGTACGAGAAGCTCTCCCGATCGGGCATGACCTCCGGCGCGATGGGAGCGGTCGAGGCGCTGGCCACGACCGCGCCCGAATCGGGGCGGGCCGCCGCCGAGTCGGCCGGGGTCGCGACGGCCGGGGCCGCCGAATCGGCGGCGGGGGCGGGCGCGGTGGACTCCGGCGCGGTCGGCGCCGGGGTCAAGGCCGCCTGTTTCGCTTCCGCGTCGTCGCCGCTCCCGCATCCCGAGAGGACCGCGAGCGCCGCGACCAGGGCAGCGAAGCTTCTAGTTGACTGTACCACCTGAACGTTAAGCGACGCGGATACGATGCGCGGGGTCATGGTACTTCCACTTGATGGGGCTGGGATCGTCGTTG
>VGVQ01000031.1 GCA_016874005.1 Gemmatimonadota bacterium | reverse complement strand
TGCGGCGGACCAGCGCGCGGACCGCCGGTGGGGCCTTGGCGATCGCCCAGCGAACCTCCCGATCGCCGACTCGGCTGTCGCCTTGGCGGCCGCGTTCGCGAGCCAGGGCCGCGTACGCCGCCGGCGCCAGAACGTGCCTGGTCTGGTGGGCCGTCGCCAGCGGATGGGTGTAGGCGACGGCGGCGGCGAGACACGCCGCCCGAGCCGCCGCCGAGGCGGCCGCGTCGTCCGCATCGCGCGCGGCGGCGTGCGCCCCCCAGGCGAGGGCCCGAAGCTTCCCGGTTCGCTCGCCGCGGTTCGCGAACTCCCTGGCGCCGGCTACCGCGGCGCGCGGGCGGAAGTCGCGGGGAAAGTGCGCCTGGTAGAGGGGCAGTGCCCGGGCCGCGCACGCCGCCGCCCAGCGGCCCACCGGGCGGAGGCTCTCCAGGAACGGCGAGGGGCGGCGGGATGTCAGGTTCATTTCCGGGTGTCTGATCCTGGATCGGAGGCGGGCCGGGGTCGGCCGTCCTCGCGCGGCCGAGGGCAACCCGCCGGCTCAGGTTACCATGAGGGCCTGGATCCGGCAAATCCGTGTGGTGGGCCCACCCCGGGGCCATGGTCCTGGCCTCCAGTCGGACCGATATTCTTGGCGACCATGTTCATCGAACTGACCGATCACCTCCGCTGCACCGCCGACCACCCCGAGAGCTTCCTGGTGCTGCTGCCCGACGCGATGGATGGCCGGCGGGTCGCGACCGGTTCTCTGGGCTGCCCCCGGTGCGGGCAGGTCTATCGAATCGACCAGGGAAGTCTCGACTTGGGCGGCGCCGGCCCGTCGTCCGGACCGACTCGGCTGACGCCCGAAGCCGTCGCCGCCTTTCTCGGATTACAGGGCCCCGGCGGTTACGTCGCGATCTTCGGCGGGCTCGGTGAGTCCGCTGGTCTCGCGGGGTCGTTGCCGGGGATTCGGCTGGTGCTGGTCAATCCGCTGGCGACGGTCGCGGATTCGGAGCAGTGCAGCGTGGTCCGATCTGGCCGCTCGCCCCTCAAGGCGCGCAGCATGCGTGCCGTGGTGGTATCCGCGGATCATGGCGGCGACCCGGCGTGGGTCGAGGCCGCGATCGACGCCGTCCTGCCGGGGAACCCGCTGATCGTCGAGGGCCCACCGTCGGCTCGGCCCGATCTGGAGGTGGTGGCCTCGATGCCGGGACTCTGGGTGGCTCGCAAGGCGACCGGGTCGCGGCGTCCCTGACGGGCGCCCGGCGTTGGCGGGCTCGGGCGGAGCGCCTAACGTGCGGGGAGTCGGAGCGCCTGACCCGGCCGGACCGGGTACCACCGGGGCAGCGCGTTCACCCGACGAAGCTCCTCGGGGTCGACCCCGTGCCGGGCCGCGATCGTGGCGACATCGTCACCCCGACCGACCCGCACCAGAGGGCCGAGCGCCGGGAGCCGGCGGGGGCGCTCCAACCCGGGGAGCGAAGCGAGCTCGGGTAGCGGCGGCACCCCGATCGCGGGGGCCGGGACGGCGAACCCGAAGCGGGTCGGGTCCTTGCCGATCGTGGCCGCGGCGACCAGCTGCGGCAGGTAGTTCCTGGTCTCGTCGGGGAGGAACCCTCCGGACGCCAATCGGGCGAACCGGTCGGCTCCCGGCGCGGCCGGGTCGTCGCCGGCGCGGGCCAAGGCGGAGCGGATGGTTCCATAACCACTGTTGTAAGCTGCCGCCACGAGGCTCGGTGAGCCCAGGGTCCGAGTCAGGTCGCTCAAGTGCCGGGTTGCGGCGCTGGTGGCCCGCCACGGGTGACGGCGCTCGTCGATCCGGCGATCGACCCGAAGCCCGTAGTCTCGGGCGGTTTCCGGCATGAACTGCCAAAGCCCCACCGCCCCGGCCCGACTCCGGGCCGTTGCCGAGTAGCCGCTTTCGATCATCGGAAGGAACTCGAACTCTTCGGGCAGACCGAGGCGATCGAGCTCGGTGCGAATCGCGCCTCGATAGGAGGCACCGCGGTCGAGCCACCGCTGCATCCGGTCTCGCCCACTCCCTTGAAAGAGGTCGAGATAGTGTTGGACCCGGGGATGCTTCAGCGACCAGCCATCGAAACCGGTCAGCGAATCGGGCTGGCCGGTCAGAGCGGCTGGGGCCGCCAGGGTGGCGACCAAGAGGAGCGAGTGAACCCGGCGCATCGCCGACTGGGATCGGCAATCGCCGCGCCACCCCGCTCGGCGCGGTCAACTCGTTGTCGTCAAATGGTTTGAGGCTTGGCTCGATGGTGCGCGGGCAAGGCGAAAGTTGCCGCCCCGGCAACCGCGTCCCGGCTCACTCGTCGGGCTGGCCTGCTCGGTCGTAGAGCGCGTCGATCTCGGCCTGGTAGTTCGCCTCGACCACCCGCCGCCGGATCGACAGCTTCGGGGTCAACTCGCCGGACTCGATCGAAAACTCGCGCGCCACCAGCAAGAACCGCTTGGGGACCTCGAATCGAGCCAGATCACGAAGGTGCTTCTTGGCCTCGGCCTCGAGGTGGGCGATCACCTCGGGCTTGGCCAGCAACTCGGCCCGATTGGTCCACTCGATTCCGCTCTGGCGAGCCCAGGACTCGAGCTCCTCATGATTGGGAACCAGGAGCGCGATCGGGAATCTCCGCCGATCGCCCAGCATCACCGCGTTCCCGATGAAGCGGTTCTGACGGAGCATCGCCTCGATCGGCTGGGGGGCAATCTTCTTGCCGCCGGCGGTGGCGATGAGATCCTTCTTCCGGTCGGTGATCTTGAGGAAACCATCGCCATCGAGTTCACCGATGTCACCGGTATGGAACCAACCCTGATCGTCGATCACCTCGGCGGTCGCGTCCGGCTTGCCGTAGTAGCCCTTCATCACGTTCGGTCCACGGGTCAGGATCTCGCCGTCGGGCGCGATCGCGACCTCGACGCCGGGAATCGGGCGGCCGACCGACCCGATCCGAAGGTGAGCCATGGTATTGACCGAAATCACCGGCGAAGTCTCGGTGAGGCCGTAGCCCTCGAGAATCGGGAGGCCAGCCGCGTAGAAGAAACGGGCAACGCCGGCGGGCAGAGGTGCCCCGCCCGAGAGGAAGTACCGGATCCGACCGCCCACCCGGGCCCGGATCTTCCTGAAAACGATCAGATCGGCGACCGCCCGCTGGATCGCGAGCCACGGCGGGATCGGCTGCTGGGCGAGGGTGAGGTCGGTCCAGGCCTCGCCGACCCGTTTGGCCCAGAGGAAGATCCCCCGCCGAATCGGGGTGCCGCGCACCGCCACCTCGAGGGCCTTGGCGTAGATCTTCTCGAACAGCCGGGGCACCGCGGCCACGACCGTGGGTTTCGTCTCGGCCAGATCTCTGGGGACGGTCTCCAGGCTCTGGGCGTAGTTGATCAGGACCCCGGAGTTGAACATGCTGTAGTGGCCGGTCATCCGCTCGAAGATGTGCGACAGCGGCAGCAACGAGAGGCAACTGTCGGTCTCGGTCACCGGAAGCACGCTGGTACCGGCCGCCACATTGGAGGCGATGTTGCCGTGGGTCAGCATCACCCCTTTGGGCTCGCCGGTGGTCCCCGAGGTGTAGATGATCGTGGCGAGATCCTCCGGCTTCGCCTCCATGGCCGTGGCGCGCCAGACCGCCGAGTCGAGTACGTTCTGGCTTTCGAGCCACTCGAGCGGCCGGACGTCATCACCCGTCAGGCCGCGGTCGAACCCGACGATCCACTCGAGTGCCGGCGCCTCGGCCCGGGCCTCGCGGACCTTGTCGAGCTGGCCCTGGGTCGAAACGAAGATCCCCTTGGCACCGGAGTCGTTGAGCAGGTAGCCGATCTGCTTGGGCGTCAGGGTCGGGTAGATCGGAACGTCGATCGCCCGAATGGTGAGGCAGGCAAAATCGGCCAAGGCCCATTCCGGCCGATTTTCCGACAACAGCGCCACCCGATCGCCGGGCCCGATCCCGAGCGACCCGAGCCCCCCGGCCACCCGATGGATTCGCGATTCGAAGTCGCGGTACGAAATCGGGGTCCAGCCGGCATCGGTCCGGTAGCGGACCGCCGCCGGCCGGTCGCGAAACCGATCCATCGTCGCGAAGAAAAGCGCGTTGAGGGTTGGGGGCGGCGCCGTGAGCTGGGTCATGGGTTCTGATGCCGGAAGCGGACCACGATCCGGCGCGACGATCCGGCGATGGCCTGACCGTTGGCCCGAAACGCCGAGACGTCCACCACGGCGCGGTCCGGGACCGAGCGCCGCGGGATCCCCCGAAGCCGAACGGTGGCCTGGCCGGCGCCCGTGGTGGTCGCGGAATCGACCCCGCGGTGGTTGGCGAACAGGACGGTGGAATCGCCCGCGGCCGGGGTGACCAGCCTGAAGGTGATCGGGCGGCCCTCCACCGGCCGGAGGGGCGTGCCGCCTCGGAGGACCGCGGTCAACGCGGTACCCAGGGTATCGACGGTGACGTCGACGGAATCAGTCGGTAGAACGAGCGTGTCGGCCCGAGCGGTGAGGGTGAATCGAAGGGTGTCGAGGCGGCTGGCGACCGAGTCTTCGCCGAAGGCCACGACCTGGACCCGGCCGGTCCCGGTGGCGACCCGCGCGGTCACGACGCCATTGGATTCGCCCACCGTGATCGTGGTGTCGCCGGTCAGGAAGCGGATCGTGGCATCGACGGCCTCACCGTTGGCGTCGCGGGCGGTGGCCTGGAGCGTGACGCTCGCGCCGACCTCGAGAAAGAGATTGGCTGGAAGCCGCACGTCGAGCGTGGCGATGCCATCGGCGTTTTCGGTGATTCCACTGCACCCGGCCAGGACGGCCAGGGCGAGGAGCGGTCCCTTCAGAGCGAGGCGACCGCCGGGATCCTGGCCTCGGGGGCCTCGATCCGATGGAGGACGGTTTCGGCGTGTTGAATCCAACGGTCGGCGTCCGGGCCCTTTGGTGGTCGGGCGAGGAACGCCCGGAGGTGCGTCGCGGCCTTCTCGGTGTCGCCCTGCTTGATGAGCAGGAACGCCAATCCATAATGCGCGCCCGTGAGGCTTCCGTCCAGTTCCAGCGCCTTTCGGTAGTGCCGGATGGCCTCGGCGGTCTGGCCGGTCTTGGTGAAGGCGATCCCCATGTTCTGGAGAATCCGGGGATCGTTGGGGTTTTCCCGGAGGCCCAGTCGATAGGAGGTCAGCGCGGCGGTGAAGTCGCCCTGCCGCTCCAGCGCGAGGGCTTCGTTGAGGTAGTCGAGGTTCTGCGGGGCGTTCGGCGAGGGCCGCAAGCGATCGATGAGGGTGCGCCAGATGTTCATGGGATCCGGGGCGTCTCCGAAACGTCTTACAGAGTTGGCCGACAGAGTTGGCCGAACCGAGCACCGCCGTTAGGGCGATGCGGTGTCACTACAACCTAACAAAGATGTTGATCCGAAGCAATACAAGTCGTTGTCCCGCCGCGACGAAATCGGTCACCTTGCGGCCGACTTTCGGACCGTGGTTCCGGCGCCTATGTTAGGATCGCACCGCCACCCTGGACTGCCCAATGCCGCGTCGTCAACCGGACCGAACCCGAGGCCTGCTCGAGATCGATTGGCCCCTGTTCGGGGAACTCTGCCGAGCGCTCGCCCTCAAGGTGGCGCGGGCCTACGATCCGGAGTTGGTCGTCGGGATCGCCAAAGCGGGCGTCATTCCCGGCGCCGTCATCGCCTCGATCCTCGAGCGGGAGTTCACCTCGATGGCCGTGACTCGGCGCGGCGGCGACGGGATGCCGGTCTTGGTGAGCGGCCCGCCGCCATCGATCCGAGGCCGGCGGGTGCTTTTGGTCGACGAGACCTGCGACACCGGGCACACCCTCAAGCTCGCGCTCAACGAGGTCAAGGGCCTGGCCCCAGCCGAGATCCGTACCGCCGTCTCGTTCCGGACCGGGGCCTATCAGCCCGATTTCCATTCCTTCGAAACCGACAAGGCCATCATCCTCCCCTGGGACCGCGAGGTGATTCGCGACGGGGTGTTGCTCACTCGCCCAGTCGATGCGTGAGGCCCTCGGCCGCGCGGTCCAGGCGGCGAGCGGCTACGTCGAGGTTCGCCTTCGGCGACGCTGGAGTACGGCTGTGGTCTTCCGGAAACAACGGATCGAGGTCGCGACCGAGTACCACGCCTTTGGCGGAGTGGCTCGGGTCCTGGTACCCGGGCACGGCTGGGGAGCGGTGGCCTTCGCCGATCCCGACCAGGCGTTGGCCGCGGTACGACGGGCCGCGGAGCTGTCGGCCGAAACCCGTCCCGAACGGGTCATCGCATTGGCGCCGATCCCGATTCGGCAGGTCGAGGTGCCGGTCGACCTGCCAGATGACCCCCGCTTGGTGCCCCTGGCGCAGAAACGCGAGGTGCTCGAGCAGTGGACCGCCGAGCTGCTGTCGACCGACCGGCGGGTAACCGACAGTCGTACCAGCTACGGCGACACCGTGGTCGAGACTTGGCTTGCCACCAGCGAGGGGGTCTGGCTCCACGACCTCAACGCGGAAACCACCGCGGCCGCCCTCGCCATCGCCTCCGAGGCCGGCTCCACCGATCGGGCGGTCGGTTCGTTCGCGGCGCGAGGGGGCTTTGCCGGAATCCACGGCGGCGCCGGCGTCTTCGCCGACACCGCAACCCGCGCGGTCGACCGGCTCGCGGCCCGGATGATCGCCCCGGGCAGGTATCCCGTGGTGCTCGACCCCCGGGCGAGCGGCGGTCTCATCCTTCAAGGCATCGTGAACCTCTGTCGGTCTCGATCGCGTGGGCTCGAACGGGAGTTGCTCCCGCTCGGGATGCGGCTCGGGCCGGAGTTTCTCAGCGTCGGGGATGATCCCACGGTGCCGGGTTTGCGCACCAGCCTGGTCCTCGATGACGAAGGCACCCCGGTCTCCCACCAGATGCTGGTGCAAAACGGCGTCGTCGTCGGTCACCTTCACACCCGGGAGAGCGCCGCGACCGACGCGGCGACCGCGACCGGACACGCCCTCGCGCCGACCTTGCGTTCGATTCCGATGGCACGACCGACCAACCCCTATCTCGTCAAGGGGCAGGGCGATCTCGCGGCGATGCTCGGCGAGGTCTCGCTCGGGATCTACCTCACCGAGTTGGTCGGCCTGACGATCGAGGGTCGCCGAGTGACCCTGGTGCCCGGTGTCGGGACCATGATCCGGGGCGGGGCGCTGGCCGAGCCCGTCAAGTGTCCGCCGCTCTCGGTCGACCTGCTCGCCCTGTTCGGCAGGCTCGACCGAGTGGCCGGCGATTTCGTCTGGGATCAGGGCGCCACCGGTCTCCACGACGCGGGGCCGCTTCGACCCATCACCACCGGCGCGCCGCACACCCGATTCCTCGACCTCGAGGTCGGCACCCTCCAGTCATGATCGGCCGGCTCCTCACCGAGCTGGGTGGCCGGGTGGCCCACGCCGACGTCGTGGCCACCACCGACGACACCATCACCGTCACCCGCCAGGCGCGGACCGCCCCAATCGTCGAGGCGAGCACTGGAGCCTGGGTCCAGGTCCGAGTCGCCGACTCTGGGAGGGTCGGATGGGCCGGCGGCTTGCTGACCGACGGCGGCGACATCGCGGCGGCCGCGTTGCGGTCGTTGGCGGTCTCCGACCAGGAGCCGCTCTTGATGCCGGCCCCCTCGCCTCTACCCGAGGTATCGACCGCGGCGCGGGAGGTCGCCGGTCTCGGCTCGGACGCCCTCCTCGCCGTCACCGAGTCGCTGGCCGATCGCCTGGCCGGCGTCGGCCGGACCGTCGAAGTCTGGGCCGAACGGTCGGTCGGTCAGGTGGAGGTCGCCAACACCAGGGGAGTCGCGGCGGCCTACCCCGCCTCGCTGGTCGGAGTCGGAGTGGCGGTCCGCCTCGGCGACGGCACCGAAGCGCCGCTCCACCTCGATCTGGTGCAGGGTCGGCCGCCTCGGGAGGACGAGCTGGCGGCGTTAGGTAACGAGGTCGAGGGGTTGCTCCGGCCCCCGCTGCTTCCGTTCCAGCCGTTCCGGCAGCGGATCTCCGTCTGGTTCGGGCCCAGGGCGGTTCGGTCGCTGCTCGCGGCGATCCTGGCGCGGCACCTGGGCGAATCGTGGCACCCTCCGGCCGAGACGGTCCGCTATGACGAGCGGATCACTCTCGATGACGACCCCCACGCGCCGTACCGGCCGGGGAGCCGCCCGATCGACGACGACGGCGTGGTCACCCGCCGGATTCGGCTCGTCGATCGGGGCCGGCCAGTGGCGGGAATCGCCGATCTTCGACTCGCCTCGCGGGCCGGCCGACCATCGACCGGGCACGGCTATCGGCGGGGGGCCGGGCCCCCGCGGGTCGGCTTCTCGAACCTCGAGCTGGGGGCCGGCTCGGACCACCAGGCCGCGCTCGGAGCCGCGGCGGGCAACGGGATCTACGTCCCGACCATCCGGCTCGGCCCTGCCGCGAATCCGATCGCCGGGACCTTTCGGGCCGCGGCGCCGTGGGCCTATCGGCTCGATCGCGGCGAGGTGGTGGGACGGCTCGACGGATGCTGGCTTTCGGGGAATGTCTTCGATCTGCTCGGTCGACTCGTCGCGGTGGGCGACGATCGGCGGTGGGTCGGGGCGGCCCGGGTGCCGTCGTGGGTGGTCGACGGGGTGATCGCGACCGCCCGTTAGGCGGCCTTCAGCGCGGCGATCAACTGCTCCAGGGTCCGTCCCCCCATCATCTCCTCGTAGACCCAGGTCAGGAGATCGGGGCTGCCGACCAGGAATCGACAACGGGCATCGCCCCGGCTCCGGCACTCGGTCTCGAGCACGGCCGCGGGGTAGCCACCCAGCCGGGTGAAGAAGTCGGACAACATTCCGCAGCCGAAGTGGCACGACGGCACCGCCGCCTCGCGGGGAGCGGCCTCGGCCCAATCGGGGCAGTCGAAGGCCAGGAGCCCGGGCCCGATCGATTCCGCCGCGCAACTGCCCCACCCCTGCTCCCGAAAGAAACCGGCCAGGGCCTCGCCCAGGTACCGGGCGTCGAGTCCCTGGGGCGTCTCCACTCCAAAGCGACCGGCGACCGACTCGACGAACCCTTCGTAGGTCGTCGCCCCCGCCGAGAAGCCGACCTCGCGAAGCAGGCCGGCCGCCTGAGCCGGGGCCTCCCGTTCGAGCACGACCCGGAACTGATCGAGGGTCGCTCGGCCGATCGCGAGCCGCGGGGCGGCGTTGGTCGTGGCAGCCATGAGACCAAGTCTAGGGCGCCGAACCGACGCGGCGCAAGAGTTCGGCTTCGTCGATCACCTCGATCCCCAGTTGCCGGGCTCGGTCGAGCTTGCCGCCCGCCTCGACCCCGGCGACCACGGCGGTGGTCTTCTTGCTGACGCTCCCCGCGACCCGGCCCCCGGCCCGTTCGATGGCCGCCCCGGCTTCGGCGCGACTGAGGTTGGGCAGGGTGCCGGTGATGACGTACACCGCGCCGGCGAGCGGGCCGCCCCGGGGCGCGGCGTTAGGTTCCTCGGTCGCGACCCCGGCGGCGATCAGCCGATCCACCAAGGCGGCGTTGGCCGCGTTGCCGAAGAATTCCACCACCGCCGCCGCGATCGTCGGGCCCACGCCCGGGACGTCGGCCAGCTCCCCTTCGCCGGCGCGGCGAAGCGCCGCCAGGGTCGGGAAGGCCCGGGCCAGGAGCTGGGCGAGGTTCTTCCCGACGTGGCGAATCCCCAGGCCAAAGAGAAGCAGCGACAGCGGCCGGGCCTTGGACGCCTCGATCGCGGCCACCAGTTGCGACGCCGACTGCTCGGCGAAGCGATCGAGGCGAACCAGGTCGGCCACCGTGAGACGATAGAGGTCGCTCACGTCGGCGATCAGTTCGGCGTCGAGCAGCTGGCGGACCCGCTCGTACCCCAGCCCGCGGATGTCCATGGCCTCCCGGGCCGCGTAATGAACGATGCCCTCGAAGATCCGCCCCGGGCAGCTGGCGTTGGGGCAGTACCGGGCGGCTTCGTCGGGAGGGCGGACCGAAGGGGTGTGACAGATCGGGCATTCTTCCAGCGGAGCGTAGGGCCGCTCCGAACCGTCGCGCCGCTCCCGGAGCGGTCCGATGACCTGCGGAATCACCTCGCCGGCCCGCATCACCTCGACCCAATCGCCCTCGCGGATGTCCTTTTGGGCGATCAAATCCTCGTTGTGCAGCGTCGCCGTCGAGACCGTGACGCCGCCGACTTCCACCGGTTCCAAGACGGCATAGGGATTGAGAGCCCCGGTACGGCCGACGTTCACCCGGATTTCCTTGAGCCGAGTCACCGCGACCTCGGGTGCGAACTTGCGGGCGATCGCCCAGCGCGGCTCCCGCCCGCCCACCACCCCCAGGTCTTCCTGAAGGTCGCGGCGATCGACCTTGATCACCACGCCATCGGCCTCGAACGGCAGCTCGCTCAGAATGGCCTCGTAACCGGCGATGGCTTCTTGGACCTGCTCGAGCGTTTCGAACCGCCGATGATGGGGCTCGACCTGGAAACCCCAGGCCGTCAGCAGCTCGAGCGTCTCGTGGTGGGTGGTGGCCGAGAAGGGGCCCTCGATCGGCTCGATGTGGAAGGCAAACATCCGGAGCCGCCGCGAGCGAGTGACTTTGGGATCGAGTTGCCTCAAGCTGCCGGCCGCCGCGTTGCGAGGATTGGCGAACGTCGGCTCGCCGGCTGCCTCCCGCCGGGCATTCAATTTCCGAAAGGCCGTGGCGGCGAGGTACACCTCGCCCCGGATCTCCATCAACGCGGGGTGGTCGCGACCACGAAGCTCGATCGGGACGTCGTCGATGGTCCGCAGATTGGGGGTCACCTCCTCGCCGACGACGCCGTTGCCGCGGGTCGCTCCGGAGATCAACCGTCCCCGGGCGTAGGTGAGGTTGACCGCGGCGCCGTCGATCTTGATCTCGGCGGTGTATCCGCCGCCGCGGACGTCGGGATTGAGGCGAACGTTGCGCTCCTCCCAGGCGGCCAGCTCCTCGGCCGAGAACGCGTTGGCGAGCGACAACATCGGGCGATGATGGCTGTGTTTTCGAAGCGATGACGAGGGCTCGGCGCCGACCCGCTGGGTCGGCGAATCCGCGGTCAGGAGTTCCGGATGGGCCGACTCGAGAACGCGGAGTTCGTGAAAGAGCCGGTCGTACTCGGCATCCGAGATCTCGGGCGCGTCTTGGACGTGATAGAGATGGTTGGCCCGTCGGATCTGCTCCCGCAGCGCTTCGACCCGTCGGGCGGCATCGCCCGGGGTCGTCACTGCGAGGTTTCGCGCCGCAGCACGGTCAGCGCCACGCCGGCGAGCCGATCGAGTTCGGCCTCGCTCGCCTTCGGCACCAGGTCATCCGGGCCGGCGCTGCCGCTCTTGGCGTAGCTGTTGAGGAGACGGGTCAGGAAACCGACCAGCGCGGCCCGCTCCCGATCCCGAACCAACTCGGCCCGACTGCCCCGGCGGCGGGCTTCGAGTCGCTCGAACCGGTGGGCCGTGCGGAGGGCTCGGGCAGCGACGTCCGCGATCAGTCGAGCCCACTGGACATCGGCGGTGGTCAGGGGAGGCCGGGTTCGATCGGTGCGGAGGAACACCGCGCCGATCACCACCTTGCGCCAGCTCATCGGGACCACGGTAATCGATTGGACCCGGCGGTTTGCCAACTGGTCTTGGACCGACTCCAACGCCGGTTCGTGGATCACGTCCGGAATGTTGACGACCTTACCCTCGTCGAGCGCCTCCTTGAGCTCGGGGTACTGGCTCAGATCGACCAACTGGCTGCGGAGGCTCGGATCTTCGTAGCTGGCGACCAGGTGCACGGTCCCCTGGCTCTTCTCGACCAGAAACACCGAGCAGCGGTCCAACTCGAGGGCGTAGCCCATTCGACGGGCCACCGCCTGGACGATGTCACGGTAATTGAGGGTGCCAGCCAGCTCCCGAAGCAGCTCGATCGCCATCAGCAGGCGTCGCCGCTCCCCCTCCGACTCCTCGACCCGAGCCCGGAGTCGGTCGGTTGGATCGCCGCCGGGGAAGCGTGCCGGACTCGTCATCGGGAAGGACGCCTCATGGAACTGGAATAAGTCGGTCCGGTTGCGGCCGGTCAAGCCGTGCGCGTAGGTTGCACCCCATGGATGAAGACGACATGATGGATCATGATGGATCAGGAGGAACAGTCCGAGCGGATCGGAGGGTTTGGCCTCGGGTTGCTGGTCGGCGCGGTGGTCGGCGTGGCGGTCGCGCTGCTGTTCGCGCCAGCGCCAGGATACCGGACCCGCCGCCGATTGCGACGCCGATTCGACCAGCTCAAGGATGACGTCAAAGGCGGTCTCGAGAAGATCGAGACCAGGGTCGAGCGCCAGCTACGAAGCCGCTGAGTCGCCGCTGGCGTCGCGCCGGCTGGCGATGCTCTCGAGCAGCCGGGCCGCCTCCAGTCGGTACTGGGCGTCCTGGGCCACCCGGTTTGGGAGTTCGGCAATGGCGTTGAGGTGGCGGCGCGCGGCCGAGTAACGCTTTCGGTCGACGTAGACCCGGGCCAGGTCGAGGCGGTGGAAGATCCTGGTCGGGTCGATCGCCACCGCCGTTTCGAGGTGCTCGATGGCCCGGGCCCAACTGGCCTGGCTCAGGATCTTGCCGCCGAGCAGGTTCTTCGCCATGAATCGGTTGAACCCGGAGGTTCGCATCGCCTCGGCATGCCAGAGCGCCAGGATGTGATGGGCGCCGTCGTGCTGCGGGGCGATTGCCAAGGCACGATTGGCCGCCTCGAAGATCTCCTTGGCATACTTGACCCGGTCCTTCTTCCCCTGGGTCAGCGCCACCCGGCCCAACGCCATGCCGAGCACGAAATGGCCCTCGACCCGGTTCGAATCGGCGGCGATCGCCAAGCGGGCGTGCTGCTCGGCCCGCCGGAAGAGCGAGTCCCGAGCGGGGCTCTTGACCGAATCCGGGGTCTCCAGCCCGAGATCGACCAGGGCCACGGCCGCGCGCCAATTGGCCTCGTACGATTGGGCATCCACGGCCAGTGCTTGCTCGAGCAGGGTCAGGGCCCGGGCCGGAGTCATCGAGCCCGCCTCGCGGGCTTCGGCGATCCACTGGCTCGGCTGAGCCAGGCCATCGCCCCCCAGGGTCGCCAGGGCCGCCACCATCGCTCCGAGTACTCGCCGTCTCATGGAGGAATGATATGACCGACCCACCCCTCGTGGTACCGCGCCTGATCGAGCGCAAGCGCGACGGTCTGGCGCTCGCGCCCGAGGAGTGGACCGCGATCGTCCGAGGATACGTCGCGGGGACGATTCCCGACTACCAGATCTCGGCCCTCGCGATGGCGGTGGTGTTTCGAGGCCTCACCGAGCCCGAGCTGGTGGCGCTGACCGGCGCGATGCTCGAATCCGGCGATCGCTTCCGGCTCGAGGACATGGCGTGGCCCAGAGTCGACAAACACTCGATCGGCGGCGTCGGCGACAAGACCTCGCTGCTGCTGGCACCGATGCTGGCCTGTCTCGAGGTCGCGGTCCCGATGATCTCGGGTCGCGGTCTGGGCCATACCGGCGGGACCCTCGACAAGCTCGAGGCGATCCCCGGCTTTTCCACCCAGCTCTCGCTGGCCGAGGCTCGGCGCGTTCTCGATCGGCTTGGCTGCGTCATGATGGGACAGACCCCGGAACTCGTCCCGGCGGACCGGAAGCTGTACGCCCTCAGAGACGTGACCGGGACGGTCGAGTCGATTCCGCTGATCTCCGCCAGCATCATGTCGAAGAAGCTGGCCGAGTCGTTGACCGGGCTGGTGCTCGATATCAAGACCGGGAGCGGCGCCTTCATCACCGACCCGGTCCAGTCGCTCGTGCTGGCCGAGACGATGATTCGACTCGGCGAGGCCCGCGGCTGCCGGACGACGGCGCTGCTGACCGCGATGGACCGCCCGCTCGGGGTGGCCTGCGGCAACGCGGTCGAAGTCGCCGAAGTCATCGAGGGGCTCCGTGGTGGCGGACCCGCCGATCTCATGGAGGTCACCTACGCGCTGGCGGCCGAGATGCTGTTGGTCTCGGGCCGGGCGACCGCCCGCGCCGATGCCCGCGCCCGAGTCGAAGCGGTGATCGAGAGCGGACAGGCGTTGGATCGGTTTCGCCAATTGGTGGAGGTCCAGGGAGGGGACCCCCGGGTGGTCGACGACCCGGGCCGGCTGCCGCGGGCGCCGGTGTGGCTCGACGTCGTGGCGGACCGGAACGCGACGGTGACGGCCGTGGCGCCGCGGCCGATCGGCCATGCCATCGTGGCGCTCGGCGGCGGCCGGACCAAGACGGACGATCGGGTCGACCCGGCCGTCGGGATCCTGGTATTCGTCCGGCCGGGCCAGGCGGTGACCCGCGGTGAGCGGCTCGCCACGATCGCCGCCCGGTCGCGGGACGCGGCCGAGCGGGCCCGCGCCTCGGTCCTCGCCGCGATGTCGTTCGATGGCCCGTTGGCACCCCTGCCGCTGATCAGCCATCGGGTCACCCGAGACGGCGTCGTGCCGTGGTGATGCCGGCGGTTCTGGATCGGCCCGGCCCCTTGCCGGCCGAAGGAAATCGCGCCACAATTCGAGCTGACCTAACGGCCGAAACCAGCCTCCGACCATGACCACTCGAGAGCCTGCCAGACTCCCCGAGCAACCACCGGTCGCGACCCAAGCCGCCGAGTCCCCACCGGCGTCACCGCCCCCGACGGAAACCCGGACCAGCGGGCGGTGGCGGGCCTATCTCCGGGCCCTCCTCGGCGACGGCTGAAATCCGGCCGCGCATGACGTTGCGCGTCGGGCGGCCGTCCCCAGAAGATCGATTGGCGTACCGTTTGCCCCGTTGACTCGAGGGGGGCGCGGCCTGCCCATGGCAGACCGTTGGCTCACCGAACGTTAGGGCGGGGTGGCGCCGGATCGCGCCGAATCGAGGTCGTCGGGCATTCCGCCACCGGCCCGGGGCGGTGGTGCGAACGGTTGCACCCGCCGCGAACCCGGGGGATGGCGAATGAGCCGGTTGGCGCTGGTGGCGAGGGTCTCCGGAGAGGGTGATCGGCTGGTCGGGCGACCGGCGACACCCTCGCCGAGGGCACTCGACGCCCGCGGCTTGGGCACATTCCATCAACTGGTCGTCCAGCTCGCCGACGCCGGCGATCGGCCCCGGTTCGCCGAATCGTGTCGAGCCTTCGGCGATCTGGTCTGGTGCCGCGATGCCGACGACGCCGGCTGGCGCGCCATCCAGCCCGAAGTGACGGCGCTCGTCGTCGATCTGTGCGACAGCGGCGGAACCGACACCACCGAGATCGTCGCCAAAGTCCGCCATCGCCGCCCCGACCTGCCGATCATCCTCTGGTGCGACCGCCGTCAGGCGACGGAAGTCCCGCTGACGAGATGGCTGGCGGCCGGGATTTCGGCGGTCGTCCTGCGGGAAGAAACCGACCTCGAAAGCCGGCTCTTGTCCGCGATCAGTCGCGCCAGCGACCTGGCGTTCCGGCAGCTCACCGACCAGGCGATCCACCGGCGGATCCCGACCGCCCTTGCGCCGGTCGTTCGCCACTGCCTCGATCACGCCCACGGGGTGGCTCGGGTCGACACGGTGGCCGAGGCCGTGGGACTGACGCCCCGGGCGCTGGCCTACCAGCTGCGACGCGCCGGGCTCCCGCCGGTCAGCACTCTGGTGATGTGGGGAAAGGCGCTGGTCGCGGCCTATCGACTCGAGCGGTCGACCGAGCCGATCGCCGGGATCGCCCGCTCGCTCGGATTCGCCACCGGGTCGGCGCTGCGGCGCTTGCTGAAGCGATGCGCCAACGAGACACCCCAGGGCCTCCGCCAGCCGGGAGGGTTCGGGTGGGTGTTGCGGTGCTTCGAACGACAGCTCTCAAAAGCTGTTAGGAGATAGACGGCGCTATCTTTCCGCGCTGGACTCTCTCCGAGGTTCGTCGATGCGGTCGATGACCGTCTTGCTTCCGACCCTGCTGCTGCTTCCGGCGTTCCCGGCCGCCGGGCAGCGAATGCCCACCGACGACCCGGTCATCAAGCGGATCTGGGACGAAGGGATGACCGACCGGTCGCAGGTCGCGGCCCTGGCCCAGGTTCTGACCGATTCGATCGGCCCCCGACTGTCCGGCTCGCCGGGCTACGACGCCGCGGTCGATTGGCTGATGGCCCGGTACCAGCAATGGGGCATCGCGGCCCGGAAGGAGCGCTACGGTACCTGGCGTGGCTGGAAGCGGGGTTACAGCCACCTCGACCTCGTCGCGCCGCGCCAGCGGACCCTCGAGGGGCTCATCCTGGCCTGGAGCCCGGGGACGGCCGGACCGGTCGAGGGTGGCGTCGTCCTCGCTCCCGACGTTGCCGATCAGGCCGCCTTCCAAGCCTGGCTACCGGCGGCCAAGGGCAAGTTCGTGCTGATGTCGCTCGCCGAACCGACCTGCCGGCCCGACGAGAATTGGGAGCGGTTGGCCCGGCCGGAATCGGTCGAGCGGATGAAATCCCAACGGGACCTTGCCCGTCGCGCCTGGAGCGCCCGGATCCGCCGTTTGGGTGATGGCGCCATCGCCGCGATGGAGGACGCCGGGGCCGTCGGAGTCCTCACCAGCCTCTGGTCCGCGGGCTGGGGCGTCAACAAGGTGTTCAACGCCGCGACCCGCCGGGTGCCGATGCTCGACTTGAGCTGCGAGGACTACGGCTTGGTGTTCCGCCTCGCGGAACGAAGCCAGGGGCCCCGCCTCCGGCTCGACGCCAGAGCCGAGGAACTCGGTGACCGGCCGATGTTCAACGTGGTCGGCGAGCTGAAGGGGACCACTCTCCCTGACGAATACGTCCTGCTGTCGGCCCATCTCGATTCCTGGGACGGTGCCTCCGGCGCCACCGATAACGGCACCGGCACCGTGATGATGCTCGAGGCGATGCGGCTTCTCAAGGCGGCCTATCCCAATCCCAAACGGACCATTCTGGTCGGCCATTGGGGCGGGGAAGAGCAGGGGCTGATCGGCTCGCGGGCCTTCGCCGAGGACAACCCCAAAGTGGTCGATGGCCTCCAAGCGTCGTTCAACCAGGACAACGGCACCTGGCGGATCGAGTACATCCGGATGATGGGTCTGACCGGCGCCGGGGCGCATTTTGGACGCTGGCTCGCTCAGCTCCCGGCCGAGATCGAGGGCCTGATCGACCTCGACCTGCCCGGGGAGCCCGAGCGTGGCGGCAGCGACCACATGTCGTTTCTGTGCGCGGGCGCGCCGGCGTTCCGGCTCCAGAGCAATTATCCCGACTATCGCCAGTACACCTGGCACACCAACCGCGATACCTACGACAAGCTGATCGTGGACGATCTCAAGAACAACGCGACCCTGGCCGCGATGTTGGCGTATCTGGCCTCGGAAGATCCGGCCCGGGTGCCCCGCGATCGTCGGGTTCTCCCGCCGGGGCCCAATGGACAGCCAGCCTCCTGGCCAGCCTGTCACACCGCTCGACGAGCCTCGCCGACTCGGTAGAGGCACCCCGAGGTCGGAGCCGGTCGAGGTGTCCGAGAAACTCGCGGAGTAGGCCGAGCGTCTAATGAGGGTGGCGCGTCCAACGAGAGATCGAGGAAACGGTCGGTGAGCATTCGCGCGGTGGTGATCGACGACGATCGAGCAGTGCGACTTCGGATCGCCCGGTTACTGGCGGAGCGGCCCGGATTCGAATTTGTCGGCGAGAGCGATTCCGGGCCCGGCGCGGCCGATCTCATTCGCCGGGAGAAGCCCGATCTCGCCCTGGTCGACGTCCAGTTGCCGGGCTGCAGCGGCATCGAGGTCATCGGCGGGGTCGAGCCGGCTTTGCGACCGGTGGCGCTGTTCCTGACGGCGTTCGATTACGACGCCGTCGAAGCGCTGGAGGGCGCCCGGATCGGATACCTCCTCAAGCCGATATCCGACCAGCGGCTCGAAGCCGAGCTCACCCGCGCGGCCCGAATCTTCGAGCAGGGCTGGCGGGAGCTGTTCGAGCAGCGGCTCCAGAAGCTCCTCGCCCTCTCGGCCGCCCCCGAGCCTTGGCCCCAGCGGTTCCTGGTCCGGGAAGGCGAGACGGTGCGGACGGTGGAACTCGAGGCGGTCGAGTGGATCGAGAGCCAGGGCGATGGGGTCGCCCTCCACGCCGCTGGGCGGGAGCATCCGGTCCGCTTGACCATGCAGGCGATCGCGCAACGGCTCGACCCGGACCGTTTCCTTCGAATCCACCGCTCGACCATCGTTCGGCTCGATCGGATTGCCCGAGTGGAGCCGGTGGTGGCTGGAGAGGATGTGATCACCCTGGTGAGCGGTGCTTCGGTCCGGATCGGGAAGACCTATCGGGAGTCGGTCCGCTCGGTGTTGCAGGGTCGCCTTCACGAGTCGGGGGGGATACTTTTCCCGGCCGTTCGGGGGCGTAGCTCAACTGGTAGAGCAACGGACTTTTAATCCGTAGGTTGTGGGATCGTGCCCCACCGCCCTCATTTCGTCGCTTGCGGCCCCTAGAACTCCCGCCGCCGCATCTCCTTGAACAACTCCTTGGCGTCCGCGTCGGTGTCCCGGGGGGTGATCTTCAAGGTGTCGTCGTACTGCCGGGTCCGATCCTTGGCCGGGGCGACCTTGGCGGCCGCTTTCTTCACCATCTTCGCAATCAGGGCATCTTCGCGCTTGGACATGGCTCCTCGGGGAACGGCGGTCCCAAGAACGATAATCGCCGCCCCCCGAGAACCGAAACGGCCCCTACTTCCCCCCGGGCAGCTGGCTGAACACGTAGTCCCGGGCCTTTTCGGCCTGGTGGCACGAGAAGCAGGCCGTCGCCGCCTGGTTCCCCACGGCTCGCTCCCGGGTGTCGCCCTTGAAGCCCTCGAAACCCCAACCGCCCGTCGCGGCGAAACGCCGGGAGTTCTTGACCATGACCCCAACGACTTTGCGATCACCGGCGGTGGTGGCGTTGCCCTCGGTCTTCGCCTCGAGCAAGTCGAACACGATGACGGAGCCGTTGGGGAATCGCCCCTGGCGATAACCGGCCACCGCCGCCGGGTTGGCGTAGAGATGGTGGATGCCGCCGAACGACTCATACAGAGGATGTCCGGGCGAGATCACCATCGAGCTGACGTGCCGCCAGTTGCGATATCCTTCGGGATAGGCGACCGTTTGAGCAACCAGTGGTGAGGCCACCAGCGATAGCACGACGAGAGGCCGAATCACGATCGACTCCGGAGTGAGGGATGGCCCAAACATCGAGGCGGCGGCGCGCGGCCTCAAGCGGTAACCGATCGGTAACCCCCTCGCCTAACAGCCTGGCGACCCTGCCGGTGCCGGTCGGCTCGGTGCTGGAACAGATCGTCGGGTGCAAGTGGTCGCTCAGGGTGCTCGACCTCGCCCGCCGCGGCACCACCCGGCCCGGCGCCATCGAGCGCGCCACCCCCGGGCTGTCCACCAAGGTGCTCTACCAACGGCTCCGGAAACTCGAAAAGCTCGGCGTGCTGGAACGGGTCAGCTATCCCGACCCCCCGCTCAGAGTCGAGTACCGGATCAGCCCGGCCGGCCACCGTTTGCTACCGGTGCTCGACGCGATCGCCGACCTCGCCGCCGAACTCGATCTGGCCCCGGCCCCCGCTACCGCCACCTCCCGCGCCAAGGTTAGGATCAAACGTCCCTGACGGGTATTACAACGAGGTCCTGATGCGTTTCATCGTTTTGTCCGCCGTGGTCGTCGCCGCGCTCGCTTCCGCCCCCGTCGCCCGAGCCCAAGACGCGAAAGCCGAGGTGCTCGCGGTGGGTCAGTCGCTCTTCGATGCCATGGCCAAACGCGACACCGCCGCCATCCGCCGCCTGATGTTCCCCGGCGCCATCCTGGTCGCGGCCGCGGACGACAACGGTACCCCCGCGCCGAGGAGCTCGTCGCTCGAGCAGTTCATCGAGCAGATCGCCAAGATCCCGTATACCCCGGTCGAGCGGATGTGGAATGCCCAGGTGAACGTGAGCGGCACCATCGCCTCGATCTGGACCCAATACGACTTCCACCGAGGGGCCGAGTTCTCCCACTGCGGGATCGACGCCTTTCACCTGGTCAAGACGCCCACCGGGTGGCGAATCAACTCCCTGATCTACACCCTGGTTCGGGAACGCTGCCCGAAGAACCCGGCCGGCCCGCCGCGGTGAGGTTCGAGAAGACGGCGCGGTAGAACTCGCCCCGGGCCCGGTCGGGCCCTCCAGGCCCCGGCCGTAACTCGGGACTTGCGAAACCATGCTCCGGCCCCCAACGTAGGGGGCCTTCCATTTTTGTATACAATTCTCGCGCTCGGTGGAGTCGCCATGTCATTCCTGACCGGTCTCTTGCTCGCCATGCCGCTCGCCTCGAGCGGGCTCCAACCCCAGCCTTCCGCCCCGGTGCCGAGCCCGGTCGTTCCCGCCGGGACGATGCCGGCGCGGGGGATCGCCGATCGGGCTCGTCTCGAGGCATTCCTCGACGGGCTCCTGATGGGCCTGATGACCGAAAAGAAGATCGCCGGGGTCACCGTGTCGGTCGTCAAGGACGGCGCCCTCTTCTTCGCCAAGGGTTACGGCTACGCCGACGTCGACGCTCGCAAACCCGTCGATCCGGAACGGTCGATGTTCCGGATCGGATCGGTGTCGAAGCTGTTCACTTGGACGGCGGTGATGCAGCTGGTCGAGCAGGGCAAGCTCGATCTCAACAAGGACGTCAACGAGTATCTCGACTTCAAGATCCCGGCGACCTACCCCGAGCCGATCACCCTGACCCACATCCTCACCCATACGCCGGGTTTCGAGGAGGACGGCCGCGATCTCTTCACGACCGATTCGACCCACATGAAGCCGATGAGCCAGTGGCTCCCCTCCCACATGCCGGAGCGGGTTCGGGCGCCGGGGACATTCTCCTCGTATTCCAATTGGGCCACCGCCTTGGCCGGTTACATCGTCGAGCGGGTCTCCGGCCAGAGCTACGACGAGTATCTCGAGCAGCACCTCTTCGGTCCGCTCGGGATGGACCACAGCACCGCTCGCCAGCCGCTGCCGGGCCGATTCGCGGCGGACATGTCGAAGGGGTACTCCTGGACCGGCGGCCGCTACCAGTCGAAGGAGTGGGAGATCGTCACTGGCGCGGCGCCGGCCGGGTCGATGAGCGCCTCCGCCACCGACATGGCGAAGTTCATGCTCGCTCACCTCGGCAACGGGGCGTTCGGCGACGCCAGGATCCTCTCGGAGGCCACCGCCCGGCAGATGCACACCCGGATTCAAGGGCACGATCCGAGGATTCCGGGGTTCGCTTACGGATTCTACGAGAAATCGCAGAATGGATTGCGAATCATCGGGCACGGCGGCGATACCCAGTGGTTCCACACCGACCTGGCCCTGATTCCGAGCGAGAACCTCGGCATCTTCATGTCGACCAATACCGACAAGGGGGGCTCGATCAGCTTCGGGCCGTTCCTGGCGGCCGTGCTCGATCATTTCTACCCCGAGACGATTCCGGTGCTGGCGGCCGATTCGAGCGCCAAGGCCTCGATGGCGCGGTTCGCCGGTCAGTACTTGTTCAACCGGATGAATTTCTCCACCTATCAGAAGGCGCTCGGCCTCTTCAGCGCGATTCCGATCGACGTCGGGCCCGACGGGGCGCTGATCGTCGGGTCGCCGTTCGGTGCGATGCGGCTGGCGCGAGTCGACTCGCTCCTGTTCCGCGACGACGTGAGCGGAGCGCTGCTGGCGTTTGGGACCGACCAATCGGGCCAGGTGACCCACGCCGCGCTCGACATGGTCCCGATGATGGTGCTCGACAAGCAACCCGGACTCCGCTCGCCGCGGTTGCATCAGGTGTTGCTCGGCTTGGGGGTGATCACCTTCCTCGGGATCCTGGTCAGCGCGGTGCTGCGGTGGTTCCGGCGCCGGGCGGGCACCGAGCCGCAGCCGGCCCACGCGGTGGCCGGCGGCCGCCGGCTGATGGCGATCGCGGCGCTCTTGATGGTGCTCTTCCTCGTCGCCATCGCGCTGATCGCGAGCAACCCGACCCAGCTCTTCGGCGATTCTCCCACCAGCCTCAAGGTCGCGTTGCTGCTACCGGTGCTCGCGCTTCTGTTGACCCTCGGCGGGCTGTGGTTCGCGATCCAGCAGTGGCGGTTGGGGCAGGGGAGCCTCGGCGCCCGGTTGCGCCATTCGGGCGCGGTGCTGGTCGCCTTGGTGTTCTTCTGGTCGCTCAACGTCTGGAACTTGCTCGGCTGGCGGATGTAACGCCGCCGAAGGACCGATAGCCCATCGAGCGGACGCCGGCTAGATTACCGGCGTCCGTTCGGTGTTTCCCCTCACCTCAGGGGTGCCCATGGGCATCGGTTCGGCGGCGGTCTCGAGGCTTCGAGCCTGGGGCCTCAAGAGGGTTTTGCTAGGCGTGGTCGGGTTGCTGGCCGTGTGGTGGGGCGTCGGCAAGATCATGCCGGCCTCGGTTCCGACGGTCGCGGTCTCCAAACGGTTGCTGGTCCAGAGCATCGTGGCCACCGGACGGGTTCGAAGCCTGTCGCGGGCCCGGCTCGGGCCGGCCGTCTCCGGTACCGTTGCCCGGGTGCTGGTCCGCGAAGGGGCTCGGGTCGCGGCGGGTCAGCTGCTGGTGCAACTCGACGACGCCGAGGAACGAGCCCAACTGGCCCAGGCGAAGGCGGTGTTGAGTCAGGCCGAGGCGGGGCTCACTGGCATGGTGGAACTCCGGGAGAGCGTGGCGGCCGCTCAACTTCGATCCGCCGAAGTCGCCTTCAAGCGGGCCGACGCGGGCTTCGTCCGTACTCGACGGTTGGTCGAGGCCGGGGCCACCGCGGCCGATCGACTCGATGCGGCTACCCAGGACCTCGAGGCCGCCAGAAGCCAGCGGGACATCGCGGAGGCGCAGGCTCGGGCGGCCCGGGGCGGCGGGACCGATCGGCGGACCGCGGAAGCGGCCTTGGAGCAGGCAAGGGGGGCGGCCGCGGCGGCGTTGGCCCGGTTGGAGCAGACCCGGATCCTCGCCCCGGCGGCGGGACGGGTGCTGACCCGCGACGTGGAGCCGGGCGACGCGGTCCAGCCCGGTCGGGTTCTCTTGACCCTGGCGGTCGACGGCCCGACCCAACTCGTCGCGGTGCCGGACGAGAAGGACGTGGCTCGGCTTCGCGAGGGACAACTCGCGACGGCCTCGGCCGATGCCTACCCCGGCGAGACCTTCCCGGCCAGGGTCACCTACGTGGCCGCCTCGATCGACCCGGCGCAGGGTACCGTAGAGATTAGGCTGGATGTCGACTCGGCTCCGCCCTACCTGCTCCCGGACATGACCGTGTCGGTCCAGATCGAGACGGCCCGGCGCCCCGACGCCTTGGTCGTCCCGACGGGTTCGGTCACCGGGCTGACCACCGCGGAGCCCTCGGTGATCGTGGTGCGCGACGGCCGGGCCACCGAACAACTGGTGCGTCTCGGGGTGCGAGGCGAGACCGAGGTGGAGGTGCTCAACGGACTCGGCGAAGGCGATCAGGTGCTGGCGCCAGGGGCGCCACGGGTCGCGCCTGGGCAGCGAGTCCGAGGCCGGCCGGCGGGAGGCGGGGCATGATCTTCGAGTGGCATGTCGCCCGGCGGTTCCTCCGAGAAGGGCGGACCCAGACTACCCTGATCCTGACCGGTGTCGCGGTCGGCGTCGGCACCATCATCTTTCTCTCGGCCCTGATCACCGGACTCCAAGAGAGCATTATCGAGCGGACTCTGGGCAATCAGGCCCACATCGTGGTCCGGCCGGCGGAAGACGTTCCCCGGGCCGTTGGCGGCAATCCCGAGGCGGCCGGGGGTCCCCGGGTGATCCGCCCCCCCCAGAAGATCCGGGCTGTCCAACGGTGGCAACAAGTCGCCGCGGCGCTCGCGGCCGAGCCCGGCGTCATCGCCGTCGCCCCCACGGTCAACGGACCGGCGTTCGCGCTCCGAGGCGACGGAACCAAGGCCGTCGCGATTCGCGGCCTCGACCCCAAGGGATACTCGGCGATCGTCGATCTGGAGCAGCGGATCGTCGCCGGGACGCTGGGCATCACCGGGTTTCAAGCGGTCATCGGCGTCGAGCTGGCGAAGAATCTCGGGATCGTGGTCGGTGACAAACTCCGCCTGCTGGTCGGCGACGGCACCACCGCCATCTATACCGTCAACGGGCTGATCGACATCGGGAACAAGGACCTGAACGAGCGCTGGGTGCTGATCCCGCTCCGGGCGGCCCAGACCCTGTTCGGGCTCGAGGGCGGGGTCTCGACGATCGAGGTCAAGGTCAACGAGATCTTCACCGCCCAGGCGATCGCGGCGCGGATGTCGCAGACCACCGGCCTCGACGCCGAGAGTTGGATGACCAGCAACGGGCAGTTGCTGGTGGGGCTCCGGTCGCAAGCGAGCTCGAGCATCATGATTCAGACCTTCGTGGTGCTGGCGGTGGCCCTCGGGATCGCCAGCGTGCTGGCGGTGTCCGTGGTCCAGAAGTCGAAGGAGATCGGGATCATGATGGCGTTCGGGACCTCGCGGGCCAAGATTCTCCGGATCTTCCTGCTCCAAGGCGGGGCGGTGGGTTTGGTGGGCTCGTTAGGCGGCGTCTTGCTCGGCGTCGGGCTCGGCGCCTTCTTCGCGGGGTTGGTCAGGAATCCCGATGGCAGCTCGACCTTCCCGGTGGAGCTCCGGGGGGCGCTGTATCTCCGGGCCGCCGCGGTCGCGACCATCACCGGGCTGCTCGCCGCGGTGATTCCGGCCCGCCGGGCCGCCAGTCTCGATCCGGCGGTCACCATTCGTGGCTGAGGCGCTGATCATCGACGGGGTGACCAAGTCCTACGGCACCGAGGTCGTCACGCTAGCGTTGCGGGGGATCGATCTCGCGGTCGCGGCCGGCGAGTTCATCGCCCTGACGGGACCGTCCGGCTCGGGCAAGAGCACCCTCCTCAACCTGATCGGCCTCCTCGACCGGCCCACCACCGGTCGGATCCATCTCGACGGCACCGAGACCGGGACCCTGGACGCCGAGGGCCTGGCGCGGTTTCGGGGCCGCCGGATCGGGTTCGTGTTCCAGTTCCATCACCTCCTGCCCGAGTTCACCGCGCTCGAGAACGTGATGCTGCCGGCCTTCGCCGACGAGGGGCGGATCAGCGAGGAAACCCGTCGCACCGCGGTCCGACTGCTCGAAGAGGTCGGGCTGAGCGACCGGGCCGACTACAAGCCGTCGCAGCTGTCAGGCGGCCAGCAGCAGCGGGTCGCGATCGCCCGGGCGCTGGCTCGGTCGCCGGCGCTGCTGCTCGCCGATGAGCCGACCGGGAACCTCGATCAGGAATCGGGGGACCAGGTGTTCCGATTGCTCCGGCGGCTCAATGTCGAACGGCGGATCACTTGTGTCATCGTCACCCACGACGACCGTTTGGCCGAGCGCTGCGACCGGAACGTTCATTTGGTCGACGGCCGGGTCGATTTCGATAAGCAGGTCCGCGGGGTCGGCTAGGGCCGCAAGAAGAACCGGAGCCGCCCGGCCGCGGGCGCCATCGCGGCCAGTTCGATCCCCAGGATGCCGCCTTTCGGGAAGTCGATCGCAAGACGGGTCGCGGAACCGGTGAGCAGCAACGAGGCAAGCTCGCCAAGCCACGGCTCGTGACCGACCAAGGCAACGACGTCGTTGGCTCCGACCTGGCCGATCGCGCCGGCCAGCGCCTCGAGGTTGGGGTCGGCCGCCAGGGCCTCGCAGAGGGTCCTGGCGGCTTTGTCGTCCCGGGTCACCTCGGCCAGGATCCCGGCCGTCTGCCAGGCCCGTTTCCAGGGACTCGAGAGGATGACGGTGGGGACCACGCCGCCCGCGGCGAGTTGCCGAGCCATCCGCCGGGCGACCTTCTTGCCGCGAGGGACCAGCGGTCTCGAACTGTCGTCGGGGTACTCCACGGCATCTCGCTCGGCGGCGAGGGCATGTCGGACGAGAACGGCGAGCATCCCCCAAGCTACTCGGGAAGCCCTACCTGGCCCAGCGCTTGCCCCTTGGCCGGTTTGCGGCACGGCTTGCCGCTCGACCGCCCCCAAGGGGCGGTCGAGCGGCGGCAGGCGGTTCCGCCAGCCGGAAGTCCTTTCTGGCCCAACCGCCGCCCGGCGCCGCCGACACTTCACTGCATTGGTTGGGGCAGAAGCCCGCCCGACTCGAGAAAGGAGTCGACCGATGTCGAAAACCGTGGCCAGCCACAGGGTCCGCTGGTGCAACCGGGCCATCGAGTGGAAGGCGATCGCCGTGGACGATCCGGACAATGGGCCAGCGGGCGCGGACCGCAACGCGATGTGGAGTTATCGCCTCGATGGACTGACCTTCATCGGGTTCCCGTTCGATCCGGCCGAAGAGTTCGGGACGACGGCCCAGCGGGCGCTCAACTGGCTCAACCGACACCACCTGATCGTCCGACGAGAACACCTGGCCATCGAGCCGCTCGAACCGGTGCAGTGACGCCCCTGGCCGATTAGTTTGGGGCAGCCCGCCCACAAAATCGTCGAGGGAAACGGCATGGCGCACATCTGGATGAACGGCGTCTGGGGAGACCGGACGACCGCGAAGATTTCGGTCTACGATCACGGCCTCCTCTACGGCGATGGCATCTTCGAAGGCATCCGGGCCTACAACGGGCGAGTGTTTCGGCTCAAGGAGCACCTCGATCGGCTCTACGACTCGGCCAAAGCCATTGCCCTCACGATCCCGATGGCCGCGGCGGAGATGGGCCGTCTGATCGACGAAGGCGTGACGATGTCCGGGCTCAAGGACGCCTACATCCGACCGATCGTGACCCGGGGCGACGGCGACATGGGCATCGATCCCAAGAAATGCGCCGTCCCGACCATCGTCATCATCGTCGATTCCATCAAGATGTGGGCGGCCGACCGGTACGAAAACGGGCTCACCATGGTCACCGCCGGTACCCCGATCCCCCACAAAGAAGCGCTCTGCCCCCGGATCAAGTCGCTCAATTACCTGCCCCATGTGCTCGCCAAACACGAAGCCAACACCGCCGGTGCCGACGACGCGGTGATGCTGGATTCGGCCGGG
Organism: Gemmatimonadota bacterium; assembly: GCA_016874005.1. GTDB lineage: Bacteria > Gemmatimonadota > Gemmatimonadetes > Gemmatimonadales > GWC2-71-9 > SHZU01. The sequence goes on along the minus strand of VGVQ01000031.1, from coordinate 3,050 downwards.
CACGTCTGCGAGGCCACCGGGATGAACGTCTGGTGTATCAGGGACGGCGTCATCAAGACGCCGCCTCCGAGCGCCGGAATCCTCCTCGGCGTCACCCGCGGGGTGATCTTCGAACTCGCCAGCGCGGCCGGATACGCCGCTCGTGAAGAGATGCTCAACCGCTATGATCTCTATACGGCCGACGAGGTCTTCCTCTGCGGCACCGGCGCCGAGGTGGCTCCGGTCCGTCAGATCGACGGTCGTCCGATCGGAGACGGCAAGCCGGGCCCGATCACCAGAGACCTGATTCGGCGCTTCCGCGCGTTGACCCGCGGCGACTGACCGCGCCCGGGGTGTGGTACGGCCGCAGTATTGCCGTGCCTGACCTGGACATCCATATTCCGAGCCTCTAACGGAGGCGTCTCGAATGGCCTGGCGCGTGCTGGAAATGGGCGACGAGGTGTGGACCGTCTCGATCGCCGCGGAACGCCGAGCCAATTCGAATCAGTGGGGTTTGGTCTTGTCGTTCCGGTCATCGGGCCAGAACCCCCGCCGCTTCTGGGCCGAAGTTCCCGAAATCCAATCGACCTCGAAGGGCGCGATTTACACCCAGGCCGAGAAGCTCTCGGATCGCGATCTCGGGGAACTGGTCACTGCTCACCTCGCCCGGCACTAGCCATGCTCCAGATACCCGTCCAGGACCTGCGCCGCGTCGCCGCCACGCTCGCCAGCGTGCGAGGCGAACGGGTGGTGGACCTGGTGATGCGCTCGGACTTGCGGCAACTCAAGGTGGAACTCGAAGACGGTCGACTGCTGGTCGTGGGCTTCGAGCTCGATGACGGTGGCCGCCAATACCACCTCACCGTCGACGTGGTCGCCCCTCTCGATGACCTGAGTCGGCAACTCGATGTCGGCCTCGATCGAAGCGGCTAGGGTGTCCGCCCGCGGCCGCCTGCGATTCAGCGACTTCGCCCTGGAGCGGCTGGCCAGCGGCCAGTGCCTCGCCCGGGTCGCCCTGACCTGGCCCAATGCGGCCCCGTTCGTCGGTGAGTCGACTGGGCTGTCTTCACAGGCAGGCGAAATCCGGTGCGCCGCCCTCGCCTGCCTGAGCGCGATCGCCAGGGCCGTTCCGGACGCGGGGCTGGAGCTGGTCGGGGTCAAGGCGGTTCGGGCCTTCGACGCCACGGTGGTGATCGCGTCGCTGGCGACCCAGGGGAAGCTCGACGGGCCCCGGGTGGTGGGTTCGTCCCTGGTGCAGGAAGACGTTCCCCGCGGCGCCGCCCTGGCGGTTCTCAATGCCACCAACCGGATCCTGACCAGCCGCCAATCGCGGTAAACGGCCTGAAATCAAGGCACTGCAACGGTTTGGCCGGTTGCGGCATCGAATTCGCATCGTAATTTGCTCGTTCCCGTTGCCGAACCGGGGCGACAAGCCCTAGTTTGGTAGCGACTCCCTTGTCTCCTAGCCCGAGGGCGAAGGCATGGAACGTTGGCTGATCGTTGCGGCGCTGGGTCTCTCCGGGTGCGTTGCCGTGGCACCCGTCGTCGCTCCTGCCCCGGCGCCGGAAGCCGTCGCCGCCGAAGAGCCCGCTCCCGGGGCGGAATCCGAGCGCCCCGCTCAGGTTGCGGTGGCGGTCGCCCCGGATACCGCTCGGCGGGCGGCGGCCATTGCCGATTCCGCCCGAGACGAGGAGATGCTCGACCAGCTCCACGAGGTCGCCGCGGCCCTTCCCGATGGCGCCGACGAAGCCGACCTGACCGCGCTCTTCGACATCAACGTGGCCCGCTACACCCAACACGATCGGGTTCAGTTCTACCTCGATTTCTTCCAGGGCCAGGCCCGGGAACGGATGACGGTGTGGTTGAGCCGGCTGCCCGTCTACGAGCCGATGATCCGCGCGGCGCTGACCGCCAAGGGTCTTCCCAGCGACCTGGTCTACCTCGCGTTGATCGAGTCGGGCTATTCCAACACGGCGGTGAGTCGCTCCAAAGCCGTCGGGATGTGGCAGTTCATGCGGGGCACCGCGGGCGACTACGGGCTCAGGGTCACCAACTGGATCGACGAGCGGCGCGACCCGATCAAAGCGACCTCTGCCGCGGCGAACTACCTCGCCGATCTGACCGCCCGGTTCGGCGGATCGCACTATCTCGCCGCCGCGGCCTACAATGGCGGTGGTGGGAGGGTCTCGCGGGGCCTCCGAATGCTCGGGGCCGGCGCGACCCAGAACTACTTCGATGGGGCCGAGGCCGAGGAGGAGCTTGCCGCCGACCTCACCGGCGACGATCGGTTCTTTCACCTCTCGGACAGTCGGTACCTCCACCGCGAAACCAAGAATTACGTCCCGAAGCTGATCGCGGCGGCGATGATCGCGAAGCAGCCGGAAAAGTACGGCTTTCCCTCGATCCCCTCGGTCGAACCGTATGCGGTCGATTCGATCCCGGTGACCGAGCCGACCAGCCTCGAGGTGATCGCCAAGGCCGGCGACCTCCCGATCGAGACCGTCACGTCGCTCAATCGCCGCTACGTCCGGGGGATGACGCCGCCCGGCGAGGTGCATTGGGTCCGGGTGCCGGTGGGCACCGCGGTATCGGTTACCGAGGCGCTCGCCGCGGTGCCGAGCGAGGAGCGGGTTCCGGCTTTTGGCCACACCGTCGGCCGGCGCGAGACGATGCGGTCGGTCGCGCGGCGCTATGGCATCTCGATCGCGGAGCTGGTGGCCTTCAACGGTGGTCTCAAGAGCAACAGCAAGCTGGCGGCCGGGTCGATGCTCCGGATTCCGGGCCGCGCCCGCGCCGCCGAAGCCGAGCGAAGCGAGCCGGTCGGCCGGGCCGGCAGCGGTCGCGTCCATCGGGTCGCTCGCGGCGAAACGTTAGGCTCGATCGCCCGCCGCTACCGGGTTTCGGTGACCCAGCTGCTCCGCTGGAACGACATCGGGTTGAGCACCCCGCTCGCGATCGGCCAGCGAATTCGGCTCGGGGCGTCGGCTCCGGCTCGCTCGGCCGGCAAGGTGACCGCGGCCAAGGTCCACGTGGTTCGGCGCGGCGAGACCCTGTCCGCGGTGGCCCGGCGA
>VGVQ01000030.1 GCA_016874005.1 Gemmatimonadota bacterium | reverse complement strand
CCTGGGTGTCTCCACCGCCAGCAGGTCCCCGGCGGCCCCGCCGTCGCTTTCGCCGTCCCTCGAGGCGCTCCCCGCCCTCGCGTTGGTCGGGGGCCGGCCGGTTGGCCTCGGTTGCCGGTGGGGCGGGGCGGGCGTCCGCAGCGGGGCGCGGCACCTCGGGCCCAGGCCGCTCGCCAGGCCGGCGAGCGGGTCGCCGCTCGGATGGAACGGCGATCCGAGGTCGCGAAACCGAATCGAGGGCCGGGCCTGGCGGCGCGTCGCCGGCGCGAGCCAGCTCGTCCTGGAGGTCGGCCAGCAACACGAAACGGCCGCCCTGTTCTTCGCCCCGGAGGAAGACCCGCTCCCGGAAAATGTCCACCGCGATGACCCGCTCGGCACCGAGCGCGGTGCGGATGGTCTTGCCCTCCTTGGGGAATCGCTTCCGGGAGGCGAGGTAGAACTCGTGCTCGTACTTGAGGCAACAGAGGAGCCGCCCGCAGCCGCCCGAGATCTGCGCCGGGTTGAGCGAGAGGTGTTGGTCCTTGGCGAAGGCCAGGCTGACCGGGTCGAGTTCGCGAAGCCAGGTCGAACAGCAATACTCCTTGCCGCAGCGCCCGACCCCGCCCAGTCGCGCGGCCTCATCGCGGACGCCGATCTGGCGAAGCTCGATTCGGGTCTTGAAGGTGGTCGCCAAGTCGCGGACCAAGTCGCGGAAGTCGACCCGTTTCTCGGCGGTGAAATAGAACGTCAGCTTCTTGCGGTCCCACTGCCACTCGGCGTCGGAGAGCTTCATCTCGAGCCGATGATGGCGGACCCGGTCGATGGCGCGAAACCGGGTGTCCTCTTCGGAACGACGGAGATCGTTGGCGGTTCGGATGTCTTCTTGCGTGGCGATCCTGACGACCGCGCGCGCGGCAGTCGGCGGGTCGCCACCGACCGCGCATCCCCCGCATCCGGCGGCGCACTTCGACGCCGCCTGTTCGCCGATCGCCCCGATCCGCCCGAAGTCGAGGCCCCGTTCGGCTTCGACGATCACCGGGAGTCGGCTATATGGCCGTTCGGTCTCGTCGGGCCAAGCGAAGTAGTCCTTCCGGTTGCCTTTGAACCGAACCTCGACGGTGGCCGGCATCAGCTCTCGGCGAAGACGCCCATGGCGGCGTACTTCTCGGCCCGGCGACGAACCAGCTTGTCGGGGCGGACCCGGCGCAACTCGGCGACGTGCTTGGCCAGCGCGGTTCGAAGGTTTTCTCCGGCGGCCTCGGGATCCTGGTGGGCGCCGCCGATCGGTTCGGGAATGATCTCGTCGATGATCTTGAACCGAAGAAGATCGGGGGCGGTGAGGCGGAGGGCTTCCGCGGCTCGTTCCCGTTGGGTCGCGTCCTTCCAGAGGATCGCGGCGCACCCTTCCGGGGTGATCACCGAATAGACCGAATGCTCGAACATCAGCACCCGATCCGCGAGACCGAGCGCGAGTGCTCCGCCGGAGCCCCCCTCGCCGATGACGCAGGCCACGATGGCGGTGGGAAGCGAGGCCATCTCCAGGAGGTTGGTGGCGATCGCTTCGGCCTGACCGCGCTCCTCAGCCCCGATACCTGGGTAGGCGCCCGGGGTGTCGATCAGGGTCACCACGGGGGTGTGGAACCGGGCCGCGAGGTGCATCAGCCGAAGCGCCTTGCGGTACCCTTCCGGGTGGGGCATCCCGAAATTGCGTTTGATGTTCTCCCGGGTATCGCGCCCCTTCTGATGGCCGATCACCATGACGGACTGTCCGGCGAGGCGAGCCCATCCGCCGACGATCGCTGGATCGTCGCGAAAGGCGCGATCGCCATGGAGTTCCACGAAATCGGTGAAGATCGACCCCAGGTAATCCAGGGTGGTCGGTCGCTTGCTGTGGCGGGCCACGAAGACCCGCTGCATCGGCGACAGGTTCCGGTACAGCTCTTCCTTGAGCGTCTCGATCTTCTTTTCGAGCGCGGCCAGCTCGGCGCCGACGTCGATTTGCCGGTCTTCGCCGACCCGCTTGATCTCGTCGACCTGACGTTCCAGCTCGAGGAGCGGCTTTTCGAAATCCAGGGTGTAGATCGCCATATCGTTAGGCTTTCACGAGTCGGACTGCGTCGGGACCCAGCACGGTCCGAAGGGCGTGGACCAGATCTTCGGTCGGGCTGACCCGCAGGCGCCGGGAGCGCATTCGCGCCGCCTCGCCGTTGCCATCCGACCACTCAATATAGACCGGCGCGGGACCGGGGTGCTCCGCGCAGAGCGCCGCCACCGCCTGGAGGTCGGTCGCCGCCGGCGCGCTCGGGCGAGCCCAGCGGAGCGCCACCGCCACCGCGCCGGTCTGGCGCAATTCGGCCAGCAACCGAGCCGAGTCCACCACGAACGGGGCCCGATCCTCGCCCCGATCCCGTTGGCTGTATCCGCCGGTCAGCAGCAAGCAGGCATCCTCGGTGATGGTCTGGTTCAGCTGGGCCCAGGCATCGGGGAACACGATCGCCTCGCCGGTGCCGTGGAAATCCTCGAGGACCAGCCGAGCGTACTCCTTGCCGGTCTTCTTGGAGATCTGCCGCTTGATCGCGGTGACCACCGCGCCGATCGTCACCGGGGCTTCGCTCCAGGTGAACAGCGTCGCGGTGGTTCGAGTCCCGAACAATTCCACCTCCCGCCGAAACGGGGCCAACGGGTGGCCGGAGATGAAGAAGCCAATCAGCTCCTTTTCCCGGGCCAGTCGTTCGGCCTCGGACCACGGTGGCACCTCCGGCAGGCCGGGCGACTTCGGGGCCGACTCCGGGGCCTCACCGAACAGCGAGCCTTGTCCCGCCTCCCGCTCCTGCTGGAGAAGTTGCGCTTCGGAGAGGATCGTGTCGAGGGCGGCCGTCTGCTGGTTGCGGTGGCCGCCCAGGCCGTCGGTGGCGCCCGCCGCGATCAGCGACTCGACCACCCGCTTGTTGCAGAGTCGAAGGTCGATCCGCCCCACCAGGTCGGCGATGGAATCGAATCGCCTCTCCTGACGAGCCGCGATGATCGAGTCGATCGCGCCCCGACCCACGTTGCGGATCGCCCCCAGCCCGAATCGGATCCGCTTGTCGCCCACCACGGTGAACTTGAAGCCGGACTCGTTGACGTCGGGCGCCAGCACCTCGAGACCCAGTTCCCGAGCCTCGTTGATGTACTGGACTACCTTGTCGGTGTCGCCGATTTCCGACGACAGCAGGGCCGCCATGAATTCGGCCGGGTAGTGGGTCTTGAGCCAAGCCGTCTGGTACGACAACACCGAGTAGGCCACCGAATGGGACTTGTTGAAGCCATAGCGGCCGAAGGTCTCGATCTGGGCGGCCAACTCGTCCATGAGCCGCTTGGGGTGGCCTAACGCCACGCCCCGCTCGACGAACTTCCCCAACTCCTTCTTGATCAGCTCGGCGTCCTTCTTGCCGACCGCTTTGCGGAGGACATCGGCTTCGGCCAGCGAGAACCCGGCCAGCACGTTGGCGATCCGCATCACCTGTTCTTGGTAGGTGATGACGCCGTAGGTGGGCTCCAGCACGTCCTTGAGCGATGGGTGCGGGTAGCTGACCACTTCGTGGCCCAGCTTCCGCTTGATGAACACCAGGTGCATCCCGGTGTCGAGCGGACCGGGGCGGAGCAGGGCGTTGCTCGCGACCAGATCGTCGAACCGGTCGCACTTCATCTGCCGGAGGGTATCGGTGGCCAGCGGGGACTCGAACTGGAAGACCCCGGCCGTGCGCCCTTGCCGGAGCAGGGCGTAGACGGTGGGGTCGTCCAGGGTCAGACTCCCGACGTCGATCGCCACGCCGTGGCGCTCCCCGATGGCGGCGACCGCGTCGTGGATGACCGTGAGTGTCTTCAGGCCGAGCAGGTCCATCTTGAGCATCCCGACCTTCTCGAGCGCGACCATGCCGTACTGGGTGATGATCGCGTTCTCGCCGTCGGCGCCCTGACCGGCCCCCTTGGTCGGCGCGGTACAGATGGGGACGTACTCGGGGAGCGGGCCCGGCGCGATCACCACCCCGGCGGCGTGGACCGAGAGATGGCGCGAAATCCCCTCGATCCGTGATGCCAGATCGGCCATCCGCCCGTACACCGGCGAACTCTTCATCAGCTCGGCGAGTTCGGGAACTTTCTTGACCGCCTCCGGAATCGAGAGGCTGTAGGCGGGGCCCGAGGGGATCAGCTTGGTGATTCGGTCCGCCTCCCCCGGCGGAATCTTGAGGACCCGGGCCACGTCCTTGACCGCGGCCCGCGCTTTCATGGTCCCGAACGTCACGATCTGCCCGACGCTGTCCCTGCCGTAGCGCTCCCGGACATACTCGATGACCTCGCCCCGCCGCTCGAAGCAGAAGTCCACGTCGATGTCGGGCATCGAGACCCGCTCGGGGTTGAGGAAGCGCTCGAAGAGGAGGTCGAAGCGAAGCGGATCGACGTCGGTGATCCGGAGGGCGTACGCCACCAGCGACCCGGCCGCCGACCCTCGCCCGGGACCCACCGGAATCCCGCGGTCGCGGGCCGCCGCGATGAAGTCCTGGACGATCAGGAAGTAGCCCGAATACCCGGCCGTGGTGATGACCGCCAACTCATAGTCGAGTCGCTCCTTCACCGCCGGCGGCAGGGGGGCGCCGTAGCGCGCCTCGGCGCCGTGGGTGGCCAGGCCGGTCAACAACTCGTCGTCGCTGGCGTATTGGGTCGGCCGCGGGAAACTCGGCAGGTAGTACCGCTTCTCGAAGTCGAACTCGCACAGCTCGGCGACCCGAGCCGTGTTGTCGATCGCCTCGGGATGCGCTTTGAACAACTGGCGCATCTCGGCTTCGTTCTTGACGTAGGATTCCTCCCCGCTGAATCGGAACCGTTTCGGGTCGTCGAGGTCCGCCCCGGTGCCGATGGCCAGGAGCACGTCGTGCGATTCGGCGTCCTCGCGCCGCAGGTAGTGGGCGTCGTTGGTCGCCACCAGCGGAAGCCCGAGGTCCTTCGAGAGCGCGATCATCCCTTCGGCGACGAGTTTCTCCTCGCCGATGCCATGATCCTGAATCTCGAGCCAGAACCCATCCGGGCCGAACAGCTGAGCAAACCACTGGGCCGACTTCTTGGCCTCCTCGTAGCGCTGCTGGCGGAGGCCGTAGGCAACCTCGCCGGAGAGACACGCCGCGAGGCAGATGATGCCTTCGCTGTGTTGCGCCAGCACCTCCTTGTCGATCCGGGGCCGCCGGTAGAACCCCTCGGCGTACCCGATCGAGGTCAGTCGGATCAGGTTGCGATAGCCGGTCTTGTTACGCGCCAGCAAGACCAAATGGCTATAGTGCGCCGGTGCGTCGGCGGGCTTTTGCGACGACCGCCGGTCCCCGTAGGCGAGGTATGCCTCGAACCCCAGGATCGGGCGGATCTTCTTGGCCTTGGCGGCTTCATAGAAGTTCCAGGCCCCGTGCATGTTGCCGTGGTCGGTCAGGGCCAGCGCATCCATGCCGAGCTTCTGGACGTGGTCGACCAGTTCGGGAATCTGGTTGGCCCCGTCGAGGAGCGAGTACTCGCTGTGGGTGTGGAGATGTACGAAGCCCATCGGCGCCTTCCGGCGGCGGCCAGCGGGCCACCGCTATTTCCGACCCGCCCGTCGGGCGGGATCGAGCGCGATCCCCCGTTCGGGGTGGGTACGTCGTTTGATTGTCGGGTGTGGAACCGGCTCGACGCCGAGCGTCATCCGTGCCGATATTCCAAGGAGCCCGTCACTGGCCGGAAGGTATCAGCCGGAGACCGTCTTTGTCAAAGCCATTGACTGACAACAACTTACGACAGCCGAGGCAGGGTCGAGACATGTTGAGCACTGGTGGGTTGAACAGGTGTCCCCTGCCGGCGGCGGCAGCAGTTGCGACGTTGCTGATCGGCTGTGGCGGCGAAAACGTCGTCACCCCGCCGCCGCCCCCACCGCCCCCGAGCACGTTGGCCGCCTGCGCCAACTTCACCCCGCTCACGCTGGCCGTGGGCCAGCACCAGGTCGTCGATCCGGCCCAGAGTCAGGGATGCGTTCGGGTGCCGGCGGCTGGGGGGCAAGGGGCCGAATACCTCGTCGTGGCGGCCTCGACGGCATCGTTGGTTACCTCGAGCGGCGTCAGCGGTCCGTTCTTGCTCCGAGCCGGCAATCCGGGCGGCACCGCCTCCCCGTCCTTCGCGCGGACCGAAGCGCAAGGCGGAGAGCGGCCTGGGGGGGCCGCGGAGGCGTTCCACCTTCGGCTCCGGGCGTTGGAGCAGGAGTTGCTTCGCGAGCCCGGCGTCAAGGCCGCCCCGGCTCCCGCGCCGGGGGTCCTCGCGGTGCCCCCGGTGGTCGGCGAGGTCCGCACCTTCAAGGCGTGCGGCAACTTGACCTGCTCGTCGTTCGTCGATGTCGCGGCCACGGCGCGCTTCGTGGGGACCAAGGCCGCGGTATTCGCGGACAATACCGTTCCGACGGCCGACACGCTGCTCGAGGTCGATTACCAGGAACTGGGCCAGACCTTCGACAATCGGCTCTACCCGATCGATCAGGCCGCGTTCGGTTCCGAGTCCGACATCGACACCAACCAGCGGATCATCATCCTGATGACCGACGCGGTCAACGCCTTGACGCCGAACTGCACCGGCGGCCGGGTGGTCGGCTACTTCTTCGGGCTCGATCTGATCACCACCGGGTCACAGGCGGTCAATTCCAACAAGGCAGAGATCTTCTTCACCCTGGTGCCGGCCCCCGCCACCGCGAACTGCTCGGCCTACAGCCGGAACACCGCGGTCCGCAGTCTCAAGGCGACCTTGGTGCACGAGCTGCAGCACATGATCAGCTGGAATCAGCGGGTCATCGTGCGGGGAGGCAACTCCGAGGAGACCTGGCTCAACGAGGCGCTCTCGCACTTCGCCGAGGAGCTGGCCGGGCGACAGATCCCGGATGTCGAGTGTCCGGGCTTCAGCTCGTGCCGGAGTCAGTACGTCTCGGGAAACATCTTCAACAGCTACGACTATCTGAGCGACCCGGAGTCGCACTTCCTGATCTACCCGGAGAGCTCCACCGGTACCCTCGAGGAGCGCGGCGCCAGCTGGAGCTTCCTGCGGTGGGTCGTCGATCAGTTCGCCGCCGACTCGATCCTGGGGAGCGACATGACCCCGGCGCTGCTCCAGACCACCAGCCGCGGGGCCAACAACATCGTCGCTCGGACCGGCTCGCCGATGACGCAGCTGGTGCCCGAGTGGCTGATGGCCCTGTATCTCGACGACCGACCCGGCTTCACCCCGGCGAGCGCTCGGCTCCGTCTCAAGAGCTGGGGGCTCCGTGGGGTCTGGACTAACCCGGCCGACCAGCAACAGTTCCCCGGTGGCTTCCCGCTCAAGCCCGACTCGACCGGCGGTGCCTACAGCCGTGCCGGGACACTTCGCGGCGGCAGCGGGCGCCATCTCCGCCTGATCCAGGCGGCCAATGGCCCTGGCATCGACGTGCAGCTGGTGCGTGACGCCACCGGTGCCGCGCTCGACGCGGCGCTCGCGGCCCGAATCGGGGTTGTCCGGGTTCGCTGACCCGCGCCGGCCCTGGCTGTCGGCCGTCGGGGCGACTTGATTTCCGGCGTGAGACGGATCCTGGCCGCGGCGCTCTTCCTCCCCACGGTCTCGCTCGCGGGACAATCGCGGCCCATCCCGGCCATTCTGGGCTACCCGGCCAACGTACGCGCCGCCGGGTTGGCGGGTGCCGGCGTGGCGATGATCGGCTACGCGGGTTCGGTGTTCAACAACCCGTCTGGTCTCGCCCCGATTCGGTCGCTCAGCCTCGAGGGCACGCTCGCTCGGCTCCCTGACCGGAGCACCTACACCATGGGCTCGGCGGCGCTTCGGCTCGGGGCGTTCAATCTCGGCGGCGGCTACCAGTACCTTCGGCTGCCCGCCCGCGGTCCGGTGGTCGACAACCTCACCTGGGTGGGCACCGGGGTGTATCGCCGGGGGGGGATCGCGCTTGGTTCGAGCGCCAAGTACGTCTCGCTGGAGGACTCCACCGGCGTGGTGACCCGATCGATGACCACGGACCTCGGCGCGACGGTGGCGTTGTTCGACATCGCGGCCCTGGTCATCGCGGTGCGTAACCTGGGCGATTGGGGGGTATCCAATGGCGGGCTGCAGCTGCCGCGCAGTTGGCACCTCGGATTCAGCTTCAACCTCCTCGATACCTATTCGAACGGCCGGCTCCTCGCGACCGTGGAGACGGTCTGGGCCCAGAACGAGTCCCGGCGGACCGTGCTCGGACTCGAGGCGGGGGCGGTATTCTACGGCGTGGGCGTGGTCGGCCGGATCGGTCATGGTGCCCAGGCCGGCGACGTCGGCGGCACCTTGGCGAAAACGGCGTACGGCGGGTCGCTGGTGTTGGGGAAGGCCCGAATCGATTACGCTCACCAGACCAGGAGTCCGTTGGGACGGAACGTTCACCTTTTTGGGGTCCGCTGGACACCGTGACCCGGGCGAGGCGCGTTGGGATGGGGATTCTGATCGTCGCGTTGGCCCTCTTCACCGGCTACGGGGCGGCCTACCTCGCCAGTGAGGATGTCCGCTACCTCACCCGGGCGGGGATCGAGCAGACGGCCATCCTCCAGAAGCGGCGGCCGCTCAGCGAGCTTCTCGGGGACAGTGCCATCCCCGCCACCGATCGCGGCTATCTCGAACTGGTCCTCGCGGTCCGAGAATACGCGGCCCGACTCGGGCTCGAGGCCAAGGAGACCTATACCACCTACACCGACGTCGGCCGCGATACCCTGCTCTTGAGCCTGACCGGATCGAAGCGCGACTGCATTTGTCCGGTGACCTGGAAGTACCCCATCGTCGGACGGGTCCCCTACAAGGGGTTCTTCGATCCCGCGATGGCGGAGCGCGAGGCCGCCGAGCTCGAGGACAAGGGGCTCGACGTGTGGCTCAGGCCGGCCGCGGCCTATTCCACGTTAGGCTGGTTCAACGACCCGCTCCTCTCCACCGCGCTGGTGCGCGACACCGTGGAGCTGGCCGCGCTGGTGTTCCACGAAATCGCCCACAACACCATCTACGTCAAGAGCGCGACCGCGTTCAACGAGAGTCTGGCCCAGCTGATCGGCTATCGGGCGGCGGAACAGTTCTTCCGGACCAGGGGGGAGACCGTCCTGGCCGACCGGGCCCGGGATCGATGGCTCGACGAGATCGAATTGGCCGATTACTACCGCCGTTTGATCGACACCCTGACCACCTTCTATGACGGCAAGCCGGCCGCCGAGGCGCTCGAATCGGGCCGCCAGGCGATCGCGGCCTGGTCGAAGAGTGAGCTGGAGAATCGCTACGGGCCCCGGCTCAAGACCTACCGGGTGGCCCGGATCGCCGAGCGACCGATCAACAACGCCCAACTGGTGGGAGTGCTGCTCTACCGGACCAACCTCGATTGGTTCGAGCGTTGGTTTCAGGCCCGGGGCGCCGCGGTCGAAACGGCGGTGGCCCAGATGCGGACCTTGGTCGCCGGCATCGAGGGCGACTCGGCCTTCGCGCGGCTCCGTTCGGCGATCGAGCCGGCCACCGATCCGCCCGCGGCCGTCACGCCGTAACGAGCCGGCAGCCGTTAGGCCGCGGCCGTCACACCGTGACCGGCCGGTCGGCCGTTCGGTGGCGGTGGGCGGCGACCGCCTCGCGGTAGCGCGCCACGTTCCGGCGCTTGACGTCCTCGAAGCCCCGGATCATGTCCGGGAGCGCCGCCAGTTCCGCCACCGCCAGCTGGTTGTCCGGCCCGAGCGTGGCCGCCGCCTCGGTCATCATCGCCCGGTACTCGGCGATCAGCCGCCGCTCGGTCCGTCGAACGTCGTCCCAGCCAAACGGGTCGAACGGCCCGCCCCGGAGGCCCCGGAGCGCTCGGAGCAACCGGAAGACCGGCCGAAACCAGCGGCCCAAGGCGATCTTCCGGCGCATGCCTAACGCCCGGAGCAGGGGAGGGTGGAGCCGATAGCTCAGCTCGGCGCCAGGGCCGAAGGTCCGCTCCACCGCCCGGTCGACCGCGGGGTCGAGCGCCAACCGAGCCACCTCGTACTCGTCCTTGTAGGCCATCAGCTTGTGGAGCGACCGGGCCACCGCCTCGGTCACCGGCGTTCCCCGGTCGAGCGGTCGTTCCCGTTTCAGGACCTCGGCCACGAAGTGGAGATAGCGGTCGGCGTAGTCGCGGTTCTGGTAGTCCACCAGATCGGGGACTCGGATCTCGAGGAGCCGGGCCAACTCGCCGGTGGCACCGATCGCGGCGATCGCCGCCCGATCGTCGGCCGAGACGGCGGTCGGGGACGCCGGCAGCGCCCCGGGCCGGTCGAGCGACAGGGTGGCGAGCCAGCCGGGATCGGCCGCGACCTTGCACCCGACTCGGAACGCCGCCTGGTTGGTGGCGACCCCGGCGCCGTTCAACGCGATGGCCGCCTCGATGCTCTCGGCCGTGAGCGGAATGAGCCCCCGTTGATAGGCGGCACCGACCACCACCAGGTTGGCCTGCAAGTGCGATCCGAACAGCGTCTCGGCAATCGCTTCGGCATCGAGATACATCGCGCCCCGCCCCGCCCCCGTGACGGCGTCGATCCGTTGGTGCAAGACAGCGTCGTCCGGAAACGCCACCGCGGGGTTCCGAACCATCAATCCCGTCGGGACGTGGCTCGACGAGACCACCGCTGCCGAGCGATCCGGGCGAGCGCGGCTGAGATGGCGGGGGTCGCTCGCGGTCAGCACGTCGAAGCCGATATAGCCGTCGGCTTCGCCGACCCCGACCTTGTTCGAAGTCTCTTCCCTGACCGCGGTGATCTTGAGGTGGGAGACGACCGCGCCGCCTTTTTGACTGAGGCCGGTCTGGTCGAGGCAGCGCACCTGCTTCCCATCGAGCAAGGCGGCGGTACCGAGGATCTGGTTCACCGTGACGACGCCGGTGCCGCCGATCCCCATGAAATAGAGATTGGCCCGCTCGGTGGAGCCGGTCGGCATCGGGGCGGGGAGCGCGCCCAGGTCGATGGGAGCCCGGGACGCGGTGGCGCCGGGCGCCGCGGTGGGGATGGCGGTCATGAACGACGGGCAATCACCGTCGAGACAGGAGTAGTCGGTGTTGCAGGAGGATTGATGAATCTGGGTCTTCCGCCCGAACTCGGTCTCGACCGGCGCGACACTCAAGCAGTTCGATTTGACCCCGCAATCGCCGCAGCCTCGCAGATCCGCTCGTTGATGATCACCCGCATCGGCCGAATCGGCGCCTTGCCGCGTTTCCTGAGCCGGCGGAGGTCGGCGGCGCAGTGTTGATCGTAGATCAACGCCGTCACGCCAGGGGTGTCCCGCAATTGCCGCTGGGCTTCGTCGAGCCGGTCGCGGGACCACACCTCGGCGCCAGGGGCGAGGTGGACCCCGTCGTAGCGGGAGAGCTCGTCGGTCAGCACCAGGGTCCGCTTGACGCCTTCGGCCAGCAGCTCCCTGGTGAGGTTGGGAATCGAGAGGCAACCGTCGATCTGCTGGCCGCCCGTCATGGCCACGGCGCCGTTGTAGAGAATCTTGTAGGTGAGGTTGACGCCCGCGGCGACGGCCTGCCGGATCGCGAGGGAGCCGGAGTGGAACAGGGTCCCGTCGCCCAGATTCTGGAAGATGTGGGGCGTCTCGGTGAAGAACGAGGCGCCGACCCACTGGGCGCCCTCGCCGCCCATATGGGTGAAGCCCGCGCCGATTCGGTCCATCATCACGGCCATCCCGTGGCAGCCGATCCCGGCGGCCGCGATCGAGCCCTCGGGCACCACGGTGGAGCGGTTGTGGGGGCAGCCCGAGCAGAAGTACGAGAGCCGCTGCCCCGCGGGCCCGATCGGCGCGATCGCGGCTTGGGCCGCCGGTCCGAGCCGCGCCAGCCGCTCGGTGGTGACCTCGGCGGGCAGCCGTTGCGCCAGCCGCGCGGTCAACAGAGGCAGGATGGTGTCGGCGTCGAGCTCCCCGTGGCCGGGCACCAGGAGGGCGTCGTGCTGATCCCGCTTGCCGACGACCCGCGGGGCGCCTGCCATCCCGTAGAGCGCGTCCTTGACCATCAACTCGAGGAACGATCGTTTTTCCTCGACCACACAGACTTCCTCGAGGCCGCGGGCGAACTCCCGGAGCGACGCCCGCTCCAAAGGGTACAGCATCCCGACCCGGAAGAGCCGCACTCCGTATCGGATCAAGTCGCCGTCGGCCAGCCCGAGCCGGCCTAACGCCTCCCGAACGTCGAGGTAGGTCTTCCCGGCCGCCACGATGCCGAGCCACCCGTCGCTCGGGTTGACCGTGACGCGGTTGAGCCGGTTGGCGGCCCCGAACCGCCGGGCGGCCTCGAGGCGACCCTCCCAGACCTCCTGCTCGGTCTGGAGGTTGTAAGGCGCGAACAGGTTGTGGCTTTGGACCGGCTGCCACGGCTTTCCCCGAAACCCGAACTCCGGCAGCACCCAGCGACGCCGCTCCGAGTCCACCTCCGCCGTGGAGAACTCGTCCGCGACGTTGGTGGTGATCTTGAAGCCGACCCAGAGACCCGAGTAGCGCGACAGCGCGAACCCGGCCGACCCCAGGTCGATCACCTCCTGGGCGTCGGCCGGAAAGAGGACCGGCATCTGGGCGTCGTAGAGCGCGACCTCCGAGGCCGACGGGACGGTGGAGGACTTCGACGCCGGATCGTCGCCGGCGATGGCCAAGACGCCCCCGTTCCGCCCCACCCCAGTCAGGTTGGCATGCTTGAACACGTCGCCGGATCGATCGACGCCGGGCCCTTTACCGTACCACATCCCGAGCACGCCGTCGTATTTGGGGCGCGGCATCAGATTGGCGAGCTGGCCGCCGAAGACGGCGGTGGCGCCGAGGTCCTCGTTGACGCCTGGCAGGAACCGGACCTCGTGTTCCGCGAGGATCCGTCGATTGGCCTGGAGCAGGAAGTCGAACCCGCCGAGCGGCGAGCCCCGATAGCCGGAGATCAGGGTCGCGGTCTCGAGCCCCGCCGCGCGGTCGGCCTTGTGCTGGTCGATCGGCAGCCGAACCAGCGCCTGGACACCGGAGAGAATTACGGTGCCCCGGTCGGCCAGGTACTTGTCGTCGAGGGTGTAGGCCATCGACCGAATCTACCGCGTCGCGGCCCTGAGCGCGTGCTTGTCGATCTTGCCGATCGGGAGCATCGGGAACTCGGCGGCCACCGAGAACCGCTTCGGGATCTTGTAGTTGGCGAGCCGCGACCGGCAATGAGCCTCGAGGTCGGCCGCCGCGATGGGCGCTTTGGATGGCACGAGGACGAACGCGTGGCCGACCTCCTGATAGAGCGGATCCGGGACCCCGATCACCGCGGCCATCGCCACCCCGGGAAACTCCTCGAGAACCTGTTCGATTTCCCGGGGGTAGACGTTGTAGCCGCCCGACTTGAACATCTCTTTGAGTCGGCCGATCAGCTTGAGGGAGCCGTTGGGGCGCTCGACCGCCAAGTCGCCGGTCCGAAGCCAACCGTCGGCGGTGAAGAGTTCGCGGGTGGCCTCGGGTCGGCGCCAGTAGCCTAACGTGACGAAACTGCCCCGGACCTGGACTTCGCCCGGCTCTCCCGGGGCAACCGCGCCGTCGCCGCCGGCGATCCGGATCTGGTAGTCGGGCACCGGCCACCCCACCGAGTCCGCCAGGGTCTGGAGGTCGTCCGCGTCGAACGTGAAGGTCACGCTGCCGACCGTTTCGGTCATCCCGTACGCGTTGGCGAGATCGGGACACTTGGTCCAAAGGCGGCGAATCAGCTCGATCGGGGCCGCGGCCCCCTCCCAGATGACGAGCTGGACCGACGAGAAATCGGTGGCGACGAACCGGGGCGAGTCGACGATCAGCTGGAGCGCGGTCGGAACGTGCCCGAACATGGTCAGCCGTTCCCGCTCCACCGCCAGGAGCATTTCGTCGGGGTCGAACTGTTCCTGGAACACGATGGTCCCGCCGGGAATCAGGGTGTCGCAGCTGATGTCGCCGACCGAGCCGATGTGGTTGATCGGGAGGTTGTTGATAATCCGCAGCGGCTCGACCGGCCAGATCGCGTGCTGAACCCGGGCCACCTGGATCAGACTGGTCTGATTGATCAGGGCCCCTTTCGGGGTCCCGGTCGTTCCGCTGGTGTAGACGATGAGGCAGGGCGCCGCGGGATCGGCCGCCGCGATGGCGTCGCGGAGCGCCGCCTCGGGCAGGTCGCGTCCACGGGCGAGAAACCGGTCCCACCCGATCGCCTCCGGCACCGCCGGATGAGCGGTGGCGTCGAGCAGGACGATGGTGCCGGCCGCCGCCTCGCTGGCGAGCGCGGTCAGCTCCGCGTCATAGCGGCGGCTCCCGATCACCGTCCGCGCGAAGATCAGGACCGGCTCGGCGTCGCCGACCGGATGACGCAACTCGCGCTCCTGGTAACGCGGGTTCAGGCCGAGCCAGATGGCGCCGATCGCGGTGGTGGCGAGAAAGGTGAGGTAGAAATCCGGATGCGGTGGCGAGAGCGTCGCTACCCGGTCGCCCGGCTTCACCCCCGCCGCCAGCAATGCCCTGGCGGCGGCCGCGACCCGGTCGGCCAGCTCCGGGTAGCGCCACCGCTCCGCCCCGAACACCACCGCCTCCCGGTCAGGCGCCGAGGCGGCCCAGTAGCTCGGGTAGTCGACCAGCCGGGCGAGCCGCGGCGCCCGGTCGGGCTCCGGCAGCGGCTGGTGAGGGCGCGACCGGCTCACTGATGCTTGGCCACGATCCGCCGATGGCCGTCGCCGGTGACCCACATCCCGAGCCAGTGGGCCACCAACGCGGGGCGCTCCCGCCCTTCGATCTCGACGGTGACGTCGTAGCAGCAGCGGTATTCGCCAGGCCGCACTTCGGCGAACTCCCGGAGCCCGAAATGGGCTCGAATCCGGCTGTTCACCGGGACCGGCTCGATGAGACGGAGGTAGTCGAACCCGTAGTTCAGGGCGTATCCGCCGTCGTCGGCGCCGGTCGAGCTGAGCCAGCCTAACGCCTGATGGCTCAGGTGGGTCAACAACGAGACCGTCAGGAACCCGAAGGCGATGGTGGTGCGGAACGGGCTTTCCCTGGCACACCAGTCCGGATCGACGTGCATCGGGTCGGGGTCGTCGGTGACCTTGGCGAAGGCGTCGATTCGGGCCTGGTCGATCAGGTACCAGTCGGAGCTGCCGATCGGCTGGCCGATCCGGGAGGCGAGGTTGGCGATCGCGGGCTGGAGCATGTCGGAATATAACGATTGTTGTGTAACGGTTGAGTGGCCAAACCAGCGGCCCGGTGGTAGAATCGTCTCCCCTCTACCGTCGCGCCAGCCTCATGGAAACCGCATCGATCCCCCGGGACAAGGACCGCCTCCTCCGCGAGTTGACCGAGTTCCTTGCCATCCCGAGTATCAGTACCCTGCCCGCTCACGCCGCCGACTGCCGGCGGGCCGCCCAGTGGCTCAAGGATGAACTCGGCCGACTGGGCTGCTCGGCCCAACTCCTCGAGGGCGACGGTCACCCGGTGGTCTGGGCCGAGGGCCCCGCCGTTCCCGGCGCGCCCACGCTGCTGATTTACGGGCACTACGACGTCCAGCCGGTGGACCCGATCCACGAGTGGAACTCACCCCCGTTCGAGCCGACCATCCGCGACGGCCGGATCTACGCCCGCGGCGCGGCCGACGACAAGGGCCAGGTCTTCTGCCTCATCAAGGCGTTCGAGGCCGTTCGGGGGCCGGACGGCAAGCCGCCGGTGAATTTCCGCTTCCTGTTCGAAGGCGAAGAGGAGAGTGGGGGCCACGTCCTGACCGACCTCCTGGCTCGAGAACCGGAGCGGGCCAAGGCGGACGCGGTCTTGATCTGCGACATGTCGTACTTCGACGTGGGCTGGCCCGCCGTCTACACCGCGCTGCGGGGCATGTGCTACGCCGAGATCCACGTCCGAACCCTGCAACGCGATCTCCACTCCGGCACCTATGGCGGGGTCGCGCCGAACGCGATGGAGACGCTGGTGCGGCTGTTGGCCCGGTTGAAGAGCCGTTCGGGGCGGATCAACATCCCCAAGCTCTACAAGGCGGTCGAAAAACCGTCGCAGAAGGACCTCAAGACCTGGCGCCAGCTACCCTTCGACCAGGAACGTTACCTCAAGGAGGAGCTGACCGCTCGGGCCGTCACCGGCATCGAGGATGCCTCGATCTTCGAGCGGACCTGGGCCCTGCCGACCTTCGAGATCCACGGGATCAAAGGTGGCTTCGTCGGGGAAGGGGCCAAGACCGTCATCCCCGCGGCGGCCATGGCGAAAGTGAGCCTTCGGTTGGTGCCCGGACAGTCGTTCGAGAAAGTCGCCAAGTGGCTGACTCGAGCCGCCAAACGGCTGGCGCCCAAACATGCCGACGTCGAGGTCCGGATCCTCCACGGGGGCGAGCCGGTCCAGGTCGACGTTTCCGCGGGCCCGTTTCAGGTGCTGGACGCGGCCTTCCAGGAAGTGGTGGGGCGGGGGACCGTCGCGATTCGGGCCGGGGGGTCGATTCCGATCGTCACCGCGTTGGCCAGGAGCGGGTCGCCCATCATGCTGACCGGGATCGGGCTTCCGGACGACGGGTTGCACTCGCCTAACGAAAAGCTCGATCTCCAGCAGTTGTGGGACGGGATTCGGGTCTTCGGGCGGTTCTACCAGCTGCTGGGGACGCCGGCCTAGGAGGGCGACGACTCGGGTCGGCGGTGGGCTCCCGAGTATCGGGCCTCGGTGCGGGCGTGCAGCTCGTCGACCCCGATCAAGGCCCGAATGCTGGCGACCACGCCGGCCACCACGTCGTCGGCCCAGTACGGATCCGGCCGCTGGTCGGGCGGTAGCTCGGCGGACTGTCGCTCCAGGAACATGACGGCCGTGGCGATCCACTCGCTTTGGGCGGCCGCGTTGAGCGACCACGATGCCGTGGCTCGGAGTTCGAGCTCGCTCAACTGGTCGAGAAACCGCTCGATCCCTTCGGTCGCGGCGGTGGTGCGAAGGCGGTCGGCGATCGCCACGAGCAGCGCGCTCCGCTCGGTTTCCTGCGGCTCGGGCAGTGGCGCCAGGTAGTGCCGCTGATCCGCCACCATCTCCGCCAATCGCACGCACACCGCCCGGATCGCCGGGGTCAGCGCGGCCGGCGCCTCCTCAGACCAGCTGGTCGCGGCCCGCATGATGTCCTGGACTTTGGCGGCGGCCTCGGCGTCCAGCTTGTGGCGTTGCGACGAGTCGACCATGATCGGAAAGATAAGGCGGTCCCCCGGCTATCGCCTGCCGCCCCGGCGCATTCGGAGGACGTCGTCACTCCCGTAGCGCTCCTCCGACCAGGGATCGCCCCGCATGTGGTAACCGTTGACCTCCCAGAACCCCGGCTCGTCCTCGGCCAACAACTCGATGCCTGTCACCCACTTGGCGCTCTTCCACAGATAGAGATGGGGCACCAGGAGCCGGATCGGCCCGCCGTGCTCCGGCGTCAGCGGCGCGCCGTCGTGGTCGGTCGCGAGGAGGTTGGCGGGTCGGTCGAGGTCCTCGAGTGGCAGGTTGGTGGTGTAGTCCGGTGCCGCGTGGATCATCGCCGCCACCGCGCCCGGCCGGGGCTTGGCATCCCGCAACAGGTCAGTCACCGCCACGCCGCCGAAGGTGTTGTCGAAGCGACTCCACCGGGTGACGCAGTGGATGTCGCAGCGCACCTCGCGGCGAGGATAGCGCGTCAAGTCGCTCCACCCGAGTTCGAACGGATGCTCGACCGCGCCGAAGATCCGAAACCGCCACCGTTCCGGGGCGATGATCGGTACCTGCCCGTAGTGCAAGACCGGCCATTTCTTGGTGGCGATCTGACCGGGTGGAAGGCGATTGGCGCCTGGTCGGGCGTCGAGCGGTTCGGACGGTGGTGTCACACGACTACTCCAGCGAGACGAGACGACCGGACGAGGATAACGCGCTCAGACCGGGTTCGGTTCCCCGTCGACGGCGCGGGGATCGGTCCAGGCGATCGGCCGCTCGAACACCCGCTCGAACGCCGCGGCAACCTGGACCTTGGTCTCCGGTTCGAGATCGACGCCGTCGAGACCGGTGGCCTCCTGACGGATGCTCGTCATGGTGACCCCATGGAGGCCGCAGGGAACGATCATGTCGAACCAGTCGAGTGCGGTGGTCACGTTGAGGGCGAATCCATGAAAGGTGACCCATTGCTTCACGTGGATCCCGATGCTGGCGATCTTGCGATCCCTCGTCCAGACCCCGGTTCGCCCCGCGCTCCGCTCCGCCGCGATCCCGAATGGCACCAGCGCTCGAATCAGCGCCTCCTCCAGCTGGCGGAGATACCAGTGCAGATCGGGCCGATGGTGCTCCAGGTGAAATATTGGATAACCAACGAGTTGCCCTGGCGCGTGGAGGGTGACGTCGCCGCCCCGCTCGACCTCGAAGACCTCGAGTCCTCGCTCGCGAAGCTGGTCCGGCCCGAGGGGCAGGCTGCTCGCCTTGGTGCCGCGACCCAAGGTCACCACCGGGTCGTGCTCGACCAGCAAGAGCAGGTCGTCGCACTGTCGGCCCGCGATCCGTTCCTGGCACAGTCGGCGCTGGAGTTCGAGCACCGGTCCGTACCGGCGCCGCCCGAGGTCGATGACGCGGATCGGAGCCGGCGCGGTCACGCCGCGGAACGGTTGAGCCGCCGGCCGACCCAATGCGCCGCGCCGAAGGCCAACCCCGCGAGGATCACCATCCCGATCCGGCCAGCCAGCCGATCCGCCGCCATCCCGAGCAGCGAGGCGATGAAGCTCGCGAAACCGCTGACCATGGCGAACATGCCCTGGCGGTAGGGATTGCGCACCGGCGCCATGACCCGCCAGGTGGCCACCGCGGCGACCAGGCATGCCCCGAGCGTCCCCAGGAAGAGGGTGAGGGCGATCGGGTCGTCGAGGGTCAGCCCGGTGGCGGGCGGCCGGTTGGCCTGCATGGTCCGCACGGCAAACCCGACCAGGGCGTTGACCCCGATGCCAAGGGCGACCCCGAAGGCCAAGCCCCCGAACGCCAGGCCGAGGTGGTCCTCCCGGGGGGCATCGGGGCCGAGCGGGTGGGTGGAATCGACGTCGGTCACCGGCGAAAGCTACACCGCCGGGGCGGAGCCGGCTGGTTTGGGCGCCGTCGGGCCGAAGCCCTGCCGGTCCATCCGGCCCCAGCTCTTGGTTTTTCGCATCATGTTGATCATCCCGCGAAGCCGCCACCACATCGTGAGCTGCCGATAGCCGAAGTTTTCCAGCACCGCGAGCACCAACAGCCGGTAGAGGTCGCTCCGCTTCGGGTAGCGCCGGAAGCCCATCTCTTCGAGCGCCACCGCGGTCACCGAGAGCCCGATGCCCAGGCCGATGGCCAGGGTGAGGAACGCCAGGGCGAACGCCGGGGCCAAGCGACCGAGCAGCGCCGCGATCAAGAACGTCAGGTAGCCGGTGACCTCGACCAGCGGCGCCAGCATCTCGAGGAAGACGAAGTACGGGAAGGCGACCATCCCGATTCGCCCGTACCTCGGATTGAGCAGCATGACCCGGTGCCGGGTTAGCGTTTCCATCAGACCGCGCTGCCAGCGGTCGCGCTGGCGGCCTCATCGCAAGGTGTCGGTCGCTCTGGCCGGACGCCAGCTCCGCTACGATGCCTCGCCTCGCGACGGCTATTTCTCGCCGCGGCAGTACCGGCACGGCGAGCTGGCGATCCGATTCGAGCCCCGTCGCGAACTGGGCTGGTCGGGCTACCTCGACGGCGGGCTCGGCAGGCAATATGTCGAGTTCACGGCGCCGGGCGGTTGGAACGGAACCCAGCGGGTCGCGGTGGGGATCGTGGTTCGGCCGGGGCCGGGGAACGAATTCGCCGTCGACTACGGATTCTCCAACGTCGCGTCGACCAGTAGCGTGGGGTTTGGCGAGGGGTCCGTCTATCGCTATCAGGGAGTCACCGCTCGAGCCCGGATTCGGTTCTGATCCAGCGGGCCCGATCGCCGCATCGTGTGGTCGCTCGGCTCGAAGGCGGAGCCTCGCAAGCGGTAAGGCCGCTACCCGCCGACGCCTGGCCGCCCTCTCAGTCGCCGCCGGCGCTGGCGAGCGGTAGATTCGACCATCCGTCACCTCGGAACCACCGTGCCGCGCCGCGCCTTCGCCCTCCGCTTTGCGTCCATGGCCTGGGCTTGCTCGCTGGTCTCCCGGACCGCGGTCGTCATCGTCGTCGCCGCGGGGTGGGCAACAGTCCCGCCAGCCAGCGCCCAGGACGACGGGCAGTGGACTCGGCCCGGCAAGGACTTCGCGGCGACTCGGTATAGCGGCCTCGCCGGGATCACCGCCGCCAACGTCGCCGGACTGCGGCCGGTGTGGAATTTCTCGACCGGCGTGTTAGGCGGTCACGAAGGGCAGCCGCTCGTCGTCAACCGGACCATGTACGTCGTCACCCCCTATCCCAACGTCCTCTATGCCTTCGACTTGAGCCGGGAGGACTACCCGCTCAAGTGGAAGTACCGTCCCCCGGTCGACCCCGCCTCGCCCGGAATCGCCTGCTGCGACGCGGTCAACAGGGGCGCGACCTACGCCGACGGGCGGATCGTCTACAATCTTCTCGACGGGCATACCGTGGCGGTCGACGCCGCCACCGGCCGGGAGCTCTGGAAGACCAAGGTCGCCGATCTGGCCCGAGGCGAGACCATCACCATGGCGCCGCTGGTGATCGGCACTCGGGTGATCGTCGGACCGTCCGGCGGCGAATACGGGATTCACGGACGGGTCGACGCCCTCGACCTGGCCACCGGCCGAATCGTCTGGACCGGGCGCAACACCGGACCCGACAGCATGGTGTTGGCTCGGCCCGCCACCTTCAGGCCGTTCTACGACCGAGGGGCTGGCCCGGACCAAGCGCAACGGACCTGGCCGGGTGACACCTGGCGCCGAGGCGGCGCGCCGGTCTGGGGGTGGCTCTCGTACGACCCGACGCTCGATCTCCTCTATTACGGCACCGGCAACCCAGGTCCCTACAACGCCGACCAGCGGCCGGGCGACAACAAGTGGACCTCGAGCGTGTTGGCGCGTCGCCCCGGCGACGGCTCCCTGGTGTGGGCGTACCAATTCACCCCTAACGACAACTGGGATTACGACGCCAACGCGGAAAACATCCTCGTCGATCTGACCATCAAAGGCCAAATGCGCCGGGTGCTGGTCCACTTCGACAAGAACGGCTTCGGCTACACCATCGATCGGGCCACCGGCGAGCTCCTGGTCGCCGAGCCGTACGTGCTGGTGAATTGGGCCAAGGGTGTGGATCTGGCCACCGGGCGGCCCGTGGTGGATTCGACCAAGCTGACTGGGGCATCGCGGGGCAAGATCGAACGGATCTGTCCCAGCCTCGAGGGTGGCAAGAGCCCGGCCTCGCCGGCCGCCTACTCACCGAGGACCGGGCTGTTCTATCTCTCGACCGTGAACCTCTGCATGAACTGGACATCGGCCCAGGCGATCTACATCCCGGGCACGCCATACGTGGGCGCCACCATTCCCTACACCCCGGGTCCCGGCGGCTATCTCGGCGCGTTCATCGCCTGGGACGCCGCCTCCGGCCGGCGCGTCTGGGAAATTCGGGAGAAATTCCCGCTCTGGAGCGGCAGCCTGGTCACGGCCGGCGACGTGGTGTTCTACGGCACCCTCGATGGCTGGTTCAAGGCGGCCGACGCCCGAACCGGCAAGCCGCTCTGGAAGTTCAAGGTCGGGTCGGGCGTGGTCGGGGCACCGATCAGTTTCACCGGAGCCGACGGGAAACAGTATCTCGCCGTGTACGCCGGGATCGGGGGCGATTGGGCCTTGCTCTCCGGCGACATCGTTTCCAACGATCCGTCCGACCTGCGGCCGCCCGCGGATTTCGCGCCGGACCTGGCTCGATACACCAGTCAGGGAGGAACGGTATGGGTCTTCGCCCGGTAGCGGCGTTGCTGCTCGTCGCGGCCGCCTGCCGCCAACCCGAGGGGGTCACTCGTTCGTCCCGGGCCGCGATTCGCTACGATCAGCACGTCGTCGCCGGGACCCGCACCCCGGCCGGCGACACCCTTACCAACCCGGTCGCGGGTAGCGCCGAGGCGGCGGCCCAGGGCGAGAAGCTGTTCGGGGCGATGAACTGCGATGGCTGCCACGGCGGCGGCGCCACGGGGTTCGCGGCGCCGAGTCTGGTCGATGGCCGGTGGCGCTACGGCGGGGCGGATGCGGCGCTGTTCCACTCGGTGTTCTACGGTCGGCCGCGGGGGATGCCGGCCTATGGCGGCGTGGTCAGCGAGGTCTCGATCTGGCAACTGGTGACCTACTTGCGGTCGCAGCCCCTCCCCCCCACCGTTCCGACCCAGTCCTGGCGTTAGGCGGCCCCACCCGGCGAGCCGGCTACCGAGGTGGCCAACCTATTTCAGTGCGGCCCACTCCTGCTCCGACACGGTGTCGAGCTGGCGCTCCATCAGCATCAGCCAGGTGCCGCTGCTCTTGACCAGGAGCGCCTCGAACCGGATATGGACCGGGGTCTCCACCCCGGCGCGCGTCGTCGTGGCATACCGGAAGATGCCCGACTGGAACGCCGTCTCGGCGTCGTCCTGACGCTGGGCGAATCGAAAGGCGACCGAAGCCCGGGTCCCTGCCTTCTTGGCCGCCGCCATGTCCTTGCCCCACTCGGCCAAAGCCTGCGCGATCGGCTTGGTGCCGGTGCTCGAAACCAGCACCGCGGCGGGGTGGTAGGTCCTTCCCAAAGCGACGATGTCGTGGTTCGCCACCGCGGCGGAGACGGCCGCCCAGAGTTTCGAATCGATCTCGGCCCTGGTTGGCGAGACGCTGGCGGTCGGACGGCTCGGCCCGGGCGTTGGCACCCGGGCGGGAACCCCGCCGAATCCGAGCCAGAGGGTCGCGGCCACCAGGGACGATGGGATGATCGATGTCATGGCATGCCTTTCGTGGTTGGCGAGAGCCTGACGAGCCCAGCCATCGGGTAGGGCAGGGAGGCGGCGATGATCCGGCGAATGGTGGCCAACGGCATGAGAGCCTCCGAGAGGAGTGCCGTTGTCGGTTGACTCGCGTCGTTCAATGGTGGAGTCTTCTGTCAGGTTCCGCAAGCGACTGGCGGCCAGAGCCATCACCACGACCGCCCCGAAGGCGGTTCTGATCACCGGCGCCAGCACGGGAATCGGACGGACGATGACAGAGTTGTTTGCCTCCACGGGCTAGGGCCACGCCACCCAAAGCTCCAGGTAGAACTCTTCATCGCGAACGCCGACCGAAACTGATCCCGGCTCGATCGCTGATCCTTCTCGAGGTCAGTCGGCCCACAACCTCAACCCGACGACCCCTTCGCTCACCAGGAACACCGCGGTGCCGATACAGGCGATCGACACCAGGCGCGACCAGGATCGCAATACTGGGCCTGCCGGTGTCGGCGCTGGGCGAACCAATCGAAAGGCTAGATAGGCGCAGAGCAGGGCGAACGCGAGCGTTCCCAGGTAGAAGGACAGCGTGGCAACCGATAGGCCCACGAGGTCATCGATGACCTTGAGATTGATGGCTGTCAGGAAGAAGCCACCAAACAGGCTGACCGCTGCGAGAAACTGAGGTACCACCTGACCGCCAGGAACCCTCTTCATCTTGCCGAATAGTCGCGCAATCAGCCAGAGAAGACCGAACAGTATCGACGCGAGCATCAGCAGCAACGCGAGGCCGGCGGCTACCGGCTGAATCCACGCCTTCAACGCGGATATCTTGGCCATCTGGCCCTCGAAGCCGCTCTGCAGAAAGATGGCTCCCTCCTCGTCCCTCACCAGAAACAGCGTCGCAACCGGCTCATCCTCGGTCCGGAAACTGTCGTTGCTGACGGGGATCAGCTCCGTCCGCCCGCCGGCCAAGAGGGCTTTCCGGAACAACCGACCGTCTTCCTCCCAGACCCGCCACAGGTAGGCGAACCGGTAGAGGAAATTCAGGAACTGGTTGCGCGGAGTCGCCAGTTGGTAGTATCCGGCCACCCGCTCGACGTCCGCGGGGTCGAGGGTGATCGCGGGGGTTTTGGCCGCGACTCGGCCGGCTGCCAAGAACTCCACGATGCGTTTGGCGATCGCTGGCAGCTTGCCGCTGATCATGTTGGTCGATACGAAGTACCCCACCCCGAGTTCGGGCGAGTAGGCGCTGGTCGAGATGAACCCGGTGGCGGTGCTGCCGCCGTGGCCGTGAAACTGGTGCCCGGCTACGATGGAGGCCTCGTTCCCGAGCCCGTAGCCAAACTGGTGGCCGGCTCGCGCGGCCAGCGTCGTCGCCGGCCGTTCCATTCGCGCGATGGTCTCGGGTCGCAACAGCTGCCGCCCGTCGAGTCGGCCCCGGTTGATCATCATCCGAAGGTATCGGCTCATGTCGAGCGCCGAGGTATTGAGCGCGCCTGACGGTCGCAGCAGAATGTGATCGTAGCGGGTCGAGGTCTTTCCGTCGGCCGCGTATCCCTTGGCGAGGAGATGCGAATCCGCGGGAAACCGGAAGGTGCTGTTGAGCATGCCGAGCGGTTCGAACACCTGGGTCCCGGCATAGGCCTCGAATTTCTGCCCGGCAATCCGCTCCAGTGCCAATGCGGCGATCGGCGGTCCCGAGTTCGCGTATGACATGTGGGTTCCGGGCGGCCACCGACTGACTCGTGAATGCGGGTGGAAGGCGAGGCCCTGCTCCAGGGTGATATCGGGGTCGTCCTTGCCGATCTCGACGAAGTGGATATCGTCGAATCCGGTGGTATGCTCCAACAGGTGTGCCACGGTGATCGGATGGGTGTCGGCCCACGGGTTGTTGTGGGCCACGTCTGGCACCAATTCGCGAATTGGGGCAGGCGGCCCTGCTCGACCAGCGTCAGGATGGCCAGCGCGGTGAAGGACTTGGAGATCGAGCCGACCCGAAACAGGGTGCTGTCGGTGACATCGACGCCGCCGGCCACGTCGGCCTTGCCTAGTCCGCCAGCCCAGATCACCTCGTCGGCCGTGACGAGCGCGATCGAGGCGCCCGGAATGCCGGCCTCTTTCAGGATCGCCTGAATGTCGCTCTTCAGGCGGTCCAGATCGGCGGGCGAGTAGCGGCCGGATTGGCTGAACGAGGATGTCGGCGCGGAGACCAACGCCGAGAGGGCGAGCGTAACGCTGAGGAGTTTGGTCACCTGACGGGCCTAGCGGCCGTCGTGCTGCTCGGCGTTATTCCGACCGCCTCGTAGAGCGCTTTGCTCTGGTAGGCTCGGCCGGCTCGGACGACGGTCTCCGTCTTGCGCAGGTCCGTGATCCGACTCGCGGGCTTGCCGGCCACGATCGCCAGATCCGCCACCTTTCCAACCGCGATGCTGCCGTAGTCGCGTTCCTCCTTCATCACTCGCGCCGAGGTGAGGGTGGCGATCTGGAGCACGTTGGGGGCCGGGATTCCGGCTCGCTCATAGATCTCGAGTTCGCCATGCAGCGAGAGCCCGGCCACGTTGTCGGTGCCGGGCACGATCGTCACCCCGGCATCGAAGAGGCGCTTGAGGATCCGCCGATACGCGGCCGACGACGCCTCCGCTCTGGCGACCGCCTCGGACGCTCCGCCGCGGCCGGCCCGCAGCCCCCGCTGCGTCAATGGCGGCAGCCAGTCGATGGTGGGGCCGAACACCGGATCGGTGCCGTCGGGGAGCAACCGGGACCGATTCTGCCAGATGTTGAAAGTCCCGTCCACCACGATGTCGCGTTCCCGCAGGAAGCTGATCAGCGCGGTGACCCGCGGGGCTTCGACGTCGAACGTGGGCGACACCATGGTGGCGACCTCCGAGTATGCCCGCATCCTCGGTAGGTAGAGCGAATCCTGAAAAAAGGTCGAGAACAGGAACGCGGCGTGCTGGATCTCGTCATAACCAAGGCGTACAGCTGTGGTCACGTCGATCCCACGAGGGATGTGCCCGCTCAGTCGCATGCTCCGCGCCTTGGCCTCCCGCGCGATCGTGGGCACCAGGTCCGGATGGACCAGGTTGTAGAGCTTGATCTGCCGGTATCCCAGCGAGTCGTAGCGGGCGACCCATGCCCTGGCCTCTTCCTCGGTGCGAACCAGCACCTCGCTGGGCCCGGCCCAGTTGCCCGGCCCTTCGATGAATCCCGCCAGGACCAGTCGCGGGCTGAGCAGGGTGCCGCGGTCGGCGCGGTTTCGGCGCGAGGTGGCCACGTCGATGTCGGCCGCCATGTCGCGGCCGGTGGTGATGCCGGCCGCCAGCTGCATGACACCGTCCGCGCTGCCCATGAAGGCGTGGGTGTGCATGTCCCAGAGGCCGGGGATGATCGTCTTGCCCGTCGCGTCGATGACCGTGGCGCCCGCGGGTCCCCGGGTCGACGCGGCGGGTCCCACCGCCACGATTCGTTCGCCCGACACCACGACCGTCGTGTTGGGCCTAACGGTTCCGGTCTCGCTGTCGAACAGGTCGCCGTTCTGGATGACGAGGGCCGGCGCCGGCTTCGGCGCGAACCGGGCGGCGAGCGCCGAGTCGCGCTCGTCGAGATACTGGACCTCCAGGGCCCTCAAGGCCGGCAGGACCGCCTCGGCGCCACGGACGATCGAGATGAACCAACCGGCGTTGCTCGCGAAAAGATCGCCGTCGTCGTCGAGCCAAACCAACGTCGGCGCGAACCCGATCCCATGAATGGCCGCGAGGCGAACCCGAACCGACACGCCGCCGACCGGCACGGCGGTTTCCGCCGCGATCTCCACCCGGGCGGTCGCGGTGGGCACCGTGGGCGCCGACCGATCCGGCCGCCGCAGCAGATAGGCGGCCAGCACGGCGTTGTCGAACGGCGTGGTCGAGGTCGGGAGGTAGACCGCGCCGGCGGGCGCCGCGACGGAGGTGGTGTCGCTACCGGTCCAATGACGGATCACGTCGCCGCGGATGTCGAAGTGCTCGGTCGTTTGTCCGATCGGCCTGCCCGAAATGTCGGATCCCGCCTGGGCCCCGCTGGCCCGCACTTCACCACGAACCGGACGGCCGCCGCTCATGCGATAGTAGCCTTCGATGCGCGGTCCCCGCTGGCGATCGATGTGGAAGTAGTTCACGGCCACCGAGTCGCCGGTCCTGACGATCCGCATCTCACCGGCGCGCCGGCCATGATTCAGCACGGTGTAGGCGGTGGAGTCCGGAGCATGCGCAGCGGCGAGAGCCAGGGCCAGGAAGGCAACTTGCATTGACCACCCTTGAGGGAGACGGGGAACATACGCCCCAGCCATGGGGTAGGGAAGCGACGGCCAGTTGGATTGGCCGGAAGGCCGGAGGTCGGTGATATCTTTCGGCCATTCGAGTTCGCAACCCATGAGCATTGAGACCCCGAAGGCACGCCTCGCGGCCGCCCTGGCGGACCGCTACCGCATCGAGCGCGAACTCGGTGCCGGCGGCATGGCCACGGTCTACCTTGCTCTGGACCAGAAGCACGACCGCAAAGTCGCCATCAAGGTCTTGAAGCCCGAACTCGCGGCGGTGCTTGGCGCCGAGCGGTTCGTGGTGGAGATCAAGACCACGGCGGCGATGAGCCATCCGCACATCCTCCCGCTGTTCGACTCGGGGGAGGCGGGCGGCTTCCTGTTCTACGTCATGCCCTACATCCAGGGCGAGACCATCCGTGACCGGCTCACCCGCGAGAGCCAGTTCGGCGTGGACGACGCCGTCCGGATCGCCCGCGAGGTGGCCGACGCGCTCGATTACGCCCACCGCCACGGCGTGATCCACCGCGACATCAAGCCGGAGAACATCCTGCTCCACGACGGGCGGGCGATGGTGATGGACTTCGGGATCGCGCTGGCCGTGAGCGCCGCGGCGGGCGGTCGGATGACCGAGACCGGCATGTCGCTGGGCACGCCGCACTACATGTCGCCGGAACAGGCCACGGCCGACAAGGCCATCACCGGCCGCTCGGACATCTACAGTCTGGCCAGCGTGCTCTACGAGATGCTGACCGGAGAGCCGCCGCACCTGGGTGGCTCGGCACAGCAGATCATCATGAAGATCATCGCCGAGCCGGCCCGGCCGGCGGCCGAGCTGCGCCGGTCGATACCGCCTAACGTCGTGGCCGCGCTGACCAAGGCCTTGGAGAAGATCCCCGCCGATCGGTTCGACACCGCCCGCGCCTTTTCCGACGCGCTCGGCAATCCGTCGTTCGCCTCACCTGCAACTCCGCCGGCCGGTGCTACGCCTGAAGCCTCGCGTCGCGGTTGGAACGACGTCGCCCAAGGCGTGCTGGTGAGGTGGGCGACCATCTGGGGCGCGGTCATCGTTCCCCATCGGCGAGGGCTCTCGGGCCCGAGGCGGCGGAGCCGCGACACGATCTCCCGATGACGGTCGGGCTCGAACATGGATGGCGTTCGGGGCATCTCCCATCCGACCTAGGTGTGGATCACCCGTCCCATCGAGTCGAGGCACGCCTCGGCGATCGCCTCCGACAGGGTCGGGTGGGCGTGAATCGCCAGATCGACCTCCTCCACCGTGTACTCGTTCTCCCGCGCCACCGCCAACTCGTGGATCATCTCCGAGGCGTGCCCCGCGACGATGTGAGCGCCGAGGATCTCGCCGTACTTGGTGTCCCGGATGATCTTGACGAAACCGTCCGTCTCGTTGGAGGCCCGAGCCCGGCCGTTGGCGCTGAACGGAAACCGGCCCACCTGATACTCGAGCTTCCGTTCCTTGCATTGATCCTCGGTGAGGCCGATGCTGGCGACTTCCGGATGACAATAGGTGACGCTCGGTACGTTGTC
Organism: Gemmatimonadota bacterium; assembly: GCA_016874005.1. GTDB lineage: Bacteria > Gemmatimonadota > Gemmatimonadetes > Gemmatimonadales > GWC2-71-9 > SHZU01. The sequence continues at coordinate 1,968 of VGVQ01000030.1, read as the reverse complement.
GTACTTGATCGGGTGGGGCTGTTTGCCCGCGATCAGCTCGGCGACGAAGACGCCCTCGCGGCTCCCCTTGTGCGCCAGCATCGGCGGGCCGGCGACGTCGCCGATGCAATAGACTCCCTTCGCGGTGGTTTCGAGCGTGGCGGGGTTCACCTTGACGAACCCGCGGTCGGTCAGCTCGATGCCCGCTTCCTTGAACCCCATGTTCTCGGTATTCACCGCGCGCCCAGCCGCCATCAGCACCTTCTCGGCGGTGACCGTCTCCGTCTTCCCGCCGACCTCGAGCTCGAGACGGACCTCGGCCGCGCCGACCGTGGCCTTGAGGACTTTGGCGCCCGCCCAGACCGCGATCCCGCGTTTCTTGAAGGCCTTGGTCAGCGCCTCCGAGCACTCGCGATCCTCGAGCGGCACGATCCGGGGCAACGCCTCGATCAAGGTCACCTTGGAGCCGAAGGCGCTGAAGACATCGGCGAACTCCGAGCCGACGGCGCCGGCGCCGACGATCGCGATCGAGGCGGGCGCCTTGTCCAGAAAGAGCGCCTCGTCGGAGCTGATCACCGTGGTCTTGTTGATCTCGAGCCCGATCTGGGGGATGCCTTTGACCCGCGAACCGGTCGCGATCACGACCGCCTTGGTGGCGGTGTAGGTCTCGGCGCCGACCTTCACCTTCTTGCCGGCCAGGATCGTTCCGAGCCCCTTGATGACCGTGATCTTGTTCTTCTTCATCAAGAACTCGACGCCGCGGGCGTTCTGCTCCGACACCTGGCGGGAGCGTTTCATCGCGACGCCGTAGTCGGTCTTCACCCCGCCGACCTCGACTCCGAGCGCTTTCGCTTCGTGGGCGACCAGGTTGGCCACCCGCGCGCTGTGGAGCAGGGCCTTGGTCGGGATGCAGCCGATGTTGACGCAGACGCCGCCGAGCTTCTCTTTCTCGACCACCGCGGTGGAGAGTCCCAGCTGGGCGGAGCGAATGGCGGCGACGTAGCCGGCCGGCCCGCCGCCTAACACGATGACGTCGAACGTAGCCACGATAATCCTCGGTTGTGTTGAAACGGCCCCGGCGTCTTCACCACACCAGGGACACGGGATGTTCCAGCAACGATTTCAGGGTCCGGAGGAACTCGGCGCCGGTCGCGCCGTCGATCACCCGGTGGTCGCACGACATCGTCACCCGCATCCGGCGCCGCGGCACCACCGCCCCGGCGACCACGGCCGGCACCTCCGCGATCGAGCCGACCGCGAGAATCCCGGCTTCCGGCGGATTGATCACCGCGGTGAAATGCTCGATGTCGTACATCCCCAGGTTCGAGATCGAGAAGGTGGCGCCGGTGTACTCCTCGGGCTTGAGCCTCCGCTCCCGGGCCCGGCCGGCCAGCTCCCGCGACTCGGCGCCGATCTCGAGGAGCGACTTGCGGTCGGCGTCGCGGATCACCGGGGTGATCAGGCCGTCCGTCACCGCCACCGCCATCCCGACGTGGACCTCGTTCCAATAGCGGATCTTGTCATCCTGCCACCAGGCGTTGCAGGCCGGATGTTTGACCAAGGCCAACGCCACGGCGCGCACCACCAGGTCGTTGTAGGAGACCTTGACGGTCTCGCCCTGAGTGACCTTGATCTGGTCCCGGAGATCGGCCGCCCGCTCCATGTCGATCTCGGTGGTCAGGTAGAAGGTCGGGATCGGACCGATCGACTGCGCCAGTCGCTTGGCGATGGTCTTCCGGATCTGGGTGAGCGGGACGTCGGTGAACGGTGGACCGCCCTTGGCCGCTGTCGTTAGCCGTCCCGCCGCCGCCGAGACCCGCTCGAGATCCCGCTTGATGACGCGGCCCTCGGGTCCGGTGCCGGGGACCCTGCCCAAGTCGAGGCCCCGGTCCGCGGCGATCTTCCGGGCGAGGGGCGAGGCCTTGACCCGTCCGGGAGCTGCCGGAGCGACCGCCGCGGGTACCGCAGGCACCGCCGCGGGTACCGCCT
>VGVQ01000029.1 GCA_016874005.1 Gemmatimonadota bacterium | reverse complement strand
GCGGGACCGCAAGCTCGAAACGGCTCGCGACCGCCGCCGCGCGGCGCGGGCGATGCTGGCGCTGGCCGAACCACCCGGGGTGCGTTAATTCACAGCCACCGAGTCACATTTCCGCTGAACCAGGACACAACCACGTCCGGAGACGGAGTCATGGGAGCCCGCGGTCTAGTCCTTCTGGTGGCGCTCGTCGCGGCATTTCCCAGCGCCGCCTATCCCATCCCGGCGTTTGCCCGGCGCTACCGGGTCAGTTGCATGCTCTGTCACCAGCCGATTCCGAAGCTCAACGCGTTCGGCGAACAGTTCGCGGGCAACGGGTTTCGGTTCGCCCCTGGCGAAGAGCCCCGCGACACGATCAACACGGGTGACCCCGAGCTTTCCCTCATCAAGGACCTTCCCTTGGCGATGCGGATCGATGCCTACGTCCAAGGGTATGCCAAAGGGACCGTCTCCACCGATCTCCAAACCCCCTATGGGGTGAAGCTGCTCAGCGGCGGCCCGATCTCGAAAAAGCTCTCCTACTACTTCTACACCTTTCTGCTCGAGCGCGGCGAAATCGGCGGCGTCGAAGATGCGCTGATCCAGGTCAACGATATCGGCGGCAAGCCGATCGATCTGATCGTCGGCCAATTCCAGGTCTCCGACCCGCTCTTCAAGCGGGAACTCCGGCTCGAGTTCGAGGACTACGCCATTTACCGGGCCCGGGTCGGCGAGGTACCGGTCAACCTGACCTACGACCGGGGTCTGATGGCCACCGCGGATCTCGCCGGCTTCACGGTCACTGGACAAATCCTGAACGGCAACGGCGTTGGCGCCGCCCAGCCGGACCGTACCTTCGACAGCGATCCCGGCAAGAATCTCGCGCTCCACGTCACCCGCGACTTGGTCAGCCAAGTGCGCCTTGGCGCGTTCGGATACACCGGGCGCACCGAGTCAGACGGGCTCGGCAACCAGACCAAGATGATCGGGTTCGACGGGACCATTGGCGGCGGGACGGTGGAGGTGAACTGGCAGTACCTCAGGCGAACCGACAGCCGGCCGCGGTTTCTTCCAACGGAGCCGAAGGTCACCGTCGATGGCGGGTTCGGGGAGCTGATCGTCCAGCCGCCGAAGTCGAAGTGGTATGGATTCGCCCTGTACAACCTGGTGACCGCCGATCGGCCCCTGCTCGATGTCCGCCTCGGCACGCCAACGAACCAACGACGCTACGAATCCTACTCGGCTGGAATTGGAAGAGCCGAGCGACGCAACTTCCGCTGGACACTCGAAGGCACCTACGAATCGACGAGGGACCGTTTCCGATGGACGCTGGGACTGACGACCGCTTTCTGACCTGGCTGCCCGGGCCGATGTGGCGCGGGCTGGCCGGGTTGATCCTCGCCACCACGGCCGCCGCGCAGCCGCCGGCCGACACCTTGCCGGCGTCCGTGACCAAGGCGACGATCGCGGAAGGAAAGAAGATCTTCGGTGGAATCGGGCTGTGTCTCGCCTGCCATGGCACCGATGCCAAGGGTGGCCTGGGCCCCGACCTAACGGACGCCAAGTGGCTCCACGGATCGGGGACGTTTCTCGAGATCGTGGCCCTGGTCAAGTCGGGAACGGACCTGGCCAACTCGAAGACCGGCCAGATCATGCCGCCCATGGGTGGGGCCTCGCTCTCGGATGAGCAGCTCCGGGCGGTCTCCGCCTATGTCTGGACCGTGAGCCGAAAACCCGCCAAGTAGCGAGCGGACCCGCCGCCTGCCTATTTTCGCGGCGATGACCGCGAATCCGATCGACTGGCTCACGGCCCTGCTCGGGATCGATCAGGGCCTCCTGTGGCGGAAGCTGCTGCAGTTGGCCGTCATCTGGCTGGTCGGTTGGGCGGCCAATCGGGTCGTTCGGCTGGTCGCCCGGCGGATCGAATCCGCGGTGGACGACGGCGACGATTCGGTCCTCTCGGCTGCCGAGAAGCGCGGTCAGACCATCGCCCAACTGGTCCGCAGCGTCGGGCGGGCGCTGGTCATCATCGGCATCATCCTGCTCAGCCTGAACCTCTTCGTCGACATCAAACCGCTGTTGGCCGGGGTCGGGATTCTCAGCCTGGCGGTGTCCTTCGGGGCCCAGAGCCTCGTCAAGGATCTGATCTCGGGGTTCTTCATGTTGGTCGAAAACCAGTTCGTTGTCGGCGACGTCATTCAGATTGGCGACAAGGCCGGCGTGGTCGAGCGGATGACCTTGCGGGTGGTCGCCCTCCGCGACCTCCGCGGCGTCCTTCATACCATTCCCAACGGGACGATCGCCTCGGTCAGTAACATGACCCGAAGCTGGTCCCGGGCCGTGCTCGACGTCTCGGTGGGCTACGACACCGATCTGGATCGCGCCCTCGCGGTGCTCAAGGACGAGCTCGCCCGGATGGCCAGAGATCCGAACTGGAGCGCGAGCTTCGAAGCGGGGTCGGAGGTCCTCGGAGTCGATGCCTTCGGCGACAGCGGGATCGCGATTCGCACCGCGCTGCGGACCGCCCCCGGGGCGCAGTGGGCCGTCGCGAGGGAGTTCCGCCTCCGCATCAAGAAGCGGTTCGACCAAGAGGGCATCGAGATCCCATATCCGCAGCGGACCGTCCACGTTCGGGGCGACGGCACGCCGTTGCCCGGGGGAGGCTGAGCCAGTGGCGCTGGCGCTCTATAACACGTTGACCCGGCGGATCGAGCCGTTCCAGCCGCTGGCGCCGCCGCGGGTGACCCTCTACTCCTGTGGCCCGACGGTCTACAACTTCGCCCACGTCGGCAACTTCCGGACTTTCCTCTTCGTCGATCTGCTCCGGCGCTGGCTCGAGGCCAGCGGCTACGATGTCTTCCACATCATGAACCTCACCGACGTCGACGACAAGATCATCAAGGCGGCCGGCGAGCGCCGCACCTCGATCGACGACTTGGTGAAACCGTTCATCGATGCCTTCTTCGAGGATCGCGATTACCTCCGCATCGTCCCGGCGCACGTCTACCCCCGGGCAACCGAGTTCGTCGAACCGATGATCCGGCTCGTCCAGGGGCTCCTCGACAAAGGAGTGGCGTACCGGGGTGAGGATGGCTCGGTTTACTTCGGGATCGCGCGATTCCCCGCCTATGGCCGCCTCTCCCAGCTCGATACCCGAGAACTCAAGATCGGGGCGAGTGGTCGCACCAGCGCCGACGAGTACGACAAAGACAACGCCCAGGATTTCGTGCTGTGGAAGGCCGCCAGACCCGAGGACGAAGCCGTTTCGGCGGCCTGGGACGCGCCCTTTGGTCGCGGCAGACCTGGCTGGCATCTCGAGTGCTCGGCAATGGCCCTGGAGTTGATCGGTCAACGGTATCAAACCCAGGTCCTCGATATTCACACCGGCGGTGTCGATCTGATCTTCCCGCATCACGAAGACGAGATCGCTCAGTCCTGCGCCTTTACCGGCCAGGACCTGTTCGCCAAGTACTGGCTTCACGGCGAGTTCCTGAACATCCGTGGATCCAAGATGTCCAAACGGTTCGGCAATATCACCACGGCGCGGGACCTCAAGGCTGACGGGGTGGAGCCGGCCGGATTTCGGCTCCTCGTCTTCCAGACCCACTATCGACAGCAGTTGGATCTCACCGACGAGGCCCTGACCGCGGCGCGAGAAGGCGCCCGCCGATTGGGAGACTTCGCCGACCGGTTCGACACGGCGAGCGTGACCAAGCCGGACCCGACTTCGCCGTGGGCCGGGCTTGCCGCGACCCTTGCCAACGAGTTCGCCGCGGCCCTGGACGACGACCTCAACGCTCCCCGAGCGGTTGCCGCCGCCTTCGAGTTCGTCCGGGAAGCCAACCGACTCCTCGATGAGCGAATCGCCCCGACGCCCGCCGCCAAAACGGCTTGGGACGCCGTCGATCGGGTCCTTGCCGTGGCCCACCGGGCCCAGGCCCGGGCGGAAATCGCGGCGTCGGCGCTCGACGCCGATCCGGCCGCCCTGGGCGACCAAGTCCCCGAGGACCCGGCCGCCCGACTGGGTTGGGCCTCGCGCTGGTCCGCCCGCCGGGCCACCGCGAAGCGCAGCCGAGATTTCGCCCTCGCCGACCAGATCCGGGTCCGACTCAAGGAGGCCGGCTTCGAGCTCCGAGACCGCCGCGACGGGAGCGCGGAGCTGGTCGACCGGCGCTGAGCCACCGAAGGCCGCCTCGCGAGCGATTCACCGGATTCTCATGGAATCAGCTCAATTTGGGGTATCAACCCGAGCCTGTTTGGAGGCCCAATGTCTGGCACTGTCCGTTCGCTGTTCCTGATGACGATGCTCCTTGGCTCCACCGCCGCGGCCCAGCATGAGCGCCACGGCCAAGGCCACGGCAACATGCCGCCCGCGACATCCTGGAAGGAGCTGAACACCGTCCACAATTACCTCCATCTGAGCCACCACGCGGCCATGATGGACAAGGACCTGACCCCGACCCGCAATAGCGCCCGGGCAATGGCGAACGCCGCCGAGGTCTGGGCCAAGTCGACGGCGCCGGAGGCCTGTCCGCCCCCAGCCGATTTCACGACCAAGTTGGAGGATTTCGTCGGGAAGACCCGCTCACTGGCCCAGCTGGTCGAAGGCCAGGCCGCCGACGCCGAACTGAAGACGGCTCTCGATGGGGTGCATGACGCGTTTCGCGACCTGCATCGGGTCTGCCCGCCCGGCCCGAAGCACCAGCACTAAGGAGGTTTAACTCAGGCTTAAGCAGAGTTTCAGCGGTCCCGTGACATCTTGGGTTCGTCGACACACGAACCGCCTCGTGAACGAGGCAAGGGGGGCGCTATGAAACTGATGAAGACTTCTCCATCGATGGCCGGGGTTCGCAACGATTTCGATCGCCTGTTCGATCGGTTCTTCGCTACCCCGCTGTGGCCGCTTGCCACACCGCGGGTTGCGACGGACGCCATGTGGGAGCCGTCCCTCGATTTCTCCGAGAACCCGAAGGAGTACCTGGTCCGCCTCGAGGTTCCGGGCATGAACCGGGACGACTTGGATGTCAACCTGGACGGGAATCTGCTCACCCTTTCCGGCAAGCGGGAACTGCATCGACAGGAAAGGGGCGAGGACTTCCTGTGGGAGGAGCGGGAGGAAGGCCGGTTCATGCGCACGCTCCGCCTCCCCGGTGCGGTCCAGGAGGGCAAGATCGACGCGAACTACGGCGACGGCGTTCTGACCGTCAAGCTGCCCAAGGCGGAGGCGTCAGCCAAGAGCAAGATCGCGATCAAGTAGCGGACGTCTAAGAGGGTACCGCCCGACGGCGGCGACGGGGCCGGCAGAAGTTGCCGGCCCCGTTTCCATCAGCTTGTATGCTCGGGTCCCCGGCGCGGTCCGTTGGAGGGGGTGACCGGCCGCATTGACTCCGTTGCTAAGTCCGTGTATTATAAGGATCTGTGGATGCCGCGGGCAATTCCGCTGGCGTAGCTCAATTGGCAGAGCAGCTGATTTGTAATCAGCAGGTTAAGGGTTCGAGTCCCTTCGTCAGCTTTGTCGGAGCGCGCAGACACTGTTCGGTGAACGATCCCGCGACCCCGTCTCGGTGTGCATACGGGGTTGTCTGTCGGGGCGGGTGCGCACGTTAGGCGGTGGGGTGGCCGAGTGGCTAATGGCAGCAGACTGTAAATCTGCCGGGCTCCGCCCTACGTAGGTTCGAATCCTACCCCCACCATGGAGTTGGGCGAACGAAGCGGGAACGGGCGGTAGGCCAAGCGCGGGTGTAGCTCAGTTGGTAGAGCATCAGCCTTCCAAGCTGAGGGTCGCGGGTTCGAGTCCCGTCGCCCGCTTCGGACAACTGCTCGCGTAGCTCAGTCGGTAGAGCACATCCTTGGTAAGGATGAGGTCACCGGTTCGATCCCGGTCGCGAGCTTGGGCAAGAAAGGGTGCGCTCGGGGTCCCTGCCGAGGCCGCCCAGGACAAAACGTGATGGTTTTCAAACGGAGATGATGCCCCATGGCCAAAGCCAAATTCGAGCGGAACAAGCCCCATGTGAACGTCGGGACGATCGGCCACGTCGACCACGGGAAGACGACGACGACGGCGGCGTTGACGAAAGTGGCGGCGGAGCAGGGGTTGGGGACCTACATCTCGTACGATCAGGTGGCGAAGGCGTCGGAGAGTCAGGGGCGGCGGGACGCGACCAAGATTTTGACGATCGCGACGAGCCACGTGGAGTATTCGACGGCGAAGCGGCACTATGCCCACGTCGACTGCCCGGGGCACGCGGACTACGTCAAGAACATGATTACCGGGGCGGCCCAGATGGACGGGGCGATCCTGGTGGTCTCGGCGGTGGACGGGCCGATGCCGCAGACTCGGGAGCACATCTTGTTGGCGCGGCAGGTGAACGTGCCGAGCATCGTGGTGTTCTTGAACAAGTGCGATTTGGTGGAAGACGAGGAGCTGCTGGACCTGGTGGAGTTGGAGGTCCGGGAGTTGTTGACGAAGTACAACTATCCGGGGGATGACACCCCGGTGATTCGGGGGAGCGCGATCAAGGCGATCGAGAACGACCCGAAGTGGGTGGCGAAGATCGAGGAGTTGTACCAGGCGTTGGATACCTTCATTCCGGAGCCGGTGCGGGAGATCGACAAGCCGTTCTTGATGCCGGTGGAGGATGTGTTCTCGATCACGGGCCGGGGGACGGTGGCGACGGGGCGGATCGAGCGGGGGAAGATCAAGGTGGGGGAGGAAGTGGCCTTGGTGGGGTTTGGGAGCGAGAAGAAGTCGGTGGTGACGGGGGTGGAGATGTTCCGGAAGCTGCTGGATGAGGGGGTGGCGGGGGACAACGCGGGGTTGTTGTTGCGGGGGGTGGAGAAGACGGAGATCGAGCGAGGGATGGTGTTGGCGAAGCCGGGGAGCATCACGCCGCACACCCAGTTCGACGCCGAGGTGTACGTGTTGACGAAGGACGAGGGGGGACGGCATACCCCGTTCTTCAAGGGGTACCGGCCGCAGTTCTACTTCCGGACGACGGACGTGACGGGGAACGTGGAGTTGCCGGCGGGGGTGGAGATGGTGATGCCGGGGGACAACATTCAGATGAAGATCGAGTTGATCACGCCGATCGCGATGGACGAGGGGTTGCGGTTCGCGATTCGGGAAGGCGGCCGAACGGTCGGCGCCGGCGTCGTCACCAAGATCCTCAAGTAGGGAGTTGGGATCATGCCACGCGAGAACATCATTCTCGAGTGCACCGAGTGCAAGGAGCGGAACTACTTCACCGACAAGAACCGCCGGACGCATCCGGAACGGGTCGAGGCGCGGAAGTTTTGTCCCCGCTGCAACAAGCACCAGATGCATAAGGAATCGAAGTAGCCATGGAACAGGCCCAGGCCGCTGCCAAGCCGAATAAGGTGGTCGCGTTCATCTCGACGACTCGTCAGTTCCTGACGGACGTCCGCGCCGAGATGAGCAAGGTTACCTGGCCCACGAAACCGGAACTGACCGACGCGTCCCGGCGAGTCATCATCATGACGCTCGTCCTCGGCTCGGCGATCGGCATTCTGGACTTCCTGCTCCAGAAGGTCTTCTTCGACGGCGTCGCCGCCCTGGCCCGGTAACATGGACTACCGCTGGTACGCGATCCAGGTCACCGCAGGCCACGAGAACAAGGTCAAAGGCCTGCTTGCTCGCCGCATCGAGGAAGATCCTCGGCCGGCAGAGCAGAAACTGGTCCGCCAGGCGCTGGTTCCGGTCCAAGAAGCGATCGAGATCAAGAATGGCAAGAAGGTGATGGTCGAGCGGAAGCTCTACCCTGGCTACGTCCTCATCGAGACGACGATGAGTCAGGAAGCCCAGCACCTGGTCAATAGTGTCCAAGGCGTCATCAAATTCGTGGGCTCGGCCAAGATGCCGCAGGCCCTCCGGCAGGACGAAGTCAATCGGCTGCTCGGCATCGTCGAAGAAGTCGCCGATGCCGGCCCGAAAGAAGAGATCCCGTTCATGATCGGCCAGGCGGTCGAGATCACCGACGGGCCCTTCTCCGACTTCAGTGGCACCGTCGAAGAGGTGCTCGGCGACAAGGGGAGGGTCAAGGTCTCGGTCTCGCTCTTCGGTCGACCGACGACCGTCGAGCTCGACTACTTGCAATTGAGGGGTCACTAGGAAGTCGAAAGCAGCGCGCTTCCTGCCCGCGACCGCACGGGGAGTACTGCGGCAGAACCGCCGGCGGCCTGACCGACCGGCCTTCGCTACGAGGGAGGTATGGCAAAAAAGGTAGTTGCGATGGTCAAACTCCAGTGTCCCGCTGGAGCGGCCAATCCGGCGCCCCCCGTGGGCACCGCGCTTGGGCCGCAAGGCGTGAACATCATGGAGTTCTGTAAGCAGTTCAACTCTCGGACCCAGTCGCAGGCGGGGATGGTGATCCCCGTCGTCGTGACCGTGTACCAGGACCGGACGTTCACGTTCATCACCAAGACGCCCCCGGCGGCCAACCTGCTTCTGAAGGAGGCGGGCATCGACAAGGGAAGCGCTCAGCCGAACCGTAACAAGGTCGGCAAGGTGACCCGGGCGCAGCTCAAGAAGATCGCCGAGCTCAAGATGAGCGACCTGAACGCCACCGAAATGGAATCGGCGATGCGGATGATCGCCGGGACCGCCCGGTCGATGGGGTTGGAGGTGGCCGACTGATGCCAGCGACCGGAAAGAAGTTTGCGGCGGCGCTCGCCAAGGTCGACCGCACCAAGCACTATCCGATCCCCGAAGCCGTCAAGATCGTCAAGGCCGCTTCGTTCGCGAAGTTCAACGAAACCGTCGATGTGGCGGTGCGGTTGGGCGTCGATCCCCGTCACGCGGACCAAGTCGTTCGCGGAACCGTGGTGCTGCCTCACGGCACCGGTAAGTCGGTCCGGGTGCTCGTCATCACCCAGGGCGACCGGGTCAAGGACGCCCAGGCAGCCGGCGCCGATTTCGTCGGGATCGAGTTCGTCCAGAAGCTCAAGGAGGGCTGGCTCGATTGTGACGTGATCGTGGCGACCCCGGACGTCATGGGGCAGCTCGGCGCGTTGGGCAAGATCCTCGGCCCTCGCGGCCTGATGCCGAACCCCAAGGCGGGTACGGTCACCATGGACGTCGGCCGCGCGGTCAAGGAGATCAAGGCCGGCAAGATCGAGTTCCGTGTCGACAAGACCGGGAACGTGCATGCCCCGATCGGCAAGGTCTCGTTCTCGGAGAAACAGCTCGAGGAAAATCTCCAAGCCTTCATGGACACGATCGTCAAGGCCAAACCGTCCGCCGCCAAGGGGGTTTACCTCCAGACCGCGACGGTGTCGAGCACCATGGGGCCGGGGGTCCGGCTCGATACGGCGGTGTACCGATGAGCAAATCAGAACGCCAACAGATGGTCGAGACCCTGACCGAAGCGGTCAAGGGGTCGGCGAACATCTACGTCACCGACTTCGCCGGCCTCAACGTGGCGAAGATCACCGACCTCCGCCGAAAGCTGCGCCAGGCGGGGGCCCGGTATGTCGTGGTGAAGAACACTCTGGCTCAACGGGCGCTGGCGGCCAATCGGGTCACCGGGCTCGACGAGGCGCTGGCCGGCCCGACCGGGTTGGTCCTGGCGGGCGACGATCCGCTCCCCGCGGCGAAGGTCCTCGGACAGTTCGCCAAGGAGCACCAGAAGCCCTCGGTTCGGATCGGACTGGTCGATGGCCGGACCGTCGACGCCGCCTATATCAAGCGGCTCGGCGACCTGCCCTCGAAGCAGGAGCTTCTCGGCCAGTTCGCCGGGTGTCTCAACGGAGTGCTCTATCAGGTGGTCGGCGCGCTCGAAGCGCTCAAGAACAAACGTCAAGCTGAAACGGCTTAAAGGAATATCCCAATGTCGACGATGACGAACGATCAGATTCTCGAAGCGATTGGCTCCAAGACCGTGGTCGAGCTGGCCGAGTTGATCGAGGCCTTCAAGACCAAGTTCAATGTCTCCGTGGTCGCGGCGGCCGCCGGTCCCGCGGCTGGCGGCGGCGCGGCGGCTCCGGCCGCCGAGGAGCAGACCGAGTTCACGGTCATCCTCAAGGATGGCGGGGCCAAGAAGATCCAGGTCATCAAGGTGATCCGCGAGGTCATCTCCGGCCTGGGCCTCAAGGAAGCCAAGGACATCGTGGACGGCGCCCCGAAGACCATCAAGGAAGGCGCCACCAAGGCCGAGGCGGAAGAGATCAAGAAGAAGTTGGAAGACCAGGGCGCTGCCGTCGAGCTGAAGTAGGTCGGGTGCCGTCCCGAGGCGCCGCCCCGTTCGGGTGGCGCCAGGGATCGACCCACCTTCTTCAGCGAGGCGACATGGCGTCTGTTCGAAGCGCAGTACTGTCGAATTTCCACAGCGTCCCCGCGGGGGCCCGTTTTCGAAAACGGGGCGACCGCGGCGGCTCGCTTTTGCTTTCTGCGTAGGAGTTGGCGATGACGACGACTCGGCCCGAGGTTTCGTTCACCAAGCGCGACAGCGCAATGCCCATGCCGCATCTGCTCGATATCCAGACGCGGGCGTTCTCGGCGTTGCTCAATCCCGACGACATCGAAGGCGACCGCCAGGACGTGTCGCTGGAGCGCGTCTTCCGGGACCTCTTCCCGATTTCCGATGTCAACGGGAAATACGAGCTCGACTTCAAGAGCTACAGCCTCGGCGAACCGAAGTACGCCGTCGAGGAGTGCATCGAGCGCGACATGACCTACGCCGCGCCGCTCAAGGCCAAGCTCGCCCTCAACGTCTTCGAGGACGTCGACGGCCAGCGCCGGCTCAAGAATCAGATCGAGCGGGAGGTGTATCTCGGCGAGCTGCCGATCATGACTCCCCTGGGCACCTTCGTCATCAACGGGGCCGAGCGGGTCGTCGTGAGTCAGCTCCACCGCTCGCCGGGCGTGGTCTTCGAGGAGGAGACCCACCCGAACGGCCAGTTGCTCTACTCTGCCCGGATCATTCCGTTCCGCGGCTCCTGGGTCGAGTTCACCATCGACATTCACGATGTGATCTACGTTCACATCGACAAGAAGAAGAAGTTCCCGGCGACCGCGTTGCTGCGCGCCTTCGGTCATGGCACCAACGCCGACATTCTCAAGCTGTTCTTCGCCACCAAGTCGATCAACATCGCCGGCAAGCTCGAAGGCCGCCAGGAGCGCCGGGAGGTCATCGGGGCCCTCCTCGCCGTCCCGGTCAAGAATCCGGAGGACCCCTCCGGAGACGCCCTGGGCGGCGTCGGCGACGAATTGACCACCGAGCGTCTCAACGCCATGCGCCACGTCGGGGTCAAGGCAGTTCAGGTGTTCGCCGGCTACACCACGCTCGATCTGCGTGACGAGGAGCTGCCGACCACCACTCGCGACCGGCACCCCCACGTCATGGCCTTCGACGTCGCCGATCCGGCGACGGGCGAAGTGGTCGCCGAGGCCGGCGATAAACTGACCGACAACCTCCGGAAGAAGTTCGCCGCGGCCGGGGTGACCCGGGTCGAGGTCCTGCTGCCGCCCGGCCGGTCGGAATCGCCCTTGATCAAGAACACCCTGACCAAGGACCCCACCAAGGACGAGACCGAGGCCCTGCAGCAGATCTACTCGCTGCTCCGCCCCGGCGACGCTCCGAACCTCGAGACGGCCCGGGCCCAGCTGCAGCGTCTGTTCTTCAACCCCAAGAGGTACGACCTCGGTCGGGTCGGCCGGTACAAGATCAATCATCGGTTGGGGCTGAAGATCGATGCCAACCACACCGTGCTCACCGAAGAGGACTTCGTCGCGATCATTCGGTACCTGATCGACCTCCACGACGGGCGTGGTCACACCGACGACATCGACCATCTCGGCAACCGGCGGATTCGGTCCGTCGGCGAGCTGATCGCCAATCAGTTCTCGGTCGGCCTGTCGCGGATGGCGCGGCTCGTCAAGGAACGGATGAGCATCAACTCCGATCCCGAGAAGATCTCGCTCGATGACCTAGTCAACGCCCGGACGGTCAGCTCGGTGATTCAGGCCTTCTTCGGGTCGAGTCAGTTGTCGCAGTTCATGGATCAGACCAACCCGCTCGCCGAGTTGACCAACAAGCGGCGGTTGTCGGCTCTCGGTCCCGGTGGTCTGACCCGCGAGCGCGCCGGCTTCGAGGTGCGCGACGTCCACTACTCGCAGTACGGCCGGATGTGCCCGATCGAGACGCCGGAAGGTCCCAATATCGGCCTCATCACCAGCCTGGCGACCTTCGCGCAGATCAACGATCTCGGCTTCATCGAAACGCCCTACCGGGTGGTCAAGAACGGCCGGGTCACCGACGAGATTCGCTGGCTCTCGGCGAGCGCAGAAGAAGGCATCTCGGTCGCCCAGGCCAACACCGCCATCGACGCCGACGGGAAGTTCGTCGAGAACTTGGTCCTCTGCCGGCGGGGCGACGACTATCCGTTGCTTCCTCCGTCCCGGATCGAGTACATGGACGTGAGCGCCGAGCAGTTGGTCTCGATCGCGGCCGCCCTGATCCCGTTCCTCGAGCACGACGACGCCAACCGCGCTCTGATGGGATCCAACATGCAGCGGCAAGCCGTGCCGTTGCTGTTCCCCGATGCCCCCACCGTGGGGACCGGGCTCGAGGCCAAAGTCGCGGCCGACTCCGGCGCGGTCATCGCCGCTCGCCGGGCCGGAACCGTGACCCGGGTGACGGCCGATGAGATCATCGTCGACTCCGGCACCGAAGGCGCCACCGACGTCCCCCTGGCTCGCCTGGCGCAGGTCGACCGATACCGGGTCAAGAAGTTCTGGCGCACCAACCAGGACACCGCCATCAATCAGCGGCCCCTGGTTCAGTTGGGACAGAAGGTCGGCCAGGGGCAGGTCATTGCCGACGGCTCGGCCACCGAAGATGGCGAGCTGGCATTGGGCGCCAACGTCACCGTCGCCTTCATGCCCTGGTACGGCCATAATTTCGAAGACGCCATCGTCCTCTCCGAGCGGCTGGTCAAGGACGACGTCTACTCGTCGATCCACGTGCAGGAACTCGAGCTGCATGTTCGCGATACCAAGCGTGGCCAGGAAGAGATCACCCGAGAAATTCCCAATGTCTCCGACGAGGCGCTGATCGACCTCGACGAGCGCGGGATCATCCGGATCGGGGCCCACGTCAAGCCGGGCGACATCCTGGTCGGGAAGATCACCCCGAAGGGCGAGACCGAGCTTTCCCCCGAAGAGAAATTGCTCACCGCCATCTTCGGCGAGAAGGCCAAGGACGTCAAAGACAGCTCGCTCAAGGTGCCGCCGGGGATGAAGGGCACCGTGATCGACGTCAAGATCTTCAGCCGGGTCGAAGACCAGGTCGTCGAGAAGGACCGCGGCGAACGAATCGGCGAGGTCCGCCGGATCGAGCACGAGGAGAAGTCGCGCATCACCGACGTGATGATGTCGGAGGTCCGCGAGTTAATGGCGGGCCAGGAAATCGCGCTGATGCTCAAGGCCGGCTCGGTGGAGGAGTTCGCCCCAGCCGGAAGCCGCCTCACCGCCGAGCAGCTCAAGGCGATCGACCTCCACGACGTCGATTTGAAGACCCTCCGCCTGGCCAACAAGAGCGCCAACGAGCGGCTTCGGCTCTCGGTCGATACCGCGGCGAGGGAACGGGCCCGGGTCGAGGAGAAGGCGGAAGACCAGATCGACAAGATCCTCCAGCCGGACGAACTGCCCCCGGGCGTCATCCAGCTGGTGAAGGTCTATCTCGGCGAGAAGCGGAAGATCTCCGTCGGCGACAAGATGGCCGGTCGCCACGGCAACAAGGGCATCGTGGCCCGGATCGTTCCCGAAGAAGACATGCCGTTCCTGCCGGATGGCCGCCCGGTCGACATCGTCTTGAACCCCCTTGGCGTGCCGAGCCGGATGAACGTCGGGCAGATTCTCGAGACCCACCTCGGGTGGGTCGCGACCCTGCTCGGCTTCAAAGCCAAGACCCCGGTGTTCCGCGGGGCCGACGAGGGCGAGATCGGATTGCTCCTCCGGGTCGCCGGGCTTCGCTGGGCCGGCCAGGCCCTCCGGCTCTCGGCGGTGGCGCCGTCGCCAACCGTGGAAGCGGTGCGGGCGCTGGCCTCGGATCTCCGGAAGATCGGCGTGTCGCGCAAGACCCTCGGCGATGCCACCGTGTCCGACCTGGCGAAGGACGGAGTGTCGGCCTCTACCAAGGCGCTCTACGCCGGGATCAAGCAGTTCGTCGAAACGGCCGCGAAGGAACTGGCCGAGCGCGATGCGGCCCAGCGGTCTCACGAAATCGCCTTCCATCAGGCCGAAGTGGCCAAAGCGAACGGAGCGCGGAAGAAGGACCTCGAGAAGGCCTTAGCCGAGGTCCAGGAGCGCCCGCTCGCGCTGGAACCGGCCCTGGCCGCCGCTGCCAAAGGCGGGATCGGCCCCGACGCACTGAGCGCTGCCGTCGACGCGCTGGTCAGCCGGGCCGGGCTGACCCCGGCCGGGAAGATCCGGCTCCGGGACGGCCGGACCGGTCAATCGTTCGAGAGCGACGTCACGGTGGGCACGATCTACATGCTCAAGCTGTCGCACTTGGTCGATGACAAGATCCATGCTCGTTCGATCGGACCGTACTCCCTGGTCACCCAGCAGCCGCTGGCCGGCAAGGCCCAGTTCGGTGGCCAGCGCTTCGGCGAAATGGAAGTCTGGGCCCTCGAGGCCTACGGCGCCGCCCACTTGCTCCAGGAGATGCTCACGGTCAAGTCGGACGACGTCAACGGACGGAGCAAAGTCTACGAATCGATCGTGAAGGGTCAGAATCTCCCGGAACCGGGGATTCCCGAGTCCTTCAACGTGCTGGTCAAGGAACTACAGGCTCTCGGCCTCCGGGTAACACTCGGGGCCACCGCCGAAGGTGAGGAGTAAGCCATGATCGACTTCCGAAGCGGGCGTGAGCCCAAGAGCTCGAGTTTCGACTATATCGCGATCCGGATCGCGTCGCCCGAGGAGATCCGCGGGCCTCGCGATCCCAAGGAGCGCGAACGTCTCGAGCTCCAAGGCCTCCGGCAGTGGTGGTCGTGGGGCGAAGTCACCAAGCCGGAGACCATCAACTATCGCTCCTTCAAGCCGGAACGCGACGGCCTGTTCTGCGAGCGGATCTTCGGTCCCGTCAAGGACTGGGAGTGCCACTGCGGCAAGTACAAGCGGATCCGCTATCGGGGCGTGATCTGCGATCGCTGCGGGGTCGAGGTCACCCTCTCCAAGGTGCGCCGCGAGCGGATGGGCCATATCGAGCTGGCCGTTCCGGTGGCCCACATTTGGTTCTTCAAGACGTTGCCGAGCCCGATGGGCAATCTGCTCAACGTCACCCTCCGGGACCTCGAGCGGATCATCTACTACTCGGCTTACGTCATCATCGAGCCGGGCAAGCAGGACGTCGAGATCGGCCAGCTCCTCGACGAAGACGAGTACCTCAATCTCCGGATGCAGGCCCGGGAGCAGAACGACACCGGGTTTCGGGCCGAGATCGGGGCGCCGGCCGTTAGGGCGCTGCTCGAGAAGATCGACATCAAGAAGCTCGCCGAGGAGCTGCGGAGCGGGGTGGCCAACGAGACCAGCCAGCACCGCAAGAAGCAAATGCTCAAGCGGCTCAAGATCGTCGATGCCTTTCTCTACTCGGGCGAGTCCCAGGAACTCGGCAACAACCCTGGGTGGATGATCATGGACGTGATTCCGGTACTGCCGCCGGACCTCCGTCCCTTGGTGCCGCTCGATGGCGGCCGGTTCGCCACCTCGGACCTCAACGACCTCTATCGCCGGGTCATCAACCGGAACAACCGGCTCCAGAAGCTGATCCAGCATCGCGCCCCGGAAGTCATCCTCCGGAACGAAAAGCGGATGCTCCAGGAAGCGGTCGACGCCCTGTTCGACAATGGCCGCCGGTCCAAGGCGATCCGCGGGCGCGGAAAGCGGCCACTCAAGTCGCTCTCCGACATGCTCAAGGGCAAGCAGGGCCGGTTCCGTCAGAACCTGCTCGGCAAGCGAGTCGACTACTCGGGCCGCTCGGTCATCGTGGTCGGGCCGGAGCTCCGGCTCCACCAGTGCGGGCTCCCCAAAGCGATGGCGGTCGAGCTCTTCAAGCCGTTCATCATCAACAAGCTGGTCGACAAGGGCATCGCCGAGACGGTCAAGCGGGCCAAGAAGATCGTCGAACGCGAGGGGCCGGAGGTCTACGAGATCCTCGAGGAGATCATTCAGGACCACCCGGTGCTCCTGAACCGGGCCCCGACGCTCCACCGGCTCGGGATCCAGGCGTTCGAACCCAAGTTGGTCGAGGGCAAGGCCATCCGGATCCATCCGTTGGTCTGCGCGGCCTTCAACGCCGACTTCGACGGCGACCAGATGGCGGTCCACGTGCCGCTGTCGTTCGAGTCGCAGCTCGAGGCGCGGCTCCTGATGATCTCGTCCAACAACATCTTGAAGCCGTCCGACGGCCGGCCGGTGGCGGAGCCCTCCCAGGACATGGTGCTCGGCTGCTACTGGCTCACCAAGTTGCCCCGGGGCTTCGAGGAAGAGCTTCGCCGCGGGGTGGGGAAGACCGAGCAGACCAAGGCGCGCCTCTGGAAGGGCGCCAAGCACTACGGCTCCATCGCGGAACTGGAGATGGCGCTCCAGACCGGCAGCCTGACCTACCATACGGCCATCCATTTCTGGTTCGTGCCGCCGGCCGAGGCCGCCGACCGCGAACCGCGCTGGATTCGCACCACGGTGGGTCGGGTGCTGTTCAACAACATCCTCCCCCGCAGGACCGTGGCGGAACTCGGCTTCCGCGACGACGTGATGAAGAAGAAGACCCTTTCCGAGCTGGTGCTCCAGAGCTATCGCCGGGCCGGCCTCAAGGAGACCGTCGAGTTCCTCGATCGGCTCAAGCGGTTCGGGTTCGACTTCGCGACCACCGGCGGTGTTTCGATCGGGGTCGAGGACCTCGAGGTCCCGAGCGAGAAGTCGGGGCTGCTCGATGAGGCGCAGAAGCGGGTCGAGCGGTTCCAGCGGGCGTACAACACCGGTCAGATCACCTTCGGTGAGCGCTACAACAAGGTGATCGATGCCTGGACCCACGCCAACAACGACGTGGCCGAGGCGATGATCGCCCACATGCGGAACAGCCGCGGCGGGTTCAATCCGGTCTTCATGATGTTCGATTCCGGCTCCCGAGGCAGCCGCGATCAGATCCGACAACTCGCCGGGATGCGCGGTCTGATGGCCAAGCCCCAGAAGAAGTTGACTGGCGGGATCGGGGAAATCATCGAGAGCCCCATCAAGTCGAACTTCCGAGAAGGCCTCTCGGTGCTCGAGTACTTCATCTCGACCCACGGCGCCCGGAAAGGTCTCGCGGACACCGCCTTGAAGACGGCCGACGCCGGTTATCTCACCCGCCGTCTCGTCGACGTCGCCCAGGACGTGACCATCACCGAGGAAGATTGCGGCACCATTCTCGGTCTGGACATGAGCGCCCTCAAAGAGGGCGAGGACGTCATCGAATCGCTCGGTGAGCGCATCGTCGGAAGCGTGGCCGGCGAAGACGTCATGGATCCGCACCAACTCGACGAACACGGCGACCCGCGCGTCTTGGTGCAGGCCGGCCAGCTGGTCTCCGAAGAGATCGCCGATGCGATCGAGGATGCCGGGATTGAGAAAGTCAAGATCCGTTCGGTGCTCACCTGCGAGGCCCGTCGGGGCGTCTGTCGGATGTGCTACGGGCGGAACCTGGCCACCATGGACATGGTGGACATGGGCGAAGCGGTCGGGATTCTCGCCGCCCAGTCGATCGGCGAGCCCGGGACCCAGCTCACTCTCCGGACCTTCCACATCGGCGGTACCTCGGCACGAATCGCCGAAGAAGCCGAACGGCGGGCCCGATCGGACGGGATCGTCAAATACACCAAGGGGCTCGAGTTCGCCGACCTCACGGTCGAGTACGAGGATGGGACCAAGGGCAAGATCCGCGTCGCCCTCACCCGCGACGACGAGTCGGCCGAGGAGGAGACCAAGGAGGGCATCCTCATCGTCGATCCCAAGGACCATCATCACATCCTGTCCCGGTACCCGGTGCCGCAGGGCGCCATGTTACAGGTCCAGGAGGGCCAGCAGGTCACCAAGGGCGACAACGAGCGCCGGGCCACCATTCTATACACCTGGGATCCCTACAACGATCCCAGCATCATCAAGCAGGATGGCCAGCTCCGCTGGAAGGACTTGGTCCCCGGAGTGACTCTCCGGGAGGAGCTCGACGAAGGCACTGGGCTCCGTTCGCTGGTGGTGACCGCCGATCCCGATCGCGAGTTGCACCCGTCGGCGCTGGTCTACGTCTCCAACCGCAAGGACCCTCAGGAATACACCTTGGCCGAGGGGTCCCGGATCATCATGGGGTCGCCCACGGATCAGATCACCCGGGCCATGCACGTTACGGACGAAGCCAATCCGTGGTCGAGCAAGTTCCACGTCGAGGAGCGTCCCATCAACGAGGCGTGGTCCACCAAGACCAAGAAGGAGGCCAAGGATCGCACCGTGTTCCTCTCGGCGCCGGTGGCGATCGCGAAGGGTGTCACCATCACCAAGATCCCGCGGCAGGCCTACAAGACCCGCGACATCACCGGTGGTCTCCCCCGGGTCGGCGAGTTGTTCGAAGCCCGTCGTCCGAAGGATCCGGCCACCATGTCGGAGATCGACGGGATCGTCAAGTTCGGCGAGATCAAGCGCGGCAAGCGGGAGATCTTCGTCTATCCGATGCTCAAGGACGGCACCATCAACGAGAAGGAGCCGCCGCAGGTCTATGAGGTGCCCGCCGGCAAGCACTTGCGGGTCCACGAGGGCGACCGGGTCCGCGCCGGCGACCGCCTAACGGAAGGTCCGGTCAACCCGCACGAGATCCTCCTCATCAAGGGTCCCCGGGCGGTGCAGGAGTACCTGCTGAACGAGATCCAGGAAGTTTACCGGCTCCAGGGCGTTCGGATCGCCGACAAGCACTGCGGGGTGATCATCAAGCAGATGCTCCAGAAGGTCCGGGTGGTCGATCCGGGCGATACCAGCTTCCTCGAGGCGGAGGCGGTCGATCGGCTGACCTTCCGAGAGGAGAACGAGCGGATGGTGCGACGCAAGGGGACGCCCGCCACGGCCGAACCGCTGCTGTTAGGCATCACCAAGGCGAGCTTGACGACCCAATCGTTCGTCTCGGCGGCGAGCTTCCAGGAGACCACCCGGGTGTTGACCGACGCCGCGATCCGCGGCGCCAAGGACGATCTCCGTGGGTTGAAGGAAAACATCATCATCGGGCATTTGATCCCGGCGGGCACCGGCCACTACCGGTACGTCGATCTCGACGTCCAGGCCCCGGTTGGGTTCGAGCCGCCGCCGCCGGCCCCGGAGGGCGAGGCAGTTCCGGCGCCGGTGGTCATCGAGGAGGTCGAAGCGCTGTAGGGCCAGCGGTCGACCGGCACGACTAAGGCCCGGACGGCATCCCGTCCGGGCCTTCCTTTGTCACGGAATCGAGGGTACTACCGCCCTCGGCTCTGCCGCTTCGCCTCCGCCGTCCGGCGGCGTCGCCGCGACGCCTGGGTCTTGAGGGCCCGCGCCACGCTCGGCTTGAGATAGTGCCGCTTCTGCTTCAGCTCCTTCAAGATCCCCGACTTCTGGACTTTCCGCTTGAACACCTTGAGCGCCCAATCGATCCCATCGGTTTCCGCCAGGGTCACTTCGATCATCGAACCCCTCCCGAACTCGGGCCAGCGCCTAACGGCGTGGCCGCAAATGCGACGGCCGGCCCGTCGAGTGACGAACCGGCCGTCACGGTTATCGTGATCTACCGTGCGTTCAGCTGCCCAACTTGACGACGTTCTCCGCCGCCGGGCCCTTGGCCCCCTGCACGATGTCGAACTCCACCCGCTCGCCCTCGGCCAGGGTCCGGAAACCCTGCGCCTTGATCGCCGAATGGTGAACGAAGCAATCCTTCTGCCCGTTCTCGGGCGTGATGAACCCGAAGCCCTTCGTCTCGTTGAACCACTTCACGGTACCAGTCGTACGCATGTCCTGCTCCTCAAAAGGTGTAATCGGAGCCCGGACCATGCCGTAACTTTTCCGACTACATATGTTGCGTGAGATGCTCCCCCCACGCCGGGATTGGCCCCCACCAGGCCGGCACTCGCCGGGGGTCTGGCGGCGATCAGGGAACGAAAAAGGGCCGGCGCAATCGCCAGCCCTCGTTACCTGGAACCTGTCTCCCGCAGAAGCGAAAGAATGATCGCGGCTTTAAGCTAACGACCGAGCCTCCGCTGAACAAGCCCCCACCCCCACGGTGCCGAGCTCGGGGCGGCGATCAGGTCCGAAGAAAACCCGACAATGACGCGACTACCCGGGTCACGGCCTTGTCATGATCACCTCACGACGTGACATTGTTGGCCGCCTCCGCAACTCCAACCGAACTCCGGGACGGAATCGTGCGCCTGCTTCCACGCGACGAGCGCTTCTTCGATCTGTTCACCTCCGTGGCCACGCTCAACGTCGAGGCGGCCAAGCACCTCCGCGAGCTGCTCAAGGCGGACCCCGATCAGCGGGCCTACCTGGTCGAGTCCATCAAACGCCTCGAGCACGAGGCCGACGCCCTGACCCACGAGGTCATCACCCGGCTCGACCGGAGCTTCATCACCCCGCTCGACCGGGAAGACATTCACATGCTCGCCTCCCGGCTCGACGACATCCTCGATCTCATCGACGGCACCGCGCGGCGGGTCCAGATCTTCCGCCCCGGCGCCGCACCCCAAGGCACCGTCGTCATTGCCGAGGTCATTGTCCGCTCTACCGAGCAGATCCTCGAGGCGGTCCGAGTCCTCAGTAACTCCAAGACGCCGGTCATCATCGCCGCCTGCACCCAGATCAAGAAGCTGGAAGAAGAAGGCGACTTCGCCTACCACGAGTGGCTCGGGCGGCTCTTCGAGGAGGAGCGCGACCCGATCACGTTGATCAAGTGGAAAGAACTGTACGACAACCTCGAGAAGACCCTCGATCAGGCCGAAGACGTCGCCAACGTGCTCGAATCCGTGGCCATCAAACACTCATGAGCCCGGAGATCGTCTTCGTCCTGGCCATCATCGGCGTGGCCCTGATCTTCGACTTCATCAACGGCTTCCACGACAGCGCCAACTCGATTGCGACGGTGGTCGGCACTCGAGTGCTCTCGCCGTCCGTGGCCGTGTTGTGGGCGGCGTTCTTCAACTTCATTGCCGCGTTCACCGTGGGGACCGCGGTGGCGAAGGCTATCGGCAAGGGGATGATCGATCCGGCGGTGGTCGATCCAGACGTGGTCTTGGCCGGTCTCGTTGGCGCCATCGTATGGAACCTGATCACCTGGTGGCTGGGCCTGCCTTCGTCGTCGTCGCACGCGCTGCTGGGCGGCTACGGCGGGGCGGCCGTTGCCAAAGCCGGGATTACCGCGCTGATTGCTTCCGGTTGGGTCAAGCCGATCATCTTCATCTTCTTGTCGCCGCTGATCGGCGCCGTCGGCGCGTTGCTGCTGTCCATTAGCCTGGGCTGGCTCCTCTACCGGCTGCCGGCCGCGCCACTCGAGCGGGTCTTCCGCCGGCTGCAGCTCGGGTCCGCCGCCGCGTTTTCGATTAGCCACGGCGCCAACGACGCCCAGAAAACGATGGGGATCATCGCGGGCCTCTTGGTCTCTACTCAGCACCTTTTCAAGGGTGCCGATGGCTGGATGGGTCACCTCTACCTCCCGTCCGTCGATACCATTCCGTGGTGGCTCATCCTGAGCGCCCATGGCGCGATTGCACTAGGCACGGCCGCCGGCGGCTGGCGGATCGTCAAGACCATGGGGACCCGGATCACCAAGCTCCGGCCCTTCGGGGGAGTCTGCGCCGAGACCGGCGGGGCCGCCGCGGTGTTCCTGGCCTCGGTCTTAGGGATCCCGGTGAGCACCACCCACACCATCACCGGCGCCATCGTCGGGGTGGGTACGGCGCAACGCCTGTCCGCGGTTCGGTGGGGGGTCGCCGGTCGGATCGTGTGGGCCTGGGTCATGACCATTCCGATGGCCGCGTCCATTGCCGCGCTGAGCTACGTTCTGCTCCGCTAACGAACCCCAATCGCGCCGGCCATGCCGGCGGCGGTTGGCCATCGCTCCTGCAGCGTCTTGGCCATCGAGCGGCGGATGGCGTGCGCCAGCGGTGCTGGCGTCCCGGACCGCACCGTCGCGAGATCCGGTACCGGGGCGGTTCGATGTAACTCGAGAATCGCGAGCTCGTTGGGGTGCTGATAGGGCGGTCGCCCCGCCACGCATTCGAAGAGGACGCAGCCCAAGGAGTAGAGGTCGGACCGGGGATCGACCTGATCCCCTCCGGCGATCTGCTCCGGGCTCATGTATCGCGACGTGCCCACCGCCATGCCGCTCTTGGTCAACCGATCCGTCCCGGCCAATTCGATGGCGCGGGCAATCCCGAAGTCGACCAGCATCGCCCCGCCGCGCCCGATCAGGATGTTGTCCGGCTTGACATCCCGGTGGACGACTCCGCGGGAATGGGCATGATCGAGCGCGGACAGCAGATCGGTGGCCAGTCGTTGCGCGTCGGCGAACGACAGCGCGCCTCGGCGCTCCAGGACCTGCTGGAGCGAGGGGCCCTCGATGTAGGGCATGGCGTAATAGATCAGCCAGTCGGATTGGCCGGAGTCGATCAGCCTCCCAATGTGGGGATGCTCCAATCGCTGGATCAGCTGGATTTCCCGCAAGAAACGGTCGGCCGTCACCGTGACGGTGAGCTCGGGGCGGAGGATCTTGAGGGCCACCGGCTCCCCGGCATTGTTGCTGGCCCGGAACACCCGAGCCGCGCCGCCTCGGCCGATCTCCATCTCGACCGAATACCGGCCCTCGAGTGCCTTCCGGACGATGGGCAGAAGGTCGCGCGCCATGGGACGCACTAACATAGCGCCTGATCGGTCACTCCGTGGCCGCGGACCGCCCTTGCGGGGTACCGAGGTTCGGTCCCAAGTTCGGGCGTCCTTTCCCCAGCTCCGCATAATGGCCGCAGAAGGCGATATCCTCTGGACCCCGAGTCCGGACCTCGTTGCCAGGCATGCCCTGACCCGGTTCCGGCGCTGGATCAACGAGGCCAGAGGCCTCGACCTCGGGGACTATCCCGCACTGTGGCGTTGGTCGGTCGACCACCTCGAGGAATTCTGGGGCGCCGTTTGGGAGTACTTCGACCTCCGATCGCCCACGGGGTACCGCGCTGTTCTGGGCGAGCAGGGGATGCCCGGGGCGGAGTGGTTCCCCGGGGCCGAACTCAATTTCACTCGTGAGGTGCTGGCCAGGGCGCGGCCGACCGGCCCGATCCTTTTGCACCGTTCCGAGACCAGGCCCGGCGGCGCCTTGACTCGAGACGACCTCGCGCGCGAGGTGGCCAGGGCGGCGGCCGCCCTCCGGCGGGCGGGCGTCCGGCCTGGGGACCGGGTCGCCGGGTTCCTCCCGAGCATTCCCGAGACCGTCGTGGCTCTGCTGGCCACCTCAGCGGTCGGCGCCATCTGGGCCTGCTGTTCCCCCGACTTCGGCAGTCAGACGGTGCTCGATCGATTCCAGCAGCTCGAGCCCAAGGTGCTGATCGCGCTCGATGGCTATCGTTTCGGCGGGAAGGCCATCGAGCGTCTGGCCGATGTCGACCGGATCGCGGCCGGCCTTCCCAGCGTCGAGACGGTCGTGCTGGTGCCCTACCTCTCGACCGCGCCAGCCTTGCCCAGCGGGCGGCCGGCAACCCTGTGGGAGCGGTTCCTCGGGCCCGACTCCCCACCGCTCGAGTGTGCCCCGACCCGGTTCGGCGATCCGCTCTGGGTGGTCTTCACCTCGGGCACGACGGGGCTGCCGAAGGGCATCGCTCACGGCCACGGCGGGATCGTCCTCGAGAGCCTCAAGCTGATGTGCTTGCACAGCGACCTGACCGCGGAGTCGGTGTTCTTCTTCTACACCTCGTCGGGCTGGATCAACTTCAACATTCTGGTGACCGGTCTGTTGACCGGGGCCACCATCGCCATCTACGACGGCAATCCGGTCCACCCGGCGCCGGACCTGCTCTGGAAGCTGTGCGATGAGTTCGGCGCCACCAGCTTCGGGGTGAGCCCGGCGTTCATTCAGCTCCTCTCGAAAGCGGGCGTCCGCCCCAAGGACGTCGCCCGATTGGACCGACTCGAGTCGATCACCTGTACCGGGTCGACGGTGACACCCGAGCATTTCGAGTGGGTCTATCACAACGTCAAGGCGGACGTCGCGATGGCCTCCTCGAGCGGGGGAACCGAGATCGCCACCGGTTTCTTCGTGGGAACCCGGCTCCTCCCAGTGCGGGCCGGCGAGATGGCCATCCCCTGTCTTGGCGTCGCGGTCGAGTGTTGGAACGACGACGGCAAGCCCGTCGTCGGCGAGGTCGGCGAGCTGGTGGTGACCAGGCCGATGCCGTCGATGCCGTTGTGTTTTTGGAACGACCCCGGCAACATCCGGTACCTGGCGACCTACTTCGAGCCGTGGCCGGGCGTATGGCGTCACGGTGACCTGCTCAAGATCACCGATCGGGGTAGCGGGGTGATCTACGGGCGGTCGGACTCGACGCTCAATCGTCATGGGGTTCGGATCGGCACCAGCGATGTCTACCGGATCGTCGAGGGCACCCCTGGGGTGCGCGACAGCCTCGTGGTGAACGTGGACCGCCGCGACGGGGACTCCACCATGATTCTCTTCCTGGTGCAGGCGGATGGTTCCCCGACACTCGACCCCGCGCTCGAGGCCCTGGTCAAGGCCCGACTCGGCCGAGAAGGGTCGCCGCGGCACGTGCCGGACGAGATCGTCGCCATGCCGGCCATTCCCTACACCCTGACCGGGAAGAAGATGGAGGTGCCGGTCAAGAAGCTGCTCCAGGGCGTCGCTCCGGAAAAGGCCTGCTCCAAGGACGCCATGGCGGCTCCCGCCGCCATCGATGGCTACCTCGCGTTGGCAAGGGAATGGGCCGGTCGATGACGGGGCCGCTGGCGGGAACCCGGGTGGTCGAGTTCGCGGCGATCGGTCCGGTCCCGTTGGCCGGGATGCTCTTGGCGGATCTCGGTGCTGAGGTGACCGTGATCGAACGACCGAGCGCCTCCTCGGTCGCGGAATGGGTGCCCCGGGAGCATCTGGTCACCAACCGCGGCAAGCGGCTGACCGCGGCCGATCTCAAGAACCCGGACGACAGAGCCAAGGTCACCGAACTGGTTAGGTCGGCCGACGCGATTCTCGAGGGGCTCCGGCCCGGCGTCATGGAGCGGCTCGACCTGGGCCCGGCGGAGCTGCTTGCCGCCAATCCCCGGCTGGTCTACGTCCGGGTCACCGGGTGGGGTCAGACCGGCGAGCGAGCCCGGACCGCCGGCCACGACATCAGCTACCTCGCGGTGACCGGGGCTCTGGCCATGATCGGACGCGAGAGCCAGGCGCCGGTGCCGCCAATCAACTTCCTCGGCGACTACGCCGGGGGCACCATGTTCGCGGTGACCGGGCTGCTGGCCGGGCTCCTCGAGGCCAGGTCGAGCGGGAAAGGTCAAGTCGTCGACGTCGCGATGGTCGACGGCGTGGGCGCCCTCCTTGCCCCCACCTACGGGATGCTGGCAGCCGGCCGCTGGCGACTCGAGCGGGGGTCGAACCTCCTCGACACCGGCGCCCCCTTCTACGACGTCTACCGCGCGGCCGACGGCGGGTACCTGGCGGTCGGTGCCCTCGAGGACGAGTTCTTCGCCGTGTTGGCCGAGCGGCTCGAGCTGCCGCCCGAGGTGACCGCGAGACGATGGGACCCGTCGACCTGGGCCGCGCTACGCGTCGCCATCGCCGAGCGGATTGCCCGGCAGCCTCGAGACCACTGGGCTGCCGTGTTTCGCGAGACCGACGCCTGCGTGGCCCCGGTGCTCGACGTCCGTGAGGCCACCGATGATGGTCACGCTAGGTCGCGCCAGGGGCACACGACCATTGGCGGGACCGTCCAACCGGCCGGGGCGCCGCGGTTCTCCCGGACGCCGGGTCGAGCCCCGGCGGCGCCACCAACCCGTCGGATGCCGTTGGACGAGGCGGTGGCAATGTGGCGCAGGTACTAGATTTGCTTAGCGCCAGGAGGTGACCATGACCCAACCCGATGCGACTCGGCTGCTGTTCCCGGCATTGTATGCCGGGGCGATCCTCGTTCTCGTCGATCAAGCCGCCGAGCTGGCCACCAGCCTCCACCCGTTTACTTGGAGCTCCTCCCAGTGGCGCTACGGCGCCTTCGGACTCACCATCGGACGAGCGACCACCGGAGTGATCTTCGACGCCATGGTGCTGATCGCCGCGGTCGGTTCGGGGCACCGCCGCTTCCTTCGGGTGTGGGCGGTCGTCCATCTGGTTTTCGGGCTCCTCCTGCTCGCTGGGCTCGCGGCGTTCTTGCTCGATGCCGTAGAACTGCGCCGCGCGGTCCGGCCCGAGATGGCGGGGCCCATGCTGCTCGCCTCGTCGCGGGCCGCCTTCGTGGCCGGACTCGGGACGCTCTACTGTGTCGGGGTGGCGGTCGGGATCCTTCGTGCAGTGCGGATCCTTGCCGCTCGGAGGGGCGAGGTGGCCAAAGTGGTGGTGCAGGGGTAGCCGCCGTGGCCAAACCCAGTCCGGGGCGAGCCTCGGCGGAGTCCCCGTTTGCCTCGCTCGCGATGCCGGCGTCACTGGCCGCGCTGCTGATCGCCGGTGACCAGGTGTTTCAGGTCATGGTGTCGGTCCAGGAGGCTGGTGAAGGCCCAGGATTTCGGTTCCAACTTGCAACGTCCTGGGTTACGAGGGCGGTGCCACTGCTGATCTGCTGTTTCTTGCTCTGGGCGGCAGAGCAGGCCAAACCGGGCATTCGGCAACGCCTGAAGATCCTGGCGGGGCTGGTCTTGGTCCTCGCGGTGTCGTTCCTGATTGCGGGGCTGGTGATGTGGTTCGAGGGGCCGGCCGTCCGGGCGGGCCTCCAGGCGGAAGACCTTGCTCCCTTTGTCGGAGTCTGGGTTCGCGGTCTGGTGCTGGCCGGGCTCGGGGTCTGTGTTCTCGGGGTTGTGGCGTTTCTGCTTGGTAAGACGAAGGTACTCGGTGGTTTTCTTGACCCAAGCGGATCGAGCGGCTAGCTTTTGGGGCTCTGATTTCTTGGGTTAGCATGCCGACTATCAACCAGCTCGTCCGGCGTCCCCGCAAGGCGCCTGTCTACAAAGACAAATCCCCAGCCCTCAAGCGGAACCCGTTCCGCCGTGGGGTCTGCACTCGTGTTTACACCGTTACGCCAAAGAAGCCGAACTCGGCCCTTCGCAAAGTCGCCAAAGTCCGCCTGGTCGACGGGTTCGAGGTCATCGCCTATATCCCGGGCGAGGGGCACAATCTCCAGGAGCACTCGATCGTCCTGATTCGGGGCGGCCGGGTCAAGGACCTGCCTGGTGTTCGCTATCACATCGTCCGGGGCACCCTCGACGCGGCCGGGGTCAACGGCCGTCGACGAAGCCGCTCCAAGTACGGGACCAAGGCGCCGAAGGAAGGCGCTCCGGCGGGAGGTAAGAAGTGAGTCGGCGCAACAAGGCCATCCGGCGGCCAATTCCCCCGGATCCCCGGTACGATAGTCAGACGGTCACCAAGTTCTTGAACGCCCTGATGTACGAAGGCAAGAAGAGCCTGGCCGAACGGGTGTTCTACCGGGCCATGGACCTGATTGAGGAGCGGACCAATCAGCCGGGCGTTACGGTCTTCAAGGCCGCGGTGGCCAACGCCAAGCCAGGCGTCGAGGTCAAGAGTCGCCGGGTCGGCGGCGCCTCGCTGCAGGTGCCGGTCGAAGTGCGGCCGGAGCGGCGAACCTCCCTCGCGATGCGATGGATCATCCAGTACTCCAGGGCCCGGAGCGAGAAGACCATGGCCGAGCGGCTGGCAGCGGAGTTGATCCTGGCGTCGAAGGGTGAGGGGAACGCAATCAAGAAGAAGGAAGACACCCATAAGATGGCCGAGGCCAACCGCGCCTTCGCCCATTACCGCTGGTAGTACCTCGCCGGTAGGGCCCGGCGCGGACCAAGGAGCGCCTCCGCCTCGGCGGGGCGCTCCTTTGAATTTGGGGGGGGTCGCCGGCTTGACCTAATTTGGTACGAGGGTTAGGTTTAGCGGCTCGGTAAGGCAGGCTGTTTCTTTGGTTTGTATTCGGCCGCGTGACGGTTGGGGAGTAGTCCCCCGCCACCTCCGGACCGAAAAAATTCGTGGGGACCCCAATGGGGTTCCCCCTCCCAACGACGGCTGTTCGACTGCACTCGAGTCGTGGAGGATGTGCGGAGCGATACCGCGAGGTGAAAGCCTCGGCCGAGTCGCCCCGCTTTTGTGTTGACGCTGGTTCTTGACGGGGTTTACGATGGCACGGTCCACACCGCTCAGTCGGTATCGCAACATCGGCATCATGGCGCACATCGATGCCGGAAAGACGACTACCACCGAGCGTATCCTCTATTACACCGGGAAGAACTACAAGATCGGTGAAGTCCACGATGGCGCCGCCACGATGGACTGGATGGAGCAGGAGCAGGAGCGAGGAATCACCATCACGTCTGCCGCCACCACCTGCTTCTGGAACCGCAACGGCGTCGAACACCGCATCAACATCATCGATACTCCCGGTCACGTCGATTTCACCGCCGAGGTGGAGCGGTCCCTTCGGGTCCTCGACGGCGCGGTCACCTTGCTCGACTCGGTCGCCGGGGTCGAGCCGCAGACAGAAACTGTCTGGCGGCAGGCCGACCGCTACGGCGTCCCGCGGCTGATCTTCGCCAACAAGATGGACCGGGTCGGGGCCGACTTCTATCGCTGCCTCGAGATGATTCGGTCGCGGCTCACCCGGAAGGCCTACCCGCTCCAGCTTCCGGTGGGTTCCGGCGAGACCTTCACCGGCCATATCGATCTGCTCCGCCAGGTCGAGGTCGTCTTCGTCGAAGAGACGCTCGGCAAGACGTTCACCGAGATGCCGATTCCGGACGCGCTCAAGGCACAGGCGGAGAAGTACCGCCACGAGCTGATCGAGGCCGCGGTCGAGCACGAGGAAGCGCTGCTGGAGAAGTACCTTGGCGGGGAAGAACCGACGATAGACGAGATCATGGGCGCCATTCGGCGGGCCGCGATCAATGGCTGGATAGTCCCGGTGCTCTGCGGCGCTTCGTTCAAGAACAAGGGCGTCCAGGCCCTCCTCGACTCGGTGATCGACTACCTCCCCGCTCCGTCCGACATTCCCGCGATCAAAGGCCACCTGCCGCAGCACGATGACACCCAGGTCGAGCGGGTCGCTTCGGACGACGAGAAGTTCTCGGCGCTAGCGTTCAAAATCATGACCGATCCCTACGTCGGCCGGCTGACCTACTTCCGGGTCTACTCGGGGGCGATCAAGTCGGGTTCCTACGTCTACAACAGCACGAAGGACAAGCGGGAACGGATCGGCCGTCTGCTGCAAATGCACGCCAACAAGCGCGACGAGATCGAGGAAGTGCTGGCGGGGGATATCGCCGCCGCCATTGGCCTGAAGGATACCCGGACCGGTGACACCCTCGCCGACGAAGACCACCCGGTCATCCTCGAGGCGATGAAGTTCCCGAACCCCGTCATCGACGTCGCGATCGAGCCGAAGACCAAGGCCGACCAGGACAAGATGGGTATCGCGCTCCAGAAGCTGGCTGAGGAAGACCCGACCTTCCGGGTTCGCTCCGACGCCGAGACCGGGCAGACGATCATCGCCGGGATGGGCGAGTTGCATCTCGAGATCATCGTCGACCGGATGAAGCGCGAGTTCAAGGTCGAAGCCAACGTCGGGCGGCCCCAGGTGGCCTTCCGGGAGACCGTCACCAAGAAGGTCACCCAGGTCGAGGGCAAGTTCATCCGCCAGTCAGGCGGTAAGGGTCAGTATGGCCACGTGGTCATCGACCTCGAGCCGGCCGCGGCAGGCACCGGGTTCCATTTCGAAGACAAGATCGTGGGCGGCGTCATCCCCCGCGAGTTCATCCGTCCCGTCGAGGCCGGTATCAAGGAAGCCCTCGAGAGCGGGGTGCTGGCCGGATATCCGGTGGTCGACGTCAAGGTCTCGCTGGTGTTTGGCAGCTACCACGACGTCGACTCGTCGGAAATGGCCTTCAAGATCGCCGGCTCGATGGCGTTCAAGGAGGCCTGCAAGCAGGCCAAGCCCATCATCCTCGAACCGATCATGGAGGTCGAGGTGGTGAGCCCGGGCGACTACCTGGGCGACGTCATCGGCGACCTGTCGAGCCGACGCGGCAAGATTGGCGGGATGACCCAGCGAGGGGACAATCAAGTGGTGGCCTCAGAGGTGCCCCTGGCCGAGATGTTCGGGTACTCCACCGCGCTCAGGAGCATGAGCCAGGGACGGGCGGTGTACACCATGCAGTTCGATCATTACGAGCAGGTCCCGAAGGCCGTCGAAGATCAGATCGTCACGAAAGCCAAGAAGTAGGATCAAGGGAGAAGCGAGACCATGGCCAAAGCCAAATTCGAGCGGAACAAGCCCCATGTGAACGTCGGGACGATCGGCCACGTCGACCACGGGAAGACGACGACGACGGCGGCGTTGACGAAAGTGGCGGCGGAGCAGGGGTTGGGGACCTACATCTCGTACGATCAGGTGGCGAAGGCGTCGGAGAGTCAGGGGCGGCGGGACGCGACCAAGATTTTGACGATCGCGACGAGCCACGTGGAGTATTCGACGGCGAAGCGGCACTATGCCCACGTCGACTGCCCGGGGCACGCGGACTACGTCAAGAACATGATTACCGGGGCGGCCCAGATGGACGGGGCGATCCTGGTGGTCTCGGCGGTGGACGGGCCGATGCCGCAGACTCGGGAGCACATCTTGTTGGCGCGGCAGGTGAACGTGCCGAGCATCGTGGTGTTCTTGAACAAGTGCGATTTGGTGGAAGACGAGGAGCTGCTGGACCTGGTGGAGTTGGAGGTCCGGGAGTTGTTGACGAAGTACAACTATCCGGGGGATGACACCCCGGTGATTCGGGGGAGCGCGATCAAGGCGATCGAGAACGACCCGAAGTGGGTGGCGAAGATCGAGGAGTTGTACCAGGCGTTGGATACCTTCATTCCGGAGCCGGTGCGGGAGATCGACAAGCCGTTCTTGATGCCGGTGGAGGATGTGTTCTCGATCACGGGCCGGGGGACGGTGGCGACGGGGCGGATCGAGCGGGGGAAGATCAAGGTGGGGGAGGAAGTGGCCTTGGTGGGGTTTGGGAGCGAGAAGAAGTCGGTGGTGACGGGGGTGGAGATGTTCCGGAAGCTGCTGGATGAGGGGGTGGCGGGGGACAACGCGGGGTTGTTGTTGCGGGGGGTGGAGAAGACGGAGATCGAGCGAGGGATGGTGTTGGCGAAGCCGGGGAGCATCACGCCGCACACCCAGTTCGACGCCGAGGTGTACGTGTTGACGAAGGACGAGGGGGGACGGCATACCCCGTTCTTCAAGGGGTACCGGCCGCAGTTCTACTTCCGGACGACGGACGTGACGGGGAACGTGGAGTTGCCGGCGGGGGTGGAGATGGTGATGCCGGGGGACAACATTCAGATGAAGATCGAGTTGATCACGCCGATCGCGATGGACGAGGGGTTGCGGTTCGCGATTCGGGAAGGCGGCCGAACGGTCGGCGCCGGCGTCGTCACCAAGATCCTCAAGTAGG
>VGVQ01000028.1 GCA_016874005.1 Gemmatimonadota bacterium | reverse complement strand
CCCCAGCAAACGCCAACTCGGTGCTGGGGGACGGCCGCCAAGTCCTCGAGCCACCATTCACCTGGCGCGGTGGCGCCCCGGTTCGAGCCACCCGGCGCCGCCAGGTGGCCGACCGCGCCCGCCGAACCGACCTCCCGAAACCCCACGATGCGATATATCGTACAACATCTCGCCCGATATACCCGGAACCCATCAACCGAGCATGACAACCCCAAAACCCGACCTCGGTCGCCTCAAGATCGACCGCTCCCGAGCCGGTCCTCCGAATCGCAGTCCGCTCCGATTCCCCGTCATCCTCGCCGGCTTCGCGCTGGGGTTCGTCGCGGTGACTTTCCTCTGGCTCCGGCGCGGCGCCGCGATCGAAGTCACGACCGCCCGGGTCGAGATCACCGGCCAAGGCGCCGGGGGCGAGGTCGGCGTGACCGCCAACGGCTACGTCGTCGCCAGAACCCGGGCATCGGTCTCGAGCCGCATCACCGGCAGGCTGGCCAATCTCTCCGTCGAGGAAGGGAGCGTGGTTCGGCGCGGTCAGGTGCTGGCCCGTCTCGACAACGCCGATTTCGCCGCGGCCGTTGCCCAAGCCGAGGCGGAGAGCCTCCGCGTCGTCGCCGCGGTCGGAGAGGCCCGCACCACCCGCGACCAGCTGGCTCGGGACCTGGCCCGCGCCCGCGACCTCCTCGGCCGGAACCTCGAATCGGCTCGGACCGTGGAGGAGCTCGCTTCGCAGCTCGCCGCCGCGGAGGCCCGGATCGAGGTGCAACTCGCCCAGGGCAAAGCCGCCCAGGCCGCGATTGCCTTCGCCCGAGCCAACTTCGAGAACACCCTGATCCGGGCTCCGTTCAACGGCACCGTCCTCCGCAAAGACGCCGAGGTGGGCGAGGTCGTCGCCCCAGTTGCCACCGGCGGAGGGCTCACCCGCGGAGCGGTGGTCACCATGGCCGACCTGGAAACGCTCGAGGTGGAGGTCGACGTCAACGAGGCGTACATCGGGCAGGTCAAGAGTGGGCAACCCACCCGGGTGGTCCTCGACGCCTACCCCACCGCCACCTTCGCCGGCCAAGTTCGTCAGATCGTACCGACCGCGGACCGACAGCGAGCCACGGTGCAGGTCAAGGTCAGCATCACCGACCGCGACCCACGAATCCTCCCGGAAATGGGAGCCCGGGTCGAGTTCTTGACCGCGGTGACGGCTGACACCGTGTCGGCACCCAAAGTCTTCGTTGCGGCGGGGGCGGTCCGCACCGATGGGGCCTCGACTTTCGTCTGGGTGATTCGAGATGGCCGGGTCGCCCGGCAGGCCATCGAAGCCGGTCCGGTCTCCGGCGGCCGCCGCGAGGTGAGAAGCGGCTTGACCGGCGGCGAGACCGTGGTCCTCGACCCACCCGCCAACCTTGCCGAAGGAGCCGCCGTCAATGTCGTCACCAACTAGCGTGGCCACCGACACCCTGGTCGAGATCCGGGGCCTCAGCAAATCGTACTGGCGCGGCAGCGAAGAAATCCGGGTGTTCGCCGACATCGACCTCGACATCCATCGGGGCGAGTTCCTCGCTTTGATGGGTCCCTCGGGGAGCGGCAAGTCGACTCTCCTCAACATCGTGGCCGGCCTGGATCATCCGACCAGCGGCAGCGTGGTCGTCGAGGGACAGGACATCGCCCGGATGTCGTCCAGACAACTCGCCACCTGGCGGTCGACCCACGTCGGTTTCATCTTCCAGTTCTACAACCTGCTCCCGGTCCTCACCGCCGCGCAGAACGTCGAGCTGCCGCTCTTGCTGACCCATCTCGGCAAGAAGGAGCGCCGGGAGCACGTCCTCGCGGCCCTCGACTTGGTGGGTTTGAGCGACCGAGCCGAGCACTTCCCCGGCCAGCTCTCGGGAGGCCAGCAGCAGCGGGTCGGGATCGCCCGGGCCGTGGTGAGCGACCCCACCATCATCCTGGGCGACGAGCCGACCGGCGACCTCGACGCGACCTCGGGCTCGGAGGTCCTCGACCTGCTCGAGCGCCTCTCGGGCGAGTTCGGCAAGACCATTCTGATGGTGACTCACGACCCCAACGCCGCCGCCCGCGCCAAAGCCACGATGCATATGGACAAAGGAGTCTTGACGCGATGACAGTCGGCGGCCTGATCCGGGCAAACCTGTTCCGCAACAAGAAACGGACCTTCCTCACGGTCGCGAGCGTCGCGGTGGCCTTCTTTCTCTACGGGGTGCTCCGTTCCGTCACCACCACCCTCGACGCCGCCGCGGCGGTCGGGAGCGAGGCCCGACTGGTGACCTCCAACGCCTCCGGGATCACCTTCACGCTGCCGGAGGCGCACGCCAACCGGTTGCGGAGCGTGCCGGGCGTCACCAGCGTGTCGTGGTCCAACTGGTTCGGCGGCTACTACCGCGACCCCCAGGACTTCTTCGCCCAGTTCGCCATCAAGGCCGAGAGCTACCTGGCGATGTACCCCGAGATCCAGATCACCGCCGGTGACCGGGAGGCGTTTCTCCGCGAACGCACCGCGGCGCTGGTCGGGGTTGGGCTGCTCGAGAAGTACGGCTGGCAGGTCGGTCAGACCATCACCCTCAAGGGGACCATCTTCTCGGGCGACTGGGAGTTCGTGATCCGAGCGGCCTACACTCCCGCGGAGGCTGCCTACGGCGACGAGAACATGTTCTTCCACTACGAGTACCTGTACGAGCGGACCAACGGCCAGATCACCCCGGGGTGGTTCGTGGTCGCGCTCGACCGGCCCGAATCGGCCGCCGACATCGCGGCCACCATCGACGCCCAGTTCAAGAACTCCACCGCCCCCACCAAGACGGAAACCGAGCGGGCGTTCCAGGCCGGCTTCGTCACCATGTGGGGCAACATCGGCTTCCTGGTCCGGGCGATCGGGACCGCGGTGTTCTTCGCTATTCTCCTGGTCGCCGCCAACACGATGATGATGGCGGTCCGGGAGCGGATCGGCGAGATCGCGGTCTTGAAGACCGTCGGCTTCACCGACGGCGCCGTCGCGGGGCTCGTCATCGTCGAGTCCCTCCTGATCGCGCTGGTCGGCGGGGCGCTCGGTCTCGCGCTCGCGTGGTCCACCTTCCAAGGCCGAAACCCGATGCAGGCCTTTTTTCCGGGGAACGGCGTCACGACCGGCACCACGTTACTGGGATTCGGCCTCGCGCTCCTGCTGGGCATGATCAGCGGAGCGGTCCCGGCCCTGCAATCCGCCCGGTTGTCGGTCACCAGCGCCCTCCGCCGGGTGGCCTGAGGTCGTCATGAAGATTCCGATCATCTACAACATCAGAAGCCTCCGCCAGCGGCCGGCCTCCACGCTCACGACCGCCATCGGGATGGCCCTGGTGGTGGCGGTGTTCGTCGCGATGAACGCGTTGGCCAACGGGTTTCGGGCCGCCCTCGTCAGCACCGGTTCGACCGAGAACGTCCTCCTGCTCCGTAAGGGCGCCAACGGGGAGATGAACAGCGGCATCGGCCGGCAAGCGGCCAGCATCGTCGGCGGCCTTCCCTTCGTGGCTCGCGGAGCCGACGGCCTCCCGCTGGTGAGCCCCGAGACCTTCGTGGTGGTGCCCCTCGAGCGCGCCGGTGGCGGCCGGGCCAACGTGGTCGTTCGGGGGGTCAGCCTCCAGGCCTTCGTGGTCCGCAACGGGATCGAGATCGTGACGGGCCGAACCTTCCGCCCGGGGACTCGAGAGGTGGTCGTCGGGGTGGCCTACACCAAGCGGTTTCCCAACGCCGGGGTCGGTCAGGTGGTTCGTTTCGCCGAGGAGGACTGGACGATCGTCGGGCATTTCGCCGCGGGAGGGTCGTCGTTCGAGTCGGAGATCTGGGGCGAAAACGAGCAGCTGATGCCGGTCTTTCGCGGCCAGATCTTTCAGAGCGTCACCTTCCGCATGGCCGATCCGTCGGCGTTCGACGGCATCAAGACCGCCATCGAGGGCGACGCTCGGCTCCAGCTCGACGCCTTCCGGGAACGGGCGTTCTACGCCAACCAGTCCGAGATGCTCACTCGGGTGTTGAGCTTCATCGCGCTCTTCGTCGCGTCCATCATGGGCATCGGGGCGGTATTCGGTGCCATCAACACGATGTATGCCGCCGTGGCGTCCCGGTCCGCCGAGATCGGCGTCCTGCTGACGCTCGGATTCAAACCCCGCAGCGTGCTGGCGTCGTTTCTGGTCGAGGCCCTGCTACTGGCCACCTTGGGCGGCGTCATCGGTTGCCTCATCGCGCTGCCGATCAACGGTCTGGTCACAAGCACCACCAACTGGGCCTCGTTCAGCGAGGTGGCCTTCGCCTTCCGGGTC
The DNA here is from genome assembly GCA_016874005.1 of Gemmatimonadota bacterium. Taxonomy (GTDB): domain Bacteria; phylum Gemmatimonadota; class Gemmatimonadetes; order Gemmatimonadales; family GWC2-71-9; genus SHZU01. The sequence goes on along the minus strand of VGVQ01000028.1, from coordinate 30,336 downwards.
ACCCCGTCGCTGCTCCTGACCGGGATGATCTTCGCGATCACCATGGGTGCCCTGGGCGGGCTCTTGCCGGCGCGACGCGCGGCCAAGCAAACCGTGATCGACGCGCTGCGAGCCGGATGAGCTGAGCCGGAGGCCCCCGCCCAGGTGCTGGTCACCACCTCGCCCTAGCGCCGCGGGCGGGCCAACGCCGTCCGCCAGCTCGCCAGCGCCGGCCTGGCGCTCCCGTCGCCGGCGTACAAGCCGGTGTCCTTCCAGATCCGCACCAAGGGCGCGATATCCATGAACCGAAAGGTGGTCTCCCAGAAGTCGTCGTAGTCCCTGGTGAAGAAGTAGTCCACGAACACCGCGTCCAGCTGGTCCAATGTGGCCAGCATCCGCTCGACGTAACGACGCTGGCGATCGGGATCGGAAGGGATCACGATCGGATACGGCGCGGTGACCGTCTCGGCCGGCCAGGCGGTCTCCGCGATCGCGAAGGGTTTACCGGGCGCCAATCGGAGGACCGGGTCGAAGTAGGCGCGCCCGACCTGCTCCGGCTCCACCAACGCGGCATAGGGGTAGCTGCTCACCGCAACCAAATCCGCGAAGGCCAGGATCGAGGACACGGCCGGCGTCTGAGTGCCCGGCTTTTCCCGCAACAACTCCAGCTGGATGCTCGGAAACGTCCGGACGCTCGGGTGGCTCCGCCGCAACTCGGTATGCAGGTATTCCGCCAATCGGAGCAACGCGGGCCACTTCCCTGGCGACTTGTCGGCGACGATGTTCGCCTCGATGGCGTAGACGAAATAGTCGGCCCCGAGCCGATCGATCAGCCGCCGGCTGTAGCCAAGGAAAGCCTCCTTGACGCGAGGATTGTCGAACTGGGCCGTGTCCCACGGGGCCGGCAGCGGCTCGGCCCCAGTCGCCCCCCGGTTGTCGGCGAGGCCGTCCCGCAGGAAGTTGGTTGGGCTCACCGACACCAGCCGAAGGTGTCCCGCCGGAATCCGGCTCACTGACCGAGCAAGGTCGGCTTCGAGGCCGGCCGGAAACGGCGCCCCGCTCAGCGCCTCGTTCCACGGGACGCCGCCGTCGAAGTGGTGGTTGACGAAGTCGGCATCGTTGCCAAGCACCCGATAGACGTCATCGATGGCGGCGAACGTGCCGGCCGAGGGGAATTCGGTGAAACCCATCGCGAAGCTCCGCTCGCCGCCGCCGTCCGGCGGCGTGACCGCAGAGCACCCCGGACCGGCAGCGACCGCCAGGAGCAGCATCGACCAGCGAAATCCCATCCGAACCTTCGCTTATCCTGTTTCGATGAGTGACGACCCGAGCCAATCCATCGGACACCGTTTGCAGGATACATTCCCCGGGTCTCCCGATGTTCCACTCTGCAAAAAGGTCTCCATGAGCCTCGATCGGGCCGCCCGGCTCCACGACCAGGCCATCATCATCGATGGACACAGCGATGTCCTCATCCCGGTCACCCAAGGCAGGATGGATCTCGCCACCCGGGTCGAGATACCCGGTCTCGACTGGCTGCCGCCACCCGGCCTCGAGAACGACCCGCTGGTCAAGTTCGGGATGGGCCCCCACACCGTCTGGTTCGGCTGTATGGGACAATACGACATCCCGCGGTGGCGCGAGGGCGGGCTCACCGGCCAAATCTGCGCGGTCTATCTCGACGACGACTGGCTCAACGACCCCTTCCGGCGCGGCATGGAGATGGTCTGGAATCTCCACGATCAAATCGCCAGACACCCCGAATTGATCCTGGCGACGTCGGCGCGGCAGATTCGAGAGGCCAAGCGGGACGGGAAGATCGCCCTGGTACTCTCGTTCGAGGGCTGCGAAGCGTTGGGTCAGGACCCCCGCTTCCTCGACCTCTATCACCGGCTCGGGCTTCGAGCGGCCAGCCTTACCCACACCCGTCGCAACGTATTCGCCGACGGCTGCTGGGCCGCTGACCGTCAGGGCGGGCTTACCGCGCTGGGGCGAGCGGCCATTCAACGGATGGAGGCGCTCAGAATCGTGGTGGACTTGGTCCACATTGGCGAGCACGGCTTCTGGGAGATCCTCGAGATGGTCGACCGACCCGTGATACTCTCGCACACCACCCCGACGATGTTCCCCGACACCTCGCCCGAGGGCGGTGACCTTTTCGGCGGCAAGCTGCCGCGACCACGCCTCGAGCTACCCCGGGATCGGCCCAAGCTGGAAGCGATCGCGAAAAACGGTGGCGTCGTGGGACTCATCCATGTCGCCCACCGCAACCTCGACACCGTGGTGCGGGACATCGAGACCGCCCTCGACGTCATGGGCCCGGACCACATCGGGATGGGCAGCGACTACTATGGCCTCGAGTTGGCTCCGGCGGGCCTAGAGCATATCGGCACGGTGCCCCGTCTGACCGACGCGCTCGTCGCCCGGGGCCACGCCGACGAGACGATCCTCAAGTTCCTCGGCGAGAACTACTTGCGGGTCCTCGAGACGGTGTGGGGCGAGTAGCGTTCACCCCGCTCCGGTTGCGTCGGTCCTCTCGGCCCGGCATCTTGCGGAGTCGGAAGCGCGGAAACGCCGAGGCCGTTCTGATGAGGTTGCTCGTTTTGCTCGGGCTGGCTGGTTCGTTGGTGGCAGGGCCTGCCTGGTCGCAAGACCCGGCTGCCCCGGACTTGCTCCAGGCCCGAACAGCGATCGATCGCTGGTTCGGCCTGGTGCGGCAGGGGGCCGCCGACCAGACTTGGGGTGAGGCCAGCGAGGTCTTTCGGGCCCGGATCAGGGAGAGCGAGTGGCGTGAATGGGTCCGCCGGACCGCTGGTCAGCTCCCACTGGGAACCCGCCGCGACCTCGAGTTCACGGTTGGCCACGACGAACCGCCGCTTGCCTCTCTCCATTGGGTCAGGGCCGTGGTCGCCTCCGACCGACCCGCCGGCGGCCGCGTCATCGAGCAAATCGTGCTGTGGTATGAGGGAAGCCGTTGGCGAGTGACCCACTACGCGAGCTGGATGGACCACGGCGCCATGCTCGCGAGCGGTGCCGTCAATCCGGTCCCCTATGAGGTGCCGTTCGCCGGCCAGCACACCCTGCGCGACCAGTTCCCATGGTGGGTGCCCGGCCTGGCGTCGCGGCCGCACCGCCTGCCGCGACCCTCGCCGGGTCCACCCGAGCAACCGGCCAACCGGGCCAATCCCAAGACCTTCACCAGGCCCTGATCGATACCGCGCCAACCGTGACGGAACCGGGGTCTGGCCGGTATCAGGATCGTGAACCGTTCGAAAGGACTTGCCGTGCCGTGGCCCTCCAGGCTGGCGCCAGCGTTCCTGACCCTGCTCGCCGGTTGCGCCGCTGACCCGACCACCGCCGGCCCCCTGCTGACCGGGTCCGCCGAACGAAGCTGCGGCCCCACCGACGGCCCGGCGGTCGCCATGGACCTCCTGACCGGCACCGGCGAATCCCTGAAGCTCTATCTGTACCACGGTCGCGATGCCCTGGCCGGGCGGCGAGTCTTCGTCACCCCGGGCTGGACCGAGGGCGGCGCCACCCTCTGCCCTGCTGCGGGCCGCGGACCGTGCCAACCCGCCACCGGAGGCGTGATCAGGGTCGACCGGGCCGGCGCGGTCATCACCGGGGCGCTGTCTCTGGGGTTCCCGGGCACCGCGATCGAAGGTCCCTTCCGGGCCACCTGGCGCGAGGTCGCCATCCTATGCGGCTGATCGCCGTCGCCCTGGCCGCGTCGGCCCTGGGATGCGTCGACCTGGTCCCCCCGTCGGCCGGGGCCCTGCCGTTAGGCACCTGGGGCGGCGACGGCGCCGGCGTCATCGTCACCGACTCGGTGACCCATGTCCACATCGGCTGCACCTTGGGCGACATCCCGACCCGCGCGGTCGCCGACTCGTCCGGCCAATTCGTCCTCGACGGCAGCTACGTCCTCAGGGCCTATCCGGTCATGCTCGGCCCGAGGCTGCCGGCGCGGTTTGCGGGCCGGGTGGTGGGTTCCGCCCTGACCGTGACGGTAACCGTGAACGACACCACCGAAGGGAAGGTGGTGAGCCTCGGACCGGTGACCGTCCGCCTGGGTGTCGAACCCAAGCTGGGCCCCTGCCCGATCTGCCGGACCCCGAAACACTGAGCCGCGGGGGCCTGGGCTCGTCCGCTCTTGCCGGCCGGGCCCGGAATCGCCACTATCCATGTATACAATAATCAGACACCCGACCGGCCCTCCGGCTCTGGGAGGTACCCCTGCTGCTCATCCTACCGCTCTTGACCGCGGCGACACTGGCCCATGCTTGGGGGATCGTCGAGGGGCCCCGGCCGGACTCGGTGAAAGCGGCCAAGCACGCGGTTCGGAAACTCGGGCTGGGACGGCTCAGTCACGCTCGGCCGGCCATTGCCACCGCGGCCCTCACGGAGGTGGTGCGGGAGTACTGCGGCCAGTGTCATAATCCGAATCGGTTGGCTGGCAATCTCTCGCTGGTGAACTTCGAGGTCGGCTCGGCCGGCCGGCACCCGGAAGTCGCCGAGAAAATGATCGCCAAGCTGCAATCGGGCATGATGCCGCCGCCGGGGGTACCGCGGCCCGAGGGCGACACTCTCGCGGTGCTGGCCGAGACGCTGGAACGACTGGTCGATCGAGCCGCGGGCCCCCGGCCGAGCCCCGGCCACCGGACTTTCCAGCGGCTCAACCGGGCGGAGTACCAGCGAGCCATCTGGGATCTGCTCGGACTCGAGGTCGACGCGGGGGCGTGGCTCCCGCTCGATACCAAATCGGCCAACTTCGACAACATCGCCGACGTCCAGATGCCCTCGGCGACCACCCTCGACGCCTACCTCGATGCCGCGAGCGAAATCAGTCGCCTCGCCGTCGGCGATCCCGAGGCCGGCGTCAGCTCGAAGACCTACAAGCTGCCCCGACTCGCCGCCCAATGGCAGACCGCCGATGGCGCCCCGATCGGCACTCGGGGCGGGCTCGCGGTATCCCACAACTTCCCGGCCGACGGTGAGTACGTCTTCACGGTCAATCTCCACGCCATTCCGACCGGCCAGCTGTTCGGGTCGGATGCCCCGTTCGACGAGCATCTCGAGATTTCGGTCGACGGCGCCCGGGTGGCGCTGCTCCCCATCGATCGGTGGATGTCCCAAGCCGACCCGACCGGCATGGACATCAGGAGCGAACCGATTCGGGTGACGGCCGGAGCGCACCGAATCGCGGCGGCGTTCTTGAAGACCTTCGAGGGACCGGTCAACGACCTGCTCGCGCCTCACGACCACAGCATCGGCGATACCCAGATCGGGTCGGAAACCGGGATCACCAACTTCTCCCATCTTCGCGACCTGGTGGTGACCGGCCCTTATCGGCCCACTGGGGTTTCCGAGACCTCGACCCGGCGGCGGATCTTCAGTTGCCGGCCGCTCGCCCCGGCCGAAGCCCGGCCTTGCGCCGCCAAGATCCTCACCGAGATCGGCAAGCGGGCCTATCGACGTCCGCTCAACGCCAAGGATCGCGCCGCGCTCCTCGGGTTCTTCGACCAGGGCGCGGCCGAGGGCGGCTTCGAGGTCGGGATTCGAACCGGGTTGGAGGCGATCCTGGCGAGCCCTCACTTCCTCTTCCGGATGGAGCAGGCGCCCGCGACGGTGCGGCAGGGACAGAGTTATCAGCTCGCCGATCTCGACTTGGCATCGCGGCTCTCGTTCTTCCTGTGGGGAACGCCGCCGGACGAGCGGCTGAGCGGGTTGGCCGCCGCGGGCCGGCTATCGCAGCCCGGTGTCCTCCAGGCGGAAACTCGCCGGATGTTGGCGGACCCCCGATCCGAAGCGCTGGCAACCCGATTCGCGGCCCAGTGGCTCCGGCTCCAGGACATCGCCAAGGTGCACCCCGATGCCCTCCAGTTTCCCGATTTCCATCAGCAGCTCGCCACCGCGATGCAGCGGGAGACCGAGCTGTTCTTCGATCACCTGGTTCGGGCCGACCGGAGTTTCCTCGAGCTGTTCACCGCCAATTACACTTTCGTCAACGAACCGTTGGCTCGTCACTACGGGTTCAAGGGCGTCGTTGGCGCCGGGTTCCGCAAAGTCAGCTACCCCGACGATCGCCGGGCCGGGCTCTTGGGGCACGCCAGCGTGCTGACGCTCACCTCGCAAGCCAACCGCACCTCGCCGGTGCTTCGCGGGAAGTGGGTGATGGAAGTCCTCCTCGGCTCGCCGCCCCCGCCGCCACCGCCGGGAGTCCCCGACCTCGACGAGACCGAGTCGTCGGCGGAAGGCCGGATGCTGACGACCCGAGAACGGATGGAGCTCCACCGGTCCAACGTGATGTGTCAGTCCTGCCACATGTTCATGGACCCGATCGGGCTGGCCCTCGACAATTTCGACGTCACCGGACAGTGGCGGACCCGCGAGAACGGGATGGGACTGGACACCCAGGGCGAGTTCTACGACGGGACCACCATCACCAACCCCGCCGAGCTGCGGGCCGTGCTCCTGAAACGACCGGTGCCCTTGGTGCGCACCTACATCCAGAACCTGATGGCATTCGCGTTAGGACGTCGCATTGGTTATGCCGACGGCCCCACGGTCCGCCGGATCGCGGCCCGGGTCGAAGCCAAGGGATATCGGATGTCGGAGTTCGTCCTGGCGGTCGTCGAGAGCGACCCCTTCCGCCGGCAGGACGTTCCGGCCCTCGCCGCTGCCCCGTCCCCCGCCGTCACCCCGTCTTCGAAGTAGGAGCTCGCGATGCACTTTCTCACCGGACAGGCGCTCCATCGCCGGACCTTCATCAAGACGCTCGGCGCCACGGTCGGGCTTCCCTGGCTCGACGCGATGGTCCCGGCTGGACGGGGCCGCTACGCTCGGCTGGTGGCCAACGATCCGGCCCGACTGGTGGCGATCGAAATGGTCCACGGCGCCGCCGGCTGCAACGACCTGGGCTCCAAGCTCAACCTCTGGTCGCCCGCCGGGGTCGGCCGGGAGTTCGATCTCGGCCCGACCGCGCTGAACGCCCTGGAGCGCTATCGGAACCAGCTCACCATCGTCAGCAACACCGACTGCCGCGAGGCGGAACCGGAGACGCCCGAAGAAATCGGCGGCGATCACTTTCGCTCGAGCGCGGTGTTCCTCACCCAATCGCATCCCAAGCAAACCGAGGGATCCGACGTGTTCGTGGGAACCTCGCTCGACCAGATGTACGCCCAGCGATTCGGGCAGGACACCCCGATCCCGTCGATGCAACTGTGCATCGAGAACGTCGATCAAGCTGGCGGCTGCGCCTACGGGTATGCCTGCGTCTATACCGACTCGATCAGCTGGTCCTCGCCGACCGAACCGCTTCCGGTCATCCGCGACCCTCGGGTGGCCTTCGAGAAGCTCTTCGGGGTGGGCGGCTCCAGGGAGGAGCGGGCCTCCCGGCGCCGGACCCGGAAGAGCATCCTCGATTGGGTCTCGGCCGAAATGGCCTCGATGCGAGCCACCCTTGGCCCGGCCGACCGGCAGCGGTTGGAGCGCTACCTCGACGACATCCGCGAGGTCGAGCGCCGAATCCTGCGGATCGAGGCGCGGAACACCAGCGGCGAGGCGCGCGAGATGCCGGAAGCGCCGGCCGGGGTTCCCGACTCCTTCGAGGACCACGTCAAGTTGATGTTCGATCTCCAGGCACTGGCCTTCGCCGCCGATGTCACCCGGGTCTTCTCCTTCAAGATGGGGCGCGACGGTTCCAGCCGGGTGTATCCGGAGAGCGGGTGCGACAAGCCGTTCCACCCGGCCTCGCACCACGGCGGCGGCGAGAAAGGCGTCAAGGACTTCTTCCTGATCAACCGATACCACGTCGGGATGCTGCCGTATTTCCTCGACAAGCTCCAGGGCCTCACCGAGGGCGACCGAACCCTCCTCGACAAGTCGATGGTGATCTACGGCTCGCCGATGGGCGATCCGAATCTCCACAACCATCGCCGTTGCCCGCTGTTCATCGTCGGCAAGGCCAACGGCAAGCTCGACGGCAACCTCCATCTCAAGGCGGCCGACGGCACCCCGATGGCCAACGCCATGCTCGGGGTGCTCCACGCCCTGGGGATGGGCGAGATCACCAGCTTCGGCGACAGCACCGACTTCATGTCGCTGCGGGCCAATGCCTAACGGCTACCCTCCCGGGCGCCGGGCCCGGTGGTACCGGACCGCCTTGACGGTCCTGGTCGGCTTCGCGGCCGCCGGCGCGACCTGGGCCGGCCCGCCCGAGGCGCCCCTCGCCGACGCCGCGATGCGCCAAGAGACCGCCTTGGTCCGCCGGCTCCTTCAGCAGGGCGCCGACGTCAACGCCGCCCAACCCGACGGAATGACCGCGCTCCACTGGGCGGCGAGCCACGACGACGACGGGCTGATCGAGACCCTGATCGCGGCCGGCGCCCGCCTCGAGGCCACCACCCGCAACGGCAGCTACACCGCGCTCCACCTGGCCGCCCGCCACGGCGCGGCGAAGGCGGCGGCCGCTCTGCTCGCCCACGGTGCCGCCCCGAACCCTCGAACCACGACCGGCGGAGCGACCCCGCTTCACTTCGCCGCCGGGCACGGGAACCGCGACCTCGTCGCCGCGCTGCTCGCCAAGGGCGCGGCGGTGGACGCCGGCGACTCCGCGTTCAGCCAGACCCCGCTGATGTGGGCCGCCGCCGCCGACCGCCGAGAGGCCGCCGAGCTGCTGATCGCGAACGGAGCCAACCTCAAGGCCACCTCGCGGGTCGAGGACGCGGTCGGCCGCGAAAAGGCCGATCGCGCCGCCGCCCAGGCCCGCGCCAAGAAGATGGCCGCGATCCGGGCCGCCGCGGCTCGACCCGACAGCAGCCGTAAACCCGCCCCCGATTCCGCCAGGGTCCGCGCCGATAGCGCCAAGAAGACCCCGGTCGACTCGGCGAAAGCCGATTCGGTCGCGAAGGCCGCCGTGGCCAAACGGCTGGCCGACTCGATCAAGGCCGCCAACGCACCCAAACCGCTCAGCTATGGCCAGCTCGTCGGCAAAGTGGGCGGGCTCACGCCGCTCCTCTTCGCTGCCCGAGAGGGGCACGCGGAACTCGCCCTGGCGTTGCTCGAGGCCGGAGCCGACCCGAACCAGGTCAGCGGGTCGGACCAGACCAGTCCGCTCCTGATGGCGACCTTGAATGGTCACTTCGACCTCGCCAGAGCGTTGCTCGACAAGGGGGCCGACCCCAAGCTCGCCAGCGAGGCCGGCACCACGCCGCTCTACGCGGTGCTCAACGTCCAGTGGTCCGCCAAATCACTGTACCCCCAGCCGACCGCGCACACCCGGCAGAAGATCGACTACCTCGAATTGATGAAGGCGCTGCTCGACAAGGGCGCAGACCCGAACGCGCGGCTCACCAAACACCTCTGGTATGCGTCGTACAACTTCGATCTCCTCGGCGTGAACACCACGGGGGCGACCCCGTTCTGGCGGGCGGCCTACGGAACCGACGTGGCCGCGATGAAGCTCCTCCTCGCGGCCGGCGCCGATCCGACCATCCCGACCACCAGAGCCGCCGGCCGCGACTTCGAAGACGATGACGACGAGAAGGACGGCGACAAGGACCCCTCCGGGCTCCCTCCGGTCCCGGTCGGTGGCCCCGGCGTCTACCCGATCCACGCCGCGGCCGGGGTCGGCTACGGCGAGGGATTCGCCGCCAACGCCCACCGCCACGTTCCCGACGGGTGGATGCCCGCCATCAAATACCTGGTCGAGGTGGTCAAGGCCGACGTCAACAGCCGCGACCACAACGGCTACAGCGCCCTCCACCACGCCGCGGCCCGAGGCGACGACCAGATGATCGAGTATCTGGTCGCCAAGGGGGCCGACGTCACGGCGGTGAGCCGGCGCGGCCAGACCACCGCCGACATGGCGAACGGCCCGGTCCAGCGGGTCCCGCCGTTCCTCAAGACGGTGGCCCTGCTCGAGAAGCTGGGATCCAAGAACAGCAACAAGTGCAAGTCTTGTTGAGCCGCTAACTTCGATCGAGGTTCGTCATGACGTTAGGCTTCCTTCGCCCGGCCGCGATGGCGCTGGCGGGCTTCATCGGCGTCCCGGCCGCCGCCGCCCAGGCCCGGCCCACGGCCGAGCAGCGAGCCGAGGCCGAACGCCGGATCCAGGCGGAACTCCGGGCCCCCAGACCGATCGAGGCCGCGGCATCGCTCTGGATCGACGAGCTGACCTGGATGGAGGTTCGCGACCTGATCGCCGCCGGCACCACCACCGTCATCATCGCCACTGGCGGCGTCGAGCAGAACGGTCCCTACCTCACCACCGGCAAGCATAACGTCATCCTCCGCGGCGCCTGTGAAGCCATTGCCAGGAAACTCGGCAAAACGCTCTGCGCTCCGGTCGTGGCGTTCGTCCCCGAAGGCAACTTCGATCCCCCGACCGGACACATGCGCTACCCGGGCACCATCAGTCTCCGCGAAGACACCTATCGCCAGTTGATCGAAGACATCGCCACCAGCTTCAAGACGACCGGATTCACCGAGATCATCCTGATCGGCGACAGCGGCGGCAACCAAACCGGCCTGGCCGCGGCCGCCACCAACCTCAACGCCGCCTGGGGCGCGGCCGCCAAGGCCCGCTACATTCCCGAGTTCTACCAGTACGACAAGATGGTTGCCTACATGAACGACGAGCTCGGCGTCAAAGAGCCGATCGACGAGGGCTACCACGACAGCTACTGGATCACCGCCCTGATGATGGCGGTCGACCCGTCATCCGTCCGGTACGATCAGCGGATCAAGGCCGGGAAAGCTTCGATCAATGGGGTCAGCATCGCCGACAAAACCAAGACCGCCGCGCTTGGCTGGAAGCTGTTCGAGTTCCGGGCCAACCACACCGTCAAGGCCATCGCGGCCGCCAGGGCCAAGGGTTGACCAGGCCCCGCCGGGCCTCCCACGTCAAAACGGACTGACGAACTCGGTGGAGCTACCGCCGTTGCAGTAGGCGCCAGGCCGGCAGCGGTGCCGGCTGCCGAGCCGGCGCAAGCCTGTTCGAATTCGCGGCCAGCGCCCCGATCCGCTGACCCGGCATTCGCGAAAGACAGTCACTCATGGGCGCCGACTCCCCGGAGTGTGCGGCGCCCCCGCCGCGACCAAATCGGCCCGAAGGCGCGCCAACGGCCCGTCCACCAGCGCGGTGAGATCCCGCCGCCAAGTCGCGAACTCCGACGCCGCGATCTCGAGGCCCCGCCGTTGGGTCCCGGTCGGCGCCTGGGTGGTCTCCCAGTGCCCGCCAATGACATCGTTCGCCCGCCCCGCGATCGACGGGGAGGTGGACTCGTCGAGCCCCTGCCGAACCCGGTCACTCCGAAGCCGGGTGTCGAGACCGGCCACCGCGCCAGCCAACGAATCGACCCGGCCGAACAGCGCCCGGTCCGCGCGGGGCGCGGCAACCAACGCGGCCCTGGCATGGCGCAACTCGTCCGCCACGGCGTCGAGCTCGGCCCCCGCGGAACCGATCCGACGAATCAGTTCGGCGGACTCCTGTTGGAACGCCGCCACCGCCGTGAAGTCGGTGTTCGACGGCGCCCCGGGCACGGGCTTCAGGGTGAACGACTGCGGGGTTCCGACCCGCCGGAGGCCGCCTTCGCTCAGAATCACCAGTTCCGCGGTGTAGCGACCCGGTGCGACCAACGGCCCACCCGGCGGGTCGGACCACGGCGGCCGAAATCCCGCTGGACGCAGGTCGATGGGGCTCGGATCCGGGCCCCGCATGTTCCAGTTGATTCGATGAAGCCCCGGCTTGGCCGGACCTTCGATCCAGCGAACCGCTCGGCCGCTCGCCTCGGCGATCACCACGAACACTTTGGGCCCGGTCTGGCGCGCCTCGGCCTGGAGCCGTTCGTAACCCGGGAACGGAGCATCGGCGCCGCGCTCATTGAGCGGTTTTTCGGTGTCGCGGCGCTGCTCGGCCAACGTCTTGGGCACCTCGCGCAGGTAGTAGGTCAAGAGGGCGCCGACCGGCGGGTTGGGTGTGGTGAAGTCATCGGTCCCTTTCTCCGGCCGGCCCGGCGCCTGGCCCGGCTGATAGGGCACGTACCACCAAGCGTCGCGAACCGGAAACAGCCCTCCGGGATCCGGTAACCCGGCGGCCGCCATGGTCCGCAACGCCGAGTAGTCGTCGAGCAGGTAGAAGCCCCGCCCGAAGCTCGCCCCGACGAGGTCGTCGTCGCGGCGATGCAGCTTGAGATCGCGGAACGAGATCGTCGGCACCCCACCCGACAGCTTGTGCCAGTTGGCGCCCCGATTGAGCGACAAATACAACCCGAACTCGGTACCGGCGAACAACAGCTCCGGCCGGACATGGTCCTGCTGCATCGCCCAGACGATCGTGCCTTTGGGCAGGTCGCCGGCAATCGACCGCCAGGTCCGGCCCAGATCGGTGCTCTCGAACAGGTATGGCGTGAAGTCGCCCATCTTGTGGTTGTCCGCCACCAGGTAGACGGTCCGGCCGTCGTGCATGGACATCTCGACGTCGTTGACGAACGACAGCGGTGGGAGCCCTGGCGGAGCCGTCGCGCGGGCCCAGGTTCGACCACCGTCGCTGGTCACTTGGACGAGCCCGTCGTCGGTGCCGACCGCGATCACCCCGGCCTGCACCGGCGACTCCGAGATCGCGGTCAGGGTGGCGTACTTCGACATCGCGCCATTGTCGTGGAGGGCGTCGACGCTCCAGACCCGACCCATGAACTGACGTTGGTAGCGGTTCTGCCCCGAGGTCAGGTCTCCGCTGATCGCGGTCCAGTTGCCGCCCCGATCGTCGCTCCGCCAGAGCCGCTGCGAGCCGTAGTAGACCCGGTCCGGGTCATGGGGACTCACCAGAATCGGCGAGTCCCAGTTCCAGCGCTCCGGCGGATCGCCGGGTGCAGGCATCGGCCGGATCCCCAGGCCTTCGTCGTTCTTGCGGTCCTTCCGGTAGAGATTCCCCTCCTGCCACATCAGGTACATCAGATTCGGATCGCGCGGGTCAAACGCCACGCCGTACCCGTCGGCGCCGAGCGGCACATACCAGTCATGGTTACGAATGCCATCCCGATTGGTGGTCCGCGACGGACCGTGCAGGGTCCCGAGGTCCTGCGCCCCACCCAGGATGTCGTAGAACGGCTCCCGGGTATTCACCGCCACCTTGTAGAACTGGGAAATCGGCAAATTGGGGAAATGCCGCCAGGTCTTGCCGTCGTCGAAGCTCTGGTAGAGACCGGCATCGGTCCCCACCAGGAGATGGTCGCCGTCGGACGGGTCGATCCAGAGGGCATGGTTGTCGGAGTGTTTGTCGTGTCCGGTTTCGGCCATCTCGAAAGTTCGACCGCCGTCGCGGGTGACATGGAGAAAGACGTCCATCTGGTAGACGACCTGGGCATCGATCGGGGACGCTTCGATCTCCTGGTAGTAGTGCGGTCCGGTGCCGCCCGAGATGTACCCGTTTCGCTTCTCCCAACTCTCGCCTCGGTCCGCCGATCGGTAGAACCCCCGGTCGCTCGCGCCGGCCTCGATGGTGGCGTAGACGAGTTTGGGATCCGCCGGCGTCACCGCGAGCCCGATCTTGCCGACGTCGCCCGACGGCAGCCCGGTCTTCACCGGACGCCAGGTCTTGCCGTTGTCGGTGGACTTGTAGATCCCCGATTTCGGACCACCGCCCATGAAGCCCCAGACGTGGCGCCGGCGTTGATACGCCGCGGCGTAGACCACGTCGGGGTTCGAGGGATCGAACTCGAGATCGGTGACGCCGGTGTGCTCGTCGACTTGGAGCGCCGCGGTCCAGGTGGTCCCGCCGTCCTCGCTCCGGTACACTCCCCGCTCGCCGCCCGGTGCCCAGAGCGGCCCCTCGGCGGCAACCAGGACCCGTTTCCCCTCGCGGGGGTCCACCAGGATCCGGCCGATGTGCTCGGACTTCGGCAACCCCATTCGCTGCCAGGTTCGCCCGCCGTCGAGGCTTCGGTACACCCCATCGCCCCAACCGACGTGACGGCCGCTCACGTTCTCGCCGGTGCCGACCCAGACGACATCCGGGTTGGTCGGATCGAGGGTGATCTCCCCGATCGAGTAGGATGGCTGGTTATCGAAGAGCGGGGTCCAGCTGACTCCGGCGTTGGTCGTCTTCCAAACGCCGCCGGAGCCGGCGGCGACATACCAGGTGCTCCGCTTGCGGGGGTCGACCTCGAGATCGGAGATCCGGCCGCTCATGAACCCGGGGCCGAGCATCCGAACCGGCAGGGCGGCCACCGCGGCCGAAAGGCGTAGCGCGGCCGAGTCGACCGCGGGGCGGACCGCCGGCGTCTGGAGGATCACCAGGGCGGCGGCGAGGAGACTAGTGGTCATGGGTTACTCCGAAGGAGGGTACGGCCGGCCTTGGTATCCGCCGCGGCGCGTCGCGGTTCGAGCGGGCGGCGTCACGGCGGCAGAGTATCGGGAAAGGAGGCGGTGTAGGCGATCCGCCACCCGCGTGGCGTCCTGATGAAGATCCGCTCCGAGATGCCGACCGACGCCACCCCCCGATTGACGCCGCGATACCGATACATCCCGTACACGACCCCCGGCCCGAGCGGCGCGACGGTGAACTCGGTGGCGATCAGGGTATCGGGCCAGGCGGGCGCGGTGTCACGACGGGCCGACCACCCGAGCCAGCCGCGTTCGATCCCCCGCAACCCACCGCGGGTCAGCTGGTCGGTCTGGAGATAGGTGGCGAGGTACCGGGCATGGTTGCGCTTGTGAATGGCGTCGATGTTCTCGCGAAACAACGCCAGCGCCTCCGCCGAGTCCACCTCTCGCTGCGCGGTGGCCTGACCCGCCCCAGCGGAGGCCAACCCGAGGATGATCGCAAGGCTTCGCCTCATGGGGCATCCTCCCAGTAGCCGTTAGGGAATGAAACGGGCTCGATCTTCCGCGGCCGGCAGCAAGCAAGCGCGCCTCTCCGCCAGCCGATGCCGCCGGGCCGCGATGGCATCGTAGACCCGGTCGCGGATGGCCCGAGGCACTACCGCGAGCGCCGGCAGCAGCCGCCAAGCCCCGCCGAGATAGCGGGCCACCGCGAAGGCGGCGTCGGAGCGCAGCAGCACTCCCTCCCCACCGGCCGGGACCCAGACCACGCTGTCGACGGCCTCGAGTTCCCCGAACCGGGCCCTGAGCGCCGCCGCAAACTCGCCCTGAAGCGGGGCGAACCGCAACGTCTTCTCTCGATCGCGGCGGAGCACGAATTGCACGGTGGCCTGGCAGAACCCGCAGTCGCCGTCGTAGAGCAGCACCGGCCAGGGGTTCATCGAGTCGGCGCGAGGCGCCCGCCGGTGGCGGCTCGGATCCAGCCCAGCAACACCAGCCCGCCGGCAACCGCGCCAGCCCCGAGCATCAATGGTACCCACGCCCCGGTCGCCAGGCTCCGGGTCGACAACAGCACCACGAACCCCGACACGGTACCGAGAGCGTACCCCGCCCGCTCCAACGGATCGAGTCGCATCGTCGGGAACGCCGGCACGGTTCGGTCCGAGGGCTCGACCAGCACCGACCGGAGCCGGTGGTAATCCCAAGCCAGCAAGAACAGGTTGGCGAGGAGCATCAGTGTCGTGATGTACCCGGTCCCCCGGAACTCGAGCGCCCAGGTGATCACCAACACGTTGAGAATGATCGGGAAGAACGCCACCGCGCCGAGCGTCGACGTTCGGGGGACCAGGAGGAGCAACCCGGCCACCACCTGGCCCAAGCCGATGAACCGCCAGTAGACGCCGGTCTGGTACATCGCCTCGAAGAAGGCCCCGATCGGCGTGTCGGTCGGCAGCAGAGTGAACCGCCGTCCGAGCAGCTTGACCATTCCGGTCGGAATGAAGGCGAGGGCGAGCAGAATCCGGGAGACGATCGCGAGGCGATAGCAGGCCGCGCGCGATCGCATCCATCGGTGGAGCCGGTCGAGCCGGTCGGTCACCTCGGCCAGCCGCCCTGCGGAAGACGGGGCGTGATCGTCAAGGCGTTGGCGAAGTAGACCTTCTTTAGCACCGGGTCGGGCAGGTCGATCCCGTAGAGCTTCCAGCTGGCGTGATAGTCCCGGTAGTAATCGAAGTAGTCGTCCCGGGTCTCGAACACTCGCCAGAAGTACGGGTATTCCTCGGGCTGAAACGAGTCCTTGCCGAACAGGATCCGATCTTGATACTTGACGAAGAAGTCGCGCGCCGCCCGGGGTTGCCGGCCGATGTCGTACAGCACGGCACCAACTTCAGTGTAGACGTTCGCCATCTCGTCGAACAGCTTGCCCAGCCGGCCGAGGTCGTTGGCGTGCCACCCCATGTGGGCGATGACGAAGGTGGTCTTGGGGTTCCGCCTGAGCATGTTGTCCCGCTCGGTCATCAGCTGCTCGAAGCCCGGGAACTGCTCCGGCGGGTACCGCCGCCCTGGGAAGAGCGCCAGCTCGAGCCAGCGCTCGTTGTGAAAGTCGATCGGCTGCCAGAACTCCTGGGGGTCGGCCGTGTGGATGAACACCGGCAGCCGAAGCCGTGCCGCCGCTTGCCAAATCGGATCGAGCGCGGGATCGTCGATCGCGAGCCTGGTGCCATCGGCGCGTTTGGTGCTCAACCCGAGGCCCTTGCCGACCTCCCCGATCCCGACCGCCCCGGCCGCCACGTCCGCTTCGAGCTGGGCCACCGCTTTCTCCGCCCAACCCGGGCCGACGTTGGCGAACGAGACGCCGGTCAGGAACCGAACCCGATCCTTCATGGCGGGCGAGGCCGCCACCAAGCCGGACTGCTGAACCAACGCCTCGCCGGACACGTTGTTGGCGGCGATCATCAGTCGAATGCCGATGGTGTCCATCGCGGCGCCCAGCGCGGCCAATCCCTCCGGGCTGCCCAGCTGGCTGAACGGATGACCGTGAAAGTCGATGACCGGGAACTTGGCCCGCGGGACCGGATGGGCAGGCGCGATCAGGGTTGAGCGGGGCCGATAGTCGACGATACTCGGCACCGGCAAGGTCGGGGCTTGGCAGGTTCGGGGCCTGACCTCCGTGGTGCCCGCGGGACACTCCTCCCCGGGTTTGATCTGAACCGACGGGTTGCCTCGGCCGGCCCCCGGGGGCTGACTAGAGGCCGGTCCCACGCCCACCACCGCTCCCGCCACCACGAACGCAAGCCGCATCGACACCTAGGTACGCTCCGTGAGCCGTTGCCCCAAATCTGGCGGGATTGGGGCCGGGAGGGTACTGGAGTCCGGCCGACGCATTAGTTTTCGGACCATGGCGAAATCGAACGACGCAGGCGATCCCAATCTCGCCGGGTTTCGGGCCCTGTTGGAGAAGAAGAAAGCGGCTCAGGCAGCCAAACAGGTCCCCGCCAACCCCGGCGCCAAGACCAAGGCGCAGAAGCCTCGGCCCAAGGACCGGATCCGCCGCCGACCCTAACCGCCCTCGGCTTGGACAGGCCTGATTCGGCCGTGCGATGACTCCACCGCGAATAGTCGTGGTCGGCGCCGAGCGCGGTGGCCCGCTGCCGTTGGCAATCCTGTTGGCAGCCTTGGGCTGCGGCTCCCCCGCCAATCCCAGCCCCGCCACGCCGCCGAGCTTCGAGACGCCCGTCGACTTGGGACCCCCGGTCAGCACGGCGGGCTGGGAGGATAGCGGATTCATCTCCCCCGACGGCACCGCCTTCTACTTCACCTACCTCCGCTTCGACCCGCTCCGGTTCATCCAGGATCAGACCGTGATCGTCCGGGGCCCGCTCCGCCCCGGTTGGGACCCCGCCGACACCCTGGCCGCCAAGATCTACCGGGCCACGCTCATGAACGGTACTTGGACCGAGCCGCAAAACATTGGCGACGATCTCAATATTCGGGGTGCCCTGAACGGCGGCCAGTGGCTCTCGGCCGACGGCAGCCGAATCCTGTTCACCGACCCGGTGCCGCAGCCGGCCCGGCCCACACCCACGATCTATTACTCGGAGCGACGCAACGGCCGGTGGGCGGCCGCGGTGCCGGCGCCGAGCGTCGGATTCCCGTTCCTGCCCGGCGACGAGAACCCCCCATCTGACGCTGGACGAGACCACCCTGTTCTTCGAGTCGAGCCGGCCCGGCGGGCGGGGCGGCCCTGACCTCTGGATGTCGACCAAGACGGCCGCAGGATGGACCGCGCCGGTCAACCTCGGGCCCACCATCAACACGACCGCAATCGAAGGGTCGCCGTTCAGCCTCGACGGCATCGAGTTGTACTTCGACGACAAAGGGTCCGGAAAGGGGATTTCGTGGACCCGCCGTCAATCCGACGGCACCTGGCGGGTGCCGGTGGTGGTGGTCCCCGGCGTGTTCGGCGATCCTTCGCTGACCACGGCCGGGGACCTGTTCATGATCGGGGCCAACCTGGCGAGCCCCCACCCCGACGCCAACCCATTCATGGCTCGGCGCCGTCGTTAGGCATCCCTAGGTGATTTTGATCGTCTTGATCATCCCGTGGGTCGCGTGCGGCTTCCCGTCCTTGGCGTCCGGAATGAAGCAGACGAGCGCGTAGTCGCCCGGCGTGAGCGTCACCGTGAAGACGTTCTCCGCCCAGACGAAGAAGTCCTCCGCTTTCTTGCCCGGCACCAGCCTCGCGATCACGATCTCGTGCGGTTGGCCCGGCGCCGTCACCACTCGGATGGTGTGGGTCCCCGCGGTGAGGGCCGGGACCAGGCCGAAGTCGTAATCCGACAAGGACGCGGTGATCGTGGCCGTCGGCGCCGCGGCCGGGACCGCCGGAGCCACCACCTCGAACGGCTTGGCCATGCCCTTGGCGATATGGAGCTTGCCGTCGGGCGAGGGGACCATGCAGATGAAGGCGTAGTGACCGGGTTCGAGCTTGGTGGTGAGTTCGAGCGCTCCGCCGGGCGGCGGGGCGCTCGGCCCGCCGACCAGCTCGAGCCACTCGGGAGGCGGCGCCGTCGGGTCGAGCGCGGCCAGGTCGGCGAACGTCTTTCCCCCGCCGATCCGGGCGATCTGCCCATGGTGGAGCTCCTGCCCCCGGTTGGCGATTCGGAGCGTCACCCACCCGCCCGGAATCGTGTCGGGTGCCTGGAAAGCATAGTCCAGCGCGGTGATCTCGACTACCGGTGGGGGCGTCGGTTCCGGAGGAGCGGCCGGCGCAGGATCGGGGGCCTTGCCGCAAGCCGCGGTCGCCAACGCCAGGAGCAATACGCGTTTGATCATGGACATTCCCGGTGAGTGGTTCGAATGTTCGTCCCCATCGCGGCGATGCCCTGCTCGACTACTCCGCCGCGCCCTTCCTGCCGCGTCGCGATTCAGCCGCCCAGGTCGACCGAGGCGGTGTTGCCGTAGATCGCGATGCCCGGCCCCGCCCCCATCGGGCCGTACCCCGCGAAGGGCGGCAATTTGTACTTGCGCCAGGTCTCATACCAGGCCAGGTCGGCCTGGATCAGGAAATCGAGCGGAATCGGCGGATGTCCGGCCAACGTCGTCCCGGGCTCGACGCACCAGGTGTCGAGGTGGGGGATGACCCCGTTGGACATCAGGAACTCGAAGCCCTCCCGGGCCGACGCGACGGCCTCCTTCACCGTCGAGAAGCCCACCGGTTGGGCCATTTCCACCCCCGAGACCATATTGGGGCTCACCCCGCCCTCACCCATCACCGCCACCGCGTCGACCAGCCGTTTCACCCAGAGATCGTAGCCGATGTACTTCTCCTTGCCGGGCGCCATCCACTGGAACAGGCGCTTGTCCCAGACCTCGAGGTTGGCGTTATGCGAGGTGACGCCCGCGTCCCGAAACCGGCGGACGTTCTCCATCGGCTGCGACTCGGTGATCATCACGATCGGGACCCGCCGGCCGATCCGCTCCCGAATGGCCTCGACGTAGGGGAGGTTGAAATCGGTGGCGTTATCCGGCCCGCCGCGAACTGGTCTGACGATCGAACCACCGGTCATGATGATGGTGATCATCCGCTTGGCCGGATCGGGCTCCCGGCTCATCGCCTCGAGCACGTCGACCACCTTCGGGAGGTCCTTGATGGCGTCGGCGGTGACATGATCGCCGGTGAGCTTTCGCAGCTCCCGGAGGTTGTAGTTGATGTCGCAGAACCGACACTCTTCCTTGTCGCCCCAGTAATGGCAGGCCCGGAAGGTGGTGATGAAGGCATAGGAGTCGTAGAGCAACGGGACCACCTGCTCGTACCGCATTCCATCGGCGAAGGTGGTGCCGTAATAGGCCGGTTTCGAGGGATAGACGGCTTCGGCGATCGGCACCCCATGTTCGGTGATGTGGGGCACTCCCCCGACCATGTCGACCACGTACGGCGAAGCGGCGTTCAGCACCACCCGCACCGAGGTCCGCTTGAGCCCGTGGGGTCCACCCCGAAAGACGATGTCTTCCGGCGCCGCGGTGCTGACGCCCTTCTTCATGTCGCCGTGGGCCGAGATGTTGTAGGAGAAGAGGTAGTAGGCCTGGGTCCGGCACCCTTTGGCGGCCTCCATGGCGGCATCGGTGAACGTCATCCCGAGCCGCAGGAGATCCTCCTTGAGAATCGCCTCGGCGGGAACACCAGGGTACTTCTTGGTGTAGGCGTCGATGGTGAGCGGCCGCGCCGAGATCGTCGTCATCGTCCCGCCTCCGTTCCGATCCCGGCCAGGCGCCGGGCCATCGCCTTCTTGCGCTCGTAATCGGCGCTCCGTTCGATCTGAATCCGCTGGGCCTGGGGCGACCCGGCCCCGTGGAGCGACTCGGTCAGGTAGCCGACCGCGTTCCGGCCCAGGGTCATGTTCTCGATCAACCTGAGCAGCCTGACCCGATCCTCCGTCGAGACATCCGGATGGGCCTGAAGGTACTTCCGAAGTCTGGGCCCCACATCGGGGTGCTTGAAGTCGGCGCCAGAGGGGAGGGTCACCACCAGGCCGCCGGCCAGATCCTGGGCCAGCCGACCCAGGAGGAACGGGACTTCGGTGACGTGATGCTTGCAGACGTTCGCCAGCATCTCGTCCGGCAGCGCCACTCCCGAGGCCAAGGTCGTTGCCTGATGACTGGCCGCGATGCCGGTGCCGTACACGGTCTCGTTGAGGTGGGTCATCTCGACCAGCTTGTCGCGCACGTGGGAGGCCTTGGCCACCCCGTTGGCCTCGGCGATCGCGGCCGCCGCCCCAATCAGGACGTCGCCCACGCCGGTCTTGCAGACGTACGAGCGCCGGTGATAGCAGGTGAACCGCTCCACCAGACTCGCGGCGAACCGGAACTCCCCGTCGAGAAACACCCGCTCGGCGGGGATGAAGACGTCGTCGAAGATGATCAGGGCTTCTTGGCCCGAGAAGTTCGCGTTGCCCTGGTCGAGGTCGTCGGAATCGGCGCTCCGGGTATCGCACGACTGCCGGCCATAGATGTACGTCAGCCCGGGCGCCGTCACGGGGACAGCCCCGGCGATGGCGTAGTCGCGGTCTTCTTCCGTGAGGCGGGTCGTCGGCATCACCACCAGCCAGTGCGAGTTGAGGCAACCGGTCTGATGGGCCTTGGCCCCCCGGACCCAAACTCCGTCCGCCGAGCGTTTCACGACCCGGAGATAGAGGTCGGGGTCGGCCTGCTGGTGCGGGGCCTTGCCACGATCGCCTTTGACGTCGGTCATGGCGCCGCCCAATACCAGGTTGCCCCGTTGGAGCATCGCCAGGAACTCGAGGAACCGCCGGTGATAGAGCGTCCCGCAGGCCTGGTCGATGTCGTAGCTCACCGAGTGGAGGGCGTTGATGGCGTCCATTCCGACGCAGCGCTGAAAGCAGGTCCCGGTGAGCTGACCGAGCCGCCGTTGCATCCGGTTCTGTTGGACCAGGTCCGTGGCGTCGGCCGCGAGGTGGAGGAACCGGTTGACTCGCTGGCCGGTGAGGGTGCTCGTCGCGGTGGCCAACTCCGGATCGGCCAGGGCCAGGTCGTAGCTGGCGGCGACCGCGTTGATCGAGGGGCGGATGACCGGGTGATCGACCGGCTCGGAAACGAGCTCGCCGAGGTAGTAGACGGTGAGGCCGCGCCCGCGGAGGCTGGCGAGGTACTCCGCGCCGGTTCGGATCGGGCGAGGCTCGGTGGCGGTCATCGGCTCCGGGCGTGGGCCGGGGTTGGGACCCCAGAATCTATTGGCCGGGCGAGCCGGGCGCGACCGGGGGCCTGAAACAGCGACGAGGATCGACGCGGGTGACAACCGGTGCAGCCCGAGCAACGACTCGGCCGGACAGCCCGACCTCGGACGACGACCGGTTCAAAGTGGCGGACCGCATCAACCGGCCGGCGGCAGGTTGTGCTCCGGGGCTGGGCAGCGAGGCGAGCGAGCCCCCGAGGATTGCATCGGTTCGAGATGATTGCCGAGGTCACGCCTAACGAATCCGCGTTCCGCCGCGGGGCCCAACGACGGCACCGAGCGGCCCCGCCGTCCGCCAACCAGCATTGGGACGCGGCCGCGACTTGTCACACGGACGCCAAGGGCACCCGACAGCGGCAACCCGTGACCATCGCGGAGGGCGATTCGAGACGCCCCTTTCAGGCCTGATCGGCGCCGGCTAAGTTGGCAGTGCTCCATGGAATCCAGATCCAAGTCCCGCCCAGCCCGGCGAACCGCTTGCCCATAGACGACCGTCGAAGCCGCCTTGCCAGCGCCTTGGCGGATCGGTATCGGATCGACCGGGAAGTGGGTTCCGGCGGAATGGCGACCGTCTTTCTAGCCCACGACCTGCGCCACGACCGCGCCGTAGCGATCAAGGTGATGCGAGCCGAGCTGGCGGCGGCGATCGGCGCCGAGCGGTTCCTCCAGGAGATCAAGACCACCGCCAACCTGCAGCACCCCCATATCCTGTCCCTGTTCGACTCCGGGGCGGTCGATGGCACGGTGTTCTACGTGATGCCGTATGTCGAGGGCGAGTCGCTCCGCGAACGGCTCGCGCGCGAGCAACAGCTCCCGGTCGCGGAGGCCCTCTTGATCGCCCGGGAAGTGGCCGATGCCCTTCAGTATGCCCACGGGAAGGGCATCATTCACCGCGACATCAAGCCGGAAAACATCCTCCTCCATGGCGGCCACGCCTTGGTCGCCGATTTCGGCATCGCCCTCGCCGCCAGCCGCACCGGCGGCGACCGAATGACGCAGACGGGGATGTCGTTAGGCACACCGCAGTACATGGCCCCCGAGCAGGCCTTGGGCGAGCGCGAGGTCGATGGCCGGGCCGATCTCTATGCCCTGGCTTGCGTCACCTACGAGATGCTGGCCGGCGAACCCCCGTTCACGGGCCCCAACGCGCAGGCGATCGTCGCTCGGGTGGTCACCGAGCCCGTGAAGAGCGTCCGGGCCATCCGGAGCAGCGTTCCCGACCACGTCGACGAGGCCCTCCAGACGGCGCTCCAGAAACTCCCCGCCGATCGATTCCGGAGTGCCGCCGGCTTCGCCGAGGCGTTGAGCCAGACTGCTCCGAGTCGCCGTCCGGCGGCATCGCCCGGCCGGTGGGGTCGCAATCGGCCCTTCGCGATCGTGGCCGCGGCCGGCCTTGCGGGAGTGGCGTTTGTGCTTGGCACCTACGTTAGGCGTGACGCTCAGCCCTTGCAGATCGGCCGGGCTACCCATGTCACCTGGGATCCGGGACTCGAGGTCACCCCGGCCTTGGCACCGGACGGTCGGTCGGTCGCCTACGCCCGAGGATCGCTGCTCAAGCTCCGGGTCATGGTCCGCCCGGTTGGCGAGGGACGCCCCATTCCTCTCACCGGCGACACCACTGCCGCCGAGACGAATCCCCAGTGGTCTCCCGATGGTTCCCGAGTCCTCTTCCTCTCGCGCGGCGGGGTTTTCAGCGCCCCCGCGGGCGGTGGTCCGGCTCGGCCCGAGATCCCGGGCCGTCCGGGCGCGGCCGTCGCCACGGCGGTTTGGTCGCCCGACGGCCGCCGAATCGCGTTCGCCCGTGGAGATTCGGTTTTCCTTCGCGAGGACGACGGATCCACCCGCGGCCTGGCGGGGCTCTCCGAGCCTACGATGTGCGCCTGGGCACCTAACGGCGACTCGGTCGCCTGCGTCACCGGCAACGCGCTCTACACCACCGCCGGCGCCAACTTCGGCAACCTCTCACCGAGCCGGATCGCCCTGATTCGACTGGCCGAGGGCAGGGTCGAAACGATCACCGATAGCCTCTCTCTCAATCACAGCCCGGTGTGGTCGCCCGACGGACAGCGGCTGTATTTCGTCTCGGACCGCGATGGGCCCACGGACGTCTACGCGGTCTCGCCGCGGAAGCCGGGACCGATCGTTCGGCTCACCACGGGGCTCGGTGCCCACACCATCTCGCTCTCGGCCGACGGAGGGCGGCTCGCCTACTCCGCGTACTCGATTCGGAACGCCATCTGGAGCCTCCCGATTCCGACCACGCCGCCCGTCACCACCACGGCCGCGACCCGAGTCACCAACACCAACGAGGTCATCGAGACCCTTTCGGCCTCGGCCGACGGAAAATGGCTCTGGTACGACTCGAACCTGACGGGGAACGCGGATCTCTTCCGAGTACCCGCGGCCGGGGGCGAGCCGGAGCGCTTGACGACCGACCCGACCGACGATTTTGCCGCCGCGGTCTCGCCGAACGGAGATGAGATTGCCTTTCACTCCTGGCGGTCCGGCTCCAGGGACCTGTACGTGATGCGGCTCGATGGGAGCGCCGCGCAACGGGTAACCCACTCGCCGGGGCAGGAAGCCCTCGCCGACTGGTCGCCCGACGGTAGCGCACTCGTGTTCACCGAGTTTACCACTGGCGACGGGATCTGGACGGTCGGTCGCGACGCCCGAGGTACCTGGGGAACGCCGGTGCGGCTGCGGGAGGGGGGCACCAGCCCCGTGTGGTCGCCCGACGGTCGCTCGATCGCGTTCGCGACGGCAGGCGTAGGCGGGAGTCTGGCGGTCATGCCAGCCGCCGGTGGTCCCGAGACGATCCTGGTGGATGCGACCCGCCCCGGGACGCCTCCGGTCGAGGAAGTGATTTGGGCCAGGAACGGGACCATCTATTTCGTGACCCACGACGCGAGCAGCGTGCAGTCGATCTGGTCGGTCCCGGCCGCCGGTGGACCTCCTCGGCTGGAAGTTCGCTTCGATCCCACGGTTCACACCTCTTATCTCGGCGGGTTTGCGTTAGGCGGGGGTCGATTCTTCTTCACCTCTGAGGACCGGCACAGCGACGTCTGGGTCTTGGAGGTGGGATCGCGGTAAGAGTCCGCGCCGGAGGTTCTAGCCCGGCCAAGTCTCGTTCACGATCAAACGGATCCCAGCTGGATGATGGCAAGGCCCTGCTCTTTTTGCTGGTCCGGCGGTCCGCCACCCACGAGCACACGTTACCCGTCCGCGCCAACCCTTCGATCGGCGGCTGCATCTCCGTCGCCCAATACTCGTCTGTCTTCCCCGCGAGCGAGGGCGAGAGTGGCGGTGGCAGAGATCGCGCCCGCGAGTGCGAACACCGGGCCCAGCACCAGGAGCTCCGCCCCGGGGCCCGCCGAGAGGTAAACGACCCCGGCGAGCAAGACGCCACCAAGGGCGCCCCAAGCCGCAACGCGCGGAAGCGACAATTGATCGAACCGCCGCCGCCGCGCGAGAACCCCGAGGAGACCCGAGAACGTGGCGCCTGCAAGAAAGCCCAGGAGTCCGAAGAAGAGCGGGAACGGAACGTCGGCGGCACCGATACCGACGACGAGCAGGAGTGCCATCCCGGCCCCGAACCACGCGGCGGCCCAGGCCAGGCCGATTCCAATGGCGCCACGAATACGTCTCATCCACTGGGTCACGATGCTCCTCCGCAAACCCTATTTGGTGCCGTGAAGTTCCTAGCTCCGCGGATTCGCCCTCGATGGAATCACCGGAAGCACGATCTGCGACGGATAGGCTCGGCCGTGGTGGACCCGCTGGGTTGCCACGACCGGCTTGGTGGCCAGGCCGGCGTTGTCTGAGTCGGAATTGAGGTTCCGGAGATAGAACGGGTAGTAGCTGCTGGAAATCTCCAACCGGATCCGATGCCCTCGGGAAAAGACGTTGCCGGTGACCCGCCAGAACTTGATCCGATACTCGTAGACCCGACCCGGCTCGATGGTGCTCAACTGAGCGGGGTTGAATTGGCCGCCCGCGGCCGGGTCGCGATGGCGGGCCCGCATGACTCCCTCACCCAATAGCGCGGAGAAGCCATCGGGGCTGACGTCGACCAGGCGCAGCATCCAGTCGGTATCCCTCGCGGACGTGGCGGCGAACAGCCGAGCCTCGATCGGTCCGGTCACCTCGACATCCTCCGTCAGGGGCGGAGTCTGATACACCAGGACCTCGTCGCCGCGGGCGCCGAGTCGGGTATCGACCACGCCGGGAATGTGACCGTGGGTCCCGTAGGGAGACCGGGTCGGTCGATCGGGGTCGTAGGTATACCCATCGCTCCGATCGCTCGGCGGCGGCACGGTGGTCAAGAGCCCGTCGCCCTCGAGCGAATTGGCCCGCCCGCCGCTCGTCAGGTAGTACGGGGTCCACCGGGTCTGCGGCAGCGGCCAGTCTCGCTCCGGATACCACCGGTTTGGCCCCATCACGAAGACCCAGACCGGAGGATCGTCGACCACCCCGTTGTCGATCTCCTTGAGGTAATGGTCGAACCACCGAGTGATGTAGCCGTCCAGGTCGATCACCGCGTCCGGCCCATAGTCGATCCCGCCCACCACCCGCTCGTTGAGCCCGTGATACCACGGCCCGATGATGAGTTTCGGGCGCCGTCCCTCGGGCGAGCCGGCGTGGGCCTTCATCCCCAGGTAGTTCATCGGCGAACCCGGGAAGTCGGCATCGAACCAGCCGGTGAGGTTGAGGGCGGGCACCGTCATCTTGGCGTAGCGCTCCGGCCCCTGATAGGCGATCGCTTGCCAATACGGATGGGTCGACACGTTGGCCCGGATCCAGGTCTCCCACCACGGCGCGAAGGCCGGCCCGCGCGCTTCGTTCAAGGTGAGATAGGGCGTGTGCCACAGATCGCGGGCCCGGGTGACCGTATACCCTCCATAGGCGCCGGTATCGACGATCTGCCCGGTCCGGCCCGACATCCAGGCCGCCCAGTCGACGAACGGGCCGAGCATGATACCGTTCTGGTAGGGAATGTTCTCGAGTTGATCGGGTGGGGCGACCTGGGGAGCGATCGCCTTGAGCGAGGGCGGAGCCTGACTCGCCGTCCACCACTGAGTCCAGCCACCGTAGGAGCCCCCGATCATCCCGATGCGAGCGTTGCTCCACGACTGCTTGGCCATCCATTCGACCAAATCGTAGCCGTCGGTCTTGTGATTGGGAGTGAACGGATCCCAGTGGCCCTCGGAGTCATAGCGGCCGCGGGAATCGACCGCGGCGACCACGTAACCACGGGCCGCGAACCACCGGGCCCGAGTCTTGAGCGAGTTGTTGTCGTAGGGGGTGATCGAGAGGATCCCGGCATGCCGCCCCGGCGCGTCCGGGCGGTAGAGGTCGACGGAAATCCGGACCCCATCGCGCATCGGCACCATGATGCTCCGGGCCTCGACCACCTGGTATCGAGCCGGCGAGTAGCTCCCGGCATCAGGTCGTTGGGCCGCGGTGGCGGCGGGACCGAGCACGATCGCCCAGAGCGCGATCCACGCCCGAATCTGGTTCCCCATTGTTCCTCCTGTGTCGGCCGTGGCGCTACCAGCGGGCAGCCCTCAGACCGAGTGGAAGGTACCTGGCGGCCGGCGAACGTGCCCGGCGGGCTTGCCGACTGATCTTCGCTGGGACAACTCCTGTCGTGCCCTCCGACGGATGGCGCTGGGCGGGGGGCAGCCGGACCGAGGATCGCCCGAGCCGACCCCATCGGTCAGACTAAAGTGGCGCCGCCGTGCCGCGGCGGGTGTCGGCAAGTTGGTAGATTGCTGGGAGCCTAGCCCCAAAGCAGAACCCGCCATGACGAAGCAGCCCACCTGTTGGTCGCCGGGATCGACGCCCCTGTGAATGGCCGCGAGCGACTCGCCCTCGCCATGCGGCTCGGTACCCCCGACCGCGTCCCGGTCATGTGCCAGCTCGCCCTGGGCCACTACTTCCTCAACACCGACCTCGACGCCATCGAGATCTGGCACGACTCCGAAACCTTCGCCGAGGCGCTGGCCCAGCTCCAGCAGCGCTACGGTTTCGATGGGATCCTCGTCAACCTCCCCGGCCGCGACCCCGACTGGCGCCGCGCCATCGCCGCGATCGACTCCAGGCCGGGCGAACGTATCATCCGCTGGAAGAACGGCTGCTACACCGTGGCCCCCGACGACGACAATCCCCACGTCTTCCAGGCCGACGGCACCCGCTACTTCCCCACCCTCGAGGAGATCGACCCCGACCGCCTCTTCTACGCCGAGCCCCACGACCTCTCCAGCATCACCTACCCCTATTCCTGGGGGTTCGACGGCGAGCCCGCTCCGCCAGGGCCGGACTTCTTCCCGCCCTGGCACTACGACACCATTCGCGCGGTCGTTCGCCGGGTCGGCGGCACGGTCTCGGTGCACGGCGAGATCTTCTCCCCCTTCTCTCAGCTGATGGAGCTGCTCGACTACACCGCCGGTTTGATGGCCCTCCTCGACGACCCCGGCAAGGTCACCGCCTGCCTCGATCGCCTCACCGAAGGCGCCATCGAGTTGGCCTCGGGCCAAGTCCAGGCCGGGGCCGACGCCATCTTGATCTCGTCGGCCTTCGCCGGCGGCGGCCTCATCTCGCGGGACCACTACGCCGAGTTCGTGCTACCCTACGAGCGGCGGGTGGTCGACGGGATCCACGCCCGCCACGAGGTCCCGGTCTATACCCACACCTGCGGCGCCATTGGCGATCGGCTCGACCTGATGGAAGCGACCCACACCCAGGGCATCGATACCCTCGACCCGCCGCCGCTCGGCACCGTCGAGCTGGCCGATGCCAAGCGGGCCACCGCCGGGAGGCTCTTCATCAAGGGCAACATCGACCCCGTCAACACCGTCCTCCTCGGTACCCCCGACGGCGTCCGGGCGGCGGCTCGGGAGCGGATCAGGGTCGCGGGGCCGGGGGGTGGCTACATCCTGAGCACCGCCTGCTCGGTGGCGCCCAGGGCGCCGGCGGCCAACGTGATGGCGCTCCTCGAAGCGGTCGAGCGGTGGGGGCGTTACCCGCTCGGTTGACCCGCGGCCCGGGAGGCGGTAGCGTTCACAATACGGACACCGCGTGCACATTGTGAACAGCCCATATCCCGGTACCCAGGCCGTCCTCCGGGCGGTCGACCTCCTCAAGGCCTTCTCCCCAAGCCGGCCCGAACGGAGCCTGACCGACCTCTCGGCCACGGTGGGCCTCAACCGCACCACTACCTACCGGCTCCTCTCCGCCCTCCAGAGCGAAGGACTGGTCGAACGCCAGGGCGCCGAATACCGCCTCGGCCCCGAACTCATGGCCCTGGGTGCCCGGGCAGCCGGGTCGAGCCTCCTGCTCGCCGCCGTCCGCCCCGAACTCGCCGACTTGGCCGCGGCGACCGGCGAAACCGCCACGGTCGAGGTCCTGGTCGGCCGGGACACCCTGATCATCGACGAAGCCGTCGGCCGGCACCGCCTCACCATCATCCCATCGCTGGGCACCCGCTGGCCGGCGCACACCACCTCCACTGGCAAGGTCCTCCTCGCCGCGAGCCCGGAGGACGCCGTCGCCGCCTTCCTGGCCGAGCCGCTCGAGCGGCTCACCCCGAAGACCACGGTCGATCGGGCCACCCTCCGGCGGGAGCTGAGCCGGGTCCGAGACCGTGGCGTCGCCACCTCGCTGGAAGAGGTCGAGCTGGGTTTCGTCGCCGTCGGGGTGCCGATCCGAGGGCCCGGTGGCGCGGTGGTCGCGGCGCTCAGCGTCGGAGGCCCCCGCGGCCGATTCGCGCCGCCGCGGATCAAGTTGCTCGCTCGCCAACTCCGCGTCGCCGCCGACCGCATCGCCAGCCGGCTCGGCGCCACCCCCGGGGATCCGGCGCCCTCACCACGGCTCCGGACCGCCCCACCCCGACCGGCGCGCCGGACCCGGCTCGGCCAGCGCCCCCGCCGATGAAGGAGACCTAACGATGCGTCCCGCCCTCACGGTCGTCGACCCGGTCCTCCTCGGCCGGATCGTCGACGAGGCCCTCGAGGTCCTCGCCACCAGCGGGGTCCTGATCGAAGACGAGCGGGCCCTCGCCCGGCTCGCCACCGTCGGGATCGGCACCAACACGGCGCGCCGGGTGGTATTCCCCCGGGCCCAGGTGGAACAGGCCTTGGCCGCCGCTCCGTCGGCGGTCACCCTCCACACCCGCGACGGCGCGCCGCACGCCACTCTCGCCGACGACCGGGTCCACTTCGTTCCGGGGTCCTCGGCGCTCCGCATTCTCGATCGCCGCACCGGGGCGCCGCGCGAGCCGACCTCGG
>VGVQ01000027.1 GCA_016874005.1 Gemmatimonadota bacterium | reverse complement strand
CGTCACTACAACGACGATCCCAGGCCCATCAAGTGGAAGTACCATGACCCCGCGCATCGTATCCGCGTCGCTTAACGTTCAGGTGGTACAGTCAACTAGACTCGGTGCCAACGCCGTGAAGGCAACCGGAGCTCCGGTCGATCCATCGGGCTCGATCGGGAGGAAACGCTGCCACATCAGGTCGACCAGGTAGGTCACGTCTGATGGCATTGGCACCAGGCCGACTGGCATGGCGTATTCGCCGGGGCCTTTCCCCTCGCGACCGATCGACTTGATCAATTGGAGCTTGCCGTCCAGCAGTTGGACCGACTTCTCCTTGATGTCGACCACGAGGACCCGTCCGTCGCTCAGTTCTCGCACCGCGATGATCTGTGACAAGGGGTCTGTGGTCGAGGCGACCGGCTTGGTCAGGGGAATCGTTTGCTGCAGGAGACTGACTGCGACCAGCGTGAGGCCTGACATCTTCGACCCTCTCTCGGCCCGGCACCGCGCCACTATCCGGGGTTGCTCCGGTCCGGCGGAATCCAGCAGTGTATCGTGGTGCCGCGGCCAACTTCGCTTTGGGCCGCGACCCGGCCTCCGTGGGCCTCTACCAAATGCTTCACGATCGCGAGACCCAGGCCGGTGCCACCCTCGGCGCGGGCCCGACTCGGGTCCACCCGGTAGAACCGCTCAAAGATACGGGGGACGTGGTCGGACGGGATCCCGGTCCCGGTGTCGGTCACGCTGAGCCGAACGAACTCGCCATCCGGTCGGGCCGACACGGTTACCCGGCCATCCGGCGCCGTATGGCGGATTGCGTTCTCGAACAGATTCCGGAGGACCTGCCGTACCGCGTCGAGGTCGGCGGCGAGGAACATGGCGGCGGGTGTCACGTCCATGACCAACGTCGGCGCCTCGCCCCGAGCGGGGGCCGCCAGTGCCCACGCTTCCTGGGCGATCGGGGTGACAGCCACCCGCTCCGGTGCCGGAAGCCAGCGGCCGGACTCGATTCGGGAGAGGTCGAGCTGGTCGTCCACCAGGCGCTGCATCCGTCGAGCGTTGGCCAGGATCGTCTCGAGGAACTGACGAGCCACCGCCGGTTCCGGGGTCTCGCTGAGGAGTGTTTCGGCGTAGCCGGAGATCGCGGTGAGTGGCGTCTTGAGCTCGTGCGACGCGTTCGCGACGAAATCGCGGCGAACCGCCTCGAGCCGCTTGAGGTGGGTGAGGTCGTGGAGTACCACCACGGTCCCGCCGCCGGCCAACGGGCGGATGTTGAGGAGGTAGGTGCGGTCCCCGAGGCTGACCTCGCGATCGGTGACTGATTCACCCGATCGGAGGGCCCGATCGACGGCGTCGCGGGCTTCTTTGCCTCGAAAGACCAACCGCAGCTCTGGCAAGGATTCGCCAGATTCGTAGCCGAGCATTCGGCGGGCGGCGGGATTGGCGGCCATAATGGCCCCCCGGCTGTCCGCCGCGAGCACCCCCTCGACCATCGAATCGACGATCGCGCTCGACTGAACTTGCTGGGCCTGGAGCGCGGCGAACCGGGCGGCGAGCTGCTCCTGCATCGCCCGGAGATTGTTGCTCAGCCGCTCGATGTCGGGAATCGTCGAGTAGGGCAGGGATGGCGGTTCCCCGCGAGCGATCGCCTGGGCCGCCTCGCCGATCTGGGCAAGGGGCCGGGTGATTCGGCGGGCGGCGAATCCGGCGATGAGGATGCCCAACGTCAGGGCCAACACCGCCCCGAGATAGACCGGACGGCGGGCCCGGGTGACCACGGTGTCGACCGTGGCGTCGGGCATGGCGACCCGGACGACGGTTCGATCCGGTCCGCCGGGGATCGCGAGGTACCAATACCCGGTGCCGATCGTGGCGCTGGTCCGGTGATTGCGCCCAACCTGGCCGATGAGGGCCGCGGCGATCTCGGGGCGGCTGCCGTGGTTCTCGATTCGATCCAACTCGGCGGCGGTGCCGAGGTCGGACTCGGCCCGAACGCGGCCGTCGGCCCCGACGATCGTGACCCGTAGGCCAGTCGCCTCCGAAGCGGCGGTGACCGCGGCCTGCCACCCGCTCGAATCGGCGGGCAGGGCCAGCCGGACCAGGTTCGCGTTGCGTTCCAATCCGGCAACGGTTTGCTCCTCGACGTCTCGCCGGACCGATCGTCCCACCTCGAACACCAAGACCGCAATCGCCACCAGCAGCACCAGGGCAGTGGCCGCGATCAGCCGGGAGAGATAGCTCACCGGGCGCGGGCGGCCTTCTCCGGAGCCTTGAACCGGTACCCGAACCCCCGCACGGTCTCGATCAAATCGCCGGCCTCACCGAGCTTGGTCCGGAGTCGCTGGACGTGCATATCCACGGTGCGAGTTTGAATGTCGGGTTGGGCATCCCAGACGTGCTCGAGGAGCTGCGGCCGGGTCTGGACCCGGCCTTGTCGCTCGATCAAGGTGAGGAGGAGCTTGTATTCGGTGGCGGTCAGCACCAAGTCCTGTCCATGAACCGCTACCCGATGGGCCGACCGATCGACCGAAATCGGTCCGGCCACCAGGACCGACCCGGCGCTCGTCGATGGTGCCGCCAATCGCCGGAGGATCGCCCCGACTCTGAGGGTCAACTCGTTGGGCGAGAAGGGTTTGGTGAGGTAATCGTCGGCTCCCAGCGAGAGGCCCCGAACCCGGTCGGCCTCCTCGCGTCGAGCGGTCAGCAGGATCACCCCGACGTCCTTGGTTTGGTCGTTCTTGCGGAGGGCTTGGAGGACGTCGAGCCCCGAGAGCCCGGGCAGCATCAGGTCCAGGACGATCGCGTCCGGGCGCTGTTCCGCGGCGGCTTTGAGGGCGTCGGAACCGTTGGACGCCGTGGTCACCCGGTAGCCGGCCTTGGCGAGGTGATAAGCCACCAGCGCGGTGATGTCCGGCTCGTCGTCGACGACGAGAATCCGATGGGGGGTCATTTCATGGGTCACGGCTTGCCAATCTCTCTTCCCCGGCTTCGCGACAGCGCCGCCGAGCGCTCCCGCCTGAAGTCCGATTCGGCGCCTAGAGCATCCAATATCGCCCGGACGAGCCGCCCCTGGGGGCCGGCGTCACGGCAGAGTCGGTACAACAGGAACGGCGCCACCGCCGTATCCCGGACCACCTCGGCTTTGCGGAGCACGGTCAGGTCCGCGACACCGTCGGCGGAGGCAGTTCCAGGTCAGCGGAAGATACCCCGTCGGTCATATGCGCCGCGACGAATATGAAATCCGCCGCGATCGGGTCAAGGCGGGTGACCGGCTCGTTTCCTGGAGCGCCGGGGCGGAAACCACTCTATCTTTGCAGCCCATGGTCCATGCCCTTGTGGCGGCTGCGGTTATCGGGATGCCCGCCGATTCCATTCTTCTCCGGGTGCTGACGGTCAACGACTTCCACGGCGCGCTGGAGCCGCGCACCTATTCCTGGTCGCAAGGTCGCCCCGTCGGGGGCATCGCGGCGCTCAAGGCGTGGATGGACAGCCTCGAGGCCGATTGCCGCTGTGAGACTCTCCGGCTCGATGCGGGCGACCAGATGCAAGGCACCCTCGGATCCAACCTGGTCCATGGCCGCTCGACGGTCGAGGCGCTCAATCTGCTCGGCCTCGACGCGGCGGCGATCGGCAATCACGACCTCGACTGGGGGGTCGACACCCTGGTGACGAGGCTGTCCGAGGCCGGGTACCAATGGCTCGCCGCCAACGTCATCGACTCCGCCACGGGCCGCCGGCCCGGCTGGGCCAAGCCGTGGGCGATGGTTGCCGCGGGACCCTGGCGGGTGGCGGTGATCGGCTACCTCACCCCGCAGACCAAGACCATCGTGATGGACCGGCACGTCCGCGGGCTCCATTTCCGGGGGGGACGGGCGGCCTTCGCGGATGCGCTCAGCGAAATCGCCGCGGCCGCGCCGGACCTCACCATGATCGTCGCCCACGAGGGGGCGTATTGCGACAGCAGCTGCCGCGGCGAGATCGTCGGTTTGGCTCGGGAGTTGGATTCGACCGAAGTCGATCTGATCGTGGCTGGCCACACCCATTCCCGGATCGCCACGACGGTCCGCGGCATTCCGGTGATCTCGGCCCGCGAGAACGGCAATTCGGTCGGGATCGCGGACCTGGTGGTCGCGGCCGACGGGTCCCGCCGGTGGCGGCTCGGGGTGGCGAACGTCTACGCCGATGTCCTCCGGCCCGACTCGGCCGCGCTGGCGCTGGTGGCCCGGTATCGCCCCCGGGTCGATTCGCTGTCGCGGGTGGTGATCGCCCAAATCGGGGATTCGCTGCTGACCTCGGGATCCGAGTACCCGTTAGGCAATCTCATCGCCGACGCCCAGCGTCGGGTGACTCGGGCCGACGTCGCGCTGATGAACAACGGCGGGATCCGGCGGGCGTTATTGCCGGGACCGGCCACCTACGGCGACTTGTTCGAGCTGCACCCGTTCGGCAACAACGTGGTCAGCCTGGCCGTCAGCGGGGCGCTGCTCAGGGAGGTGCTCGAGCACACCCTCTCCGGGGGGCGCCCCGACGCCCACATCTCAGGGGCGACGGTCCGCTACGACCCCCGTCGCCCCAAGGGCGATCGGATTCGGTCGATTCGGCTCCGGGACGGGCGACGGGTCACGCCTAACGGCCGCTATACTCTCGGGATCAGCGATTTCCTGGCCGGCGGCGGAGGCGGATACGCGATGCTCCGACCGGTTCGCCAGCGGCCGAGCAATGTCGTCGACCTCGATGCCACCATCGCCTGGCTTCGCCGCCTGCCCCAGCCGGTCCGGGCCCGCGCCGAGCGCCGCTGGATTCCGGTGACGACACCATGACGGTCCCCGTCTTCGTCAACGATCGCCGCGTCTCGGCCGCGGCCACCGATACCGTACTCGACCTGCTGGCCAGGGAGGACGCCTCCTGGCCGGAGGCGATCTCGGCCGGGCGCGCCTTGGTGACGGATGGTCGCGGACTCCCCCTGGACCCGGCCGCCGCGGTGAGCGCCGGGATGATCGTGCGGGCCGTTCGGTCCGCTCGGCGGGACTAGATGCTCACCAGAGACATCATCTCGCGACTGCCGAAGGCCGAACTCCACGTCCACCTCGACGGTTCGCTCCGGCCCGAGACGATGGTCGAACTCGCCCGCCGTTACCGCGTGGCCCTCCCGACCTGGGACCCCGAACAACTGGGCCGCTACATGGTGGTGGACGACGCCACCAACCTCCAGGATTACCTCGATCGCTTCGACCTGACCATTCCGCTCCTCCAAACCCCCGAGGCGATCGAGCGGGTCGCCTACGAGATGGTGGAAGACGCCGCCGCCGACAACCTCCGGCACCTCGAGGTCCGGTACTGTCCCCGGCTGTCGACCCGGGAAGGCCTCTCGATGGACCAGGCCATCGAAGCGGAATGGGCCGGGCTCGCGCGGGGGGCACGGGACTTCGGGGTGACGGCCGCCATCATCAACTGCTCCCTCCGCCACTATCGGCCCGAGGTCTCGGCCGAGATCGCGGAGCACTCGGTTCGAATGCGCGATCGGGGCGTGGTCGCGTTCGACCTGGCCGGGGGCGAAAGCGGCCGGATGCCGGGGGTTCACGGCGAGGCGTTCGACATCGCCAAGCGGGGCGGGCTCGCCATCACGGTCCACGCCGGCGAGGCCGCCGGCGCCGAGTCGATCGCCGAGGCGGTCGACCGATGCCACGCCGATCGGGTTGGCCATGGGACCCGTCTGTTCGAGGACCCGCTGCTCCTGGAGCGGTTCCGGAGCGGCCGGATTCCGATCGAAATCAACATCACGAGCAACGTCCAGACTCGCTCGGTGCCGTCGGCTGCCGAGCACCCGGTCCGGCTCTACTTCGACGAGGGATTGGCGGTGACGCTCTGCACCGACAACTGGCTGATGAGCGGGGTGAGCCTGTCCGACGAGTATTGGCTCGCCCACCGTGCTCTCGGTTTCACTCGACCGGAGATCGACCGGCTGATCGTGAATGGGTTCGCGTCGTCGTTTCTTCCCCCTGACGAGAAGGCGGCACTGCTCGACCGGGTGCGCGCCGAGCTGGAGGCCATCAGATGATTCTCCTGCAGAGCGCCGCCCAACGGCTCGAGGAGGCCCGGGCGGGGCTCGACCTGTCGATCGCGGAACGGGCCATCGGCCTGCTCGGCATCGCGACGATGCTCGCCTTGGCGGTGCTCTTGAGCTACGACCGCCGCCGGATCAACTGGCGATTGGTGGCCACCGGCCTCGCGCTCCAGGCGGTGTTCGGGCTGGTGGTGCTCAAGACCTCGGCCGGGCGAGCGGTGTTCGCGGCCATCGGCGACGCCATCACCGGTCTGCTCCGGTTCCAGGAGCAGGGGGCCCGGTTCGTCTTCGGCAACTTGGTCCAGCCCACGGTGCCGGTCGGAACGCCGGGCCCGGGCGGCGCGGTCGACACCAGCGCCGGCCTGATCGCCCAGACTGGCGCGTTCTTCGCGTTCAACGTGCTCCCGACCATCATCTTCTTTTCCGCGCTGATGTCGGTCCTCTATTACCTCGGGGTGATGCAGCGGATCGTCAGGGGACTGGCTTGGGTGATGCAGCGGACGTTAGGCACGTCCGGCGCCGAAACTCTTTCCGCCTCGGGCAACATCTTCCTGGGCCAGACCGAAGCCCCCCTCCTGATCAAGCCGTTCGTGGGCACCATGACCAAGTCCGAGCTGATCACCGTCATGGTGGGTGGCTTCGCCACCGTGGCCGGCGGGGTACTCGCCGCCTACGTCGGGATGCTCTCGGGGACCTTTCCGGGCATCGCCGCCCACTTGCTCGCCGCGAGCGTCATGAACGCGCCGGCCGGGCTGGTCCTCTCGAAGATCATCATGCCGGAGACCGAAACCCCAAGGACCAAGGGCTCTCTCGAGCTGGTCGTGCAAAAGACCGATCAGAGCGTCATCGAGGCAGCCGCGAGCGGCGCGGGCCAGGGCCTCCAACTCGCCCTGAACGTCGCCGCGATGTTGATGGCGTTCATTGCCTTGGTCGCGCTGCTCAACTTCCTGCTCGGCTGGGTCGGTGGGCTGGTTGGGATGCCCGATCTGAGCCTCCAGCTGATCCTCGGCACCTTGCTGCGGCCCCTCGCCTGGGTCATGGGGGTGCCCTGGCAGGACACCGCCTACGTCGGATCGCTGATCGGCCTCAAGACCACCATCAACGAGTTCGTCGCGTACGCCCAATTCGCCGGCGATCTCGGCGGGTCGCTCGCGCTGTCGCCTCGGAGCGCCATCATCCTCACCTACGCGCTTCTCGGGTTCGCCAACTTTTCCTCGATCGCGATCCAGATCGGCGGGATCGGTGGGCTCGCCCCCGAGCGCCGGGGTGAGATCGCCCGGTTCGGTTTGAAGGCGATGATCGCGGGCAACCTGGCCGCGTTCACGTCAGCCTCGCTCGCCGGGATGCTCTCGTGAACGGGGCCCCGGCCGACGTCAAAGCCGCCGCCAGTGCCATTCTCGAAGCGTTCAGTCGGTCCGCCGACCGGCGGAGCTGGGGATTTCCCTATGAGCTCGTCAACGCGGGCCGATCGGCCCCCGGGCCAGTGGCCCTGGTGCTCGGGTCGGGGTTGGGGCACCTGACCGGCCGGCTCCAGCACCCGATCAGCGTCCAGTACCGTGACATTCCCGGCTTCCATCAGCCCAACGTAGAGGGCCACAAGGGCGAGCTGGTCATCGGTCAGCTCGGCGGGAGGGGGGTGTTCGCCCAGAGCGGCCGGTTCCACATGTACGAGGGCCATAGCGCGGCGGTCGCGGCCTTTCCGGTCAGAGTCTTCGCCGCCCTGGGAGTCCGAACCCTGATCGTGACCAACGCGGCGGGTGGCGTCAACCGGAGCTTTGGACCCGGGACCATCATGACGATCGGCGACCAGCTCAACCTCACCGGCCGGTCGCCGCTGGAAGGCCCGGTCCGCCCCAACGAGACCCGGTTCCCCGATATGACCACGGCCTACGATCCCGGACTGCGGGCCCTCGCGAAACGGGTCGCCGCGGAGCAGGGGACGCCGCTCGCCGAGGGGGTCTACGCCGGGCTGCTCGGTCCCTCGTACGAGACTCCCGCCGAAATCCGGATGCTGGCCGCGTTAGGCGCCGATGCGGTCGGGATGTCGACCGTGGTGGAAGTCATCGCGGCGCGGGCGCTGGGCATTCGCTGCCTCGGCTTCTCGACCATCACCAACGCCGCCGCCGGCTACAGCGGGGCTCCGCTCTCCCATGCCGAGGTGATGGAGATCGCCGGGAGGACCGGGGCCTCGCTGGGTCGATTGATCGAGGGTGTCGTCGGGGCGCTCGAGGATCCGTCGGCTTGATCGCGGTTCCAACCCGCGATCCCGGGCCGGTTCGATGACGAGCCCCAACCCGTTCGCCGAGTTCATCGGGACCAAACCGGTCGCCGAGCGCCATCGCGTCGATCTCGCCGCCCTGGCCGAGTGGATGTCTCGGAAGGTCGCTGGCTTCCAGGGTCCCCTGACCGCCGAGCAATACCGCGGTGGCCAGTCCAACCCGACCTACCGCCTGACCACGCCCTCGCGCCGCTACGTGATGCGGACCAAGCCCGCCCCGGCCGCCCAGTTGCTGCCATCGGCTCACACGGTCGAGCGTGAATACCGCGTCATGGCGGCCTTGGCCGAGACCGAGGTCCCGGTCCCCCGAGTCCATGCCGTCTGCGAGGACGAGGCCGTCATCGGGCGAGCCTTCTTCATCATGGACGAGGTCGAGGGACGGGTCTTGTGGCAGCAGGATCTCCCCGGCGCGAGCCCCACCGAGCGGACCGCGATCTACGACGAGATGAATCGAGTGATCGCGGTGCTCCACCGGCTCGATCCGGCCACCGTGGGATTGGGAGACTTCGGGAAGCCGGGAAACTACTTCGCCCGGCAGATCGCCCGGTGGACCAAGCAGTACCAGGCCTCGATCACCGAGCCGATCGAGGCGATGGACCGGCTGATCGAGTGGCTTCCGAGCCGGATTCCCCCGGAGGAAGAGCCCCGGGTGGTCCACGGCGACTATCGCCTGGATAACCTGATCTTCGCACCGGACCGGCCGGTCATCCGGGCGGTGCTCGACTGGGAGCTCGCGACGTTAGGCAGCGCCTGGGCCGACTTCTCCTATCACTGTACCTCCTGGCACGTGCCGCCCGGAGCCTTTCGTGGCATCGGCGGGCTCGACCTCGCCGCGCTCGGGATTCCGTCCGAGGCCGAGTACCGGGCCGCCTATTGCCGCCGCACTGGCCGGGATCCGGTCGAGGCGGCCACCCGGTGGGGATTCTACCTGGCCTACAACCTGTTCCGCATCGCCGCCATCTTACAGGGCGTCCTCAAGCGGGCCCGAGAGGGAACGGCCGCGAGCCCCCAGGCGGAAGATGCCGGTCGTCGGGCTCGGGATCTTGCCGAGATGGGCTGGAGCATCGCTCGGCGGGAGTCGTAGGCCCTGTTATCAGGACCCGGCGCTCGCCAGGGCCGGGCCGCATCTGGAGCGTTGTCATGGCGGTTTCCGCGTCGTTCCGCGCCTTCGTCGCCGAGCAGCTCGACGGCCCCAAGCGCGCCACCTTCCGGCCGATGTTCGGCGGGGTCGGCATCTATTGGGACGGCGCTTTCTTCGCCCTGATCGACGACGACTGCCTCTACTTCAAGGTCGACGACGCGACCCGACCCCGATTCCGAGCGCTCGGCAGCGCCGCCTTCGACCCGTTCAAGAACGGCAAGACGATGGAGGGCTACTATCAGGTGCCGGCCGATATTCTCGAGGATCGCGACGCCCTGGCACAGTGGCGGGAATCGGCGGTGGGCGTGGCCCGCGCGGGCAAGGTCAAGGTGCCGGGTGCCGCGACCGGGCCCAAGCCGACCGTGAAACGACGGCGACTGGACCCGAAAAGGTGACGAAACGCCCGAGACGGGGACGATGACACGCCCTGCGGCAACCGGAACCGGCAACCGCGCGTCCGCGGTCCGAGTCGCCGCGATCGCCGTGTCGATCGGGCTGGTGGCCTGTGCCGGCCCGCCCTCGGGCCCCAATCAGCCCAGCCGGCACCTCCTGGCGACGGTCGATGGCCCGCTGGGCCCGACCGTGATCGGGCTGATCGTCGGCTCGGGTCCGGTGAGTCTGGTCGGCGGCTGGGCCCAACTCCCGAACCGCCCGTCGCTACGGTTCGTTCGAGGGCAGGGAACCGCGGACAGCCAGCGCCTCGACCTCGACCTCCTTTTCGACGACGGAACAGGGCTCGGGCGGCTGAACGCGGCCGGCGGTCCGGAGCGATACTCCGGCCAGCTGCTGGCGAGCGCCGGTGGCGCCGGGACCGCCACGGTCCATTTGGTCGATGCCCTGCCGACCGGTGCCTACGTTGTCGCGATCGATGGGGCGCCCGATGTCCCGGCCCGCGGCGCGGTGAATTTCAGGTGTGGTCCGGATGGCCCTCGCCTTCTCCTGGTCGACCCCACCGGGGGCCAGCGGCTCGAGGTCCAGGTCGTGGCGCCAGGTACCCGTTTTCGGCTCGGCAGCTTTCCGCTCGGCCGAGCCGGCAGCGGTCGCGGTTCCATCCGGCTCGGCGGCGACCCGGCGGTGCCGTTGCCGTTCGCGACCGGGGTGGTCACCGTCAAACAACTCGATAGTCTGACCCTGATCGGACGGATTCAGGGTGTCGCCAGGATGGGGCCCGCCGGCACCGATGTGGCGATCAACGCCTCCGTCAGCGCGGTCGGTGCCGACGGCAGCTGTCGTTAGGTCGGCCTGCCTGGTCCGCTACCGCGAATAGGCCGCCAACACCGTAGCCAGGGCGGCCCGACCGACCTCGCCCGGTACCGCCGCCGGCCCCCCGGCCCGGATGCTTGCCGCGAACGAGGCCAGCTCCGCGGCGAACTGTGCCGGCATCGGCCGATCGGCCACCCGGATCTGCTCGATACCCCGGGCGGTCCGGAGGAAGAGCTGATTGGCGTAGTGGAAGATTCGGAGCGATCCTAACGTACCATGTACCCTGATACTCCCGGGGTGCTGCTGCCATATCCCGCCTCGGCCGATTCCCTGGCCCGCGGCGACCTCGTCCCAGGTGGGGGCCCAACTGAACGCCCCCTCGGCGGGCAGGTCCGCCGGCCAGGTCGCGTCGTCGTAGATCAAGTGACCGACCGCACCCGACCGGAACCGGATCGTGAGGTGTTCCGGCCTCGGGGCCTCGCCCGAGATCTGGCCTGCCCCGGTCGCGCTTTCGACCTCGCTTCCGATCAACCAGCCGAACACGTCGACCAGGTGGATTCCGTGATCCATCAGCCCGTTGCCGGATCCGCCGGGCCCCCCTGGCGGGTAGTGGTGGGGGCCCATGTCGTGATATCCGGAGGGACCGGTCGTGCCGATCATGGTCTCGAGCAACAGGCGCACCTCGCCGATCGCGCCGGCCTGAATCAACTCCCGAGCCTTTACCACCGGTTCCAGGAAGCGGTAGGACGCCGCGTAGAACAGCGGGACCCCGGCGGACCGGCACGCCGCGATCATCAGGTCGGCGTCGGCCAGCGTCAGCGCGAGCGGTTTCTCGCACAGCACCGGCAACCGACGCCGGGCGGCCGCGATGACCGCGGCCGGATGGGTCGCTACCGTCGAGAGGACAGAGACCAGGTCGAGCCGCTCTCGCTCGAGCATCTCCTGGTAGTCGAGGTAGCCACGAAACCCGAACCGGGCCGCCATCTCGGTGGTGCGTTCGGCGCGGGGGTCGGCGCCGGCGACCACCCGGATCTCGGTGAGCTGTCGGTACCCCTCGAGGTGGGCGAGGGCGACGTTGCCGAGCCCGATCAGGCCCACGGCGAGGGGTTCGGTGCGGGGAACGGTCATGGGAGGCCGGTTCTGGTTGGGCGGTCAGTGCGAGAAGCTCGCTCGTTCCGGTCGCTCGCGGTAGGGTCGGCCAACCTCGCTTGGCGCCCAACTGGCGCGGCTCCGACGTCGGGCTACCTTCAGGGTAACAGCGAGCCAACCGAGGGAAACCACGATGCGTCGTACCACAGTGTTGACGAGCGCCGCCCTCGCGGCAGGCGCGGGGCTGCTGGTGGCCCAGACCCCGGTGGCCAACCGGCTCACCATGGAAGACTACCTCGAGGCCGAGGCGCCCCGCGACTTCTTCCGGGGCGGCGGCCCCGAGATCTCGCCGGACGGCAAGCAGATCGCCTATTCCCGGTGGTGGGTCGACAAGATGTCCGATCGGTGGCGACAGGCGATCTGGCTGATCAACGCCGACGGCACCAGGAACCGGTGGCTGGTCGATGCCGGCGGGCACAAGTGGTCACCGGACGGGACCCGGCTCGCCTTCGTCAAACAAGGGGAGCCCGCTGGCGCCCAGATCTTCGTGCGGTACATGGACGCCGAGGGGGCCACCTCGCAGATCACCCGGGTCGAAACCGGGGCCGGGAACCTGGCCTGGTCGCCGGAGGGCCGGTGGATTGCCTACACCGCGATGGTACCTGAGCCGTCGAAGTGGAGCACCGCGCTGCCCGGCAAGCCGGCCGGCGCCCAGTGGGCCCCACCGCCGAAGGTCATCGATCGCTATCCCTACCGCGCCGATTGGGCCGGATACACCGATCTGGGGCGGAGTCAGATCTTCGTCGTCCCGGCCACCGGCGGGACGTCGGTGCAGCTCACCGACGGTCCCTGGAATCACGGGCAACTGGCCTGGAGCAGGGACGGACGGGAGATTCTCTTCGGCGCGAACCGGGTCCCGAACGCCGACAACACCTGGCGGGAGTCCGATATCTATGCCGTGTCGGTCGCCACCAAGACCGTCCGGCAGCTCACCACCCGCAAGGGGCCCGACGGCGGCCCGGTGGTCTCGCCCGACGGCAGGTTGGTCGCCTATCAGGGCCACGACTGGACCGACGACACCTACATCGCCAACAAGCTGTACCTGATGGGCATCGACGGCTCGAACCCGCGGCAGGTCGATGGCTCTCTCGACCGCAGCGCCGAGAACGTCGCCTGGGCACCCGACGGGTCGGGCCTCTACTTCATCGCCCAAGACCGCGGGCAGGCCCAACTCTTCTTCGCGAGCGTCGCCGGTGGTGAGCCCCGGCGGCTGACCACCGCCGATCAGGTTCTCACCGGCCTGAGCCTGGCCCCGAACGGGACCGCCGCGCTGATCCAAAGCACCTTCACCCAGCCCGGCGACATCGCCGTCATCGACCTCAAGGCGCCAGCCCCCGCGGTCAAACGGGTCACCGACCTCAACGGCGATATCTTGACCGGCAAGCGACTCGGCAGCCTCGAAGAAATCTGGTATCCCTCGGTCGAAGGACTCCGGGTCCAGGGCTGGGTCGTCAAGCCGCCCGACTTCGATCCCCGGAAGAAGTACCCGCTGATGCTGGCCATTCACGGCGGCCCGCACAGCATGTATGCCAGTTCGCTCACCTTCATGTGGTGGGAATGGCAGATCTACGCGGGGATGGGGTACCTGGTCCTGTTCACCAATCCTCGGGGGAGTTCGGGGTACGGGAGCGCCTTCGGCAACGCCATCAAGAACGCCTATCCCGGCAAGGACTACGACGACCTGATGGCCGGCGTCGATACCGTCATCAAGCGTGGCTACGTCGACACCAACAACATGTTCGTCTACGGCTGCAGCGGCGGCGGGGTGTTGACCGCGTGGGTGGTCGGCCACACTGATCGCTTCGCGGCCGCCTCGTCGGAGTGCCCGGTGATCAACTGGCTTTCCTTCGTGGGGACCACCGACGGGGCTGGCTGGTATCGCAACTTCGCCAAGCTGCCCTGGGAAGACCCGTCCGAGCACCTTCGCCGTTCGCCGCTGATGTACGTCGGCAACGTGAAGACCCCGACCATGCTGCTCACCCCCGAAGGGGACCTTCGGACCCCGATGCCCCAGACCGAGGAGTATTACGCCGCCCTCAAGATGCGGCAGGTGCCCACGGTGATGGTCCGGCTCCAAGACGAATGGCACGCCTATTTCAATCGCCCGTCCAACTTCCTCCATACCATTTCGTTCCGGGAAAAGTGGTTCCAAACCTACAAGAAGTCGAGCGCCCCGGTACCATGACCAGGGCCGATCCGCCGACGTTAGGCAGATTGACGGCGCCGCCCGGCCGGCGCCTGGCCCGGGCCGCGGGGACCGCGATCGCGGTCCTCGCCGTGGGCTGCGCGCCGCCGACCGACCAGGGTCGGCTCCCGGTGCTCCTCGACGGGACGCCGGAAACGGTGGGGTTTTCCTCGGCCCGCCTGGCGCGGCTCGACACCCTGATGGACACCCTCATCGCCCAGCGCAAGATGGCGGGGGCGGCCGCGCTGATCGCCCGGCACGGCACGGTGGTGTACCACCGGGCCCGGGGGTACGACGACCTGGCCGCCAAGACGCCGCTTCGAACCGACGCGATCTTCCGGATCGCCTCGCAGTCGAAAGCGATCACCAGCGTCGCGGCGATGATGCTCTACGAGGAGGGCAAGTTCGTCCTCGACGATCCCATCGCCAAGTTCCTCCCG
Organism: Gemmatimonadota bacterium; assembly: GCA_016874005.1. Classification (GTDB taxonomy): domain Bacteria; phylum Gemmatimonadota; class Gemmatimonadetes; order Gemmatimonadales; family GWC2-71-9; genus SHZU01. The sequence continues at coordinate 26,890 of VGVQ01000027.1, read as the reverse complement.
GCCTTCGCCAAGCCCATGGTCCTGGCCGTGAGCGCCAAGGGCGACACGACGCTGGTGCCGGCCACCCGGCCGCCCACCGTTCGAGAGCTCCTGAGCCACACCGCCGGGTTGAGCTACCCGTTAGGCGGCGCTCGGCAGCTCTACCACAAGGAGGGCATCACCGTCCACCATACCTTCGGCGTCGATGGCAACGGGGAGCGCCTGGCCGACGCCGTTCCCCGGATGGCGAGAGTCCCCTTGATGCACCAGCCGGGCGAGCGCTACACCTACGGCTTCAGCGTCGACGTGCTCGGCCACCTGGTCGAGGTGTGGTCCGGCCAGACCCTGGACGAGTTCCTCCGAACCCGGCTCTTTCAGCCGCTCGGCATGCGGGACACCTACTTCAACGTCCCGGCGGACAAGGCGGGCCGGGTCGCCAACTTCTTCCGGATCGACAGCACCGGGGTGGTGTCGCAGGAGCGGATCCTCCGCTTCGCGCCGTTCATTCCGATCGCCGATAGCCTGTCGCTCGGTTACGCCACCGACTCGAAGGTGTATTTCGGCGGAGGCGGCGGCCTCTCCTCGACGCTCCGGGATTACGCCGTGTTCCTCCAAATGATGCTCAACGGCGGCGAGTACAACGGGATCCGGTTCCTGAGCCCCAACACCGTCAAGATGATGACCAGCGATCAGACCGGGCCGATCGACATCGACGCGGTCGGTCGCAAGTTCGGCTTGGGCTTCTCGGTCTCGACCGCCGCGAGCTACCGGCACGAGCCGGACCCGCCCGGCTCGTTCGCATGGGGTGGGGCGCTGGGGACCAGGTACTGGGTGGACCCGACCAACGGCATCGTCGCGCTGATCTACCGGCAGACCTGGGGACCCGACAGCACCGGGCTCAATCAGCGGTTCCCGGTCATGGTCTATCAGGCCCTGGTCCGCTGATCCGGCCGGCTCCGGGGCGGCGGGGAACGCCTAACGAGGCCAGACCGGGAGCTCCACGAACGACATTCGAGTCCGGTCGTGATAGACGGTCTGACGGGCGACCCGCCAACCGGTGTCGGTCGCCGGGGGATCGCCGGTGTTGCTGTTCGCGTCGATGAACGGAAACGCGCTCGAGGCGATCTCCAGCCGAATCCGGTGGCCCGGGAGGAAGGCGTGCCCGATGTCGAACAGCTCGATTCGATAGCTCTCGATCGCGCCCGGCTCGAGCAGCGCGGTGCGCTCGCGCCCGTGGCGGTAGCGGGCCCGGATCACCCCGACCTCGGTGGGGCCGAGCTTGAGTGCCCGCCCGTCCGGGTGGACGTCGAGGAGCTTGGCCGTGAAGTCGGTATCGCGACCGTCGGTGGCGGCGGTCAAGGTCACCCAGGTCGGCCCGGCGATCACCAGGGTGTCGGTCAGCGGGGCGCTGGTATAGACCAGGACATCGTCCCGCCGCTCGATGGGGCGGTGACCCGGACCCCTTCCGGCGACTGGCCGAGCCCGATCACGATCGGGACCCGGATGCCCCCGGCGGCATACCGGCCCACCAAGAAGGCCCGCTGCCGCCGGACGAACCCGGCCGGGAACCACTCCAGCCGACTCCCGCCATCGGCGGCTCGCACCATCGAGGTCAGCCGCTCCGCCACCTTGTGGCCATCGACGTTCGGCGAGGCGAGGGGCCAGCCTAACGACTCGAGCGCTCGGCTGGCCACCGCGGCCAGCGCTCCGAGTCCATCGGCCGACTCGGTCCGAACCCCGCCGTCGGCGGGGAGCGGGGGCGATTCGAGGTCGAGAAATTCCGAGGACTCGTCGACCCCGACGGTGCCCTGGAGACGGCGGATGGCCGAGTTGTAGAAGGTCGCGGCGACCTCCTCGTCCGGGCGGTCCGCGATCGCGGCGTGATAACGGCGCCGGATCGCGGTCCAGGGGATCTCGTGGGTGTGCGACAGCCGTCCCAGCCTGACCACCAGCTCGTCGAGCCGGCGGGAGTAGAGCAAGAGCCGCTCCTGGGTCGCCCGGTCGAGGGCCGGCCAGTCCCCGGCGGCGAAATGCGCCCCGACCGCTCGCGTCAGCGCGGCGAACTCGCGGTGGTATTGGTCGAAGGCCCCGATCAGGAGGTCCGCCGCCTGCCGCGCCGCCGGATTGGTGTCGATCGCGCCCTCCTCACGTCTGTCCCGCCCGGAGGCTAAACCGGGTCGCCTAACCCTGGCAACTTCACCGAGCGACCCCGGTGCCGGTCACTGTGGTGTGGCCCGGCAGCCTATGTTGGCGCCGTGGTCACCGTCCTCACCGCTCTCGTCACCGCGATCGCCTCCGCCCCGCCACGGTCCGTGCCGCGGACGAGGCCACCGGATGGCACCGGGTCTCCGAGATGGAAGGCGGGCGGGGGATGTTCATCGCCAGTATCTTCCTTCCACTCAGTTTCGTCGGAGGCGCCGTCATCGGGATCTTGGTCGCCAAGAAGGCGCCGGCCGAGACCGCCGGGCTCCTCAAGCTCGCGATGGCCCTCTCGATCGGGCTGGGCCTCGTGCTCGTCGGCACCGGCTTCGCCTGGATCACGGCCGGCCACGCGCCGACCGTCGACGGGCGACGGATCGAGTTGCAGTGCGAGGTGCGCCTCCCACCCGGATTCCCGGTGCGGGATTCTCTGGAGGCGAATGAGCTGCGGATTGCCTTCGTCGGCAGCAGGGAAGCCGTTAACGGGCGAATCGCGGCGGCAACCGTCAGCGCGTAAACCAACCCAACCCGGGCCCGAGGAGCATCAGCAGCGCGGTCATCACCACCACCCAGGCGGCGCTCACCACCAGGCCCGGCCGCCACATTTCGTGCATCCGATAGTAACCCCGCGAATAGGTCACCAGCGTCACCGCGTCGAGCGGCAACAGGAACGCGCAGGACGCCGAGAAGATCACCGGGAGGGCATAGAGCGCCGGGTTGACGCCGGCCCGTTCCGCCAGGACGATCATCGGCGGGACCACCACGGCCACGATCACCGGGCCGATCGTCACGACCAGATGGACCAGGATGGTGAAGACGCTGATCGCGGCCAGGAGCCAGATCGGAGCCATCCCGGCGGCTCCGCCCAGCGCCGCGTCGACCAGCCAGGCGGCCAAGCCGGTCTTGGCCGAGGCGGCACCTAACGACGTCACCCCCCCGATCACCAGCAACACGTCCCATCCGGTGCTCCGCTGGACCGTCGCCCAGGTGAAGATCCCCATCCCGGGGAAGAACAGGGCCGCGGCCCCCAGCACCGAGACCAGCACCACGTCGAGCTGGCGGATCCAGGTCGACGCCACCCAGAGCGCCACCATCGTTCCCACGATCGCCATGGTGCGGATCTCCGCCCGACCCAGCGGGCCGAGCGCCGCCCGCTCGGCCCCGACCGCCTCCACGGCCCCGATGGTCGGACGCTCCGACGGGTACACTGTGACCAGCGCCCACCAAGCCACCGGCAGCAAGGCCACGACCATCGGGATCCCGATCGCCATCCAGGCCAGGAACGAGACGGCCACCTTGGCCTGCTGCTCGAGGAGTCCGAGGCCCAGCACGTTGATGGCGCTGCCAGCCGGGGTGCCGACCCCGCCGATGAACGCCGCGATCGGGATCCCGATCATCACGCTCTTGGCGAAGTTGGACTCGCCGGGGCGGATCCCCATCCGCTCGAAGAGACCTAACGCCATCGCCATGAAGATCGCGGTGCAGGGGACGTCCGAGACGATCGTCGAGATGGTGGCGGTCCCGATCATGAACGCCGCCAAGACCCGGCGGCTGTCGGTGCCGGCGTGGGCCAGGAGCCAGAGCGCGAACCGGCGATCGAGCCCCGACGAGACGAACGCCTGGGCGATCGCGAACATCGCGATCACGAAGAAGAACACCGGGCTGATGAACGTCTGAAAGGCGACCCCGAGCGGCGCCACCCCGAGCAACGGCTGGAGGGCCAGGGCCAAGAGGGCGGTGACGGCCACCGGAAAGGCCTCGGTCGCCCAGAGCACGGTCGCGAACGCGAACAGAGCTCCCATCCGGTGGCCTTCGGGCGAGAGACCGGCCGGGGTCGGCAGGGCCAGCAGCAACGCCCCCAGCCCAATGGCCGCGCCGAGTCCGAGCCAGGCCCGGCGCTCGGTCATCCGGCGATACCCAGGTAATCCTCGGCCAGGGTCGTCGCGGCAGCTATCGACCGAGCGAGGTGCTCGAGCTCGGCGCGCTGCCGCTTGGCCTCGTACCGGTCGTCCCCGGCGCGGTGGAGCAGGGTCGTCATCCGAGCGGAGAACGCCTGGGCTCGCCAGACCCGGGCCAGGCAGCGGTCGCTGTAGCGGTCGAGCGCCTCCTCGGTGCCCTCGCGGTACCACGCCACCAGCGCGTCGCAGAGGACCCCGACGTCGTGGATCGCGAGGTTGAGCCCCTTGGCCCCGGTCGGCGGCACGATGTGGGCCGCGTCCCCGGCCAGGAACAGCCGCCGATACCGCATCGGCTCCGCGACGTAGCTCCGCATCGGCGTTATGCCCCGTTCGAGGATCGGCCCGCGGCCGAGTTGCCAACCGGGCCGCGTCAGCCGGGCGTCCAGCTCGGCCCAGATCCGTCCGTCGGACCAATCCTCCAGCCGGTCGTCCGGGTCGCACTGGAGGTACAGCCGGGTCACCGTGGGCGACCGCATGCTGTGGAGCGCGAAGCCCCGCTCGTGCCAGGCGTAGATCAGCTCGTCCGACGATGGCGGCGCGCTGACCAGGATCCCGAGCCAGCCGTAGGGATACTCGCGGCTGTACTCCCGCAGCGCGGATGCCGGAATCAGACCGCGCGAGATTCCGTGGAATCCGTCGCAGCCGGCCACGACGTCGCACTCGACCGTGGTCCGATGTCCGTCGATGGTCGCGGTGAGCCGGGGACGCTCGGAGTCGAGCCGATCGATGGCGACGTCGGGGACCTCGAAGTGCAGCGCCGCCCCGGCCGCGCGCCGGGCGGCGATCAGGTCCTTGACGACTTCCTGCTGGCCGTAGATGGTGATCCCCTGTCCGGTGAGTCCGCGGAGGTCGATCCGGACGCCCCGTTCCCCGAACCGCAGCTCGAACCCGTCGTGCACCAACCCTTCCCGGGCGAGCCGCGCGCCGAGGCCGGCGTCCTCGAGGGCCGAGACCGTGCCGGGCTCGAGGACGCCGGCCCGGACCCGCTGGATCACGTAATCCTCGCTCCGCCGCTCGAGCACCACCGAGTCGATTCCGGCCCGGGCCAACCGGTGCGACAAGAACAGCCCGGCCGGACCCGCGCCGACGATCCCGACCTGAGTGCGCATCACGTTAGGCGTCGCTGACCTGGCGGAGGTGCTCGAAGGCCGTGTTCGCCGCTGGAACGCCGCAGTAGATCGCCTGCTGCAGGACGATCTCGGTGATCTCCTCCACCGACATCCCGCCCTCGACCAGCGCGGCCCGGGCGTGGAGCCGGAACTCCTCCCAGCGGCCCAGCGCCACCAGGGTGCCGAGCACCAGGACCCGCCGGCTCCGCCGATCGAGACCGGGCCGGGTCCAGATCTCACCCCAGGCATAGCGGGTGATCAAGTCCTGCCATTCCGCGGTCTGCGGCGACGCGGCCGCCTCCGCCTGGGCGACGTGGCTCGCGCCGAGCACTTCGGAACGGACCGCGCGACCCTGCGCGCGTCTGGTGGCGTCGTCCATCGGGGCTCCGGGCGTTAGGTTCGCGAGAAGAAGTCGACCAGCGCATCGGCGAACGCCGGCGCTTGTTCGACGCAAGAAAGATGAGCCGCCGGGAGCGTCACCATCGCGGCCGAGGGAATGCCCGCCGCGAGCGCCCGGCCGAGTTCCGGCGGCGTGGCCACGTCCTCCGACCCCGCGATCACCAAGGTGGGCGCGGCGATCATGGCTAACTGGTCGCGAAAATCGGCGTCCCGCACCGCGGCGCAGCAGGCGGCGTATCCCACCGGGTCGCACCCGATCAGCATGGCGCCGTAGCGCGCGATGAGCTTCGGATTCGCCGCCCTGAACCGCTCGGTGAACCAGCGCGACAGGAGCCCGTCGACCACCGCGCCCATCCCCTCGGAGCGGACCGTGGCGATCCGGGCATCCCAGAAGGCGGCCTCCCCGATCTTCGCCCCGGTGTTGGCCAAGACCAGCCGGTCGAGACGCTCCGGCGCGTGCCGGGCGAGCCATTGACCGGTCAAACCACCCAGCGAGATCCCGCAGAAGTGGGCCCGGGCGACGCCTGCCTGGTCCAGCACCGAGACGACGTCGGCGCCTAACGTCGCGATCGACCACGCCTCGCCCGGCGCGGTCGAGCCCCCGTGTCCCCGTTGGTCGTAGCGGATCACCCGATAGCGACCTGCCAGCCGCTCGACCACCTCGTCCCACAGCAGCCAGGTCGATCCGAGCGAGTTGGAGAAGACCACCACCGGTCGGCCGGGCGGCCCATCCGACCGCCAGGCAATCCGGGCCCGGTCAGCCATCCTGAATCAGGCGCCGGACCGCGCCAAGCTGGCTCGAGGGGTCGAAGACTCGCTCCAGCGCGCCGGCATCGAGGTGCCGCCGCACGGTCATGTCGCTCGCGGCGACTTCCCGCAGGGTTCGGCCCGAACCGCGGGTCGCCTCCACCAGGGCGCCAACCGCCGCCCGCGCCGGCCCCGGCCCGAGCGGCCCGGTCAGGGCCACCGCCAGCGCCTCGGCGAAGAGCAGACCCTGGCCCGCCGCGAGGTTGGCCGCCATCTGCGCCTCGTCGACGACCAGGCCGCTCGCGATCTCCTCGACCGCCCGGGCACTCCCGGCCACCAGGCGGGTCAACTCGGGCAGGGTGGCCCATTCCGCCGGCCACAGCCCGAGACTCCGCTGATGCTCTTGGGGCATCGCGCCGAGCATGGTCGCCACCAGCCCCGGCGCCCGGGCGGCCGCCGCGATCGCCACCGCCGCGCTGATCGGGTTGCGCTTCTGGGGCATGGCCGAGGAGCCGCCGCCGGTGCCTTCGTGCACCTCGCCGAGTTCGGTTTGGGACCACAGGCCCACGTCGCGCCCCAGCTTGCCATGGGCTCCCGCCAGGATCCCGAGCGCGGTCGCCACCTCGGCCAGTCGGTCGCGATGGCTGTGCCACGGCGGCGCGGCCGCCAGGGCGAGTCGGTTGCCTAACGCCTTTGCCAGGTCGGGACCCCGCTCGCCGAAGGCCGCCAGGGTACCCACCGACCCGCCCAACTGTACCACCGCGGCCTGCGCCAGGCCGGTCACCAGACGGGTCCCGCATCGCTTCAGCGCCTCGGCGTGGCCGGCCATCACCAGCCCGAACGAGGTCGGGGCACCCTGCTGCAACCAGGTCCTCCCGGCCATCGGGGTCCCGGCGTGCTCCTCCGCCAGCGCCGCCGCCCGCCCGGCCGCCCGCCGGGTCCGATCGACGATCGTGGCCCCGGCCCGGCGCAGCTGCAACACCAGGGTAGTGTCGAGGAGGTCCTGGCTGGTCGCGCCCCAATGGAGCCACTCGGCGGCCTCGGCGGAGGCCGGGGCGATCGTCGCCTTGAGCTGCCGCAACAGCGGAATCGCGAGATTCCCCGCCTTGGCGGCGTCGCCGGCCAGCGCGGCGAGATCGATCCGATCCGCCGAGGCGGTGGCCCGGATGACGTCGGCCGCCGGGGCGGGGATGATTCCGAGCGAGGCCGAAGCCTCGGCCAGCGCGACTTCGACTTCGACCATCGTCGCGACCGTCGCCGCCGGCGAGAAGATGCCGTCGACGGCCGGGTCGCCGAACAGCGGATCGAGCAAGTCGCTCACGGCGTGCTCGGCACCAGCCGCTCGCGAACCCACTCCACCCACAGGCGGGTCCGCTCGCGGGCGTTGGCGGGGTCGGTCGGATTGTGGGTTCGTCCCGGGAACCCGATGAACCTGGTCTCGACCCCATTGTCCTTCATCGCCCGGTACAGCCGCATCGCCTGGGTCGGCGGGACTCGAAAATCTTCCATGTGGGACATCACCAGCGTCGGGGTCCGAATCCGCCGGGCGTAGCTGATTGGCGACTGGCGCCGGAATTCCTTGTCCCACTCGCCGATCCACGGCGACCCGCCGATCGTGTGACGAATGCCGATCGACCCATCGCTGTAGTTGTACTGATCCTCCCAATCGGTGACCGGCGCGCCGGCCATCGCCACGGTCCATTCGTCGGGGTAGACGCCGATCAACCAGCTGGTCATGAAGCCGCCGTACGACCACCCGGTCACCGCGGTGCGGCCGCGGTCGATCCACGGCTTGGCGCGCAGCGCCGCCAGTCCGGCCATGACGTCGCGTCCGGGGCCCGCGCCGGCGTCGAATCGGATCGCCGATTGGAAGGCGTTGCCGAGGTTGTCGGAGCCCCGGTAGTTCGGCTCGAAGACCACCATGCCGAACCCGGCCATCAACTGCGCCAACGCGCCGAACGACTGCTTCGAGGAGGCGGTCGGGCCGCCGTGAATCACCAGCGCGAGCGGATAGCGCCGGGCCGGATCGAACCCCACCGGATAGGTGATCACGCCGTCGGCCTCGAACCGATCCGTGGCCCAGGTGATCCGCTCGGTTCGCGCCATCGCGACCTCGCCGACCCAGTCGTTGAATGCGGTGAGCCGCCGAGGCGCGGCCACCCGGGGGTCGAGGAGGTACAGCTCGCTGGGCCGACCCGCGCTGGCCGCGATGAACACCAGGGCACCGCTCGGCGTGGCGACGATATCCGCGCCGAACCCGCCGGTGACCACGAGATCGCCTAACGGGACCCGCCGGGCCGGCCCCTCGAGCGGCTGGAGCCAGACCCCGGTGGTGGTCTCGTGGGAGGCGGCCACCAGGAGCGAGCGACCATCCGCCAGCCACTGGGCATGGAGGATGTGGCGGTCCAGGGCGCGGGTCACGCTCCGGACCGGGCCGCCGGCGGCCGGAACCGTGTACACCTCGGTGATCCAGCCGAGATCGGCCCGGCGGTCCCGAGTCTGACGGAAGGCGATGGTCCGGCCATCGGGAGACCAGATCGGAAACCGTTCGTCGGTCCGGGCCTCGGTCAACGGGACGATCGCGCCGGAGGCGACCTCGAGTATGGCGATGTGGGTCGAGTCGCGCTTGCCGCTTTCCGGCGCCACCCGCCGGGCGAACGCGATCCGGCTGCCGTCGGGCGACCAGTTGATGCCCGACGGCGGCGGACCCGGTGGGAGCACGAAGTCGACGGTCCAGGAGCCGCTGGTGAGCCGGGTGGCTTCGCCCCCCGATACCGGCACCGACCACAGGTGGATCGGATACATGGTCCGCCGAAGGAAGATGTCCTGGGCCCCGATCTCGAAGGTGGTGACGAACCGGTCGTCGCCGTCGCGAGTCGGTGGCGGGTCCTCGGCGCTGAAGCCGATCGCCCGGCCGTCGGGGCGCCAGGCGAATTGAATCACCCCGGTGGGATTCGCGGTGAGGCGAGTCGCGGTGCCGCCGGCGGCCGGGATTGTCCAGATCTGCGATCGGCCGGCCGAATCCGGCGACTGAAACGCGATGACCTCGCCGTTCGGCGACCACCGTGGCGAGGCCACCGACCCACGGCCGGTCGGTACCTCGCGCGGTGGTCCGCCCGCCAGGTCCACGACCCACAACGACGTTTGGTTGCGGTTGACGGCGTAGTCGGGCCGGGAAGTCACGAACGCGGCTCGCTTCCCGTCCGCCGATACCGCGAGACCGCTCACGGTGACCACTCGCCCGAGATGCTGGTAGCCGAACCGCTCGCCGGACTGGGCGACCGCCGCCTGGGCCCCGAGGCACCCGATCGCGATCAGAGCACGAAGCGACATCCGATTCCTCGCCGTTGGAACGCTGGTAATGTACCGAGCCATCAGGGCGCGAAGAACACCGTTTCGCCGGGCCCCTGCAGAACGATGTCGAACCGGTAACGATCCTGGGCGATCGCCGAAGCCACCAGGGTCGAACGGCGCGCCGGCGGAACCTGTCTCAGGACGGGGTCGGCACTCAGGTCGCCGGCGTCCGGGAAGTAGATCCGGGTGACCAGGCGAACCAGCAGTCCCCGCGCGAAGACGCTCACGAGCAGGTGAGGCGCCTGGGTGGATCCACCAGGACCCACGACCGGTCCCGGCATCAGGGTCTCGATCGCCCACGCTCCGGCGCCGTCGACCACCGCCCGGGCAAGCCCGCCGGGCTCGTGCGACGGCTCGGTCAGGTAGCGCCCGGCTGGGCTCGCCTGCCAGGTCTCCAGCAGGGCGTCGGACACGGGAACGCCGTCGCCGTCGAGCACCCGGCCCTCGATGAGGATCCGGCGTCCCGGCGTCTCGGGCGGGAACGCCGCGGTGCGGCCGGGCCACGGGACCGCGAGGGCGAAATAGGGCCCCACCGTCTGGGAAGGGGTCAGCTCCGACACCGGTCAGCCCGTCATCGGGGTGGCCGCTCGACCCCGGAGCACGATGTCGAAGCGAAAGCCTAACGCCCGCTCCGGCTCGGTGAGGCCGAGGTCGAACCGGGCCACCAGCCGGCTTTGGGCCCGCTCCCCGGGGACCGACTGAAAGATCGGATCCAACGCGAGGAGCGGGTCGCCGGGAAAGTACATCTGGGTCACCAGCCGCTGGACGAGCCCGAGCCCGAACAGGGAGAAATGGATGTGGGACGGCCGCCAGGCGTTGGGATGATTGAGCCAGGGATAGGCGCCCGGCCGGATCGTCTCGAAGCGATAGCGCCCCGCCGCGTCGGTCAGCGCTCGGCCCGCCCCGGTGAAGTTGGGGTCGAGCGGCGCGCCGTGGCGGTCTTCCTTGTGGGCATAACGGCCCGCCGAGTTGGCTTGCCAGACTTCCACCAGCGCGCCCGTGACCGCCCGGCCGCCGTCGTCGAGCACCCGGCCCTCGAGCACGATTCGTTCGCCGATCGGCTCGCCGGCATGTTGCCGGGTCAGGTCGCCGTCGGTCGGTCGAACCGCGCCGGGTCCGAACACCGGTCCGGTCAGCTCCGACAGGGTCGACGGGAGGATGACGAGCGGTTCCTTGGGGTGGCGCTTCTGGCTCGCCCGGTAGGGTGGATAGTCGAGGGGCGGATCGACGAGGTCCGCCGGCGGGGTCCTGCCGTCCGGGACGATCATGTGGCTCGAGTAGCAACTTCGCGCCTAACCGGCTCCGGCCACAAGCCGGACCCGAGCCCGCTCGTTCGAACTGGGGACGGCCCGCCGGTCACATCCGCCGGCCCTTCAGAACCGCAGCTTCAGGTCCGCCGTCTCGGTCCGGGTCTACCGCCCGGCCCGTTCGGCGATCACGTCGGCGATGGCGACGCCGTACCCGGACGGGCCCAGCCGCAGCAGGGCGAGGAGAACGAGCTGTTCGAGGTCGCCGAGGAACGCTGTCATATTATTCCCCTTTCACGAATAAATACGATAATGGGGCCCCCGGGTTTCGGGGAAGGTGGCCGGGTCCGGGGGTGCCGGGGTCGGTCGCGGGCCAGCGGTGGCCGCGGGGCGTTTTGGCCGCGGCCAATGGCGCCCGCGGGGTGTTGCGGCGGCGGCCGTTGGGTGCCCGCGGGATCGGCCGTCGACAACGGCGCCGTACCGACGGCCGCGTTCGACTTGCGACCGGGGGGCCGCCGCATCACCTTCTCTCGATGCAACCAATCATCTGGATCCTCATCTCCCTGGCTGGGGCCGCCGGCTGGGGGGTCCTGGCCCTCCACCGGGGCGAGACCGTTAGCGCCGCGTGGCTCATTCTCGCCGCGGTCGGCACTTACCTGGTCGGCTACCGGTTCTACGCCCGGTTCCTGGCGACCAAGGTGTTCCAGCTCGATCCCAAACGCGCCACCCCCGCCGAGCGCCACGACAACGGCCGCGACTTCACCCCGACCGGGAAGTGGGTCCTCTTCGGGCACCACTTCGCCGCCATCGCGGGCGCCGGTCCCCTGATCGGGCCGGTCCTCGCCGCCCAGTTCGGGTACTTGCCCGGGGTGCTCTGGATCGTCTTTGGAGTGGTCCTTGGCGGGGCGGTCCAGGATTTCATCATCTTGTACGGCTCGATGCGGCGTGACGGCAAGTCGCTCGGTCAGATGGCCAAGGAAGAAATCGGCGCGACCACCGGCGTCATCGCGATGATCGCCATCCTCGCCATCATGGTGATTCTCCTCGCCGTCCTGGCCCTGGTGGTGGTCAACGCCCTGCGCGACAGTCCCTGGGGTGTCTTCACCTTGTTGTGCACCATCCCGATCGCCTTCTTGATGGGATTCTGGATGAAGGTCTGGCGGCCTGGGAAAGTCGCCGAGGCAACGATAATCGGTCTGGTCCTCTTGATGCTGGCGCTGGTCGGTGGCCGCTACGTCGCCGAGTCGGCGACTCTGGCGCCACTGTTCCGCCACGGCGGGGTTGCCATCGCCTGGGCGATCATCATCTATGGATTCGCGGCCAGCGTGTTGCCGGTCTGGATGCTGCTCCTCCCCCGCGACTACCTCAGCACCTTCATGAAGATCGGAACGGTGGTCTTGCTCGCCATCGGCATCGTCCTGGTGATGCCGCCGCTCAAGATGCCGGCGGTGACCGGCTTCATCGCGGGGACCGGCCCGGTCTTCTCCGGCAAGCTGTTTCCCTTCGCCTTCATCACCATCGCCTGCGGGGCGATCTCCGGGTTCCACTCCCTGGTCTCCTCGGGCACCACCCCGAAGATGATCCGCTCCGAAGCCGACGCGCCGCTGATCGGCTACGGCGGGATGTTGATGGAGTCGTTCGTGGCGGTGATGGCCCTGTGCGCGGCCACCGCCCTCGATCCGGGGCTCTACTTCTCGATCAACGCCCCGCTCGCGGCGTTAGGCGGCGGCGTCGATCAGGCGGTCGAGGCCATTCGGGACTGGGGCTTCGTGGTCACCCCCGAGCAGATCAACGGGATGGCGGCGGCGGTCGAGGAGGCCAGCCTGCTCGGCCGAACGGGCGGGGCTACCTCCCTCGCGGTCGGCATGGCCCAGATCTTCAGTGGCGCCTTCGGCGAGGGGATGGTCGCGCTGTGGTACCATTTCGCGATCATGTTCGAAGCGCTGTTCATTCTCACCACCCTCGACGCCGGGTCCCGTGTCGGCCGGTTCATGGTCCAGGAACTCGGGGCCCACGTCTGGAAACCGCTCGGTCGGACTTCCTGGTATCCCTCGATCGTGATCGCCTCCGCCATCGTGGTGGCGGGGTGGGGCTACTTCCTCATTCAGGGCGTCACCGATCCGCTCGGCGGGATCAACTCCCTCTGGCCCCTGTTTGGGATCAGCAACCAGTTGCTCGCGGCGGTGGCCCTCTCGGTCGGCACCACCATCCTGATCAAGTCCGGCAAGGCCCGGTACGCCTGGGTGACCCTGGCCCCGCTGGTCTGGTTGCTCACGGTCACCATGACCGCGGGGATCCAGAAGATCTTCGCCGCGGACCCCAAGCTCGGGTTCCTGTCCCACGCCAAGCTCGTCGCCAGTCAGGTCGCGGCCGGCACCGTCGACGCCACCCGTGGCGCCAAGATGATCTTCAACGATCGTCTCGACGCGGCGGTCGCCGCCATTTTCATCGCGATCACCATCGCCCTCGTGGTTGCCTCGGTCCGCGAATGGTTGGCCGTCCTCCGCGGCACCAAGCCGGCCACCAGCACCGAGACGCCGTTCGTGCAGACCAGCTACTGACCCGCCGGTCGGGCCGGCTCAGTTGCAGCCAGGGGTGCCCCAGCCCGCCTGGCCCCGGCGGGGAGCTGCTGCGAGTTCGCGGCGGGCGGCACGGGTGGCCACGATCCGGATCGGCCCGATCGCCGCGAGGGCGATCACCACGACGGACGCCGCGAGCAACCAGCCCCGAGGGGAGCCAGCCGTCACGCGCCGGCGAGCCGGGGAGGAGTCACGCTCGAGGAGCGAGCCTCCGAGGGGACAGACCAGGCCGCGTCGGGTGGCATCGATCGAGCCTAACCGCCAGCCCCGGCGTGAGGCAAGGTGCCATTTGCCGTCGAGCCCTCGTCGGGCGCCACCAGGACCAGGCGTTCGGCGGCGCCATGGCTCTCCACCCGCCATCGGCCGCCGTCAATCTCGCGAGACCCGCCCATCGCGATCAGACGACGGTTGGAACATCAGCTTGGCCGAGGCTAGCGCCGTTACGCCAACGGTGCCGGGTTGCCGCCTTGAGGTCGGCGATGAAACGGACCAGATCCATTGGCCCGCCGCCCGCTCCCGCCAGGGCGGCAGTCGATCGCTCCACCGTCGCGCTTCCGACAATGACGCCGGCGGCGCCGGTGTCGACGACCTGACGCACCTGGTCCGAGCAACCGATCCCGAACCCGACCATCGCGGGAGGAGCGCCCAGTCGGTCGAGATCCGCTACCCGGCTCGCGATGTCCCGAAACACGACCGCCGAGAGTCCGGTCACCCCCGCCCGCGAGGTGAGATAGACGAAACCAGTCGCACCGCGGGCAACCCGGAACAAGGTCTCCCGCGATGCATCGGGAGGGGCGATCAGGACGGAATCTACGCCCAGCTTGGCCGCCGCCTCGAGGACGGGGGCGGCCTCCGCGGACGGGAGGTCGGGCACCAGTACCGAGTCCAGTCCCGCCGCCGCGGCCTCGCCATAGAACCGTTCGACGCCGCGCGTGAAGACGGGGCTGGCGTAGCTCAGCAGGCCTAACGGGAGATCGGGGTGCCGTTCCCGAATCCGTGAGATCGCGGTCCACACCCGGGTCACCGTGGCACCGGCCGCGAGCGCCCGAGTCGCGGCGGCCTGGATCGTCGGCCCGTCGGCGACCGGGTCGGAGAAGGGGAGGCCCAACTCGATCGCGTCGGCGCCGCCCTCGACCAAGAGGTCCACGATCGCCGGGGTATGGTCTGGGGTCGGGTCACCCACGACGACGAACGGGACCAACGCGGCTTCGCCGGTCCGGCGATGTCGGTCGAACAGGACGCGGTAGCGGTGGCTGATCATGATGGGTCGGGAAAGCCGGCGACGGTCGCGAGGTCTTTGTCGCCCCGACCGGACAACGTTACCAGGATGGTCCAGTCGGGGCGGGACTCGGCGAGTCGCGCCGCCTCGGCCAAGGCGTGGGCGCTCTCGAGTGCGGGGATGATGCCTTCGTCGCGGGAGAAGCGCCGATAGGTTGCCACCGCGGTCCGGTCGTCACAGGCCCGATAGTGGACCCGGCCGATCGCGGCCAGATGGGCATGCTCCGGCCCGACCGCCGGGTAGTCGAGTCCCGCCGACACCGAGTGCGACTCGAGGATCTGACCGTCCTCGTCGGCGAGCACCTTGGTGAGGGCGCCGTGGAGCACGGTATCGCGGCCTCGGGCGATCGCCGCGCCGTGGAACGGGGTGTCCAGTCCGCGGCCCGCCGGCTCGACACCCACCAGGGCGACCGGGTCGTCGAGGAACGCGGCGAACGTCCCGATCGCGTTGGAGCCACCCCCGACGCAGGCGATGACGGCGTCGGGCAGCCGGCCGAGGCAGGCCAGACATTGGGTCCGGGCTTCGTCTCCAATGACCCGCTGAAATTCCCGCACCATCGTCGGATAGGGATGGGGCCCGGCGGCGGTGCCTAACAGATAATGGGTATCCCGGTAGCTCGCCGACCAGTCCCGAAGCGCTTCGTTGATGGCGCCTTTCAGCGTCCCGCCGCCGGTCGCGACGCCGTGAACCGTCGCGCCGTAGAGTCGCATCCGGTCGACGTTCTGCCGTTGGCGCTCGACGTCGTGGACGCCCATGTAGACCGTGGTTGCCAGACCCAGACAGGCGCCGGCCATCGCGGTTGCCACCCCGTGTTGGCCGGCGCCGGTTTCGGCGATCAATCGCGCCTTGCCGAGCCGACGGGCGAGGAGCCCCTGGGCGAGCGCCTGATTGGTCTTGTGGGCCCCGCCGTGGAGCAGGTCTTCCCGCTTGAGCCAAACGGTTGCCGGGGCCCCGAATCTCCGGCAGCGATGGAGTGGTGTCGGCCTGCCGGCGAAAGTCGCCAGCAGCTCGCTCAACTCGGCCTGGAACTCGGGATCGGCGCGGCTGGCCTGGAAGACCTGGTCGAGCTCCTCGAGCGCCGGCATCAGGATCTCGGGCACGTATCGGCCGCCGAACGCCCCGAATCGCCCCACCGCGCTCATGGCGCCGCTCCCGCCCCGGTTCGCCTGGCGGTGAAGAAGGCCGCCATTCGCTCGGTCGACTTGCGGCCGACCACCGTCCCCTCGAGCCGGCTGCCGGCGTCGAGAAAGTGGATCCCAGTGGCCTCGGCGCGAGCGGCGTTATCGGCCGCGAGGCCGCCGGCGAGGACGCAGCGATCGGGATGCTCGAGACCCGCCAGCAGCGACCAATCGAAACTCCGGCCCGTCCCACCGCGCTGGGTCGTGTCCCAGGCGTCGAACAGCACCCGATCGCCGGGGCGGTGGCGAGGCAGGCTCTGGCCGACCGGTACCGCGGTCCAGACCTCGACCGGTTCCGGGAGCCGCCGCCTCAGGTCGGCGACGTATCCGGCGTCCTCGTCGCCGTGGAGTTGAACGGCGTCGAGCCCGACCTCGCGGGCGGTCGCGATTACTTCATCCCGCGGCTGGTTGGCGAAGACGCCGACCCAGCGTAGCTCGACGTCGCGCCGGAGTCGGCGGCCGTCCCCGACGGTGACCAGCCGGGGCGACTCGGGCGCGAACACCAGCCCGCCGTGGGTGGCTCCCGCGGCGCTGGCCACTTGGGCGTCGGCCCGATCGGTGAGACCGCAGACTTTGGTCGGTCCGAACACGAGTTCCCGAACGGTTCTTGCCGGATCGGCCGCCGCCATCGGCGCCGAGCCGATCAGGAATCCGTCGACCAGCCCGCGGAGCCGCACCACCGCGGCGCGAGAGGTCACCCCGGACTCGGCGATCACCACCGCCCCGGGCGGGGCCGCGGCGGCGAGGGTGGGGGTAGTGGCGAGGTCGACGGCGAGCGACCGGAGGTCGCGATTGTTGATCCCGACGATGGCCGCGCCAAGCCTGGCCGCCCGAGCCATTTCGGCCGCCACCCGCACCTCGGTCACGACCGCCATGCCGAGCGACCGGGCCAGGGCTGCGGCCGCCAGGTACTCCGGGTCGTCGAGCACCGCGAGCATCAGGAGGACGGCGTCGGCGCCGTGCACTCGAGCCTCCGCCACCTGGTAGCGGTCGACCACGACGTCCTTGCAGAGGAGCGGCTGAGGCAGTCGCCGCCTAACGTCGGCCAGCAGGCGATATGACCCCCCGAAGAAGGTCTCGTCGACCAGGACGCTCACGGCGTCCGCAAGGCGGTGATAGGCCGCGAAGACCGGCTCGAGGTCGCGGACCTCGCGGAGCCGACCCGCCGATGGCGCCGTGGGCTTGATCTCGAAGATGAACGCCGGCTTCGCTCGCCTGAGGGCCGCTAGAAAATCGCGCTCCGCCCGGGTCGCCGCCGCGAGAAGGTTGGGTAACGGGACCGCCGCCGCTCTCGCGGCGACCTCGACCCGCTTGTGGGCCACGATCCGCTCAAGCATGGGACAGCTCCGCCAGCCGGCCCGGCAGCCCGGCCGCTCGGCCGTCCGCGAGGATCGAGTGGGCGAGTCTGACCCCCGCGGCCAAGGTCGGCTCGATCCCCGTCACCCAGAAGGCGGCACCGGCGTTGAGGGCCACCGCGTCGCGATCGGCCCGACTGCCACCGCCGGCGAGCACCGTCTGGAGCCAGCGGGCATTGGCCGTGGCGTCGGCGCCCCTGAGCTCGGTCGGATCGGCCGGCGTCAAGTCGTAATCCTCCGCTCGAATCGTGACCGCCGATAGCCGACCCTCGGCGAGTCGATAGCCGACGGTCGGCGCATGGAGGGCCAGTTCGTCGAGCCCTCCGCCGTGCACCACCAGGGCTGAGAGGCACCCCAGTCGCGCCAGGGTGGTGGCCACGGGGTGACAGAGCTCCGGCGCATAGACGCCAACCACCTGGTACTCTGGCAGCGCGGGATTGGCGAGCGGGCCGAGCAGGTTGAACAGGGTTCTGGTCTTCAAGGTTGCCCGAACCGCCCCCGCCCGATGGACGCCGCGGTGATAGTGGGGGGCGAACAGGAAGCAGATCCCCAGGAGGTCGAGGCACCGGCGGGATACCTCGGCACTGGCGGTCAGGTTCACGCCGAGGGCTTCGAGCACGTCCGCCGAGCCGCATCGCGACGAAGCGGCCCGGTTGCCGTGCTTGACCACCCGAACCCCTCCCGCCGCGGCGACGAACGCGACCGCGGTCGAGAGGTTGACGGTGCCGGCGCCATCGCCGCCGGTGCCGCAGGTGTCGGTGATGGGATAGGGCGGCTTCGGGAAGGGGACGGCGGCGGCACGGAGGGCCCGAGCCGCGCCGACGATCACGTCCGCCGTCTCGCCTCGCGTCTTGAGCGCCCCGAGCAGGGCCGCGATCTCGACCTCCGACCAGTCGCCGCCGGCGATCGACCGGAACGCCTGATACGATTCGCCGTCGTTGAGATGCCGGGTCGCGAGGGTGTCGAGGAGGCTAGCGACCGACACGGCGCACCCAGGCGATCAGGTTGTCGAACAGCGGTCCTCCGCTCGGGGTGAGGATCGACTCGGGATGGAACTGCACCCCGAGCGCCGGATGGACCCGGTGGCTGACCGCCATGACCACACCGTCGGCGTGGGCGATCGCGGCCAGCGCGGGCGGCAGTCGAGTCGCTCCGAGCGAGTGGTAGCGACCGACCGGCATCGGGTTGGGGAGGCCTTCGAAGGGCGCCGACCCATCGTGAGTCAGGGGCACCGCCCGTCCATGGATCGGAGTCGGGGCGCGCTCGACCTGTCCGCCGGCGGCGGCCACTAACGCCTGGTGCCCGAGACAAACGCCGAAGATCGGGATCCGCCCGAGGCATCGTTCGACGAGCGGGACGGTACAGCCGGCGTCGGCCGGCGCGCCCGGGCCGGGGGAGATCACCAGCAGGTCGTGGCTCCCGATCGCGGCGTCGACCACCTCGAGCGGCAGCGCGTTCGTGAGCACAGTCACCGGCGCCCCCCGGCGAGCGAACTCGTCCGCGAGGTTGTCGGTGAACGAGTCGAAGTTGTCGAGGAGTAGAACGGCGGGAGTCTCAAGCACCGATCGCCTCCTCGACCGCGGCTCGGGCCGTCGCGATGGCGCCGAGCACCGCGCGGGCTTTATGACGGGTTTCCCGGGCCTCCCCGTCGGGGTCGGAGTCCAGGACGACGCCGGCGCCGGCGGTCACGTGGGCCTGCCCGCGCTGGACCACGGCCGACCGGATCACGATCGCGGTGTCGAGGCTGCCATCGAACCGGAGGTATCCGGCCGCGCCGCCGTAGGCGCCCCGCCGCCGCGGCTCGGCGTCGCGGAGCAACTCGGCTGCCCGGAGCTTGGGGACCCCGACCAGGGTCCCCATGTTGGCCGTGGCCGCGTAGGCGTCGAGGGCGTCGAGGTCGGAGCGGAGGATCCCGGTCACCTCGGAGACCAGGTGCATCACCTCGGCGAAACGCTCGACTGCCAAGAGCCGCCGGACCGAGCGGGTGCCGGGTTCCGAGACCCGGGCCACGTCGTTGCGGGCGAGGTCGACCAGCATCATGTGCTCGGCGAGTTCCTTCGGGTTTTGGCGGAGCGCTGCCTCGTGCCTGGCGTCGGTCTCAGAGTCGAGCTGGCCGTCCGGGCCGCGACCACGCGGCGCGGTTCCGGCAATTGGCGTGATCGAGACTTCCCGGGAGGCTCCGTTGACCGAAAGACAGCGCTCCGGAGACGAACCGAAGATCGTCCGGCTGGCGCCGGCGAAGTAGAACAGATGAGCCCCGGGTTCCCGGGCGCGGAGGTGGCGATACGCCTCGAGCGGATCAGGGCAGTCGGTCGAGAAGGTCCGGGCTGGCACGATCTGATAGACGTCGCCGGCGTGGAGGTGACGTTGGAGCCGCCTAACGACCTCGGCGTACCCTGCGTCGGAAAGATCGGCCTCGACCTCGGGGTCGACCGTCGAGCGGGGAGCCGGGCCGAACGGCTCGGCCTGGGGAATCGACATCACCAGCCGAGCCAGCCCGGCGACGGTGCGGACGGCGTCGTGGACTCGTGGAGCGGCCTCGGCACCGCCCCACGCCGACGCGATCACGGTGGTGTGCCCCCGGCGATGGTCGACCACCGCGAGCGCCTCGGGGATCCACCATTCCAGGATCGGCTGCTCCAGGGGGTCGGCGCCACCGGGTGGCAGGGTCGCGAAGTAGTCGATGACATCGTAGCCGAAGAGGCCGGCGGCCAGGTGGCACCAGGGACTGGGACGCGGGGCCACCGTCGGCCCGGACACCAATCGCCGGATCAGGTCGAGGGGAGAGGGCGGTCTGGTCGAAGCACGGTGTCGGGGTCGGGGCGTTCCGAAACCGACCCGCAAGGTCCGCCCGATCCGTTCGCCGTCCGGCTCGGTCGTCGCCAGCCAGTCGAGGGCGGCCTCGCCGTTCGGGGTGAGTGCCGCGACCGTCGCGGTGGTTCGATCGGCCGTCAAGTGCAGGGCGGAGCGGAGTCCGACCACGCTGTGCTCGAGCCGGCGGCCGGTTGGATCGGCCGACTCGATGATGAACCCGTGGGGCCCGGCACCCAGGGCAGCGAGCAGCTCGACCGAGTCGGGGGCGTGGTCGAGGCGGCGGGCGAATGGGGTGATGGACCCGGGCGGCGAGCTCACAGCGACCGTCCGATCGCCGCCGCCACCGGGCCTAACGTTCGCATCAGTTGCCGGAACTGATGGGCATCGAGAGACTGGGCGCCGTCGGACAGGGCAGTCGCGGGGTCAGGGTGGACTTCCACCATCACCCCGTCCGCGCCGGCGGCGATTGCTGCCCGGGCGAGCGGAGCCACGTACGCTCGAACGCCGGTGCCGTGGGAGGGATCGACGATCACGGGGAGATGACTCCGGGCCTTGATCGCCACCACGGCCGCCACGTCGAGCACGTTGCGGGTCACCTGGTCGAACGTCTGAATTCCCCGCTCGCACAGCACCACGTTGGGATTGCCTTCAGCGAGGATGTACTCGGCCGCCAGGAGAAGCTCCTCGATTCTCGCCGACGGCCCCCGTTTGAGGATCACCGGCTTCCGCCCTTGGCCGACGGCCTTGAGGAGCCGGAA
Source organism: Gemmatimonadota bacterium (assembly GCA_016874005.1). Taxonomy (GTDB): domain Bacteria; phylum Gemmatimonadota; class Gemmatimonadetes; order Gemmatimonadales; family GWC2-71-9; genus SHZU01. The sequence continues at coordinate 5,935 of VGVQ01000027.1, read as the reverse complement.
GTTCTGCATGTTGCGGGCACCGATCTGGTAGCAGTCGACGTGCGGATCGGCGGCCTCGAGGTCGGCGGCGTCGAGCACTTCGGTCACGGCGGGTACCCCGAGTTGCTTCGCGACGGCGCCGAGGATCTCGAGACCGGCCGCGCCCAGCCCCTGAAACGCGTACGGGCTGGTCCGCGGCTTGAACGCTCCACCGCGAAGGATGGTGGCGCCGGCTTCCAGCACTTGCACCGCGGCGAGCCCCATCTGGGCGGGGGACTCCACCGCGCAGGGCCCGGCAATCACGGCGATGCGTTCACCGCCGATCTCGACCGGTCCGATCGAGATCACCGAGTCGCTCGGATGGAGATCGCGCCCGACCAGTTTGTAGGGAGCCAGAATCGGCTTGACGCTCTCGACCGCGGGATGCCCGGCGAGCTGGAGTCGTTCGAGGACCCGTTCGTCGCCCAGGGCGCCGATCACTACCCGCTCGACCCCGGGCATGTACAACGGTTTCAGGCCGAGCGCCCCGATTCGGTCGATCAGTTCGTCGGCGTCATGGCGGGTTGCCTGCGGCTTCAGTACGATGATCACTGCGTCCCCCGGTTCTGGTGTCAGCGACGCGTGGGCATGACCATAAACGACAGGAGCCCACGCGACGCGGTGGGCTCCTGGGAATCACGACACGAAATCTGTGCTCGCTACCCGCCCCGCCGCGAATCTTCGCGCGCGAGCCACCACCAACGGGCGACGGGTTTCTTCGAGCCGAGCATGAAACCAAGATCGGAACGGATCGACGATTCGTCAAGGGCCAGGTGGTGGGACCCGTCCGGGGCACTCATGCTACCAGATCGCGGTATGGGTGTACTTGACCAACAGGGTTCGCCCCGACGACAGCGGCAGCCGCGGCACCGACCCGACCTCGCGCACCGTGTTGAGTCCCTCGTTGTACACCATCCAGAGATCGTTACCCTCGCGCAGATGGTATCGAAACCTGGCGTTGAACGTGGCCAGGTCCGCCACGTTGCTGTACTGCAGGAAGGTATTGAAAGACACCTTGGTGTTCAGGGCGACTTGGAGCTTGAGACGCGCCAGGTGGGCCGTCGTGGCGCCACCGCGGTCGGGGAACACGATCCGATTGATCTCGTATCCGCCTCCGACCTCCAGATACTTGGACGGGTTCCACGACGGACTGGCGCTGACCCCCACCCGATGACCGTCGTAGAACTGCCCGGCCGTCGCCGAGAAGTTCCCCCGGAATCGATCACTCCGCGGCAGCTCGACCCTGGCAAACCCCTCGTGGAACCAGTAGTCGCCCGCCGGGACCACCGCCCCCGCGACCGGAAACCCGGTGGTCACACTCTCGAACGACGAACGCGACCCGATCGAGATCTCGTGGCCCTCCCTGGTCTCGATCTCCATCGACGCCTCCACCGACCGTGTCTCCGGCCTCCCGTCGCTGGTTCGATGATAGTGGCTGGTTCGGAGCACCCCGCCAAGGGACCGCAGCGACGAGCGAGCCGCCTGGTACCGTTTGTACTGGACCGACCCGCCCAGGAACCGGAACTCCCGCCGCGACTGGAACCCGAGCCCCGGCAGGTAGTCGCCGCCGACACGACCGTACTCGGCGGAGTACGAGAGCCCGTCGTCGTCGATCCGTTCCCAGCGCGCCAGGATCGACCCGGCCTCGAGCGTCGAACGCTCCGAGACCGAGTCGTCGAACGTCTGGGCCCACTTGAGGGTGATCCACTCGTCGCCGAACGGGCGGATCACGGCATCGGCGCCGTAGGCCACGTTGTCGCGGCTCCCGCCCAGTCGCGAGGTCACCATGCCGCCGATCGACGAGTACGGGTTGAACACCTGCTGGTTCAGCCGAACCACGCTCACGTTCTCGCCGGCGACTGGGCCCGCGGAAGCCGTCTGCATCGACAACACCCCGTAGTCCATCCCGCCGATCCGGCCGACCGCCCGGATGCCTCCGTAGATCCGGATCGGCTCGCCGTCCACCAGCCCGATCCGACGACTGTGGAACAGTCGATCGGTCGAGCCCCGCCAGTTGAACTGGAAGGTCGAGGCCCGTTCCTGGAAGAACTGCCGCTTCTCCGGGAAGAACAGGGGGAACCGGGTCAGGTTGATCTGCTGATCGTCGGCTTCGACCTGGGCGAAATCGGTGTTGACGGTGAGGTCGAGCGCGAGGTTCGAGGTCGGCGAGTAGCGGAGATCGGCGCCCAGCTCGCCGGTGCCGTCCGTGGGCGCGTCCCAGTACAACCCGCCCGCCTCGGCGCGGCCTAACGTGGCGACCCGGCGAAACCCGCCCAGCGCGTAGGGGGTCAGGTACACCGGCTTGGTCTGCCGGACGCCGCTGAGCGAGACCCGCTGCGCCTGCGACGGCTTGGCGAACGCGAAACCGCCCCACTTCGGGTCGACCGCGGGGAACGTCTGCCGCTCGTTCTTCCGCGCCACGAACCGGTAGACGATCATCCCCATCGTGACTCGATCGTCGCTGGCCTGGAACCGGAGGGTCGAGAACGGGATCCGAAACTCGGCGTACCATCCCAGACTGTCCTGGGTGGTCGCCACGTTCCAGTGGGAGTTCCAGTCGGCGTTCATCGGAAACGTCGTCGTCGTGACCGCGTCGTTCGCCATCGTCCGGTCGGTTCGCGCTCCGGCCGGGTTGGTCGTGAACCAGACGGCCGTCTCGTGATCGTTGTAGCTGTCGAGTACGATGGCGAGGAGGTCGTCGCCGCTGTAGACGTCCCGATAGAAGGTGTTGGTCCGGATCCCTTTGGGGTCGGAATCGTAGAGCCGGCCCGAGAGATAGAGGTAGCGATCGTCGTACCCGACCCGGATCTCGCTTCGCTCGGTCAACGGGCCGAGATACCTCGGTGAGAACAGCGACATCGGCAGGGGGTCGATCGCGTCCCAGGCGGCCTCATTGACCCGCCCGTCCAGCGTGATCGGTCCCTGCAGCCTCGCCAACGGCATCGGCCGGCTCCGGGCCATGTCTGGGCTGGCCGGGATCGCCTCTCGGTTCTCCTGGGCCGCGCCGATCGAGGCGGGAACCCCGGCCGCCAAGCATCCCGCCGCCACCATGAGGGCCGGCGCCATTCGGTTCGAAATCATTGCCGAAAAATATTCGCCTTTGCCCCGTCTGTCCCGGTCGATCGGACCAGCCACCCCTTGCCGTCCACACCGCCCGCCAACACCCGGGGGCCCTCGCCCCGGTCGTAGGCTCGGATGGTGTCCTTGTGATCGCGTGCCTGGAGCCCGACCTCGGCGAGGCCTGCCGTCCCGCAGGTGAGGATCTTGACGAACCCCTTGTAGGGTCGGGGCCGCCCGATGACGCGACCCGGTCCGGCCGGCAGCGGTGGGAATGCTCGGCGGTCGAGCGCTACGAAGCTGTACGGGACGGACCGGAGGTCGATTCCCATTCGCTCCGCAAACGTCGTCCAGAGGCGATCGCCGTGGATGCCCTTGGGGGGCCGGGCGAAATGATGACACCAGTCACGCTGGTTGCCCGCCTCGCCCATGGGGCAGGGGCCCTCGTGAACGCAGGGCGCCACCGGGTGAAAAGTTCCCAGAAGTCGGTCTCGTTCCGCCCCCAGCGCTCGGCTGTCATCCGGCGTGCCCGGCTCTACCCAAAGCACCGCCTGGGCCCGGTCGACGGCCCGGCGTAAGGCCGCGGTGCCCGCATCGTCGAGCTCGCTGACGACGTGGGAGGCGAGCAAGGTTCCGATCGGCTCGCCGCGGTCACCGATCTCGACCTCGAGTTCCGGAAAGCGGACTCGGGCCCGCCGGGCGGCGTCGGCACCCGCCAGCGGCGATCGGTCCACCAGAATCAGCCGGGTGATCTCCGGGTACGCGGCCCGCACCCGACGGCCCGCCACCCCGCTCCCACAGCCCCAATCGAGTACCGGCCCATCGGGCGGGCGCCAGCCCCGCTCGGCCAACTCCGCCAGCACCGCATCCCATTTCCAGCCGATCCGTTCACCGAAGGTCGCGTCGTACGCCTCGAGGTCCGCTGGGTCGTCCCAGTACGGCTGGCTCCCCTGACGGGCGATGAACCGGGCCCGGAGCCGCTCCAGCCGATCCCAATCGGGCTCGGCTATCGGCACGGGAGGCACACGGTCACCACCCGGCCGCGGCTCGTTTGCCGGATCGCCGCCTGATCGAAGACCACCGCTTTCGACTTGCCGGCGCTGAACAGCAGGGTCTGATCCGCGTGGTGCGGCGAGGCCGAGTCGTCCGACTGGCCCGAGGCCAAGACCGATCTGGCGACAGGTCCGCGATCGGTGTATTGAACCCAGGCCACGTAGCTCGAGGCATGGAGCACCGTGTGCCAGCCCTTGCCGGGAACCCAGCCGGAGCCGGTCATGATCAGGTTGTACTGGCCGGTCGGCACCGGACCGCCGGGAATCGGAATCCGTTTCCCCGAGCGCTCCTCGATCTGTGACTCCCGGAGCCGGGCGGAGAGCGGCATCCCATTGTCGCGCAGGTCCCCGATCGCCGCGGCCAAGGCCCGATAGACCCGGGGATTGGCGGTGTTGAGCCCGCGCGGCGTGCCAAGCGGATCCCTGGGGTCGAGCGGCGTCGTGAACAGTTCGAGGTCCGGCTGGGCGGCTCCACCCAACTGCTCCATGAAGCGTCGCCATAGCACCGCGCCGGGGCTGTCGAGATTGTCGCTCAGGTCCCAACGCGCCAACACTTCGCACCCCTCCGGAATGCCCTTCTGGCGGGGGAGCGATCGGCAGTACCGAACCACCTCGTCCCGCCACAGCTCGCCGGAGTAGACTCGGTTGTTCATCGTGATCGCTTCGAGTTGGGCCAGGGAGAACCGGTTGCCGGGTAGCCCGTCGGTGCCGGCGAGCCGCCCCTCGATCTTGGCCAGGCCGATCCGGGTCCGGAGGCTCCGCTGGGTCCGTTCGTCGCCGATGATTGCGTCGAAGCCTTCCAGCAACTGGCGGGGGTTATTGGCCCAGTGGCTGTCGTTCGAGTTGGTGGCGTAGTCCCATCGGTCGAGCATCGGGAGCTTCTTGGGACCGAAGATGCCCGGCACCGGGGCGTCCGGATCGGTGGCCCATTCGCATCCGGCCCGCCAGCCGTCGAGCACCACCAGTTGCTGTTGCGTCCAGGCCCGCTTGGCGAACTCGGAGCCGCATTCCTGCCGCATCGCGTCGGTCACGTTGGGCACCGAAGATCGGTCGGCGTAGATCATCCGGCCCTGATCGTCCGCGGCGACGGTGTTGAGCCAGCCTAACGCCATGTAGCGGCGCCCCGCCTCGTCCATCTCGCCGGCCGACCGGGCCTGGTTCATCGCCACCTGCTGGTTGAGCCACCGGAGGTGCAAGGTCGCCAGCTTGACGGCGTAGCCGGTCGAATCGGTCCACGGCAGCGCGCCGGTCGCGATCATCGGGCCGAAATGGGTCTCCCAGACGGTGTGCTCCCGCCGAGTCAGTCGGCCGTCGTCCTCCTTGACCTCCACCGCCACGATACGCGGGGTCATCTCGCGGCGGTTGCCATCATATTCATAGGAGGTCGGGGCCCCGGGAACCAGCCGGAGCTGATAGATCGTCTCCCGTTTCGGGACGCTCGCCGTGTGGCTCCAGGCCACCCGATCGTTGAAGCCCAACAGGACCGCGGGGATGCCGGAGAAGGTGCCGCCGTAGACATCGAGCTGTCCGGGCACCGTCAGGTGCACCTCGTAGAACCGCTCCGGCTCGTGCCAGCGCCAGTGCGGGTTGATGAACACCATCCCGCGCCCGTTGTCGGTGCCGTCCCTGCCCAGGGCGATGACGTTGCTCATGGTGAGCCGCCCGGACCCGAGTCCCCAGTCCGTGGCCCGATCCTCCCCGTTGTTCGGGTTCGTCGCTGGATTGGCCCCGGGGGGGCCGCCCTCGCCACCCCGACCGGCTCGGCCGCTGTCGGTCCCGCCCCCGCCGCCGCCCCCGCCGCCGCCCCC
>VGVQ01000026.1 GCA_016874005.1 Gemmatimonadota bacterium | reverse complement strand
CGTCCGGCTTCGGGTGCGTCGCTCCAATTCGGTCCGCTCGGCGGGCGTCAAGGCGATCGGCTGGGTGTCCATACCAGCCAATATAGCACTAAACACTTATCTGGTACAGTCCACTAGTGCTCGCGGCGTCGCCCATCATCGACCAGAAAGGTCGGCTGTACTTCCAGTCCTTCAGCGCCGATCTCAGGGCACTCGCGGCCGACTCGGCGCCGATTCTCCGGCTCGACCCCGCCTCGAAGCGGATCGACACCGCTGGGTATTTTCGGCCCCAGAAGCTGAATGTCGCGGTCGACGGGGGAAAGGTGCGAGTGGGCGGGATGGTCATGTTCGCGCCGGAGGAAGCCTGGACCGCCACCGACGACGGGCGGGTCGTTCGCGCGGTGCCGGAGCCATATCACCTCGTCTACTACGGGCCGGCGGCGCCCAAGACCACAGCCGCGATCCCCTACGACCCCATCAAGGTCACCGAGGCCGATAAGGCCGATGCGAAGCGGAACTGGGAGCGGGGGATGGCAACCGGACGGGCCGCAGCAGCCCAGGCGGCGGGGCGCAACGCCCCGCAACTGGCGGCCTCGGAACCGACCTTCGCGGCGACGAAACCTCCCTTCCTGGGACGGGCGGCACTGTCCGCCGCGCCCAACGGCGAGGTGTGGGTTGAGCGGAGCCAACGGCGAGGTGATGCCGCTGGTGGGATCTACGACCGGTTTGACCCGAGCGGGAAGCGCCTGGCCCAGATTCGGCTCGGGTCGCGGTCGCGGGTGATTGGCTTCGGAACCGGAACGGTCTATGTCGTTCGCCGTGACCAGGACGACTTGCAGTACCTCGAGCGGTACCAATACCCGGTCACACCCTAGCGCGACCCATTAGAAGGAAAACCCCGCCCCAATGCCAGCTCCGGCACCCGATCCGGGCAGGGTGACCCGGATCCACCGATCGGTTCGGAGGATGGTGAACCCGGCGACGACGCCGAGGGCCAATCCACCCGCGGTGCCGCGGACGAGCCAGCGACTGCTGCAGCTGTCGCCTACCCCACCCTCGCAGGTCGTGCCAAGCAGCCCCCCGGCGAGGATTCCGACCAGGGTCCCATAAATCACTCCGGGGACGACGCCCGCCTTCTTGCCAACGCTCTTGTCGATCACCTGAATGGCCCGATAGTTGAGCTCGACCGATTCGGTGGAATCCGCCGGTCGGAACACCAGCCGGTCGTTCGAGACCGATCGCACCGTGCCGATTCGGGCGTCCATCCGAAACGACTCGGCGCTGATTCGGACCCGATCGCCTTCGGTAATGGTCGTTTGGGCCGCGAGCGGCGCCGACGTCGCGAGCGCGAGCACGCCAAACCAGCGCCTCATGCCTGCCTCCTTTGGGATGGGGGTGGAAACGAGCCCGGTCCACCGCTTGAGTCAAGGCGGGCGGATCGGAACGAGGTTATCCTCCGCCGCATGACCAAGATCACGAAGACCGACTCGGAGTGGGCGGCCCAACTCAATCCGGAGCAGTTCCGGGTCACCCGGCAGCGGGGGACCGAACGAGCCTTCACGGGCGCCTACTGGGATCACCATGACCGCGGTACCTACCGCTGTGTCTGCTGCGGGATTCCGCTGTTCCGTTCGGCCGACAAGTTCGACTCGGGGACGGGGTGGCCAAGCTTCACCCAGCCGATCGAGGCCGAGCGGGTCGAGACCGAGACGGACCTGAGCCACGGGATGCGCCGGAGTGAAGTCCACTGCGCCCGGTGCGACGCCCATTTGGGCCATGTCTTCCCCGATGGCCCGCGGCCCACCGGTCTTCGGTACTGCCTGAATTCAGCCGCTTTGGATTTCGATCAGTCAACGTGACCTGTTCGTTACCTATCCTTGACATTCGCCGGCGTGTTTACCACCCAGGTGACGCGTTCGTCATCCGATCGTAACGCCAACGTCGTCGTTGTTACTTGAACCCCTCACCCGGGCGGTGGACCAATGCGAATGCGGATCTCGTTGTTGATCCTGGCGGCAGGGGCGGGCCGGGTTCGGGCGCAAGAACCGACCTATCCGACCTTCGTGGTCAGCGGCAGGTTGCAAACTCAGTTCTACCTGTTCGACAATGATGCCCTGACCCGGACCGGCTCGGAGAGCAACTTCTTCATCCGGCGAGCGAGGTTCCAGGTCAACGCCAGGCTCCGCGAGAACGTCAGCCTGGTGATCCAGCCCTCCTTCGAGGGCGGTCGGACCACCGGCGTCCGACTTCGAGATGCCTACATCGACGTCCGGACCACATCGGCCAAGTCCAAGACGAGTCTCACCTTGCGGATGGGAGCCGAGAAGAAGCCCTTCAATCGCTACGAGTTGGCCAGCTCGAATAACCTCCCGTCCCTCGAACGGAACGCCGGCCGAGGGCTGGCGCCGGTGGCGTCGAACAACCTGCTCGAGGCGGCCGGATACATCATGACCGACCTGGGAGCGGCGGCGATCGTCGGCCACCAGATCGACAAGGACCGGCGGTTCAACCTGCAAGTCGGCGTCTATAATGGGTCGGGAGAGAACGTGAACGACCTGAACTCCGCCAAGTCCTTCGGGGCCCGGGCCACGGTGGACGTCACCAAAAAGCTCGGCCTCGGGCTCGCGGTGTTTTCTCACGACGGGATCGTGGCCCGGTCGGCCACCGTGACCGACAGCTCCTTCCGTAACAACGCGATCGGTCTCGAAGCCCAGTGGGGCAGGATCGGAGATCCGGGGCTGGTGGTCGTTGCCGACTATGCCCGGGCTCAGGGCTTCTCGGCGACCAAGCCTTCCATGACAGGCCTGTCCCTGGTCGGCGCCTACCACGTCCGGACCAAGGGATCGAAGGCCCTGTTCGCCGTCGAGCCGGTGCTCCGTTTCGATTGGGCCGACCCTGATTCGGACGTCGGCGACAACGGATCGACGTTGCTCACGGGCGGGGTCAACTTCTACCTGACTGCCCGGTCCCAACTTCGAGTGGTGTTCGAGTCTCAGAATGCCCAAGCGGCGGGTCTGAAAACGATTTCCGGGCTCCGAACCGCCTGGACGATGAACTTCTGACCCGGGAGGACCGATCCGTGACGAATCCTTGATCCAACCGTGACGGTTCCAAGGCTTCGTTATCACGGTCCGTGTTGGGGTCCTCACACAAGGAGCGGGACGTGATGAAGCACGCTGTGGTCGTTGGATTGGCTCTGGCCGTGGGCCCGGGCGGCGAGGTTGCGGCGCAGGCCAATCTGAACGGCGCCGGGGCCACCTTTCCGAACCCGATCTACCAGAAGTGGTTCGACAGCTACGCCAAGAAGACCGGGGTGAAGATCAACTACCAGTCGATCGGCTCGGGCGGCGGGATTCGGCAATTCACCCAGGGCACGGTCGACTTCGGGGCGACCGACGGCCCGATGACCGACGAGCAGATCGCCGCGGTCAAGGGCAACGTTGCCCACCTTCCCACTGTGCTCGGCGCCGTCGTCCTTACCTACAACCTCCCGGCGCTGGGCGCCACCAAGCTCAAGCTCGACGGCACCGCGATAGCAGACATTTTCCTCGGCAAGATCACCAAGTGGAACGACCAGCGGATCGCCGCCCTCAACCCCGGCGTCAAGCTGCCGGCGACCGATCTCCTGGTCGTCCATCGCTCCGACGGCTCGGGCACGACGTACGTCTTCGTCGACTACCTCGCGAAGGTCTCCCCCGAGTGGCGGACCAAGGTCGGAGTGAGCACCGCGGTCAAGTGGCCCACCGGACTTGGCGGCAAGGGCAACGAGGGCGTTACCCAACAGATCAAGCAACTCGAGGGCACCATCGGCTACGTGGAACTCGTCTACGCCGAGGCGAACAAGCTCCGATATGCCTCGGTGAAGAACGCGGCCGGCAAGCTGGTCGACCCGACGCTCGCCAGCGTGACGGCTGCCGCCAGCAGCGCCAAGCTGCCCAAGACGACCGACTTCCGGGTCTCGATCACCAACGCCCCCGGCGAGAACTCCTACCCGATTGCGTCGTTCACCTGGCTTCTGGTCAAGGTCGACAATCCCGACGCCGGCAAGGCCAAGCAGATCCGCGACTTCCTGGTCTGGATGGTGGACGCCGAGGCGCAGAAGATCGCCGACGATCTCGGCTACGCCCCGCTGCCGGCCGACGTGGCGAGCCTGGTGAAGGATCGGCTCAAGGTCCTCAAGGCCGCGGGGAAAGCCGTCTAGCGTGGCCTCACCCGAGCCCAGTCGGGTGCCAGGCGAGGTTCCGCTCCGAGGGCGGAACCTCGGCGATCTCGCCTTCAAGACGCTGCTGACGATCGCGGCGATCGCGATCCCGGCCCTGCTCGCCTTCCTCGTCTGGGAGCTGTATCTCGGCTCCAAGCTCGCCATTGAGCGCTACGGACTGGGCTTCATCTCGGGCACCAACTGGGATCCGGTCGCCGAGGAGTTCGGCGCCCTGCCGTTGATATTCGGCACCCTCACCTCGGCGGCAATCGCCTTGGTGATCGCGGTGCCGCTGTCGTTGGGCGTGGCCATCTATCTCACCGAGTTCGCCCCGAAGTGGATCCGGCAGCCGATCGCCTTCGTGATCGAGTTGCTGGCCGCGATTCCGAGCGTGGTCTACGGCCTCTGGGGGATCTTCGTCCTGATTCCGCTCCTTCGCACCGCGGTGTTCCCGTTCCTCCGCGACACGCTCGGTTTCCTGCCGCTCTTCCAAGGACCGATCTATGGCAACTCGATGCTGGCGGCGGGGATCATCCTCGCCATCATGGTGATGCCGTACATCATGTCGGTGTCCCGCGAGGTCCTCCTCGCGGTGCCGACCTCGCAGCGGGAAGCGGCGTTGGGACTCGGCGCCACCCGTTGGGAGGCGGCCTGGACGGCGGTGGTGCCCTACGCCCGCTCCGGGATTCTCGGCGCCATCATTCTCGGGTTAGGCCGGGCCCTCGGCGAAACGATGGCCGTGACGATGCTGATCGGCAATCGGCACGAGATCGCGGCCTCGTTGTTCGCCCCGGGCTATACCATGGCCGCCGTCATCGCCAACGAGTTCACCGAGGCCGCCACCGACATCCACTTCTCGGCGCTGACCTACGTGGCCTTCACGCTGTTCTTCGTGACGGTGCTGGTCAACGCGGCGGCCCGCCTGTTGATCTGGAGGGTCTCCCGCGGCCGGCCGAGCGGAGGTCAGGGGGTATGAACCGCCTCGGCTGGCGACGCTGGAAGAGCCGCGTCATGGTCGGCCTGATGATGGTGGCCGTCGTCGTGGCCGTGGCCCCACTGGTGATGATCCTCGCCACGCTGGTCGCCCGCGGGGCGGGCAGCCTCAACCTCGCGTTCTTCACCCAGATCCCGGTACCGGCGGGCGAGACCGGCGGCGGGGTGGCTCACGCCATCGTCGGCACCTTGTTGATCGTCGGCACGGCGGCGCTCCTCGGCCTGCCGATCGGGATCGGCGCGGGCATCTACTGCGCCGAGTACCCGACGGCGAGACTCGCGGTCGTCGCCCGCTTTGTCGCCGACGTCATGAATGGAACGCCGTCGATCGTGGTTGGGGTGTTCGCCTGGACCCTGATCGTCGACGTCCAGAAACACTTCTCCGGTCTGGCCGGGAGCGCCGCGCTGGCGATGCTGATGGTCCCGATGGTGCTCCGTACCACCGAGGAAATGGTCAGGCTGGTGCCCCACTCGCTCCGGGAGGCCGCGCTGGCGCTTGGCTACCCGCGATGGCGAACCAGCCTCTCGGTCGTGGTGCGGACCTGTCTCCCGGGGATCGTCACCGGAAGCCTCCTCGCCATCGCTCGGATCGCGGGCGAGACCGCCCCGCTGTTGTTCACCGCGCTGGGCAGTCAGTTCATGAGCCGGGACCTCGATCAGCCGATGGCGGCGTTGCCCCTGACCGTGTTCACCTACGCCACCGGCCCATACGACGACTGGCATCGGATCGCCTGGGCCACCGCCTTGGTATTGATCCTGGTCGTGCTGGTCTTGAGCCTGTTGGCCCGACTGGCCACTCGACAGCGGTTCGGCTCACGTGGCTGACCGGGCTCCACCGGATGCGCCCCGGATCCGGGCCGCGGGATTGACCGCGTTCTACGGGGCGTTTGCCGCGGTCAAGGACGTGACGTTGGGCTTCGGCGCCAATCAGATTCACGCCCTCATCGGGCCATCGGGATGCGGTAAGTCCACCTTCCTGCGCACCATGAATCGGATGCACGAAGTAGTCGGCGGCCACGTCACCGGCCAGGTGCTCCTGGGCAACGAGGACATCTACGCCCCCGGGGTGAGCCGCACCAGACTTCGCCGGCGGGTTGGGATGGTGTTCCAGAAACCGACCCCGTTCCCGACCATGTCGATTTATCAGAATGTCGCCGCGGGCCTCAAGGTCGGGGCCAGGTTGCCCAAGGCCCGGGTCGATGAGATCGTCGAACGAGCGCTCCAGCAGGCCGCCTTGTGGAACGAGGTCAAGGACCGGCTCCATACCAGCGCGGTTGCGCTCTCCGGTGGCCAGCAACAGCGGCTCTGCATCGCCCGGACCGTCGCCCCGGAACCGGAGGTGGTCCTCCTCGACGAGCCGACCGCGTCGCTCGACCCCCAAGGGACCCAGCGGATCGAGGAGCTGCTCTTTACCTTGAAGGCGGCGTTCACGATCATCATCGTGACCCACAACATGCAGCAGGCGGCTCGGGTGTCGGACACGACCTCGTTCTTCTATCTCGGCTCCTTGATCGAGACCGGTCCGACCAAACAGATCTTCACCGCCCCGGCCGTGGAGCAGACCGAAGCCTACATCACAGGGCGGTTCGGGTGAGCGACCAACGATCGCCCGCGGTGGAGGCCCGGGGCTTTTCGTTTTCCTACGGGCCCCGCCAGGCCCTGTTCGACATCTCGTTCGCGCTCGACCGGCGGGCGGTGACCGCGATCATCGGCCCCTCCGGGTGCGGCAAGTCGACCTTTCTCAGGTCGATCAACCGGATGAACGACCTGATCGACGGTCACCGGTACGGGGGCGATCTCCTGGTCGAAGGCAAGTCGGTGCTCGGCGCTCGGCTCGACCTGGTCTCCCTCCGCCGCCGGGTCGGGATGGTCTTTCAGCGACCCAACCCGTTTCCCAAGTCGATCTTCGACAACGTCGCCTACGGCGCCAAATTGAACGCCTTGGCGAGTCGACAGGAGCTGCCGGCCTTGGTGGAGAACTCTCTCAAGCAGGCTGCTCTTTGGGACGAGGTGAAAGACCGCCTCGATCAGCCGGCGACCGGTTTGTCCGGAGGTCAACAGCAGCGGCTCTGCATCGCCAGGGCCCTGGGCAACAGCCCGGACCTTCTCCTGATGGATGAGCCCTGCTCCGCGCTCGACCCGATCGCCACTCAGCGGATCGAGGAGCTGCTGGTCGAGCTCAAGGAGCGATACTCCATCGTGATCGTCACCCACAACATGCAACAGGCGGCCCGGATCTCCGACAAGACGGCCTTCTTCGACGGGGGCCGGCTGATCGAGTACGGTGTCACCGAGCAGATCTTCACGGCACCGGCAGTGGAGCGCACCGAAGCGTACATCACCGGGAGGTTCGGATGAGTCAGTCCACGGCGCACCGCCACTTTCACGATGAACTCAGCCAGGTCAAGGTTCGGCTGTTGACCATGTCGGGCGAGGCGGAAGCCGCGGTCCAAGTCGCCATCGAGGCGCTCCTCGAGCGGGACGCCGACAAGGCCCGACGGGTCATCGGCGGAGACCGGATCATCGACGGGTTGGAAACCGAAATCGAGGAGCAGTGCCTCAACCTGCTCGCTCTCCAGCAGCCGATGGCCAAGGACCTTCGCCTACTCGTCTCCGCCATCAAGATCGCCAACGACCTCGAGCGAGTCGGCGATCACGCCGTCAACATCGGCCAGTGCGCGGCCCGCCTCACCGAGCGGCGACCCACGACCCCGGAGCCCGAGATCGTCGAGATGGCTCGGATCGCCCGGGAGATGCTCTCCGATTCGCTCGACGCCTTCGTGCGCGGCGACGCGGCGGCCGGGCGGGAGATCTGCCTTCGCGACGACAAGGTCGACGCCCTCAACCGCTCGGTCTTCCGGATTCTCCTCACCCACATGATGGAAGAACCCCACTCGATCGGCGCCGGAATGGAACTGCTCCTCGTTTCCCGGAATCTGGAGCGGATCGCCGACCTCGCCACCAACATCGCCGAGGACGTCGTCTTCCTGGTCGAAGGGAAGTCGATCAAGCACCACGCCGAGGAGTTCGGGAAACCAACGCCACCATCGGCGTGACCGTCGCCGCGCCCCCCAGTCGACACCTCCCGTCCGCCGGGTCTTGTACCCGGCGGGGCAGAGCCTGATCTCGAGAGATCCGCCCGAGCCGCTGGGGCGTTCCTCGGACTCATGGTAGCCATCACCAGCAATCATCATCAGGGAGGCAACATGCGCTTCACGGTAGCGGCGGCAGCACTCCTCGTCCTGACGGCCTGCGCCGACTCCACCGATCCGCTCGTCGATCCAAGCCTGGATCGCCAAGGATCCAGCGGCTTCCGAGAGTACGACGTCACCATCACGAACCTGACCACCGGCCAACCGTTGTCCCCACCGGCGGTGGTGGTCCACTCCCCGGGCCGCTCGATCTTCACCGTCGGGGCGGCCGCCTCGGAGGGGATCCGCCAGATCGCGGAAAACGGCGACCCGAGCTACTTGGTCAGCGCGGTGGCCGGAACCGACGGGATCGGGCAGGCATTCGCGGCAACCGTGCCGATTCACCGAATCGGCGGGCCAGGCCCGAACTCGATCACGGTCAAGGTGCAAGCCCGCGGCCAGGTCAACCGGCTTTCGCTCGCGACCATGTTGATCTGCACCAACGACGGGTTCACCGGACTCGATGGCGTCGTGCTTTCGGCCCGCTTCAAGCCGGTGAGCTACCACGCGGCCGCCTATGACGCGGGAACCGAGATGAACACCGAGGCCGACGGCGACATCGTCCCGCCGTGCTTCGGGATCGGTCCCGTGGGCGGCACGGGTGGTGGCGGCCGCACCGCCGAGCACGAGGTGATCCGCCACCACCCTGGAATCGTCGGCGGCGCGGCCCTCACCTCAGCCCACCAGTGGGGTGAGCGAATCATCCGGGTGACGATCGTTCGAACCAAGTAACCACCGGTGGGAACCAGCGCGAGGCGGGGGACGGTCGTCCCCCGCCCGCTACATCTTGATGAGCCCGATTTCCCGCTTGGCCATTGGCATCCCATCCACCATTCGTTCGCTTTCCAAGGTCACCGAAGCGGCCAGCACGGCACCGAGATCGGTTGGCTTCGCGACCACGAGGACGGCCGTCCCGCTGGTTCCCGCCAACGCGGCACCCTGCCGCATCCCCTTTTCGCACAGAAACCAGAGCCCATAACGTTCGCCGGCCGGAGCGGGCGGCAACCCGTTGACGATCACGGTCCATTGCTGGGTTCGATCGGTCTCGAACACCACCATGGTGGCGCGACGGCCCGCAATCGCGAGCTGGGCTTGAAGGACGCGATTGGCGGTCCGAATGGAGCCCAGAGTATCGAGCACGGCAGCCAGCCGGCCATCGCGCTCGAGGAGCCCGGCACGGACTTCGGCCAACTCCCGCCCGAGTACCGTCGCGCGGCGCCGCTGGTCGAGGCCGTACCAAGCCGCCCCCACCGTCGATGCCGCCAACGCCGCGGGGACCAGCCAGGTCCACGGGTTTCGTCGGGGCCGGTCGAGGACTCCGTTCGCCAGCCGGCGCACCATCCCGGGTGGCACCGTGACGGGTGCCGCGCCGAGCGGGAGCCAGCGGAGGTCGCGCTCGATCTCTCCGATGGCCTCGCGGCATTCCGGGCACCGCTCGAGGTGGTCACGAAAGGCCGAAAGTTCCTGGCGCTCGAGCGTGCCGACCACGAAGTCCTCGCGATGTTCGACGAACCACTGGTGCGCTTTCATTCGAACCACCCCCGCAGCGGCGCCAGCGCCCGTCGGAGCCGCCCGTACGCCAGCCTGAGCCTGGTCTTCACCGTGCCGAGCGGGAGGCCGAGCTGCTGGGCGATTTCGCTCTGGGTCAACCCGCTGAAGTAGGCCAGCCGAATCACGGTCCGTTGATCCTCGGGCAGTCCCTCGAGCGCATGGCGAACCTGACCGTGGATCTGCCAGCCCCCGTGTCCAGCCGCCGGGGCCGTCACGGTATCCGCCTCGGCGCGCCAAAGGGTGGCCAGGTTTCGCTGCCGTTTTCGGCGCCGCAGCCGGTCGATCGCCTTGTTGCGAGCGATTCGGAACACCAGCGGGACCAGGCCGGTGGGCCCGGCCGGGTCGATCGTGTCCCACACGGCGCGAAAGGTCTCTGCCACCACATCCTCCGCCTCGTCGGCGTCGTCCAACATGCCTTGGACCAACCCCAACAGCCAGGGGGTGGTCAGCTCGATCAGTTCGACCAGCGCCTGCTCATCCCGGGCGCACAGGCGCGCCCTGAGATCCCCCTCCGTTGCCGAAGTCAGCGCCAAGCGGCGCACCGGTGAACCATCCATGACCGTAATTAAAACGCCCGAACCGGTTTCCGGATCTATCCCAAGATCCCGCCGCTTGGCCCCCCCTCTTAGATTCCCGTCTGGTCGCCTCGACCGACCCGAACCCACACTTGGAGCCTGCTCATGTCGCGCCCCGTTCACGCTCTGGCCGGCATCCTGGCTGCCGCAGTCCTCACCTCGGCTGCCTGCACCCCGAAGGACGCCGCACCGCCGCCCGAACCCGCGCCAGTGGCCCGGATCGAGACCCGCGAGTTCGAGTACTCGGTCGGGACGACCAAGCTCAAAGGCTTCCTGGCGTTCGACGCGGCCCGCGGCGACCGACGCCCCGGGGTCTTGGTCGTGCACGAGTGGTGGGGCCACAACGAGCATGCCCGGGCGCAGGCGCGGCGTCTGGCGGAGGCTGGCTACGTCGGCCTCGCGCTCGACATGTACGGCGACGGGAAGATCACCAACCACCCCGATAGCGCCGCGGCATTCGTCGGAGAGGCCACCAGGGATGCCGCTGCCCTGCGGGCCAAGTTCCAGGCCGCCCTGGACCAGCTCAAGCAAGACCCCCAGGTGGACTCCACCAAGGTCGCGGCGATCGGATATTGCTTCGGGGGGATGATCGTGCTGTCCGAAGCCCGGGCGGGCACCGATCTCGACGCGGTCGCGAGCTTCCACGGCGCCCTGCCGACCGGCGCCATCCCGCCGGGAACGGTCAAAGCCCGGATCCTGGTTCTGACCGGCGGCGCGGACCCGATGGTGCCCCAGGCGGCGCTCGATCGGTTCTCCGGCGAGATGACCGCGGCCGGCGCCACCTTCGAGATCGTGAGCTACCCCGGGGTCAAGCACAGCTTCACGAACCCCGACGCCAACAGCCACGGCATGGACGCGTTGGGTTACGACGCCTCGGCCGACCAGGCGTCGTGGGCCGCGATGCTGGCGATGTTCCGGGAGGTTTTCGGCGGGTGACCGGGTCGCCCCGCCCCAGCGTCGCGCCGGCGACGCCGGAACGAATCGCGGCGATCGACGTTGGCTCCAACTCGATCCGCCTTTCGGTCGCCGAGTACGACGGCTCTCGTGGATTGGTCATCATCGACGAGGTCAAGGACCAGCCTCGCCTCGCGGCCGGCATCGCGGCGACCGGCAGTCTCGACCCGCTCGCCATGGCCCGTGCGATCGCCACCTTGAAGCGGATGAAAGAGGTCGCCGATCGGCGGGCGGTCACCCGGTTGCGGGCGGTCGCCACCTCGGCGGTCCGCGAGGCGGAGAACGGGGGGATGTTCGTCCGCCGGGTCAAGCGGGAGACCGGCATCGTCCTCGAGGTGGTCGACGGCGACACTGAAGCCAACCTCTCGTTCCGGTCGGTCGCCCACCACTTCTCGCTCGCCGACGGCCGGGCGATGATAATCGACATCGGCGGCGGCAGCCTGGAGCTGGTCGGGGCGGTGAACGGGCTGGTGGAGCTGACCCGATCGCTACCGTTAGGCGCGGTCCGAGCCACCGAACAGTGGCTCCGGGCCGAGCGGGCCACCCCCCGGGAGGTCGCGGCCCTCCGGGCCAAGGTCCGCCGCCTGCTCAAGAAGTCGTTCTCCCGGCGAGACTGGCGCGGCAGCACCATGATCGGCTCGGGCGGCACCTTCACCAATCTGGGCCGGATGATCCGGGCCCGCCGCGGCTACGACATCGGTGAAGCCGTTCATGGCGAATCGATCCGGACCGCGGAGGTGGAGCAGCTCCTCGAGTGGCTCTCGACCAAGACCTCCGAGGAACGGGCCCAGGTCCCCGGCTTGAACCCCCAGCGCGCCGACATCATCCTGGCCGGCCTCGCGGTGACCGCAGAGCTGCTCGACCTCACCGACGCGAGGAACATCACCGTGAGCGCCTACGGCCTCCGCGAAGGGCTCCTCCTCGAGATGGTGGGCGACCAGCGCGCCCTGGTCGCCGACCCGCTCCGGGCGATGCGGGAGTTCGTCGAGCGGTGCCAGGGCGACCTCCGCCACGTCGAGCAGGTCCGGCTGCTCGCGCTCCAGCTCTACGAGCGCCTCGCCGCGACGTTAGGATGCCAGCCGGAGGAGCAGTCTCTCCTCGAGGCCGCTTCCCTGCTCCATGACGTGGGCCAGGTGGTGAGCTATCGGCGGCACCAGAAACACAGCTACCAGCTCATCCTCCACGCCGAACGGCTCCGGTTCACCGCCCGCGACCGGCTCCTGGTGGCGACCATCAGTCGCTATCACCGGAAGGCAGGCCCCCGGAAGAAACACGAGGAGTTCACCCGGCTGTCCCCGGAGGACCAGGCGGTGGTCCGCCGCCTGTCGGGGCTGCTCCGAGTCGCCGACGGCCTCGACCGCGGCCACGCCGCGATGATCACCGGGTTGACCACCCGCCTCACCAAGGACGGACTGACGATTCGAGTCGCCCCCAGTACGCCCAAGGCGGATCTGTCGCTCGAGCTCTGGGGAGCAACGCGGAAGGCCGATGTGCTGGAAGATCTCCTGGGCAGGCCGGTGGCCATCGACGTGCGGCGCGAGCCCTAGCGCCGCGACCTCGGCGCCCTACCGAACCAGCGCCACCACCCGGACCGGCCCGCCCGACCCGTTGGCGATTTTCATCGGGAGAGCCAAGACCGTCGCCCCCACGGCCGGAACTTGGTCCAACCCGCGCAGGTTCTCGAGCGCCACCCCGTTACGCGCCGCGAGCACCCGGTGAACCGCGAAGTCCTTTGACGGTCCATGATCGATCGACGGGCTGTCGATGCCGAGCCCCGCCACATCGCGTTCCTCCACCAGGATCCTGGCGGCGTCCTCGCCGAAGCCCGGGAAATGCAGGTTCGACGCGTCTCCGGGGACGCTGTCGCCGAAGTACTCCAGGCGGCGACCCCAACGAGCGTCCCACCCGGTCTTGAGGAGGACCATCGCACCGGCCGGGATTCGGCCGTGATCGGCTTCGTGACGGGCGACCTGCTCGGGGGTCAGACGGGCATCGCGGTCGATCGCCGATTCCGCCGTGATGTCGATCACAACGGCCGGGACGATCAGTTGCTCGAGGGGAATCCGGTCGGTGGTCAGCCCGCCCTCGAAAAAGTGGATCGGGGCATCGAGGTGGGTTCCCCCATGCTCGGGGGCCGAAAAGGCGTAGGACGAATAGAACCACCCGCCCGGCGTGGGCCCGAAAGCCAGTTGCTCCAGTCGGAACCCCGACGGCGAGGTCGGCCAGTAGAGCGTCTCGGGCGTGAACGGGTGGGTGAGATCGACGAACCTCACCCCCCGGAGGTCGATCGGCCCGGTCCCCGCCCCCCCGCTGCAGCCGCCGACACCTAACGCCACCACCACCGCGCCGGCGCGGCCGCGCCACCTCGACGGCCGGCTCATGGCCAGGGCGCGCCCTGGTCTTTCTTGGTGACCCGAGCCATCCCGCGGTAGAGGAACTTCTGGACCCGCTTGCCCTCGTAGGTCTCGGTGGTGTAGATGTTGCCTTTCGAATCGGTCGCGATGCTGTGCACCGCGAAGAACAGCCCCGGCTGGCGCCCGCCATCGCCGAAGCTGGTCAGCACCTCGAGCGACTGCCGATCGACGATGTACACCTTCATGTTCTTCCCATCGGCCACGTAGAGGAACCGTTGGGCGGCATCTCGCGAGAAGGCGATGTCCCACGTCGAGCCGTCGCCCCGGGTCAACGGAGCGATCACTTTCTCCTTGAGGTACGACCCGTCGAGCCGGAACACCTGGATCCGGTCGTTCGGCCGGTCGCAGACGTAGACCAATCCGTCGTTCGAGGGCTCGGCGCAGTGGACCGGAGTGCGGAACTGCTTTGCCGGCGGGGCGGAGGGATCGTAGGGACCGAGGTTCGCGTCGTCCGGCTTGGCGCCATAGGCTCCCCAGAACCGCTTCAACGCCCCGGTGGTCGCGTCGAGCACCGCGACGCGCTTGTTGGCGTACCCATCGGAAACATACGCCTCGCTCCCGGTCCGATCGAACGAGACCTTTGCGACCCGGCCGAAGTGATCGGTGGCCTGGCTGTTGGGGTCACGGCCGGGAATCCCGAACTGAGCGAGGAACTTTCCATCGCGGCTGAACTTGAGAATGTGGGAGTCGCCCCGGCCGTTGCCGCCGATCCAGATGTTGTCGTTGGGATCCACCGTGATCCCGTGGTTCGAGGCCGGCCAAGAGTAACCATCGCCGGGACCGCCCCACGAGTTCACCAGGTTGCCCTCGGGGTCGAACTCGAGGATCGGCGGGGCCGGCTTGCAGCACTCACCAGACGGGGGGTTCTGGGCCGCCCCGAGTTCGGTGTTGGGTTCGCCGTTGCCCCGATGGACGATGAACACATGGTCCCGGGAATCGACTCCGACCCCCACCGCCGATCCGAGGACCCAGTGGTTCGGCAGTGGTTTGGGCCACAGTGGATCGACCACGAACCGCGGTGCCATCACCGCCTGAGCGCTCGCACTGTCGGCCGCCGCGGCCTGACGATCGAGCGCCGACGCCGCGATGCCGAGCGCGGCGATCGCCGCGACCAACGACAAGCCCACGAGGCCGGTGCGCCTGGTGCTCATCCACGTCTCCGATTTGGCGAGGGTGTCTCCAAAGATAGCGCCCCGCCGTTGCCAGGGCGAAACCGCTCCAAGCTCGCCGCCCTCGCGATGCTCGGTCCGGCCCCGGCAAGCCGCGATTCACCCGCCGCGAATACTCCGCTCGACGGCTTCGATACCTTCGCGGCGGCTTACTCGCCTGAACTGATCCGATAGCCGACCAGCACCCCATTGTAGAAATCCGCCTCCAACGTCCCGCCCTGCCACTTGTAGGTGTGGGTCGTCATCTGGCCGGCGGTCTTGGTCGCGATCGGCTTGCCCGCCATCGCCTCGACCTCCTCCGGCGACATTCCCTTCCGGATCGTCGCGCCGCCGGCGGCCCGCTTCCTGACGTCGACCACCACCTCATTGACCAGGTCCGCCTCATACTCGGCGTAGAGCCGAGTCTCCACCGGTCCGTTCTTGGAAACGCTCGACGCCGCCCCGGCGACCCGTTCCAGCTCGGCTGCCGTCATACCCTTCTGGGGTTCCCGCACGGCCGGAGGGTTCGCCGCCGGTGGCGCGGCAGCCTGCGCCGTCGTCCCGGTCGGCCCCGCTTTGCCAGCCACGCCCGTCGGGAACGTGGCGTATTCAGAAAGCGCCTTCACGATCGCCTCCGGCTCGAGGTCGTCAGGGGTAATCCCGTTCGGATACCGGAGATTGAACCGCGACCCCGAGGCGAGCCGCTGGGTCCGCTCGTTGCTCACCTTGAGCTGCTGCGCCGCGCCGCTGTCGGCCCCGTTGGTCGAGAGCGCCGAGTTGAAGACGTCGCCGAAGGTGCCGTAACCCCCGCCGCCGAGCTGCACCTCGATGACGTCGTCCTTGACCCGGATCTTGGTGATGATGCTCCGCTCGCCCTCTTTGATCGCGACCCCGCTGTTCTTGAGCCGGGCCGAGTACTTCTGGAAGTCGAGCGGTCGGCTGCTGCCCGGGAAGATGTCGACGCCTTCCGACGTCGCCGGCAGGTCGAGCAACGCCGTCACCCGCTTGCCCTCGAAGACCTGCTTGAGCCGTCGTTCGTCCTGAGCTTCCCCTAACGTGGCCCCAATGCTCCCCAGCGCCACGATTACCAACGCCACCCGGGCCACTCGGCCGGCGCAGGTATCGCCGGGGTCCTCGGTCCCACGTTCATCGGCAGGGACGTCGCGATCCCCGCTCGGTCGACGTCCCGGAGCGTCAGGAAGCCGCTCGATCCCGAGAACCCGACGCGCCCATTGAATTCGCCTGATCACACCCTCCGCGCTGTTGTCGGTCATGCCCCCGTCCTTTGCGTTTTCTCGCTGTTCGCCGAGCCCGTTTCCTCGGGCTACCGGACCCGCCACAATTCGACCCGCGCCATACACGCCTCGACGACTCCGGGAACCGGCCCCCCGGGAAGCACCGCCCCCGCCTCGACCAGCCGCCGTGGATTCGCTCCCGCGGCGAGCAGCCGGCGAAACGCCTCGGCCGTTCTCCGCCTACTGAGGACCGTGTCCGGTGGCAGCCGCGGCTCGCGCTCGGCCGGGACGAACACGGCGAAGCGACCGTTCGACCGGTTGACGGCCCGGGCAACCTGCTCGAACGCCGGTTCCGCCCCCACCGCCACCGACTCCTGGCCCGCCTTGAAGCCGACCCCGTCGATGACCGCCCGGCCGGCGTCCAGTTGGGCCAGTACTCCGTCGACCGAGGGCGGCCGCCCCCCAACAGAGGGGCAGCCCTGCCCGGCCAACCCGATCGCAACCAACAGCAGCGTCGCACCCATCATCGATCGTCAAGGGTAGTCCCCGGGCCTCACCTGCCGATCACTCCGCCATCATCCCGGGAGCCACCGACTTCCCAGAAGCCGCCGAGCGCGGTCGTGAAGGGATCTTCGGACGCTGTTCACCTGCCGCTCGGGTCGAACTCGCGATTGTCGGTGACATGGGAACCGCGGTTTTTCAGGCCCGGGGGCTTACCAAGACCTACCGGATGGGGGAGGTGACGGTCGCGGCCCTTCGAGCGGTCGACCTCGAGCTGGTTCGCGGCGAGATCGTGGTGATCCTGGGCCCGTCGGGAAGCGGTAAGTCGACCCTGCTCAACCTGCTCGGCGGTCTCGACACTCCGACCGCCGGGGAGGTCCACTTCCTCGATCACGACCTGACCACCGACGACGACCGGGCGTTGACCCGGTTCCGGCGGGAGCACGTCGGGTTCGTGTTCCAGTTCTACAACCTGATCCCGAGCCTCACCGCGCGGGAAAACGTCGCCCTGGTCACCGAGATCGCCGACCACCCGATGGCGCCGGAAGAAGCGCTATCCTTGGTCGGGCTGGGAGACCGGCTCGATCACTTCCCCTCCCAGCTCTCCGGCGGCGAACAGCAGCGGGTCGCCATCGCCCGGGCCATCGCCAAACGGCCGGACGTGCTTCTCTGCGACGAGCCTACCGGAGCGCTCGATTTCGAGACCGGCGTCCTGGTGCTCGACGCCCTGCTCGCGGTGAACCGCGCCATCGGCACCACCACGAACATCCAGGCCGCCGCGCTGATGTTCGGCGGTCATCAGCTGGTCCGGGCGGGACAGCTCGGCCGCGCCCAACTCTTCCTCGACTCGCTCAAGGCGCGGGCAGCCCTCCGCCCGTACCGAAACCAGGAGCGGGAAGCGCTCGCGATCCTCTCCGCCGACCTCGACCTGGCCCGCGGCAAGCCGGCCAGGGCGGACTCGGCCCTGGCGACCATCACCTTCGACGACTACACCACTTTGGGGATGAGTCTCAAAGCCGAAATTCACGCCGCGAACGGCGCCCGGGATTCGGCGCTCGCCTATGCGCGACGGGCCACCGAGTCACCGAGCTTCGGCCTCGAGATCCAGCAGGACTGGTTTCGGAGCATGAGCCAACTCGCCCGGATCGCCGAATCGGTCGGCGACGAGGCAACCGCCCGGAGCGGCTATTCCCAACTGATCGAGCGCTGGCAGCGCGGCGATCCGGACTTGCCGCCACTGGTCCTGGCTCGCCGCGAGTTGGTCCGCCTCCAGTCCGCCACCCAGCGGTAGCTTGGAGCCGATGGGCCGCCTGGAGGTCGAACGACGCTAGTCGCCGCTCCGGTCAATCCGGCTCGCCCGTCAGGCGATGAGCCGAAACACCCCGACGAACCCCCGTAGCTTCGGCCTCCATCGCCTCGAGTCTGGTGTAGTAGTCGGGAATCTCCTCCAGGTGCGCCAACGCGATCTTCGCCGTCATCAGCGGATCGTCGTGGGTCACGTCGGTGCTCGGGTTGCGGCGCCCGTGCTCCAATTCGACCAAGAGGCCACGCCGGAATTGCTCGAGGTCGACCCGGGACCAATCGACCCCGAGCGCCTTCCCGAGTCGAACCGCCTCGTCGACCGTAAACACCGTTCGATCCGTCACCGTACCCCACCCTCCTCCAAGGACACCGCAAGATTGCGCCGAGGCCGATGAGATGAGCGACAAGGTTGCCTGAAACGCCCTTCACTACCGCCGTCCCGAGCGCCACGAGGGCCTCTCACGACCGCTTCATCAACCGTTCAACCAGCCCAACCGAACATTCAGCAACCTCAGTCGGCTTGGGACCCTCGCATGAAACCGTTCGCTCTGCCCCTGACCGTCGACCTGCCGATAGAAGCCGCGGTCGAACGCTTGACCGAGGCGCTCCGGGGCGAGGGCTTCGGGGTGCTCACCACCATCGACCTCGCCGCGACGTTCAAGAACAAACTCGGGGTAGCGTTTCGACCCTATCTCATTCTCGGTGTCTGCAATCCGATGCTGGCCCACCAGGCGGTGTCCGCCGTGCCGGAAACCGGGTTGTTGCTGCCCTGCACCGTCACCGTCGAGGCGCTCGGCACCCAAGCCACCCAAATCCGGATCGCCAATCCGGAAGCGGTGCTCACAACGGCTGGATTCGGAGACGTTCCCGAGGTTCTGGGAGTCGCCCGCGAGGCGAAGGCCCGCTTGAGCCGGGTCCTCGACCACCTCGCGGCTTTGGAGGCCGCATGACCACAAGCGGCCCAGCCTTCGCTCGGGTCCTGGTGGCCACCGACTTCGCGCTCGACGGTGATCGCGCCGTCCGACGAGCGGCCTTCCTTCCGCTCGCCGACAAGGCCCTCATCGTGGTGACCCACGTACTGCCGGGCGACCTGGCGCCCGCGGTCGCCACCGTGGTCGCCGGCGCCGCGACCACGCGGCTCGACGGGGCGGCGGCAAAGCTGCGCCGCATGCTCGAGGACCTGGGCCGCCAGGACGTGTCGGTCCGGACCCGCCTGGCGCGGGGCCGAGCCGCCACCGAGATCGCCCGCGCCGCTCAAGCCAACGGGGCCCAACTGGTCGCCGTCGGTCGAGGCGACCACCCCTTGATCGGCCGACTCGGCTCCACCGCGCAGCGGGTTGCCCAACAGAGCCGGGTCCCGGTCCTCCTGGTTCGGAGACCTTCCACCGAGCCCTATCGGCGAATCGTCGTCGGCATGGATACCTCGGCCGACGCCCTCGTGGCAGCCCAGCTCGCCGCGAGACTCGCCTCGGCTTCGCGCTGCCAGCTGGTTGCGGTCCACGCGTTCGACGACCCCCGGGGCGACTTGACCCCCTCCTTGTCGAGCCGGGTCGCGCGAGCGCAATGGAAGAAGTTCACCCCAACGCTGGCAACCATCGCCAAGGACATCCGCCGAGCCCTGAAAGCGGCGGCCCCCGACCGGACCTGGGCGGTGTCGCTCCGGCCGGGCGATCCGCGCCAACAACTGTTGGCCGCCGCCGAGCGCCGTCGAGCCGACCTCATCGTGGTGGGAACCCGCAGTGCCCGGGGCCTATCGCGGATCGTGCTCGGCAGTGTCACCGAGGCGGTCCTCCGCAACGCCAGTTGCGATGTGCTGGTCAGCCCGCGCCGGCGTTGGGTCATCTGACCCGGAGGACACCCTAGTGCCAAGGCATGCTTCCGCCTGGCCCGCCGTTCGCGCGGCGGCCCTGGTGTTCGGTTGGGCCGCCGCGGCCGTGCCCGCCACCGCCCAACCGGACAGCACGATGGCCTGGCACCTCGACCTCAACATCGCCGCGACCCGCCTCCATCTCTGGCGCGACGGGGTCCTGGTGGCGCGCTACCGCGTCGCCGTGGGACAGCCTGGCTACCCTACGCCCGTGGGGTCCTTCGCCATCGCTTCGGTCGAATGGAATCCCTGGTGGGTCCCCCCAAGCAGCGACTGGGCCCGCGGTCGTCAGCCGGAGCCTCCCGGCCCCGGCAACCCGATGGGCCGGGTCAAGCTCAACTTCAAACCGCTCTATTTTCTGCACGGCACCCCGGCCGTGGAATCGATCGGCTCGGCGAGTTCCCACGGCTGCATTCGAATGGACAACGCCGACGCCATCGCGCTCGCCGCTCGCCTGATGGCGGCTGCCAGCGGCGCCGATTCGGCTACCGTGGCGCTTCTCACGGCCGACACCGTCACCACCAGTTCCTGGCTGCTCGAGCGCCCCGTCCCGCTGACGATCGACTACCAGGCCGTCGAGTTCCTCGCCGACACCCTCTGGCTCCATCCCGACCCCTATCGACGCTCTACAGCCGCGGACGAGCGAATCCGCGCCGATTCCTTGCTCGTCGCGGCATGCCGGGCCATCGATCTGGTCCCCACGGCGCTGGACTCGGTTCTGGCCGGTGATCGCACCCGATCGATCGCGGTTCCGACAAGATTCCTTCAGCCGCCGTTACCGCGGGCTTGTCGGCCCGGTCGCTAGCGTACCACCGTCCGCTCTTCTCTCGAGGCCGCACATGACCGCTCGCCAATCCATCCTCCGGCCCCGTGCGGAGCGACTCCAGACGACCAACCTCGCCACCCACCACGCTCCTCTCGAAGGGTTGTTCGCTCTCAGGTCCGACCGGCCCGACATCGTCTCCTGTTACGTTCGGATCGATCCCGAGTCGCGCAACCGACAAGGCTACCTGATCGACATCAAGCGGCGGGCCCGCGATCTCAACGATCATCTCCAGGCTCGCGGCGATCCGGTTGCCCCCGCCGTCGCCGCCGACTTGGCCCGGATCCTCGACTGGCTCGGCTCCGTCGACCGACTGCCACCGACACCCGGCGTCGCCCTCTTCGCCAGTGAAAGACTCGGCGTGTTTGCCGTGGTCCCTTTGCCTCGGGTCCATCGGAACCGCGTCGGCGCCGCCACGACCCCACTCCTCCATGGGGTCATCGACGCCCGCGAAGCGCTCGACAACTACCTGGCGGTCGTCGTCGATCGGCTCCACGCTCGGATCTTCGAGGTCGATGCCACCGGAGCCAACGAGCTCTCCGGACTGGTCCCCTATGGCCGTCGCGGCGGCAGGTTTCACGGCGACCGTCAAGACGCCCCCGGCTGGGGCGAGCGAGATTATCACCAGCGGCTGGAAACAGAAATCCATCGCCACTACGCCCGGATCGTCGAGGCGGTCACTCGGGTGTGTCGGACTCGGCCCATCGCCGGGATCGCCCTTCTGGGGCCGGACGAGCATTGCCGAGGGCTGACCAGCTTCTTCCCCCGGGCCCTGCGGGGCTCCCTGCTCGGAACCGCCCGCCTGAACCCGAAGTCGGCGACTGGCGCTCAAGTGGCCGAGGCCGCCTGGACGCTCCGCGATCAGCGCGAGCATCGAGACGAAACCGAGTTGATCGCCCAGCTCGAGGACGGAACGCCCCAAGGCTGGGCGGTCAACGGCGCCCGCGAGGTCTTGCGGGCGCTCGCCCATGGTCAGGTCCGGAGCCTCCTGGTGCCCGATGGCCAACACGGTGGCGGCTTCCGCTGTCGCGATTCCGGTCGGCTGGTGCTCTCCAAGGGCGACTGTGCCGGGGAGGGGGACCCGGACGCGATCATGGAGTTGGTCGACGCCGCGATCGAGGAGGCGCTCCACCAACGAGGCGACGTGGTCATCATCGACGATCCGGTGCTGGCCAAACGCATCGACGGACTCGGCGCCTTGCTCCGTTTCCGGGAGCAGTAGCCGACCCTGGGGCCGCTCGCCCCTCGGTCGGCCTGACGTTCCCCCCTTTGCCCCCCGGGCTCGGGTGGGGCAAATTTGCCCCAATGCTCGGACCCCGACTCCCGTTCGTCCTCTTCGCCCTCGCCATGCTCGGCTGCACCGCTCGGGCCCAATCGGCGCCGAAAGGCTATCGGATCGTCCGCGAGTTGCCCCACGACACCGCGGCCTACACTCAAGGCCTGATCTGGCGGCCGGGCGACACCCTGCTCGAATCCACCGGGCTCTTCGGCCAGTCCCGGCTCCGCAAGGTCGTGGCCCGGACCGGCGCCGCCGTCGCGACCATCGCCCTCCCCGACGACCGCTTCGGCGAAGGCATCGCCATCCTCGATAACAGACTCTTTCAGCTGACGTGGCAGTCAGGGGTCGCCTACGTCTACGACCCGGTGACCTTGGCCTTGAGCGACTCGATCCGCTACCCGGGCGAGGGATGGGGCCTCGCCAGCGACGGCCGGTCCTTGATCATGAGCGATGGATCCGACAGCCTCCGCGTCATCGACCCGCGGACCTTCGCGGTCGAGCGGGTGGTCAAGGTGCGCTACCCCTCCGGCGCGCCGGTCGCCCAACTCAACGAGCTGGAGTACTTCAAGGGCGAGCTGTTCGCGAACGTCTACCAGAGCGATTGGATTCTCCGGATCGACCCGACCTCCGGCGTCGTTCGCCAGGTGCTCGACCTGGGGCGATTACTCCCTTCCCACAACGCCGCCGCCACCGACGAGAACGTGCTCAACGGGATCGCGGTCGACGACAGTACCGGTCATCTCTGGGTCACCGGAAAGCGGTGGCCCCGGTTGTTCGTCCTCGAACTGCTCCCCCAGCCCTGAGCCGCCCAGTCCCGACGGCGCCTAGAACGGCGTGAACGCCGGCGGCACTCGCCCGTTCATCCGGAGATACGGGACCACCTGCCCCAGGGTCCAGGCCGAATGCTGGAGCGCGGTCAGATTCCACCGCCACCTCGGCATCGTCCCGCCGAACATCTGTCGGTCCTGCGACAAATCGGCCTCCGACACCGACTCCAGCGTCGCGATCACGTAGTCGAGGTACTTGGCCGCTTGGGTTCGCAGCGCGGCCTTGTCGTGGAGGTAGCGTGCCGTGTCGCCCGCGATCCCGGCGGGAAGCGGCGTCCCGGCAACCGCGCGGCTGACGATGAACGCCGCCGCCCCGGCGATGTGGTCGATCTGCTCGGCGAAGGTCCGCACCCCTGGTGTCGAGCGGAAGCCCAGCATCCCTGGCGTGGCGGAGTCGATCACGGCGAGCAGGTGGGTCCGCTGGTGCTTCCAGTCGTCGATCAGGGCCAGCCGAGCCGGCGCCTGAGCCAAGCCGAATGAGGGCAGTCCGAGTAGCATCACGACAGGTATGACTCGCATCCAGGCTCCAATACTCGAGGTCAGGAGAATATACCCGACCAAACCCCCGGCTCGGCCCGGCGGCCGTCTTCAGAGGACGGGCCAGGTTTTTTCCCAGTTGCCGGCTCGGCGGTAAGGGCCGATGTTTTCCGTCATCCCCGGAGGTCTCCATGCCCAGCACCACCGTCTACCTCGCCAACGATATCGTCCGGCTCCGTCGGGTGGCACCGGATGCCAAAGGCAAGCATCCCCTCGTGGCCACCCTCTTCTGGGGCGACCGAGTGACCCTCGTCCGCAAGGAGGCCGGCAGGCATGTGGTCCGGCTGCCCCGCCGAGAGTGGAACGAGGCGACCAAAGACTATGACGAGAAGGTGGTCGAGTGCTTCCTTCCGGCGAAAGTGACGTTCCGCGACGATCCTCTCCTCAAGGTTCGATTCGTCGACGTCGGTCAGGGGGACGGTGCCGTCATCGCAACCCCCCGGGGCGAGGTGATCTTGATCGACGGCGGCGAGGAGTCACACCTCCGCCGCTACCTCAGCGCGGCATACTCCCACATCCTTCACACCAGACCACTGCACTGCCGGGCCCTGGTGATCACCCACGGCGACGCCGACCACTTCGCCGGCCTCACCGATCTGGCCCGGGCGACCCGGAAGAAGACCAGCGCCGATCCGATGATCACCGTCGGGGCGGTTTATCACGCCGGAATCGTCAAGGGCGAGAAGTCCCACCTCGGCCGCACCGTGAAGGTGGGAACTCGAAAGTACCTGACCGAGCTCCATGACGACGTCCGCGACCTTCCCGACAGCCGCCTCAACGACTCGTTCCGAGCCTGGAAAGCCGCCTTCGCGGCCCTGAAGACCAAGACCGGTGGCAAGGTCAAGTCGCGACGCCTCGTCTGGGGCCAGGCCAAAGCCTTCGACTTTCTCAGCGACGAAGGCATTGGTGTCGAAGTGCTGGGGCCGATCGTGGAGCAGATCAGCGGGGCCGATGCGGTGCCGTGGCTCGGCGACGCGGGCCGCACCATCAACGGCCATTCGATCGTGCTCAAGATGAAGTACGGCAACGTCCGGTTCCTCTTCGGCGCCGATCTCAACGAACCGTCGGAGGAACGCCTTCTCGCCAAGGCCGCCGACTCGGGCGTTTCCCTCACGGCCGAAGTCCTCAAGGTCCCCCATCACGGCTCGGCCGACTTCAGTCCCCGGATGCTCGAAGCGATCCGGCCGGTGGTGAGCGTGATCAGCTCCGGCGACGAGAACGTCGCCAAGGAGTACATCCATCCCCGCGCCGGCCTCGTCGGCGCTCTCGGTAAGTACGCCCGGGCGACCGTGGCGCGACCGTTGATCTACGTGACCGAGATGGTCGCCTTCTTCAAGCGCTCGAAGAAGTCGTTTCGCTGGTACGAGAAGACGACGTTCGGCATCGTCCATATTCGGACCGACGGCACCCGGGTCCTCGCGGTCACCAACAGCGGCCGCGACGACCGGAAGGAGGCCTATGCCTTCCGGGTCGATGCCCAGGGCGACGTCGCGTTCGAACCGGAGGTCACCCCGATCTGAGGAACCGGACCCCGGGCTTACGCCCGGTCAAACCCGGTGCTAAGGTGTAGGCATGACCACGCCGCCGCGCGGCGAATCGACCGGCGAGATCACCTCCGTTCTCCGGCTCGCCTCCCATGGCAACAAGGGGGCGTTCGATCAACTCCTGACCCTGGTCTACCCCGAACTCAACCGCCTGGCTCACGCTCGCCTCCGCGCCGAGCCGGTCGGCCATACCCTCAACACCACGGCCCTCGTCCACGAGGCTTATCTCAAGCTGGTCGACCAGACCCAGGCCGACTGGAAGAACCGCAATCACTTTTTCGCCGTCGCCAGCGAAGCGATGCGCCGGATCCTGGTCGACTACGCCAAGCATCATCGCGCCAAGAAGCGAGGCGGCGGCGCGATCCCGGTCGACCTAGCCGCCGCGGACCAGGCCAGCGTCTTCAGCGATAGCCAGGTCGACGAGCTGCTCGCGCTCGACGACGCTCTCGACCGGCTCGCCCAGTTCAACCCGGACGGCGCCAGGGTGGTGGAGTTCCGTTTCTTCGGGGGCCTCGCCAACCCCGAGGTTGCCGAGATCATGGGGACCTCGGAACGAACCGTGCGGCGGGTCTGGACCGTGGCGAGAGCGTGGCTCAGGCGGGACCTGGGCGATCGGGCCGGCTTCCTCGACCCGACACCCGAGGGAAGCGGATGAGCCCGCCTAACGCCAGCGACCGGGACCGCTGGACCCGGATCGAGGCGATCTGCGCCGACGCCCTCGAGGTTCCGGCGGCGAGTCGTTCGGCGTTCCTCGACCGGGCCTGCGCCGGCGACCTCGATCTCCGCCGCGAGGTCGACTCGCTGCTCGCCGCCGCCGCCGCCGACCCGGACTACCTCGCCCGCCCGCTGCTCGCCCCGGCCGACCTGCCGGCGGCGGCGGCCGGCGACGATCCACCACCAGCGGCCATCGGACCCTACCGGATCGTTCGCCGCCTCGGTCGAGGCGGCATGGGCGACGTCTACCTCGCCATCCAGAAAGCCGACGATCTCGAGCGGCCGGTCGCCATCAAGGTCATCCGCGGGGCGACCACCGCCGAGGTCCTGGCCCGGTTCCGCCTCGAGCGCCGGCTCCTGGCCAGCCTCGATCATCCCAACATCGCCCGATTGCTCGATGCCGGCGCCACCGCCGACAACCAGCCGTTTCTCGTGATGGAGTACCTCGAGGGCGTGCCCCTCGACCAGTACCTCGCCACCAACACCCCGCCGCTCGCCGCGCGCCTCGACCTCTTTCGGGCCATCGCGGCCGCGGTCCACCACGCCCATCAGAACCTCATCGTCCACCGCGACCTCAAGCCTCGGAACATCCTGGTCACCCCGGACGGGGTACCCAAGTTGCTCGACTTCGGCATCGCCAAGTTGCTCACCGCCGACCAGACGGGGGCCCGGGTCGAAACCCAGACCGGCTATCGCCTGCTGACCCCGGAGTACGCCGCCCCGGAGCAGCTGGCGGGCGGCCCGATCACCACCGCCACTGACGGCTACGCGTTAGGCGTTCTCCTCTTCACCATGCTCACCGGCCGGCACCCGCAGGCCGCCCTGGGCGACAGCCTCCGGGACATCGAGCGAAAGATCCTCGACACCGATCCCCGCCCGCCGAGCGAGCTTGCCGGCGCCGAGTGGCGCCGCCAGCTGGCCGGCGACCTCGACACCATCGTACTCAAGGCCCTCGCCAAGGAGCCCCACCACCGCTATCCATCCGTCCTGGCGTTCGCCGAGGATGTCGAGCGGTTCCAACAGCGGCTCCCCATCGTGGCGCGACCCGCGACCCTCCGCTATCGAGTTCGGAAGTTCGTGGCCCGGAACACCGCAGCGGTGGCGGCCGGCGCCGTCGCCGTGGCGGCCCTGCTCCTGACCACCGCCGTCACCCTGGTCCAGTCCGCCCGGGTCCGGGCCGAAGCCGCTCGCGTCGCCCGGGAGCGCGACAAGGCGCTCGAGATCCGTGGGTTCTTGATGGAGATGTTCGGGGCCACCGGAGCGGATCAGGCCACCGGCGACACCGTGTCGGTCCGCCAGCTCCTCGACATCCAGGCGGCCCTGGTCGACTCCAGCTATGCCGATCGGCCCGACGTCAAGGCCGAGCTGATGGAAGTGCTGGCCGATGGCTACGATCGGCTGGGCCTCTACCGGAAGGCGGCAGCCCTGGCCACCCAGGCACTCGCCCTCCGCCGCGCCGAACACCGGACCGACCATCCCGATCTCGCCGGAGCCCTCAACCTCGCCGGCTGGATCCACCATGAGCTCGGCCAGGCCGACAGCGCCGAGCCGCTGCTCCGGGAAGCGGTCGCGATGCGGGAGCGCTTGGGACCTCGCCACCGCACCGACTTGGCCCGCTCCCAAAACGACCTCGGCGTCCTCTTCAACGCCACCAAGCGTTACCCCGAGGCCGAATCGGTCCTGACTCGATCGCTGGCGATTCGGCGGGAGCTGCTCGGCGACAACCATCGGGCTGTCGGGATCACCGCCAACAACCTGGCCGCGGCTCAGTATTTCCAGCGCAACGTCGCCGGCGCCACCGAGCACCAGACCCTCGCGGTCCGGTCGCTCGAGCGGGCGGTGGGGCCCGACCACCAGCGCACCATCGTGGCGTTAGGCAACCTCGCCGCCTTCAAGAGTGTCGGCGGCGACCTGGCGGGGGCCGAACGGGAGTATCGCGATCTGCTCGCCAGGCAAGCGCGGTTGCAGGGCGACCGCCACCCCGTCACCCTTCGCACCATCGGCATCCTCGCCGCGACCTTGACCAGTCGGGGCCAGCGGGATAACGACCCAGCCAGTTACCGAGAAGCCGACTCGCTCTACCGGACGCTCATTCCCGCCGCGGAAGCGGTGTTGGGACCGGCCCACCCCGACGTGCTGCGCTGGCGGTACCGGCAAAAAGTGCTCGATTCGGTCATGGCCGCGACCCGCTGAACCGGGCCACGCCGTCACCCGTTCGCCCCCCGTCGGCCACCGTCCCGCCGGAATCGAGCCGGCCGCGCATCCGGCGAGTCGCCTCGGCTCGAGGGGACGGTGTCGCGCCTCGAGTGCCCCGCAACCGAGGGCCTCTGAAACGGCTCCCATCCCGACCGCGTAGGTCCTCCATGCCCTTCCTCGCCGCGGCGCTGCTCGCCCAGGTCGCCCTCGCACCGTTGGTCGCTCAAACTCCCCTTCGTCTGACCTACCTCGGCAACATGGGTGTCCTCCTCGAGCACGCCGGCAAACGGGTCGTGATCGACGGGTTTCACCGCGGAGCCCTCGCCGACTACGCCTCGGTCCCACCGACCATCCTCACCGCGCTCGAGTCGGCCGCCGAGCCCTATCGCCGCATCGACCTCGCCCTGACCACCCACCGGCACCTCGACCACTTCGACCACCGGGCGGTCGCGGCTCGCCTGGCCGCGGACTCCACGATCGTCTACCTCGCCGCCCGCGAAACCGTCGATAGTCTGGTCGCCCGCTCCGCCGTGTCCGCCCGGGACCCTCGGATCCGTGCCGTGGTACCGCCTAACGGCGGCGCCGCCGACCTGACCTTGAACGGCGTCGCCGTGCGGGTGCTCGACCTGCCCCACAACGCCACCCCCACCGCCACTGTCGCCAACGTCGGCTTCATCGTCGATCTGGGCGGCATTCGGGTCCTCCACGTCGGAGACGCCAATCCGGATCGGGACCGCTATCGCGGCCATCGCTTGAACGCCGACCCGGTCGACGTCGCCGTGCTCCCCTATTGGTATTTCCTCGGCCGCAACCGGGCCGCCTTGCTCGCCGCCATCCCGGCCCGTCACTACGTCGCGAGTCACATCGGGCCGACTGACACCACGAAAGTGTCGAGCGAGCTGGCCGGCGCGATCGACAATCTCACCCTGCTCCTCAGCCCGGGCGCCGTGGTCGAGCTGGCCGGCACCCGATGACGATCCCGACCCTCGGCGGGTGAAGGTGTTGTTGGACTTCAGCGTTTCGCGGCCAGCGGTCGGGCATTCTGTGCCGCGTAACCAGGAAGAGATCGGAAGCTGAGCCGCCGGCGGCAGGCCTAGCGGCCGCGATTCCCTGGCTGTCCCCATAGCCCGTTTCCCGGTACCTTATCGAATTCGGTTCGCCCCAGCGATTCCCGGAGGTACCTTGATGACGAGCCCGCGACGGTCGGCAGCGCTTCTGATCGCGGTGGTTGGCTGTGCCAGCCCGGCGGCCACACCCGGCAATATCGACCTCGACCGCCTGACGGCCGCCGATCGGGAGCCGGGCCAGTGGCTCGCCCTCGGCCGCAACTTCAAGGGCGATCGCTTCTCACCCCTCGACAAGATCACCGCCGCCAACGCCACCAAGCTTGGCTTTGCCTGGGAGTACCCGGCTCGGAGCCGCCGCGGCCGAGTGGAACATGGTCAAGAAGCCACCCCGATCGTGGTGGACGGAGTGCTCTACGCCTCCGGACCGTGGGGAGTGGTCTACGCCGTGGACGCCAGGACCGGGCAAGAGAAGTGGCGCTACGATCCCGAGGTCGATGGCAGCTACAACCGCAAGGCCTGCTGCGACGTGGTCAGTCGCGGGTTGCAGGTCTGGAAGGGTCGGGTCTACGTCGCCACGCTGGATGGGTACCTGGTGGCGCTCGAGGCGGCCACTGGCAAGGAGGTCTGGAAGGTCGACACCTTCACCGGCGTCGATCGGGTCGGGCGGGCGTATACCATCACCGGCCCGCCGCAGGTGGCCAAGAATGTGGTCGTCGTCGGCAACAGCGGTGCCGAGTTCGGGGTCCGTGGCTACGTGACCGCGTTCGACCTCGAGACCGGGGCGGAGAAGTGGCGCTTCTATACCGTCCCGGGCGACCCGAGTCTCGGGCCTCCGGAGAACGCCGCGATGGCCGAAGCCGCCAAGACCTGGGGCCCCAAGACCGATTGGGAATCCGGGCTCGGCGGCACGGTCTGGGGTGAGATGAACTACGACCCTGAACTCAACCTGCTGTACGTGGGCACCGGCAACAGCACCCCGTACGCGGGTTGGCATCGCGATCCCTCTCGCGGCGACAACCTCTACCTGGTGTCCATTCTGGCCATCAACCCGGACGACGGTCGACTCAGGTGGCACTATCAGCAGGTGCCCTGGGAACTCTGGGATTATACCGCCACCGCCAACATGATCCTGGCGGACCTAACGATCGACGGCAAGCCACGCAAAGTGATCATGCAGGCCCCGAAGAACGGGATCTTCTATGTGCTCGACCGGCAGACCGGCGAGTTCATCTCGGGGAAGCCGTTCGTCTTCGTCAACTGGCTGACCGGCTTCGACTCCACCGGTCGGCCCCAGATCAATCCCGCCGCGATCTACCAGGATCGGCCGGCGGTGATCTTCCCAACCCAAGTCGGGGCCCACAACTGGCAGCCGATGGCGTTCAACCCGGCGACCGGTCTCGTCTACATCCCCACCCGGGAACAGGGGATGGTGATGGAGAACGTGCCGACCTATCAGTGGAGGCCGGGCGTGGGGAACGTCGGCGCGGGTGGCGCGTTCGGGTTCGTCTACGATCTGCTCGAACTCGATCCGAAGATCTATGACCCGGTGATCAAAGCGACCCCCGGCGTTCCGTCGCTCGATACCCGGGAGGCGTTGATCGCCTGGGATCCGGTCGCTCAGCAGGCCAGGTGGCGGGCTGATTTAGGCACCGAGGAGTACGCCGGCGGCGGCGTGGTGACCACGGCCGGCAACCTGGTGATCCAAGGATCCGCCGATGGCCGATTGACCGTCTATCGGGCTGATGACGGGACCAAGCTCCACGAGTTGGAAACCGGCACCGGCATCATGGCGGCGCCGGTCAGCTATGAGCTCGACGGCGAGCAATACGTCGCGGTGCTCGCGGGCTTCGGCGGCGCCCGTGCCCGGCTCTACCCGAAGGCATCCGCCGGGATGAAATACCAAAACTACGGCCGGATTCTCGCCTTCAAGCTCGGCGGTACCGCGACCCCCCTCCCGCCCGAACGGGCCAAGGCGCCGATCCCCGAGCCGCCCGTCCTCGAGGGCTCTTCGGCGGCCGTTACCAAGGGCGGCGAGCTGTTCCTGGCACATTGCGTCACCTGTCACGGAGCCAGGGGGGAACAGCGGATTTCGAGCTATCCCGATCTTTTCCAGCTACCCGCGGCGACCCACGCGGCCTTCGAGGCCATCGTGCTCGGCGGGCAGCTGGCGAACTTCGGGATGGCGAGCTTTGCCGACGTGCTCCGGCGCGAGGACGCCAAGGCGATCCAGCTGTACCTGGCGCGGGAGCAGGCCAAGTTGCGAGCGTCCGAGATGCAACGCTGAGCCATCCGAGAGTGGCACCGCCTCTTCGGCGCCGCCCACGAGCTCGATGTTGAGCCCCGATCGCTGTGGGCAGCCCCCTGCAGCGGCGTGCCGGTTATGGAACCCGTTCGAAACGAAGCCCCAACATCCGGCCAGAATGAAGCAAGAACCCCGACCGCCGAGCCGGCGCTCCGAGGAACTGGAGCAGTCCGGCCTCGGCCTGGAACGCCCCGGTCATCGCGGGCGAAAGCTGCATCCGGCCCATCGATCGATTGCGGACCAGCACCGTGTCGCCGGACCGCTCGATGACCCAGGTCGCGTCGAGCTCGGGGCTGTAGTACCGACCCACCAGGCCGTCCCATTCGGCCCGAGTTGGCGAGCCGGCCTCCACCCGATCGAGTGGGGGGCTCTCCTCTCCCGACCGAACCGACCGGACCGATGGGGCCGGCGCGCCATCGGCGAAGCGAAGCGTTAGGAATCCGCCCACGTCGAACTCGTTTGGCCCCCGTGGGGTCATCGGAGCGCTGAAACTCGACGTCGCGAACGACAGGCCGGCGGTGTCGCGGATCACCCGGATCACCCGTTGCTCCACCGCCGAGTAATACATCCCGACGAGCCGATCGGCATCCGCCGGCAGCGCGGCCGCCGGGCCCGCGGCCGCCGAGCCCGCCGAATCGGCTGCGAGATGATCGGCCAAGACGACATCGGCGACCCGCTCGGCCAGCCGGTTGGTATTCGCCGAACCCACGTTGCACGTCAGCGCGACCGAGGTGTGCTGGGCCGGGAAGCGCATCAGCATCGCCCGGTATCCAGCCCAGGCACCGCCATGGTGGATCCGCGCCAGCCCCCGATAGCTGTCGATGAAGAGACCCCGACCGTACGAGTGCTTCCGGCCGTCGTTGAGGGTGCCGGGCTCGGTAAGCTTGTCCACCAGCGCCTGCCCGCCGACCGTGCGCCGGTAATAGTCCTCGTCCCATTTGATCAGCTCTTCCACCGAGCTGTACACCGCGCCATCACCCAGCTGATCCCAGTTGGACAGGTCGATCTGGAATCCGCCACCGGCCCGCGGTGAGTACGCCAGCGCCCGGCCCGGCAGAATGGCCGTGTGATCGTTGCGGAAATGGGTCTCGGCCATCCCGAGGGGTCCGAAGATCCGCTCCCGGGCGAACTCCGCCAGGTTCTGGCCGGTCACCCGCTTCACGATCGTCGACAGGAGAAAGAACCCGGTGTTGCTGTAGTCCCACCGCGACCCGGGGGCGAAGTTCAGGGCCCGCTGGCGGGCGATGATGTCGAGCGCTTCTTCGTCGCCGGTGGCGTCCTCGAAACGATAACCGTGAGCATAGAGGAGACCGTTGTAGTCTCGGAGGCCGCTGGTGTGGCGGAGCATGTGGTCGATGGTCACCGGGGTACCGAAGTCGGGAACCTCGGGCACGTATTTTCGGACATCGTCGCCAAGCGAGAGCTTCCCCTCGTTGGCCAGGAGGATGACGGCCGCGGCCGCGAATTGCTTCGAGGTCGAGCCGAGATCGAAGATCATCGCCGGGGAGATCGGGATGTTCCGTTCCAGATCTGCCATCCCGTAACCCTTGGCATAGGCGATCTGACCGTCACGATACACCCCCACGGCGCACCCGGGCGTCGTGTCCGAGGCGTATTCGGCGAAGACCCGATCGATGGCGGCGGCGTCGATGCCGCGACCGTCCGGAGCACACCCGACCACGATCAGGACCGACGCCGCCGGTCCAAGCCACTTCGCCATGCCGTTCTCCTTGGGGCCCATCACATCGTCGGGGTGAACATGATGTGGGCCTTTGCGGTCCCGGCGGACATCAGCCAGGGATCGTTGCCCCGTGGCTTCTCGGGCAGCCCGGTGGAGGCGCCAGTCGCGAAGGGAACGTAGACGACGTACAGACGCCGTGGCCCGGCCACGGTGGTCGTCGCCGGCTCGTATCCGGTTCCGAAGATCTGATAGAGCGCCGCCGGCGCGGACGGCACTTTCAGCCGTCCGGCGGCGACCTCGGCGTATCGGATCGAATCGATCGTGGCCGGGTTGGTCGTGCCGGCGGCTCGAAGCTCCCGCCCCCTCCCCATGAACGGCTCCAGCGATTCATGGTAACAGGAGACGTGAAACCGCTCCTCCTTCGGGTATTGGGCCAGGCAGTGCATTCCCTTGCCCTCCCTCAGGATCACGAAGCGGCCATCTGAAGCGTAGCCGTAGACCCGAGCCCCGGCCCGGAACTCCTCGGGCATCGGGAGCACGGCCGCGGCGATCTGCTCGGCCGCGGGGGGTACGCTGGGCCCCGTTTGTCCCTGGACGGCCGCCGCGTTGACGGCCGCCCCGACCAGCAAAGCAAGTTGTCGCATTGGGAACGCTCTCCGCCTTGACTATACCAAAGGGTCGCGGCGCGATGAGATCACGCCGCGCACTGCTTGCATCTGCCCACCAAGATCAACTCGTGACCCTCGAGCTGGAACGACTTCGGCACCAACTTCTTCAAACCCTCGACGCAGCCCTCGAGATCGAACACCCGGTCGCAGCTCTTGCATCGGAAATGATGGTGATGGGCGAGACCGGCCGGTTCGTACCGGTCGGGTTCGCCCGGCAATCCGACGGCGGTCAGCCAGCCGTCATCGACCAACGACTTGATCGTCCGATAGACGGTCGCGATCCCCAGCCCGTCGACATCCTGTCGCGCCAGTTCGAGCACCTCGGTTGGGCCCAGCGGTCGCCTGGCCCGGCTGAACGCCGCCCGAATCGCCGCCCGCTGCCTGGTGTTCCGTTCCAAAGATCCGCCTTGCGTTGCTCGCCTAATTTAACGGAACCTACCGCCTCCCAGCGGCCAACGAATCGGCCTTGCGGGCCCAGGCCTTGGGGCTGTTGGGGTAATTGGCCGCGTTCATCCGGTAGAACGCCGCGGCCTTGGTGGAGTCCTGGGAAAGCGTCACCTGGGCGATCAGCTCGACCATCGCCTCGGGTGGGGTCACCTGGTAACCCAGCATCCGCGACACCCCGGCGAAGTGGTCGACCAGGAATCCCGGCTCCGCCATCGCGCGGGCCAGCGGAACCCGGTACCCATCGAAGATGAAGCGAAGGGCATCGTATTCGGCGATCAGCGGCACCGAGCCGTGATCGTCATCGGGATAATACTTGTAACCATAGCGCAGCCCCGACTTGTTGTAGGCGCCGAGCACCCCGTTGAACTGCTGGATCGCGCTGTGGTGCACGTTGGCGGTGGTGTCGTCGGGATTGATGGTGTTGGCCTGAGCCACGAAGAGAGCCCTGCCCTCGAGACCAGGCTTGCCCACCGCCGCCTTGGCCCGCTTGAGCAGAACCAGGTCGTCGTACCACAGGCTCGGGTCGATCGCGACGTAGGCGTTGAACGTCTCGGGAATGCTGTAGAACGCATTGATCGCCGTGATCCCCCCGAACGAGTGTCCGACCAGGACCCGGTACGGCGCGGTCCGGTATTCGGCCTCGACCTTGGGGATCAGTTCGGTCTGGAGGAACCGGAAGAAGGCCGGATTGCCGCCGGTGTTTTTGAGCCAGGGCGCCGGCTTGCCGTCGAAACCCCGCTCGACCTTGGTCGGGGTGAGGTCGCGGCTCCGATCGGTATTGGGGATCGCCACCACGATCATCTCCGGCATCACGTAGGTGGCATTGATCCCGGCGCTCATGATCTGGAGCAGCCCGGTGACGGAGTGGAAATGGGCGTCGCCGTCGAGGAGATACAGCACCGGATACCGGCGGGGGAGATAGCTGCTGTCGCGATAGGAGGCCGGGACCGACACCAGGAACCGGCGGGTTTCGTTGAGGACCACCGACTTGACCGAGTCGACCCGTCCGATCGCGATCGAACCGTCCTTGGGCAGCGGGGACTGGGCCACGCCGAGGCTCGGAACGAGCAGAGCGAGCAGCGGAACGACACGAGGCATGGTCAGCTCGACGGATGGGTAGCCTCCAGCTTACGCTGCCGGCCCGAGAATGCCAAGCAGCCGTCAGCTTGTCCCAACCGGACCGTGGCGCGAGATTCCCGCCTCGCCCGCTCCCAGCGACGCGACGACGACCCGCGACCATCCCGGCCCGATTATCTTGTCCCGAGCCCAAACCGAGTCTCCGATGCACAGCGAAACTTCGTCCGAGAACCGCGCCGCCGATCCGATCACCGAACGCCTGTTCCGGGCCCGTACCATCATCCTGAGCGGCGAGATCACCCAGAAGGTGGCCGCCAACGTCGGCAGCCAACTCCTCGCCCTCGCGGCCGATTCCGAAGCCCCGATCACCTTCTTCATCAACTCCCAGGGTGGCCACGTCGAGGCCGGCGACACGATTCACGACATCGTCTCGTTCATCCGCGCCCCGGTCCGAATGGTGGGAACCGGCTGGGTGGCGAGCGCCGGCGCCCTGATCTTCGTCTCGGTCCCCCGGGAGATGAGGCTTTGCCTCCCCAACACCCGGTTCTTGTTGCATCAGCCGGCGGGCGGCGCGGGCGGATCGGCGAGCGACATCGCCATCGAAGCCCAGGAGATCATCAGGATGCGAGACCGGCTCAATCGGATCTTCGCCAAGGCCACCGGGCAGCCCCTCGAACGGATCGAGGAGGACACCCACCGCAACTTCTGGCTCGACGCCGACGCGGCCATCAAGTACGGATTGGTCGGCCGAGTCGTTCGGAACTCATCCGAACTGTAGTCGCTCGGAGCGCCCGGGCCGCGATCACGGCCGTGAAGGTCGCCCGCCGGCTGACCGCCTAGCCGGTCGGCTACCGATCGACCGGCTTGGCGACGCCCAACTTCACC
Source organism: Gemmatimonadota bacterium (assembly GCA_016874005.1). Taxonomy (GTDB): domain Bacteria; phylum Gemmatimonadota; class Gemmatimonadetes; order Gemmatimonadales; family GWC2-71-9; genus SHZU01. The sequence continues at coordinate 8,326 of VGVQ01000026.1, read as the reverse complement.
AGGATCGTCTCCATCAGGCACCAGCGGGTCAGCGCAGACTGGACCAGGTTGGCCCCCACGAAGGCGGTGAACAGAAACCACCACGGACTGACCAGCCAACCCAGGGCCAGCGACACCAGCACGAACGTTCCCGCGATCAACCGGATTTGGTAGTGCATCGGCATCTCAACCTCCTTTGACCACTTCGGCATACAACAAGGGAATGATCACCAGGGTGAGCAAGGTGGCCACCACCGCCCCCGAGATCATCGCGATCCCGAGTCCCTGGAAGATCGGATCGGCCATTCTCCCTCGATCATGATCATCTCGCCTGCGACCTTCAGAAGGCCGTGGGCGACGGTCCCATCCGGTCCCAGCCGGCGGTTGAGTTCCTCGGCGTCGAAGGTGCGGATGCAAAAGTCCATCTCCGCGGCGGCATCGCGGCACACCAGTCGCGGCATGACGATGGAGGTGTTTTCGGGGAGGCGGTTTCTCTTCTCGGCCATGAGAAGCTCCTGGTATCGATTGGGACCCTGCGCAGCCTAAAGCTCTGCCTACAGGCTGGGGCGCCGAAGGCGACCCTCGCGTTCAGCTCGTTTCCCCGACCGCTCTCAAGGTCGGCGTCCGCCGTCGCGTGGAAGGTCTGTCAAGAACATCTGGCCCGGCTCGTGGGTTATCATGAGTTCCACACGGGTCTTTTCCGCGACCACCTGCGGTGTCACGCCACAGCCCCAAAAAACCGGTACCTCCCTCGCATCGATGGAAACCGGGTCACCGTAGTCGGGCTGGCCGAGGTCGCTGATCCCGATCACCCCCGGATCACCGACGTGGACAGGCGCGCCATGGGCGTGTGGATAGCGGGATGAGATCTCGCCAACGAGATCGAGCTGCGCTTCGGGGATGGGACGCATGGTCACGACCATCGGCCCATGGAACCGGCCAGCGGGAACGCAGGCGAGCGTCGAGACGAACATCGAGATCGTGGTGTTACGCTCCACGTTGCGCACCGGGACACCAGCTTCGATCAACGCGTGCTCGAGGGTAAAGCTACAGCCCAGCAAAAAGGCGACGAGGTCGTCCCGCCAGAGGTCGCGGATGTCCCCGCGCCGCGCGACCAAGGCGCCTTTGCGGTAAATGCGGTAGCCCGGCAGGTCGGTGCGCAGGTCTGCCCCTGGGGCCGCGCACGCCGGCTCTGGATCACCCGGTGGGGTGATCTCAATCAGCGGACAGGGGGTGGGGTTGCGGGTACAGAAGGCGGCGAACTCCACGGCAGCCTCCTGCGGAAGGATGACGAGATTGGCCTGCTGGTAGGCGGGACAGTGCCCTCCAGTCGTGCCGTGCCAGGCGCCACGGCGCGCAGCTGCCCGCAGTTCAGCGGCCGATGTCATCATTGGCATGAATCTCAAATCGCCGTCGACGTGGCGAAGTCCGCGTTCGAGTTCGCCGTCTCCACCCGCCCGGGCCGACTGTTCATCGGCACCTACTCGATTGAAAGCGAGCCATCATCGATTTCGCGCAGCAGCCTGCGCATGATCTTCCCGGACGACGTCATCGGCACCGAATCAACGAACTGGATCCCGCGCGGTACCTTGTAGGCGGCCAGGTGCTCACGACAATGCGCGACGAGCGCCGCGCGCGACACCTCCACCCCTGGCTTGCGCATCAAGTAGGCCTCCGCGAGTTCGCCCTTTGCTTCATCAGGGATGCTGCCGACCGCGGCGAGCGCCACGGCCGGGTGCATGCACAGGACTCGCTCGATCTCCGCCGGGTAGACGTTGAATCCAGCGGTCAGGATCATGTCCTTCTTCCGGTCGACGATCGTCGCGAAACCGTCGTCGTCCATCGTGGCAATGTCGCCGGTATGAAGCCAGCCGTCGGGCCGGATGGTCTCGGCCGTCGCCTCCGGGTTGTTGTAGTACCCCATCATCACCAGGGGGCCGCGATACATCAGCTCGCCCCGCTCGCCCGGCGCCATGTCCTTGTCGGGGTCCTCCACGTCGACCACCCGAAACGCGTTGCCCGGATAGGGGACGCCGATCGTGCCTGGCTTGTTCGGGCCATAGACCGGGTTGGCGCTGACGGCGCCGGCCAGTTCCGTCATCCCCCAGACTTCGTGCACCGGACAGCCAGTCCGCCGAGTGAACTCGTTCGACTTTGCCGCCGGGAGAGTCTGGCCGCCGACCCAGCAACGCGTCAGGCTCGACAGGTCGTACTGGTCAAAATCCGGGTGTGCGAGCAAGTAGTAGTACGCCGTCGGCACACCGTCCATGATCGTGGCCCGATGCTCGGCGATGGCGCTCAACACGACGACTTCGTTGAAGCGCGGGATCACGATCAGGGTCGAGCCGGCCACCATGGCCGCGTTCATGACGCAGCTGCCGTAGACGTGGAACAGCGGGAGCGCGCTGATGACCCGGTCCTCCGCGGTGCGCGCGGCCATCAGGGCCGTGCCCACCGCCGCACCCATCACCGCCCGCTGACTCTGCATGGCTCCCTTGGGGCGCCCGGTGGTGCCCGAGGTATAGCAGATCGCCGCAAGGTCCGACGGCAGACGCGGGCGGGCGACGAACTCGGAGCTGGCGTGGGTCAGCCAGTCGCGCAGTCGCGTTGCCCCGGCGACGGGTGCCTCGTCCCAGACGACAAGTTCGAACCGGGCACCGCCTGCCTTCAGTTCTTGAAGCAGCTGAGCTTTGTCCGACGACGCGATCACCGCGCGGGCACCCGTGTCGCCGACCGCATACCGGACCTCGTCGGCCGTCAGCATGCTGCTCAGCGGATTCACCACGGCACCCGCTTTGGCTATGCCGTAGTACGACACGAGCCATTCCCAGCAGTTCGGACCAAAGAGCCCAACCCGGTCGCCCGGCGACACGCCGCTCGCGACCAGACCGTTCGCCACATAGTTCGAGAGTACGTCGAGCTCGCGAAAGCTCCAGCGCTGACCGTTGACTATGAGTGCGACGCGGTCCCCGTGCTTTCGGGCCGCCTGCGGAAGGATGTCAGCTATCGTCGTGGCCAAGTAGCTTCCCTCCCTCAACTGGTCCGTCGAACGCTCCGTCGGTTCCGGTGAAACTCCTCGCCGCGCGGAATCCCATCTCGCAGTCCCTACCTCGCGCCCATGACGTCCTGGAGCTTCGCCGTGTCGGCGTACTGCTGGAACCTGGTGACCTTGCCGCCCTTGACGTCCCAGACGTGGCACACCTGCGTGTCCATGCTCTTCCCAGTCGCTTTGTACCTCCCGCTGTAGCGGGCTTCAACGATCACGCTGTCGCCAGCGTCGTGAAATGACTTCGGATGAACGGCGAAGCCGTCCCAATCCGCACCCAATTTCATGAACAGGTTGTTCAGGACGGCGTCTGCGCCTACCAAGGCCTCGCCGCTGGGCATGTAGGGGTTGCTCTCCGCCTCATGCCAGTGGATGTCCTGGCTCATCGCACCAAGAACGGTCGGGATGTCTCCGCGCCCGAACGCGGCGTAGAGATTCTTCAGAAGATTGACGTTGTCCATGCCCTCTCCTCAAAATGTCAATTGCGGCCGACCTGGCACCCGACGGCGTGCCGAGGCACCGCGGATTAGCTGCACACCAACCCGCATGGCTCGAGCATTCTGGTTCGCGCGGGCGTGCTGGCGGAGCTGAGCGGCCGCGCCATCCACCGATCAAGTTCGGGGCGCGTCCACGGCTTGTCAAATCGACTTCTGGCGCCCGTCCGTCCGCGGGCACGAGCTACGCCACGCCGGCGATGGCGACGATCCTGGCAAGCATCGGCTCGATGCCGGCCGAGGTCGTCGGGCTGGGTTGGCAGGTCATTGCATCGGCTACCGCCCAGGCGTCTTCGTTGCTGCGAATCGGCCCAGCGATCGCCAACGCGGCTTCGCCCTGTCGTGCCAATTCCCAGGCGGCCACTAACCAGCCGGGGGTGCCGACCGACAGGTGCGTGCGCTAGCTAGCCATCGGCTGGCGCCGGTGCCGCCCGCAGGCGGCCAAAGAGCCAGAGGTGGCTCGCGATGATCAAAGGCACCAGGAACGTCGGGAGCACGCTCAGGGGCAGCTGAAGGAGCGCCTGCATCGAGCTGGCATCGGCCAGCGCCAGGCGGGCCGCCGTGGCCACCACGAACAGGATGTCGAGCAGGCCTAGGACGTTCCAGGCCCGGTACCACCACAGCCGCGCGGGGGTCGTCGGCGCCCCGACCAGCAGCAACGCCATGGCTCCCACGGCCACCAGGATGTCGCCCCAGCCGCCCGGCACTGCAAACGCGTACGGGAGCTCGCCCCGGCGATAGAGGATGAGAAAGTACGCCCCCACGACGCGGGTCACGTGGAGCGCGACGAGCACCCGGACGTCCACGGCCTGGAGCCAACTCCGATAGCCGGGAATCAGGCGGCCCACGATCAGCAAGGCGGCGGTCAGGCCCAAGAGCAGGACCTGCGGTGCCGGGGGCTGGAGTGGCCGGAGCCACCCGGCTCCGCCCACCGCGAGCGCCGCGGCCACCCAAAGCGCGAGGGGGATCGTGATGCTCCGCGGGGTAGGTGTCGTCATGGATTGGCCTCCTCGTGACCGGTCGACTCAGGGCTGCCTAACGCCTGTATTCGGCAGCGAGGCTGGCGGAAAGATCACGGCGACGCCGCCTTCCGCCAGGGCCTCGGCTGCGCAACACGTTGTCATGCGGCGCCTCCGCTAGGGTCCTCGACGGACCGGAGCCGAGGAATGCCCCGCGATGATGCGCCAGCCCGCGGACTCCCGCTGCAGCGTCAGGGAGATGGCGCCGGCGAATCCAAACCCGCCGCCAGCGGAGTCGACGAACCGAGTGCTGAAGAGCGCCGAGACGCCGGCGAGGCCCGGGGCGATCGGTTGCACCGCCACGTCGGTGTACTCGGTCCGGATTCGCGTTCCGGCGGGCACACCGCGGAGCGCCTCGCGAATCGCACCGGCACTGGCGTACCGGACTTCGCCGCTTTCCAGGAAGCGGAAGTCTGAGCGAGCGGAGTACAGCTGGCTCAGCGAGTCCCACTGTGCGGCCGCGGAGAGGCGGGTGAACTCGGCGAGGAAGGCGCGAGCGCTGTCCCCGAGGGCGGTCGCGTGGGCGGCGCCGAGCGCCGCCGGCTGACGGGTGCAGGCGACGGCCATCACGAGCGTGAGTAGAACGGCGATAAGGGCACCCATGGAGATTCTCCCGCTTCCTGGTCGACGCTCAGATGTTTGCCTGACGCTCAGGATCAGCGGCTGGTCGCAGCGCCGGCCGCTGCACGCTGTGGTCGGGCCGTCCCATCTCGGCCCGAATCGGTTCGGGTGTTTACAATGTCGCCCGATCCTTGGCACGGCGTATCCAGCTCACCAGGAACAAGACCCCCACCAGGAGGAGAGGCCCCGCAATCGGCAGGATCCACTCCGGGTGGTGTCGCGGCAAGCCGGCGTAGAGGGCATAGGCCAGCCCGAGCACGGTGAACACGACTCCGCCGATCCACTGCCATCGCCACGACAACGCGACGACCCCCAACAGGATTAGCATGGGGCTGAGGTGAAGCAGGAAGTCGCCAAGACCCTGCAGAAACGTCTTCCCGCCCTCGAATGCATCCAGGGCAAACACACTCAAGAACAGACACACGAGAATTCCGAGCACTCGAGGGCTCCAGAGTAGTAGCGAACCCCACCGACTGGTCATGAGTCAGGCTCCTCTATGTCCAGGGCCCACCGGCGCGACCCTCGTCGCAAGCTGGTCGGCCCAACTGGCTAGAATTCAACTGCGAAGAGGCGCAGCGGCTTGGTCAGCTGCAAGTGATGGTATGGACTCCTCCTCCGAACGGCACCATTGTGCCAGGTACCACCGGCCCCTGCGGGCCATCACTGCTGGAGGAGGAGCCCAATGAAACGTACCCAAATCGCGGTCGACGTGGCAAAGTCCGTCTTCGAGCTCGCCGTCTCCACCCGCCCCGGCCGGGTGGATCGACGCCAGCGCGTCACCCGCCACCAGTTCCCGGTCGCGGTCGCCTTCGAACCCGCCGCCGAGGTGATCATGGAGGCGTGCGGCTCGGCCCATCATTGGGGCCGAGCGCTCCGCGCCAAGGGCCACCCGGTGACGCTGCTGCACCCCGGCGATGTGGCCCGCTATCGCGATGGCAACAAGACCGATCGCGCCGATGCCAAAGCCCTCCTCGAGGCGGTCCGCAACGACGCACTCGATCCGGTGCCGGTGAAGTCACCGGAGCAGCAAGGCCTCTGGGCGCTGCATCGGATCCGCGCGGCCTACCTGCGCACTCGGACCGCCCGGATCAACGAACTTCGCGGCCACCTGCGCGAGTTCGGCTGTGTCATCCCGCTCGGCGCTCGCCAGGTCGGGCCCGCGGCCGCGATGGCGCTCGCGAGTGACGCGGTCCCTGCCTTCGTACGCCCGGCCCTCCAGGCGCTGCTCGACGACGTCGGCGAGCTCGCGACGAAGGCCGATGGGATGCGACAGGCGATCGAGCAGCTCGCGACCGCGATGCCGGCGGCGCAGCTGTTGGTGACGATCCCGGGGATTGGCGTGCTCACCGCCACCGCGCTCGTCGCGGCCATCGGCACGCCCCATCGGTTTCGCTCCGGGCGCGATTTCGCCGCCTATCTCGGCTTGACGCCGCGCGAACACTCGTCGGGGTCGGGCCGGCGCCTTGGGGCGATCACCAAACGCGGGAACAGCTACGTCCGGATGTTACTGGTGCACGGGGCCCGCTCGGCGCTCCGGGCGGGGGCCGTCAGTCGCTGCCCGGATGATCTCCGGGTGTGGGCTCAGGCGGTGGCGGCGCGGAACGGCCACAACGTGGCAGCGGTCGCGTTAGCGAACAAGTTGGCGCGGGTCTGTTGGCGGGTCTGGCGGGACGAGCGGCCCTTCGAACGCCGGGAGGCCGCCGCGTAGGTCAGCACGGCTGCAAGGGATCACGACGATGGCGTCCGGTCGGACCGGCGCGGGGGCGTGCCGATAACAACGGTGGCTGACGGAGCCGTGCGAAAGCGATTGGCTCCCCGCGCGCGACTGATCCATCGTGGCCGAGACCCTTCGGGGTCTGATGTGACGGGCCGGAGATACGACTGCAGTCGACCTCCGTCATCGTGTGAGGCCTTGCGGAAAAACCCGGAGGAGTCCAGATACGTTGTTAGGCGGCAAGGAGTGCGGCCGCATCGAACCGCCGCAACAGATACCCGCGCTGATCATTACGAGGCACCGCCAAGCGAAAGTGCCGGGCCGACAACCTAAAGGGTAGCGCAGCGGTCGCGAGTCGCAAGAGGTCTCGAAGGCGGCCATCGTTCGGGGGGTACGGGAACCAGAACTCCGGCTGGACGGAACTGCGTCGGGCCAAGTTCACTTCTAGCCAGTTCGGAAGGCTGCCATCATCGGTACAGTGCCCGGCGAGCTGCTCGGGAACAGGCCCGAGGCCGTCGGGGTCCCGCCAGAAAAACCCATGCGCGCAGGACAGCGAGATTGGGCCAAGGACGGCCTTGGGCAGCGGCTCGCGGCTGCTGAGATAAGCCAGGAATTCCCGAAACCGCTCCGGATCGCCTCGCCACTCGAGGTAGCCCCCTCCGGCCGTCTCGCCGCTAGGCCAGATCCGGCCGCCGCCGGATGTCACGTCGGGCGGGCCGAACCGCTCCCGAGCATGAGCTACCCAGGCATCGACGACGCTGGCGTCGTCCCATTCGGTCGGACGGTACGCCCGCAAGCAGATCCGGGTTGGGCCGGTGACATCAGCGCAGTCGGCGAGGAAGCGCTCGACTGCTTGCCAGGCGCGGCTGGGTCGAGTGGTACGCAGGCCGTGCGAGAAACCGGCGTCCTTGCCCGGACTGTAACGCACGACGGGGGGGTGAGTCATCTGCGGAGTATATCCGAGTTGCCGCCGGGCTCTGTGCCAGCCGCGCTGGCCGCTACCGATGGCCGCTTGCGGAAGTGTAGTCCAGAAATCCGCGGTCCGCCGGTCCCCGACGAAGTAGCTCTTGACCAGATAGTCCCCCGGGGGAAGAGCGACCAGGCACAGCAGCTGAGATGACTCGCCAGGTTCAAGCCAGAAGTCGACGCGGTCCTCATTCAGATGCACATACCCGGGCAAGAGGTTGATGTCTTCCAGACCAGGTACCTGTGCTAAAGCAACGCTGTCGTACCAGCCAATTGCAACGGCGGATGGCGCGTTGGCCCAAGTTACGTGCCGGAAACCACGCAGGGGCCCGTTTGCCGATTCCGCTACGACCCAATCGGCCCCAGCAAACGCCAACTCGGTGCTGGGGGACGGCCGCCAAGTCCTCGAGCCACCATTCACCTGGCGCGGTGGCGCCCCGGTTCGAGCCACCCGGCGCCGCCAGGTGGCCGACCGCGCCCGCCGAAC
>VGVQ01000025.1 GCA_016874005.1 Gemmatimonadota bacterium | reverse complement strand
TATGGGCACTCACCCCCCGAAACCGGAATTTGGCAGTGATGTTCGCCAGGGTGGTGGCCTTGGTCACTTGATTGATGTCGCCGGGGTGCCAGGCGACCACCGCGTCGACGTCGGCGAACGAGCCGGCGCGGATCAGGTAGATCTTGCCACCGCCACCTTCCTCGGCCGGGGTGCCGTAGAACTTCACTGTCCCTGAGCGGCCAGCCTTGCCGAGCCATTCCTTGACGGCGATGGCCGCCGCCGCCGAGGCGGTCCCGAATAGGTGGTGGCCGCAGCCGTGACCGGGACCCCCTTCGGCGATCGCTTCCCGGGTGGGAACGGCCCGTTGCGAAAGGCCCGGGAGGGCGTCGAACTCGCCGAGAATCCCGATCACCGGCTTGCCACGACCGTAGCTTGCCACGAAGGCGGTCGGCATCCCCCCGACCCCTGCCTCGACGGTGAAGCCGGCGGCGCGGAGTTCCTCTTGCAAGGCCTGACTGCTCTGGACCTCCTGATAGCCGACTTCCGCGAACGACCAAATCCGATCGGCAAGCGCGGCGTAGCGAGCCGCCCGGTCGTCGATGGCGCGAACGGGCTCGGGTAGTGGCTGGGCGAGGAGGGCCGGGCCGGCCAGAGCGAACAGGCCGAGGGCCGCAAGGGCGCGAGAACGAAACGGCATTGGGGTCCGGAGTGCGAGAGACACTACAATGTGGACTGACTCCGCCGTTCTCGGAAGAACTCCGTCAGGAGGCTGCCGCACTCACTCGCGGCGACCCCCCCGACCACTTCGGCCCGATGATTGAGTCGGGGATGGCGGAGGAGGTCTTCGACCGACCCCACCATCCCGGCTTTCTCGTCGTAAGCACCGAACACCACCCGCCCAATCCGACTCAGGACGATGGCGCCGGCACACTGGGCGCAGGGTTCCAGGGTCACATAGAGCGTGGCCGCACCGAGCGGCCGGGCCCCAACCCCATCGATCGCGTCCCGCAGTGCCAGCAGTTCGGCGTGGGCGGTCGGGTCGGCGCGGCGGACCATCTCATTGTGCCCGCGGCCGACGACCCGATCCGCGAGCACGATCACCGCGCCGACGGGGACCTCGCCCTCCGACGCGGCGGCCCGTGCCAACGCCACGGCCTGGGACATCCATTCGAGGTCGGCCGAGGAATGGTGAGGCACGTCAGGCGGTCTTGGCGATCGGGTTCGATTGGCCAGATCGGCGACCGATGGTGAGGCCGCCGTCGCCGCCGTCCACCATGATCGTGTCGCCCGCCTCGTAGTCGCCAGCCAGCAGCGCCGCGGCGATCGGATTCTGGAGCTGGCGCTGGATCACCCGTTTGAGCGGCCGAGCCCCGTACACCGGGTCATACCCTTGCTCCGTGAGCCGCGCCAGGGCACCCTCCGTCAACTCGAGCCGCAGATCCTTGGCGGCCACCAGTCGCTCGAGGTGCCCCACCTGGATCGACACGATCCGGCGGAGATCGTCCTTCGAGAGCGGGTGGAACACCACGGTATCGTCGACTCGATTGAGAAACTCGGGCCGGAAGTGGCGCCGCAGCTCACCCCGGACTCGGTCCTCGACGCTGGCCCAGCCTTCCGCCGACGTCACCGGACCCGCGTCGACGATCAGCGGGCTGCCGATGTTCGAGGTCATGATCACGACCGTGTTGCGGAAATCGACCAATCGCCCTTGCGAGTCGGTGAGCCGCCCGTCGTCGAGCAGTTGGAGCAGGGCGTTGAAGACATCCGGATGGGCTTTCTCGATCTCATCGAAGAGGACGACGCTGTAGGGCCGGCGTCGGACCGCCTCGGTGAGTTGCCCGCCCTCCTCGTAGCCAACGTAGCCGGGCGGGGCGCCGATCATTCGGGCGACGGAGTGCTTCTCCATGTACTCCGACATGTCGAGCCGGATCAAGGCCCGCTCGTCGTCGAAGAGGAACTCCGCCAGGGCGCGGGCAGTCTCGGTCTTGCCGACGCCGGTGGGTCCGAGGAAGATGAACGAGCCGGTCGGGCGGTTGGGGTCTTGGAGACCGGCCCGGCTGCGCCTGACGGCATTGGCGACCGCGCTCACCGCCTCTCGCTGGCCGACGACCCGACGGCCGAGTTCGTCTTCGAGCCTGGTGAGGCGCTCGCGCTCGGTTTCCAGCATCTTGGACACCGGGATCCCGGTCCACCGAGCGACGATCTCCGCCACGTCCTCGGCGTCGACCTCCTCCTTGAGGTACTTGCCCTCCGCCTGGATCTTGGCGAGGCGGGCCTCTTCCGCCGCGATGGCCCGCTCCAGTTCGGGCACCTTCCCGTACCGCAGCTCGGCGGCCTTTTGGAGATCGCCGCGGCGAGTGACCACGTCGACCTCGTGACGGGCTTGCTCGACCTCCGCCTTCTTCTCCCGGAGCAAGGCGATCGCGGCCTTCTCGGCCTGCCACTGCGCCTTCATCCCCGCGGAGCGTTCCTTCAGCTCGGCGATCTCCTTCTCGACGGCCTCCCGGCGCTCGACTCCGGAGCGGTCCTTCTCGGAGAGCAACGCCTGTCGCTGGATCTCGAGCTGGAGTATCCGCCGCTCGACCTCGTCGATCTCGAGCGGCATGCTGTCGATCTCGATCCGCAGTCGGCTGGCGGCCTCGTCGATCAGGTCGATCGCCTTGTCGGGGAGAAACCGGTCGCCAATGTAGCGATCGCTCAGGCTCGCGGCCGAGACCAAGGCGTTGTCGGTGATCCGGACGCCGTGGTGAACTTCGTATTTCTCCTTGAGCCCCCGAAGAATGGCAATCGTGTCCTCGACGCTGGGCGCCCCGACCATCACCGGCTGGAACCGCCGTTCCAGGGCCGGATCCTTCTCGACGTGCTTGCGATACTCGTCGAGGGTCGTGGCCCCCACCACGTGCAACTCGCCTCGGGCCAGCGGCGGCTTGAGCATGTTGCTGGCGTCGACCGCCCCTTCCGCCGCGCCCGCCCCGACGATGGTATGGAGCTCGTCGATGAACACGATGAACCGGCCTTCCGCCTCGGTCAGCTCTTTGACGACCGATTTGAGCCGCTCCTCGAATTCGCCTCGATACTTGGCCCCGGCCAGCAGCTGACCGATGTCGAGGGCGACGATGTCCTTGGACTTGAGCGATTCCGGGACATCGCCGGCGACGATCCGCTGGGCGAGTCCCTCGACGATCGCCGTCTTTCCGACCCCCGGTTCGCCGATCAGCACCGGGTTGTTCTTGGTTCGCCGCGAGAGCACCTGCATCACCCGCCGAACCTCTTCGTCACGACCGATGACCGGGTCGAGTTTCCCGGCTCGGGCCTGATCGGTGAGGTTGCGAGTGAATCGTTGGAGCGCCTGATAGGTGGTTTCGCCGGCTTGCTCCGTCACCCGGCTCGAGCCGCGGACCTCCGCCAGGGCGCTCCGCAGCTCCTCCTCTGAGACCCCCGCGCCGGTGATCAGGGCCCGCGCCGTGGTTCCCTTCTCCGCCACCAGAGACAACAGCAGGTGCTCGGTCGAGACAAACGCGTCGCCCAGCTGCTTGGCCTCTTTCTCCGCCAGGTCGAACACGGCGTGCAGCTCCCGACTCAGTGTCGGCTCGGAGCCCGAACCGGACTGTGAAGGAAACTTCGCCAACTCGCGCTCGGTCTGTTCGGCGAGGGCCGTTAGGTTGAGCCCCGCTTTCTGGAGAAAGGGCCGCACCACCCCTTCGTCCTGCGCCAACAGCGCGGCGAAGAGATGGGCATCGTTGGCAACGGGATTCCCTCGCTCACGCGCCTTCCCGATCGCGTCGCGAAAGGCCTCCTGGCCCTTGATTGTCAGACGTTCCGGCCGAAGCATCGTTCAAACTCCTTGATACCGAATACCCCCTGCGGGGGCAACCCACATGCCCTGGCTGCCCGCCGCCTTGGCAGCATCATCTGCCTTTTTGGACGAGGAGCCGGGTGTCGCCTACCCTTCGAGTAATCCCCTGCCGATCGGCCCATTCGAGCAAAGGGATGAGGTACTTGCGAGAAAGGCCGAGACGATCCCGGAGCACCGCCGGGGTGATATCGCCTACCCCTCCGACCTCCTCCAGGACGGCTCGGAAGTGGTCGAGCGCGGTCGGACTGGCATAGTGCTCTCGGCCAACGGACACGACGAGTCCATCCATGATGGCTCGACGCAGTGGAGGCCCGACCTGCGGCAGGCCCAGTTGCGCCGCCAGTTCATCGGCGGTCGGCAAGCTGAGGTGGGCCGCTTGGACTTTGGCCACCAGATCGGTGACGGCGGCCTCGCCGCCGGCGAAAGTCGGCGTGAATCCGCTGAGCGCCACGACGCCATCCCGGAGGCGGATGCCGCCCCGCCTGACCAGGCCGTCCACGACCACGTCGACGATGCCCGCCGGGAGCCCGACGACCTGGCGGAGGGTCTCGAGCGACAGGCCGGCCTCGGAAGGCGCCGACTGGTGGTGCTGTTTCACCGCGGCCTTGATCGTTAGACCGACTTGGTCCAGCCGATCCGGGAGGACCCACCAGCCCGCCACCTCGAGGAGGCCGGAACGGCGAACGGCCTCGGAACCGGCCGTGGGCAAGAGCTGGTGAATCTCATGGTCCGGAATTCCTACCGAGCGTCTTGCCGCCAACGCCACCACTCGTCTCACCGGGTCGGGATCGTCGACGCCTGGCTCGAGCCGGGACCGCGGTGGCGGCCAGGGGTCGAGAACCTCGCCGCCACCGATGGTCGCCACCGGGCTCATGCTCCGAACCACGAACCGATCACCGCCTCGGGCCGCGAGCGGCTGGTCGAGCCGAAGCCTGGCCAGGCCTCGGCCCCCGGGAGCGATCGGCGTGAGCGGCTGGGCGTACCCCATGACCTCCGCGGTGCCATGGTGCACCCTGAGTCGAGTCCGCCGGGCCAGTGGACCAGCCGCGGTCTTTGCCAGCTCGATCGCGACATCGATGAGCGAGGTGGTGCGCCAATCCCCGGTGACGACCACGTCCCCGCGGCGGATGTCCTCCCGGTCGACCCCGGAGAGGCCTAACGCAATCCGGGTGCTTGGCTCCGCGCCCGCTCGCGGGTTGCCGTAGGCTTCGACCGAACGAATCCGGGCGGGGCGTCGGCCCGGGAGGATGATAACCTGGTCGCCGACCGCTAACCGGCCCGACCAGGCCGTGCCGGTTACCACGGTGCCGACGCCCGCCACGCTGAACGCCCGGTCGACCGGGAGCCGGAACGGATCCGCGGTCATCGTCTGACGATGTTGCCGAATCGCCTCGCCAAGGCGGTCCCGCAGGGCGGCGATCCCATCGCCGCGAATCGCCGATACGACTGCGGGCGCCTCCCAATGAACCGGCGAACCCGCCAGCCGCTCGAGAAAATCGGCGATCACCAGTTCCGCCCAGTCCGGATCGACCAGATCGGCTTTCGTGAACACCGGAATCCCGCGGGGGATCCGCAGCTGTTCGACAATGGTCAGGTGCTCCTCGGTCTGGGGGCGTGGCCCCTCGCCAAGGTCGATCACGAGAAGGACCAAGTCGATCCCAGTCGCGCCGGCGACCATCGTCCGAACGAAGTCCTCGTGGCCCGGAACGTCGACCAGCCCCGCCGGGGGAGTCCCGGGCAGCTCGAGCGGAGCGAAGTTCAGATCGATCGTGATTCCCCGACGTCGCTCTTCGGCCAGCCGATCGACCGGCCGACCCGTGAGCGCCGTGACCAAAGCAGACTTGCCATGGTCGATATGGCCCGCCGTTCCGATGATCATCCCGACCCCACCGACGGATCGAGCCACAAGGAGACCGCCGGGAGGCTACCGCCGTCAGTCAGGTGGTGTCGCAGGTACCGACCGGCCAGGCGACGGTGCGCCACCAGGTACCGGTCGGTCAGCGCTGGTAGGTCTCCTCTTCCGTGTACCAGGGCCTCTAGATCAGCGAGGTCGCGGGGCTGGAGCGTCGCCGCGTCGACGCCTCGCGAGCACGCCGGGCAAAGGACTCCCCCGTGGCCTGGCGAAAACGCGATGCTTCCCGTTCGGGCGACAGCCACGCCGTCTTTGGCGCAGCGGTCCAACGTCGGAGCGAAGCCAAGGGCCCCGACCAAGCCCCAGACGGACCGAAGGCCCACGACCGCGACCCCGTCGACCGGGACCGCTGCCAACACGTCGAGGGCGTGAGCGAAGAAACGATAGAGATCCGGGTTTCGCTCGTGCGGCGCAAAGTGCAGCATCATTTCGGCCAGGACGGTGGCGATCGCGTAGCGCTCGATCGGCCGGGCGAGCGCTTCGGGAACCGTTACCGCCTCGAAGGAGGCGAGGGTGTGCAAGTCCGATTGCCGGGCGAGGTAGATCGCGGCATGGCCGCTGCTCAGGCTGGCGAGGGCGACACCGAACTTGCTGCGCGGCCGTTTGGCCCCTTTGGCGATGACACTCACCACGCCGAGTTCGGCCGTCGCCAACCGGGCGATCTTCGAGGTCTCGCCGTAGGGCATGGTCGAGAGCACGGTGCCAACAGTTTCGACGAGGGCCATCGGGGCGACACGGCAAGACGCCGCGTGAGTTAGGGACTGGTGCCCGGATCGGACTCCGCGAGTTGAACGAAGGTCGCGGCCACCGGACAGGAACCAACCTCGACGCCTCGGGCCTCGGTGAGATCCGTTCGGTAGATCCGCAGCCGGCCGCGGCTCCCCGGCGCGCAGCTACCGGCCTCGATCGCGTAGATCCGTCCGCGCCCGTCAACCGCCACCGCGACCGCATTGCTGATCGCGACGCCCTCGCCGGCCCCTCGGACGACCCGCCGGGTCCTGGTATTGAACTCCATCAGCCCGTCGCTGGTCGATCCCACGTAGAGCCGTTCGCCTCGGTCGGTCGCGACCGCCACCGGCAAGAAACCAAAACCGCCGAAGCTCCCGACCTCCTGGCGTTGGACCGGATCGACGATCGTCAGCCGGCCCGCCGTCGGGGTCGCGACGTCGCCGGTATTCACCACGTAGATGAGGCCGTCGGCCCCGAGAACCGCCCGCCGAGCATTGCCCTGCGCGGGCATGGCGATGGAGTCTACCCCCGAGGCCCGCGTGGTCGTGAGCGGATCGATGACCGTCAGCCAGCTCGGTCCGAGTGAGCAGGTTCCGGCCTGACACGGTTCGACGTTCCCGTTGACGACGAAGAGACGCCCCCGGGCGAGGACGAGGTCGCGGGGAAACTGTCCGGCCGCCACACTCACCGTGTCGCCAGTCGCGACGTCGAAGCGGGTCACGACGTTGCGACCGGCGTTGGCGGTGAAGCCGATTCGATCCGAGAGCATTACCACCGCCGCCGGTCGGCTCCCCGGGGGGAGCGCGATGCGCCGGAAGACCTGGCCCGCGACCAAGCTGACCACCACGACTTCGTCGGCGGTGCCGCCGGCCACAACCGCAATGTCCCGCCGCGCCGCCACGGCGGTGGCAGGCGCCCCGAGAGCCACCGGAATGAGCCGGGCCGGCTCCGTGGTGTCGACCGGAACGACGGTGAGGGTGTTATCGCCAGCGTTGAGGATGACGAGGCGCTCGGCCGGCGGCGGGCTCGGCGCGGTCGTCGCCGCGCAACCACCGAGCACCCACCCGAGCACCGCCGCGAACGAACCCCGAAACATGCGCTCCATCGCGGCGAACAATATCAGCGGGCAGCCTCGGGCGGCAACGTCCGGGGCCTTCCCGCCGTGCCCCGTTCCGGGCTGAACTGCGGGGTGCCATCGGCGAGGGTAGAGATGATCACGGGCCAACCGAAGACGCGCTCGAGCAAAGCCGCCTCCATGACTTCCATCGGCGGGCCAGCGGCCGCGACCCGACCCCGTTCGAGGAGGATCATTCGATCGGCAAACCGGGCGGCGAGGTTGAGCTGGTGGGTCACAACCACGGTCGCCAGGCCATCCCGCACCAGGGTCCGGATCAACTCGAAGATCTCCATCTCATGACCGAGGTCGAGCGCCGCGGTTGGCTCGTCCAATACCAGCACTGCCGGCTCCTGGGCCAGCGCTCTCGCGATGCGAACCCGCTGCCACTCGCCGCCCGAGAGGGTATCCACCCGGCGCTGCGCCAGGGTCAAGACGTCGGCCCGCTCCATCGACCGCTCGATGATCTCCCGGTCGCGGCGGCCGAGGGACGCCAACGGAGGCATCCAGGCGTAGCGGCCGAAACCGACCACCTCGTCCACCCGCCAGCTGAAGGGCAGTTCCTCCCGCTGGGGCAGGATCCCGATCCGCTTGGCGCGTTCGGCGGCCCGCCAGGCTTTCACCGGTCGCCCATCGAGCACGACCTGGCCGCGTTCGGCCCCGACCAGCCCGAGCAGGGCCCGCGCCAAGGTCGTCTTTCCGCTCCCGTTCGGCCCCACCAGGCAGAGTACCTCACCTGCTGAAACGGCGAGGTCGACACCTTCGAGGGCACGGGAAGGCGCTTCGCGGTAACGGACCGTGAGGTCGGAGGCGACCAGCATCAGCGCAGGCTCCGGCGCAACAGAACGGCGAACATCGGGACGCCAAGCAACGCCGTGATGGTCCCGATCGGCAACTCGGCCGGACGCATCACCGTGCGAGCCACGACATCGGCGAGCACCAGGAGCCCGCCGGCCGCGACGAACACCGCCGGCAGGAGCCGCCGGTGGATCGGGCCGACGAAGCCACGCATGGCATGCGGCACGATCAGGCCGACGAAGCCGATCATGCCGCTGACGGCGACGCTGGCCGCGGTCAGCAGTGCCGTCGCGCCGTAGACCAGCCGGCGAGTCGCGACGATGTCGACGCCCAATCCGTGGGCCGTCTCGTCACCGAGCGAGAGGACGTCGAGTCGGCTGGCCATGGCGACGACGAGGACGGCGGGCAGGGCGCCATAGAGGGCGAACGATGACACCGCCGGCCAGTCGGCATTCCCGAACCCGCCGAGCAGCCAGAGGAAGGCATTGCGAAGCTGGGCGGCTTCGGAGAGGGCGAGCAGGGCCGAGATGAGCGCACCGCACAGGGCCGCGAACACCACCCCGACGAGCACCAGAATCCGGGGCTCGAGCCGGCTTCCGCGAATGGTGGCGACCCAATACACCGCGGCCGAGACGACCAGGGCACCGACCAACGCGGCCGCGGGGATCACGCCGACCCCGCCCAGCCCGAGCGAAATGGCCAGGACGGCACCCAGTCCCGCCCCGCCACTGATCCCGAGCAGATACGGCTCCGCGAGCGGATTGCGGATCATCGCCTGGAGGGCGGTGCCAGACAGTCCCAAGGCGCCCCCGACCAGAAACGCCAGCAACACTCGGGGCAACCGCAGCTGCCAGACGATCGGGCCGGCTGGCGAGGCTGGGTCGACCAGGCCGCGCCAGACATCAGCGCTTGGCAGGGCGGCGGCGCCGGCCGCGATCCCGATCGCCATCGCGACCAGGGCGGCGACCACCAGCGCCAGATGCTTCACCGGTCGCCTCGTCGCAGCGCGGCCCGGAGGGTGGTGATGGCCTGCCCCATGCGAGGGCTGGGCCGGTTGAACATCGAGCCGCTCACCCGGACGAAGCGGCGTTCGCGCACCGCGGCGATCGCCTGCCAGGACGGGCTGTCGACGAACTCGGGGTTCAGGTCGTCGACCACCAGCACCCAGTCCGGGTTACGGGCCGCGACGGCCTCGAGCGACACCGGGAACGACGGGCGATCGACGTCGGCGAACAGGTTGCGGGCTCCGGCCCGGTCGAGGATCTCGTCGAGGAAGCTGGCCCCGCCGATGGTCATCGGCGGATCGGTCCAGGCCACGATCAGGACGGTTGGTCGGGTTGCCTCGACGACCGACGCCTCGGCGACGGCCGTTTCGGTCGCGCGAGCCACGCTGTCGCCGGCCGCCTCGCGTCCGACGGCGGTCGCCACCAGCCGAAGCCCGCGGCGAAAATCGGCATATCGGTCGATGACGAGTTCGAGAACCGGGACACCGAGACCGCGCAGCGTCGAGGTCGCCGCCACGTTGCTCGGGCTCGAGTACATCAAGACGAGATCCGGGCGGGCCGCCACCACGGCTTCGACGTTCGGCCCGATTCCGTCGCCCACGGAGGGTACTTGCCGCGCCTCGGCCGGATAGTCACACCATCGGGTTCGGCCGACCAGGGCATCGCCGGCTCCGATGGCAAAGACCAACTCGGTCGCGGCGGGTATCAGGGAGACGACCCGGGTCGCGGGCCGTTCGAGCCGGGTGATCGCCCCTCGATCGTCGACGAGCTCGATGCCGCCCGGAGCGCGGCCGGGCGGCGATGCTCGACAGGCCAACAGCGCGGCGGTTGCCGCGATACCGAGTGAACGACCAGTGACCACCGTGGCCCTCCCCCGAGGGAATTGGGTGGACGAGATCGAAGAGGTCTCCTGGCTTCGGGCAGTTCGCTCGCCTTCCCGGTTTCCCAGTGGCTACGAGAGCGGACTTGAGTGCCCATCACAGTGGCGGGGCCGCGCCGGAATCACACCGGCTTCCGAGTGCTTCGACCTTCGCGAAAAGGTTGCCGACGCTGCGAACTTAGGACCGCCGGTCCGAGGCGGCAAGGGCGTCGCGGAGGCGGCTGAGCGCTCCCGCCCGCTCCGCCATCAACGCGTCCCGATCGGCGCCGGGAACCTCGAGCTGCCGGTCAACTGCGACGATCTGATCGGCCAGGGCTACCGGGTCGTCCACCCGCTGGTTCGCCGGCCGGCTCAGCAACCGCCAGCCCAGCAGGGTGAGGCCCAGCGCGACCAGACCCACCAGGCCTGGGAGGACTCGCTCCGGCGCCAGGCCCATCCCCGGAAAGCGGAGCGCCAGGGACGGGCCGGCGCCCTGCCCCTTCGTTAGGCGCCGGAAGCGCCGCCCCTCGAATGCCTGCGAATCGCTGACCGCCCAGCCGGGAGGGGCGGCGGTCGCGGTCTCCTCGAGGAAGAGGTCGACCGAGTCGATCGCCGCGAGGTCGAGCTCCAACTTCGGCCGGCTGGCCGGCAACTCGTACTGGAGCAGCAGCTCCTTGTCTCCCGGCGCGATCGGCGCCGTCACCACGACCGAGTCACCCCGAAATGCCACCGCCTCGGGAGAGATCTGCGACAGCCGCGGGTCGCCGAGTTGTGGATTGCGAGCCCCGATCGGAAGGACGGCCGACCAGGTGCCCCCGAGACTGTCCACGCCGACGCGGGTGGCCCGGCCCCGGTTCGAGATCACCAGCCAATCGATGACCGTTCTGGCGCCGACCGCATCCGGGGCGGCGACGATCAGGGTGCGGCTGCGGGTGCCGACCGCGACCGCGGCGCTAGTATCGTAGACGATCAGCGCGATCGCGGTGTCTGGGCGGGCTGGGTTGGTCGCCAACGGGGTGGAGAAATATTCGATCCCCGCGAATCGGGCACTGACCAGGAAGCTCGCGGTGCTATCACCGGTGAATCGAAAGCGGAACCGACCGGCGGGATCCGTCACCGCGGAATCCACCGGCCCCTGGGTGGCTCGACCGACTTTGTGGAGCACCACCCGCACCGCGGGAACCGGGATCGTCCCGCCGTCGGGTGCCGGCCGCCGCACCGTGCCGCCAGCGCGCCCCGGTGGTTGCGTCACGCTCGCCCCGGCGGCGGCGAGCGCCACCAGCCAGGTGATCACGGGTGAAAACGACCCAAGTCTTCGGGATTGAGCTTGGAGAGGAATTGCCGCAGCGCTTCCGCCCCGGCCGGCGGCTCCGGCGGCGCCACCTCGCCGGCACCGTTGTCGAAGAGATCGTCGTGAACGAAGATCGGCGACCGGGTTCGGAGGGCCAGGGCGATGCTGTCCGAGGGCCGGGCATCGACCTCGAACAAATCGGACCCCCGGCCAATCACGAGTTGGGCGTAGTAAGTGTTGTCCTTGAGCCCCGCGATGTACACCCGGCGAAGCTCACCGCCTAGCCCCAGCAGCAACGACTTGAGCAGGTCGTGGGTCATCGGGCGAGACGGCGCGTCGCCCCTAAGCTCGATGGCGATCGCGGCGGCCTCCGCCGACCCGATGAAGATGGGCAGCGTGCGCTCGCCGCTTTCGTCCTGGAGCACGACCACCGGGGTGTTGGTGTTCCGATCGACCGCGAGCTGCGCCACCGTCACCCGGACCACGATTCGCCTCGTTCCCTACAGCTTTGCCGCGACCAGCAGGTCGCGAACCCGGGTGGTCTCCTCCCACGGGAACAGCGTCGTCCGTTTGCCGTCGATCTTGACGACCGTCGCTCGCCGCCCGAAGTGACCATAGGCCGCCGTGGCGCGGTAGATCGGCCGCCTGAGTTTGAGCGAGGAGATGATGCCGGCCGGGGTGAGGTCGAACAGCTCGGACACGATTCGTTCGAGCCGCTGGTCGGGTAAGATCCCGGTCCCGAAAGTGTCCACCATGACCGAGACCGGCTCGGCCACGCCGATCGCATAGGCGACCTGGACCTCGCAGCGCCGGGCGAGCCTGGCTTCGACGATGTTCTTGGCGACCCAGCGCACCGCGTACGCCGCCGACCGGTCCACCTTCGAGGGATCTTTTCCGCTGAATGCGCCCCCGCCGTGACGGGCCATCCCGCCGTAGGTGTCGACGATGATCTTCCGGCCGGTCAGACCGGCGTCACCGTGGGGACCGCCGATGACGAAGCGGCCGGTGGGGTTGATCAGGAATTTGACCCGGCGGGATTCGAAGCCGGCTCGCTCCAACACCGGACGAATCACCTCGCTGATCATGGCGTCGCGAATCGTTCC
This sequence comes from Gemmatimonadota bacterium, assembly GCA_016874005.1. Taxonomy (GTDB): domain Bacteria; phylum Gemmatimonadota; class Gemmatimonadetes; order Gemmatimonadales; family GWC2-71-9; genus SHZU01. The sequence continues at coordinate 32,719 of VGVQ01000025.1, read as the reverse complement.
GTTCGAGAGCACTCGGCGTCCGTACCGTTCGGCGTGTTGGGTGGAGAGCACCACCGTCTTGACCGCGACCGGCCGATCACCCTCGTACTCCACCGATACCTGACTCTTGCCGTCGGGCCTGAGCCAGTCGATCTGATCGAGGCCGCTCAGCCCCTTGCGGACCGCGGCGAGCCGCTCGGCGATTCGATGGGCGAGGATGATCGGCAACGGCATCCGTTCTCGGGTTTCCCGAGTCGCGTAACCGAACATCATGCCCTGGTCGCCAGCTCCTTGCGCCTTGTCCTTCGAGGCGTTGACCCCCATCGCGATGTCGGGCGACTGCCGGTCGATCGACGAGAGCACCGCGCAGGTTCGGCAGTCAAAGCCGAATGAGGCGTCGGTGTAGCCGATCTGTTCCACCGTGGACCGGACGATATCCGGGATGTGGACGTAGGTCGAGGTCGTGATCTCGCCGGCGACCACGGCCATACCGGTGGTTACCAGGGTTTCACAGGCCACCCGAGCCGCGGGATCCCGTCCAATGATGGCATCGAGCACCGCATCGGAGATTTGATCGGCGACTTTGTCCGGATGACCTTCGGTGACGGACTCGGAGGTGAACACGTGGCGTTTAGGGCGGGCCATTCAGCGATTTCCTAGGGCAGAAGGTCGTCCGGTTCGTTGCAAAGCTAGCCGCGCCCCAACGGGGCGGCAACCGGAATCAGCGCAGTTTCCGGCCGGCTCAAAGGTCGATAAGCCGTTTGTCGACAAAGTCTTGCGCCGCCGCTCGAAGGACGGCGGCCACGGCATCCGCGCGAGGTGCCTCGAGGGCCATCGCGGCCGCTGTTCGGCAAACCGAAGCTGGCACCTGACGGACGAGCCACTTGACTCGCGGCAGCGCTGGCGGCGCCACGCTGAGGGTGTGGTAGCCCAAGCCCACCAGCAGCAGGACGGACAGCGGCTCCGAGGCCATCTCCCCGCAGACGCTGGTGGGAATGCCGGCCTCGCTCCCGGCCCGGGCGACTTGGTCGAGCATTCGAAGAACGGCCGGGTCGTGGGAGGTGAAGCGAGATGCCAGGTGGGCGCTGCCCCGGTCGACCGCCAGGGTGTACTGGGTAAGGTCGTTGGTGCCGACGCTGAAAAAGTCTGCCACCCGCGCCAGCCGATCCGCCATCACCACCGCGGCGGGCGTCTCGACCATGACCCCAATCGGCACCGCGGCGGCCGCCCGAACCCCGGCACGAGCGAGTCGCTCGGCTTCCTCGGAGAATATCGCCTTGGCGGCCTCGACCTCGTCGACCCGCGTCACCAACGGGAGCATCACCTGGATTCGCCGATCGGCAGCGACCCGCAGGATGGCTCGCACCTGGGGCCGGAAGATCTCGGGCCGGTCGAGGCAGACTCGAATCGAGCGCCATCCGAGAAACGGGTTGGGTTCGGGCGGTGCTTCGAACGCCACCGGGAACTTGTCGCCGCCAAGGTCGTAGGTCCGGATGACCACCGGGTGGTTGGGGAACGCCGCCCCGATCCGCCGGAAGTACTCGAGCTGCTCGTCCTCGGTCGGCAATTGGGCGCGACCAACGACCATGAACTCGGTTCGCAGGAGCCCTACTCCTTGAGCCCCGTATCGGGCGGCGAGCTCGATCTCGTCCGGCAGGTCGACATTCCCCATCAGGGTGACCGTGACACCATCCGGGGTCGTCGCTGGTTGGTTCGCCGCGCCTTCGAGCTCGAGGTCGAGCTTGTGTCGGCGAGTCTGTTGGACCCGGGCCGCTTCGAGCTCGTCCCGGTCGGGATCGACGGCGATGGACCCGGTCTGGCCATCGATCAGTACCATGGTCCCAGCGGTGATTCGTTCGACCGCGTCGCTGACACCCATGACGGCCGGAATCCCAAGTGAATGCGCCAGAATCGCGGCGTGCGAGGTCCGAGTTCCCTCCTCGCTTATCAAGCCGGCCAATCGGTCCCGGTCGAGCTGCACGGTCAGGCCCGGCGACAGCTCGTGGGCGACGATGATCACCTGGGGATACTCCCTCAGCGCGGCCAGGTCGTCGTCGTGCCGATTCATCAAATGGCGAAGCACCCGAATCTGGGTCGCCGACAAGTCGGCGAGGCGTTCCCGCATCCGGAGGTTGGTGGTGTTCGAGAACGCCACCCGCAGCTCCAGCGCCTTGAACTCGAACGCCGTCTCCGCGCTCAGATTGTTCTGTCGGATCAACTGCTCCACCCCGGCCAGAAAATCGGGGTCTCGCACCATCAGAATTTGCGCCTCGAAGATCCGGGATTCCTCGAGCCCGGCCGACTGGAGCACCCGGAGCCGCAGTCCGTCGAGGTACGACGCCACGGCCTCGACCGCCTCGTGCAGGCGGGCGATCTCGCCAGCCACGGCAGCCGGCGGCACCGATCGATCGGGAACCTCCGGGAACCGCCACTCCAGCACGACGGCGGGCGCCAGCGCAAGACCGGGCGACACCCCGATGCCTTGGAGTTTTCGCGAGCTCATGCTTCGCCGAACCCGTCGGCGATGAGGCGGGCGATGGCATCGACGGCTGCCTCGGCATCCGGACCGGCCGCCCGAACGACCAGTTCGGCCCCTTGCTCCGCGGCGAGCATCATCACCCCCATGATGCTCTTGGCGTTGACCGGCGGGCCGTCCCGCCACAGCTCGACCTCCGACTGGAAGGTGGCGGCGAGCTTGACCAGCTGGGCGGCGGGCCGCGCGTGGAGCCCGAGCGGATTGACGATGGTGGCCCGTCGTTCGATCATCCGGTGCTCCAATGCCAAAGGAGATAACCGCCAACCGCAACCAGCGTTACCCACCGCGAGCTCGGCACCCGTTGCCGAACCAGGGCCGCAACCGCTCCGGCGCCGACGCCGAGCAGCAGGGCGACAGTGCCGCCCCGACCCAGGCCCATAGGATCCCATCGGGCCGCCAGCGGAATCGCGGTGGCTACGGCAAACCCGGCGACCAGGCCGACCCGGTGGGTGATCTGCTGGAGCCCGGAGTCCGTCAGGGCCCTCGCCACGCCCAAGCCCGATCGCAGCCCGAGGCGCAGACCCCACACCGTCACGGCACACCGGATGACGAAATAGCAGCCAACGCCAACCGCCACCGAAGGCGCCCCACCGCCGAGCGAGACAGCCCCGACGATGACCGCCATGACGAGCGGTACCGCGCCGATCCAGAACAGCTGATCGCCCAAGGCGCCGAGCGGACCAGCCAACGCGGTCTTGAGCCGCTGGACCGTCGCCCCGGGAACGCCGGTGAGTTCGGCCTTGGCCGAGGCACCGACCGCCACGCCCGCGAGATAGGGATGGGCGTTGAAATATTCAGTCGCCCGGCCGACGGCGGCTCGGTGCCGCTCCGGGTCTTGCTCGAGTTCCTCGAGGAGCGGCAGCGACGCGAAGGCGACGCCAACCCCTTGGAGACGCTCGTAGGTCCAGGAGGCCTGGACGACGAGCAACCTGAGGGTCGAACGCAGTGCAGAGTTCATCGGATCGCAACCACCACGGCACCGGCACCGAGGCCGGCCACGGCCCAGCGCCAGCGAGGACCGGTTCGGGCGCTGGCCACGGCCCCGTGAGCGATCGCCCACCCTGCCCCGGCCAAGACGATCACGTTCAAGATATTAGCCAGATCGGAGGGCACCGGCGGCAACTCGCGAAGGAGCAGCGCCAACCCGAGAGCGAAGGCGGCTACCACGAAGCTTCGGACCGCGTCATGGCCCAGGCAGGTCCAGTGGACCGCCACGACCGCCCGAGAATCGCCCGCCGCGAGGCGAGAGGCATAGGTCCGGACCACTCTGGCATTGAGGCGTCGAGTCACCGGCAGAGTGGCCCCGGCGACGAGTGCCCACCCGAGGCCGAACGCGGCCGCCGCGCCAATTCCACTGCCGTCCGGAAGGCCCACCGAGTAGAGTACCGCCGCCACCGTCGCCGCCCCAAAGTCGGGATACCGCGACGACCCGACCGGCACGACATCGAGCGCGAAGAACTCGAGGACCACCCCGACGCGAAGTCCGACACCGATGTCTCCCAGCACCCACCCGGCGATCGTCCCGACGACGACGGGTCGGGACAGCAGGGATTGCACCACGCTGACGAGATCGAGTCCGGCCAGGGTCGCCACGGCCAGCAGCGTCACCAGCAGGCCGACCGAGTCGATCACAGCAAGTCCTCCAGCGGCACGGGGCGAGTGGTGGGGAGATCTTGGGCGGAAATCGATACCCCGGTTCGCTCCACGGCAGCGAGTGCCTCGGCCTCGGCCGCCGTCAAATAGATGTAGCGAAGTCGCTCCCGGCGATCGGTGCCGTCGTGGATCCCCCCCAGATTGAGATTCTGAAGGAGCCGCGGGCGGGCCTGCTGGAGGGCGATCATGGCCGCGACGGTCGCGGTGATCACCAGGGTCCGGTCCGCCAGGGCCGCCAGGCGATCCAAATGCTCCGGCGCCTCGCCGGTCGAAACGACGTCGAGTCCGATCCCCTCGGGAACCGCCATCCGGTAGAGCTCCTGTTCGAATTCGCTCGCCGCGACGGCGTCGTCGACCAACAGGATTCGGTTGATCTTGAGCGGCCGGCACCAGCCAATGACGACCTGGCCATGTACCAGGCGGTCGTCGACCCGGGCCACGACGATGGGCATTACCGGACCCCCACCGACCGAGCGCCCACCTCCGCCGCGCGTTTCGCCGCGTCGCGGGCGCTCTGGTCGCGGTTGAACAGAAAGTCGAGCAACATCGGCAGGTTGACGCCGGTCACCACCGCGACATCGGACCGGTCCTTGAGTTGCCGCATCGCGGCAAAGAGGCACGACCCGCTTGGCATGTCCACGAAGACCACCGCTGCCGCCGAGCCGATCGCTTCGAGGATCCGGCGCTCCAGGGCGTCTCGATCGCACCCCGCGTTGGACACCGGAGTCATCGCCCCCCGGATCCCGCTCACTTCTTCGGCCGCTCGGACGAGGGCCGAACTGAGCCCGCCGTGCGCCACGACGATCGCCCGAAGTCCGCCGGTCATTCGAAGTCTTCTTGGAGGTATTCCCGCAATCCCCGTTGCTCGCGCATCCGACGGATCAGGCGATCGTTGAAGACGGCCGCCGTATCGATGCCGGTGAGCCGGAGCAGGTGGTTCATCGCGACGACTTCGGAAATGACCGTGAGGTTCTTCCCGGGGTTGAGTGGCACCACCACCTTGGGGAGGACGACGTCGAGGATGGTGGTCTCCTGGCGCATCAGGCCGGTCCGGTCGGCATCGACCGCGTTGTTCCAGTCCTCGAGGTGTACCACCACCTCGATGCGTTTTTGGTGCCGGACCGACCGGACCCCGAACAGCGACGGGATGTCGATCAGGCCGACCCCGCGAATCTCCATGTGGTGGGCCGCCAACTCGTGACCTTGGCCCATCAGAATGCTGCCCCTCTTGGTAGCGATCACCGCGTCGTCGGCCACCAGTCGGTGACCTCGCTCGACCAAGTCGAGAACGCACTCGCTCTTGCCGATCCCGCTTCGGCCGGTGAACAACAGCCCGACACCATAGACATCCGCCAACGATCCGTGCAGCGTCGTCCGCGGGGCGAAGGCCCCTTCGAGAATCGGTTTGATTCGGCGGTAGAACTCGGCCGTCTTGAGGCTGGTACGGAGCACCGGAATGCTCCGCTCGCGAGCGACCGTGAGCAATGGCTCGGGCGGGCTCTGCCCTTTGGTGATGATGACGCAGGGCGGATCGAAGCCGAGAAGCGTGGTGATGGACTGCCGGCGCGCCTCGTCCGGGAGCGAGACCAGGTAGCTCACCTCGGTCTCACCCAGCGCGCAGATCCGGCTGGGTACGAATCGGTCGGTGTAGCCGGCGAGCACCAGACCCGGACTGGCGACGTCGGCTTCCGGGAGGACCCGATCGAGCCCGGTTTCGCCGGTGAGAGACTCCAGCTCGAGCGGGTTACCTCGGCGACTGAGGAGGTCCCGCGGTTTGAGATTCATTGGGCCTGGCTGGTGGGTGGCCGCCGACCCCGCCTGGCCGCTGTCGTGGAGCGATCGATTTGCCGGCGGATCTTGTCTTCGGCGCGGTCGAGGGCGGACCGATGGTCGGGTGCGGCACCGGTCGCGATCAAGACCCGGCCGCCCGGCAAGTGGAGTTTGAGTTCCGCCGTTTGTTCTCCGCCGTCGGTATCGAATACCACTGCACCCTCGACCGCGCGGCGCGCGAATTCGGCCAAGCGCTCTAGGATCGACTCGGCGCGCTCGCGCAAACCGGGATCGACCTCGCCATGTCGGGTGGTGACTACGCTCCACATCGCTTCACTCCTTCGATTGACGTTACCTCTCCCAGCCCGTCACGGTCCGTTCGAGGTGCTTCAGGGTGGCCGTCGCGGCGGCCTCCCACGGCCACGCTTCGGCCCGGGATCGGGCCGCCCGCCCCATGGCCGCTGCCAGAACCGGGTTGCCGGCCAATTCGAGCATCCGCCGTGCCATCGCCGCCGCATCGCCATGCGGCACCAGAAAGCCCGTGACGCCCGGCGCGACCGAGTCCCGCAGGCCCGGACTATCCGAGGCCAGCGACGGGGTGCCGCAAGCGGCTGCCTCCATCACAGTAATTCCCCAGCCCTCTTTGGGCGAGGGAAAGACATTGGCCGCCACGGTTTGGAACAGCCGTCGCTTGGCGGCATCGGGGACGAACCCGAGGAATTCGACCGCGTCGGGTTGCCCGAGCTCGCGGACCAGCCCTTCCAGACGGGGCCGATCGTCGCCTGCCCCAGCGATTTCCAGACGCAAGTCGGGCCGGTCCCGGCGGGCGATCGCCAGGGCCCGAATGGCCACCTCGACACCCTTGTACCGCTTCAGTCTCCCCAGGTACAGGAACACGTTATGCCGGACCTGATCCTCCTGCCCGGGAACCAGGTTCACGGTATCGACCCCCGGATGGATCACCACGATCCGCTCGGGCGCGATCCCCCTGGCGACCAAGTCGTCCCGGGTGCTCTCACTGATGACGTGAAACGACGATCGTCGATACGCCCACGGGATGGCCCGTTCCGCGACGACCACCGCGGTCGCGATGGCCCAGCCGGCTTCCGCGTAGGCCGTGGTGCCGAACAGGTGAGGGACGATGACCGCGGAGGGTCCCGTCGTGAGGCTCGCGGTGTACAAGGGCAGCTTGTTGATGTCCTCGACCACGATGTCCGGTCGAAACGCCGCTGCCGCCCGACGGACCGCGCGGCGTCCCACCACCGCGAAGCTGTGCCGATCGCCGTGGCGTTCCACGGTGAGGCCCCGGACGGTCGCCCGCGGCTGGCCTCCCTTCCAGCCTGAGCACACCAAATGAACCTGGTGGCCAAGCCCCACCAGCCGCCCGAACAGTTCGAAGAGGTGGATCTCGGCCCCTCCAGCCTGGGGATTGTCGAGGTCCTGCCAATTGACGAGCAGGATCCTCACAGCCGTCCCAGATCGCGCGCCACCCGGTCCAGCACGCCGTTGACGAACCCGGGCGATTGCGGCGTCCCGAAATGATGGGCCAACCACAGGGCTTCGTCGATGGCGACCTTCGGTGGCACTCGACCGCCTTTGAGTTCCCCGGCACCGATCCGGAGAATCCCGCGGTCGATGGCCCCGAGTCGATCGATCCGCCAGTGCTCGGTGGCCGCTTGGAGCAGCCCGTCGAGGCCAGATCGATCGGCTTCGACCGCCTCCGCGAGCACCACCGCCGCCTCCAAGACGGTCGGCTCGGGACCGGTCAGGCGGGCCAGCCCCGCGATCACGTCGGCCACGGTGCGGCCTTGGGCCTCGGCGGCATAGAGCAGCTGGAGCGCCCTGGCCCGCGCCTTGGTTTCGGTTCGGACCATCTCAACCCGATCCGATCTGGGCGAGCACGTCCGCCGTTCGGAGGGCGGCTTCCGCGGCTTCGGCGCCCTTGTTCCCCAGCGCGCCGCCGGCGCGGGCCTCGGCCTGCTCCATGGTATCGACGGTCAGCAATCCGAAGCCGCAGGGCACCGCGCGGGCGACGTCGGCCAGCACCCGGCTGGTCTCGCCGGCGACGTAGTCGAAGTGGGGGGTCTCGCCTCGCACCACCGCACCGAGCGCAACCAGGACCGCATGCGACCCGCGGCGAGCCAGGGCACTCGCCACGGCCCCGAGTTCGAAGGCGCCCGGCACCCAGACCACGTCGATGCCGGACTCCGGAATCCCGGCGTTTCGGCAGGTCGTCAGGGCGCCGTCGAGCAGCTTTCGGGTAATCCGCTCGTGATACCCGCTGACCACGATCGCCACCCGTCCAACCTGGCCAAGCCGGCCACGATACTCCGTCATCGCGCGCGTCGTCCCCTTGGTTCAGTGGCCAATGAAGTGGCCCAACTTGTCCCGCTTGGTCGCGAGATACCCCAGATTGTCGGCGGTGGGCGACACCGCGAGGCCGACTCGCTCGACGATGGTCAAGCCGTAGCCATCGAGGCCGACCAACTTCCGGGGATTGTTGGTCATCAGCCGAATCGTCGAGAGACCGAGATCGCGGAGAATTTGGGCCCCGATACCATAGTTGCGAAGGTCGGGAGCGAACCCGAGCGACTGGTTTGCTTGGACGGTGTCGGCCCCATTGTCCTGGAGTTCGTAGGCCCGGAGCTTGTTGAGCAAACCAATGCCTCGGCCTTCTTGATCGAGGTAGACGATCACCCCTTGGCCAGCCTCGGCGACCTGCCGCATCGCCGCCTCCAATTGGCTGCCACAATCGCAGCGGCGGGAGTGGAAGACGTCACCCGTCAGGCATTTGGAATGCATCCGCACCAGCACGTTCGGCGCCCCACTGACCTCCCCCATGACCAGGGCGACGTGCTCGGCCCGATCGACGTCGTTCCGATACCCCACGATCCGAAAGGCACCGTGTTCGGTGGGCAACCGGGCCTCGGCGATCCGATGGACGAGCCGTTCGGTCGCCAACCGATAAGCGACCAATTGGGCCACCGTCACGAAGGGCAACCCGTGTTCCTCGGCGATCCGGGCAAGCTCGGGTCGCCGGGCCATGCTGCCATCGGGGTTGAGGATCTCGCAGATTACCCCGGCGGGCACCAACCCGGCCAACCGGGCCAGATCCACGCTGGCCTCGGTCTGGCCGACCCGTTGCAGCACGCCACCCGGTCGGGCCCGAAGCGGAAAGATGTGGCCCGGCCGGCGGAGGTCCGCGGGGAGGGTTTCGGGCCGAATCGCCACGTGGATCGTCGTGGCGCGGTCGGAGGCGGAGATGCCGGTGGTGACCCCGAACCGTCGTTCGGCGTCGATGCTCACGGTAAACGCGGTGCCCATCGACTCGGTGTTCTCGGCGGTCATCGGCCCGAGCCCCAGTCGATCGCAGCGGTCCGGACTCAGCGCGAGACAGATGAGACCGCGGCCGTGGATCGTCATGAAATTGATGACGTCGGGAGTCACCAACTCCGCCGCGCAGACGAAGTCGCCCTCGTTCTCCCGGTCCTCGTCGTCGGCGACGATCACCACCCGACCGTTGCGCAACTCGGCGATCGCGTGTTCGATGGTCGAGAAGGTCATCGCCGTACTCGCCGGCGAGGGACCAGCCTCGAGAGGAATTTCGCGACCAAGTCGGCCTCGAGATGGACGGCGTCCCCGGGGACCAGGGTGCCGAGGTTAGTGTGGCGACGAGTATGGGGAATCAAGGAAACTTGCACCCGGCCGGCGCGAGGGATGGCGTTGACGGTGAGACTGACCCCATTCACCGTGATGGAACCTAGCGGCACGACGAAGCCAGCAACCGCGGCGGGAACGGCGATGTCGATGAGCCAGGCGTCGCCGGAGGAGCGCGCGGTCACCACTCGTCCAACCCCGTCGACGTGGCCCTGGACCCAGTGGCCACCCATTCGATCGCCGACCCGCAGGGCCCGTTCGAGATTGACGCGGGTCCCCCGCCGATACCGCCCGATCATGGTCCGCTCGAGCGTGGTCGCGACCGTCCGCACCGCGAACCCGCCGGTGACTCGCCGCGCGACCGTCAGACAGACCCCGTCGACCGCCACGCTCTCGCCGAGCGCCAACCCGCGATACCCGGCCCGAACCACGACGTCACGACCGCCGTCCGGCCGATCGCGAACCCGCTCCACAGTCCCGATCGCGGTGACCAATCCCGTGAACATCAGCGTCGGTCGAAGACGAGAAGGGTATCCTGACCGAGGGGCCGGCGCTCGACGATGCGCCACCGTTCCGCCTGCAGCAGGGACGGCACGACGAAGCCTCTGGTGCCGGGAATCGCGGTGTCGCCCAGCCAGACCGGGCTGACGATCCAGGCCAACCGATCGACCAGACCGCCGGCGAGCAGACTCCCGGCCAGCCGCCCCCCTCCCTCGACCACGAGGGATTGGATCCCGATGGCGTGGAGGCCCACCAGCGACTCCTCCAGGCCATTGGCACCGACCACGGTGACCCCCCGCTCCAGTAGCGCCGCGGAGTCGGCTTGGCCCAAACTCGCCGCCACCGCGACCACCGGGATATCACGGGCGGTCCGGACCAAGGTCGAGTCGAGCGAGAGGCGGCGGCTGCCCAAGAATACCACCCGACGGGGCGGGGTCCGCGGTTCGATGGCGCCTCGGACCGTCAGTGCGGGGTTATCGACGAGGGCGGTCCGGCCTCCGACACCGATCGCGTCGAATCCGGCCCGAAACCAGTGGACCCAGTCCCGGGCTTCGTCGCCGGAAATCCACCGGGAATGCCCGGCGGGGTCCGCGATCCGATGGTCTAACGAGGTCGCCAATTTGACTGCCACGAAGGGCCGGCCGCTCGGGCCGACGCCGTGAATGAAGGCCGCGTTGAGATCCTCGGCCTCTCGGCGCCCCGGTCCGACGACCACTTCGAGGCCGGCCCGCTCGAGGGAAGCGAGTCCACCGGCCGCAATCGGGTTGGGATCGGGCATCGCCACCACCACCCGGCGGATCCCGGCCTGGACGATCAGGTCGGCGCATGGGGGCTGTTTCCCATGGTGCGCGCAAGGTTCCAAGGTGGTAACGAGGGTTCCGCCGCGGGCCCGGTCCCCGGCCGCCGCCAGCGCGATGGCCTCGGCGTGGGGCCCGCCGTATTCGGCATGGAACCCCTCAGTCACCGTGCCGTCGGAGGCCAGCACCACCGCCCCAACCAGGGGGTTGGGGTGCACCCGGCCCCATCCCTGGCGGGCAAGCTCCAGGGCTCGGGCGATGGCTTGGGCTTCGGTCACCCCTACAGTTTAAACCCGAGCCCCACTCCGCCGAAGAACCGTCCCGACTTGGGGTTGACCGCCTCGAACCGGGTCGGGAGCTTGTCGTCCTTGCCGACTTGGAAGCCGCCCTCGAAGCCGATCCGAAGCCCCGCGACGAGATCGAGAGCCGCATTGGCGACCGTGACGATCCGGAGGGCGGACAAGGTCGAGTCGGCCGAAATCGGCGACCTGGTGGTTTGGTTGACGTAGCTGATCGAGTAGTCACCCTTGATCAGATCGGCTCCCCCGCCGGCGGTGAACTCCAAGCGGCCGGAGCGACGACCCACCAGCAGGCGAACGTTCATGGCCGAGGCCGATAGGGTGTAGGCGAAGTTGCTGCCGCGGACCAGGTCGCCGAAGGTGAAGCGGGGAAAGTCGTGCCGAGTCACGTTCAGGCTCGCCGTGGGGAGTTGGCCGGAGGGAGTCATCCCGATTCTCAAACCGTAGCCGAACCCCAGTGCCACCCCGCCGACTGAACGGACGCCCGGGGCCAGCCGGATGAAGTCCGTCGCGCCCCGGGGGAGGCCCACGATCGCGCCGAGAAAATCGACCGAGACGGCACCGATCGGGAGCGCCTTGGTCAGGAGCGGGAAGCGGAGGTCGAGGCTCGGCACCGCTGCCGGCAATCGCCGGGCGGCGGGAACGGCGTCCTCGGTGCCGTCGTAGCTAGTGGCCGGGAGCAACGCCTGCAGGTAGGTCCCCCGGACCGACACCGTGGCCTGCCCGAACCGCCCGCCGCCGCCGGCCGAGCCGAGACTCGGGTTTCCACGACTGGCCAACAGGGCGACGGCCGGAGTGGCCAGGGTCAGGGCGTCGTAGCCGGCTCGGCACACCTTCTTGGTTGGACCCGTCGCGGCATCGCAGGGGTGCGGCGCCGGCTCGGGGGTTGGGTCCGTCTGGGCAGCCAGGGTGGCTCCCTGGAGCACGACTGCCGCGAGAAGTAGCCCGCCCGCGAGTCGCTGCGCCACGAAAGCCCCCAATCAGATGAACCGAACTCCTCGCGTTCCGGCGCGGAGTTCACCCGCGATCCAGGTGTCGATGTTCACGGCCGCCGCCGCCTGACGAACTCGGTCGACCGCCCCCGGTGGAGCCGCCACCACGAGGCCCATCCCGACGTTAAACACCTGGCGCATCTCCTCGACGGAGACCTGCCCGGCCGACATCAGAAAGGTGAACAGCGGTGGCCATCGCCACGAACCAGTGTCGATGACCGCCTCGACCTCGGGGGGCAATACCCGGACCAGGTTTCCCTCGATGCCGCCTCCGGTGATGTGGGCGATGCCATGGACCTGGTCGAGGACCCCATCGAGGGCGGTGAAATAGGACCGGTGGACCGCCAACAGAGCCTCGCCCACGGTCGTGCCCAAGTCGCTAACTGTCGAATCCACAGCGAGTTTCAGTCGATCGAAGCAGATCTTCCGGGCTAGCGTGTAGCCGTTGGTGTGGAGCCCGCTCGACTGGTAGCCGATCAGGACGTCACCCGGTCGGATGGCCGCGCCGTGGAGGGCAAGATCTTCCTCTACGACACCGACGATCGTGCCGGCCAGGTCATAATCGCCGGGGGCGTAGATGTCCGGCAGCGAGGCTGTCTCGCCGCCCGTCAGGGCCATGCCATGGCGCTGGCAACCCCGGGCGACGCCAACGACGAGATCGGCGAGCTGGCCTTCGGTCAGTCCGTTGGAGCCGATGTAGTCCTGGAAAGCGATGCCCCGCGCCCCGTGGACCAGAATGTCGTTCACGCTGTGATTGACGATGTCCTCGCCAACGCCGTCGTAGACACCCGCCATCCGGGCGACCAGGACCTTGGTGCCGACACTGTCGGTGCTCATGACGAGGACCGGTCGGCGAATCCCTTCCGGCAGCCGCACCATGCCGCCGAAGGCGCCCACCAGACCGCGCGACAGCGGGGTTCGGGTTGCTTCGACCGCGCCGGCGATTCGGCGCTTGGCCGCGTCGAGCGCCGAGAGGTCCACCCCGGCGGCGGCGTATTGACGCTCGGTCATGGAATCCGAGCGGCGGCGGGGACATGGGTCAAGTCGACGAACGCCTTGACCCGCCGCTGGACCGCATCGTAGTCGACCCCCTCGAACCCCTTGACGCCGAATCCTTGAACCGCGAAGGACCCCATCGCGGACCCGTAGACCATCGCCCGACGCATCTGTTCCGGTGCCACCGAGCCCACCCGGGCCAAGTAGCCCATGAACCCGCCGGCAAAGGCGTCCCCGGCGCCGGTCGGGTCGAAGACCTCCTCGAGCGGATAGGCCGGGACGTAGAAGGTGCTGCCGGCTTGAATCAGCAACGCGCCGTACTCGCCCTGCTTGATGACGACCCGCTTGGGACCGCGCTCGAGGATCCAACGGCCGGCGCGGTGAATGTTCCAGTTACCCGACAACTCCCGCGCTTCGCTGTCGTTGACGAGGAGAACATCGACTCGTTCGAGGAGCTTCATCAGCTCCGGCCGTTTGCCCTGGATCCAGTAGTTCATGGTGTCGCAGACGACGAGCTTCGGTCGCTTGATCTGCTCGAGGACGTTGAGCTGGAGCACCGGATCGATGTTCCCGAGGAAGAGGAACGGGGTCTCCCGCCAGTCGGCCGGCAGCTTCGGCGCGAAGCTGGCGAATACCCCCAGGCGGGTCTCCAGGGTCTCCCGACTCTGGAGGTCGTAGCTGTACTTGCCCTTCCAGCGAAAGCTCTCGCCGTCGGCCCGCTCCACCCCTGACCAATCGATACCGCGGGGCGCCAGCCGATCGAGCTCGTGGACGGGATAGTCGTTCCCGATGACCCCGACCACCTTGACCTTCGACAGCAAGGCGGCGGCGACGCTGAAGTGGACCGCCGAACCGCCTAACGCATCGGCGGTCTCGCCGAAGGGCGTGAAGACCGAGTCGAGCGCGACGCTGCCCACCACGAGCAATGGCATGATTACATCCGATCCGGGGCGGCGAGCCCCAATAGTCGCAAGCCGTTCCCCAGCACGACCCGGGCCGCCCGGGCCAGCACCAACCGCGATCGCTCGACCTCGGCCGCTTCCCCGAGCACCCGACAGTGGTGATACCAGCCGTGGGCCAGCCGCGCCAGCGTTTCGAGGTAGCCGGTGACCCGGTGCGGTTCCCGCTCGGCCGCGGCTCGGGCCACCACCTCGGGAAACTCGGTCAGGGCCTTGAGCAGCTCCTGGTCCTGGGGCGCGGGGAGACCTTCCATGGTCGCCCGGTCGCCGACCGATTCGACGTCGCGGCCGGCGACCCGGAATATGCCCGACATCCGGGCGTGAGCCATTTGGAGATAGTAGATCGGGTTTTCGTCGGTCTGCCGCCGGGCCAAGTCGACGTCGAACACGAACGGGGTATCTCCCCGTCGCATCAGGAAGAAGTAGCGGGCCGCGTCGGTGCCGACGTCGTCGAGCAGGTCCCGCAGGGTCACGAAGTTGCCGGCCCGCTTCGACATCTTCACCTCTTCCCCGCCCTTGACGACCTTCACCAACTGGACCAGCGGCACCTCGAAGCTGTCGCCCGGATGCCCCAAGGCCACCAGCACCGCCCGCATTCTCGGGATGTATCCGTGGTGGTCGGCGCCCCAGACGTCGATGAGATGCTCGAAGCCGCGGGCGTACTTGTCGACGTGATAGCCGATGTCAGGTGCAAGATATGTGTATGAGCCATCCTGCTTCCTCAGGACTCGGTCCTTGTCGTCGCCGAAATCCGTGGTCCTCAGCCACACCGCCCCGTCCGCCTCGTAGCTCAGGCCGCGTTCGGCCAAGAGTCGGAGCGTCGCCTCGACCCGACCGGAATCGTAGAGCGCCTGCTCGGAGCTGTGGACGTCGAAGACGACCCCGAAGTCCCGGAGCAACTGATCCTGCTCCTTGCGCTGGCTCGCCAGGGCGAACGCCCGACACCGGGCCAATCCGGCGCTGAGGTCGCGATCGGCGAACGCGGCCCCCTCGACCGCGAGCAGATCGCGAGCGGCCTCGACCAGGTACTCGCCGTGGTATCCGCCCTCGGGAATCTCGGCCGCCCGACCAGCGGCTTGCTGGACCCGGGCCCAGAGGCTTTGGGCCAGCTTGTCGATCTGCGACCCGGCATCGTTGATGTAGAACTCCCGGGTCACCGCGTGACCGGTCCATTCGAGCAACGACGCGATCCCGTCGCCGAGCGCCGCCCCTCGACCATGCCCCACGTGCAGCGGCCCGGTCGGATTGGCGGAGACGAACTCGACGTTGACCCGGCGGTTCGCCCCCCCGGACGAGCGGCCGTAGTGCGCGCCAGCGGCGATGATCCGGCCGATCGAGTCGGTCAGCGCGTCGGCGGCGAGCCAGAAATTGATGAACCCGGGCCCGGCAATCTCGGTCTTGGCGATCACCCCGGGCGGGAGCGCCAGCGCCGATATGATCTTCGCCGCCAGCGCACGGGGATTGGCGCCCTGGGCCTTCGCCAGGACCATGGCGAGGTTGGTGGCCAGGTCGCCATGGGCGGCCTCTTTGGGCCGATCGAGCGAGAAGTTGAGGCCGGCTCCACCGAGCGACTCCGCGATCCGGGCGAGTTCGTCGCGGAGCACCGCGCTCAACGGTCCTCCTTCTTGGCCTTCTTCGCCGGCTCCTTCTTGGCCGGCGCATCCGTCTTGACCGGCGTTTCGGTCTTGGCTGGTGCCGCAGTGCCCGCCGCGGGATCGGGGGCGGCGGCTGCGGAGCCCGACTCGGCGCTGGTGTCCCCGGCCTTCCGGGGTCCTTTCCCGTCCTTGCCGTAGTCGGTAATGTAGAAACCGCTTCCTTTGAAGATGAGACCGGCTCCACCGGAGATCATCCGGGCCGACTTGGCGCCGCAGGTCGGGCACTTGGCGACGGGCTTGTCAGAGATGCGTTGGAAGAGCTCGAACTCGTGGCCCTTGCTGCAGCGATAATCGTAGGTTGGCATGGCTCCAGACGGACAAGGCTAACGCTAGACAGCGACGCAAGTTAGCAGCCTCGGAGCCGGCGGGCAAACCGCCCGAGCCCGATCGCGAATCCAATTCCGACGGACTGTCAGACAACCCGAAACCCGTTCCGAAAACCTGCCGTACCGAAGAGAAGCGGGTCACCGAACCCATTCGGCTCCACCATTCGATCGAGGTCGCCGCGATGAAGACGCTCTGGCTTCTTGCCGCCCTGTCCCTGGTCGCTGGCTCGCTCGCGGCTCAAGCCACTCCGCCACAGGCTCGGTGCGACACCCCGGAATACCGCCAGTTCGATTTCTGGGTGGGCAGCTGGGAAGTGACCTCGAACGGGAATCCCGCCGGAAAGAACGAGATCAGCGTCGAGGAGGACGGCTGTGTCATCCACGAGCGGTGGACCGGCGCCAAGGGCGCGACTGGGCAGAGCTTCAACTTCTATGATCGGGTGACCAAGCGATGGCGCCAGGTCTGGATCGACAACTCCGGGTCGCCCCTCGATCTCTCCGGCGAATTTCGCGACGGGCAGATGCGCCTCGCCGGGACCACGACCACTCCCCGCGGCCCCATCCAGCAGCGGCTGACCTTTTTGAAGAACGCCGATGGCACCGTGCGGCAGCTCTGGGAATCGTCTCGAGACGAGGGGAAGACCTGGGCCGTGGTGTTCGACGGGCTTTACCGGCGGCGTTAGCCGATCTTCCGGGCCGTGACCAAGGCGCCAATGCCGATGGCGGGCACCGGCGTCGCGCCCGGGCCAGTCAGGAGCCGGCGCAGGTAGCCGGCCTGGCCGACGTGATAAGCCAGATGGGTCGCCAGGTGAATCAGCCAATCCCCGGTGACGACTCGATAACCGCCGCCGACAGCCTCGGGGTAGTCCGCGCCGAGGTCGATCGGACCTGTCGTGAGCACCTTTGCGACGACGGCGGCCGCCCGATCGACCTCGGCCAGCAGCTCGGCCCGCGGAACGCCGCGCCGGCTGAATTCGAGGTCACGCTGGCGCCGGTATCCCGTGTTCCCGAGCACCGTTCCCACGAAATGCTGAAGGTTGCCGGCAAGATGCAATGCCAGGGTCCCGATCGAGTTACTGATCCCTGGTGGCGTGGCCCAGAGGCTCGCCTCATCCGGCAGGGCTTCGATGTCGCCGCGCAGGGTGGCGAGCTCCCGGGTCATCATCCGGGCGATCCAAGCGGTTTCCACGACGGGTCCCCCCCGATTCAGGCTATCGCGACCAGCGTCGACCGATCGACGACATGGCCGCCGGTGAACTGGCGGACGTCGAGATTGAGGTTCAAGCCGAGCAGTCGAGCCCGTTCGTTGCGAACCTGCTCCGCGGTGACGAACTGATCGCGGTCTCCAACCGCAACGACCACCTTGCCATCGCGCAGATGCGATCGCATTCGTTCGAGATCGATGTCTGGCGGCACGGTTCCTCCCCAGAGCACCAGGCGAGACACGGCGTACCGGCCGTACGCTACCCAGCGGCTGGCGGTCGCAGCGCCCTGCGAGAAGCCGTGTACCTCGAGCCGCGGCAGCGGCGGGATGCTGCCGATCAGCTCGTCCGCCAGCGCATCGAGGTACCGAACGTAGTCCTCGATTTCGGCTTCGCGGTCCTCCTTGGTCATCCACGAGGCGCCGACTCGGCGCGCCCCACCCTCGTCGAAATACGCCCGTGACAACGCTTCGGGGGCGACGATCAATCGGCCCGGCCGGGCCACCGGCTCGAACCAGCGGAGGAAGGTCGAGGCGAGTTGGCTGTACCCGTGGAGGACGACCCAGATCTCATCGGCCCCACGGCGTTCCCCGAGGAGATGGTACCGGGCGCTTCTGGGCACGGAAAGTCGATGGGCGGGGTAGCTCAACCGATCCGGGTTGGTCATGGCCGGTAGACCCCCCACTGGGCTCGGAGACAATCGGCGATCTCGCCGAGGGTCGCCCGAGCTCGGACGGCATCGATGAGATGTGGCATCAGACCGCGATCGCTGCCCGCCGCGGACCGCACGGCCTCCAGTGCCGCCGCCACCCGGGCCCCATCGCGCCGTTGGCGGGCCGCCGCGACGAGGTCGCGTTGGCGCGCTTCGAGGGCGGCGAAGTTCGGTGAGGGCAGGTCGGACGGCGGCTCGTCGGTAGCAAACCGGTTGACGCCGACCACCACCACCCGCCCGTCCTCTTGGGCCTTCTGGTACTCGTAGGCGCTGCGACCGATCGCTTCCTGGTAATACCCCCGCTCCACCGCGGCCACCGCGCCGCCGATCTCGTCGACCTCCCGGATCAGCTCCCGGGCGCCCTCCTCGATCCGATCGGTCAAATGCTCCACGTAGTAGCTGCCGGCGAGCGGATCGACCGTGCGAGCCAGGCCACTTTCATGGGCCAGGATCTGCTGGGTCCTGAGCGCCAACGTGGCGGCGGCGGGGGTCGGGAGCGCCAACGCTTCGTCGTAGCCGTTGGTGTGGAGGGACTGGGTGCCGCCCAAGGTGGCCGCCAGGGCCTGGACCGCGACCCGCACCACGTTGTTGAGGGGCTGCTGGGCCTGGAGGGTGACCCCACCGGTCTGGGTGTGGAACCGCAGCATGCAGGTCCGATCGTCAGCCCCGAACCGCTCTCGAGCCAGGCGGGCCCACAGCCTCCGGGCCGCCCGGAATTTCGCCGCTTCTTCGAAGAGGTCGTTGTGGGCCGCGAAAAAGAACGACAACCGCGGCCCGAATCGGTCAATTGGGATCCCGGCGGCCACCGCTCGCCGGCAATACTCGAGCGCGTTGGAGAGGGTGAACCCGACTTCTTGGGTCGCGGTGGCACCGGCTTCCCGAATGTGATAGCCGCTGATCGAGATCGGATTGAAATTCATCCCTTCGTCGGCGACGAAGCGGAAAATGTCCGTGATGAGGCGGAGCGACGGCACGACCGGGTAGATGTAGGTCCCTCGGGCGATGAACTCCTTGAGCAAGTCGTTCTGAATCGTCCCGGAAAGGGCTTTTCGGGCCACCCCTTGCTCCTCGGCGACGACGACGTACATGGCGAGGAGGATGCCCGCCGTCGCGTTGATCGTCATCGAGGTCGATACCCGATCGAGAGGAATGCCCCGGAACAGGACGGCCAGGTCGTCGACGGTGTCGATCGCGACGCCCACCCGCCCGACCTCTCCAGCCGCCATCGGGTGATCGGAATCGTAGCCCATTTGCGTCGGGAGGTCGAAAGCCGTCGACAACCCAGTCTGCCCAGCACTGAGCAGCAGCCGGAACCGTTCGTTGGTCTGCTCCGCGGTCCCAAACCCGGCGTACTGCCGCATCGTCCAGAGCTTGCCAGTGTACATGGTCGGCTGCACGCCGCGGAGGAACGGCCATTGGCCCGGCTGGCCGGGGTCTCCCCGCCACTCGCCGGGGCCGTAGACCTCGCGGACGGGGAGCAACCCCGGGTGTTGGCCGCTCACCCTTCGGTATCCCGAAGCACCCGGGCGACGAACTCCACGTCCGAGCGGGACCCGATCACCAGCGGGGTCCGTTGATGGAGTGCCAGCGGTTCGAGATCGAGGATCCGCTCGAGCCCGTTGGTGGCAGCTCCCCCCGCGTGCTCGACGATCATCGCCATCGGATTGGCTTCGTACGCCAACCGGAGCTTGCCGTTGGGATTCTTCGAATCGGCCGGATACATGAAGATGCCACCCGCGATCAGATTGCGATGAAAATCGGCGACCAGCGAGCCAATGTAGCGGGAGTTCTTCCCCTTGATCAGGTCGGGAAAATCGCCGTGGAGGCCGCGAACGGCCCGCTGGGTTCCCTTGCTCCACCGGCCGAAGTTGGACTCGTTGACGCTGTAGTACTTGCCGACCTCCGGGATCCGGATATTGGGATGCGACAGGAGGAATTCGCCAAGGGACGGGTCGAGGGTGAAGCCATGAACCCCGTTGCCGGTGGTGTAGACCAGCATCACGCTCGACCCGTAGATGACGTACCCCGCGGCGACCTGCCGCGAACCCGGTTGGAGGACGTCCGCCAGGGTGCCTTGGCCGTCCATCGACCGTCGGCGATAAATGCTGAATATCGTCCCGACCGCGGCGTTGACGTCGATGTTCGATGACCCGTCGAGCGGGTCGAAGAGAACCGCGTATTTCCCCTGCGGCCACCCGGGAGGAATCGGGATCAGCTCCTCGTCCTCTTCCGAGGCCATCACGCAGACCCGACCGGTGTGGCCCATGACGTTGGTGAGCGCGTTATTGGCAAACACGTCGAGCTTCTGCTGTTCCTCGCCTTGGACATTGGTGTTGCCAGCCGAACCCAGCACATTGATGAGCCCGGCACGCCGAATCGCGGCCGCGACGATCTTCGCGCCAAGAGCGAAGTCGTACATCAGGTTCGATAGCTCTCCGGTCGCGTCCGGATGCTGGCGCTCCTGCTCGAGGATGAACCGCTCGATGGTCACCACCGTTCCAGATAGCATCGACATCGTACTTCGATCCTCACTGATGAAATGGTATGACCTGATCTCCCCGCCGACTCCTGATCCTCGCCGAATCGCCCGTCGGCCACACGGTGACGTGCCCGTCTCGGTCGGTGCGCCACACCGGCACCTTTGCTCCTTCGAGCCGGGCGATCGTCTCCGGAGCTGGGTGCCCGTACCCGTTGCTCCCGACACTGACGACCGCCGACTTGGGCCTGAGGGTCGTCAACCAGTCCGCGCCGGTGGCGGTACGCGATCCATGGTGTCCCACCTTGAGGAGCTCGACCGGGCCCACCGCCGCTGTCAGCCGCGCTTCGACCGGGAACCCGGCGTCGCCGGTCAAGATGGCGTCGAACCGGCCAATCCGGAGATGAATGACCACCGAGTTTTCGTTCACGTCCGTTCCGAAACCCGGCCAGCGGTGGTCCGGATGGAGGACGTCGAGCGTCACCTCATCCACCACGAACCGGTCCCCCCGCCGCAGCGGCCTCCACTCGATGCCGCGATCGTCGATCGCGTCGAGTAAGGCGAGGTAATCCCGATCGGGCACCGGCAATCCCGGCTCGGCCACGAGGAGCGGCGGCACCCGGGCGATGACCGAGCCCAACCCACCGAAGTGATCCCGGTGGGCGTGACTCACCACCGCAAGGGTGAGTCGCCGCACCCCTCGGCGCAAGAGATAAGGAAGCACCACCCGCCGTCCCGCGTCGCCGCGGGCGTCGACCGGCCCGGCATCGATCAGGATCCACCGGCCTCGTCCCGTCGACACCAATAACGCATCGCCCTGGCCAACGTCGAGAAAATGTAACGCCGGCCCGCCGGGCTCGCCCCATCGGATGCCGCTGACCAACCCGAGAAACAAGCCGGCGACCGCGACCCAGGCGGCCCGACGCCCCACTTCTCGCCAACGATTGCGGCGCCCGAACACCCATGCCATCGATCCAGTGACCGCGGCAGCCAACGCCGTCGAGCGGATTCCCGGCTCGAAGCTGATCGCCGCACCCGGGAGCCAGGCACCCAGCACCGCGAGTCGTTCGAGTCCGTCGAGCAGGAGCCCGCCACCGGCCGCCAACGCTGCCGCGACCGGCGGAGCGAACCCCGCGAGCACCACGCTCAGAAGCGCTGCCGGCATCGCGATGGCGGCCAGTGGGATCGCGACGACGTTGAGCAGGATTCCGACGACCGAAACGGACCCGAGAACCAGGGCGGCGAACGGGGCGGTCGCCATGGTGGCACCAGCCGAGCTGGCAATGACCGTGCCGACCCCGCTGGTCCAGCCGGCTCCGTCCGCCCACCGCGTTGCGGCGATGGCACCCCACATCGCCGCCACGGAAAGCCAGCCCCCCAAATCTGTCAGGGCCCAGGGGTCGACCAGCAGCACGATCCACGCGACCGTCGCCGAGAGCGCCCCGACCGCCACTCGCCGCTGCCGCCAGGTGAGCCAGGCATCCAGGATCGCCAGCGCGAGGGCGCGAACCGCGGGGGCCGGGAACCCGATGAAGCCGACGTAGCTTCCCACCGCGACGGTCGCAATCAGCGGGGCCTGCCGCCGCCGCCCGGCCAAACCGAGCCCGAGGACGACCCACGCCCACACCAGACCAATGTGAAATCCGCTGATCGAAAGCAGGTGCACCAGGCCCGAGCGGGCGAAGCCGGCCGAGAGGGCCGGCTCGAGAGTACCGCGGCTGCCTAACACCAAGGCTTCGATCAGGCCCGCGCGGGACCCGTAGAGCTCCCCGATGGTCGGCACGATCCAGTTGCGGAGACGATGGCCCACGCCCGGCCGGACCTCGGGACCCGGCCTGGCCTCGCGGATCGCCAGGAGTCCGCCGGCGGGGCGCCAGCGGCCCTGGTCGGGGATCCACCGTCCTTCCACGACCCAGGCGGTCCCGGCCGCCAGGGTATCCGGTGCCCGGTGCCGAACCGTTACCTCCCCGCGACAGCCGAGCCCGACCGGCTCGGCGGGAACCGGTCGCCCGGCAACCGCCGGATGGTGGAGCCGCACCGTGAGGCGCACGATGCCGGCTGTCATCCGGCGACCGCATGAACTGGCATCGCTGACACGGGCCAGGGCGCCGTGGGCAAGGCCCGTCAGGACGACGAACCCGACCGCCCGGGTGGGACCGAGTGCGGCGAGCCACAGCCCGACGATCACTGGCACGGCGGTCCACGGGCCCGGCAGGAACAGACCGGCGCCGAGACCGGCGGCAAATGCCGCCAAGCCTCGGGCGACGGTGGATGGAGACCGCACATCGAGCACGGCCCAAGGTTAGGCCTGCGCCCGCGACCGCCGACAACCAATCCGGCTGCCTGCGGTACCGAATTACCGCGAAGCTTGGTGAGGGATTACGAAACCGAGGCGGCCCGCCCGCCGCAGCGCGGCGAGAGCCCGACTCGGCGGAAACCGTCCATCACGGCGACATCGATGGAGGCTCGGCCTTGCTGCTTGTCCAGGCTGACTTCGGTGACGACCGACCCCTCGAGCGTCGCGACGTAGCGGGGCGGAAGGCGATTCAGCGCGTAGACGATGACGTCGGCCCGGCAGATGTCGCAGCCGCAAAACTCGGGGAAATGCGGCCGGAGGGTCTGGTAGGCCTCGACGACGTGATCCTCGACCGCGTTCTTCAGTTTCATAGCACCGTGAGGGCGTGTGGTGTCGCGACCGTGCCAATGAAGGTCGACCCCGTCGTGGCGGTCAGCCGAACGTCAAGATAGTCACCCACGGCCTCAACGCCGAGATCCAGCAGCACCAGCAAGTTCGTTCGGGTCCGGCCCAGCATCCCGCCCCGCTTGGCCACCTGCTCGACCAGGACCTCGTGTTGCTCGCCGATGCGGCCGATGTTCTTGCGCCGGGTCTGGGCCCGGACCGCGGCGACCAGTCGATCGAGTCGATCGGCCGCAACGTCGTCGGGCACCGCGTCCCGAAGTCGGGTCGCCGGGGTGCCCTCCCTCGGCGAATACCGGAAGGTGTAGGCGTCGTCGAAGTCGGCTTCGGCGACGAGAGTGAGGGTGTCCTGGAACTGCGCCTCCGTCTCGCCGGGAAAGGCCACGATGATATCGGTGGAAAACGTCATTCCCGGCACGGCCTGGCGCAGTCGCCGAACGACCTCGAGGTACTCCTCTCGGGAGTAACGGCGGAGCATCCGCTTGAGAACCGCGTTCGAGCCACTCTGGACCGGGAGGTGGACGTGGGGGCAGACGGCGGGGACGGTCGCCATTGCCTCGATGACGCGGCCGGTGAAATCGGTCGGGTATGGACTGGTGAACCGGAGCCGCCGAATCCCCTCGACCTCGCCCACCGCCCGAAGCAGATCGGCGAAGTCATGGTCGCCGTCGTGATACGAGTTGACCGTCTGGCCGAGCAGGGTGACCTCCGAGGTGCCCTCCTCCGCGAGCCGGCGAACCTCGGTGACGACATCGCCGAGTTGCCGACTCCGCTCCGGACCTCGGGTGTACGGCACGATACAGAAGGTGCACTTGTAGTCGCAGCCGCGCTGCACGGTGACGAACGCGGTGGGACCGCTCTCCCGCGCGGGGGGAACGTCTTCGTAGTGCTCCCACGACCGAAACGCGGTGTCGGCCGCGCGGCGGCCGGCGCTGGCATCGAGAATGAGATCGGGAAGATTCCGATAGGCGTCGGGCCCCACTACCAGATCGAGCCGGGGCACCTGGTCGAGCAGTTCCTGGCCCAGCCGCTGGGCCATGCAGCCGACGACCCCGAGCACCGATCCAGGACGCTTGTGGCGCATCAACTCGCCAACCCGGCCGGACACCCGCTGCTCGGCATGATCGCGCACGGCGCAGGTGTTCACCAGCATCACGTCGGCGTTAGCCGGATCCTCGACCCGTACGAAACCCCGGCTGCCGAGCACGCCAAACATCAGCTCGGTATCGGCCACGTTCATCTGGCAACCATAGGTCTCGATGAAGACGCGTTTCATCGCTGCTAGGGGCGAATCGATACGCCGAGGCTGACGACCGTGGCGTTTTCCTTGAACCCGCCGTTCGACCGGCGGAAGATCTGCTGCACGGTCAGGTCGAGGCCACCACGACCCTGGGTGAAACGGATTCCGGTCCCGGCCGAGATACCGAACTCGGTCGGCTGGTCCCCGCTGGTGAACGGAAACGGGAGGGTGGCGTAGTGCACCCCGAAGCGCCAGGGCCGGTGGCCGGCATTCTTGGGATCTCTCACGAACTCGAGGCCGGTCGCGAGTTCGATGGTGTTCTCCGCTCCAATCCCGTTCTGCGCCCGGATATCGGCGTCGGCGCTCTTCCAGGAACGCCGGTGGGCCGACGCGGCCCACATCACTTTCTCGCTGGCCTGCCACCGGATCCCGGCGCTGACTCCCGCCGGCAGATCAGTCTTGGCGATTCGGGTCGAGTCGCGGTCAATGTCGAGGTGGCCGTCGTTCCGGTAGGCCCCGGCGATGGTCAGACGACGAACGGGCCGCAGCGTGAACCCTGCCGACAGGCCAAGCCCCAGGTAGGAGACTTCGCTCCGCTCGACGATCGGGGCAAAGGTCGAGTCCGCGAAGTCTCGTCGGTTCTCGAACCGGGTCAGGCCGGTGATCGCATGGAGACCCAAACCGAGATGGAAGGTGGGTGTGACCTGCCAGCCGGTCGCCAGCCGAATGTCGGTGAGCCCGCCCCGCGAGCTCAGGGTGTCGAACACGCCGACCGGGACTCCCCGGATGTCGATGGTATCCCGCGTTCCCAGCGAGAAGCTCCGATCGAGGTAACCCGAGAGGCTGATCGCGGCAGCGAGATTGGTCCCCCCGATCGGGCCTGTGACCATCAGTTGGGGGAACCGATTGTCGTATCCGCTGGCGCTCCCGAACGGGTTGCTCGATCGCCGAAAGTTCTGGGTGTTGGTGAACAGGGCCGCGAACTGAATCGTCGAGGCGGTCGCGGCCGGATTCTGGCTCGACTCGATATCGAACATTCCGAAGGCCCCGCCGACGGCCAGGGCGCGCGGCGACAGCGGACGGATCGGGATGCCAAGACCCCGGATCCCGAACTGAGACGACTGCGCCCCGAGGGCACCGCCGCCGAGCAGCGCCAGCAGCGTCGCCAACGCGAGCGGTCGGAACGAACCCCTGGCGATCATGGTTGCCCCGATTTGGCCGGAATGCCGTAGGTGATTCGAAGGCGCGGCTTCCCGACGGCGGACCGGGTCGAGCGAAACACCGGCTGCATGAACCCGCCGCCCAACGTCTCGGTCGAAAGCTGGAGGAAAATCGCCTGCGGCGAACCCGACGTGGTCCCCCAGTTTGCCACCAACGAGAAGACGTCGACCGGGATTTCGTCAGCCGACCCGTCCGCCAATCGGCCCTGCGGGGGCGCCCCAAACGTCGTTGTGGGCGATTTCGCCCCCAAGTCGACCACCAGGCCAAACGCCGAGACCGAATCGCCGCCTCGGCTATTCGGGAGCCCCGCGAGCGGGCCGGCGGGGGTCAGCGTGAGGGTGGCCCGGATGATCTGCGCCGTGTCCCGAATGAAGGGCGGGATGGAAAACCGGAGCAGGCTCCGGGCGGCGCTCGGGCCGCCAACGTAGAGGAGGTCTGGATCCCGGTTCGCTGCTAAGTCGGTGTCGGTCACGTATCCGGTACTGGCTACCCGGTTCGGCTGCACCTGAATCCGCTGGCGCCGTTTGGCCGTGTCCACCACCCCCTCGGCGATACCACGGTACTCGAACAGGGGAGCGGCGCCCACCGTGGTCAGCTCCGGCGGCATCGAAAGCCGAACTCCGGTGGGCCGGTCCGCCCTCACGGCGATGCCGACACCGAGCTGCCCACTGTCGGCGGCCGCCGGCAGGAACGGGGCGATCCGATCGCCAGTGATGGCGACCTGGACCCGCCCGGACTTGACCGAGTCCGCCACGACGATGCTGTCGATGAGGGCGGCGGGGTTGAGCAGCGTGTCGAGCCCGACGAAGCTGACCGTGGTGTCGGTGGTGATCGGAATCCGATAGAGGTCGAGCCGGAGGGCCTTGGCGAGGGTATCGCGAGCCTCGATCACGAACGACAGGGCCACCGTATCGATGATAAAGGGCCGATTCGTCCCGTCGACGTTGACGCTATCGCGTTTGTTCTTCGGGAACACCACGAACGACCGGTACTCGCCCGCGGAAAGGCCATTGGACACCAACAGAATTCGGCGGGCGGTTCGAGGGGTGTAGCCGACGTACGACGAGTCACCGCCGGCGGTGGCCTCGATGACGGTGTCCCGAACGACGATGGCATTTCCTGGACACAACTCGGGGCACCGTCCAGGCGAGGCGAGATCTTCCTGGCAACCGGCGGCGAGAGGAGCCAGCAGGGCGAGAGTGAGCACCCAACGTTTCAAGCGAGCAACTCCGATCCAAAGGCATCGGGGAGCAACTCCCCGAGCGACCAGCGACGGTGCGATTGTGGCCCGACCGAGTCCACTACCAAGTCGGGCCCGAATTCCCGAAGAAACTGCCGACAGGCCCCGCACGGCGGCGCCGGTGGGTCCGAATCGGTGACGATCGCGACCCGGCGGAACTGCCGGACGCCGGCCGCGACGGCCGCCCCTGCCGCGACCCGCTCAGCGCATATCGTCAACCCATAGGACGCGTTCTCGACGTTGCAGCCGGCGAATCGCTGGCCATCGATTCCCTCGATCGCGGCCCCGACCCGATACCGCGAGTAGGGCGAATAGGCGCGGGCCTGGGCTCGTCGGGCGAGCGTTACCAACTCATCCTCCACTCCATACCTCGCGCAAGAAGGACGTCCCCGCCTCAAGTGCCTCGACGCCAAGAAACTCGGCGACCGTTTGGCCGATGTCGGCAAAGGTGGTCCGCTCTCCAACCGACACCGGACGCACCTTGGGACCAGCAACGAGTACCGGCACCCGCTCCCGCGAATGGTCGGTGGAGGGGGTCGTCGGGTCGTTCCCGTGGTCGGCCGTAAAGATAATCAGGTCATTCTCTTGCGCCCCACCGACCAGGCCACCGATCGCGGCGTCCAACTCGGTCAGGCCCTGAAGGAACCCCGGGACGTCGTTTCGGTGGCCCCAGGTCTGGTCGAACTCGATCACGTTGGCGAACACCAAACCCCGGGGTTGCACCCGGAGCGCTTCGCCGATCCGCCGGTACCCGTCGGCGTTCGTTGGGGTGTGCACGCTCTGGATGCCCCGGCCGGCGAAAAGGTCGTCGACCTTACCGATCCCGATGACCGGGATGTTGGCCTCGGCCAGCCGATCCAACAGGGTCGGGCCGATCGGCGGGAGGGAGAAGTCCTTGCGCCGAGGCGTCCGGACCCATTGCCCGGCCGTCCCGGTAAAGGGCCGGGCGATGACCCGGGAAACGCCGGTCGGGCCGCGGCAGAGGCGGCGGGCGACCTCGCAGGCCCGGTACAGCTCCTCGATCGGGACGGTTTCTTCGTGGGCCGCAATCTGGAAGACGCTGTCCGCTGAGGTGTAGACGATCCAGGCCCCGGTGGCGAGGTGCTGCTCCCCCAGGGTGTCGAGAATCGCCGTGCCCGAAGCCGGCCGGTTGCCCAGCACCCCCCGCCCCGTCTCGGCGGCGAACGCTGCGATGAGGTCGGCAGGAAACCCGTTCGGGAAGGTCGGAAACGGGGCCGGGAGAACGAGCCCGCAGAGTTCCCAGTGACCGGTGGTGCTGTCCTTTCCGGGACTCGCGGGCTGGGCCGTTCCATGGGCTGCCCGAGGGCTCCCCACCGGTGGGATTCTGGCCAACGGCGCGCAATTCCCCAGCCCGAGCGCCTCCAAGGTCGGCCACGATCCCCCAGTCGCGGCGGCCAGGACATTGCCAAGCGTATTGCTGCCGTCGTCGCCGTAAGCCGCTTGGTCTGACGCCGACCCGATTCCCAGGCCGTCGAGGACGATCAGCGCGGCCCGGCGGGTCACCCACCCCCCGACTGGACGAACCGAAATCGGAGCCCGGTGAGGGCCTCGGTGAGCAGGCGGGCCTCGTCGGCGTCGAGGTGGCCCTGGGTCTTTTCCTCCAGCATCGCCAGGGTGTCGATCAGCGCCTGGGCCATCTGGCGAGCGTTGGCTCCGGGGATCTGTTCGCTGCCGGGTGGCAGCTTGCCCGCCAGAGCGGATTCGGCCTGGTGGGCGAGTCCCAGGACCATTGAAGCGAAATGGGGATTCACCGGGGCCCTCCTTGGTAGTGACGGACCACCCGCCGCCCGACGGCGGTAAGGAGCTCGTACGAGATGGTGCCGGCCCGGGCGGCCTGGGCGTCGAGTCCGATCGCCCCGCCCAGCATCGTGGCCGTGTCACCAACCGCGGCGGTACCGCGCGGGAGGATGGCCATCGTCATGTCCATCGTGACCCGGCCGGCGATCGGATAAACCCGGCCATGGATCTCGACCGCCCCCCGGCTGGACAACGAGCGCAGCACGCCGTCGGCGTAGCCGATGCCCAACACGGCCACTTCGGCGGGGGCGTCGATCCGTCCGGTGGCCCCGTAACTCACCGTATCACCTGGTTCCACGGCTTCGACCGCCACGACTCTCGCCTCGATTCGGACCACTTGCTCCGGCATCCAGTCGCCCGCGGCGCCGCCATAGAGAAAGATCCCAGGCCGGGTGAGGGTCCCAGCGAACCGGGTGCCGAATCGACCCGCCGCGCTGTTGGCGGCGTGCACCAGGGGCGGCACCGTCCCAAGCCGCCCGATCGCTTCGTGAAGGCGCGCCCACTGCCGCTCGGTCGCGTCGAGATCGCTGTCGGCGCTATGAAAGTGGGTCATTACCCCCTCGAAGTCACCAGCCTCCGCCACCGTTCGACCGACCTCCGAGAGCGAGTCATCCCGCCACAACCACCCCCCGCGGGCCATCCCGGTGTCGATCGCGAGGTGGAACGGGCCGGCCCCCCGATTCCGCCAGGCCGCCAGGCCCGCTGGATCCGAGATCAGCGGCCGAACCCGCCACCGCCGGTATTCCGGCGCGGCCTCCGGCGTGAACGGCACGATCGCCAGGATCGGCCGTTCGATACCGGCCTCGCGAAGCTCCGCCGCCTCCGGCACCGTCGCCACTCCGTAACCCCACGGGTCGGAGCTCTCCAACGCTCGGGCGACGGCGACCGCGCCAAGCCCGTACCCGTTCGCCTTGACCATGGCGAGGATCGGAACGCCGACCGCGGCCCGGTACCGCTCGAAATTCCGCGCGACGGCATCCAGATCGATATCCATCCGGGGTCCGAACGCCGCCGAGGCGGTGAAACCTGTCGCGGTCATCTCGCTCTTCGATAAAGGGGCAGGTACAATACGGACCCGAGGAGGAGCAATGCAAGAAATATCGGCGCTCGAGCGCGCCATGGCGATGGTTCGGGATCTGCGGGAGCGCTGTGCCTGGGACCGAGTGCAAACTCGGGAGACCCTCCGCCCGTACCTGATCGAGGAGATCCACGAGCTCGACCATGCCATCGGCGAGGGAGATCCCCGGGCGATCCGTCGCGAGGTGAGCGACCTCCTCCTCCACCTGGCTTGGCAGCTCGTCCTGGCCGAAGACGCTGGCGAGTTCACGGCCGACCAAGTCGCCTCGGATCTCGAAACCAAGATGCGCCGCCGGCATCCCCATCTGTTCGACCTGGGACCCAAGGAACCCTGGGAGACGCTCAAGAAGCGGGAAGGCGCCACGAGCGTGGTCGCGGGTCTCCCACCGTCGCTGCCGGACCTGCTGATGGCCTACCGCCTCGGGGAACGGGCGGCGGCCGTCGGCTTCGATTGGCCCGACGCGGCCGGGCCGATCGCCAAGGTCCGCGAGGAGTTGCTCGAAGTGGAGGCGGCCCGGGACGATCGGGTCGCCCTCGAGGCCGAAGTCGGCGATCTCCTCTTCGCGGTGGTCAACGTGGCCCGGAAGCTCGGGGTCCCACCGGGGCCGGCCCTCGAGCGGGCCAACCGCCGTTTTCGCGACCGGTTCATCGGGGTGGAGCGTCTCGCCGAGGCGGAAGGCAGCGATCTCGCCGCGCTGGGCCTCGAGCAGCTCGAGGCCCTGTGGCAACGAGTCAAGCGGTCGGCGCCTAACGTCGCCTCGGCGCCAGCCTGATCAACTCGCCTTCAGCGGCCAAATAGGGTCGGGTCGTCCATTGCCCCAGTTCGATCACCTTGGCGAACGCATCCCTGGCCGCCGTGGTGTCCGATCGGGTGAGCTGGACGAACCCGAGCACGTAGAGCACCAACGACTCGTCTTCCGGACCGCCTGACGCAGCCAGCGAGCGGATCGAGTCGATGCCCATTTGCCCCCGCAACATCCGGAGCAGGCCGAACTCGGCGGTCCGGTTCTTGACCTCGATGTTGCTCGGGATCCCGCCGATGACTTGAGCCGCTTCGGCCCGGCGCCCCGCCCGGCGGAGGGCCAGGCTCAGCCACAGCCCGCTTTCGACCAGCTCATCGGCGCCATCGGAGTGTTCGAGCGCCACCAAAAACCGCTCGCTCGCCCGGTCGTAATCACCTTGGACCTGATGAAGCAGTCCGAGCCCCAACGCGGCCTGGTAACGGACCAGCGAACCGACCAGACCGCCGGCGGAATCCTCGGCGAACTCCTTCACCACCGCGCCCGCCGGGTCCCGATAGGCCCGCCCGTAGTCGCGCGCCGCCGCCTTGAATTCTCTCAGCATCAGCAGGATCTCGCCGCGACGCCGGTACACTCTCGCCGTCCCGTGCTCCTCCGCGATGACTTCGCTGTAGAGGGCCACCGCCTCCCGGAGCCGCCCCAGCGCGGCAGAGCGTCTCGCCACGAGCAACTTCGCCGCCGGATCGCCGGGCCTCGCGGCGAGATGACGCTGGGCGGCCTGAAGCTGTTGGACCAGGAGTGGGCCGAGGCCCGGCTCGAGCGGCATATTCCACAAGGTGTCGCCCAGCAGGGAGACCGCTTGGGCGCCGGACGGCAGGGGCGTCAGGGTAACCGCACCCCGGTCGCAACCGGCCCCGACGACCAGGGCCAGGACGAACCCGGCCACGGGGCCACGGCCTAGTCCCGCCATGACTCAAGGATAGAGGCGGTGAATCTGGCGCGGAAAGGCGATCGTTTCCCGAATGTGCGGCACCCCGGCGATCCAGGCCACGGTTCGCTCGACCCCCAAGCCGAAGCCGGAATGGACGAACGTTCCGTATTTGCGCAGGTCGAGGTACCAGCCATACGCCGCTGGATCGAGGCGCTGGGCCCTGATCCGGGCCAGCAACCGGTCATGGTCGTCCTCACGCTGACTTCCGCCGATGATTTCGCCGTAGCCCTCGGGCGCCAGGCAGTCATTGTTCAATACGGTGCGGGGATCGTCCGGGTTCTCCTTCATGTAGAACGCCTTGACCTCTTTCGGGTAGTTCATCACGAACACCGGACGGTCATATTCCTTGGCCAACAGAGTCTCGTCGTCGCCGCCGAGGTCCTGCCCCCACGTCATGTCGGACCCGAGTTGGGCGACCTTGGCCACCGCGTCGGTATAGCTGATTCGGGGAAACGGGGGGACCACTCGTTCCAGCGGCGTCACGTCGCGCTCGAGCTCTTTGAGGTCCTCCTTGCACCGATCGAGGGCCCGCGCCACCAGATAGCTGACGAAGTCCTCCTGCAGCCGCATGTTATCCGAGGAGTCCGCGAACGCCACTTCGGGCTCGACCATCCAAAACTCGGTGAGGTGGCGGCGGGTCTTCGACTTTTCGGCCCGGAAGGTGGGACCGAAGCAGTACACCTTGCCGAGGGCCGCCGCGGCGGCCTCGACATAGAGCTGGCCGGTTTGCGCCAGGTAGGCCTGGCCCAAATCGAAGTACTCGGTGGCGAACAGGTTGCCGGCCTCTTCGCCGATGCTGCCCGTGAGGATCGGGGTACTGACGTGGTAGAATCCTCGGGCATCGAAAAAGTCGTGGATGGCCTGGAAGACGTGGTGGCGGATCTTGGCGAGGGCGACCTGTTTGCGGCTCCGAAGCCAGAGGTGGCGATGCTCGAACAAAAAGGAAGTTCCGTGCTCCTTCGGGGTGATCGGGAAATCGAGACTCGGCCCGAGCACCGTGAGTTCGGTCGCCGTCAGCTCGACTCCCCCAGGGGAGCGGGCGTCTTCGCGAACCAGCCCCGTCACCGCGAGCGAAGTTTCCTGGGTCAGCTGCTGCCCGATATTCCAGGCCGCCTCGGAGACATCCCTCTTCGACACCACGACCTGGAGGTAGCCGGAGCCATCTCGAACGACCACGAAGAGGA
>VGVQ01000024.1 GCA_016874005.1 Gemmatimonadota bacterium | reverse complement strand
CCCAACCAGCGTGCCGCTGCCCCCGGCCCCGGCCCCGACCCGCGTGCCGCCGTCCGTCGCGCCCGGGGTGGAGCCGGATCGCGAGCCGCTACGCTGGTGGATCGGCGCCAATGCCGCCGCCGAAGGTCTCTCGACCGCCTTCTACGCCGTCATCCGCTCGCTCCAATTCGACAATGACGCTGGCTGGATGGTGACCCCGGCCGCCGGCCTGGTCGGAGGGGCGGTCCTCTGGCGAGCGGTCCGCCGCTGGCCCAACCGGCCCGGCCCGATTGCCTGGCTGGTGGTGATGGCCGCCGGCGAACTGGTCATCTGGATCGTCGCCTCGCCACTGGCGAGGGCGTTGGGGAACGAGCTACCCACCGTGGTGACCCTCACCATTCGCGGGCTGGTCTTCGGCGCGGTGCTCGGCGCGGCCCAGTGGGTGGTGCTCCGCCGGTGGGTGGGCCGGCCCCGGGTATGGATCGGCGCCACCGCGGTGGGCGTGGCGGTGAGTCAGTTGGTCTTCGCGGTGCTCAAGATTCAGACATCGTTCGACACGATCGTGGTCGCGGTAATTCGGGGCGCGGTCCTCGGGCTCGCGACGGCGTGGCTGGTGCGCAAGCACCTCGCCGGCATACCCGCCCAGCCGGGCGTCGCTTCACCGAGATAGACGCTACCGGCCCGCCGGGCGACCCCCAAACGTTTCGAGGATACCTTCATGCCCTCTCTCGTGTTCGCCCTGGTTTCGCTGACCCTGGTGGCGGGCTCGCTGGCCGCCCAAGGTCCCATCAAGGTGTTCCTTTCGGTGGACATGGAAGGGATTACCGGGGTGGCCACCGGCGACCAACTGTCCCCCGCCGGGTTCGAGTACGGTCGATTCCGTGAGTTCATGACCGCCGACGTGCTGGCCGCCATTCAGGGCGCCCGCGAAGCGGGCGCAACCCAGTTCGTGGTGGCGGATGCCCACGGCAACCAGCTGAATCTCCTGATCGAGCGGTTCTCAGCGGACGTGACGATCGTGCGGGGGTCGCCGCGGCCGCTCGGGATGATGGCGGGCATCGACTCGACCTTCAGCGCGGCGATGTTCATCGGGTATCACTCGGCCACCACCAACCCGACTGGGGTGCGAGCCCACACCCTCTCGAGCGCCACGTTCGCGGCGGTCGAGTTGAATGGCCGCGCCGTGGCCGAATCGGACATCAACACGGCGATCGCCGGTGGCTTCGGGGTGCCCGTCGTGTTGGTCAGCGGCGACGACGCGGCCGTCGCCGAAGTGCGGCAACAGGTCGGCGACGTGGAGGGCGCCGTGGTCAAACGGTCGCTCGGGTTCCACTCGGCCGCGACGATGACGCCCGAGGCGGGCCAGGCCTTGATTCGGGCGCGGGCCAAAGCGGCGATTGGGCGGCTCCGCGACTTCCGTCCCCGCCCGATCAACGGGGCGGTGACGGTCGATATCACGTACAAGAACTACACCCCGGCCGAGGCGATGGCTCTGCTGCCGGGCGTGGAACGCCGAACGGCTCATGCGGTCCGGTATCAGGCTCGTTCGTTGTTCGATGCGGTGCGCTTCCTGCAGTTCTCGACGACCTATCGAGCCGACTTGACGCCCTAACTCACACCGGCGAGAGGGGAACGGTCGCCTCGGTTGCCGCGGCCCGGATCGCCAAGCTGAGTTCGCCGGCGCTGTAGGGCTTGGCCAATCCGCGACCGCCTGCCGTCGCGAGGGTCCGGCCTTCATCGCCCATCAGGTCGCCGCTGGTCAGGATGATCCTGTTCCGCAGGGTCGGGTCCAGCGCCACCAGGCGGACGATCAGTTCAGAGCCGCTCATCTTCGGCATCCGATGGTCCGTGACCACGACATCGGGCCGTCGCTCGGAGACGGCGGCAAGCGCCTCGACCCCAGAACTGGCCACCCGAACCTGGAAGCCGACCCGCTGGAGGCAACGAGACATGCTGGCGCACACCGCCGCGTCGTCGTCGACGAAGAGCACGTCGATGGGACGCGGCCCTTGGGCTGGAGCCATCATCGGGCGCCCTCGGGCGGACCGAACCCTCCGAGGGCCTGCCTCGGTGGTTCGACGCTGGCCGGAAGGCCCCGACGGGGGTCAGTGGCCAGCGGCACCGTCGCCTCCGACCGTGGATTCAGTGGACACGGTGATCTGGGCGATCTTGTCCTTGAGGACTTGGGGGGTGAACGGCTTGAGGATGTAACCGTTGACGCCGGCCTTCCCGGCCTGAATGATGTCCTCCTCGAGACTGCGAGTGGTCACCATCAGGACCGGCGTTTTCTCGGTCGCCGGATGGGCCCGGAGCGCCCGGACAAACTCGAGCCCGCCTAGGACCGGCATGTTCCAGTCGGTGATGATCAGGTCGAACGGGCTATCGCAGCGTTCCAGGCCTTCGCGACCGTTCGCGGCTTCAACGACCTCGGTTGCGCCGATCGTTTTCAGGGCGTTGATGACGATTCGGCGCATCGTCGAGGAGTCGTCGACGACCAAACACCTCACCGAGGGTCCTCGACCCGCAGGTTCGGGTCGGCCGCGAGGCGCTTGGCCACCGTCTCGATGACCTCGGGGCGATCGTAGTAGTTGCTCGCGAGGCGTTCGGAGATCTCCTGGAGCCGCTCCGCGGAGAGGGTCGAGCGCGGTGGGGTCTCGGTCCCTTCGGCGAGCGCCTTCGCCTCGGCCGAGACCTCCGCCGAGTCGGTTCGAACCTTCGGGGCGGCTCGGTCGGTGGCCGACGGTGTCGGGTCGAGTCGGTTGTCCTGCGCCCGCTGGGCTTCGATGGACGCGGAATCGCCGGCCCGGGGTCCCTGCGGTGAACTCGGATTGATGTTCATGGCTGCTTCACTCCTTCTCCTCGCCAGCGCCGCTGGCGATGCGTCCAACGTCGACTATCGGCCGGCTGTCTCAGAACTTGAGTGCCACTTCCCGAACCCCCAACGTGCAGAGACCGTGCCCGGGAAAGAATGACCGGTCAAGGCTTGCCGAGTCACAGGGGCCCATTCGGGCTGACAACGGCCCTCTGCCATGGTCGCCAGCCGCGCCGGATCTCGTGGCCTGACAACGTAGTATCGGCGTCTCGTCCAGCCACTTGAGCGGGCGGCGTCGGGCACTGGCGTACCTCTTGCCCCCTCGCCTTCCTCGCCGTACGCAACCGGAAATTTCTACCCGAGGCGCGAGCCGGATTGCCGGACCAACTCGCGCGCCAATTGAGGTCATGATCGAACTGTCTTCCGAAGAGCCGCTGGTGGCGATGGAACGGACGCCGGTCCTGGGGGTTCGGGATCTGCTTCGTCTCGGCCTCGTTGCCCACCAGGCCGGGGACCTTCGCGGCGCAATGGTCCGGTATCGTCAGGTTCTCGCGCGGGAGCCGAACCAGCCGGACGCGCTCAATCTGGTTGGGGTTCTGGCTCACCAATGCGGCGACCACCCGCTGGCGATCGCTCTCCTGGAGCGCGCGGTCGAGCTCGACCCGCGGGCACCGGACTTCCCGATCAACCTGGGGCTCGCCTACCGGGCCCACGGCAACGTGCCCCGTGCCCGGGCCGAGTTCGAGCGGGCCGTGGCGCTGCGGCCCGCCTCCGCCAAAGCGTGCCTGCACCTCGGGAACGCCCTTCGGCTCCAGGGCGATGCGCTCGGAGCCCTTCGGGCTTGCGCCGACTCGCCAGCCGCGAGGGCGGTCGCTTCGTGCTTCCGGAGTTGACGGAGCACTCGTCGACGGAAGAAGTCGAAGCGGTGTTGCACACCCTCGACGCGGTGAAGTCCGATGTCACCGCCCAACGGGCCGACCTGGGGGCGACCCGTCCGACCGCCAGCGACGTCGCCGGCGCGGAGATCGCGAGCATCGAGGTCGGGGCAACGCTTCGATCGGAGGGCCACTTCGATCTGGCCCGGGGGTCGCACGATCTGCTTCGGGACCTCGCCTGATCGATGCCGCTCAGGATCTCGCTCAGGGCCGGGGAACGATTGATCGTGGGCGGTGCGGTCGTCCGCAACGGCGGCCACCGCTGCGATCTCGTGATCGAGAACGACGTGCCGATACTACGGGGCAAGGACGTGCTCAGTCTCGACGAAGCGTCCAGTCCGTGTAAACGAATTCAGTTCGCCATCCAGCTGATGTATGTCGATCCGGAGCACCGAAGCAGTCATCGAACGCTCCTCCGGCAGCTGGTCGCCGAGGTACTCGAGGCATCGCCCAGTATGCGCCAGCTCATCGAGGAGATCGACGACAAGATCGCCGCGGGCCAGTACTACCAGGCCCTCCGGTTGGGCCGCCAACTCATCCTTTACGAACAGGAACTGATCTCCCATGCCGTCGCACGTCGCTGACGCCTACGCCACCGTCGAGAAGATCACCGTCAGTGGGCGGCAGCTCGAGGCATCTGCCCTCTTCCGGGTCGCCAGGGCCCTGCAACAGGCGCAGGCCCAGTGGGCAACACCCGGCGGGCCCGCCAGGCTCGACGAGGCCCTCAAACTCAATCAGAAGCTGTGGACTTTCTTCCAAGCGGAGATCTCGGCTCCCGACTGCCCGTTGCCGGCCGAACTCAAGCTCGGCCTCTGCCAGCTGATCGAGTTCGTCGATCGACGGACCTTCGACGTGCTCTTGGCGCCCGCCCCGGACAAGCTCACCATCCTCATCAACATCAACCGGAACATCGCGGCCGGCCTCTCGACCTCGCCCAAGGCGGCGCCGGTTGGCGCCGGTGCCTGAGGCGGCTCGCGGGCGCGGTCGCCATTCCCGCTCGAGGTCTGGGGCGCGGCGGCGTCGCTACCGGAGATAGTCGGTGATCGTCAGATTGAGCAGCCGGCTGGTCGCGTTGTACGAAGCTTCGATCGTGGTCTGGAGAGCCAACAACTTGGTGACCGATTCTTCCAGCGGGATGTCCTGAGCGGTTGCCCGCTGGGTTTCGAGGTCATTTTTGACGACCGTGTTGGCCTTGAGAGTCGCCGCCAGCTGATTGCCGACCATTCCGGTCTGGGCAAGTGACAGCAGCAGGTCCTGGCCGGCGTCGAACACTGCCGACACCTGGACTTGAACCTGCGACTCGGTTTGGCCGTTGGCGGGGTCGACCGCGTCCCGCAGCGCGATGAGCTGCGCGATGGCGGGGCCGAGGTACTGATCTCCGGTATGGTTTGGCGCCACGGTCACGCCATCGGCGATCGCCACCCGCCGGGCCGCAGTCCCGCCGAGATAGGCGCCCAAGGTGGGGCCGGGGGTCGACTCGAAGGGCGGGGTGGTCGACCGCTCACCAGCCAGGATGTACTCGTTACCGATCTTGGTGTTTCCGAAGGCTATCGCTTCCTCGATCAGCCGGTCGAGCTGGTCCGCCGCCAGTTGGCGCTGGCTGACCTGGCTTGCCGTGTACGGCGGATCGCCCTTGGCGAAGCTCAAGGCGAAGTCGCGACCCTGGCGGAGGAGGTCGGTGACCTGCTTGACGACGGCTTCCTCGGCACCGAGGCGGACCTGCGCGTTGGTCCCGTTCTTGGCGAACTGATCGATGGCCCGCTTGCCCCGCTCGGCCCGCATTACGACGGTCGCCCCGAGTGGGTCTTCCTCGACCCGGGTGAATCGCTTCCCCGTGGCCACCTGACGCTGGAGGTCGGAAAGCCGGTCGAGGTTGGCCTGGATCTGGCGCAGGCTCTCGTCCCGCAGCTGGCTGTTGGTGATCCGCACGGCTCCCTCCCGATGGACCCTGGCTTGGCAGTCCAGGTATATTGATTATCGACACTTACGTGCAAACCTTGAGCCAGGATCGGGTGCGAGATGGCGACCATCTTGTGCGTCGATGACGAACCTTCGGTTGGGGTGGTGCTCGAAGCCGCCCTGACCAAGTTGGGGCACTCGCCGGTGCTCGCGACCAGCGTCGACGAGGCGCTCCGAGCCGTGGCCCGCCACCAGTTCGACCTCATCGTGTCCGACTACCGGATGCCCAACGCCACCGGGCTGGACCTGCTGACCGCGCTCGAGAAGGAGGGCTACCAGATCCCGGTCATCATCATGACCGGATACTCGTCGGTCGAGCACGCGGTGATGACCCTTCGCAGCGGTGCCATCGATTACCTCACCAAGCCGGTGCGGCAAGAGACCTTGAGAATCGCGGTGAGCCAAGCCCTCGAGGTGATCCGCCTCAAGAAGGAAAACGAGAGCTACCGCCAGGAGCTGTCGAGCCTGCGAGGCAAACGGCAGATTCTCGGTGACAGCCCGGCGCTCCGGCGAGTCCTCGAGGTGGTATCGACCGTCGCCCCGACGAAAGCGACCGTTCTCCTCGAAGGGCAGTCGGGAACCGGCAAGGAGTTGATCGCTAGGGCCATCCACGAGCAGAGCCCCCGCCGCGACCGGCCCTTCATCACGATCAACTGCGCCGCGATGCCGGAGGGTCTGGTCGAAAGTGCCCTGTTCGGGCACGAGAAGGGTGCCTTCACGGGCGCCAGCTCCCGGACCATGGGTGCCTTCGAGCGGGCCCATGGCGGCACCCTGCTGCTCGACGAAATCTCCGAGATGCGGCTCGATCTCCAGGCCAAGCTGCTTCGGGTGATTCAGGAGCAGGAGTTCGAACGGGTCGGCGGCCAGCAGCCGATCCGGGTCGACGTCCGGCTCATCGCCACGACCAACCGGGATCTCAAGGCGGAAGCCGACGCCGGGAAGTTCCGGTCCGACCTCTACTACCGCCTCAACGTCGTTCCGATCCACCTGCCGCCGCTCGGAGAGCGCCGGGAGGACATTCCGGCCCTGGTCCACCACTTCCTCGGGAAGGCGGCCCAGCAACTCGGCGTCGAGGTCGGTGGAGTGACTCCCGAAGCGATCGCGATGCTCCAGCAACGGCCCTGGCCAGGGAACATTCGGGAACTGGCCAATGTCGTTGAACGGGCCGTGATCCTCTCCCGCGGCGGCGCCTTGCGCCCGGAGGCGTTCGGCGAGGCGCCGGCTCCGACGGCCTCCTCGGCGGTCACGGCAAGTGCCAACCCGGCTGCGGTCGGGCCGGGCGCCGCCGCGTCGGGTCCGGGGGCCGAAGTCCTCGATCTCAACGAGCTCGAGCGCATCACCATTCAACGGGCCTTGGCCGCGACCGGCGGCAACCGGACCCGGGCCGCGAAACTGCTCGGGATCAGCGAGCGCACCCTCCGCAACAAACTCAACGTCCGGAAGCCGGCGGCTACCGGCTGAGTCGGCCGGCGGCACAAGCTGCCGGACGATCTTTCCCGACTCTGTTCGCGCGGCCCCCGACCAGGGGCCGTGTCGTTTCCGATAACCCACGTCGTCCCAATTGGTTCCGCGCCAAGCCGCGACCGAGCCCGCCCCGGTATGCGGCTTGCCCGAGCGGTCAGCCGGCGACCAACCATCGTTAGGTGATCCGAACATGATCAAG
This sequence comes from Gemmatimonadota bacterium, assembly GCA_016874005.1. Taxonomy (GTDB): domain Bacteria; phylum Gemmatimonadota; class Gemmatimonadetes; order Gemmatimonadales; family GWC2-71-9; genus SHZU01. Next base: position 45,552 of record VGVQ01000024.1, on the reverse strand, counting down.
GGACTGTTTGGGGCCGGCTCGCTCGCGGCCCACCTGAGGGGTGGGCTCGAGGAAACCACGGCGACACAGCGGGGGATCGGTCGGCGGGTTGCCGACGCGATGGCGGCGAGTACCTCGGCGCGTTTCGCGGACGCCACCGAAGCCCAGCTCGCGAAGGCGAACCGCGTCGGGCCTCGATCTCCCGCAGGAAGGGGTCGCCGAGGTGTCGCCCGACGAAGTGCTCGACGAGCTGGCCGTGCCCGCGGAGGTTCGGAAACGGATCATGGACGACGTCGGCCACATCGGCGAACGGGCCCGCCAATTCACCCACTAGCCTCGGTCTGGTCGTGGTGCTACACCACGCCTTCGAGGTCGGGTTGGATCCCTTCGCGGTGGCGGTGCTCCAGCGGGGTCGTTCGTGGCCGCCCCTCCGTTCGGTGGCAGGTCGGGTCCCGGCGCCGCTTCTCGAGGTACAGCGCCTGGTCTGCCCGCGCCAACAGCGCTCCGAGCGGAACCTCGCTCGCCCCCGCGATCGACACACTGCCCACGCTCAGAGTGAGCCGGACGTCGTTCGGAAGGCGGCGACTCTCGGCGGCGATGTTCTCCTCCAATCGTCGCTTGATGGATTCGCCCTGATCGCCCGTCGCGTCGAGCGCGAGAACCACGAATTCATCCCCGCCGAACCGGGCCACCACGTCCGATTGCCGGAAGGTCCGGCGTAGGGCGTCGGCTGTCAGTGCCAGCAGCTCGTCCCCCTGGTGATGGCCGAAGCGGTCGTTGATCCCCTTCAAGTCATCGACGTCCATATAAAGCAGCATGAACCGGTGACCGGTCCGTCCCGCCAGGCGAAGGTGCCCTTGGACCAGCGTGGTGAAGCCGCGGCGGTTCAATAGCCCAGTCAGCTCGTCGGTGAGGGACAGCCCCCGCAATGAGGCGACGACCCGGTGTCGTTCGATCGCGCACCGAATGGCCCGCGCCAGGCCCTCGGCGCTGACGCTCTGCTTCATCAGAAAGTCCTGGGCTCCTTGCCCCACCGCCGCGATTCCGGTCGACTCGTCGCCGCCGCGGCACAACGCGATCACCGGGATCGACGGGGCCGCGCAAGCGATCGATGCATGGGTCTCGGTGCCGATACTGTCGGGAAGATCGAGGTCGAGCAGGATAACCTCCGGAGGGTTCGCGGCGATTCGACGACACGCCTGATCGAGTGAACTCACCGAATCGACCTCGAACTGGGCCGATCGCGCCCGCGCCAACAGCTGTCGGAGCCGCATCGCGTCGACCGGGTTGTCCTCCACCAGCAACAGCCGGATCCGCGGGACAGAGCGGCCGGTCGCCAGCAGGTGACGATCCGATCGAGTCGGCTGACTCGCCAATGCTGTCGGCGCGGTGCTCGGCACGTTCCCCCTCCCGAGAGTCGCTAGAATGACGCAGCCGAGTCAGAAGGCAGGCCGTGTGCCACCTGGGGGCGCGGGCCGAAGTTATTTGTTCTCAATCATTTACGATCAGCATCGACGTCGGCCGGGAGGCAGGCGACGCCGGGGGGCGGAAGGGTTTGCCGCTTGGGAGAACGCAGCGGAAAGGCGGCCGTTGGTCGAGGCAGTAGCGGCGATCGAGTAAATTGTCGAGGTGTCTGCCTATCCGAATGCACTCGGCGAGCTGCTCGGGCGTGCGATCGATTACGCCGGGATGTTCCCGCCAGCCAAGTTGTCGCTCGACGCCGCGGTTGCCAATTACCAGTCATACGCCAGTGGTCCGAACGCATGGGCCCTCGGGCGATTGGTCCTGCCCGCCGCGAGATTACCGGAGCTTCGAGAGCGTTTTTCTCCCCAATCCGTCCGACGCTTGCCGCTCAGCGTCACCCTCGCCGCCGACATCGCCGCCGATTTGGATTTGGTCGACGGGTTCATCCAAACGCACCGGGATGGCGCCCGGGTCGAGTGTCTCGAGGCAAAACTCGTCCCGGATCAACTGACGGCCGTGGCGGCCCGGCTCCACGGTCGAGTCGGTTACTGCGAAGTACCCACGTCGGTTCCGGACGGCGTTTTGGGCGCCATTCGCGAGGTCGGCCTTCGAGCCAAGATCCGGATGGGTGGGGTGACCCGCGAGGCCTTTCCCCCGGTGACTGCGGTCGCCGAGTTCATCGTGCGGGTTCTTGCCTCCGGGATCCGATTCAAGGCCACCGCCGGCCTTCACCATCCGCTTCGTGGGAGGTATCGCCTCAGCTACCGTTCCGACAGCCCCTGCGGCCCGATGTTCGGGTATCTCAATCTCATGGCGGCGTCGCTCGCGGCGGCAGAAGGCGCTTCCCCGGAGCAGCTCGTATCGGTACTCGAAGATCCCGACCCAGGGCACATTCGTTTCTCGGCCGACGGCTTGCAGTGGCGCGACCGATTCTTCTCGCTCGCCGCGATTCGGCGGTTCCGGGCCAGGTTCGACGGCTTTGGCTCGTGCTCCTTCAGCGAACCCATCGACGAACTTTCGACGATCCCGGCATCATCATGACCCGTTTAGTGAACCGTACCCACGACGCCAAGGCGCGCTCCTTCATTGAATCGGCCAACCAGCCCGGGGGGGACTTCCCGATTCAGAACCTGCCGTTCGGCGTCTTTCGCCGTCGGGCCCGCCAGGAAGCGGAGCGCATCGGAGTCGCCATCGGCGATCAAGTGGTCGACCTCCGGCGCGCCGCGGGTCACGGATTGTTTTCGGCGCTCGGATCCGAGATCCAGTCGGCCTTGGCCGCGCCGGTGCTCAATCCCCTGGTCGCCCTGGGACGGCCGGCGGCCGCGGCGGTCCGGGAACGGCTCTTCGATCTCTTGGCCCAAGATGGTCCCTCGCGGAACAACGTGGTTGACTGTCTCGCGCCAGCGGAGTCGGTGGAACTTCTTCTGCCGGTGGCGATCGGCGACTACACCGACTTCTACGCCTCGATCCACCACGCGACCAACGTTGGGAGCATGTTTCGTCCCGAAAACCCGTTGCTGCCGAATTACAAGTACGTTCCGATCGGGTATCATGGCCGGGCTTCGTCGATCGTCGTGAGCGGCACGCCGATCAAGCGGCCCATGGGGCAGATCAAGGGCGACGTCGCGGCTGACCCGGTGTTCGGGCCGTCGCGATCGCTCGACTACGAATCCGAGATCGGTGGCTACCTCGTCGGTGGTAATCGCCAGGGAACCGAAATCCCGATCGCGGAGGCCGAAAGCCGGATCTTCGGGCTTTGCTTGCTGAACGACTGGTCGGCCCGCGACATCCAGGCCTGGGAGTACCAGCCCTTGGGCCCCTTTTTGGCCAAGAACTTCGCGACCTCGGTCTCCCCCTGGGTGGTGACGATGGAGGCGTTGGCGCCGTTTCGGGTTCCGGGCTTCGACCGACCCGCCGGCGACCCGGCACCGCTGCCGTATCTCTTCGCGGAGACCGACCGCCGGGCCGGAGGGATCGCGGTTGCCACCGAAGTGTATTTGAGTTCGGCCCGGATGCGGGCCGAGGGGATGGCGCCGTGGCGGGTGAGCCACGCGTCGTTGGCATCGATGTATTGGACCATGGCCCAGCTGGTGACCCACCATGCCAGCAACGGCTGCAATCTCCGGCCCGGCGACTTGATCGGCAGCGGGACCATTTCGGGTCCGGAAAAGGAGAACCGCGGCTGTCTCCTCGAGCTGACCTGGCGAGGGGCCGAGCCGGTGACGCTGCCGACCGGGGAGATCCGCCGCTTCCTCGCCGACGGCGATGAAGTGATCCTCCGGGCCGCTTGCGAGCGCGCCGGAGCGGCCCGGATCGGCTTCGGCGAGTGCCGAGGCGTGGTGGAGCCCGCCTAACGAGAATCGGAGGCCCCTCGATGAGTATCGCCGATCGCCGGATCGAGTATCGCAAAGGATCGCTGCTCGAGAGCGATGTCGATCCCGACCCGATGCGGCAATTCGCCGCCTGGTGGCGCGAGGCCGAGGCGGCTTCGGTGATCGAACCGAACGCCATGACCCTGGCGACGACCAAGGCTGACGGAAGCCCGTCGGCCCGGATCGTCCTGCTCAAAGCGCAGGACGAACGAGGCTTCGTGTTCTTCACGGACTACCGGAGCCACAAGAGCCGTGAACTCGAAGCGACCGGTCGGGCGGCCCTGGTGTTCTTCTGGCAGCCCGTCGAGCGGCAGATCCGAATCGCCGGAGCCGTCGAACGGATCACCCCCCAGGAATCAACTCAGTACTTCCAAACCAGGCCGGTGGGTAGCCAGATCGGCGCCTGGGCATCCCGGCAGAGCGAGGTCGTGGCCAATCGGTCCGTGATCGACGAGGCCTACGCCGTCGCGGAACGGCGCCTCGCCGGCGCCGCGATCGCCCGGCCTGATCACTGGGGCGGCTATCGCGTCGTTCCGGACAGCATCGAGTTCTGGCAGGGCCGGCCGAGCCGACTCCATGACCGGCTGCTGTATCGGCGGGCGGGCGACCGGTGGGTGATTGAGCGACTCGCGCCCTGATCTGGTCAGCCACGTCGCGGCCGCGCTCGAGTCGCTTGCGCCTGGCCCGGCGACGGCTCTTGTTGCCGTCTCCGGTGGGGGCGACTCGGTCGCGCTCCTCGATGTCTTATCCAGCATTCGGAACCGAAGCCTCGAAATCGTGGCCGCCCATTTCGACCATGGGATTCACCCGGACAGCGGAAAGGTCGCCGAACGCGTTGTCAGCTTGGCAGCCCGCCTCGGCGTCGACTGCTTGGTTGGCCGCGGGTCGCTCGGGGCAGGAGCCTCCGAGACCGCGGCCCGGGTGGCTCGCCGGACCTGGCTCCAGGGCCTCGCGGCTCAGCGAGGTGCCAGCTACATCATCACCGCGCATCATGCCGACGACCAGGTTGAAACGGTCCTGATGCGCTTCTTGGCCGGCTCCGGCCCCGACGGGCTCGCCGGGATCCTGCCCAGGCAGGGCCTCTGGGTCCGACCGTTACTCGCGGTGACCCGCGCGACCCTTCGCCGCTACCTCGCCAGTCGCGGACTCGACAGCTGGCAGGACCCGGCCAACCGCGAGCCCAAGCATCTACGATCGTGGATCCGAGGCCACCTCCTGCCGGCGGTCGAACGACGCTTCCCCCACGTCAAGGCGGACCTCCTGGCGTCCGGGCAGCGGTTTGGGGCGTCGCGGGCAGCCTGGGATAGCCTCGTTAACGAGTTGCCAGCGCTCGATTTGAGCCTCGACGGTGGGGCGGTGTCCGTTGCTGCGGCCGGATTGGTCGGGTATTCTTCGGTCGTCCGGCAAGCGCTGCTTCGGGCGCTCGGGCGCAGGGTCGGGGTGGTGATCGGTGCCAGGTCGGCCGCCCGAGTCGAACAAATGCTCTCGAGGGGTCGATCGGGCCAGGCTGTGGACCTGACCGGGGGCGCCCGAGCGGAGTTGTCCGCTGGGCGGGTTCGACTGATTCGGGCGCTCGGGCATCGTTGGGATGAGGCGGTCGTTCAGGGGCCAGAGGGTGCCCTGTCGGCGGGCGACTGGTCGCTGGTGTGGCACCCCGATCCCAGTCCTTCTGTTGTCGACCGCAGGGGGTGGGTCGCCTGGTTTCCCGAGGGAACGGTGTTGGTGGTGCGCCGATGGCGTGCCGGCGACGCGATCAGGCCGCTTGGCGGGCGTGGCTCCCGGCTGGTGGTGCGGTGCATGCAGGAGCAGGACGTGGAACGGGCTCGTCGGCCATTCTGGCCGGTGGTCACCCGAGAGGGTGAGATTGTCTGGGTACCCGGTGTATGCCGAGGGGTCGGAGCGGTTCCCTCGGCCGCTGCGCCATCGATGAGGATCGAGGTTCGTGCACTCTGAGACGATGAGGCGCACCGGCGGTCGGGCGATGAAATCCGTGCTGTTCGACGCGGACACCATCGCTGGTCGGGTACGCGAACTCGGGGCCGACATCACCGCGGCCTATCCCGAGGGCGACCTCCTGGTTCTTGGGCTCCTCAAAGGCAGCTTCATCTTTCTCGGCGACCTGGTTCGGCAGATCGAGCGTCCCCTCCAGATCGACTTCATCGTGGCGAGCAGCTACGGCCGCGGGACGATCTCGAGCGGACAGGTTCGTCTCCTCTACGATCCCGAAACGGAACTTGCCGGCAAACACATCGTGTTGGTCGAGGACATCGTCGACAGCGGTAATACCCTGCGGAAGTTGATCGCCCTCCTCGAGGAGCGGCGGCCTCGATCGCTCGCGGTCTGCGCCTTGCTCAACAAGGTCGAGCACCACGAGCCGATGACGGCCCTCCGTTTCGTCGGGTTCGAAGCGCCCTCGGCGTTCCTTGTCGGCTATGGCCTCGACCACGCCGAGGACTTCCGCCATCTACCATTCATCGCGGACTTGATGTGATGCAGCAGCGCCAACCCCCCCGGCCCCCGACCCAGAACTGGAGCGGCTTGTCGCGCAACCTCGCCCTCTGGGCCTTGGTCGCGTTACTGGGCCTCGCCCTCTACCAGTTCGTCGATCGGACCCGCAGCCCGGTTCACGAGATCGACTATACCACCTTCAGCCGGCAACTCGATGCCAACAACATCGTGGCGGTCGAGGTGGTCGAAGGCAAGTTGGTGCGAGGCGAGTTCCGAATCGCGGTACCCCGCGACAACATGACCGTCAAACGCTTCACGGTCCTCTTACCGATCGCCGACAGCCCCGACTTGATGAAGCGGATCGAGGCCTCGGTGCCGTCGATCACCGCCCGCGAAGCCAACCCCGGCTTCGGGCTGCTCTTCCTCCAGATTCTGCCCTGGCTCGCCGTTGGGGCCCTGTGGCTGTTCGTCTTCCGGCAGATGCAGGCCGGCGGGAACCGGGCCTTCTCGTTCGGCAAGTCCAAGGCGAAACTGCTGGCCGGCGATACCCCGAAGATCACCTTCGCTGACGTCGCTGGGGCCGATGAGGCCAAGGTGGAACTCCAGGAGATCATCGAGTTCCTCAGGGACCCCCAGAAGTTCACCCGGCTCGGTGGCCGGCTGCCCAAGGGCGCCCTTCTGGTCGGCCCGCCTGGAACCGGCAAGACCTTGTTGGCCAAAGCGGTCGCTGGCGAGGCCGGCCGGCCGTTCTTCTCGATGTCGGGTTCCGATTTCGTGGAGATGTTCGTGGGGGTCGGCGCCAGTCGAGTGCGCGATCTCTTCGAGCAGGGGAAGGCCCATGCGCCGTGCATCATCTTCATCGACGAAATCGATGCGGTCGGGCGCCATCGCGGGGCGGGGTTGGGCGGCGGCCACGACGAGCGCGAGCAGACCCTCAACCAGCTCCTCGTCGAGATGGATGGGTTCGAGTCCAACGACGGCGTGATCCTGCTCGCCGCCACCAACCGGCCTGACGTGCTCGACCCGGCGTTGCTCCGGCCCGGTCGATTCGATCGCCAAATCGTGGTCGACGCGCCCGATATCAGGGGGCGGGAAGGGATCCTCCGGGTCCATACCAGAAAGATCCCGCTCGCCGCGGACGTGCGCCTCGACACCGTCGCCAAAGGCACCCCGGGGCTCTGCGGCGCCGACTTGGCCAACCTCGTCAACGAAGCCGCCGTGCTGGCGGCCCGCCGCAACAAGCCGATGGTAGACATGGGCGACTTCGAGGAGGCCAAGGACAAGGTCATCCTCGGGGTCGAGCGACGGAGCCTCCAGGTCACCGAGGACGACCGCAAGCTCACCGCCTACCATGAGGCTGGACACGCGATCGTCTCGATCAAGATCCCGGGGCTCGATCCACTCCATAAGGTGACGATCGTTCCTCGCGGCCGGGCCCTCGGATTGACCACTTGGCTTCCCGAGCAGGATCGCCGCAACGTCACCAAATACTGGCTCGAGGGGAACCTGGCTTGCAGCTTCGGCGGCCGGGTGGCGGAGGAGCTGGTGTTCGGCGCCGAGAAGATCACCACGGGGGCCGCTGGCGATATCGAGCAGGCCACTTCGCTGGCTCGCCGGATGGTCACTCGATGGGGCATGAGCGAGCATGTGGGGATGATCGCCGTGGGCGACCGGGAGCAGGAAATCTTCCTCGGACGGGAGATCGCCCAGCGCCGCGACGTTTCGGATGAGATGGCCGAAACGGTCGATCGCGAAGTGAAGCGGCTCATTGACGAGGCCTATGAGCGCGCCCGGGTCATTCTGAGCGAAAACCGGGAGCTGCTCGATCGGATGGCCGACGCGCTCTTGGACCGGGAGACCCTCGACCGAGAAGAAATCGCGATGTTGGCCAAGGGCGAGCCGCTTCCCCCGCGCGCGGCACCCCCTCCGCCGGCCATGCCCGGACCGACCGCACCGAAGGCGACCGCGAAGCCGGCCGGGTCGCCTGGGATTCTCGGAGCACCTCCGGCGGAACCCGCTGGCGCCTAGCCCCTCCAACCACCGACCGGCGTCGGGTGCGCCGCGCGCCGGTCTACCAACGCGGCGCCGCGGCGGTGCCGCCCGTCCAGGACCGAAACCGGCATGAACGGACCCCGTCCCCCCTACCTGGCTGCCGCGGCGACCGCGATCCTGGTCCTCGTGGGGTACGTCGTGTCGCTGGCGCCGTCGGTCACCTTCTGGGACGCGGGCGAGTTCATCGCCGCGATGAAGGTCCTCGGGATTCCGCACCCCCCGGGCACGCCCCTCTTCGTCATGATCGGGCACGTCTGGGCCAAGATGATCCCGTTCGGCGAGTACGCCTGGCGGACCAATCTGATGAGCGCGGTATTCAGCGCGGCCGCCGCCGGGTTCTGGTTCCTGACCCTGCACGAAGCGCTGGCCCGCGGCATGCCGGGCGACGGGACCCGCGACCGGCTGCTCAGGACGCTGGCGGCGGGGGCTGGCGCGATCATCGGGGCATTCACCTTCACCAACTGGCAGAACTCGAACGAGACTGAGGTCTACGGAATCGCCGGGTTCATCGTGGCGGCTTCGGCCTGGCTGGCGTGCCGGTGGAGGGCGTCGCGCGGGGATCCCCGGTCGCCCCGGTTTCTGCTGATGATCGCCTACCTCCTCGGCCTCTCGATCGCCAACCATCTGCTGGCCTTGCTCGCCGGGCCCGCGATTCTCGCCTACCTTGGCGCCGTCGTCCTGGGCGATCCGGCGGCGGATCCGGCGGCCCGCCGCCGGGAGCTGGCCAAGGTGGTCGTCATGGGCGGGCTTTGGGCCCTCCTCCTCGGCGTCGGACTGGGGAGCGGGACGCTCGCGACCCTTGGCCTGGTGCTCTTCGTGGCTTCGGCGATCTACGCCGCGACCGCCGGGGCGCTGTCGTTCGCGACGCTCGCCGTAGTCATCGCGCTGGTCGGCGCGACGCCGTACCTCTTCCTCTACCTCCGCTCCCCGCAGAACCCGGTCATCAACGAGGCCGCGCCGGGGACCTGGGACGCCCTGCTCGCGGTGATTCGCCGCGATCAGTATCCGCCCCGCTCGCCGCTCGACGATCCCACGGTACCCCATGGGCCCGACAATCCGGGCCGAAGCCTGACGATCATCGGCCTCCAGTTGCTCAACTACCTCCAGTACTTCGACTGGCAATGGGCCAAGTCGCTGGTGGTTCAGGCCGGCAACGTGCCCCTCCGCGCCGTGGTCACCATCGCATTCTTCTGGCTCGGCCTCACCGGACTGCGGGCCCACCGCCGGGCCGATCGTCCGACCTGGTGGCTCATGCTGGCGCTGTGGGTCGCAACCGGCCTCGGTCTGATGGCCTACATGAATTTCCGACCCGGGTTCAGCGTCGGGTACCAGCAGTTTCCCGACAGCGGCGACCATGAGGTCCGGGAGCGCGACTATTTCTTCGTATTGAGCTTCGTCGTCTGGGCCGGGTGGGTCGGGATGGGACTGCTCGAGCTTGCCAAGCGGCTCCGGCACCGGGTCGCGGCGGTGGCCGTCTTCGCGGTGGCGGCGGTACCGGTGGTGGGCAACTTCCGAGATGCCGATCGAGGCAACGGTCCGGATGCCCGCCTCGCGGGTGACTGGGCCTACAGCCTGCTCAACTCGGTTCCACCTAACGGCATCCTGTTCACCTTCGGGGACAACGACACCTTCCCGCTCTGGTGGGCCCAGGAGGTCGAGGGAATCCGTCGAGACGTCCGGATCGTCTGCTTGGCCCTGACGCGGACCGATTGGTACACCAAGCAGCTGCGGGACCTCCCTGACCGCCCCTTCGAGCCCGACAAGGCGCCGGCGTTTTGGCGGGGGTACCCGACCGTCGAGGTGACCTGGCCGGTGCACACCATGACCGACCAGGAGATCGCCGCGGCGGTGCCGCAGATCCTCCCAAGGGCGGTAGCGCTGCAGTTCGGGCCGTATCGCACCCAACTCGACTCCAACAGCGTCGTCTACACCGAGGATATCGTCGCGATCAGGACGATTCAACAGAATTTCGGCAGGCGCCCGATCGCCTGGGGCTTGAGCTCAGGGGGCAAGTATTTCGGACTCGACGGGCTGATCGTCCAGCGGGGGATCGGAATGCACCTCGAGACCGCGGTTCCGGACTCCAGCAATCGCCGGCTTGCCGGAGGGCTGTTCGGGGTCCCGGTCGACATCGTCGCCACGGACTCACTGGCCAACCACGTCTATCGCTACGCGGATCTGCTCGCCCGCCCCCAGTCTCGCTTCGAGAGCACCGCGGCGGGGATGGCGAACACCATGAGCCTCCCGTTCGTTCAACTGGGCTATCAGGCCCAGGCGACCGGCGATCTCGCGACCGCGGTCGCCTCGTTTGAACGCGCCCTCAGGGTCTTCCCGAATCCTGGCGTCCAAGATCTGCTTCGGCAGATCCGCCAGCCCAAACTCGAATCGGACACCACGCTTCCCCAGAGGCAGTAACTCCTTTTATCTTTAGGGGTTATGACGGACGCGGTCGTTCGCGAGCGCCTTGGCGTGGTGCGGGAACGGATTGCCGCGGCGCTGGCCCGCGCCGGCGCGACTCGCGAGGTACGGATCATCGCGGTCACCAAAGGCCACTCGGTCGACGCCGTTCGGGCCGCGGCCGCGGTTGGATTGGCCGACATCGGCGAGAACCGGGTGCAGGAGGCCCTCGCCAAGCAGGCCGAGGCGCCCACTGGACTCACCTGGCACCTGATCGGGTCGCTCCAGCGGAACAAGGTCAAGCAAGCGATCGGGCGGTTCGGTCTGATTCACTCGGTTGACCGATCGGAACTCGTCGAGGAATTGGCCCGCCGGGCGGTGCCCGGGTGGCGCCAGCCGGTGCTGGTGGAAGTCAACTGCAGCGGCGAGCCGCAAAAGGGCGGGGTTGTTCCCGAGGCAGCCGCGTCGCTCGTCGATCTGGTGTTGGCCCAGCCGGGGCTCGAATTCCGCGGCCTGATGACCATGGCCGCGGAGAGCGCCGACCCCGGAGTGCAGCGACCGGCGTTTCGACGGCTGCGGACCCTTCGGGACACCCTCGAGGCCCGCGGCATCTCGGTGGCGGAACTCTCGATGGGCATGTCGGGCGACTTCGAGACCGCGGTCGAAGAGGGTGCCACCATGGTTCGGTTGGGGACCATTCTGTTCGGGGAGCGAGACCGATGACGGAAGACGGCTTCAATCTCAGCGCCCACGATGTCCGCCATCAGGAGTTTCACAAGGCGCTTCGGGGCTACGATCCGACCCAGGTCGACGACTTCAAGGAGCGGATTGCCCAGGAACTCGATCGTCTCTGGCGCGATCGCGGGCAGCTCAACGACCGGCTGCAGCACATGGTCGAGCAGCTCAAGGTCTTCCGCGACCGCGAACGGGCCATGAACGACGCCCTCATCGCGGCTCAGCAGCTCCGAGCCGATGTGCAGACCCAGGCGGACAAGGAAGCCGAGTTGATCCTCCAACGGGCCCGGGCCCAGGCGGATCAACTGGTGGCCGAGGCACGGATGACGGCCCAGCAGGTCCTGGCCGACGCCAATGGCCAAGGGCAGCGACTCTATCACGCCAACGACTCGGTCCGCCGGCAGTTCGCGAGCTACCTCGCGAGCTATCGACGAATGCTGGAGCGCGAGCTGGCGGAGCTCGACGCCCTGGTGTCGATGGAAGAGCACCCGACCCCGGAGTCGCTCCCGGGCGCGCCGGCCGCGAGGCGGCCAGCCTAGGTCCGCTGATGACTGGGCATTATCCCGCCTGGCCGGCCGGAGGCGCCGACGCCCTCGAAACCGGCCTGCTGGCCGCCTGGAAGTCGGAAGGGCTGTTCCGACTCGTTCAGGCTGCTCACGAAGCCGATCCGCCCTTCGTGTTCTTCGAGGGGCCGCCGACGGCGAATGGGCGCCCCGGGATTCACCACGTCTTCTCCCGAACCATCAAGGACCTCTTCTGCCGGTTTCGGTCGATGCAGGGCCGATCGGTTACCCGAATAGCCGGATGGGATACCCACGGGCTCCCGGTGGAGATCGAGGTCGAGAAGCGGCTCGAGCTCTCCGGCAAGAAGGACATCGAGGCCTACGGGGTCGAGGCCTTCAATCGGCTCTGCAAGGAAAGCGTGTTTGCCTATCAGAACGATTGGGTGGCTCTGTCGGACCGGATCGGCTACTGGCTCGACTACGACCGCCCCTATGTGACCTGTACCCCGAGTTACATCGAGTCGGTTTGGTGGCTGCTCAAGCGGCTCCACGACAAGGAACTGCTCTTCCGGGGACACCGGGTCCTGCCGTATTGCCCTCGATGTGGTACCACCCTCTCGAGCCACGAGCTGTCGCTGGGCTACGAGGACGTGGTCGACAAGTCGCTCTACCTCACCGTCGGGCTCGAAGACGGCCGGGAACTCGTCGTCTGGACGACCACCCCGTGGACCCTCCCGTCCAACGTGGCGGTCGCCGTTCATCCGGAGTTGGAGTACGGTACCTACCGGGTCGGCGAGCGCCGCCTCGTCCTGGCGGTGGCCCGCGCCGGGATCCTGGCCCGCTCGAAGGACGACCCGGTGCCGGTTCCCGAGTCGATCGAGCCTGGCGGGGCGCTGGTCGGGATGCGCTACACCCGGCCGCTCGACGTGGTGCCGCTCCCGGCCGGGCGCAACCACTCCATCGTCGTGGCGGGCGACTTCGTGACCGCCGACGACGGCTCCGGGGTCGTCCACATGGCGCCCGCGTTCGGCGCCGACGACTACTCCATGGGCCAACGCCACGACCTCGCCTTGCTCCGCCCGGTCGCTGCCGACGGCACTTTCACGGGCACCACCTGGCCGGAGTTGGAAGGCCGCCTCGTCACCGCCGAGGAGACGAACGAACTGATCGTCCGACGGCTCAAGAGTCAGGGCCGTCATCTCAAGACCGAGCAATATCGGCACAGCTACCCCCATTGCTGGCGCTGCAAGAGCAAATTGATCTATTACGCCAAGGATTCGTGGTTCGTCAGGACCTCGGCGATCAAGGACCGGCTGGTCGCCCTCAACGAAGGAATTGCCTGGCATCCACCCGAAGTCGGGACCGGGCGGTTCGGGGGGTGGTTGGCCAATAACGTCGACTGGGCCCTGTCGCGGGATCGATACTGGGGCACTCCGCTCCCGGTGTGGATCTCCGATCGCGATCCCGGCCGGGTCGAGGTGATCGGGAGTCTGGCCGAGCTGGCGAGCAAGCTCGGCCGCCCGCTCCCGGCCGACTTCGATCCCCACAAGCCGTTCATCGACGCGCTGACCTGGCCGGACGGGGCGGGGGGCACCATGCGGCGGGTGCCCGAGGTGATCGACACCTGGTTCGATTCCGGCGCCATGCCATACGGGCAGTGGCACTACCCGTTCGAAGGCGCCGACGAGTTCGGCCGCCACTTCCCGGCGGATTTCATCTGCGAAGGGGTCGACCAGACCCGAGGCTGGTTCTACTCGCTCCTCGCGATCGCCGCCACCGTCTTCGATCAGGCGCCCTTCCGGAACGTGGTGGTCAACGAGCTGGTTCTCGACGCCGCCGGCCTCAAGATGTCGAAGAGCCGGGGCAACGTGGTGGACCCCTGGGAAGCGGTCCGGGAGTTCGGGGCGGACCAGGTCCGACTCTACCTCCTGGCGTCGAGCCAGGTCTGGGTCCCGAAGCCGTTCGATCGGGCGGCGATCCCCGAGCAGGCCGGTGGCTTCTTCAACACCCTTCGGAACCTCTATTCCTTCTTTGCCCTGTACGCGACCGCCCCGGCGGCGGCGACCACCGAACCCAACCTGCTCGATCGCTGGGTGGTCGCCCGTCTCGACGAGACGATCCGCCGAGTTACCGCGGCCTGGGAGGGCTACGACGCCACCACCGGGGTGCGGGGGGTGATGGAGTTCGTCGAGGATCTCTCCAATTGGTACGTCCGCCAGAGCCGAGCCCGCTTCTGGGCACCGGACCGCGATGCCGATCCCGCCGCGGTCGCGACCCTTCGGCACTGTCTCGTCACGACGGCGCGGCTCCTGGCGCCCGCGGCCCCATTCGCGGCGGATTGGCTCCACCGCGCCCTGACGGGCGAGTCGGTCCATCTGGCTCGGTTTCCGGTGGCCCAGGGGACCGAGGAGCCCGAGCTGCTCGGCGCGATGGATGGGATCCGGCGGCTCGCCTCGCTGGGCCGCAGTGCCCGGGAAGGCGGCAATCGCCGGGTTCGCCAGCCGCTCGCCTCGATGCGGGTGGCGGTGGGACGGGGCGTCGATGGAGCGCGGTTTCGGGAGTTGCTGCCGTTGCTCGGACAAGAAGTCAACGTCCGGCGGATCGAGGTGGTCGATTCGGACGCCGAGTTGGTCCGGCTCAGGGCCAAGGCGAACTTCCGGTCGTTAGGCAAGCGGTTCGGCAAGGAGACCCCGGCTGTCGCGGCCGCGGTCGGCCAGCTCGGCGGTGAATCGTTGCGGGAGTTGGAGGCGGGGCGTCCGGTCCGGCTCGTGTTCGAGGGACGGGAGATCGAGGTCCTCCCGGACGACGCCGTCGTCGAGCGCGAGGTCACGACCGATTGGCTGGTCCAGAGTCAGGGACCCTTCGTCGTCGCCTTGGATCCGACCCTGACGCCGGAGCTGGCCCGGGAAGGCTTGGCGCGAGAGATCGTGAGCCGAGTGCAGCGGCTCCGGAAGGAGGCCAGGCTGGAGTACACGGCCCGGATCGTGCTCGGCGTCGCCGGCGCGGACGCGATCGTCGCGGCTGCTCGGTCGGAGACCGACCTGATCGCCGGGGAAACGCTGGCCCGCGAGGTTCGGGTAGGAGAAGTGCTTGGGGCGGCGGTCGCCACCGACCGATCGCCCATTGACGAACACCAGGTCGTGCTGACGGTCGCGCCGTGGGCGGCGTGACCTGCGACCGAGACACCTGAGGTGAAGGCATGAAGAAGGATCAGCTCAAGCATCTCGAACGCAGGCTGCTCGACGAACGCGCCAGGGTCATGAAGGAGTTGGGGCACTACGACGACACCTTCAACTCGACCCTCCAGAACTCGGACGGCGACCTCTCGTCCTACTCGTTCCACATGGCCGATCAAGGTACCGATACCATGGAACGGGAGAAGCAGTTCCTCTTCGCCTCGCAGGAAGGCCGCTACCTCTGGCACGTGAACCAGGCGCTCCGGCGCCTCTACGCCTCGCCGGAAACCTTCGGCCGATGCCATTCGTGCTCCAGCGAAATCAGCTTCGAGCGGCTGGACGCGCTCCCGCACGCCCGGCTGTGCATCGCGTGCAAAGCAAAGGAAGAGGATGAAAAACGGCGCTAGCGCCCATCGGGTGTTCTGGCCCCTGGCGATCGCCTGGGTGACGCTCGACTACCTCACCAAACGCCTGGCGGAGCGCGAGCTGGTCCCGGTTCCGCCGGTCGAAGTCATCGGTGACTGGCTTCGGCTTCGACTGGTCTACAACCCGGGGGCGGCCTTTGGCCTCCACCTCGGGCCCTATTCCCGGTGGATCTTCTTGGTCATCGCGACGGCCGCGGTGATCGGCATCGCCTGGCGCGCGCGTCAGCCGGACTGGGGCGAGTGGCTAAGGCAGATTGCCGCGGCGCTCGTGGTCGGCGGGGCGGCGGGCAACTTGATCGACCGGATCAGGGGATCGCAGGGCGTCGTTGACTTCATCGACGTGGGAATCGGGGTGACCCGGTATCCGACCTTCAACGTCGCCGACATCGGCGTCAGCTGCGGGGCGGTGGCGCTCGCGATTTCCTTCTGGCTCGAGGACACCCGTCGAGCCCGAGAGTCCAAAACGGCCAAGGCCTGAGGGCCGTCCGCTGCCCTCGGTGACGTTCTCGGTGTGCGCCCCCGTGACGGAGCGCTTGGACCGGTTTCTCGCCGATCAGCTCGCGCTGTCCCGGACTCAGGCCGCCCGGCTCGTCGCCGACGGCGCCGTCACGGTCGGTGACGACGTCGCCCGGGCTTCGCGGACCCTCGGCAGAGGCGACCTGATATCGGTGACCTTCCCCGATCAGGCCCCGCCTCGGACGCTGGCCCCCCATCATGTCCCGATTACCGTGGTCTACGAAGACGAACACCTCGCCGTGATCGACAAGCCGGCGGGACTCGTGGTCCACCCCGCGCCCGGCCATTGGGACGATACCCTGGTCAATGCGCTGGTGGCCCGCGGCACCGCGCTCTCCGAGTCCCCCGCCGGGAGGCCCGGGATCGTCCATCGGCTCGACCGCGATACCTCGGGGCTCATGGTGGTGGCCAAGAACGATCTGGCCCACCGTCGCCTCGGGACCGCGATTTCGGCCCGCCAGGTCAAACGGGCCTACGCTGCGCTGGTCTGGGGACACCTCCCGAAGGACTTGGTTCGGATCGACGCCCCAATCGGCCGCCACAGCACCGACCGCAAGCGAATGGTCGTCAGGCCCGACGGCCGGCCGGCCCGCACCGATGTCGAGGTGGTCGCTCGGTTCGACGTCGCGGACCTGGTGCGGGCGGACCTCCATTCGGGCCGCACCCACCAGATCAGGGTTCACCTGGCCCATGTCGGCCATCCCGTGGTTGGCGATCCCGTCTACGGTGGGGGTGGGCCCCGGCGGATCGGGGGGGGCTCGCGGGCCCTCGCGGAACGCCTCAACGGCCTGGTGGCCCGCCAAGCCCTTCACGCCGCTCTCCTGGCTTTCCGGCATCCCATCGACGGCCGCCCGCTCGAGTTTCGGAGCCCCTGGCCCACGGAGCTGGTCCCAGCGCTGCAACTTGTTGCAGAGCGCGTTGATCCGCCTGATTGGCTGACATATCTTGGGTTCTATCGTGATCGTTCAGGATAGACCTCGACCCGGCGGTACCATGGTCTGCCGGGTGGGCGACCGCCGCCTGGCTCTCGGGACGGACGCCGTGCGCGAAGTTTGCACGGGATTGAATGTGGCGCCGATGCCGGGAGTTGCAGCGCCGGTTGAGGGTGTCGTCAATCTGCGCGGCACCCTGATCACCGTGGTGCGGGCGGACGTCTTGCTGGATGGCCCGGGGAAGCGGCCTTCGTTCCGCCAGAGTCGGTCCGTCGGCGGACTACCTTCCGGCGAGGCGATCTCTTTGCCCCGGCTGGAAACGACCGCTACCACGTGGTGCTCTGCCGCAACGTCTTGATCTACTACGGGCCGGATGGCCAGTCGCGCATCCTCCCGAACTTGGTTCGGTCCCTCCGCCAGGGCGGCCTGCTGGTCCTCGGGAAGGCCGAAGCGATCACCCCGGCCGACGACCTGGGTATCGAGGCCGTCGACCGCACCGAGCGAATCTATCGGAGGTGTCGGTGAGCGGCCCTCGCCTCGTGGCTCGGGTGAGTGAGCTGATCGTCGCCGACGCGCCGGGGACCCTCGTCGCCATCGGGCTGGGGAGTTGCGTCGCGGTCGTGATGTACGACCCGGGAGCCCGGATCGGCGGCATCGCCCACGTGCTGCTGCCCTCGGCGGGAGCGGGGCGAACCGTCGATCAACCCGGGCGCTACGCTCAGACCGCGGTGCCCGCCCTGGTGGAACGGATGATCGCGCGGGGTGCCCGCGTGCCGGCCATCGGCGCTCGACTCGTCGGGGGTGCCAGCATGTTCGCCTCGCTGTCCCCGCCGGGCACCATTCAGATGGGTGACCGCAACGTCGTCGCCGTCCGAGAGGCGCTCCACCGCCATGGGATCCGATTGCTCGGCGAAGCGGTCGGCGGCGACTTCGGTCGGACGGCCGAATGCGATCTCTCGACTGGCCGGCTCGTCGTCAAGGCGTACCAGCGAGAGCAGGTGGTGCTCTGATGACCCCGGACCCGACCTACGCCGGATTGGCGGAAGAGATCGCCGACCTGGAGGCGCGCCTGGCGGCCAACCTCTCCCCAGGGGACCAGGAATCCCTCAAGCGGCGGATCGCGAGCGCCTTCCGGCGGACCGAAGCCGCCGCGGCGGAATTGGCCGAAGCGCGCCAGCGGATCCGCGGCTTGGTCGAGCGGTACAAACGGACGGTGGTCGTAGAACCCGACGGTCCGGGTCCTGGCCCGAGCGTGCGGCCCAGCTTCCAAGCCGATCACCTCGGCGCCTCGACCTTCGTCGAGAAAGGCTGGTCCCTCATCGCCCTGGGCGACCACCAGGGCGCCAGACAGTCGCTCGAGCGGGCGCTCGAATTGGCCCCGAACGACCTCGAGGCCCAGTCCCTGATGGGCTGGGCCCAAATTCTCGACCACCAGCTCGACAAGGCGTTGGAGACATTTTCGCGGGTACTCGCCGCCGAACCGTCGAACCAGTTGGCCAGGGTCAACATCGGCTATGTCTGTCTGAAGAAACGGATTTTCGGCGAAGCCATCGAACACCTCTCCCGGGTGATCCGGGCGGACGCCGACCGGAAGGCCACCCTCTATGCCCACTATTATTTGGGCTTGGTGTACCTGGAGCGAGGGATGTACCTCGACGCCCAATCGTTCCTGGCCAAGGCGGTCGCCCTTGGACCGAACCTGATCGAGGCGCACTACGAATTGGGAAGGGCCCAGTGGTTCAGCGGCGACTCGGCGGGGGCCATCGCGACGTGGAAAAGAGGGGCGAGCGCCAACCGGTTCGCGCCCTGGGCCGCGCGCTGCGCCGAGTTGCTCGAGTCCGTCGAGCGTGGCGGCGTGGTGCCGCGATCGTCGCCTTCGGTCTGATCGCGGTTCAACTCCCGGCCGCCGCTCAGCTCGGGCGACAGGTCGCTCGAGTGGGGCAGGTCACCGTGGTGGCGGAGCCGCGCGACCTCGACCTGGCGCTCTCACTCGCGGAGCTGGCGGATCGCCCGGCCGGGTACCTGGGTCTCGGCCAACGGCTGGTCGCTCCGCTGACGCTGGTCGTCGGGCGCGGGGTAGCGGCCGACCGGTTGGGCCGGGGAAGGGTGCCCGGCTGGGCCGCCGGGTGGGCCGCGCCGGAGGGCCGACTCGTGGTCGTTCGAGCGGATGTTCCCGATCCTCGCCAGGTGCTTCGCCACGAATTGGCCCATCTCGCCCTCCGCCAGGCGATTCGGGGTCGGGTGCCTCGGTGGTTCGATGAGGGCTACGCGGTGCTTGCTGCCGGTGAGTTCGCTCGGCTCGACGGACTCGCCCTCAATCTTGCCGTGGCCCGCGGCGACGTGCCGACTCTCGATCGACTCAACGAGACCCTGCGGGCCAGCGCAGGGGCCGCTGACGCGTCGTACGCCCTGGCGGCCAGCGCGGTGGCGTTCCTGGCGACTCGGACCGCCGATCGGAGTATCGTCCCGCTGCTCGAGCGGCTGGCGGACGGCCAGCCGTTCGACTCGGCCGTGGCCCGGGCTACCGGGCTTGGTCCGGGGCGGCTCGAGGCGGCGTGGCAGCGGCACGTTCGGCTTCGGTACAATTTCGTTTCGTGGCTTGCGGTGGGCGGCCTGTGGGTCGTGGTTGCGGTCATGGTGGTCGTCGCCTGGCGCCTTCGAGCGGCCCGGGACCGGCCCCGGCGGGTTGCCTTGGACGAGGGCTGGGTGGTTCCGCCCGACGACCCCGGTCCAGCGGTGGAATTGCCATCCGAGACTGACCGGCAAGCCGGGACGAATCGGGCCGGCACGCTTGACCGATCGGGTCGATAGGCATATCCTCAAACTCTTATGCCCCAAACGGATGCGAAGTCTGGCGGCGGCCGGAGGTTGCTCGGCAGGCGAAATCTCATCGCGCTGGCCGTCGCATTGGCCACCTTGGGGATAGGCTACTTGACGTTGTCGAGCGGGAACGCCAGTCTTGCTGCCGTCTTGCTCGTGGTCGGATACTGCGTATTGTTGCCGCTCGCGATCGCTTTGTAGCGGATCGCGGGCGGGGCACTCGACGTGCATCGTGGTGGCGGAAATGCGTCCCCATGTTCAGTGTGGCGAGTGAGCGGTTCTCGAGAGTTCGGGCGGGCGAATAGCTCAGCGGTTCAGAGCGCCTGCCTTACACGCAGGATGTCGGGGGTTCGAATCCCTCTTCGCCCATTCCCCGCCGCCACTTCGGGCGCCGGGCGCACCTCGTTGCGGAGGTTGTTTCGCATGCGTCTTCGTGTGGCTTCGCTGGTACTCGGTCTGGTTGCCGGTGCCGCCGTATCTTCTATCTCCGCGCAGCTGCGCGCCAGTCGGCCGGTGCGTCCGACCCAGAATCTGCCGCGACTGCTGGTTGCCAATACACACACCTTCCATTCGGCCGATTCGGCGGCGGCGGTCCTGGTCGGATCCGGCCTCCGCGACAAGATGGACGGTGTCGCCGACAAGTGGTATCAGACGATCACCCGCAATGTGATGAACGACGCGCTCATCCAGTACGGGTACCCGCCGGACGCGTTGCTGCTGCCGCTCGTGGCTCGGCAGTTGGGCAGCCAGCTCCAGGCGCGGGCGATCATCGTCGGCACCCTGAATCGAGCGCCCGACGGAAAGGTTTCGGTCGAAGTCCGGCTTTTGTCCCGGAACGATCAGACCGGCTACATGACCTCGATGGCCCAAGCCGCCGGTCAGAGCTTCGAGGATCTGGGTGGAAAGATCGCCGAGTCGCTCCGGCCCGCCTTTGTCGCGATGCAGGAAGCGCTCAAATGCGACAACCTCGCCAGCACCGATCAAACCAAGGCCGCCGAAGCGGCCAACAAGGCGCTCAAAGCGCTTCCGCTTCACGGGATGGCCAATCTCTGCATGGCCCAGATCGCCGTCGCCAAGAAGTCACCGGCCGATGAGATCATCAAGTACTACGGCGACGCCTTCAAGGGGGACCGGCTCAGCGTCGAGGCGCTCGGTGGGCTGCTCGGCCAATACCAGGCCAAGAACGACACCGTCAAGATCGTCGAGACCTACACCAACCTGATCGTGGTCGCGCCGAACAACCAGAAGGTGGTCGAGGAAGCAATCCGGTTCTTCATTCTCGCCGGCAAGCCCGATCTCGGCGAGAAGGTCGCGACCGAAGCCATCGACCGCGATCCGGCCAATCCCGACTTCTACAACCTCCGCGCTACCGCTTGCCTGGTCCAGCAAAGGCCGGAGAAGAACCTCTGCGCGATTCAGGCCATGGAACAGGTGTTCGCGCTCGACTCCGCCAAAGCGGACACCCTGAATCTCCAGAAGATGCTCTATGTCGCGTCCCGCGACTCGGTGAACGGCCCGGCGTACCTCAAGTGGTCGCAGTTCGCGGCCAAGAAGTTCCCGTCCAACGGCTACTTCTTGGGCGAACTCGGCAAGGCGTTTGAACTCGTCGGGCCGACGGACAGCGTGGTCGCCGTGACGCGCCGGCTGGTGGAGGTCGACAAGACGGATCTCACCCCGGTCATTCGGGCGGTGCGGAAGCTGTTCAAGGAGAAGCGCTATCAGGACGGCATCTCCCTGGGCAGCGCGATCGAACAGAACGGTCAGGATACCGATAAGACCAACTACGGGCTGATCCTCGCCCAAGAAGCAGGGCTGCCGATTCTCCAGACCCAGCCGATCGACTTCGCCCTTGCGACCGTGATCGCGAAGAAGGCGGCGGGCATGCTCAAAGAGGGGAGCCGGGGGTACCAACTGGCCAGCTACGTGCTCGGGTTCGGAATGCTCGGGCAACTGAACGAGAAGGACCAGGAGGTCGTCGCTGCCAAGACCTGCGAGTCCGTCAACGTCTACGAGGTCTTCATCAACGATACCAAAGCGGCGCTGACGGCCGGGCAATCGATTCAGGCGGAGGTCGTCGGGCAGCGGATCCAGGCGATCGACCAGAGCTACTTGCCGCGCGTTGCCCAGATGAAGAAGGCCTATTGTAAGGGACAATGACGGGGTCTATATTGTCGGGCTCGCAGGAAGAGGGGCTGTAGCTCAGCTTGGTTAGAGTGCCGCACTGTCACTGCGGAGGTCGCGGGTTCGAGCCCCGTCAGCCCCGTTCCCATCGGTTCTCGTTCACCCCGCTTCGATCAGAGGCGGGGTGAATTTCATTCTGGAACTTCGGTGACCGAGCCGCCTTACCACCTCCCGGTCCTCGCCTCCGAGTTGCTCGGGCTGGTCGGCGAGCGGCAACGAGTGGTCGACGGCACCCTGGGCGACGGCGGCCACGCCCGGCTGTTCCTCGATCGAGGGGCCCGGGTGCTCGGCTTCGACCGCGATCCCGAGGCCATTCGCCGGGCGGTGACTCGGCTCGCCTCCGACCGCCTGGACGCTCGGCAGGCATCGGTGTATTCCCCCGAGAGCCTGCTCGCGGTTCGGGCTTTTCGACCGGACCTGATTCTCCTCGATCTCGGCGTCTCCTCGCGTCAACTCGATGACGAGTCGCTCGGGTTCAGCTTTCGGCCCGGGGTGCCCCTCGACATGCGGATGGCGCGGGAGGGTCGCCCGGCAGCCGACCTGCTCAATTCGGCGGACGCCGGCAAATTGACCAGAATCTTCCGTGATTTCGCGGACGAGCGCCGGGCGCGGCGACTGGCCGCCGAGCTGGTCCGCCGCCGAGCGACTGCCCGGTTCGAGACCAGCGACGACCTGGTCCGGGCCATTCGCGCCGCGTTAGGCCCCCGCAGCGGGCCGGCGGACTTCGCCCGGATCTTCCAGGCGGTCCGGATCGCGGTCAACGACGAACTCGGCGGCCTCGCCGAGGCCTTGCCGGGGTTCCTCGAGGCCCTCGAACCGGGCGGGGCCCTTGCGGTGATGAGTTATCATTCGGGAGAAGATCGGCTGGTCAAGAACGCGTTACGTGAGTGGGGTGCCACCTGCGTTTGTCCCCCGAAAACTCTCCGGTGCGCCTGCCGGGGCCGCCCGCTGGGTCGAATCCTGACCAAGAAGCCGGTCGGGCCCACGGCCGACGAAATCGCCGCGAATCCGCGGGCCAGAAGCGTCCGGCTCCGGGTCTTCGAGAAGGCTCGCGATGAGCCGCAAGGGTAGGGGCCGGTATTGGTTCGCGCTCTGGCTGGCGGTGTTCCTGCTGGTGGCCACCGCGGTCATCGCCCGTCAGAAGTCGGCGTTGGAAACGGCCGCCCGGCTGCGGCGAATTCGTGAGACCCGGGGTACCCTCGAGGCCTCCCGGGCCGAGTTGGAGCGTCGCATCCGGGTGGCGACGACCGCCGAGGCGCTGCTCCCGAAAGTCGCCCGGCTTGGGCTGGGACTTCCGGCCGATACGGCCGGCACGATCCTGGTCCTCGACCCGCCAGAACCCTCGCGCTGATGGCCAACGTCGACGCCCGCATCAAGGCGATTCAGGCAATGCTCGTCGTCGGCGGTCTGGCGGTGCTGGCGAGGGCCGGGTATCTCCAGCTCTACCGGGGCGGCGAAATGCGTCACCTGGCCGAGTCGAGGCGCACCGTGTCGAGGGCCCTGCCGGCTCAGCGCGGAGTGATCTACGACCGCGGCGAAACCGCCCTGGCCCAGTCGCTGGAACGCTATCGAATCGATGTCTCGGCCAAGCAAGTGAAGGACCTCGCCGCCCTGCTTCGAGTCTACCGGGCCGACATCGGGTCTAGAACGGAACAGTTGCGGAGTCGCCTGGCCGCCGGCCGAGACTTCTACGCTCACGGGCCGTTTACCGCTGGCCAGGTGCGCCGTCTCCGCGCCCTCGACGGGGTGACGCTGACCCCGGTGTACCGGCGAGAGTACCCCTCGGGTCCGCTCGCGAGGCCGTTGATCGGGACCCCGGCCGGGGATTCCGGGACCGTCGCGAGCGGCCTCGAGCGGTTTCTCGACTCGATTCTCGCCGGCCGGCCCGGCGAGGCGACCCTGCTCCGGGATCGACAGGGGCGCACGTACGAATCGCCGGGCCGGATCCTCCGAGAGCCGGTCCCGGGGCACGACGTCATCCTGACGATCGACAAGGAACTCCAGGAGATCGCCGAGGGCGCTTTGGCCGCGGTGTTCCGCGACGCCACGCCGGACCGAGGCGACATCGTGTTCCTCGACCCGAGGCGGGGCGAGGTGCTTGCCGCGGCGTCGCTGGAGCGGCGGCCCGGTGGCGCGGTTGCCGCCAGCGCCTCCTACTTCCAGCTGGCCTTTGAGCCAGGGTCCACGGCCAAGCCGTTTACCGCCGCGGCGCTACTCGAGCTCGGCCGGGTCGACGCCGAAGCGGCGGTGTCGGCGGAGAATGGCAGCTGGAAGATGCCGATGCCCGGTGGGCGGTTCCGAACCATCGAAGACGATCATCCCGAGGAAGGCCGCCTAACGCTGGCCCGGGCGGTCCAGGTCTCCAGCAACATCGGCCTCGTCAAGTTCGCCACTCGGCTGCAACCCGCCGAGCACTACGACTTTCTCCGTGCCTTCGGGTTCGGGGCGCCGACCGGGGTGGACTTTTCCGGGGAGGGCGGTGGCGTGCTGCCGGCCTTGCCCCACCGGTGGCGGGCCTGGGAGCAGACCGCCAGCGTCGCGATGGGGTACGCCTTCATGGTGACCCCGATCCAGCTGGCGGCGGCATACGGCGCCCTGGCGAACGACGGGGTACTGCTGGCCCCGGCGGTGGTGAAGGAGATTCGCGGCAAGGACGGGACGGTGCTGTACCGCCATGAGCCGATGGTGGTCCGTCGAGTCGTCTCCCCGGAAACCGCCGCGACCATTCGGAGATATCTGGCGCTGTCGGCCAGCGATTCTGGGACCGGGCGCCGAGCCCAGGTCAAGGGAGGGGTGCTCGGGAAGACCGGCACCGCGCGCCTCCTCGACCAGGAGACCAAGCGCTATGTCGACCGCCGAGCGGCGTCCTTCGCGGGACTGTATCCCGCCAAGGATCCGCAGCTGGTGGTCACCGTTCGAATCGAGAATCCCAAGGGCGACTACTACGGCGGGCTGGTCGCCGCGCCACTGGTTGCCAGAATGTTGCGGCAAGCGATCGGGGCCCGCCGGACGGCGCTCGACCGGGCCAAGATCGCCGATGACCGCGTCGCGGCTCCCTCGTCGGGGCCCTCGGCCGGCAAGCCGACGCCGCGCCGCGCCGTCCGGGTGCCGCTGCCGATCGGGGCCGCGCCGACTCGCTCGGCGGGTCCTCTCGAGGTTCCCGACGTACTCGGGCAGGGGACTCGGAACGCGGCCCGGGTCCTCCACGCGAGGGGGTTTCGGGTTCGCCTCGACGGCGCTGCGAGCGGATTCGTTTCGGCCACCGTTCCGGCGGCCGGCGAATCGTTGGTCGCGGGCCGGACTGTGGTGATCGTGTCGCGGAAGGACCCCGCGCCATGACACCGCGAGCGGGCGGCGAATTGGTCGAGGCCCTGCGACGATCGGGGCTGCTGATTCGCGCCCCGGAGGGTCTCGGTCAGATCACCGGTATCGCGATGGACAGCCGGCGTGTCGGCCAGGGCGGGGCCTTCATCGCGGTCCGCGGGTCGCAACAGGACGGCCATCAGTTCGTGGGGGCGGCGGTCGCGGGCGGTGCGAGCCTGATCATTGGCGAGCGGGCCACCGGGGCCGGGCCACCGGAGGTGATCGTGAGCGATGGGCGTCGGGCGGCGATCACCGCGGCCAAGTGGTGGTACGGCGATCCGGCCGCTCGGCTTTCGTTGCTCGGGGTCACCGGAACCAGCGGCAAGACCACGACGACCCTGCTGGCGCGCCACCTCCTCAACGGCGACGGGCGGGCCGGCAGCATCGGCACGTTAGGCGCGTTCGACGGCGCCGACCGCCCGGTGGCCTCGACCGCCGGGAGCCTGACGACGCCAGGGCCGATCGACCTCGTCGCCACCCTGGCCGGGCTCCTCGCGGCCGGCGTGGAGCGAGTCGCGATGGAGACCTCGTCGCACAGCCTCGATCAGGGTCGGCTCGACGGCCTCAGCTTCGACGGGGCGGTGTTCACCAATCTCAGCCGGGAACACCTCGATTACCACCGGTCGATGGACGAGTACCGCGATGCCAAGCTCAAGTTGCTCGATCTGATGAGTCCCCGCGGCGTCGTCGTGGTCAACGCCGACGACCCCGCCTGGGACGGGTTGGCCAGGCGGCCCGGGGTGATCGGTTTCGGGTCGAGCCCGATGGCTCAAGTTCGGGCCGAGGGTATCGTGATGCTCCCGACTTCGAGCCGCTTCCGGCTGGCCGGGCGCTTCGGCTCCGCGGAGGCGACTCTGCCGCTCCCTGGGGCGTTCAACGTCGCCAACGCGTTGGGCGCGGCGGCCCTGGCTCTCGGCCTCGGGCGCTCGCTCGACGAGGTGGTGGCTCGGCTGGCCATCGCGCCGCAGGTCCCCGGCCGAATGGAACGGATCGCCGAGCGGCCGTGCGTGGTGCTCCGCGACTATGCCCACAAGCCCGATGCCCTCGAGCGGGTGCTCGACACCCTCCGCCCGATCACCCCTGGAAAGCTGATCTGCTTGTTCGGCTGCGGCGGCGACCGAGACCGCGGGAAGCGGCCGATCATGGCGGGCATCGCGGCCCAACGATCCGATCTCGTCATCGTCACCTCGGACAATCCCCGGACCGAGGACCCCGACCGGATCCTCGATGACATCGTTACGGGACTGCCGCCCGGGACCGCCTACGAGCGCCTCCCCGATCGGCGCGAGGCCATCCGGCGGGCGATCGCCATGGCGCGGCCGGGGGACACCCTGCTCCTGGCCGGCAAGGGTCACGAGACCTACCAGGTCATCGGCAAAGACTACCTTCCGTTCGACGAACGCGAGATCGTCCGCGAGGCGATCGGGTCGGCCCCGTGATCCGGACCGACCGCGCCGTTCGCGAGATCCTGGGCCTGAGTGGCGAGGAGGGCGGCGGGCCCTATCGCCGCGTCGTCACCGACAGTCGCGGCGCGGCCGAGGGCGATCTCTTCGTGGCGCTGGCCGGTGAGCGGTTCGACGGCCACGCCTTTCTCGAGGCCGCCCGGGAAGCGGGCGTCCGAGGTGCCGTGGTCCGGCGAGGAACTCCGGCGCTCGCGGGCATGACCCTGTATCCCGTCGACGACACGCTGGTCGGGCTGGGGCGGCTGGCCAAGGCCAGACGGGCGGAGGTCGCCGGCCCGGTCATCGCGGTGACCGGCACCAACGGGAAGACCTCGACCAAGGAGATGCTCGCCGCCGCCGTGGCAACCCGGTATCGGGTCCACGCCACCCGCGCCAATCTCAACAACCTCGTCGGGGTGCCGACCACCATTCTCGAGGCGCCCGGTGACACCGAGGCACTGGTGGTGGAGGCCGGCGCCAACCTTCCCGGTGAGATTGCCCGATACCGGGAGATCATTGCCCCGGACGTGGTGGTGATCACCAACGTCGGGACCGGCCATCTGGAAGGATTCGGATCGATCGCCGGGGTGATGCGCGAAAAGCTGTCCCTCGCGGTCGGCGCCCCGGTCGCGGTTGTCGGCACCGATTCGCCGGAACTCGCCGAGGGCGCCCGCCGGTTGGCGCGCCGGGTGGTGACTGCGGGCCTGGCGGGGGCCGACGTCGTTCCAGATTCGGTCCAGGTCGGCGACGACGGTCGGGCGGAGGTGGTGTTCGACGGGCATCGGTTCAGGCTGGGGCCATTGGGGTACCATCAGGCGGCCAACGCCGCGTTGGTCTGGGCCGTTGCTCGCGAGCTCGACCTGCCTCGCGCCGGTGTCGCCGCGGCGCTCGCGGCGGTCGAGCTGCCCGGTAGCCGGGGGCAACTGCGCCACTACGGCGCTCTCGCGGTCTTCAACGACAGCTACAACGCCAATCCAGGTTCCTTCGTCGCGGCGATCGAGACGGCCCGCCGGCTCAAGGCTGGTCGCCGGCTGGTCTTCGTGGCGGGTTCGATGCTGGAGCTCGGTCCCGAGAGCGCCCGACTGCACCGGGAGATCGCCGAGCGGCTGGTGGAACTGGGGCCCGATCTGCTGGTGGCCGTCGGGGATTTCGGGCCGGCGCTCGAACCGATGCGGCCCCGGCTCCGCGATCGGCTGATTGTCGCCTCCGACGCCGAGGCCGCGGCGGCCATGGTGGCCCCACGCCTCACCGGCTCCGAGCTGATCGTGTTGAAAGGGTCGCGTGGGGTGGCGCTGGAGCGAATGCTCCCGCGGCTGGTCGGGCCTTCCGCCTAGGAGATCGCTCGTGCTCTATCATCTGCTGGCGCCCCTGGGTCGCGACTACATCCTCTTCAACTTGTTCAACTACATCAGCTTTCGGGCCGCTGGCGCGGTCGTCACGGCCCTCTTGCTCGCCTTTGTCGTGGGACCGAGCATCATCCGGAAACTCGCCGCGCTCAGGGTGGGGCAAGTGGTCCGGACCGGCCTCCTCGCGACCCACGACGAGAAACGCGGCACGCCGACCATGGGCGGCCTCATCATTCTGATTGCGACGGTCGTGCCCACGGTGCTGTGGGCGTCGCTCAGCAATCGTTTCGTCGTCGTGGCCCTGCTCGCGATCGTGTGGACCGGGGCCATCGGGTTCGTCGACGACTACCTCAAGGTGGTGCAGGGCAAGCCGCGCGGCCTGGTGGCGCGCTGGAAACTGGTGGGACAGTGCCTGTTCGGCGCGGCCTTGGGCCTGTATCTGTGGCTCGCGCCGGTGGTGCCCGCCGCGACGCTGCCGGCCACGGCCTCGGTGTTACCGTTCTTGAAATACACGGTCATCATCTTCGTCCCACTGGCGTACGTGGCCTTCGTGACGTTTGTCGTCACCGGCAGCAGCAACGCGGTCAACATGACGGACGGCCTCGACGGTCTCGCGACCGGACTCACCGCGATCGCGGCGGCCGCGTTTGCGTTCTTCGCCTACATCTTTGGGCGAATCGACATGACCGCCTATCTCAATTTCTACTACTTGCCCGGCGCTGGCGAGCTGGCCGTGTTCTGCGGCGCGCTGATGGGCGCCTCCCTGGGATTCCTCTGGTTCAACGCCCACCCCGCCCAGGTGTTCATGGGGGACACCGGGAGCCTCGCCATCGGTGGTGCCCTCGGAACCGTGGCCATCCTGCTCCGGGCGGAGTTCCTGCTCCTGATCATCGGCGGGGTCTTTGTGGCCGAGCAGCTGTCGGTGATCCTGCAGATGGGCGTCTACAAGTGGTACAAGCGAACCCGGGGCCGCGAATACGCCGATGCCCATCGAGTGTTCCGAATGGCGCCGCTGCATCACCACTTCGAAAAGAAGGGCTGGGACGAGTCCCAGGTGGTGGTGCGGTTCTGGATCGCGGGTCTCTTGTGCGCGCTGGTGGCGCTGGCCACCCTGAAGGTTCGGTAACGGCGCGTGTTGGGCCGGCTGGGCGACGTCGCGGTGGTCGGCCTCGGCCGAAGCGGAGGCGCCGCGTCGCGTCTGCTGCTCCGCGAGGGCGCCTCCGTCTACGGGTCCGATGCCGGCCGTTCCGAGGCGCTCGACGCCGAGGCCGCCTCGCTCCGCGCCCTCGGGGCTCGGGTCGACCTCGGGGGCCACGATCTCGAGTTGATTGGGCGAGCCTCCTTGGTGATCGTATCGCCGGGGGTGCCGCCCGATGCGCCGGCCGTCGCCACCGCCCGGGCCCGAGGCATTCCGATCTGGGCCGAGGCGGAGCTCGGGCTTCGGGCCCTGGGCGATTCGGTGCCCTACGTCGCGATCACCGGGACCAATGGCAAGACCACGACGACCGCCTTGGCGGCCCACTTGCTCGGAACGGCGGGGCGGCGGGCGATCGCGGCCGGGAACATCGGCACGCCGCTGTGTGAGATCGCCCTGGCCGATCGCCGCCCGGAGGTGATGGCGGTGGAATTGTCGAGCTTCCAGCTCCATGACATGCCGACGGTCCGGCCGACCGTCGGGATCTTGACAAATCTTGCACCTGACCATCTGGATCGCTACCCGAGCCTCGAGGCGTACTATCGGGACAAGATGGCCTTGTTCGCCAACGCCGACGGGCGCTCCCTCTGGGTCCTCAACGCCGACGATCCCGAGTCGCTCCGCTGGACGGCAGCGGTGGTGGGTGGACGGCGGACCTTCGGCCTGGCCGCTCCCGCCGACGGACATTTCGATCGGGCCAGCGGCTGGCTCGTGATCGACCGGGTCCGGATCGCCCGGCGGGCCGGGTTGCCCTTGCTCGGCGATCACAACGCGGCCAACGCCCTGGCCGCGGCACTGGCCGTCCAGGCGTTCGGAGTCGATGCCGACGCCATTGCCACCGGGTGGGCCACCGTGGCTCCCCTGAATCACCGTCTCGAGCCCGTCGCCGAGCGGTTCGGAGTACTGTGGATCAACGACTCGAAGGCCACCAACGTGGCGTCCACCGAAGTGGCCCTCCGGGCCATGGACCGTCCCTTCGTGCTGCTCTTGGGCGGACGCCACAAAGGCGAGCCATACACCAAGTTGGGACCTCTACTGGGCCGCTGCCGAGTCGTGATCGCCTACGGCGAAGCCGGACCGCTCGTGGTCCGCGACCTGGAAGGAGTGGTGCCGGTGGAGTCGGGCGGCGATTTCGCCGACGTGCTCGCCAGAGCCAAGGCCGCGGCCAAGCCGGGCGACGCCGTGTTGCTCTCCCCGGCCTGCTCGAGCTATGACATGTTCCAGAACTACGAAGAGCGGGGTCGCCGGTTCCGGGCGGCCGTGGAGGCGATGTGACGGCGACCGTAATTCAGCATCCCGGTGAAGTTCGGTGGGAGAACCGGCTCCTGGCGGTGGTGACCGCGATTCTGGTTGCCTTTGGGCTCGCGACGCTCTACTCGGCGGCCAGCTTCGGGTCGGGGACGACCGAGGTGCTCAAGCAGCTGTCCGCGGCCGCGATCGGTGGGGTCGCGATGCTGGTGGCGTCGCGGGTCGAGTACGGTCGGTGGCGGAACTGGTCCTGGTGGCTCCTCGGCGGGACCTTCCTCCTGCTCCTCTTGGTGATGACACCGGGGACCGAGGCGATCGCCCCGAGAATCAACGGGGCCCGCCGGTGGATCCGGGTACCCGGGATGAGCTTCCAGCCCTCGGAACTGGCCCGATTCGTCATCGTGGTCTGGGTGGCCGCGCTGGCGACGAAGAAGGGGCCGCTGATTCGGGATTTCCGGCGGGGGATGCTGCCGGTTCTCTCGGTGCTCGGGGTGATGTCCTTGCTGGTCCTCATCCAGCCCAACCTGTCGATGGCGACGGTGATCGGGCTCTCCGGCGGTGTCGTGCTCTTCGCGGCCGGGGCACGGATCGGGCACTTCCTGATGTTGTCGGTCGCGGTGGTGTTCGGCGGTGTCGCGGCCATCATGTCGGAGGAATTCCGATTCAACCGGGTCAAGTGTTTTCTTGGCCTGGCGGGCGACTGCGCCCGGGACGTCGGGATGCAGGTCAACCAGGCCACCATCGGCTTCGGGTCCGGGCGCCTGGTCGGGGTGGGGTTCGGCGAGGGCCAGCTCAAGATGGACTATCTGCCGATGGCGTCGTCCGACTTCTTGATGAGTACCATCGGGGAGGAGTGGGGCTTCCTGGGCGTGATGGTCCTCCTGGCCCTGTTCGGGCTGTTTTGCTGGCTCGGCTTTCGGATCGCGCTCACCGCCGCGGACCAATTCGGTCAGCTGCTGGCGGCCGGGATCACGGCGTCGATCGGCTTCACGACCCTGATGCACATGGCCGTCAACACCAACCTGATGCCGACCACCGGGTTGACACTGCCGTTCATGTCGGCTGGCCGATCGAGTCTGATGGTATCGCTGTTGGCCGTCGGGGTGCTGATCAACATCGGGCGGATGCGGGGCCGGCCGGTCGGCCGGTCATGACGAGCGGGACCCGACTCCTCATCGCCGGAGGCGGCACCGGCGGCCATCTGATGCCGGCGCTGGCTATCGCCGAGGCGATCCGGCGCCTCGAGCCCTCTTGGGAGATCGCGTTGGTCGGGGCGATCCGCGGTGTCGAGGCCGCCGTGCTGCCGGGCCGGGGGTTTCGTTACTACCTGTTGCCCTTCGAGCCGATCTACCGGCGCCAGTGGTGGCGCAACTGGCGGTGGCCGGCTCTTGCCGTTCGACTGGTCGGGGAGACTCGGCGCTTGCTGGATCGGGAGCATCCGACGCTGGTCCTCGGCACCGGCGGCTACGCCTCGGGACCAGTGCTGTGGATGGCATCGCAACGGGGCGTCCCCTCGGCCATCCTCGAGCAGGATGTCTTTCCCGGGGTGGCGACCCGCTGGCTCGCGCGCCGCGTTGACCGAATCTTCCTCGGGGCCCCCGAGGCGGCCGACCATTTACCGGCCGCGGTCCGCTCCCGAATCGTGGTGACCGGCAGCCCGATCGCACCGCCGACGCCGGAGCGGCGAGTGGATGCGGCCTCCCGGCTGGGGCTCGTGCCGGGGCGGCCGACCGTCGTTGTCATGGGAGGGAGCCAAGGTTCCCTGGCGATCAACCGGTTGGTCGAAGGATGGCTCGGTCGCGAAGGCCAATCCCTGGCGGACCGGCTGCAGCTGATCTGGGTAACCGGAAAGGGGACCTATCGCGAGTTTGCCCAGTGGCACCGGCCGCCCGCGGTCCGGGTCGTGGATTTTCTCGATCCGGTGGCCGACGGCTATGCCGTGGCCGACCTGGTGGTTGGCCGAGCCGGGATGATGACGCTGGCGGAGATATCCGCGTGGGGGCTCCCCTCGATCCTGATTCCGCTGCCAACCGCCGCGGCCGACCATCAGACCATCAACGCCGCCGCGTTTGCCGCGGCTGGCGCCGCGGTTTGCGTCCGCCAGGACGACCTGGACCCAGATCGACTCGGGTCTGCGATCGTGGGGCTTCTTGGCGACCGGGCCCGACTCGCCCAACTGGGGGCGGCCGCGCTGAAGCGCGGCAAGCCCGAGGCCCTCGCCACGATCGTGGCCGAGCTCCAAGCCCTGGCGGCACCCCGGTAGGCTTTGCCAAGTGCTCGATGGTACCTAGATTTGCGCCACCGCAGATGAACCTTTTTCTCCAGTCCGATCCGCGCCCGATCCACTTCGTCGGCATCGGCGGAGCGGGGGTCAGCGCGCTGGCCCTGATCGCGCTGCGCCGGGGGATCGGAGTGAGCGGATCGGACAGCGATCCGGTCGGGGCGGCTGATCTGGCGGCTCAGGGTGCCAAGGTGTTTCGCGACGATGGGAGTCAGGCGGTAGAGGGGGCCCGCGCGGTCGTCGCGAGTGCCGCCATCCCAGCCGATCATCCCGACCTCCAGCGGGCAAGGGCACTCGGGGTTCCGATCGTCCCGCGGAAAGCCGCCCTGGCGGGCCTGATCGGCGATGCCACTTGCGTCGCGATCGCGGGGACGCACGGGAAGACAACCACGACGGTGATGACGACCGAGGCGCTGATCGGTGCCGGGCGCGACCCCACTGGGCTGGCTGGGGGCCGGGTCGCGGCGTGGGGCGGCAACGCTCGGCTCGCAAGCGACGAGCTGTTCGTGGTCGAGGCCGATGAGTACGACCAGGCATTCCTGGCCCTCCGTCCCACCGTCGCGGTCATCAACAACGTCGAGGCGGACCACCTCGAGTGCTACGGCAGCGTGGCAGCGATGGAGGCGGCCTACGTTCAGTTTGCGGCCCCGGCTGACCGAGTGCTGGTCGGCAACGCCGATTCCGGGGCCGACCGGGTGGCCAAGCGGCTCGAACCGGGTCGGGTGTGGCGGTTCGGACCCGGCGCGTCCCACCTGGCCGTGGAGGACATCCGGCAGTCGAGCGAGGGGAGCCGGTGCGTCCTCAGGCTGCCGGGCGGGGGCCGGATCCCGTTGCGGCTGGCGGTGCCCGGGCTCCATAACGTCCGCAACGCGGCCGCGGCGGTTGGCGCGGTGGCGGCGTTAGGTGGGGACGCGGCGCGGGCCGCCCATGCCTTGGCCGATTTTCGGGGGGTCGGGCGGCGGTTCGAGCGCCTCGGCGAAGCGGGCGGGGTGGCGGTGATCGACGACTACGCCCACCACCCGACCGAGTTGACCGCGACCCTCGCGGCGGCCAGGCAAGCCTACCCGGCCCGGCGGCTCGTGGCCGTCTTCCAGCCCCACCTCTTCAGCCGAACGGCCCTCCACGCGGACGCGATGGGGGCGGCCTTGGCCGCGGCAGACCTCGCTGTCGTGACCGATGTCTACCCCGCCCGGGAACGCCCGATGCCGGGCGTGACCGGGGCCCTGGTCGCCGACGCGGCGCGACGTCGCGGCGCGATCGTCGAATACCAGCCCAGTCGGGCGGCTCTTGGTGACACGGTGGGTGCCCTGGTCCGTTCGGGCGATTTGCTCCTGACCATGGGGGCTGGTGACATTACCCACCTCGGGCGCGACCTGTTGGCGCGGCTGTCCCGATGACCCGGCGGAGGCTGCTGGTGGTGGCCGGTGCGGCGGTGGGGGTGGCGACGCTCGCGGTCGCGCTGCGGCCAATCCTTCGTCACGTCGATTGGTTCCGGGTCCGCCGGGTCGAAGTGGTTGGGGCCGTCTACCTCGATCCGAACGAGATCGCCCGCGCCATGCAACTCAAGAGCCGCGCCAGCATCTTCGATGATCTCACGCCGGCCCGGGATCGGGTGCTGGCGATGCCCGGCGTCCGCAACGTGACCGTTGACTGGCGGCTGCCGGGGGCGCTGGTCGTCGAAGTCACCGAGTTCGAGCCGGTGGCCCTGACCCAGGCCCAGGGACGTTTGGCACTGGTGGATCGGCGGGGCCGGGTGCTGCCGTTCGACCCCACTCGGTCGGCGACCGATCTTCCGGTAGCGACCGGCGATCCGGCGGTGACAGCCTTGCTCGACCGGATCCGGGACGTCGATTCGGATCTATTCGGGCAGGTCGTCTCGGCAACCCGCGAACGGGGGACCGTGGTCGTCGAAACCGCCACCGAACGAATCCTGTTCCGGCCCGGCGCGGACGCGAAAGATCTCAACGCCCTCCGGGTGGTCCGATCCGAGGTTCGGCGAAGGGGGATGGCCGTGGCGGAACTCGATGCCCGCTTCGAGAAACGCATCGTGGTCAGGGGGCGTCGCTCATGACCCAAACGAATCAGCGGTTGGTCGCGGCCCTCGATCTCGGGTCGACTCGGATGTTGGCCGCCATCGGGGAGGTCACCGGCGATCCTCGCAATCCGGGGGTTCGGGTGCTCGGGGTCGGGAGCGAGCGGTCTACCGCGGTGCGGCGGGGGGTCGTTCGCGATATCGTCGAGGCCACCCGGGGAATCGAACGGGCCTTGAAGGACGCCCAGCTGATGGCCGGCGTCGAGGTCGGGACTCTTTACTGCGGTATTGCCGGCGAGCACGTCGGCGGTCGCCTGTCCCATGGCGTGGTTTCGATCACCGGCAACGAGATCCGGACCGCCGACGTGGCCCGAGTCAACGAGGTGGCCGCCAACGTGGCCTTCAGTCGCGACCACGAGCTGCTCCATGCCGTGCCGCAGGACTATCTGGTCGATCAACAAGCCGGCATCACCGATCCGATCGGGATGAGTGGGTCGAGGCTCGAGGCTCAGGTGTACCTCGTCACCGTCCTGTCCAGCGCGGTGGCCAACCTCCAGCGGTGCATCGAGCGGGCCGGCTTCCGGGTCGGGGAGTTCGTTCTCGAGCCACTGGCTGGCTCGCTCGCGGTGCTGACGCCCGATGAACGGGAGCTGGGTTGCGCCTTGGTCGAGCTCGGGGGCGGATCGACCAACGTCGCCGTGTTCCAGCACGGGAAGATCTGCCACACGGCCTCCCTGATGTTCGCCGGGGGACACGTTACCAGCGACATCGTCCACGGCCTCCAGGTCCCCCAGCAGGACGCCGAGCGGCTCAAGGAAGCCAGCGGCGCGGCCTACGAACCGCTGGTGTCCGACGCCGAGACCATCGATCTTCCTTCCGGGCCTGGCCAGCCACCCCGCCCGGGCAGCCGCCGGGTGCTCGCCCACATCATGCACATGCGGCTCCAGGAGATCTTGGAGCTCGTGGGGGATGAACTGGGTCGCAGCGGACTTCGGCCACGCCTCGGGGCGGGTGTCGTGCTCTCTGGCGGCGGCGCCCTGACGCCTGGGATCGTCGAGTTGGCGCGCGACGTTCTGGCGCTGCCAGTGCGGGTGGCCATGCCCGGCCCGGGTCTCAGTGGCTTGACTGACCGGGTCGCGAGCCCGCGAATGACGGTGCCGGTGGGATTGCTGCTCTATGGGGCCAAGCAGGCGCTGCAAACCGGCGGGTTCGGCGCGGTCGCGCGCCGATCGCCGGCGGTTGACAAAGTGATCGGTCCAGTGAAAAAGTGGCTGCAGGATTTCTTCTGAGCGACTGACGAGAGGATCAACGACATGACCTTCCGCATCGAGGAGCCGCCGGCCCAACGCGCCCAAATGAAGGTGATCGGGGTTGGGGGCGGAGGTGGCAACGCGGTCAACCGAATGATCGAGGAACGGATGATCGGGGTCGAGTTCGTGTCGGTCAACACCGACGCGCAGGCCCTCGCCGACAATCGGGCGGACTTCAAGGTCCAGATCGGGAAGCGGCTCACCCGGGGGCTGGGGGCCGGAGCGCGCCCGGAGATCGGCCGCCAGGCCATCGAGGAAAATCGCGACGAGGTGCTCGCCGCCATGCAGGGTGCCGACCTGGTGTTCGTCACCTGCGGGATGGGCGGCGGAACCGGGACCGGGGCCGCTCCGGTCATCGCGCAAATGGCCCGGGACATTGGGGCCCTCACGGTCGGAATCGTGACCAAGCCGTTTCTGTTCGAGGGCAAGAAACGGATGAAGCAGGCCGACACCGGAATCATGGAGATGCGGCAGCACGTCGACACCATGATCGTGGTGCCGAACGAGCGGCTGCTGGCCGTCGTCGGGAAGGGAATCCTCTTCCAGGACGCTCTCAAGAAGGCCGACGAAGTGCTGTTGCAGGCCACCCAGGGCATTGCCGGCCTGATCACCGCGAGCGGGATGATCAACGTCGATTTTGCCGATGTCCGCACCGTGATGCAGAACGGCGGCTCGGCGCTGATGGGAACCGGGATCGGTCGGGGCGACAACCGAGCCTCGGAGGCGTCGCAGCAGGCGATCTCGAGCCCCTTGCTGGACAACGTATCGATCGCGGGGGCCTCCGGCGCGCTGATTCACATCTGCGGCGGCGACCTCACGATGGACGAAGTCACCTACATGGCGGAGCGGGTGCACGACGCGGTCGGCGACGATGCCGAGATCATCTTCGGGGCCTCGATCGACAACAGTCTCGGGGGCGAGGTCCACATGACCGTCATCGCGACCGGCTTCGACCGGGCGGTCACCGGCGAGGTCGCTCCGCCGGCCCGCCCGGCCCCGGGGGTGCTGCCGTTCCCGTCCCGGCGCTCCACCCCGGTCCCGCCGCCCGTCGTCACCCCGGTGGCGCCACCCGCCCAGCCGCCGCGGCCGGTCCAGCCGATCCGGGCCGCACCGGCCGACGTCCCTGACATGGAAATTCCGACCTTCATCCGCCGCCAGATGGATTGATGCGGCGTTGGGTCCTGGGAGGGCTCGCGACCGGCGGGCTGGCGATCGCGGGCTACCTCCTGGTGACCGCTCGGCGGTTCGAGATTCCGGGGCGGCCCTCGGCGACAGCACTGCCCCCGATGGTCATGACCGATACCTTGCGCCGCGGGGAGTCGTTAGGCGAGCTCTTTGGACGCCACGGTATCGTCGCCCCCGATCTCTACGGGCTGGTCACCTCGTTGGGGCTCGATCCGACCCGCCTCCCCGAAGGGTGGGTCGCCCAGTTCAGCCATCCGGCCGACCACCCGGTCGCCTCGCGGGTCACCGTCCGAACCACCCCGGAGGAGGAGCTGAGCGCGGTACGGGTCCGAAACGCCTGGCAGCTGGAGCGGGCCCCGATTCGGTGGAACACCCGGGCCATCCGGGTCGAGGGATCGGTGTCCACCTCGGTCCACGACGCCATGCTTGCGGCACCGCTGGACGAGGCATTGGGCCCAGATCAACGAATTCGCCTCGCTTGGGACGTGGCCGACGTTTTCGCGTGGCAGGTGGATTTCAGCCGCGAGATCCAGCCGGGAGACCGGATCGTCGTGCTGCTCGAGTGGCTCGAATCGGAACGGGGCGAAACCCGGGTGGGGAAGGTGCTCGCGGCCACCCTCGAAGTCGGCAGGCGGGACTACGCCGGATTCCGTTTTGCGCTGCCGGACGGCCGGGTCCAGTATTTCGATGCGGCAGGAGTGTCGCTGCGACGCGCCTTCCTCAAGGCCCCCGTCGAGTTCCGGCGGATTTCCTCGGGCTTCACCAACAGGCGGTTTCATCCCATCCTGCGGGTCAATCGACCTCATCAGGGCGTCGACTACGCGGCCGCCGCTGGCACCCCGGTGCTGGCGGCGGGCGACGGGTTCGTCGTCACCGCGAACTGGTCCGGCAACTATGGGCGTTTGGTCGAACTGCGCCACCGCAACGGGATCACGACCCGGTACGCCCACCTCAGTGGGTTTGGTCCGGGAATCCGGCCCCAGGCTCGGGTACTGCAGGGCGACGTGATCGGCTACGTCGGGTCGTCTGGCCTCGCCACGGCCGTTCACCTGCACTACGAGTTCCGGGTCAACGGCGCGGCGCGGAACCCCTCGACGGTGGACCTCGGCGACGGCACCCCGCTGCCGGCGGAACTGCTCCCCCGGTTCGCTGAGGAACGAGAGCGGTTCCGGGCGCTTCTCGAGGCCGAACCGGTCAGCTCGGCCGGTCCCAGCGCGCCATGACCGGCCTGACGCTCGGTCGACCGCGGACCGTCGGATGACCGTCGCCGCGCTCGGGTTGGCGGCGGTCGCGCTGGCGGCGGTGGTGTACCTCTGGCTCGAGCCGCAGGGCAGGGCCGGACTGGTGCCGCTCGCGCTCCGAGCCGCCGCGTGGCTTTCGTTAGGCACCCTCGCGGTCGACCTGTCGTGCGCCCATGTCGTCGGGGCCGAGCGGCCGTTGGCGTTGCTCGACGGTTCGCTCAGCATGGGGGCGGCCGGCGCCGATTGGCCCGGGGCAACGATCCGGGCCAACCAGTTGGGCGAGGTCCAGTTCCTCGGCAAGCTCGGCCCCGACTCGACCCCGGTCGGGGGCTCCAGCGGCTTCGCGGCGGCAGTGGCGGGAGCGGTCAGTCGCGGTCGGCCGGTGTGGCTGGTAACCGACGGCGAACTCGAGGACGCCGGCGAATTGGCGGGTGACTGGTGGAGCGCGGTCGGCGTCTCGGTGGTGCCAAGGACGCCCGTTCCCGACTTGGCGGTGACCCGAGTCGGGGGCCCCGATCGGGTGTCCGTTGGCGATACCCTGCGGATCGAGGTTGACGTCGCCGGGTTTGGGATGGCGGACCGGAGCAAGGCTACGGTCGAGGTGACCTCGGGGTCGACCCGGTGGCTGGAACGGGGCATTCCCCTGTCCGCCGGATCTGGCACCGCGGCGCTCGACATTCCAATCCCGGCGGCGTTCGGGGCCGGGGACCACCTCCTCATGGTTCGGCTGACCGATGCCGCCGACCAGGCGCCCGATACCGACAGCCGGTACCACCTCGTTCGAGTCCTCCCGACCCCC
Source organism: Gemmatimonadota bacterium (assembly GCA_016874005.1). Lineage (GTDB taxonomy): Bacteria > Gemmatimonadota > Gemmatimonadetes > Gemmatimonadales > GWC2-71-9 > SHZU01. The sequence goes on along the minus strand of VGVQ01000024.1, from coordinate 6,110 downwards.
GGTGTGGTGCTGCTGGCCTCGCCGGCGAACTGGGAAAGCCGGTTTCTCTATCGGGCCCTGCTCGATGTCGGGGCGGTTCCGATCCGCGGCTACCTCACCGTCGAGCGCGATCGCTGGAGCCGGATGGGCGACCTCGCTCCCGCGTCGGGGTCCGAAGTCGAGCAGGCCGTCGCCCGGGCCGACGTCTTGGTCCTCGCCGGCGAGGTGGCCAATCGGTTTCGGAGCGCCAGACCAAAAGGGCGCTGGGAGGTCGCTCCATCCGCGGGGGCCGTCGAAGGCGACTGGTACCTCGCGCCGTCCGCCATCTCGCCGATCGTCGGGGCCTTCGTCGGGCTGCCGGTCGACAGCTTCCCGCCGGCGGTGGCGCTCGCGGCGGTCGGTCTCGGGCCGCGGCATTGGGTCGGCTTGATGGCTCAGCAGAATCGTCGCGGCGTCGAACGGCCGGCGATCGTGGGGCGCGATTCGGCCGGCCGGCGAGAGGTGGTCGTCGCGGCAGGCGGTCTCTGGCGCTGGGCGTTCCGCGGCGGCGCGAGCGAGCAGGCATACCGAGCCTACGTTGCCTCCACCCTAACCTGGCTCTTGGGCGCGAGCGACTCGACCACTGGCGTTGCCCGGCCGATCCGAGCGGTCGTCGAACGAGGCCGCCCGGTGGTTTTTGAGCGGCTTCGGGGCGACAGCGGGGTCGTGACCATCGAGCTCGCCGCCAGCGGCGCCCCGGCCCGGGTCGATACCTTGTCGTTCGACGGCGCCGGCCGGGCATCCTTGGCACTCGAGCCGGGGCAGTTTCGATACCGACTCGGTGGCGGCGGGAGCGGACTGATCGCGGTCGAGCGGTATTCCCGGGAACTGTTGCCCCGACCGGTGGTCGTGTCGGACCGCGAAGCGCAGGTCCGCGCCTCGACCGAACGGGCTCCGTTGCGGGATCGGTGGTGGCTCTTCGCGATCGCGGTTGCCGCGCTCGCCGGCGAATGGTTCTGGCGACGGCGAGCCGGGCTCCGCTGAGGGCGGCCTCGAATCCCGCTAGATTTGCTCCATGGCGTCTTCTAGAATCACCGAAAGCAAGAAGCTCTCCCTCTGGGGGAAACTCAAGCGACTGGCGCTGACCGACGTCGGGGCCCTGGTGCGCGGCTTCAAGGCCGCCGATCTCGAGGCCATGGAAGAGACCCTCCTCGAGGCCGATTTCGGCGTGCAGGCAACGACGGACATCATCAACGAGGTGGAAGATCAGGTCCGTCTCGGCAAGGTGAAGACGGAGGACGACCTCAAGGCCACCATCGTTCGCCGGGTGGCCGCGCTGCTCGAGGGCCCCGGTGATCCGGGGCGGCTCCACCGGCCCGCCACCGGCCCGGCGGTGTTGCTGGTGATGGGGGTCAACGGCACCGGCAAGACGACGACGGTGGCCAAGCTGGCCGCCCGATACCGCCGCAGTGGCGACTCGGTGCTCCTGGTCGCCGCCGACACCTATCGGGCCGGCGCGATCGACCAACTCAAGGCCTGGAGCGATCGGCTCGGGGTCCCCTGCGTCTCGGGAGCGCCAGGCGGCGATCCGGCCGCCGTGGCGTTCGATGGCCTCGAGGCTGCGATCGCCCGAAACGCGTCGCTGGTCATCATCGACACGGCCGGCCGCCTTCACACCCAGGAAGGCCTGATGGACGAGCTCCGCAAGGTGGGCCGAGTCATCGGCCGCAAGGTGCCCGGGGCGCCCCACGAGGCCTGGCTGGTGCTGGACGGCACGGTCGGCCAGAACGCCGTGCAACAGGGGCGGCTGTTCTCCCAGGTCATTCCGCCGACCGGGCTCGTGGTCACCAAGCTCGACGGCACCGCCCGGGGCGGGGCAGTGGTGGCGCTCCGCCGGGAGCTAGCGGTCCCGGTCCGGTTTCTCGGAGTCGGAGAGGCCGTCGACGATTTGGTTCCCTTCGACCCCCTTCGATTCGCCGAGGAGTTGGTTACCGCCTCCGATGGCCCTGCGCCTCGATAGCCCGGTCAAGTACCTCAAGGGCGTCGGCGATCGCCGAGCCGATCAACTCCGTCGGTTGGGGATCGAGACGGCTCACGATCTCCTCTGGCATCTTCCCCATCGCTACCTCGATGCCTCGAGTGTGACGCCAGCCGGCCGAGTCAAGGTGGGTGACGACGTCGCCCTGGTGGGCCAGGTGGTCAGCAAAGGGGTGTTGCCGACTCGTCGGGGGCTTCGGTTCTTCCACGCCGTCCTCCAGGACCGATCCGGCGCGATCGAGTGCGTCTGGCCGGGTCAGGCCTTTCTCGATCGCACCATCTCGGTTGGCCAGACGCTGCTGGTGGCGGGCCCTTGCCGATTCTTCCACGGCCGCCAGGTGCTGCCCCGCGAGTTCGTGGTGCTCGCCGACCAAGCCGATACCGCCGGGGCCGGTGGGTTCCCGTTAGGCAAGGTCCTGCCAGTCTACCCCGCCACCGAAGGGCTCAGTCACAAGGTCATCCGCGGGCTGATTGGCCGACATCTCGACGATCTGATCAGGCTCACCGAGGAAATTCTCCCAGACGACATCCGACGGGAGTTCGCCCTTCCCAAGCTGCCGGACGCGCTTCGAGAGGTCCACCGGCCCGCCAGCGTCGCCTCGGCCGAACAGGCTCGGCGCCGCCTGGCGCTCGACGAGCTGCTCGACCTTCAGTTGATGCTGGGGCGCGCCAGGTTCCTCGCGAAACGTGGCCGCCAAGGGATTGCCTTCGAAAACCGGCGCGAGCTCACCACCAAGCTCAAGGAGGCGTTGCCCTGGTCGTTGACGGCCGACCAACGGATGGCCGTCCGGGAGATTCTGGGGGACATGACGGCGCCGGACCGAATGCACCGATTGCTCATGGGGGACGTCGGGACTGGCAAGACGGTGGTGGCCCTGTTCGCCATGCTGTTGGCGGTCGAGAACGACTACCAGGCCGCCCTGATGGCCCCGACCGAACTGCTCGCCGAGCAGCACCACGCGACCCTGTCGGATCTGCTCGCCCCGCTCGAGATCGTGCCAGGGCTACTCCTCGGCCGGCTGACCGCGGCAGAAAAGAGCAAAGTGCGCAAGCAACTCGCCTCCGGATCGATGCGCCTGGTGGTCGGCACCCATGCCCTGGTCCAGGAGGCGGTCGCGTTCCAGCGACTCGGCCTCGTCGTCATCGATGAGCAGCACCGGTTTGGAGTCGGCCAGCGGGCCGCCTTCATCGGCAAGGGTGAAGCGCCCGATACCCTGCTGCTCTCGGCGACTCCGATTCCCCGCACCTTGGCCCTCACCCGCTACGGCGACCTCGACCTGAGCGTGTTGCGGGCCAAGCCTCCCGGGCGCGGGTCGATTCGAACCGTGTTGCGCTCGACCGATCACCGCGACCGGGTTCTCGATTTCGTCGCGGAGCGGTGCCGTTCCGGGGGACAAGCCTACCTGGTGCTCCCGGTGATCGACGAAAGCGAGAAGGCCGATCTGTTGGCCGCCCGAACCATGGCCGACACCCTCACCGCCCGCTGGGACGACCTCCGCGTCGGTCTGGTCCATGGCCGGCTCAAGGCGGCGGAGCGGGATCAGGTCATGCGGGCCTTCCGAGCCGGCGAGATCGATGTCCTCGTTGCGACGACCGTGATCGAAGTCGGGATCGACGTGCCCAATGCCACGATGATGGTGATCGAGCACCCGGACCGCTTCGGCCTGGCCCAGCTCCACCAGCTCCGGGGCCGGGTCGGGCGGGGGACCGGCGAGAGCCACTGTATCTTGCTGGCCGATCGAGGCACCAGCCGGCTCAAGGCGTTCGCCGCCACAACCGACGGATTCCGGATCGCGGAACTGGACCTGGCGGAGCGGCGTCACGGTGACCTCCTCGGCCAGCGGCAGGCAGGCTCGGAGGAGGTCCGGGTGGCTCGGTTTCCGGACGACACCGATCTCCTGGCGCGGGCCAGGAGCATGGCTCAGCGGGTGCTCGAGGATGATCCAGAGCTGGGCAAGCGGGAGCACCGATCGATGAAAGGCCGTGCGATTAGCCGATATCCGAAGGCAGAAATCCTGTTTCGCGTCGGCTGAATGTGGAAAAGAGGCAACATTGAAAGAGACGAGCGCTGCTCTACTAGGACTCGCCGCCGCCGGGGCGCTGATGGTTGTGGTCTGGGTCGGCAGTCTGGTTCGGCGCGACGCGAGCCTGGTCGACCGTTTCTGGGGGCTCGGCTTCGTCGTGGTCGCTCTGGTCTACTGGTGGTCGGCCGAATGGCCCGGAGGCGGGGCGGCGCTGTTGTTCGGGTTGGTGGCGGTTTGGGGGGTGCGGCTGTCGGGGTACCTGACTTGGCGGAACTGGGGGCATGGTGAGGACTACCGGTATCGCGCCATGCGGGCCAAGGCGCCGGGCCGGTTCGGTCTGACGAGCCTCGCCACCGTTTTCCTGTTGCAGGCGGCGATCCTCTGGGTGGTGTCGCTCCCGCTCTTGGTCGCCCTGCGCCGTTCGTACCCGGTAGACCACCCGCTCGTTGCGATTGGAGCACTCCTCTGGCTGGTCGGGTTCTATTTCGAGGCCGTCGGCGACTGGCAGTTGACCAGATTCCGCGCCGATCCAGGGAACCGAGGCAAGGTGCTCGATCGAGGCGTCTGGCGACTGACTCGACACCCCAACTACTTCGGCGATGCCTGTCTGTGGTGGGGGTTCTTCGGCTTTGCCGCGGCCAACGGGGCGTGGTGGACCGTCATTGGGCCCGTCCTGATGAACCTGCTCCTCCTCAAGGTGTCCGGGGTGGCCTTGCTGGAACGGCGTCTTGTCGATGCGAAACCGCAATATCGCGATTACGTCGCCCGAACCAACGCCTTCATTCCGTGGAGACCGAAGCCTCGGCGCGACGCGCCATCGCCATGAGGATGGGAAGGGCAGTGCCCCAGGCGACCGACAGGGCCAGGTAGCTGGTGCCGCGATCCGGCGGAAACACCACCGCACCGAAGGCCTCGCCTGCTCGAAAGGCGACCGGCCCGAATATGGCACCAGCGGCGGCCGCGACGCCCAGGTGCCGTTGCAGCCAGCGGAGACTGTGGCGGAGGGTGATGGCGAAGGCTGCCCAAAGGGTGAGAATCCACACCGGTGGAAGCCATGGGGTTGCCGAAGGAGTTGGCTGGTACCGGAGGACCTCGCCGGCCAGCAGGCTGGTCTCGACCACGAAGCCGATCGCCAACGAGGTCACGACCAGTCGGAGGTCTCTGCCCGATTCCTCAACCCAGAGATGGGCGGACACCGCCGCGACACCGACTGCTACTCCCAACCAGGCCCGGCCGGCGCCCGCCGAGATGACCAGGGCAAACCAGGTGAGTTGGTAGACGGAAAAATTCACGGCGGGGTGTCTCATCGCCCCCCCGCCGTGGTCCGACCGAGCCGTCGACGGCCCGCTGTTAGGCAGTCGCGACGACTTCCTCCTCGACCGGCCGCTCCCGAAACTCGAAGTGCATCGCCTGGACCGTTTCGTAGTCTCGGGCGGTCCTGATCCGGGTGATCCGGCGGCCAAAGATGTCGGCCCGACGGGTCGTCACTCCGGGGAAGATCAGCGAGACCTCGTACCAAAGCTGGGGCGACAGGCGCGGGTAGCGGAGGGTGTGCTCTGGCTTCAAGCGAGCTTGCATCTGCTGGGGCATCAGGCGACCTCTCGTAACTCGTGGGGTGGACCGTTGGGTCCGAATGGAGCCGCCGCCGGACCGGCGGATCCTTTTCGGGGATCACAAGATTGGACAGCCAACGCCAGGCCGCAAGACGCGAAATTTCAATCGGTGTCGCGTTTCTGGACGGTTTTGGCCGATCGTTGCATCCGGTGTAAGACGTTGCAGCGCCCCGCCGCCTGCACACTCCTCCCGACCGGGCCATTTGACCATGGCCAAACGGTGGGCCTAGGTTTGAGCCAACCCAATAGGTATCGAAATGCAACGGACGGACATCCGCGACTTGGCTCGCCACGTCGGCCAGTCGGTGACGGTGATGGGGTGGGTGACCACGACCCGAGCCAGTGGCAAGATCCTCTTCGTGGTCGTTCGAGATGGCTCCGGCTACCTCCAGGTCGTGGTGTCGAAGAGGGATGTCTCCGAGGCGGCCTGGAATATCGGGCAGCAGCTGACCCAGGAAACTTCGCTCGCGGTGACGGG
>VGVQ01000023.1 GCA_016874005.1 Gemmatimonadota bacterium | reverse complement strand
GGGGACAACATTCAGATGAAGATCGAGTTGATCACGCCGATCGCGATGGACGAGGGGTTGCGGTTCGCGATTCGGGAAGGCGGCCGAACGGTCGGCGCCGGCGTCGTCACCAAGATCCTCAAGTAGGCTGGCTCCGCCAGGAGAGAGTAGATGGCAAGCAAGATTCGCATTCGGCTCAAGGCATTCGACCACCAGGTCCTCGACCAGGCGGCCTCGGACATCGTGCGGACAGTGGAGAAGACCGGGGCCCAGGTGTCCGGTCCGATTCCCCTGCCCAGCAAGATCGAGCGGTGGACGGTGCTCCGCAGCCCGCACATCGACAAGAAGAGCCGAGAGCAATTCGAGCTCCGAACGCACAAGCGGCTGCTCGATATCAACGACTCCCGCCCTCAGACGATGGACGCGTTGACCAAGCTCGATTTGCCGGCTGGGGTCGACGTCGAAATCAAGGTTGAGTAGAACGATGACGGCTGGATTGATTGGACGCAAAGTGGGGATGACCCGGGTCTTCGTCGACGATGGCTCGTCGGTGCCGGTCACGGTCATCGAGGCCGGGCCCTGTCGGGTCCTCCAGGTTCGCGAGGGCGGGGTGCAGCTCGGCTTCGGCCAGAAGCGAAAGAACCGCGCCTCCAAAGCGGAACTCGGCCACGCCCAGAAGGCGGCCGGGCTCGATGCCGCGCCCAGCGTGGTACGGACGCTGCCCGTCGCCGGCGACTCGCCGAAACCCGGCGACACCGTGACCGTCGACATCTTCGCCGCCGGCGAAACCGTGAAGGTGACCGGTCAGTCGAAGGGCCGCGGGTTCCAGGGCCTGGTCCACCGATACGGCGCCGGCGGCGGTCCGGCGTCCCACGGCAACACTCGACACCGGAAGCCCGGTTCGATCAGCCCTGGCACCGACCCCTCGCGGGTGATCAAGGGCAAGCGGATGCCTGGCCACATGGGCGATCGCCGTCACACCGAGGTGGGGCTCACCGTGGTGCGAATCGATGCCGACAAGAACCTCCTCTTCGTCCGGGGTGCGATTCCCGGGGCCAAGAACGGCATCGTGACCGTCGCCAAGCAGGGAGGAGGCAGCCGTCATGCTTGAGGCTCCACTGTTCGCCGCGTCGGGCAAGAAGCAGGGCGGCTTCGCGCTCCCCGGCGACTACTTCGACGGCACCGTCAACGAGCCGGTGATGCACCAGGCCGTGAAGGTGTTCCTGGCCAATCAGCGCCAGGGGACCCACGCCACCAAGACCCGCCGGTGGGTCGCCGGCGGAAACCAGAAGCCCTGGAAGCAGAAGGGCACTGGCCGCGCCCGCCAAGGCACCACCCGCGCCCCGCACTGGCCCGGCGGTGGGGTGGTCTTCGGCCCGCATCCGCGGGACTATACCCAGGACATTCCCCGCAAGGTCCGGCAGTTGGCCCGCCGATCGGCGTTCAATGCTCGGGCCCGTGAGGGTGCCCTGGCCGTCGTCGACGGGCTCGATTTTTCGGCGCCGAAGACCGCCAAGCTGGCCGGGCTGCTCGAGTCGATGGGGCTGGCCGGCAAGAAGGTGCTCCTGCTGACCAACGGGCTCCGGAAGAACGTCTACCTGAGCGGCCGGAACATCCCGACGGTCGAGGTGCTCCCCTTCGCCGAGGCCGCGACCTACAACGTGCTGTGGTCCGACACGGTGGTGGTGGAGCGCGGCGCGCTCACCGGCGACGCGGTCGCCGATGAGCACCTGCCGACGCCCGACGTCGGGCCGAAGGTGACCGAGGTGCCGCTCAAGCGCACCAAGCGAACGCCTTCGGCGGGCGCCCAGAAGACGGTGGCGCGGGCCAAGAAGGCGACGAAGCCGCGGCCGGACAACGATCCCAAGGGACCCAAGCCCAAGAAGGCGTCGGCTAAGAAGGCCGCGCCGAAGAAGAAGGGAGCCAAGTAATGCCGGCCCTTCATAGCGTGGTGGTGCGGCCGCTGGTGACCGAGAAGAGCTCGACGGCCTACCAGAACCGGAAAGAATACGCCTTTCAGGTCGCCCCGACGGCGACCAAGCGGGACATCCGTGAGGCGCTCCACAAGTTGTTCGGCGTGACCGTCACCGACGTGCGCACGATGCAGGTGCGGCGGGAGGCGGTGGTTCGCGGCCGGACGCGGGGAAAGACGGAGGCCTGGAAGAAGGCCATCGTCCGGCTCAAGGACGGCGACTCGATCGCCGTGTTCGAGGGATAAATGGGAACTCGTCAATACCGGCCGACCTCGGCGGGCACTCGGTTCCGGTCGGTCTCTGACTTCTCCGAGATCACCCGGTCGACGCCCGAGAAATCGTTGCTCGAGCCGATGCGGAAATCGGGCGGGCGGAACAACCGTGGTCACGTCACCATGCGGGCGATCGGGGGCGGCCACCGGCAGCACTACCGGCGGATCGACTTCCGGCGGGAGAAGCACGGGGTGCCGGCCAAGGTGGCCCACATCGAGTACGATCCGAATCGGAGCGCCCGGATCGCGCTGCTGCACTATGCCGACGGGGAGAAGCGCTACATCCTCCACCCGGCCGGGCTCAAGCAGGGCGACACGGTGATGTCCGGCCCGGGGACCGACGCGCGGTTGGGCAACTGTCTGCCGATCGGGGAGATCCCGCTGGGCACCAACGTGCACAACGTCGAGCTCAAGATCGGCAAGGGCGGTTCGGTGGCCCGGAGCGCCGGTCAGTTCGCGCAGGTGGTGGCCCGGGAGGGCGGTTACGTCACGGTCCGGCTCAAGAGCGGCGAGATGCGGATGGTGAGCGCCCGTTGCATGGCCACGATCGGCGAGGTCGGCAACGCGGAGCACGAGCTGCTGTCGCGGGGCAAGGCGGGGAAGACCCGCTGGCTGGGCCGGCGGTCGAAGGTCCGCGGGGTCGCCAAGAATCCGGTCGACCACCCGTTAGGCGGGGGCGAGGGCAAGAGCTCCGGCGGCCGGCCGCCGGTGTCGCCTTGGGGCAAGCCCGAGGGCGTCAAGACTCGGCATCCCAAGAAGTCCACCAATCGATTGATCGTCCGCGGTCGGAAGCGCGGCAAAGCCACGGGCGGGACGGCCTAACCTATGGGACGGAGCATTCGCAAGGGACCGTACGTACACGAGTCCCTGCTCAAGAAGGTCCAGGTTCTCAACTCGAAGAACCAGAAGCAGGTGGTCAAGACCTGGAGTCGGTCGAGCACCATTCTGCCCGAGTTCGTCGGCCACACCTTCGGGGTGCACAACGGCAACAAGCACGTGCCGGTGTACGTCACCGAGAACATGGTGGGCCACAAGCTGGGCGAGTTTTCGCCGACCCGCGTCTTCAAGGGACATAGCGGCAAGCTGGTGGCCGACAAGAAGGCGAAGCCGGAGTAGCCCATGGCACAAGGACACGCAATTCAGCGCCACGTCCGTCAATCGCCCCGCAAGATGCGGCTGGTGATCGACTTGATCCGCGGCAAGGACGTCAACGAGGCGATGGCGATCCTCAAGTTCAACAAGCGGCTGGCCGCGAAGCAGATCGGCAAGACGCTCAAGAGCGCGGTCTCCAACGCCGAGCAGAAGGCGATGGCGGAGAACGAGCGGTTCGACGCCGACGAGTTGGTGGTGAGCCGGGCGACGGTCAACGGCGGGACGCCGCTCAAGCGGATCCACGCCGCGGCGCAGGGCCGAGCCACCCCGATCAAGAAGCGCACCAGCCACGTGGAGATCCACGTGCGGAGCAAGGAGTAGTCATGGGTCAGAAGACCAATCCGGTCGGATTCCGGTTAGGCGTCGTCAAGCCCTGGGTTTCGCGGTGGTATGGCGGGAAGGACATGCCCGCGTTGCTCACGGAAGACCAGTTGATCCGGAAGTACCTGATGACCCGGCTCGGGCACGCCGCGATCGCCGAGGTGCACATCGAACGGCGGCCTGGCAAGGTGACGGTGACGATTCACACCGGCCGGCCCGGCGTGGTGATCGGCAAGAAGGGCACCGAGGTCGACAAGCTGCGCGACGAGATGGCCCAGCTGACCGGCAAAGAGGCCGCCATCAACGTCGAGGAGATCAAGCGGCCGGAGATCTCCGCCCAACTGGTCGGTGACAACATCGCCCACCAGATCGTCCAGCGGATTTCCTTCCGCCGGGCCATGAAGCGGGCGGTTCAAAGCGCCATGCGGATGGGCGCCCAGGGCATCCGGGTTCGGGTCTCGGGGCGGCTGGGCGGCGCCGAAATCGCTCGGACGGAGAAGTACCACGAGGGTCGGGTCCCGCTCCACACCCTGCGCGCGGACATCGACTACGCCACCAGCACCGCGAAGACGACCTACGGCACCATCGGCATCAAGGTGTGGATCTTCCGGGGCGAGGTGGTCGAAGACCTGACCGGCAAGACGTACAGCACGGGAGCCTAACACATGCTGGCGCCGAAGCGGATCAAGTTCCGCAAGCAGTTCAAAGGCAAGATGCGAGGGATCGCGTTGCGCGGCAACACCATCGCGTTCGGGGAGTTCGGGCTGGCCGCGCTCGAGCCGGGCTGGATCTCGAACCGGCAGATCGAGGCGTCCCGGGTGGCCATTTCGCGAGCCATGAAGCGGGGCGGCAAAATGTGGATCCGCCTCTTTCCGGACAAGCCGATCACCAAGAAGCCGGCCGAGACCCGGATGGGCAGTGGCAAGGGCAATCCGGAGGGCTGGGTCGCGGTGGTCAAGCCGGCCCGGGTCCTCTTCGAGATCGAAGGGATCCCGGAAGACGTGGCCAAGAAGGCGTTCGCCCTCGCGGCGGCCAAGCTGCCCGTCAAGACCCGGTTCGTGAAGCGGGAGGGGCAATAGGCCATGAAGGCACTCAAAGGGAGTGACCTCGCCCAAATGACGGTCGAGGAGCTCAAGCTCAAGTTGGCCGCGTTCGAGGAGGAGCAGTTCCGCCTTCGGTTCCGTTCGGCCACCGAGGCGATCGAGAATCCGATCCAGTTCCGGACCAGGCGGCGGGACATCGCGCGGCTCAAGACCGCGCTGCGACAGAAAGAGCGGGGGGCGTAAGGGATGACCGAACAAGCGGCGGAGGCGCGGAACCGGCGGAAGGTCCGGACCGGCGTCGTCAAGAGCGACAAGATGACCAAGACGGTGACGGTCGTGATGGAGCGGCGGTTCGCCCATCCCGTGTACGGCAAGCAGATCACTCGGCGGAAGGTCATCAAGGCGCGCAATGAAGTCGGCGCCAAGACCGGTGACACCGTGCGGCTGATGGAGACCCGGCCCCTCGCCAAGACGGTGCGGTGGCGGGTGACCGAAGTCGTCGAGCGGGCGAAGTAGGCCTAGGAAAGGCTTCGAACCATGGTCCAACAAGAAACGATTCTGCGAGTCGCGGACAACAGCGGTGCCCGGCGGGCGCTGGTGATTCGCGTCCTGGGCGGCTCGAAACGCCGCTACGCGGGGCTGGGCGACGTGGTGGTCGTCAGCATCAAGGACGCCATTCCCACCGGCCAGGTGAAGAAGGGCGACGTCGCCAAGGCGGTGATCGTCCGGGTGGCGAAGGAGACCCGGCGCAAGGACGGATCCTACATTCGCTTCGACGAGAACGCCGCGGTCCTGATCAACGACCAAGGCGAACCTCGGGCGACCCGGATCTTCGGTCCGGTGGCCCGCGAGCTCCGCGACAAGCGCTACATGAAGATCGTCTCGCTGGCGCCGGAGGTCATCTAAATGCGGATTCTCAAGTATCGAAAGGCCCGCCGGCGGCTGGGAGTCAAGCCGGTGGTCCGCCACACCATGCGGGTCACCAAGGGCGATACGGTCCAGGTGATCGCCGGAGAGCACAAGGGCAAGCGAGCCCGGGTGATCCGGGTCCACCCGAAGAGCGGCCGGGTGACGCTGGACGGGGTCAACCTGGTCAAGCGGCACCTCAAGGCGACCAATCAGAACCAGCAGTCGGGGATCATCGAGCGGCCGGCGCCGATCCACCACTCCAACGTGATGCTGATCGATCCGAAGTCCGGCGAGCCGACTCGGATTCGGCGGAAGTTGGACAAGGATGGGACCGTTGAGCGGATCGCGATCAAGTCCGGGCAGTCGATTCCGAGGAACCGGTAACGATGGCTGACACGAAAGAGACCAAGGCGCCGGCGAAAGCCGCCGCGCCGAAGAAGGGCGGCCCGCCGGCGAAACCGGGCAAGGGCGACAAGAAGGCGCCGGGCGGCGCCACCGACCCGGCCCCCAAGGTGAACGACGGGACGCCGCGGTTGCTGGACTACTACGGCAAGACGATCCGGCCCCGGCTCCAGCAGCAGTTCGGCCTCAAGAATCCGAACGAGATTCCGCGGCTGGCCAAGATCGTTCTCAATGTCGGTCTCGGCGAAGCGAGCAAGAACGCCAAGGCCCTCGACGCGGTGGTCGACGAGTTGGTGGCGATCTCCGGTCAGCGGCCGGTGGTCACCAAGGCCAAGAAGGCGATCTCGAACTTCGGGTTGCGACAGGGCGTGCCGGTCGGCGTGATGGTGACGCTCCGAGGCCCCAGAATGTACGAGTTTCTCGATCGGTTCATCTCGCTCGCGGTGCCGCGGATCCGCGACTTCCGGGGCCTGCCGAACCGCAGTTTCGACGGGCGGGGGAACTACTCCTTCGGGATCAAGGAGCAGTTGATCTTCCCGGAAATCGACTATGACAAAGTCGAGAAGATCCACGGGATGGACATCACGGTGGTGACCACGGCGGGTCGCGACGACCTGGCGCTGGCGCTGCTCAGGGAATTCGGCTGGCCGTTTCGGGGCGAGACCCCGAAGTCGGTGGCCGCCTAACGAGGGCGAACGATGGCGAAGACCTGTTGGATCGAGCGCGCGAAACGTGTCCCGAAGTTCAAGGCCCGGGTGGTCCGCCGCTGTCAGCGGTGCGGCCGGTCACGGGCGGTGCTCCGGAAGTTCGGCCTCTGCCGACTGTGCTTCCGGGAACTGGCGCTCCGGGGACACCTCCCCGGCGTGCGTAAAGCGAGCTGGTAAGGGAAGGGATCGAGCATGAGCATGACAGATCCTGTGGCGGACATGCTGTCCCGGATTCGCAACGCCTGTGCGGCCGGCCAGCGTCGGGTCGAGGTACCCGCGTCGCGACTGAAGGCGGAGGTCGCGCGGATCCTCCACGACAATCACTACATCGCGGACTATAAGGTCCTCGAGAACGACGGTCGCCCGACGTTGCGGATCGCCCTGCGATATCACAACGAGCAACCGGTCATTCGCGAGATGCGGCGGATGTCCTCGCCCGGCCTGCGCCGCTACGTCAAGTCGCGGGAGATTCCCCGGATCAAGAACGGGCTCGGCATGGCGATCGTCTCGACCCCGAAAGGGTTGATGAGCGACAGCCAGGCCCGGGCGGCGAACTTGGGCGGCGAACTCCTCGCGGTGGTCTGGTAGGAGGTCGCCGTGTCCCGAATTGGAAAACGCCCGGTCCCGGTGCCGAAGGACGTGACCGTCCAGGTCAAGGGCAACTCGATCTCGGTCAAAGGGCCGAAGGGCGAGTTGGCCCGAGCCCTTCATCCGGCCATGCAGCTGGTGCTCGCCGACGGTCAGGTCGTGGTCAATCGGCCAAACGACGAGCCGGCCAGCAAGGCGCTGCACGGGCTGTCGCGGACCCTGGTGGCGAACATGATCGAGGGCGTCGCCAAGGGCTACGAGAAGGTGCTCGAGATCCAGGGCGTCGGCTACAAGGCCGAAGCCAACGCCAAGGGTCTGACCCTGAGCCTCGGATTCTCGCACCCAGTGAGCTATCCGGCGCCGGCCGGCATCAAGTTCACCGTCGATAACAACACCGTCGTCCGGATTGCCGGCCCGAGCAAGGAGCTGGTCGGGCAGGTCGCCGCCGAAATCCGCTCGATTCGCCGACCCGAGCCGTACAAAGGGAAGGGCGTGCGGTACCAGGGCGAGCGGGTTCGACGCAAGGCCGGCAAGACAGGAGCCAAGTAAGCCATGCGCCCCATTCACGCGCCGAAGACCCGCGAAGAAAAGCGGTACCGCCGCCATCTTCGGGTTCGTAAGAAAGTCAGCGGCACTCCGGAACGCCCCCGGTTGGTGGTGTTCCGGTCGATCAAGCACATCACGGCCCAGTTGGTGGACGACTCGACTGGCGCGGTGCTCCTCGGAGTCACCGATCGGTCCGAGGGGCTCGAGGTCGACGGCACCGGCAAGGTTGCCCGATCCAAAGCGACCGGCAAGCTACTCGCCAACAAGGCCAAGGCGCGCGGGATCGCCAAGGCGGTGTTCGACCGGGCCGGCTATCGCTATCACGGGCGGGTCAAGGCCGTCGCCGACGGCGCCCGCGAAGGGGGACTGGAGTTCTAATGGCGGAACAAGAGACGCAGACAACGGAAACGACCGAAGCGCCGGCTCAGGAGCGGGGACGCCGCGGCGGGCGCGGCGGCGATCGGGGTGGTCGAGGCGGTCGGGGCCGTGGGGGCGATCGGGGCGACCGGCGGGACCGCGACGCGCCGAGCGAGTTCGTCGAAAAGGTGGTCGACATCAACCGGGTGGCCAAGGTCGTCAAAGGCGGCCGGCGGTTCTCGTTCAACGCCCTGGTCGCGGTGGGCGACGGCAAGGGCAAAGTCGGCTTCGCCACCGGCAAGGCCAATGAGGTCTCGGAGGCTGTCCGCAAGGCGGTCGAGGCGGCCAAACGGGGGATGGTTGAGGTGCCGCGGACCGGATCGACGATCCCCCACGAGGTGATCGGCCGACACGGGGCCGGCAAAGTGTTGCTCAAGCCGGCCGCGACCGGTACCGGTGTCATCGCGGGCGGCGCGGTCCGGGCGGTCCTCGAGTGCGCCGGGATCACCGACGTGCTCACCAAGAGCTTGGGCTCCAACAATCCGCACAACATGGTGCGGGCCACGATCACCGGGCTGCGCGGCCTGGTATCGGTGAGACAGATCGCCCGGGAGCGGGGCATCGAGGTCGACGGCTTGCCGTACAAGCCCCGACAGGAGGGATAAACGATGGGTCGCAATCCAGCGGTCGGACGGCAGGGGCCGGCGTACTACGCCGCCACGATCCCCTCCGAGAACGAGGCCAAGCGGGTGCGAGTCAAGCAGATCCGGTCGACGATCGGGCACGACGACACGATGCGTCGGACCCTCGCGGCGCTGGGCCTGCACAAGCACCAGGCCACGGTGGAACTGGTCAACAACGCCTCGGTTCGAGGGATGTTGAACAAAGTCCGCCACATGGTGAAAGTCGACCCGATTTCGTAGCGAGGACGGACGTATGGCAGACAAGATTACCCTCGGCAACCTGAAGCCGGCCAAGGGCAGCAACGTGGCCCGCCGCCGGGTGGGCCGCGGAATCGGAAGCGGGTTGGGCAAGACCGCCGGGAAGGGCCACAAGGGACACAAGGCCCGGACCGGTGGCTCGACCAACCCCGGTTTTGAAGGCGGCCAGATGCCGATGTTCCGCCGGCTGCCCAAGCGCGGGTTCACCAACCCGTTCCGGGAGACCGCTCAAGTGGTCAATCTCCGCCAGCTCGACAAGGTGACCGGGGGCGATCTGACCCCGGAAACCCTCGCGGCGGCCGGATTGGTCAAGAAGCTGCAGGCGCCGATCAAGCTGCTCGCGACCGGCGAAGTCGCTCGGGCGTTCACCGTCCGGGGGATCGCGGTCTCGGCCCAGGCGAAGTCCAAGATCGAGGCGGCCGGCGGCACGGTCGAGGCCTAACGGTGACCAGCCCCAAACCTTCGCTGTCGACGCTCGGGATCGACGAAGAACTGGGCCGGAAGCTCAAGTTCACGCTGATCGCCATTCTGATTTACCGAATCGGCGCCCATATCGTCGCGCCGGGCGTCAACGTCGACGCCCTCCAGGCGTTCGTCAACAGCAACACCGGGACCAGCACCTTTTTCCAGCTGTACGACACCCTGGGGGGCGGCCTCTACCGGGCCACCATCTTCGCCCTCGGGATCATGCCGTACATCTCGGCCTCGATCATCTTCCAGCTCGCCGGCGGGATCTGGCCCACCGTCAGCAAGATGCAGAAGGACGAAGAAGGCAAGAAGCGGCTCACCCAATGGACCCGGTACTCGGCCGTCGCCATTGCCGCCGCCCAAGCGGTCACCTTCGTGTTGTTCGTCGAGTCGATCCCGGGGGCGGTTCCGAATCTCGGGTTCACCTCCCGGATCGTGATGGTGTTTACCCTCACGGTCGGCGCGATCTTCATGATGTGGCTCGGCGAGCAGATCACCGAGCGAGGGATCGGCAACGGGATGAGCTTGCTGATCGCGGTGTCGATCATCGAGGCGCTCTGGCCGACGGCCTTCCAGATGTTCGAGTCGATCCGGGTCGGCGCCATTTCGATCGGGGTCGCGCTCCTGGTCGTGGCGCTCGCGGTGGGCGCCATCGTCGCGGTGGTGGCGATGACCATCGCCGCCCGCCGAATCCCGATTCAGATCCCTCGGAAAGTGATGGGGCGGGGCCGGGTCCGGGAAGGCCAGAAGACCTTCATCCCGATCCGATTGATCACCGCCGGCGTCATGCCGATCGTCTTCGCCCAGACGATCATCATCATGCCCACGACCATTGCCACCTTCACCCAGAGCGAGCGGCTACGGGAAATCGCCACGTTCTTCACCCCGGGCGACTGGCCGTACGACATCGTGTTCGCGATCATGGTGGTGCTGTTCAGCTACTTCTACACCTCGATCGTGTTCAACTCGGTGGATCTGTCCGAGAACCTCAAGAAGCAGGGCGGCTTCATCCCCGGCGTCAAGCCAGGCGGCGCCACGGCCGACTACATCGACCAGGTGCTGGGTCGGATCACCCTGCCTGGCTCGCTGTTCTTGGCTCTGATTGCCCTGATTCCGACGATCGTGGCCCGGCAGTTCAATTACCAGTCGGCGTTCGGCGGGACCTCGGTCTTGATCGTGGTCGGCGTGTTGCTCGATACGATCGCGCAGATCGAACAGCACCGCCAACTCCGGAAGTACGACAGTTTCATGAAGACCGGTCGAGTCAAGTTCCGCGGCCGGCAGCAACGGTTCATCTAGGGGGAGAGAGCGGTTGGATCTTCTCCTCCTCGGTCCTCCCGGCGCCGGCAAAGGAACCCAGGGCGTTCTGATCGCCGAGCGGCTCGGGATTCCCAAGTTCGCGACCGGCGACCTCCTTCGCGACGCGGTGCGACTTGGCACTCCCCTCGGGCTCCAGGCCAAAGCGGTCATGGAATCCGGCGCGCTGGTCAGCGACGACATCATCATGGGTGTCGTCGGTGAAGAGCTGCGCAAGCCGACCGCCGCCGGGGGCGTGATTTTCGACGGGGTGGTTCGGACCATTCCGCAGGCGGAGGGCGTGGCGGCACTGCTGGCGACGTTGGGCCGGCGGATCGACAAGGTGCTGTTCTTCGATGTGACCGACGAGGAAATCCTCTCCCGGATCGAGAAGCGCCGGGGCATCGAGGGTCGTGCCGACGACGATCCGGTCGCGGTCCAGCGACGGCTCAAGGCCTACCGCGAACAGACGGCACCGGTGCTCGATTGGTACCGCGGCCGCGGCGGCGTCACCACCATTCCGGCCGTGGGCACGGTCCAGGACATCGCCGACCGCGTCAAGCAGGCGATCGGCGCCTGACGCCGATGGTCACCCTCAAATCACCGCGGGAGATCGACACGATGGCGCGGGCCGGCGCGATCGTGGAGGCCACCCTCAAACTCTGCCGCCGCCTGGTCAAGCCGGGGATCTCGACCGAGGACCTCGACCGCGAGGCCGAGGCGTTCATCCGAAGCCACCGCGGGGCCAAGCCCTCGTTCAAGGGCCTCTATGGCTTTCCCAAGAGCCTCTGCATTTCGGTCAACGAGGAAGTGGTCCATGGGATCCCATCTCACCGGCGGATCCTGAAAGAGGGCAACATCGTCAGCATCGATTGCGGGGTCTGCATCGACGGCTTCCACGCCGACAGCGCGATCACCGTTCCGGTCGGCGAAGTGGCGCCCGCGGTCACCCGGTTCCTCGCGACCACCGAGCGGGCTCTCGCGGCGGGCATCGAACAGGCCGTGTTAGGCAACTTCACCGGCGATATCGGTCACGCGATTCAGGCGGTCTCGGAGGCCGGTGGCTACGGGGTCATCCGGGAGCTGGTCGGGCACGGGGTGGGGACCAGGATGCACGAAGATCCCCAGGTCCCGAACCACGGCAAGCCCAAGCGGGGCGAGCGACTCCTCGAGGGCCTCACCATCGCGATCGAGCCGATGATCACGATGGGCGACTACAAGACCAAGCTGCTCCCGGACAAGTGGACGGTCGTCACCGCCGATGGGTCGATGGCGGCCCACTTCGAGCACACCGTCGCGATCACCAAGTCCGGGCCCAGGATCCTGACCAAAGCCGCATAAAGCCGGCCTACTCCACGTCGGTGTAGAGCACCCCGGCGATCCCCTCGTCGTAGCGGGCCGCCTGATGCCAGGTCCGGATGCTGGCGTCCGCCAGCCGAGCGTTCGAGGTCGGTCGCCGTTCCCAGGCTTCGGTCGCCACCTCCGCCGGGGCCCGAGGAGGTTCCGTGGCCGAGATCACCAACGCATCGGCTCGCTGGATCTGCTCGGCATCGATGTCCTCGTCCGGCAAATAGCCGTGCTCGACCCGATCCCAGGCCCAAACCAGGCTTCCCTTGTCGGTGCGAAACAGCCGGACTCGGGTATCCCACTCGCCCTCGTCCTCATCGTAGATGACGTGCTCGCCGACCTGAACGCCAGCGAAGCGTAACGGCTTGCCCTCGGTTCTGAAGATGATGTGGATGGCGGATGACGCCGCGGCGTTGCGGTGTGGCATGGTTCGCTCCCTGGTTGGTTACCTGCGTGGTTCGTCGCGCTGTTTTAGCCGGCCGCGCGATACCGGGGTCGGATTGCCTGCCCGGAGGATCCCTCCCAGGCGGCCCGACCGTTCCAAATTGGCACATCTGCCGTTGGCTGTCAAGCCGGAGGACCGTTTTCGAGCCGATCGGGGCGGGCCGAGCCAAGGGCGCTATCGGGCGACTTGGTACCGAAGCTCGACAGTGCCGGAGCGATAGGCTTGGATCTCGATCAGGTGCAGGGTCACGTCGCGTTCGAGGTTGCGAAAGAACGGAATCCCGTCGCCAATGAGAACCGGCAGGATGGAGTACCGCAATTCGTCCGCCAGGCCAAGCCGGAGCCACGCCGCGGCGACCTCGCCGCCGCCAACGACCCAGATGTTGCGAAAGCGGGGCTTGAGTCGCTCGTTGGCCAGGGACGCGAGGTCACCGGCGAAGAATTCGACCGTCGGCTTGACGCGGGGCAAGGCGCGATGGGTGAGTACGATGGTGGGTGTTTCGCCGTAGGCCCAGCCGTGGCCCTTCGCCTCGAACCCGAGGGCGGTCTCGTAGGTGCGGGAGCCCATTACATAGCAGTCGATCGTCGTCAGGAATTCGGTGACCTCGTCGGGGGTCAGGGTCTTGCCCCCGTCGAAGGTGTCGGACACCTCGAGCCAATCGACACGGCCGTCCCGACGGGCGATGTAGCCATCCAGGCTCGCGGCCATGTGGATGGTGACGACGGGCGCTTTGTCTTGCATGGGTGGTCCTTTAGTGGCACTGCTCGATCGGGGGCTTGGGATACCGCTCCAAGCGGGCGCCACGGGGTCGGCGCATGTCAGGCATCACCCTAGGTCACCCGCGCCCCGCGTCAGGACTCGTTCCGGAGGGCTCCGGGGGCGGTCACAGCATGCTCAGGAGCCAGCGGTGCACGGCGGGGTTACCGGCGACCACCGGACCAGTCATCGCGCCAATCGGGTTTCCCGACAAGTCGGTCACCAGCCCGCCCGCCTCCTTGACCAGCACCAGCCCCGCGGCCATGTCCCACGGCGAGAGCTTGAGTTCCCAGAAACCATCGAATGATCCGGAGGCCACCCAGCAGAGGTCCAGCGCGGCGGAGCCCGCCCGCCGAATCCCCGCGGTGGCCGGCGCGATCCGGGCAAACTGCGCCTGGTAGGCCGGCAGGTGCTCCGGGTGTTTGAACGGGAACCCCGTCCCGATCAAGGCATGCGCCGGGTCCTCGATCGTCGACACCCGCAACCTCCGCTCGCCGATCCAGGCCCCACCACCGCTCCAGGCTCGTGCCACCCGATTCGGTACCACGTCGACCACCACGCCCGCCAGCAACTGGCCGTCGACCTCCGCGGCGATCGAGACCGAATAAACTGGGAATCCATGGGCGAAGTTGGTCGTTCCATCGATCGGGTCGACGATCCAGCAGAGTCCCTGACGGGGTGCGTCGGGACTCAACTCCTCGCCCACGATGGTCGAATCCGGAGCGCCAGTGAGTAAGAGTTCCCCGATCAACTCCTCGGCCCGCCGGTCGTGTTCGGTCACGAAATCGTTGTCGCGTTTGGCACTCCAGGAAGCCGGGTCAAACGGCGTCGCGACTCCACGCAAGTACTCCGCGGCCCGGCTGGCCGCGGATTCGGCCAGGTGACATAAGTGTATGGCGGGGTTCATCTTGCGACGGCACCTCGGGGCCACTAGTTTGTTCCAACGGGCGATCTCCAACGCGGGCTCGCCCGTTCCTCTTTTTCGAAAGCCGAATGGATCGAGTGTTCTCGGGCATTCAGCCCACCGGCGAGCTGCACATCGGCAACTGGCTCGGCGCGGTCAAGAACTGGGTCGCGCTTCAGGAACGCTACGACTGCCTGTACTGCGCCGTGGACCTCCATGTCCTCACGGCCAAGTACGAGCCAGCGGTCCTCGCCGAGCGCACCAGGGAGATGCTGATCGGCCTGATGGCCGCCGGCCTCTCCCCCGATCGATCCATTCTCTTCGCGCAATCGCAGGTGCCCGAGCACACCCGGCTGATGTGGTTCTTCACCAACGTCACCGGCGTCGGTGAGCTAGAACGGATGACGCAATACAAAGATAAGTCGCAGCGGATGGAGCGGGTCCCCGCCGGGCTGCTGATGTATCCGGTGCTCCAGGCCGCGGACATCCTCTTGTACCGGGCCAACAAGGTCCCGGTCGGCGAGGACCAGGTGCAGCATCTCGAGCTGTCTCGCGAGATCGCCCGGGCCTGGAACGCGGAGTTCGCCCCCGACGAGCCGTTCTTTCCCGAGCCGGCGCCCCTGTTGACTCCGGCCAGGCGGATCATGGGCCTCGACGGCGACGCGAAGATGTCGAAGAGCCTCGGCAACACCATCGGGATCTTCGAGTCAGCGGAGCAGATCTGGGCCAAGCTGCGTCCCGCCAAGACCGATCCGGCCCGGAAGACGAAATCGGATCCGGGGACGCCGGAGAAGTGCAACCTCTTCACGCTGCACCAGCATTTCTCCCCACCGGCCACCGTGGCCGAGGTCGATACCAAATGCCGGACCGCGGGCTGGGGGTGCATCGAGTGTAAGCGGGTCCTGGCCGACAACGTCATCGTCGAGCTGAGCCCGATCCGCGAACGCGGGGCGGCCTTGCGGGCCGATGTCGAGGCCGTCGATCGCGCCATCGCGCTCGGTGCCGACAAGGCGCGGGCGATCGCGGTCGACACCATGCGGGAGGTGGAGCGCCGAATGGGGTTTCTACCGGCGATGACGAGCCGATGAGCGCGGTCCCGATCGAACGAATCATCAAGGCCGCGGTGGATCGCGGGGCCTCGGATCTCCACATCAAGGCGGGCGACCTGTTCCGGGCCCGGATCGACGGCAAGCTGGTTCCGCTCACCAAGCAGCGCCTGACGCCCGATCAAACCAAGGCCATTGCCCTCAAGCTGCTTCCGAGCGAACGGGCCCGGGCGAGCCTCGAGAGCATGCTCGACTACGACTGCTCCTGGGGCCTCCCCGGGGTGGGTCGTTTTCAGTTCAGCATCCTCAGGCAGCGCTCCTCGGTGATGATCGTGATGCGGGTGATCCCGTTTGCCGTCCCGAGCATCGAGCAGCTGGGGTTGCCGGACCAGGTTCGAAGCCTAGCGGATCTCAACCTCGGTTTGGTGCTGGTCGCCGGGGTCGTGGGCAGCGGGAAGAGCTCGACGATCGCGGCGATGTTGCATCACATGAACCAGTCCCACAGGCGTCACGTCGTCACGGTCGAAGACCCGATCGAGTTCCTCCACCGGGACATCAACTGCTCGATCACCCAGCGCGAGGTCGGCATCGATACCGAGACGGTCCGAGCCGGGGTCCGCGCCGCGCTCCGCCAGGATCCCGACGTGATCGTGGTGGGCGATGTGCACGATGGCGACACCCTCGAGACCGCCCTTCGAGCCACCGAGACCGGCCGACTGGTGATCGGCGCAGTCCACGCGCTCGATGGGCCGGCCGCGATCGGGCAAGCCGCGGCCATGGTGCCGCCGGACCTCCGCGACATGACGAGGAATCGCCTGGCGGAATGCCTGACCGCCGTGGTCTCACAGCAGTTGGTCCCTCGCCGGGATGGGGCGGGACGGGTGGCCGTCGTCGAATTGCTCATGGCGACGCCCCAGGTTCGCGAGGTCATCCGGGGCGAGAACCTGGCCGCGTTGGCCGACCTGGTGGCCAAGGGCCAGCGACACGGGATGCAGTCCTTCCAGGTCCATGCGGCGGAGTTGCTCAAGGCCGGGATTATCGCCCCGGAAACGGCCAAGTCCTTCGGTGGAAGGCGTTGACAATGTTTGGCCCTGAGCCGAAGTGCCTCGTGGTGGTCGGCGCCCAGTGGGGCGACGAGGGCAAGGGGAAGCTCGTCGACGTGCTGGCCGAACGGGCCGACGTGGTGGTGCGTTACCAAGGCGGGGCGAACGCCGGCCACACCGTCGTGATCGGCGATTCGAAGTTCATCCTCCGGCTGATTCCGAGCGGCATCCTCCAACCCCGGACCATTTGCGTGCTCGGCAACGGTGTGGTGCTGGATCCGGAGGCCCTGCTCGGCGAGGTCGATGCGCTCGAGGCCCAGGGCATCGCCACCGGAGGGCGGCTCAAGGTTTCCGATCGGGCTCACCTGGTGTTGCCCTACCACAAGCTCCTCGATCTCGCCGAGGAGCGGCGCCAGAACATCGGCACCACCAAACGCGGCATCGGGCCGGCCTACGAAGACAAGTACGGGCGCCGGGGCATCCGGGTCGCGGCTCTTCGCGATGGGGCCGGGCTCGAAGCCCTTCTCGCCCCGCGAATCGACCGGGCCAACGAGCTGCTCGATCTGGCCGGAATGCCCGAGCGAGCGGACCTCGCTGCCCATCGGGAGCTACTGTCTCGGTTGGCACCGCGCATTCTCGCCATGGCGACCGACACCGGCCATTTCCTGCACCTGGCGCTTCGGGGGGGCAAGCGGGTCCTTCTGGAGGGTGCCCAGGGCTCGCTGCTCGACGTCGATCACGGGACGTACCCGTACGTTACCTCGTCGAATACCACCGCTGGCGGGGCGGCTGTGGGGGCGGGAATCGGCCCCACGGAGATTGGCGCGGTCCTCGGCGTGGTGAAGGCCTACACCACCCGGGTCGGGAATGGCCCGCTCCCAACCGCGGCGGCCGCTCCGCAGGAGGAAGAACTGCGGCGGATCGGCCACGAGTTCGGGGCGGTGACGGGGCGGCCTCGCCGCTGCGGCTGGTTCGACGCCCCAGTCGTGCGATACGCCGCCCGGGTCAATGGGCTGACCGCGTTGGCGGTGACCAAGCTCGACGTCCTCGATACCTTCGAGGAAATCCCGGTGGGGGTCGGGTATCGGCTGGGGGGCGAGGTGATGTCCGAAATGCCGGCCGACGTCGCGGTACTCGAGCGGGTCGAGCCGGTCTATCAGACGCTCCCCGGCTGGCGGGCGAGTACCGCCCAGGCGCGCCGGATGGAGGACCTGCCGAGAGAGGCCCGGGCCTACCTCGACTGCCTGGAGCGGCTCGGCGAGACCCCGATCCGCTACGTGAGCGTGGGGACTCGCCGAGATCAGATCATCGAGGTCTAACCTCTCCTATCGGCTCTGCAACTCGCGGAAGTAGCTCGCGATCCCGGTTTGGTTGAGCCAGACCGGATCGAGCTCGTAGTACCGGCTCTTCACGAATCGGCCCGTGGTCGGGAAGTATGGCGGCGGGTTGGTGGCGCCGCACGGGTCGTAGGCATGGGCCTCGGCCCAGCCCGACGAGTTGCTGCTGCCCACCCCGTAATAGGTCCACCAGTCGACGTTCCCGAGCCCCATCCCGCCGGTCACCCGGATACAACCGGCCGCGGCATTGGCGCAGCGGTCGGGCAGGGTGCCGGGGATGGCGGGGCTCGCGGGACCGGTATACACCGGGATGCCCGGGATGTCGCCCATGAAATTGCCGAGCATCAGCATGAACAGGTGATAGTTCTCGGCGGCGGGAGTGTCGTCGAACCCGCCGACGTAGCCGCCGGCCCAGGCGGCGTACGGGACACCCGCCGGGTACGGCCCGACCCGAAACGGCGTCTGGAGGCTGTTGTCTTGGATGACCACGTTCGAGGAGCTGATCGCACCAAAGATGTCCCCGGTTTCCGAGCAGTTCGTTCCGGGCGTGGTCCAGTACTGGAAGTCATCCGCGAGATTGATGTTGCCGGTGGCGACGACCGAGACCCGGCCCCGCAGGGTGCCGCTGATCGCCACGTCGCCAGTCACGTAGACGACGCCCTTGAAGTTCGGGTTCTTGCCCAGCGGGATCCAGTAATCGGCATCGCCGCCACCGGCGACCGTGTTGCGAACGGGAGTAACGCTGCTGTGGGGGCCGAGTCGGCGAGTGATCCACTTGCCGCCGAAGTTGACCGGGAGACCAAAGTTCACCGACGTCGAGTCACCCAGGAGGGTGTCGGCGGGGGTGTTTCCGCGGAGGCGTGGATCGCCGCCCAGGAAGCAACGGCGCTGAGGACTGGTCAAGGCGACCCGAATGGTGTCCCGCCTTTGGTTGGCAGTTCTGCCGAGGGCTGTCATGTTGGCCCAAATTCCTCGGGCCGTCGTCCACGGTCTGGCGTTTACGACGCCGCCGCAGTTCGGGGAGAGGAGATTGGGGTCAGTGGTCAAGGTGGGCAGTGTGCCCGTCATCCCCGCGGTGTTGATGTTCGTCCACCGGCGGCCGTTGACCATGGCGAGCGAGCTATCCAAAGTGCTGGCCGAAACGCTCAGGCACTTGAACACCCGGTAGTACCCCTCGTCCCACTGGATGATCCCGTCGCGGTTCGAGTCGAGCACGGCGAAGTCGAGCCGGGTGCACGGCCGGTTGGTTCCGGTGTTCCCGCCGGTGATGTCGTAATCGCCGTTCGCCTGGTCGGCGTCTTGAGCGTATTGCCGCATCGTCGCGAGCTGCGCGGCCGTCGGCCAGGCCAGTGCCGGCGCGCCGGTGGTGTAGCCCTGGGTGAAGTTGCCGGACCGCGGGTTCGAGATCGAGCCCACCACGGTCACCTGCCCGAAGAAATCGACCTTGGGGGTGGTGCATCCGCTCTGCAACCGGAGGGTGCTGTTGGAGTGGAATGGGCCGGCGATCGACTCGCCGCAGCCATAGACCGCGCTCCCGCCCCAGTTGTTGATCGCCACCGCGAAGCGGGACCACGACTCCTGGGAGAAGAGGCCTCGGCGAGCCGCCACCGTGCCACGGACGTCGTTGATCCGCGAGACGATGCTCATGAAGTTGCTGCCATACTGCCCCGAGGTGGCCGGCCCGCCGGTCCGACCGCCGGTCTTGCCGGCGTAGACCTCGCGGGTGAAGCCGGGAATGGTAGCGCCCGAGGCGTCGGTGATCGTGCTGGCCGGGACGATCTGGATGTGGCCGGTTTCGGGGAGGATCGTGAGGGCCCGGTTGATCGAGTCGCGGGCGATTTCGAGGCCGGCGTCGGCCAGGGAGTGGAGGGCCGCCTCCTTGGCGTTGAACTTCGAGGTGAGCATCCCGCTGCCCGAGATCATCACCCCGCCGATGGCCATCGCGGCGACCGCCATGGTGATCAACAGGGTCAAGATCAGGGCAACGCCGCGTTCGTTCTCGAGGTTTGGCCGCATACGATCGTATCCTCCTGCGGTCACGGCGCCAGGTGGCCGTTGACCATCAACATCGTGGAGACCGCCGGCGTGCAGTCCTGCGCCGCGATCGCGTAGTCATAGGCGTTTCCGCTGACTTGGCCGCCCACCGCGACACTGTCGTAGGTGACCGTGGTGTCGGCCTTGACCAGGATCAGCGGATCGCTCCAGACCGTGGCGGTGTCGTCGCGCCGCCAGAGCACATATTGGCGGACATCGAACTCGCCACCGCCATGATCTGGCGAGCGGGTCCACCGGAAGTACACCACCCCGCTGCCCGGGGCGGTGTCCGAATAGGCGGTGAACGCCGTCGGCGCGAAGGGAGAGCGCCCGCAGACGTTGGGCGAGGGTAGCCCGTTGTTGGGCACCTGGATCATCGGGGAAAAGTCCCGGGTCCGCTCGTCGGTCCCGGTCTTCCCGTTGGTGACCCGAATGTTGATCCGGATGGCCCGGACGCTGTCAGGCCGGACCGCATTGGCGGTGTCCGTCGGCGTCCACCCTGCCTGAGGCCAGAGCCGTTTGAGCGGCAGGAGGCTCCCGGATGCGATGAGCATGGTGTCGGCGCCGGTATTCAGCCTGCGGGCCAGCATGAACTCGAGGAACGGCCGGCCGGGATAGGCCAGGATGTTCCGGGCGATGAACTCGGGTGTGGCGTTGTTGGTCCGTTCCCAGAGGATGTAGTCGTCGGTGCGGGTTGTGGTCGAATCCTGGGCGAACCAGAAGATCTTGGTTTCGGCGAGGCTCACCGCCCCGTTGCCCTGGGCGTAATTCTGGGTCGGGTAGGTGTAGCCTGGGGACGAGTTGGGGATCACCCCGGCGGTTCCGACGGTCCAGGCCACCGCTTCGGTCGTGGCGATGCTCGGATTGAAGTTGACCGCCCAGCGGTAGTCGGTGGTGTCGGCCTCGTCGAAGTCGGTGTTGAACGCCACGACGTTGCTGGCCCCGTACACCAGCATCGGCTGCTGTCCGGTGACCCCCGCGCCCAGGGTGCGGAGCAGCCGCTCGACCTGGGTTACCGTGTACCGGGCGTTTTGGAGGAGGTCCATCTTCTCGCCGGCATTCCCGAACGCCTTGCCCTGGGACTGGAAGAACATCACCGTGGTTCCCATGATCATCGTCAGCACGATCAGGGTGACCAGCAATTCGACCAGCGAGAAGCCGGAACGATTCCGGATTCGGCCGGTGGCAGATCCGAGCGTTATCATGGGCGGGCCATCACGGCTGTCAGGCTGACCGTGTCCTTGATGAGCGCGTTGGTGGTGAAGACCCGCACCGTGATCGTGGTGCGATCGCGGGGCGGGACACCGGACTGATCGCGACTGACCGCGGTCACCCGGCGGATGGTGGAGAACCCCGGAAAGCCGGTGGTGTCGGCGCTGGCGCCGGTCCCGTACCGGCTGGTCAGGGTGGTGTATCGGACATCGCCCCGGATCAGCTCCAGCCGCTCTTTGGCGATCGTGGTCATGGTCGACAGGAGCGTGGCGTTGGCCGTCGCCCTCTGGTACTTGCCCATGAAGTGACCCAGGCTGACCACGGCCAGGCTGAGGAGCACCACGGCGATGAGGACCTCTATCAGGGTGAAGCCCCGGGTGTTCATGATCAGCTCCCTTTCACCCAAGCGCCGGAGGCGTACGAGTAGGTGGTTGCCCGGCCGGTGGCGCGGACCACCTCGAGCGCGCGAGCGTCTTTGTTGGCACCGATCGCGACCCCGCGATTGGTGTTGAGGTAGATCACCCCCGCCTGGTCGGCGCTGCCGTCTCGACGGTAGATGATCGTCAGCAGCTCGTTCGAGGGGAGCGGTGCGGGCAGGGTGGCGACGCCGTTGCGCTCGAAGTTGATCCCATCGTCGAGCTGGACCACCCGACGGCGCTCGCCGGCGCCGAAGGTGCCGTCGTTGTTCTTGTCTTCGTCGACGATGAGCCGCCGAGCGGCGTGATCGAGAGTCACCCGGACGTCGTGCTGTAGGCTCACCGCAAGCCGCTGGGCGTAGGTGAGTTGGAGGGCGATGTTTCGCGACTCGGCGTTGACGCGGTATTTCATCCAGTCGAGCCGCGGAATCGCCAGGCCAGCGACGATGCTCAGGATCACGATGACCCAGAGCAACTCGCCGAGCGAGTACCCGCGTTGGTTCTCGAATGACATTCGCTGCATACGCCCGCCCTCAGTAGCCGGATCCAACGCCGGGCCGCAATTCGCCGGTTGCCTTGCCCATTCCGAAAGCAAGGGGCAAGCCAGGACCTGCCAGTCCGTAAGTTATTAGATAGCATGGGGGTGTCGCATCCACGCAGCAACCCACGAGGGTTCGGATTGCGGCCCTTCGGGGCAACCTGCCAAGCGGCCAAATCGTGCAAGGGCAGTCATTTGCGCCATGCCTGGCGACCGCTTGGCGGAACGCCTCCAACCCCCACCCCGGGGGGTCGATCCGGTGGCACCTCGAACCGGGCCTTTCCTGGACTACAGCCACGCCACTCTCTCGAGCCAGCCAGGCGTCAAAGTGTTGCGGAATAGTACGCCATACAATGGCGTGGCGCCGGTCATCGACGCTACCACGACGCCCACCGTTTCGCTTGCCCCACCACCCGACCGGAGTCAAATTCCCCCACCTTTTCCGGCTCGACCACGAATGGCTGCCCCGACCGTGATGGACAAGCTCGTCTCGCTCGCCAAACGGCGGGGCTTCGTCTTCCAATCCTCCGAGGTTTACGGCGGCCTCGGCTCGGTGTGGGACTACGGGCCGCTCGGCGTCGAGCTGAAAAAGAACGTCAAGGACCGCTGGTGGCAGGCGATGGTCCAGGCCAGGGACGACATCGAGGGGCTCGATGCCGCGATCCTGATGCACCCCAAGGTCTGGGAAGCCTCCGGCCACGTGGCCGGCTTCACCGACCCCCTGGTCGATTGCCGGACCTGCAAGGCCCGGTTTCGGGCCGACAAGCTCGCCGACGCCGCCTGTCCCCAGAAGCCGTCCAAGCACCCCGGCGAACACTCGACCTGCGATCTGACCGAGCCCCGGCTCTTCAACCTGATGTTCAAGACCTTTATGGGCCCGGTCGAGGAGCAGGCCGCGGTGGTATACCTGCGGCCGGAGACGGCCCAGGGGATCTACGTCAACTACCTCAACGTCCTCAACAGCTCGCGGCAGAAGATCCCGTTCGGGATTGCCCAGATCGGCAAGGCGTTCCGCAACGAGATCACCCCAGGGAACTTCATCTTCAGAACTCGTGAATTCGAGCAGATGGAGATGCAGTTCTTCGTCAAGCCGGGCACCGACGACGAGTGGTTCCAGCGATGGCGGGCCCTGAGGATGGCCTGGCACCACGATCTCGGGCTCAACCCCGACAAACTGCGCTGGCATCAGCACGGCCCCACCGAGCTTGCCCACTATGCCCGGGCGGCCTACGACATCGAATACCAGTTTCCGTTCGGATGGCAGGAGATCGAAGGGGTGCACAATCGAACCGACTTCGACCTCAAGCGCCACCAGGAACACTCGGGCAAGAAGCTCGAGTACTTCGAGCAGGCCAGCGGCGAGCGATACGTCCCGTTCATCGTGGAAACCTCCGCCGGGGCCGACCGGGTGACCCTCACCGTGTTGGTCGACGCCTACCGCGAGGAACAGGTCGAGGGCGAGCTTCGAGTCGTGCTCGGGTTCCACCCCAAGATCGCCCCGATCAAGGCGGCCGTTTTGCCCCTCGTCAACAAGGACCGGATGCCGGAGATGGCTGCGGCCCTGTACAACGACCTCCGGCGTCACTTTCCCTGCTTCTACGACGACGGCGGTGCCATTGGCCGGCGGTATCGGCGGATGGACGAGGTGGGAACCCCGTTCTGCCTAACGGTCGACGGGCAATCCGCCGAAGACGGCCAGGTCACCGTCCGCCACCGCGACAGCATGCAGCAGGACCGGATCGCCCTCGGTCAGGTACTCTCGTTCCTCCGGGAACGGCTCTGAGCTCCAACGGTCGGGATGCGGCTGGGCGACTTCGAGCGGTTGGTTCAGGACCTCGCCGGCGAGATTCCCGACGAGTTCATGTCGGGCATCGCCGAGATCGTCGTTTCGCCCCGGACCTTGGTCCACCCCGAACGGGCCGAGATCTTCACCCTGGGCGAGTGCATCCCCCTCCCCGCGCCGCTGGACGATCCGGACACCATCCAAAGCCGGGTGGTGCTCTACCACGGCTCCTTCGCCGCCATGGCGCGGGATCAGCCGGATTTCGACTGGCGCCACGAGGCCTGGGAGACCCTGACCCACGAGATTCGCCACCATGTCGAATGGCGGGCGCGGGAGGACGGCCTCGAAGATCTCGACGAGGCCCAGGAACAGAACTTCGCCCGGATGGCCGGCGAGCCCTTCGACCCGGCGTTCTACCGGGCCGGCGAGCCGCTCCCTGGCGGCCTCTTTCGGGTCGAAGACGATTATTTTATCGAGGTCGAGGTCGACGGCTCGGGTGTGGTCCGGTTTCCCTGGGCGGGCAAGCGGTACCGGGTCGACGTCCCGAGCGATTTGGGGTTGCCGGGATTTCTCTCGGTTCAAGGGCTCGAGGAGCCGCCGGCTGGCGAGTTGGTGATCGTCTTGGTCAAACCGGTCCGGTGGTGGGAACGGCTCCGGCCCCCCGAGCCCGATCAGCGAGAGGTGGATGCCCACCTCGAGCGGTGAAGTCACCGAAGGTAGGACGAGGGAGTCAGCAACCATGATCAAGCAACTGCTGTTGGGGTCCCTGCTCGCGGCACCGTTGCTCGCCCAACAGGCCGAGCCCCGGTACAAAGTGGCGATCGTGAGCGAGTCCGGCGACATCGTCACCTGGCTCAAGCCAAACGGCCACCAGCTGGTGGTCGATCGGGTGGTCCCGGTCGGGATCATGCCGGCCGACATCGACGGACCCCACAACATCGCCATGGCCCCGGACATGAAGTCGTACTTCGTGACCATCGCGCACGGGGTGCCCTTCGGCACGCTGTGGCGGTTCGATACCGCCACCGACTCCTTGATCGGCAGGGCGACCGTGGAGTTGTTCCCGACCACCATCGCCGTGACGCCGGACGGCGAGTTCGCCTTCGTGGCCAACTCCGACTTCCACGGCGATCGTCCCCGAACCAACGTGGTGTCGATCGTT
Organism: Gemmatimonadota bacterium; assembly: GCA_016874005.1. GTDB lineage: Bacteria > Gemmatimonadota > Gemmatimonadetes > Gemmatimonadales > GWC2-71-9 > SHZU01. The sequence continues at coordinate 37,059 of VGVQ01000023.1, read as the reverse complement.
CACGTGCCGACCATGGCCAAGATCACCGACCTGCCGGCCTGCGACATGCCCCACGGCGTCAAGGTCAATCGGGCCGGCACGTTGGCCTACGTGTCGTGCATGAACAGCGACGAGATCCTCGAGATCGACGTCAACACCTTCGGGATCAGCCGCCGAGTCCGGATCGGCAAGGGCCACGACATGGGGGGCCACCCCGCGACCCACGCCCAGCACCAGGCCACGGCACCGGAGCCGCCTCCCGCCGATCCCTACGGCTTGCTCAAGAAGGAGTGCGCCGGGACTTTCGTCTCGGTCTCCCCCAACGGAAAGACCCTCTACGTCGCCTGCAACTACGGGAACAGCCTTCAGGTCTGGGATGCCGCTTCGCTGGCATTGATCAAGGAGATTCCCCTGGGAGCCGGCTCCTACAACGCGGAGCCCTCGCCGGACGGCGCCCTGGTGGTCGTCACCAACAAGAAGGATCAAAGCGTCAGCCTGGTCGACGCCAAGGCGCTCACCGAAATCGTCCGGCTCAAGACGACCAAGAAGATCGTCCACGGGGTGGCCTTCTCTCCCGACGGCAAGCTCGCCTACGTATCGCAGGAGTCGATCGGCTCGGATCCGGGCGCCATCGACGTCATCGATTTGGGCACCCGAAAGATCGTCAGCACCGTCGCGATTCCTGCCCAGCCCACCGGGCTCGCCATCTTCACCTACTGAGGCCGTACCAACCCAATGGTCCACGAAACCGAAACCTCGCTTCCGCCCGCGGAAGTGCTCCGCCGGGCCAAGGCGTTCTTCGCCGAGCGGGTGCCCCATAACGCGGCCTTCCCCGAAAAAGAAGGCGAACGGTTCCTCACCCTTCGCGGCCAGGGTGGGGAAGAGATCGCCATCGCGGTCATCAGCCAAGGCGCCACCGAGCGGGTTCGGGCCTCGACCCTGCTGTTCGATCAGGCGGTCGAACGGTTCCTGTCCACCCTCCCCGAGACCGCCTCATGACCATCCCGGTCCGGATCATGGTGCTCGACACCTGGGAGGAATTCTCGGTGACGCTGCCGGCGGAGACGCCGGTCGACCAGCTCAAGGCCGAGGCCCTCCGCGCCGCCAAAGTGCGCGGCTCGGCGGCTGACTACCTGGTCAAGTTCCGCGGGGCGGAACTTCCCGAGAGCGGCACGACGCTCCAGTCGGCCGGGGTGGTCCCCAACGCCGGCTTGATCGTCCTTTCGCGCCGCCGGATCCCGGCCAAGTAGCATCGGCCGGTGGGTCTCTGCCCCGTATTCTCGCATCCGATCTGCCTTGAGCATCGGCCAGGTGGTCGACACCCCGAGGCGCCCGCTCGGCTGACCGCCGTTCGCGACCGAATTACGGCTCTCGACCCCGACGCGCTCAGAGTAGCGAGCCTCGCTCCGCGCGAACCGCTCGAGCGGGTCCATCCGGCCCGGTACCTGGACCACCTGGCCGAGGTGGCCGCCGCGGGCGGCGGACGCCTCGATCCCGATACCGCGATGAGCCCGGAGAGCTTCGAGGCGGCCCGCGGGGCCACCGGCGGCGTGCTCGACGCCGTCGCCAGCGCCCTGGCCGGCGTCCCCGCGTTCGCCGCGGTCCGGCCGCCCGGGCACCATGCTCTGAGCGAGACCCCGATGGGTTTCTGCCTCTTCGCCTCAGCGGTCATCGCGGCCCGGGCCGCCCAGGCCAAAGGAGCCGGGCGGGTGCTGATCGTCGACTGGGACGTCCACCACGGTAACGGAACCCAGGCGCTGGTCGAGCAGGATCCCTCGATCCGATTCGTCTCCCTCCACCAGTGGCCCCACTGGCCCTTCTCGGGGTCCGTCGAGGAGACCGGTGTCGGGAACGTCTTCAATGTCCCGATGCGGGCCGGGCTCGAGCCGGACCGCTACCAGGAGGCTCTTTGGGATGCGATCGTCAGGGCTACCGAAGGCTGGAGCCCTGACTTGGTGCTGATATCCGCGGGGTTCGACTCGATGCGGGGCGACCTGCTCGGCGGCTTCACCCTCGAACCCGAGCACTATGCCGAATGGACCCTTCGGATTCGAGAGCGCTTTCCCAAGGCAGCCGTCGCCGCCGCGATGGAAGGTGGCTACGTCCCGAACCGGCTGGCCGACGGCGTCGTGGCGGTGTGCCAGGCTCTCGCCTAGCGTGGGCACCTCGCGGGTCGCTTGCCGTTGCCATCGTGTTGGATACAATTCCTCGTCGCTTCGCTCCGTTCCTCGAGCCCGAGAGTAGCCCGTGTCCAATCGCCTCCGCATTCAGGCCGAAATCCTCACCCTCAAGACCAAGTACCCGTTCAAGATCGCCCGGGGGAACCAGGACTCGTACCGAACGGTCCTGGTCCGGGTCATCGACCACGACGGACTGGAAGGCCTGGGCGAGGCGACGCCCCAGAAGTTCTACGGCGAGACCTGCGAGACGGTTCTCGCCGCTCTGGAGACGTACGCCACCGCGATGCCCGAAACCGCGTTCGACCTCGAAGAGGCCGAACGAGCCCTCGAACGGGCCATGATCGGGAACAACTCGGTGCGGGCCGCCTTGTCGACCGCGTTGCACGACTTGGTTGGCAAGCGACTCGGCGTGCCGCTTTGGAAACTCTGGGGGCTCGATGCCGCGAAGGCGCCGATGTCGACCTTCACGATCGGGATCGACACGGCGGAGATGATCAAGAAGAAGGTGCTCGAGGCGGAGCAGTACCCGATCCTCAAGATCAAGCTCGGGCTCGATAACGACCTCGAGATCCTCCGGGCGATCAGGGAGGTCACCGATCGCGAGCTTCGGGTCGACGCCAACTGTGGCTGGACCCGGAAACAGGCGATCGGGATGCTCCCGGTGCTGGAGGAGTTCGGCGTCACGGTGCTGGAACAGCCGTTGCCGGCCACCGACCTCGAAGGCCTCGCGGCGGTAGCGCGGGCGTCGCGGATTCCGGTGATCGTGGACGAAAGCTGCCTGGTGGCCGCCGACATCCCGAGGCTGGTGGGCCTGGTCGACGGGATCAACATCAAGCTGGCCAAGACCGGGAGCCTGCGAGAAGCCCTCCGGATGATCGCCATCGCCCGGGCGCACCACCTCATGGTCATGGTGGGCTGCATGATCGAAAGCTCGATCGGGATCACCGCGGCGGCGCATTTCACCCCCCTCGTCGACATCGCCGATCTCGATGGCGCGGCGTTGCTGGCCCACGATCCCTATGTCGGGGCCTCCATCGCCGGGGGCCGGATCCGGCTACCCGACTCGCCGGGTCTCGGGGTCACCGCTCGGGCCTGACCTCGCGAGCCCGACACCCCGCCGGCCCGTCGCCGGCCTGAGGCCTAACATTCGCTTGCTCCTGCCAGCCGAGCTTCGGGGCCCTGGGGCCGCCGACCGCCCGAGACCTCCCCAGCTACATTCCGCCCATGCCCGGCCGTTTCGCCCAGGTGGCCCTTCCGCTGCCCATCGCCGCTCCGTACAGCTATGCCGTTCCCGACGACCTCGCCGACCGGATCGTGCCGGGGTCGAGGGTCGTGGTCCAGGTTCGGCGGCAGGAGCTGGTCGGCGTGGTCATGGCGGTCGACGACAGCGCCCCGGCCCACCCGGCCAAACCCGTGCTGGCGGTGCCGGATCCGGTGCCGGTGCTCAGCCCGGCGCTGCTGAAGACCGCCCATTGGCTGGCCAACTACTATGGCGCACCGTTAGGCATCGTCCTCAAGGCCATGTTGCCCGGGCCGCTGTGGGGTGAGTCGGAGGTCCGCCTCGCCCTCCAGGCGGGGCGGCCGGTGGGCGGCGGAACGGCGGGCGAGCTGGCGCGTTGGCTCGAGCGTCGGGGCGGGGAGGCCACCATCCGGGAAGCGGCTCGGGCTCTCAAGCGCCCGCTGTGGGCCGCCGCCGACCGATTGAGCCGGGTCGGAGCGTTGACGATGACCGTTGAGCCGCCCCGAACGTCGGCGGGCCGTTCGGTCGCCAAGGGCGTCGAGCTGGTCGGCCCTCGCCTCACGCTGCTGCAACGAAACGAGCGGTTCCGGACCACCCCGAAGCAGCTCGCGGTCTATCAGGCCCTCGAGGGCGCCAACGGTCCGGTGACCGTCGCGACGGTGGCCGCCGCCGCCGGGGTGACCGACGGGGTGATCGGCCGGCTGGTCGCGACCGGGCTCGCTCGCTTCGTCGAGATCGAGCGGCAGCGCGATCCCTTCGCCGAGATGGGTGCCACCACCCCGCCGGACTCCCTGTCCGGGCCGCAACGGACGGCCGTCGAGACGATCGCCGGGTTGCCGCCGGGCGATGGTGCTCTGGTCTTCGGGGTGACCGGCAGCGGCAAGACCCAGGTGTATCTCGAGGCGATTCGACGGGGAGTCGAGGCGGGACAGGGAGCGATCATTTTGGTTCCGGAGATCGGTCTGACGCCGCAGACGGTGAGCCGAGTCCGCGGGGTGTTCGGCGATCAGGTCGCGGTGCTCCACAGCGGCCTGTCCGATGGCGAGCGGGCCGACGCCTGGCGGGCTCTCTGGCGGGGGGAGAAGCGGGTGGCCGTCGGTCCCCGGTCGGCGGTGTTCGCTCCGGTCCGGTCGCTCGGCTACCTCGTCATCGACGAAGAGCACGAGGCCAGCTACAAGAACGGCGAGGCGCCCCGGTACCATGCCCGCGACGTCGCCTGGGTCCGCTGCCGTCTCGAGGGCGCTCGCCTGGTGCTCGGCAGCGCCACCCCGAGTCTCGAGGCCGCGAGCCAGGTGTCCGAGCGGCTTCGTCTGGTTCGGTTGCCCGAGCGGATCGGTTCCCGACCGTTGCCGCCGGTGGAACTCGTCGACTTGCGAACGGCCCCGGTCGTGGGGGGCACCGGAGCGGTCCCCTGGAGCGAACGGCTCGACGGCGCCCTGCGGCAGGCGCTGGCCAAGGGGGAGCAGGCGATCGTGCTCCTCAACCGCCGAGGCTACGCCGCCTACCTGCAGTGCGGCAGGTGTGGCTCGGTGAAGGCCTGCGAGCGCTGCAGCATCTCGCTGACCGTGCACCATCACCCGGCCGCGCTTCGCTGCCATTACTGCGGCGCCACCGCCCCGGTCAGTCCCCTGTGCGAATCGTGCGGCGAGCCGACGGCCCGAGCCCGGGGCCTCGGCACTCAGCAGGTCGAGCAGGTCGTGGCCGAGCGGTACCCCGGCGCTCGGATCGCCCGGATGGACCTCGATACCACCGCGACCAAGTGGTCGCACCATCGGATTCTCGACCGGGTGGCGATCGGGGAGATCGACATCCTGGTCGGGACCCAGATGATCGCCAAAGGCATCGACTTCCCCAACGTCACCGTGGTCGGGGTGGTCGATGCTGACACCGGATTGCACCTACCGGACTTTCGGGCGGCCGAACGGACCTTCCAACTCATCACCCAGGTGGCGGGCCGCGCCGGCCGGGGGCCCAAGGGCGGCCGAGTCCTGGTTCAAACCCGGAACCCCGAGCATCCGGCTCTGCGATTTGCCGCCCGACACGATGTCGAAGGCTTCTGGGAGACCGAGCGGGAGGCCCGCCGCGACCCGGCCTATCCGCCCGGGCTCGCGCTGGTGAACATCGTGGTGTCCGGGCCGGTCGAGCCTGAGGTGATCCGCCAGGCGAGCCAACTGGGCGACTGGCTCGGGGCACTGCTCGCCGATCGTCGGCTCGCCTTGGAGCTGCTGGGTCCGGCTCCCTGTCCCATCGCCAAGGTCAAGGATCGGTTCCGGTGGCACCTGATGCTCAAAGGCCCCGGGGCCGACTTGGGCCGGGTGGTTCGGTACCTGGCCGACAAGCTCGACCCCCCCAGTCGAGTTCGAGTGGCGATCGATCGGGACCCGGTCTCGCTGCTGTGAGCGGTCAGCCGCCTAACGGGTGGCCCGCCAACCGACCTCGAGCCCGAGATAGGCCCACCGTCCGGGACCGGGCTCGTAGACCCGGCCGCCGAACCCGTTCACCGTCGCCGCCGCGACGTACCGGCGGTTCCAGGCATTGGCCACCGACGCGAACGGCCGCACCGCGGTGCGACCGAGGGCGCCCTGCAGTTGGATCCGGAGCGCGGTGACGCCCACTCCCCAGCCGTCGACCGGAAGGGTGTTGCGATCGTCGGCGAAGAACCGGGACACGATCTGTTGGTCCCACTCCGCCTCGACCGCGCCGAATCGGACCGTGGCGACTCCCCGAAAGACGTGACGGGGAATCCCCGGGACTTGGTTGCCGTCGAGGGTGTCGATGGTGGCCCCGTTTCGGGATCGGTACCGGGAGAACTCGGCGTCGCTGTGATGGTAGCTGGTTTCGAGGCTGACCTGATCGGAGGCCCGCCAGCGGGCACCCAACTCGACCCCGCGAATGGTCAACCGGGCGGCGTTCTCGAAGAACGCCCGCCCGTCCCGCTCGCGGGCCTGAACCAGGGCGTCGGAGATCGCCGACCGGTACAGGCTCGCGGTAACGCTCCAGCGGCCGACCGTTCGGAGGCCCAACTCCCAGGTGCGGCTTCGTTGGGGTCCGAGATCGGTGTTAAACCCGATGGTGCCGTTGGCCTGATTGACCAACTCGGTGGTGGTCGGGGTCTCGAACGCGGTGGCGATCGAACCGAAGGCGGCCACCGCCGGGCCGATCACCAGGCTCGCCCCCAGGCTCCCGCTGGCCGCTCCCATGACGCGGCGCCCGCTCTGATCGACGCCGTCCGCCAGGAAACGATCCCGGACCCGGAAGGCGACCCGGTCATACCTGGTAGCGCCAACGATGGTCAGCCGGCCGGTCGGCTCCCAGTGGAGTCGCGCGAAGGGGCCTAACTCCTCGACGGTTTCGCGTTGGTCGGCCGTGAGGGTATCGAGCGGGATCCCCGACCGGGCTCGCTCATTCCGCCGGTCGTCCCGCATCCACTGGGCGTCGAGCCCGAACCCGAGCCGGACGGCGGGGCTCAGTCGTCGCTCCCCGCTCAGCCGCCCGCCTCCAACCAGCCGGTCGATTCGGCTGAAGGTGCCGATCGTCGGGCCGCCGGGTCCGGGGGGGGCGGTCGCGAGCGGGTTATCGAGGTCTCGGCTCAACCCGAAGACGGTGAGGTCGAGCTGTCCATCGCCTCCCCAGTTCCGGGTCGCGCTGACCCCGAGTTGGTGCTGTCGCACCGATTTGTCCGCGCCTCTGAGAATGTTTGCCGCCGCGGCCGAGTCCGGGTTACGGGCGAGCTCCGCCGCGGTCAGCGCCCCGGGGTTTTCGGCCAGCGGGCTGTTGGCGAAGAAGTAGCGTCCCTTGAGGAGCCAGCTTGTTCCTACCAGCCGGTTCACCCCGAGGCTGAGTTGGCTCGTTTCGGTGGCGCTGTGCTGCCGGGCGCCGGCCTGCTCGAACCGGGTGAGCCCGAGCCGGCCGCTCCATGGACCGGAGCTGGCCTCCAGCTGTCCGGACCCTCGCCGGGTGCCGAAGCGTCCGCCCGTGACCCGGGCTCGCGCGGCCCAGCGGTCGGCGGGAATGCTCGAACTGAACGACACCACGCCTCCGGCCGCGTTGCCATAGAGCGCCGAAGCCGACCCGAGAAGTACCTCGGCCCGATCGACGAGCCCCAGGTCGAGGTTGGTGAGTTGGCTCTGGCCGTCGGGAAGCGTCTGGGGGAGGCCGTCGATCAGGATCTTGAGGCCGCGGACGCCGAAGTTGCCCCGGGCCCCCGCCCCTCGGATCACCAGGCGTTGGTCGAGCGATGGATTGTAGCGATTGGCGGCGTAGATCCCGGGAATCCGGCCGAGCGTCTCATCGAGGCCGTTGCCCAACTGGGCGCCCCGAAAGGCGGCGCTATCCACCGACCCGATTCGAGCCGGGGCCCGCAGGGCGGTCTCGGCCCCGCGGGTGACCCGCACCTCGAGCGGCGCGAGGCGGACGGTATCGCCTCGCGCCCGACTACTGTCCGTTTGCGGGTACATCGGAGCGACGCCGCCGCCGAGCAGGGCTGCGATTGCGACGGTAAACCTGTGCATGTCTGAAGGATAGCCTGCTTGAAACCGGCTTGGGGATGGGCCTACCTTTCGGGCCTCGCTATGTCATCGCCGCCCGTTTTTTCAGAACCACCCTTCCGAGGTGCCGCCCCGGCTCGATTCGAGGCTGCACCGGCTGACGGGGTGCTGCCCGAGAACTTCTTCGCGACCTCGAACCTCCCTACCTACGTGAATGTCGGGGGGCGCTGGCTGATGCCGACCCGCCCGCGGATGGATGGTGTCATCGTCCGCCGGGGCGATGAGCTCGAAACCATCGAACCGCGCCGGGTCCGCCGGGGCGAGATAATCGCGCTCGGCCTCGCCGAGGACGGCTCCGAGGGGATCGTGGTCCATTCCGCGGGGTTTCTCGGCGGCGCCCTGTCGGCCAACGAGTTCCGGTTCATGTCGGCCGAGGTGAGCCGGGAGCGGCCGGTCAACTACGAAGACATCGCCCTCCGAGTCGAGGAGGAGCGTCGCCGCAGCGGGTATCTCGTCTGGGTGGTCGGACCGGCCCTGGTTCATTCCCGGGCTCGCCAGGATTTCGAGTGGTTCATCGGCAACGGGTACGTCCAGGCGGTCCTGATCGGCAACGCGGTGGCGGTCCACGATATCGAGGCGGCGATCTACGGAACCACGCTGGGGATGACCAACACCGGCCAGGCGGCCGATCAGGGTCACAGCCTGCACATGCGGGCGATCAACAGGATCCGGGCGGAGGGATCGATCGAGGCCGCGGTGGCCCGGGGGGTGGTGCCGAACGGCATCATGCACGCCCTGGTGACGCGCGGGATACCCTACGTGCTGGCCGGCTCGATTCGCGACGATGGGCCGCTCCCAGGGGTCATCACCGATACCGCGGCGGCCCAGGACGCGATGCGGGATCACACCGTTCGGGCCACCGGGGCCATCTTCGTCGCCACCGCGCTCCACGCGATCGCCGTCGGCAACATGCTCCCGGCGTTTCACACTCATCGAGGCGATCCCGAGCCGCTGATGACCGTCTGCGTGGATCAGACCGAGTTCGTGGTCACCAAGCTCAAGGACCGGGGCACTCATCAAGCCTATGGCGTGGTGACCAACGCCCAAGATTTCATGCACGTCTTTCGCCATTATTTGGAGCTATGCCGCCAACGTTGACGCCAACCGGCCCGGGCCTTGGCGACGGGTGGACCCGCCTCGCCGAGGCGATTCGCCTGTCGCTCCCGGTCCACGAGTTCGATCGGCTGTGGGTCTTCCGGACCATTCGCCATCAGGCCCGAGACTTCGGAACGGCCATCTTGTCGCGGGTCGACGGCGATCGCCGGCGGATCTACACCGCCCGGTTCGTACTGGCGGTCAAGGGGAAGAGCCGGGGCCGCTTCGAGTCCGAGATCGCCGAGGTCGGCAGCGGCCCGCTCGGCGCGCTCGACGAGCTGCTGGCGTTGGTGCCGAAGCGCTCGGAGGACGAGGCACCTCCGATCGAGATCCCGACGGAGCGGTGGTTCGCGAGGGAGGTGGCGAGGGTTGCTGACCCGGGATAAGACGGCCCCCCTGGTCGAGCAGTTCCGCCGCTACCTCAGGGACAGGCGGCTGCCGGTGACCAAGCAGCGGATCGCCGTGGCCGAAGTGCTGCTCGGCAGCGAGGACCATCCCTCGGTCGACCTCCTTCGCCAGCGGCTCGAGGCCAAGGGGCTCCACGTCGGGACCGCGACGTTGTACCGCACCGTCGACGCTCTCGTCAAGAGCGGGCTCGTGCTCGAGCACGATTTCGGCGACGGGTTTCGGCGCTACGAGCCTTCGACGCCGACGGTCGAGCACGCCCACTTGGTCTGCCGGCGGTGCGGTGGAGTGGTCGAGTTCGCCAACGAACGCCTTGCCCGGATGCTCCGGATGACCGCCGACGAGCACCACTTCCATTACGAGCGCGACAAGGTCGAGATCCACGGGATCTGCGCGCCGTGCCGGGCCCGCGATCTGGGCTCCGCGGGATGAGCGACGGCCCGTCGTTAGGCCCGTTCGTCGCGTTTCTGGGCGGAGTGCTGAGCTTCCTCTCGCCCTGCGTGCTGCCCCTGGTACCGTCATACCTGAGCTTCATCACCGGGTTCACCGTCGAGGAATTCGGCGCCAACCGCCGCCTGGCGATGCTCCATGCCACGCTCTTCGTGGCCGGCTTCTCGCTGATCTTCATCCTCTTGGGGGCCAGCGCCACCGCGGTAGGGTCGGCGTTTCGAGCCTACAAAGACGTGATCCAGCAGGGCGGCGGCGTCTTGATCATCGCCTTCGGGCTCTACTGCCTCGGCGTGCTCAAGTTGGGTTTTCTGACTCAGGAGCGCCGGTTCCACTTGGAGCAGAAGCCGCTCGGCTACCTGGGGTCGGTCCTGGTCGGGATGGCCTTCGGGGCGGGCTGGAGCCCATGCATCGGCCCCATCCTGGGCGGGATTCTGAGTCTCGCGGCCACGGAGGCCGACCTCAACCGTGGAATGGGCCTCCTGATTGCCTATTCGGCCGGCCTGGCCGTCCCGTTCTTGGTCGCGGCGCTTGCGGTCGAACGGTTCCTGGGGTGGTTCCAGCGATTCCGTCGCCACCTTGGCGTCGTCCAGAAGGTCAGCGGGGCGTTGCTCGTCGCGGTGGGGCTTCTCATCTTGACCGGGCAATTCACCCGGCTGGCCGCGTACTTGCAGCGGTTGACGCCGGATTTCCTGCTCCGGATGCTGTAGGGTCAGGCTGACCGGCACCGGTGCCACACCAGGCCGTCCCCGCCTGGGAACCTTTGTTCGTCGGTGTCACTGGGGCGAGGTTGGGGCGTCACCTCAGGTGCGTTCGGCCGGCCGGACCTGCCGGCCGGTTGGGCGGCCGAAGCCAGCACCTACCCAACTATCTTTTCGGGTAGGGTACTTGATTCAACAAGAAACATGTTCCGATCGAGCAACGAGGAGGTTGCCATGAACCGATACAGCATCCTGGCCGCCGCGGGCGTGGCCCTGTTGATGGCCTGTGGCAAGACAGACACGCCGGGCGGGGCAGGGCAGGACTCCCTCCGCGATCTGTCGCTGTCGCCCGTCGATACCTCCGCCGCGTTCAACGACCAGCCGGCCGAGTCGGCCGCCGCGGTGACCCCTCCCCCCGTCACGACGCCAACTCCGGCTCCGCCGCCCGTGACCCGGCCGGCAGTGAGACCAAGTCCCGCTCCACCACCTGCCCCCGCTCCCGCTCCCGCGCCCGCACCCGCGCCCGCCCCTGCCCCCTCGCCGGTTGCTCCGCCGCCGGCTCCGGCCGCGGCACCGTCACTACCGGGCGGCTCGGCCGTATCGTTGGCCGCGGCGGGCGAGTTCTCGACCAAGACCCACAAGGTGGGTGATGCCGTGACCGCCACCGTGCCCGCCGACGTCACCGACGCGGATGGCAAAGTGGTCATCCCAGCCGGCGCGACGGTGACACTCTCGATCGTCAAGTTCGCCGTTTCTGAGAACAAGGACGACCCCGGGACCGTGCAACTCGCGGCGACCTCGGTGTCCTTCGGGGGGAAGAGCTATCCGATCGAGGGCACCTCGACCAACGTCTAACGCCAGCTCAAGGGACGGGGAGTCCAGGCTGGCGACGCCGCCAAAGTCGGTGCCGAGCGGCCGCCGGCGCGGTCGTGGGCCGGGTGCTCAGTGGGAAGAAGAAGGGCGCCGTGGTCGGCGGGGTGATCGGGGCGGCGGCCGGCACGGCTGTCGCCGTGAATTCCGCCGATCGCGACGTGATCGTTCCGGTCGGCGCCAAGATCGTGATCGCGCTCAAGAGCCTGTTCAGTCTGAAGGGCTGAGCGCCGCCTCCCCGCCGCGGGTCACTGGCTCCCAGCCAGCCCCGCGGCGTTCTGATGATCGCTTCGACGTCCCCCATGTAGCTCCGGGTCGCCACCGGGTGCCCTTTGGCTTCCAGGGCAGCGACCACCTCGGGGCTGAAGCCACCGTCTTCGAGGAGGATCCGATCCGGCAGCGACTGATGGTGGAGTCGTGGCGCGGCCAGCGCGGCTGGCAGGCTCATGCCGTGGTCGATCAGGTTGCTGATGACGTGGTACACCTGGGTGATGATCGTCGGCCCGCCCGGGGTCCCGACGACCAGGTACAGCTGTCCCTCCCGATCCAGAACGATCGACGGCGTCATCGCCGACAACATCCGTTTCCCTGGGGCGATGCCATTGGCTCGTCCTTGGACCAGCCCGTAGTTGTTGGGCTTGCCGGGGGCGGTGGTGAAGTCGTCCATCTCGTCGTTGAGCAGGAATCCGGCCCCGGTCACGGTCACCGCGCTGCCATAGCTGTTGTTGAGCGTCGTGGTGGTGCTGACCGCCACACCGTCGCGGTCGACCACCGAGTAATGGGTGGTGGACGCCCCTTCTTTGAGCACCGGGCTCACCGAGGCCGTCGGCGTTGCCCGGGCCAGATCGATCTCTGCCCGGCGCCGGGCGGCGTATCGCTTGCTCGTCATCCGGGCGATCGGGTTGGCGACGAAGGCGGGGTCGCCTAACGAACGGTTCCGCTCGATGAACGCCCGGCGCATCGCCTCGGCCTCGCGGTGGAGCAGATCCGCCGAGCCGAACGGGGGCATCGAGTCGTAGCCCTCGAGGATGTTCATCATCAGGGCCAGCGTCACCCCGCCCGAGGAGACCGGGGGCATCGAAATGACCTGGTACCCCCGATAGGAGAACCGGATCGGCTCCCGCCACCGGGGTCGGTAGCCCGCCAAGTCGGTGGCGCTGATGATCCCGCCACCCCGGCGCATCTCGGCGACGATCAGCCGGGCGACGGGACCCCGATAGAAGCCGGCGGCGCCGCGGTCGCGGATCGCCTCCAAGGTGGCGGCCAGATCCCTTTGGACCAGCACGCTGCCCGGCGCGGGCGGTCGGCCGTCTGGAAGGAATTGCTTCGCTGAGGCGGCGAATCGGGACAACCGCGCCGAGTCGCCGGCGATCGACCGGTGGCGGTATTGGTCGACCACGAAGCCGTCGCGGGCCAGGGCAATGGCGGGCTCGAGCAGCGCCCGCCACGGCAGCGTGCCGAACCGGCGATGCGCCTCGGCGAGCCCAGCCACGCTCCCGGGCACGCCGGGCGCCAGATGCCCCGTCCAACTCTTGTCGGTGGGATTCCCGTCCGGGCCGATGTACATGTTCCAACGAGCCTTGGCGGGTGCGGTCTCGCGGTAGTCGAGGGCGTAGCTCGACCCGTTGGCGAGCCTGATGACCATGAAACCGCCACCCCCGACGTTGCCGGCTTCGGGATAGACCACCGCGAGGGCGAACCCGGTCGCCACGGCGGCGTCGATGGCGTTTCCGCCCTGCTCCAAGATCGCCCGGCCGACCTGGCTGGCGATGACATGACCCGATACCACGACGGCCGATCCTTCGACCGTGATCGCGCTGTCCGCCAGCGGCCAATTGGGGTGGACTTGGGCGACCGCCGGTCCAGCCAGGACGGCGAGAATCGCGACGAGACCCTGGCGCATCGAGGCAGACTCCAGTTGCTTGGGGAACCGTACCGGTAAAAATTAACGAATGTCCAACCAAACCGGGGAGCAGCAGTTACGGCTGACCGAACGCCGCAACCCACGCTCCACCGAAATCGACCTCGCCGATCCCCTGGGGCTGGTCGATCTCATCAACGCCGAAGACGCCACCGTGCCGGCCATCGTCGCGGGGGCCCGGGTCGAGATCGCAGCCGCCGTGTCGCTGATCGAGGAGTCGTTCCGGGCCGGCGGGAGGCTGTTCTACGTCGGTGCTGGCACCAGCGGGCGGCTCGGGGTGCTCGATGCCTCCGAGTGTCCCCCGACGTTCGGAACACCGCCCGACATGGTGCAGGGGATCATCGCGGGTGGGCTCCCGGCCCTGGTCAAGCCGGCCGAAGGAGCCGAGGACGACGTCAACGCCGGCCGGGACGCCATCGAAGGGCGGGGAGTCGGGCCCAACGATACCGTCGTGGGGATCGCCGCGAGCGGCGGCACCCCGTTCGTTCGGGCCGCGCTCGGGGCGGCCCTCACTCGAGGCGCCAAGACGGTACTCGTCGCTTGCGCGGAGCCGCCCCAGGGCCTCCGAGCCGATTGCGACGTGGTCATCTACCTCCCCACCGGACCCGAGGTGGTGACCGGCTCGACCAGAATGAAAGCCGGCACGGCCACCAAGCTGGTGCTCAACACCCTCACGACCGCCGCGATGGTCCGGTTGGGCAAGACCTATGGTAACCTCATGGTGGATCTGCAGGCCTGGAGCGCCAAGCTGATCGATCGAGGCGAGCGGATCGTGATGGAGGTCACCGGCGTCGATCGCGGGGCGGCCCGCGCCGCGATCGACGCCGCCGGTGGCAGCGTCCGGAGCGCCATCGTCATGGCCAAGACCGGGCTTTCCCGCGCCGAAGCCGACGCTCGGCTCGCCGCCTCCGATCACCGGGTCCGGGCGGTGATCGGTCCCCCGCCGGGGGTGCCGGCTCGATGACGGAACGCCCCACGCTCGCGGTTGGCTTGATGTCCGGTACTTCGCTGGACGGGATGGATGCGGCGTTGGTGCGGTTCTCCGGTCCGACCCGCGCGGAGCTGCTGGGATTCGTTCAGCTGCCCTACTCCAAGGACTACCGGTCCCGCCTCTCGGCCGCGATCACCCGTGGCACCACCCGCGAGTTGGCCCTCCTTCACGACGCCATCGCCGAATGGGCGGTCGAGGCTACGGCGGAAGTGCTCGCCCAAGCCCATGTCAGGGCCTCGGACCTCGATCTGATCGCCTTCCACGGCCAGACCATCTGGCACGAACCGCCGATCGTCACCTGGCAGCTGGGCGAGCCCGCTCGCCTCGCCGAGGCGTTCGGTGTCCGGGTCGTGAGCGGGTTTCGGGGTCGTGACCTCGCCGCGGGCGGGCAAGGTGCCCCGCTGGTGCCGATCGCGGACGTTCTCCTCTTCGGGAGCGATCATCCTCGGGCCCTGCTCAACCTCGGGGGAATGGCCAACGTCACCTGGGTCGCTCGCCGGGCGGTGACCGAGGGGGCCTTTGCGTTCGACACCGGCCCGGGCATGGCGGTCATCGATGACCTTGCCCGGCTGATCGATCCGGCGCTTCCGTACGACGTCGACGGTCGGCTCGGCGCCACCGGATCGGTGAACGAGGCGCTGTTGGCGGAACTGCTGGCCGACGAATATTTCACCGCCGTGCCGCCCAAGAGCACCGGCCGGGAGCGGTTCGGGTCGGACTACGCGGCCGCGCTGTTGCGGCGGGCGGGTCCCGCCGACGCCGTGGCAACGGCGGTGGCGTTGACGACGGCGTCGGTTGCCGCCGCGATGAGCCGGTGGATGCCGGACACCGCCGACCTCCTGGTGTCGGGTGGCGGGCGCCATCACCCAGCCGTGATGGCTGGCCTCGAAGCCCGGCTCGGTGCCCGAGTCCGAGTCCGCCGATTCGACGAGGTGTTCTTCTCGGGCGACGCGAAAGAGGCGGTGGCGTTCGCGCTGCTCGGGTATCTCACCATTCACGGCCAGCCCGGCAACCTCCCCTCCGCCACCGGCGCGCGAGGTCCGAGGGTGCTCGGTGTCGTGACCCCCGCGTGAACGTCGCTCGCCTGGTGGTGCCATCGATTCGGTGGCGGGACGACAGCGGGTTCGACCACGAGGCGAGCGGCATCGACGCGGCCTTGGCTGCCGGTGTCGGCGGTTTCATCGTCTTCGGCGGCCCGGCCGAGCGGGTTGCCGCGCTGACCGCGGACCTCCGGGCCCGATCGGCGACGCCGCTGCTGATCGGCGCCGATCTCGAGCGGGGGGCCGGGCAGCAATTCGCCGGGCTTCGGGAGATCCCCCCGCCGGCCGCCCTCGCCTCGTTAGGCGACCTGGCGGTCGTCGAGGCGGCCGGTTTCACCACCGCGGTCGATGCCCGGTCCGTCGGGGTCGACTGGGTCTTCGCCCCGGTTGCCGATCTCGACGTGGAGCCCGAAAACCCGATCGTCCAGACCCGGGCGTTCGGTGGCGACCCCGCCGCCGTGGCCAAAGCGGTGACCGGGTGGATTCGCGGCGCGGCCGCGGGTGGCGCGCTCGGGTGCGCCAAGCACTTTCCCGGCCACGGTCGAACGACCCGTGACTCGCACGATCATCTCTGCCGGGTCGAGACTCCGGCGGACATCCTCCGGGCGACCGATCTGGTGCCGTTTGCCGCCGCCATCGAGGCCGGGGTCGACTCCGTGATGACCTGCCACGTGGCCTTCGGGTCGCTCGACCCGGTCGGCCGGCCCGCCACGCTGTCGCCGCCGATTCTCCAGCTGCTCCGGTCGATGGGCTTCGTCGGGCTGATCGTGAGCGACGCGCTGATCATGGAAGGGGTCAGAGCCGGGGGGGCGGATCCGGCCGTGGCGGCGCTCGCGGCCGGGCTCGACATCCTCCTCTATCCGCCCGATCCGGCTGCGACGATCGCGGCGCTCCGCCGGGCGGTGGCGGACGATCCCCGCTTCGCGGCGACGGCAGCCGCCTCGCTCGGTCGGCTCGACGCGGCGCTCGGCCGCGCCGCGAGTCTCCCTGCCGGCGCCGGTGGACTCGACGTGGCTGGCCTGGCCGACCGACTGCTCGCGGCCGGCCCCGCCGTTCGGCTCGAGGCCCCGATCGAGCTGATCGTCGCCGATGACGATCTCGATGGCGCCTTCCCGGCGTCGTCCAACCGGATCGTCGCCGAAACGCTCTCGGCCCTCGGTGTCCCGCTCGGTACTGGTGGAAGCCGGATCCTGCTCGCCTTCGCCGAGCCCCGGGCATCCAAGGGCAGGGGCGGGTTTGGCGCCCGGACGCTCGCCACCATCGCGGCGGCCGATCCTTGCGATCTCGCGGTCGCGTTCACGGGTCCCCGCCTCATGGCCGCGTTGTCGCCGGCCCCGCCGACGTTGCTGGCGTGGCACCGCCAGCGGCTGATGCAGGAGGCGGTCGGCCGCTGGCTGGCGCAGCGTCTCGGATGAGCCCGCTCGACTGGCTCGTCGTCGCCGCGTACCTGATCGGAACCCTCACCCTCGGCCTGGTCGTCGCGAAGCGAGGCGCCAAGAACCTGGCGGAGTTCTTCGTCGGGGGCCGCGCCATTCCCTGGTGGCTCGCCACCGCATCGATGGCGGCAACCACCTTCAACGTCGATACCCCGTTGTACATCGCGGGGTTGGTGGCCAGGAGGGGCATTGCCGGCAACTGGGAGTGGTGGTGTTTCGCTTTCTCCCACGTCTTTCTCGCCGTGGTGCTGGCCAAGCTCTGGCGTCGCTCGATGGTGCTCACCGACATGGAACTCACCGAGCTGCGGTACGGCGGCCGGCCAGCCGCGGCCTTGCGGGCGACCCGGGCCTTTCTGTTCGCCGTGCCGCTCAACTGCATCAGCATCGGGTACGGGATGCTGGCGATGCGCAAGGTGATCGTCGGCTTGGGGTTGCTCGACAACTTGCCGCCGTTGCCCGGCGATCCGCGGCTGTGGGCGGTGATCCCGATCGTCGTCGTGGTGCTGGTGTACACCGCCGCTTCGGGGCTCTGGGGCGTCGTCGTCACCGACTTGGTTCAGTATGTCCTTGCGATGGTCGGGGCGGTGTTGGTGATGGGGTACGCCCTTGGCGACGTGGGTGGCTTCGCCGCCCTGGGCGACGCCGTCCGAGACGCCGGGAAGTCATCGCACCTCGCGGTGGCGCCGGTGGGCGACGATCCCTTGGTGCCGCTGTCGACGTTCTTCGGCTATCTCGCGATTCAGTGGTGGGCCTTCCGGAATTCGGACGGCGGCGGGGTGTTCGTCCAGCGCCTAGCGGCCACCGGGTCCGAGGCCGATGCCAGGCGAGCGGCGATCTGGTTCAACGTCCTCAACTACGTGGTCCGCACCTGGCCGTGGGTGGTGGTGGGGTTGGCGGCGATGGTACTCCTGCCCGGCCTGTCGGATCCTGAGCTGGCGTACCCGTTGCTCATGAAGCGGTACCTCCCGGCTGGACTCTTGGGCTTGGTGTTCGCCTCCCTGCTGGCGGCCTTCATGTCGACCGTGTCCACCCAGGTGAACTGGGGCGCGAGCTACCTGGTCCACGATCTCTATGGCCGGTTCAGCGGCGACACCGACCAGTCCCGACTGCTCCGAGCCGCCCGCTGGGCCACCATCGGGCTTACCGTGCTCGCCGCGACCCTCTCGTTCGTGATGGATGACGTCGGCCAGGTGTTTCGCTTTCTGATCCTGATCGGCAACGGTCCGGGTCTGGTGTTGCTGCTGCGCTGGTTCTGGTGGCGGATCAACGCCTGGGCTGAGCTGGCCGCGATGGGGGCCGGTCTCGCGCTCGCGCTGGCGACGTTCCATCCGGCGCTCGCGGCCCTGAGTTTCGGCCAGCGGCTGATGCTGACCGCATTCGGCTCGCTCGCGGTCTGGTTCCCGGTGATGCTCCTGACCCGTCCCGAACGGACCGAGACCCTGGTGGCGTTCTATCGACGAGTCCGGCCGGGCGGGTGGTGGGGCCCGATTCGACAGGTGACCGGTCTGGCGCCGCTCGACGACCTCGGGCGCGATCTCGCGAGCTGGGCGGCCTGGACGGCGGCGATTCTCGGGGCGACTCTCCTGCCGGGGTGGCTGCTGTTTCGTTAGGCGGACAGCGTCCCCTGGTCAGCTTCTCGGCGATCCGCCGGCGACGTCCCCGCCTAGCGCTTGGTCTCGACCAGCCGGCGGAGTCTGGCGATCGGAATCACCCTGAGATCACCTCCGGGAGGGCCGCTCACCATTCCCACCACGGCTCCCGCCCGGTCGAGCAACGCGCTCCCGGGCCAGCCCCCGACGCCGTATCCCGTCAGTCGAACGGCAGTGGAGTCGACCGCGGTGACGGTCGCGACCGCGGCCTGGGCCGCCGCCCCGGTCGACCGCCACTCGCCCAACGAGTCGGCCCCGAAGGGAAAGCCGACTTGGACCAGCGTTTCGCCGATCCTGGGGACGTTTCCGGACGGCGACGGCTCCGGTGACTCGACCCGGATGACCGCCACGATGGCCACGCCTAACGAGTCGTCGGCGCGGACCAGCCGGCCGAGCGCCGCCGCCCGGTCGCCGTCGGCGATGACCGCGAAACGGATCGCCGGGACCCCGATCGAATCGACCGCGGTCCGTCGTTCGGTCGCGAACCAGGTGGTGTCGCCGATCCGGAGCAAGGCGATGCCGCTGGCGGCCGCCGTCGCCCCCCGGACGAACTCGCCAATGATGACGGCCACCCGGCCGACGCCTTCCCGCCGCGCCCCCGTCGGGTCGGTGGCGATCGCCGCCAGCACCGGCGCGACCGCCGTGGCCAGGCTGTCCAAGCGGGCCGCGGCCCGATCGACCGCCGAGTCGCTGGCCGCCGCCCCGAGGTCCGACCTGACGGTCTCGAGGCCCGAAATGGCGGCGCGCACCGCCGCCCGGAGGCCGTCGTTAGGTGCCCTCGCCCCATCCAGCCGGTTGCGGACATCGTCGGCTTGCCGCTGCAGCGCGTCGCGGCGGGCGGCCAGCACTTCCGCCGCCCGCCGGGCCTGATACCCCAAGCCGATCGCGGCGGAAGCGCCCAGGACCACGACCGTGACGAGCCCGACGAGCCAGGGGCGCCGTCGGGGATTCGGTCGCCGGTAACCGACCGGGGAGGTGGTCCGCTGACGCGGGGCGTGGATCTCGAGCCGGCTCGCCGGCGACGGCGTGGCTCCCGCGGCGGATCGGTTCCCGTGGGGCGGCACCGCCGTGGCGCCGAATTCGACGACCGGTCCACCGGGCCCGAGTTGGATCCGGTCGCCGACCTCGATCGGACGATCACCCCGCACTCGGGTCCCGTTCAGGAACGTTCCGTTGGTGCTGCCGAGATCGCGGAGCAGGTAACCGCCACCTTGCTTGAACACCGCCGCGTGCCGAACCGAGACCTCAGGGTACTGCACCGAATCGAGCGGAACGTCGGCCTGGGGGTCTCGGCCCAGGGTCGCGAAGTCGTGCCCAACGACGCGGGTTGCTCCCACAGCGGGACCGTCGCGATAGGTGAACTGGGCGAACATGCCGCGGTCGAACGACTAGCTGATCAAGAGGAAGAGAACGAGCAGGACGAGCAAGACGGCGACCACGGCGGCCGCCATCGCGACGGGCGAGCCGGTTCGCGGCGCCGGCACGACCGGGGCCGGCGGCTCCGGTGCCAGCGGGCTCGGCTCCGGGTCGACAGCGGGAGCCTCGCCGCTGCTTTCGCCGACCGGATAGGCATGGTACCCCGGTTCCTCGTCGGTGGACTCCGGCAGGTCGCCTCCGAACTTCACCACGACGACCGTGATGTTGTCGGGACCGCCGCGGTCGTTCGCCGCCGAGATCAACCGGTCACAGGCGTCCGCCACGGAAGGCGATTCGCCGACGATCTGGCCAATCTCGGCCCGGGTCAGCTGGCCCGACAGCCCATCCGAGCAGAGGATCAGGGTGTCGCCTCGGGCCAGATCCTGGTAGGTGATGTCCATCCGGATCCGCGGATCCGGGCCTAACGCCTGGAGGATGATATTGCGGCGCTCGCTTTGGGCGGCCTGTTCCTCGGTCAGCTCGCCGGCGTCGATCAGCCGCTGCATCAGCGACTGATCCTTGGTGAGCTGGGCGATCCCGCCGCGCCGAACCAGGTAGGCCCTGCTGTCGCCGACTTGGGCGAGGTGCAAGCGCCCGTTGAGCACCCCGGCTACCGTCGCCGTCGTTCCCATGCCCCGAGCGTCGGGGTGCTGGCCGGCGTAGGCGTGAATCCGGTCGTTGGCACCCTCGACCGCTTCGCGAAGGGACTGGATGAAATCCTCCTCGGCCCCGCCGGGTCCCGACCAACGCAATCGGAGATGTTCGGCGATTGTCTCAGCCGCCATGGCGCTCGCGATCTCGCCCGCGGCCGCGCCCCCCATGCCGTCCGCGACCAAGAAGAGGGCGCCGCGCAAACCAACCACCCCACGCTCGCGGTTCGCCATGGCGGCGGCGTCGCCCGAGAGGTCGGCGCAGAAGTAGGTGTCCTCGTTGTGATCGCGGGTCCGGCCCAGGTCGGTGCGGGCGGCGATCTCGAGCGAGACGGTGGGATTCTTCATCCGGGCCGGAATCTAGGCTCCGTTGAGCCACAGCGTCAACATCCCTGATTGATATAAGTCCTAGTCATTGTGTACCTTGCAGCGATGTACCGCGATCGGGGGGTGTCGGGCACTGGCACCGGTGTGGGTCCCCACGCGGTTGGACGTCTCCCTGCCTGTGACTCGTTCCATATCTTTGCTCGGTTGGGCTCTCCTCGGGGCCCTGTCTCTCCCCGCCTCGCCGGCACCCCTCGACGGGCAATCGGCGGCGATCCGCGAGCGGCGGCTCGCCGCCGAGCGTTTCGCCGATTCGGTTGCCTCGACGACCGACCGGCAAGTGCTCCAGGGCTGGGAACGCGAGCTTCTCCTCCGGGCCCGGCGGGAGAGGTCCAGCGCGGCGGTGCATTTTCGGCTCGGCATGCTCGCGATCGCCCTCGACCAGCCCCGGGATGCGACCGCGGAGCTAAAATGGGCGACTCAACTCGATCCCCAATGGCCGGCCGCCTGGTTCGGGCTCGGCCGGGCGGAACGTCGGCTCGGCGAAGCGGCGAATGCTACCGATGCCGGGACCGAGGCCCTCTTCGCGCGGGACGCCTGGGCCAGGGCGACGGGTGCCTTCGCTCGGGCAGTTGAGCTCGACGCCGGCCTCGCTCCTCGGCTCGAGGCGTTGGCCCTTTCCCGTCGCGATGCGCCATCGTCCTCCGTCTACCGCGACGCCCTTCGCCGACTGATCCCGGGCCGCAGCTCGTCCGCGCGAGTGGCAATCGCGGCGGGGCGCGTCGAGCGCTTGCTGGGCGACTCCGCCCGGGCGATCGCCGCGTTCGATCATGCCGCCTCGTTGGACTCGACACCCTCGCTCGGCTTGCTGGAGTCGGCCCGGACTCGACTGACGGCCGGCCGAATCGACGGGGTCGATAGGTACTTCCGCGCCCTGACGAGCGAAGACCCGGACGCCATTGCGTTGGCGCAGGCCGATCTCGGCTGGATCGCGAGCGCGGACGAGTTGGATCGGTTCATTCGGGCGTCGCCGGAAGACCGGAGCCAGGTCGCCTGGCGTTTCTGGGCGATTCGCGACCGCGCCGAGCTTCGATCGAACGGCGAGCGGCTGATCGAACACTATCGGCGACTGGCCGCAGCCGAGCGCCGCTTCTCCAATCCCGACGATCAGCGGGTAGCCGTCTTCATCCGCCACGGGGAGCCTGACGGCAGGGCCGCCCTGAAACTCGAGCAGCTCAACCTCAACGAGACCTGGCGATATCGGCGGCCCGAGGGCGATCTCGTGGTCCATTTCGCCGCCGGAGCCGACACCAGCAACTACCGGGTCACCGAGAGCCTGTTCGATCTGATTGCCGACCGGCGTTCGGGCCAGCCAGCCGGCGACGAGCGGTCTGGTGAGCTGGACCTGGCGGAGGCGCTACTCCAGTCCCGAGCCCAGCTGTCGCCGTTCTATCAAGCGGCAGCCGCCGGTCGCCGCGAGCAGCGGGATCAGTTTCGGGTTCGGGAGCGGGAGTTTGGGCGAGCGGCGAAAAACCTGGCCCTCACCACCGATCGTTATCCGCTCCGGTTCGGCCGAGATCTCCCGGCCCGGTTCGCCTTTCTGGGCCGGTCCACCGGTGCGCCAGCCATCGAGGTCGTCTTCGCGGTTCCGACCTTCGCGCTGGACTCCCTCGAATCGGACCGGCCGCTCCGGGTTCGAGTCAGCGCCTGGAACCAAGTTACCGAAATGGCCTATGCCCTCGACACCTTGGTGCCGGCGGTGCCCCGCCGGGCGGGACAGCGCTACGGCGTGGCCCGGCTGGCCGCGCCGGCCGGCGATTATTCGGTCCGGGCCGTGATCGAGGCGGGCGGCGAACGAGGCGCATTCGGCGCCGCCGATCAGGTCGGGTTGACGCCGGGTCGGGTGGCGGATAGGGCGGGCCGATTGCTACTCGGCGTCCCTGGGGCGGCAGCCGTCGTCGCCGGCGACCTGCCGGCCGATCCGATCGGACGGTTCGGGCGGGCGGACACGCTGATTGCATGGACGGAGGTCGGGGAGGATCTCGATCCGAAGCGAGTTCGGATCCGATTGCGATCGGTCAGTGCCCGGAAGGAGGCAAAGTGGCGCGATTTCCCGGGGCTCAAAGTCGGGACCGCGGTGGAAGTGTGGTCGAGGGTTGTCCGGGCTTCGCTGCCAATGAGCCGCTTGGATGCGGGGTTCTATGAAGTGGGCCTGGCCATGGCGGGGAGCGCCGACCAAGCGGTTTGGGCTCGGGCCCGTTTCGAGGTGCTGGACCCGGAAAAGTGACGAAGTCAGATTTGTGATGTGGGAACTGTTTCTTCTCGATTTTACTTGAGTTTGCGGTGTATTGTGTTGTTTCGATGTTCCTCCTAGCTTGCTACTCCCGTTTCACGAATCGGTCACGAAACGCGGCGGGCGGTTGGAGCGAAGCTCCCGGCTTCGTTCAGTCGCTCGATGGTCGTCAGCGCCATCAACACCCACAAAGAGAGTAGGGGAACGCGCCCATGGGTTCTTCCGCGCCACGGGTTCCGCTGGAACTGTCGCCGAACG
The DNA here is from genome assembly GCA_016874005.1 of Gemmatimonadota bacterium. Lineage (GTDB taxonomy): Bacteria > Gemmatimonadota > Gemmatimonadetes > Gemmatimonadales > GWC2-71-9 > SHZU01. The sequence continues at coordinate 13,617 of VGVQ01000023.1, read as the reverse complement.
CGCTCACTGTCTTGGAGAAGCGCTATCTCATCCGGGACGACGCGGGGAGGCCCACCGAAGGGTCGGAGGACCTCTTCTGGCGGGTCGGTCGGACCATTGCCGAAGCGGATCGTGGCTACGGTGCTTCCGAGGGCGCCATCGAAGCGTTGGCCGAGGCTTTCTATGAGTTGATGGCGAAGCGGCTCTTCATGCCGAATTCCCCAACGCTCATGAACGCTGGCCGCCCCCTCGGGCAGCTCTCGGCGTGCTTCGTCCTCCCGGTCGACGATGCTCTTTCCAATGGCAAGAGCGGCATCTACGACACCCTCACCGCCATGGCCCTGGTCCACCAATCCGGCGGGGGCACTGGCTTCAGTTTCTCCAAGCTCCGGCCCAAGAACGACATCGTTCGTTCGACCATGGGAGTTGCCTCCGGGCCGGTGTCGTTCATGACGCTGTTCGATGCCTCGACCGATGTGGTCAAGCAGGGCGGTACCCGCCGCGGCGCCAACATGGGCATTCTCCGGGTCGACCACCCCGATGTGATGGACTTCGTCACCTGCAAGGACGACACCACCAAGGTGACGAACTTCAACATCTCGGTCGCGGTGACCGATGCCTTCATGGACGCTGTCGAAAAGGACCAGGATTACGAGCTGCTTCATCCCAAGGATGGCAAGCCCATCGGCAAGCTGAACGCCAGGATGGTCTGGAATCGGATCATCCACGGCGCCTGGAAAACCGGTGAGCCCGGAGTGTTCTTCGTCGATCGGGCCAACCATTACAATCCGGTTCCCCATCTCGGCAGCTACGAAGCGACCAACCCGTGCGGCGAGCAGCCGCTGCTCCCCTACGACGTCTGCAACTTGGGCTCGATCAACCTGGGAGCGTTCGTGGTCGACGGCGACCTCGACTGGGCCCATCTCCGGCGGGTCGTTCACCTCTGCACTCATTTCCTCGAGAACGTCATCGACGCCAATCACTACCCGTTGGCGGAGATCACCGCGCTGGCCCAGAAGATCCGGCGGATCGGACTCGGCGTGATGGGTCTTGCCGACGTGTTCGTCCGACTGGGGCTTCCGTACGACTCGGCGGAGGCGGTCGAGTTGGGCCGTAAGATTCAGCGATTCGTCGACCAGGAGGCCAAGGTCGAATCGGAACGGCTGGCGGGCCTCCGCGGCAGTTTCCCGGAGTGGGAGCGCAGCATCTGGGGGCCCGACGCCAGTTGTGCCCGCGACAAGGACGGCAACCGCGTTCGCCCGATGCGCCGCCTCCGCAACTGCAACGTCACCACCGTGGCCCCTACCGGCACGATCTCCATTATCGCGGGCTGCAGCTCCGGCATTGAGCCGCTCTTCGCGGTGGCCTTCATGCGGAACCAGGCCGGGGTGTTGATGCCCGATGTCAACGAAGACTTCGTTGCCGTCGCCAAGCACGAGGGGTGGTACTCCGACGACCTGATGAAACGAGTCGCCGAAACGGGTCATGCTCGCCACCCCGAAGTGCCCGAGAAGTGGCAGCGGGTCTTCACCACGGCGAACGAGATCTCCCCGGAGTGGCACGTCCGAATGCAGGCCGCCTTCCAAGAGGCCAACGACAGCGCCATCTCCAAGACGGTGAACTTCGCCAACCACGCTACCGAGGCCCAGGTCGAGGAGATCTACCGCCTCGCCTTCCAGCTCGGCTGCAAAGGTGTCACGGTGTATCGAGACGGCAGCCGAGACATGCAGGTGCTCTCGGCCGGTTCCACGGCCAAGAAAGTCCAGGAGGACGCGACCAAGGCTGGGAAGGCCGAGGCGCGCGAAGACCTCGCCATCATGGTGACCGCCGAGCAGCCGGCCGCGACAGCCGTGGTCAACCTCGCCGCCCGGGACACAAGCGCCGATCTCCACGGCGAATTGGCCGAACTGCGCGCCGAAAATGAACGGCTCCGCAAGGTCGTGGTCGAACTCGAGTCCGAGAACCTCCAGCGGCGCCAGAAGCGCTCTCGTCCCGAGTTGCTGAAGGGATCGGTGCGCCGGCTGGAAACGCCGCTCGGTACCCTCTACGTCACCCTGACCGAGGACGACAAGGGTCAGCCCTTCGAAGTCTTCATGAGCCTCGGCAAAGCCGGCGGCGCTCTGATGGCCGACGTCGAGGCGCTCGGACGGCTGATTTCCTTGGCTCTGCGGTCCGGTATTCCGATCAAGGAGATCCACCGCCAGCTCCGGGGGATCAGCTCCGATCGCACCATGGGCCTGGGACCCAACAAAGTCATGTCGGTGCCCGATGCGGTCGGGATCGCGCTCGAGCGGTGGATGCAGGAAAAACAAGGTATCCAACAGGAGTTGCTGCCCGGTTCTCTGGCCGCGGGCTCGGTGGCCGAGCCAGTCGCCCAGACGATCATTCGCGGCAACGAGCAAATGACCTTGGGTGGGATGCAGCAGACCCTGGCCGGCTCTTGCCCCGACTGTGGTTCTCAACTCGAGTTTGCCGAAGGGTGTGTTAAGTGCCACGTCTGCGGATTCAGCGAGTGCGGCTGAGCTGACCCTGTTCCGCCCGCGAATCCCGCCGCCCCCGGACCGCACATCCGGGGGCGGTTTGCTTGGGGCAAGGCAATTAAGCCGCCCTCCTCGGCTTGATCTCCGATGCCGCCTGGATGCCGGACGGCTGGGGGGCAGACCCCGCTCCAGACCCCGATTGGAATCCGTCCACGCCCCACGCGCCACCCGGCCTGTCCGACGAACGGCCCCGATGCTGCACCAAGCGTGAAGACTGGAAATGGAGGCAGGTGGATGCGAATCGCGGTCTGTCTCGTCGCGGCAGCTCTCGCGGGGTGCGCAGAGTCGCCCACGGAACCCCCCGGCGGAGCCCGGAGCTATCGAATGGGCTTTGCCGGCCTCCCGCCGAAACCCGACCAGGCCGTGGCCGTGAGGGCGCTGGAGGCGTGGACGCCTCGGGCCGACGTCGCGATCGTGCACGAGGAGCTTCCCTGGACCGAGTTATTGGCGGGGGTCGCGCCGGATTCCATCCTTCGGCGCACCAAAGACGAGCTGATCGCCTACTACCGCGGTAAAGGCCTCGCCCTGGTCCTGGTCGCGGATGCCAACGATGGCCTGATCCGGGGTCGGGAAGCCCCCGGCCTCCGGGCCGCCGGACGGAGCATTGCCGAGCCGTCGGTTCAGCGCCTCTATCGCGACTGGATTCTTGCTTTTGCCAGGAGATACCGGCCGGAGTACGTCGGCCTCGCGGCGGAAACCAATTTGATCCGGGTCGCTGCGCCGCCCGCGCTCTATCAGGCGGTCGTGGCCGTCGCGAATGCCGCCGCCAGCGACCTTGCCGGACTAGCCACCCGGCCCCGCCGGTTCGTGTCGGTTCAAGTGGAGACCGCCTGGGGCAAGTTCACCGGCCAGCCATACCAGGGCATCGAGGCGGATTTCCGCGACTTCCCCTTCATCGAGGTGCTCGGCCTCTCTTCGTATCCCTACGTCGTGTGGGCGATGCCCTCCGACCTGCCGGGCGACTACTACCGCCGGCTGCTCGACGGTAGGACGTTAGGCGTCCTCGTCGTCGAGGGTGGCTGGTCGAGCGCCGGTGTCGGGTCGCAGCCGTCCGATCCGCGGGAGCAGGCGGATTATTTCCGCCGCCACGCGAGCCTCCTCGCCACGGTGGACGCGCTGGCGTGGATTCAGCTCACCCCAACCGACCTCGACCTGGCGACCTTTCCGGTGGAGCTGCGAGACCTGCTGTTGCCCTTTGCCCGACTCGGGGTTCTCGACACCGATCTCCTCCCGAAGCCGGCTTTGGCCGTCTGGGATAGCCTTTTCTCTCGCCCACGTCGCTGAACGCGACGGCCCGGTTCCGCCACCACCGCCGCTGGCGGTGCGGATCGGCTCTCGAAATAGACTCAAGTTGTTGCCAAGAAAGAGGATAGGGGGCAGCGTCCGGGCCGAATGGCCCCTGGCGCGGTTTCTGCCCCTCCCTCGGCTGTGCCCAACCGCGCCCGACCCCGGAACGACAGCTCGTGACGGCCCCCGCCGAGGTGCCGCTACGGCCTTTCGTTCCCGCGGAGGTGGTCAGTTTCCTGGGCCACCTCGGGGTTGGCATTCACAAGCTCCGGGCCTATCCCCCCGGCCATCCGATGCGGCTAGCGGCCGTCGAAGCGGCGTTTCAGGCGCTCCAAGGCCTCCTGGCTGAAGAATCGCCCTGGCGGCTGGGCGTGGGACAAACCCAGTTCGTCGTCGGCGAGGGGGTCAGCGACCCGGATCACTTCATCATTCGGGACCTGGCCGCGCGCCTTCATCGCCGCCAAGTCGGGAGCCTCGTCTTCCACGGTGGCCTGAGCCTGGGAGAGTTCACCGCGGCGTTGGAAGCGTTGGCCGTCGAGTCCCCGCGACATGCCCTCGGTCACCTCGCCGAGGCACTGCCGGTTTCGCCGACCCCGAAACTCGAGTTCGCCCCGATGGCGTTAGGCGCCCTCGGCTTGCTGGACGGCGGGGTCGATCTCGAAGTCGATCGGCTCTGGGAGGAGCTGGCGCGAATCACCGCCATCGGTGGCGAGGGCGAGGGTGGGGGCGGTGGTTCGGCGGCTGGCCGGGGACTTGGTGGGGGCGGTCGTGCGTCGATCGACCCGGACCTGGCGTTGCTCGCGGAACGGCTGGCCGGCCCGGAGGCTCGCAGCGCCCTCGCCGCGGCCCTGGAGCGACTCGGCCGGATGGCCCAGTGTCTCGAAGGCCAGGCCCGGCTCGATGCCGAAGCCAAAATCGAGGCCTTGCTCGCCACCGTGCCCCGCGAGGCGCTCGCCAAGGTGCTCGAGATCAACCTGAGACACGCCGAAGGCCGCGCCAAATTGCTGCCGGCTTCCGAGTGGCTCCCGGCTGTGGCCCTGATCGAGGTCATCGAAAGTGCTGCCCGTGACGAGGGCCAGAAGTTCTCCGCGGTCTTCCTCCGGCTGATGCGAAAGATGGCGGGGCAGTCGACCCCCGGGGCTCCGGTTCGCTCGGCCTCCGGTCGAGACCTTCGCCTTCTGGTCCGGGCCTTGGTTCAGGACTGGACCCTGGCCGATCCCAACTCGAAAGCCCACGGGCACATCCTCGACGTGCTGGCCCGGCACGATCTTGCCGGGCCAGCCCACGGCGCCCCGACGTCCGAAGGGCTCCGGCTGGCGCAAATCGCGCTCGAGACCGACGCCACGGGCGACCTGGTGGTCGAGTCGGTCGAGCAGGTTATCGCCTCCGGCGCGGTGACCGACTTGGTCCAGATCTTGGCGGACATCACCGGGCCCAACCGAGCCGCCGAAGCCATCTGGGCTCTGCTGGTGGCGCCGGCGAATCTCCGGCGGGTGCTCGATCGAGGAGACCTCCGACCAGACGCCATTCGCGAGATCCTCGGACGAGTCGGCGTCGATGGCGTCGCCCTCCTCCTCGACCGACTCCCCGCCATCGCAACCCTCGAGACCCAACGCGAGGTGATCGAGCATGTCTTGTCGCTCGGGAGTCAGGGCCAGCACGCCGTGTGGGAGCGAGTCCGTGGGGCAACCCCGGAGCAGCGGCGGCACTATCTCCACGTTCTGTCCCAGTTGCCGGACCTCCCTGAGAGCTTCAGCGTCCGTGACTACCTCGATGCTCCGGAGCCGCTGGTGCGTCTCGAAGCGCTCCAATTGATGGTCCGGCGCCCGGCGGAGCGCGACGACGCCCTTTACCACGGCCTCGCTGACGAAGACGAGCGGGTCGTCCGCCTCGCGCTCGAGGTCGGGCGCACGGAGATGCCCAGGCAGTGTCTGAGCAGGCTGATTCAACTGCTCAACAGTCCCCGGCGATCCCCGGAACTCAAAGCCCGAGCGATCCCGGCGCTGGCCCAGTTCGACACGCCCTCGATTCGGCAACTGCTGCTGGCGGGCCTGGTCGTCCGCCGGGGTTGGTTCCGCCGCCGGCGGATCGCTCCCGCGTCGCCGGTCGTCATCGCCAAATTGGCCGCGCTCGCCGCCCGGTGGGCCGACCACCCGGAGGTGGCCAAGGCGCTCGACCTCGCCCGAACCTCATCCGACGCCGAGGTCGCCGCAGCCGCCGGGGGAGGTGCCCGATGACGCCCGAAGGTGCCTTCCTGATCTCGATGGGCCAGGCCCTGGCCACGATGTCGCTCTATGCCGACGGCCACCCAGCGCGGGCCAAGGCGCTCGACTCGTCCTTCGACCAGTTGCTCCGGCTGATGGGAGATCATGCCTCGGTCGGCTACTCGTTCCTCGGTGGGGAGGCCGTGGTCGGATCCCGGGTCATGACCGAACTCGGGCACTGGGATTGGGCCAGCAAGTTGGCGGCGGCCCGGATCGAGCGCATCGAGATCGATGCCGACGTGAATCGCGACGCCTATCGTGATTTCCTCGAAGAGCTGGCCACCCAACTGACCGGTCGCTGCGTCGACACCGCGCTGCGGCGCCAGATGGTCCGGCCGCCGATGCGCTTTGGACAGGTCTCGGTTCGAGATCCCGGGAATGTTGGCGACGCCGGGCCCGGCGGAATCGGGGAGGGGTCTCCTTCCGAAGGCGCGGGAGCGGCAGGAACCGCTGGCGAGGGTCAGTCCGGCGTTGCGGTGACCCTCACCGAGGAGATCGCCGCCGTCCGCTGGATCCACGCCGAAGTCTCCCAGAGCCGCCCGATTCCCATGGCCGAAGTGGAGGCGGTGGTGCACTCCCTGGCCGCCGCGATGCACCAGCAGGAGCAGATGCTGGTTCCGCTCCTGATGCTCAAGGAGTACGATCAGTACACCACCACCCACGCCTGCAACGTGTCGGTGCTCGCGATGGGCCTGGCCGAGCGCCTCGGGCTTTCCCCGGCCGAGGTTCGCGCCATTGGCGTCGCGGGGTTGTTGCACGACATCGGCAAGGTGGCCATTCCCCACGAACTCCTGGTCAAGCCAGGTCGATACACCGACGAGGAGCGAGCGGTCATCCAACGTCACCCGGTCGAAGGTGCTCGGATGATCCTCGAGCGGGAACGCGGTCTCGGACTGGCCGCTGTCGTGGCCTACGAGCACCATATCTATCTGAACGGCGGCGGCTACCCGGTCCTCCGCTTCCCCCGAGCGTGCCACTACGCCAGCCGCATCGTTCACATCTGCGATATCTACGACGCCCTCTGCACCGACCGGCCCTACCGGCAGGCGTGGGTCCCCGACCAAGCCATGGCCTATCTCGACGAGCAGGCGGGTCGTGAGCTCGACCCTGACCTGGTCCGGGTGTTCCGGGCCATGATCGAGGAGGCACTCGTCACCCGCCTCCCAGTTGCGCCGGCGGAACCCGCTCCCGAAGGTCCGAGCGGCGAGCTTCCGGCAACCGACCACTTGTGCAACGAGCCGGAAGGCGCGAGCGTATTGCCGAACCGGGGCTGATCCAGCGGCTCCGGGCGGCGCACCGACGCCGATCAGACCCCGATCAATGGAGCCCAACTCGGATGGCCGATGAAAAGCTGACCCCCGTCAACCCGGCTCGGGTTGCCCAGGAACTCAAAGCGTTGAGCGACGGGCGCGCCTCGGGCAAGTACGCCGCGGATGAGTACGAGCACCGGTTCTCCCGGATGATCTCGGAGTTACGGGACCGGCGGATCGGGGGGACCCGGGCCGAGATCATGGCCGCCCTCACGCCGCTGAAGGCCGATGGCACCGTTTCGGACACGGACTGGGCCCGGTTGATCAAGCAGCTCGGACTCGGCTGAGCGGCACCGACACCGGACGGGAATCGGGGGGCGGGCGCCAGGGCGGACGATTAAACTTCCGCCATGGCGCCCGCCCCCCGTCGTCGTACCACGACCGTCTGGATCGGACCCGTTCCGGTCGGTTCCCAACACCCGGTGATGGTGCAGTCGATGACCAACACCGACACCGCGGATGCCCACGCCACGGCCGAGCAGGTCGCTCTCCTTGCCCAGGCCGGCAGCGAGGTGGTCCGGATCACCGTCAACACCGATCAGGCGGCCCGAGCCGTCCCCGAAATCGTCCAGCGCCTCCGCGACCGGGGGCTCGACGTTCCGATCGTGGGCGACTTTCACTACAACGGACACCTCCTCCTCACCCGGTTTCCCGACTGCGCCATGGCATTGGCCAAGTACCGGATCAATCCCGGCAACGTCGGCACCAAGCGTCATGACGAGCATTTCCGGGCGATCGTCGAGGTGGCCGTTCGTTACCACAAGCCGGTTCGAATCGGGGTCAATTGGGGCTCCCTCGACCAGCAGCTCCTGACCGAGCTGATGGACGCCAACGCGGCCCGGCCCGACCCACGCGACGCCCGCGACGTCACCCTCGAGGCGATGTGCGAGAGCGCGGTCCGCTCGGCTGAGTTCGCCGAAGGCTGTGGCCTCGGCCATGACAAGATCGTCTTGTCGGCCAAGGTCTCCGGGGTGCAGGACTTGGTCGACGTCTACCGTCGCCTGGCGCCGCGAACCGAGTATCCCCTCCACCTCGGCCTGACCGAGGCGGGGCTCGGCATGAAAGGGGTCGTTGCCTCGACCGCCGGCCTCGCGATCCTGCTCCAAGAGGGCATCGGCGACACCATCAGGGTGAGCCTCACTCCGGCACCCGGCGGGGATCGGGCCGAGGAGGTCCGGGTGGCTCAACAGATCCTCCAGTCCCTCGAGCTTCGCAGTTTTCTCCCCCAGGTCACCGCCTGCCCGGGCTGCGGCCGGACCACCAGCACGTTTTTCCAGTCGATGGCGCAGGAGATTCAAGACTACCTCCGCGATCAAATGCCGGTCTGGAAGGCCCTCCACCCGGGCGTCGAGACGATGAAAGTGGCGGTCATGGGTTGCGTCGTGAACGGGCCCGGAGAATCGAAACATGCCAACATCGGGATCTCGCTGCCGGGCACCTTCGAGGAGCCGAAGGCACCGGTGTTCGTCGACGGGCGGCTCCTCAAGACCTTGAAGGGCGACGCGATCGTGGCGGAGTTCCTCGTCATCTTGAACGAGTACGTGGCGGCCCGCTATGGAGCGGGCCATGCCAAGACCGTCGTCTGACGTGCTCCAGTCCCCCCTCCTCGACCAGCCCTGGGCGGCGATGCCGGTGCTTTTCGGCGCCGGCCTGGTCACCAGCCTGACGCCCTGCGTCTATCCGATGATCCCGATCACGGCCGGGATCCTGGGTGGGGCGGGTGCCGTGGGTCGCTCCCGCGGGCGAACCGTGCTGATGAGCCTGACCTACGCCGTCGGGCTGGCCTCGGTCTACGCCCTGCTCGGGGTGATCGCGGGCCTGACCGGGACGCTCTTCGGCACCATCAGCGCCAACCCGTGGGCCTACTTCGTCGTGGGCAACCTCCTGCTGGTCGCGGCGCTGGCGATGCTCGACGTCATCCCGGTGCTCGTTCCGGAACGACTCCTCCAGTGGGCCGGCCGGTTGGGCGGCCAGTCGTTAGGTGCGGTCTTCCTGATGGGAGCGACTTCGGGGTTGGTCGCGGCGCCGTGCGGGGCGCCGGCCTTCGCCGCCGTGCTGACCTTCGTCGGTGCCACCCAGAGCGCGGTGCTCGGCTTCGTCTACCTCTTTGTCTTCAGCCTCGGGATGACCGCGTTGTTGGTGGCGGTGGGGATCTTCTCCGGCGTCCTGGCGGCCCTGCCCAAACCTGGCCAGTGGACGGTGTGGGTCAAACGGGCCGCCGGCGTCATCATGTTGGCCATGGCGCAGTACTACTTCGTGAAGATGGGGACGGTATGGGTCTAGCTCGGCAGCTGGGACTGGGGCTGGCGGTCATGGCCGCGATGGCTGGTACGGTCGGCCCGGCCGCCGCTCAATTCGACGCCGGCCTTCCGGTCGGGACCAAGCTTCCGATCGTATCGATTCGCGACCTCGACGGGCAGCCCTTCGACCTGGCGACCGTGGTCGGAAAGAAGCCGGTGGTCTTCGAGTTCTGGGCATCGTGGTGCTCGGTCTGCAAGGCGCTGATGCCCCAACTCGAGAAGGTCAAGGCCGAATACGGCGACCGGGTGGCGATCATCGGGGTCAACATCGCGGTCAACGAATCGAAGGAGCGAGTCCGCCGGTACCTCGCGGTCCACAAACCGCCCTTCCGCACGCTCTACGACGATCAGGGCGTGTCCGCCCGGGCATACGAGGTGCCGACCACGGGGTTCATCATGGTCGTCGACGCCGCCGGCGTGGTTCGCTACACCGGCAGCGGCGAGGACCAGGACATCGGTGCCGCCGTCGCCAAGGTTGCGGCGAAATGACCCCCCGGGCCGTCGGACTGCAGGCGATCTTCCTCCTCGGGGTCGGCGCCGCGGCCGGCTCGGCCCAGGCGCCGGTCCGCGCCGGCCTGGTCGGGTCGGCCAAGGTCGGACAACCGGCTCCGAGGGTTGAGGGCAACCTCCTGGCGCCGGGGGCGGCAGGCGGCGCTGGACAGGCATTTCGGCTCAGCGCCGAGTTGGGTCGGGTGGTCCTGTTGGTCTTCGGGCCGGCCGGGGATCGGGCGGCGTGGGAGGAGTACCGGCCGATCCTCGACACGGCGATCGCCGCGGACGTGAAGGTGGCGATCGTCCGGGCTGGGCGGGCCGACCTCGAGGGGTTTCCGCGGTTTTCCTCGGTCGGGGTGTTCCCGGATTCCGCCGGCCGGGTCCTCCGCGCCTTCGGGGCTCGGCCGAGCGACTGGACCTTCGTGCTGGTCGACGACGCCGGGCGAATCGCCCATCGGATGGCCGGGAAGGTACCGGCGGCGGAGCTTGCCCAATCGGTGGCGGCCGCCGTCCGGTTGGCCCGGTTGGCCCTCCCCCGGAGCGACTAGGCGTCTCTCCGGAGGGGTACCCGGGTCCAAAGCCCCCCGGCTTGCATTGCGAGCCGCACTGCATGAACCGCGCGCCAGACGACCGGAATTCAGTCACCTGATCGGTCTTGGGGCTGGCTGGTGTAACCTGCGTCACAATTTGCACTTCCGGCACGGTCATTGCCTGGGTTCTTGCCAGCGGCCGAATTGGGGTTGGTCGCTTGGGGCGGGATACTGGGGTTTTCGGGTGCTTCCGAGGCCCTGGGGGAGGGCAAATGAGGCAACGCGTTGGGTCGAATGGGGTTGCGTCCTTGACCGCCGGGCAGGCGTTGGCTATCTTGGCGCGTCGTTCGATACCCAAGCATTCAAAGTTTGCAGTCGCTGGTCAGGGTTGGTCGAGAGTGTGGTCCGCCTTCTCGGTCACTCGCTGGTCGAATTTGGGGGTTAGGATTTCGGGGGAAGGGTCCAGTCTGCCGACTTTGATGGGAGCAAATGTGCGCTCCGTCACAGCGGCGGATTCGGTCTTTCGCTAGACTTCATCGGAATTTGGCAGAAATACGTAGTTGTTAGGTGTGTTCCCGGTGGAAGTGGTGGCTAATCACTTCATGCAGTCAAACGTTCATAGGGGGAGCTGAATGAACAAGTTCCATCGATCTTTACTGTTGACCGGTATCGTGGCCGCGGGCCTCGCCGGCTGCGGTGACGACGTCACGGTAGTCGATCCGCCGCCGCCGCCGCCGCCGCCCCCACCGATCGTCTCGGTGACGGTTACGGTTGGCCCTGACGGGGTCTCGGTCAGCCCCGGTCAGACCGTTCAGATGAGCGCCGCCGTGACCCAAAGCGCGGGCTGTAACGCCGCGGTGACTTGGAGCGTCTCGGACGCTGCCCGGGCATCCGTGAGCGCGAGCGGGTTGGTCTCCATCGCCGCGAACGCCACGACTGGTCCGGTGGCCGTGCGCGCCACGGCGACCTGCGCCACCGGTGGTTCGAGCGCCAATGGCGTCGCGACCCTCAACGTGGTTGGCACCAGCGTCACCGCGGTGGCGGTAACGCCAAGCAACGCGACCATCACCGCTGGGACCGGATCGTCCGCGGCTCAGTCCGTGCAACTCGCCGCCACGGTCACCGGTACGAACAGCCCGGCCCAGACGGTCACCTGGACGTCGCTCGACAACACCGTGGCGACGGTCAGTGCCTCCGGTCTGGTGACGGCCAACGCACAGTCAAAGGCTGGGAGCGCGGTCATCCGGGCCTGCTCGACTGTGAACACGTCGATCTGCGGCACCGCGGCGATCACCGTGGTGGTCCCGAGCCCAGCGACGATCTCGATCCAGGCGATCACCGTCGGTGACCTGAAGACTCCGGTCGTTTTGAGCGGCGTCGGGGGCCAGATCGAGATCAGCCTGAACGTCGACAACGGCTCCTTCACCATTACCAAGGCGCAGGCGTTGATTGGTGGCCAGGTCATGGCCGAGCAGTCGTTCGCCTCGACTGGGCCGGCGGCGGCGCCCGAAGCGGTTCCGTCGACCATCGTGCTCAGCACCAACACCGCGCAGCTCAAGCTTGGCGCGACCGCTGCGCTCTACGTGCCAGTCATTCCCAACGGCCCGAGCGGGATCACTGCCCGGATCTTCGTGGCCAGCAGCTCCACGCCGATCTCGTCCAACACGATCCCGGTCGTGATGAAAAACACCGACGCGATGCTGGTTGCCCCGACCGTCACCTTGGTCGCGGCCAGCCCCTCGCCCTCGGTGGTCAACGGTGGTCAGACCTGGGTCAAGGGCAACGCGAATGTGGCCGGTGGCAACTATGTCTCGTTCGCCCCGACGGCCCCGACCTTCAAATGGAACTCCGACAACTGCGGCTCGACTTCGACCAGCGGCACCCTGAGCGGCAACGCCGCCAATGGGTACACCACGGCTGGGACGTTCACCTGCGGCGCCGTGCAAGCGCAGATCGCGCTGTCCGGCTACACGGCTGTTGCCACCACGCAGACCGCGAACGACATCCCGCAGACGGTCGCGGCCGGCGGCTACACCGGCGTCGGCTCGGCCTATACGGTCGATGGCGCCCAGCGGTTCAACCTGATCGGGACGCCAGCTGCTCCGGCCCCGACTGGTCCGTTCGTCGACAACGTGGCGCCGACCGTCACCCTCCGCGCGGTGGCGTTCGATACCACGTTCGATAAGAAGTGGATCAACGCCTCGTACAACTTCGGCGCGTCGGCTGTCAACAGCTCCGACGGGGGTTCAGGTGTCGCGTCCGAAACCACCTTTGCCACTCCGAACGGCACTGCCGTGGGCGCCGATTGCGTCAACGCGGTGAACGTCGTGTCGACCGGCGCCGATTTGGCCGAGACGCTGACGTCGGATCTGGCTCCTGAAGGGTATCAAATCTGCGCCTCCGCCACCGACGCGCTCGGCAACGCCTCCGGCAAGGTCGGCGGCTCGAACTCGTTCGGCGTCGATAAAGTGGCCCCGACCGCTCGGTTCGCCACGGGCACCACAGGTGCGGGCGCCACCATTTCCACGGCCTCGGACACGGCGAACACCACGATCTACAAGGTGGGGTCGGCGCACGTGACCACCAATATCTTCGCGATCGAAGCGATCGATGGACGGTCCGGATTCCATCAAGGTAACTCGATCACCAACTTCCCGGTGAACGTGTCCCACACCCGGCGCAACTCCGGTGGCACGGCCGCGTGCGCCAACCTCTGGAGCCTGCCCACCGCGCTCGCCGACCTGTACGTCCGGTCCACCGAGCACGACGCCAACTGCGGCGACAACGCGGGGACGGTCGTGGGTTACTACAACTGGTCGGCGTTCGTTACCGACCGGGCCGGCAACACGAGTAGCTCGATCGCCCGTAACTTTGCCAAGGACGACATCGCGGGGGCGACTACCACCGCGCTGGCT
>VGVQ01000022.1 GCA_016874005.1 Gemmatimonadota bacterium | reverse complement strand
GGGCTCGGCCCGTCCGGCTTCGGGTGCGTCGCTCCAATTCGGTCCGCTCGGCGGGCGTCAAGGCGATCGGCTGGGTGTCCATACCAGCCAATATAGCACTAAACACTTATCTGGTACAGTCCACTAGTGGTGCCAGGTGAGTCCGCCTGGAAGAAGAAGATGACGGGGTGCTCATGAAGGCTCCATGAACGGGTCCGGAACGAGACTTAGCGTTGCGCGGCGACGATCACGGTCGCGGCGCCGACGACCGCCACGGCCAACAGGCGAGGGACGGCGTGGCGACGAAAGGCCGGGGCCCCAACGAGTCCGGCCAGCGCGGTCTTGAGCACGGTGTTGGCGACGACCCCGACCACGAGAGCCTGGGCCGGGATCGACGGGTCGCCCGATTCGGTGGCAAGGCGCGCCATCGAGAGCGTGAGCGCATCGACGTCGGTCAGTCCCGCGAGGGCGGCTCCAACGAACACCCCCGATGTCCCGAACCGGGTCTGGGCGAATTCGATCCCGAGCAGAACCACCTGAAAGGCGACCGCGAGCCGGATGGCCTGGCCGAGCTCGAGGGGGTTGCGATCACCGGCGACCGCGGCGGTGCGGTCGTCGTCGACCGCTTTGCGGCGGTGGGCCAAAAGGAGGACTCCGGTGACCGCCATCGGCAGGAGCAACACGACGGCCGTCCCGGCGAACCTCGGGTCGAGCACCAGGCTCACGGCGACGACCCGAGGGACCAGCACCGTGCAGACCGCCACGACGCCGAGCGAGAGCGCCAGCGTGTGGAGCGGCTCGGTCCGGCTCTGCCGGGCGAACCCCAAGGTGACCGCCGTCGAGGAGAACAGGCCACCGAGCGCCCCCGTCACCAGCAGCCCGCGGGCGTTCCCCACCATCCGCCTGGCGACGTAGCCGATGTAGCTCAGGGCGGAGAAGACCAGAACCACGGTCCAGATCAAGCGAGGGCGAATCGCCTGGAGCGGGTCGTAGGGACCTTCCGGGATCAGGGGCAGCACGACCAAGGCGAGAACGGCGAACAGCAGCGCCCCGCGCATTTCGGCGGGGGCGATCCGGGCGACGAAGCGATGGACGGCGTCCTTTTCGCCGAGGGCGAGGATGGCCAGCGCGGTCCCCGCCCCGGCGATCCGAATCCACCCGAGCCCGGCCAGGATGCCGAGCGCGACGACGAACAACGCGGCCGCTTCGGTGGTGCCGTCCACCGCGGCGGGAGAGCGCCGGGCGGCGACCGAGTAGGCCGCCAGGGTGAGACCGACGACGCCTAACGCCAGCACCGCGCCCAGCACCGGCTGCCCGATCGCGTCGGTGCCGAGCGCGCCGGCCGCCCCACCAATTCCGCCGAGGAGAAAGAAGGTCCGGACACCCGCGAAGCGAGCCTCCGGCCCGGAGGCGTGGCCGGACCACTCCCGCTCCAATCCGACCGCCAGCCCCGCCAACAGGGCGACGGCCAGCCTGACGGCGAACTCGAGCTCGGTCATCGGGAGGGGCGGGCCCCGCCGACCGGCAACTCGAGCCGGCCGAGCTCCCGGTCAGGCGTGCCTAACGTGGTGCCCCACCGGATTGGGGTTTGCAGGTCGACCAGCCGAGCAGCGAATACAGGGGGCAATTGCCGGTCAAAGCCGTCCCCACCGGCACCAGGCCGATGAGGGTGAGGTACTTGAGCGGCGGATCGAGGGCCCCGTAGAGTCCCAGAATCATGACGCCCACGATCAGCCGAACGGCTCGGTCGAGCACTCCCATGTTCTTGGCCATTGTCCCCCCGATCGTTCACCGGTCCCCGGGGGCACAGCTTAGCGGGCCGGCGAAGAGGCGAGAATGAGACGTTGATGAAGCTACTTTCACGGCGATCACCAGGCGACCCGCAACCCGGCGTCGACCCCCACCAGCGATCGAGATCCGTCGGTCGCCGATGATGCCACGTTGCGGTGCCAACGCGCTTCGACGAGCCCACTGAGCCGACCGCGCCACGTTCCGATGGAGGCCCCCGCCCCGAGACTCGCGGTCAGGTATTCGACTTCGTCCCAGCGGCGGCCCTGGCCCGCCCGGGCCCGCTGCCAAGCATAGATGCCGACCGAGGCGACCAAGTGGGGCTGGAGGTACTGGGAGCGCTGGCGAATCCGGCCCCCGATTCCAAAGCCCCGGACCCGAATCGAATCGGCGGTCCGAAGGACGATCTCAGGACCGAAACTCAACGTCGGCGACCCGACCCCAAACCCGGCGGTGACCCCCGCGACGCCCGCCCCACCGGCCGGGGAGGTGTGGTATCCACGGGCCAGGGTGAGCCAAGCTTCTCCCGACGGCTGTCCCGCGAGTGGAGGGGCGGCCGCCAGCGCCAGCAGGACGGCACCCCTGACCCGATTCACGCCACCAGCGCCCCGAGCTGAGCCGCATCCGCCAGGCCGACGTGCCGACCGATCTCCCGGCCGCCGCGGACGCGGAAGGCGATGAGGGTGGAGATACCGCGAATCCCGAACCGTTCGCTGATGCCGGGATCCCGATCGGTGTCGACTTTGAGCACCAACACTTCGCCCTGCCGGCGGGCGGCGAAATCGTCGAGGACAGGCGCCATGGCTCGGCAGGGTCCACACCAGTCGGCGTAGAAGTCGACGACGACCGGCACCGAGGCGGTGGCGATCGTGGTGTCGAAGTCGTCGGAGGTGGCCTTGATCGGCCGATCGAGGAGGAGTGGCCGCTGGCACTGACCGCACTTGGGACCGGCATCGATCCGGGCCAGGTCGACCCGATTCTTCTGGCCACAGAACGGGCACCGCACGGTCACTGGTCGTGTCAGGGTCGTCATCGAGTCTCCGAGTCTTCCTCTCTGAACGTAACCGAAGGCATGCGGTGGTACAGGGCCTCGCCTGGCCCGGCCCCGTAGGCCGAGGTAACCTTGCCCGATGAACGATTTCATCGTAGTTGGCGCCGGCTCGGCCGGAGCGGTGGTCGCGAACCGGCTGAGCGCCGACCCGGCCATCCGGGTCACCCTGCTCGAGGCGGGGTCGGCGGCTCGCCCAGCGGCGGCGGTGATCCCCGCGGCCTTCGCGAAACTCTTCGATGG
Source organism: Gemmatimonadota bacterium (assembly GCA_016874005.1). Lineage (GTDB taxonomy): Bacteria > Gemmatimonadota > Gemmatimonadetes > Gemmatimonadales > GWC2-71-9 > SHZU01. The sequence continues at coordinate 65,498 of VGVQ01000022.1, read as the reverse complement.
CCCGGCCGACTGGGGCTTTCGAACGGCTCCCGAACCTGCCCTGGGGAACCGGTCCTTGTACTGGCCCCGCGGGAAACTGCTCGGTGGCTCGAGTGCCATGAACGCGATGATCTGGACCCGGGGGGCGCGGGGGGATTTCGACGAGTGGGCCCGACTCGGCAACTCGGGCTGGGACTACCGGTCGATGGCCGCCGCCTTCGACGCCGTGGAGTTGCCCGAAGGGACCGGGCCGAGTTCCGAGCGGCCCGGAATCGCCGTGAACCGCCTCCGATCGGTTCGGCCGGTGACGACGGCCATGCTGGCCGGGGCCCTCGAAATCGGACTGACACCTAACGATGGCTTCGGCGACGGGGTACTCGACGGGGCGGGCCTCTTCCGGGTGAGCCAGCACCGGGGCCGCCGCTGTTCCACCGCGGTCGGCTTTCTCGACCCGAGTCGCCGGCGCGGCAATCTCGCCGTGGTGACCGGAGCCGAGGCGAACGCGATCCGGTTCGAAGGAAGACGCGCCGTCGGGGTCCGATACCGCGACTCGAGCGGCGCCGCCCGCGAAGCGTCCGGACGGGTCGTGCTCTGCGCCGGTGCCATCGGTTCGCCCGGGCTGTTACTGCGGTCGGGACTCGGACCAGCGGACGAGCTGGCCCGGGCTGGCATCGAGCCGATCATCGATCTGCCGGGAGTGGGACGAAATCTCCAGGATCATCTGTCGATCGGCATCATGCACCACTGCCGGCGCCGAGGCTCGCTGGCCGAGGCCGAGCGGCCCCACCACCTGCTGGGGTACCTGTTCGGCCGCGGCCCGCTGACTTCCAACGTCGCCGAGGCGGGAGCGTTCGTTCGCTCCGAGCCAGGGCTCGACCGGCCGGACCTCGAGCTGATCTTCGCCCCGACGTTCTTCGTCGACCACGGCCGCGGCAACCCACCCGGCCACGGCTACACCATCGCCGCCATCCTCCAGCGCCCCCGATCTCGCGGGACGGTTCGGTTGGGTCCGGATGCCCGTTCGCCGATCATCCAACCCAACTATCTGTCGGAGCCCGCCGATCTGCGCCGGCTCCAGGCCGGCCTCGACTTGGCGGAGCGAATCGGCGCCGCCCGCGCGTTGGATGACTTCCGCGGCGAGCGGCTCCACCCGGCGCCCGGTTGGCGCGACCCCGAAGCCTTCGTCCGGGCCCGTTCGGAAACCCTCTACCACCCGGTCGGCACCTGTCGGATGGGAGCGGACCCGGACGCCGTGGTGTCCGACCGGCTCGCGGTTCACGGGGTGGACGACCTGTGGATCGCCGACGCCTCGGTGATGCCGACCATTACGACCGGCCACCCGAACGCCGCCGTCGTCGCGATCGGGGAGCGGGCCGCTCGCCTGGTGACGGGTCGGCTGTGAGACGGAGTCCGATAATGCGCCAGGGAGTTCGCCCGGTGCCAGGGGCGAGCCGACCGGGCTAGCTTGACTGGGCAGGGCCTAGATCGGGAGGCAAGATGCAGTGGCACGCGTGGGTGGCCGCCGGCGCCGTGTTGGCGTCGAACGCAGCGGCCCAGACCAACGTCGCGGCCGGGATCGTGCGCGAGGGGACCTTGAGCTTCGATGGCCGAGCCACCGCGGGCGACTTCGTGGGGCGAACCTCGACCATCCGCGGGGCGTTGACCGCCGGCGCGATCGGCGACGTCCGGGGCTTCGTGGAGGCTCCGGTGACTACGCTGGTAACCGGCAATGGCCGGCGGGACCGGGACCTGAACAAATCGATGGAGTCGGCCCGTTACCCATTGATCCGGTTCGAACTGCAGGGAGTCAATGGCGTGGCTGGCCAAGGTCCCGATTCGCTAGCGGTCGAGCTCTCGGGCCAGTTCACCATTCACGGCGTGACCCGGGCCGCGACCATCCCCGGGTTCGTCTCGATCTCGGCTGAGGCGGTGCGGTTCCGGGGCATGACGCCCCTCAATCTCAAGGATTATCAGATCGGCGGCTTGAGCAAGATGCTCGGCGTTCTCAAGATGCATCCCGACATCGTGGTCCATATCGACGTCACCTTCACTCAGGACGGAGCCTCCGAGCCGCCGCCCTTCCCCGAGCCCCCGACGCCGTGAGCGAGCAAGCCGCCCCGGCACGACGCGAGACCAAGGGAACCTGCGACCCGCCGACGTCTATCGGCGATTCATCGACTGAGGTGGATCAACCCCGGCGCCGTTCGAGATAGCCGTCGCGAGCCCGAACGACCGCGTTGACCAGCGGGTCGGGCGCGAAGCGGACCGGGTCGGTGCACGGCAAGCCGGTTTCCGCGGCGGCGGCCAGGCAGGCGGCCTTGGCCTGGGTCTCGTCCAAATCGTAGGTGTTGAGCGCGATGCCGATGACGCGAGTGGGGTGCACCGCCGAACCGATCAGCTCATAGAGCTGGACGTACTTCGAGAGCGGCGGAATCCTGAGCCAGGGCTCGACCCGATACTCGCCGATGAATTCGCGAGTCGCCTGGTGGCAGAGCAGCAAGGCGTCTGGACAGGCGCCATGAAGCAGCCCAAGGGTTACCCCGCTGTAGCCCGGGTGATTGATGCTTCCCTGCCCTTCGACCAACACGATGTCGGCATCGCGGGCACCCCTCAAGACCAGCTCCTCGGCGGCCCCGGCAATGAAATCGGCCACCACGGCGTCGACCGCGGTGCCCCAGCCCTCGATGAAGATCCCAGTCTGACCGGTGGCGACGAAGTTGGTCCGCAGTCCTTTGGCCTTGAGGGCGGCGGTCAGCTGGAGCTGGGAGGTCATCTTGCCGGAATTGCAGTCGGTTCCGACCGTCAGTACCACGAAGGGATCGACCAGCCGCGCCAACCCCGCCGCGATCGGGAGGTCGTTGGGCGGCTTCCTGGCGTCGGTGATGGTCCGACCGTGCTTGACGGCTAGGGCCGCGAGGGACGGATCATCGGACAGGAAGGTGTGGAGCCCGCTGATCAGGTCGCAGCCGGCCTCGAGCCCCTTGGCCAGCCAACCGTTCCACTCGTCGGGCAGCCTTCCGCCGGCCGGTGCAATCCCGATCATGATGGCGTTCGGGCGAAGCGCCAGCCCCGCTTCGATGGAGCCGACAATCGGGATGGCGCCGCCGAATCCGAGGACGTCCTGAGCGGTCTGACCGGCCTTCTGCCGATCGAGAACGCCGACCACCCTCGAGGGATGATATCGAATGACGGAATTGGCCGTCTTGGATTCGAGGGGGTGGAAGTTGCCGTCGGCGATGATGAGGAAGCGAGGGTCGGCCATGAGGGTCGATGGGCGGAAGTCGGTATACAAAATTGTATCCGAAATTACCGTCCGGTCAAGCCGGGCCGAGTCGCGGGGTCGCGGCTACTTGGGCTCGTCGTCGAGGACCTCGGCCTCGGACTCGGCCGCCCCTTTTCCGAGCTGTTTGGTGTCGCCGGCACCCTTGCCGAGCAAACCCATCTTGGCCTTGAGCTCGATCAGCTGCTGATCGGCCGAGCCCTTGTACTCGAGCTGCTTGAACTGGGCTGCGAGGTCATCCGACTGGAATTCTTGTTGCAACTCGGCCGCAGCGAGGGCCTTGCGTTCGACCGCCTCGATCTTCTCGGCCATCCGATCGAAGGACTCGAAGGCGCTCTTGTCGCTCATCCCGGACATGGTCTCCTGGATGCGCTGCTGCGCCTCGGCGCGTTTGGCACGGGCGACGAGGATGTTCTTCTTTCGCTTCGCCTCTTCGATCTTGTCGTTGAGTTGGCGGAGCGAGACCTTGAGGTTCTCGGTATCGGCCTTGTGCTTGAGCCAGGTCTCGTGGAGCTGCTGGGCACCCTGAAGGGCCTCGTTGTACCGGACCAGGGCCTGTTTCGCGAGGTCGTCTCGGCCCTCCTGGACCGCGAGCATGGCGCGGCGTTCCCAGTCCTCGGCCTGCTTCTTCAACCCTTCGGCGTCGGCCTGGAGCTTCTTCTCATCGGCGATGGCGGCGGCGGCTTCTTGCTTGGCCTTCGCCAGCTGGGACTTCATGTCGAGAATCAACTGATTGAGCATCTTCTCCGGGTTTTCCGCCCGAGAGATGAGATCATTGATATTCGACTTGAGCATCGTCGAGAAGCGTTCGAAGATTCCCATCGCTTTACCTTTCTCGGAACGGCGCCAGGGCGCCCAGGTGCGAGGACAGCGCCAACGACAGCGAGTCGAAGCTTGCCTCGAACTCGGAGTAATCCAGGTTTTCCAGCTCCAGGGTATCGGTCAGGACCACGTGGTTGCCTTCCAGGCCATATGACCCGTGGACCAGCTCCCTGGCGTTGTACTCGAGCAACTGCCGGAACAGCTCGCCCTGCTTTTCCACCGATCCAGGCAATTCCATGACCCGAAACCGGAGAATGACCACCGGCGGGGCATAGGTTACTACAATCTCCGCGCCACCGGCCACCTTGACCACCCAGAGGCCCGGCTCGACCTCCCGAACGTCGGCGGCCCCGCCCTCGAGCCGATCGAGGAAGGACTGCAGGTCATCCTTGGTTACCATCGCATCCTCCGGGCAAGGATCGGGGAATATATAGGGGTCGTGAGCATCCGATACGACTACTCAGTCGAGGACCGCTCGCGCTGCTGGGCGAGCAGGCGTTCGGAGAAATCGGCCCGTTCTTCGAGTTCCGCCAAGCGGGTTCGCAGCTCGTCGAGCTCACCGAGCAGTTGATCGGGCGGAAGCTCGGACGGGGCGGGACCCTGGATTCGGCGAGCAAGGGCGTGACCGACCGGTCCACGGAGCACCACGGCAGCCGCGATCGCCCCGACGATGGTGGTCGGAATGGCGTACCCCTCCCCAACGGCCACGCCAAGCACCACGTGGGCGGCAAGCGCCCCGAGGACGGAGACCGCAATCGCCGCGGCGGAGAACGAGCCGTCGCGCCGGTTCATGACGGGGTCCTCGGCTCGATGACCGCCGACTCCCTGCTCTGGGCGAGCATCCGCTCGGCGAAGTCGAGCCGCTCCTCGAGCTCGTGAACCCGCTGCTCCAGCTGGGCAACCCGCTCGGCGGCCATTTCGCCGGTCGAGAGGCCGGTCTTGGGATCCTGCTTGCCGCCGGCCAGCCGCCGGGCGACCGCACTGCCGATGGGACCCAGTAGCACCGACACGCCCACGGCCCCAACCATCAGGAACATTGCGAAGAACCCGACTTCACCCATGGCGGCCTCGCGTTTCGATCACGGCGTTTCGACTCGGCCTGGCCAGGTCGATGCCATCGATACCAAGATGCCGTCGGACGACGCTCACCGAGCCCGCTCCTGGCCGGGGAGGAGCCGTTCGCCGGTACCCTGGGCCAAGAGGCGTTCGGCAAAGTCGAGCCGCTCCTCCAGCTCCGCCACCCGAAGCTGACCGGCTTCGAGATCGGCGAGTCGCTGCTCGAGTTCTTCGATTCTCGCCGCTTCCATCTGCCCGGTCGTCAGGCCAGTCGGTGACGAGGCGGCGCGCTTGAGGCCCCGTTGCCGGCGCCAGGCGAACAGGAGCGCCGACGCGGCGGTAATGGTCAAGGCGATGGCGTCGGCGTCCGGGCCGAGGACGATTTCGTTGACGAACGCCATGGCGAGCCCGGTCACGAAGACATGGATCGCGAGGTCGACGAGATCGATCCCGAGGTGCTTCTTGACCACGCTCACCTCGGAAGTTCCCGCTGGGGATCCTTGGCCTGGAGAAGCACCCGCTCGGCGAATTCCAGGCGTTCGAGCAGCTCGGCCCGCTCCTGCTCACCATCGGAAAGGCGGTGCTCGAGGTCGCTCAACCGGGCCTCGACCTCGGGACTCGGCAGCCCCGCGCCGCCCTCGATCCGGCGAGCGATCGCTCTCCCCAGCGGCCCCCGGAAGATCATCACGGCCCCGGTCACCAACGCCAGCATCGAGACGACGATCATCGGGGCGACGTCACCGGGATCCATCGGTGCCTCCAGGGGCGCGGGCGGCATCTCGGCCTTGGGTGAGCAGCCGCTCCGAGAAGTCGACCCTTTCCTCGAGTTCGGCGATACGATGCTGAAGGGGCTCCAGTTCGGCGACCCGAGCCCGGAGCTGTTCGAGCTCGGCTTGGTAGGCGTTGTCGACCGTTTTGCCCTCCAGCCGGCGGGCGAGGGCTCGGACCAGCGGCAGCAGGAGGACCCCGGCGGCGATGATGCCGACCAACGACACTACCGCGATGAGAACGATTTCCGGAGGGCCGTCCTGGAAGATCACCGGCGGGGGAGCCGGGAAGACATCCGGCGGCGGCGGGATCGGCGGCTGGGGTTGGACCATGAGGCAGCCTACGGGGGGCAGTCGTTGCCCGGGGAGAGCCGGGCCGGTTCGGACTTGGCGAGGAGTCGTTCCGCGAAATCCAACCGCTCCTCGAGTTCGGCGACTCGGTGCCGAAGCTGATCCGTCTCTTCGATATTGGCCCGAACGGCCTCGACTTCATCAGGGGCGAGAACCGGGTCCGAGCGGCTGCCGAGCCGTCGTTGGAGCGCGCCAACCACGGTGAAGCCGGCATAGCCCAGCACGCCGGTGACCAGCAGGGTCATCATCACCCCGAAGAACTGAACGACGTCGTCGCTCATCGAGGCGTTTCCGGTGGAGAGGGTTCGGGTCGGTTGGCGAGGAGACGTTCGCTGAAGTCGAGCCGCTCCTCGGTCTCGGCCAAGCGCTGCTGCAGCCCTTCGACTTGGGTCTTGAGGTCGAACAGCTCGGTAGCCAGTTCTGGATTGGGATCGCCATGGCCGCCATGAATCCGTTTGGCGAGCGCCTGACCCACCGGACCCCGAAAGATGTTAACGAGCCCCCACGACAACGCGCCCATCACCAGAATGCCAGTGATCATTCCAAAGACGGGGACAATGACGTCAGGACCCAAAGGCGGCACCCTCCGGTGCGAGAGCTGGGGCCGGCATCGCGGCCCCAGGCTACTCTCTAAGATATCGTGCTCCAGCAACTTGCGAAGTCGACCCCTGACCGTGGCGGCTCAGGCTCGCCGACGTGGGGCATACGTCCCGACGTTGCAGGATGTTTCAGCCGCTGCAACGTCACCTCGCGGCTTCCGCCCGGGCCTGGCTGGCTCGAGCCGGGCGTTTGACGCCCGAGAGGACCCGCTTCAAGAAGCGACCAGTATGGCTGTTTTCGACCCCGGCAACGTGCTCCGGCGTTCCCGCCGCCACCAGCGCCCCGCCCTTGAGGCCGCCGTCCGGCCCGAGGTCGAGAATCCAGTCGGCGGTCTTGATCACGTCCAAGTTGTGCTCGATCACCAGGACGCTGTTGCCCTTGTCGACCAGCCGGTGAAGGACTTCCAGGAGGAGCCGAACGTCTTCGAAGTGGAGGCCCGTGGTGGGCTCGTCGAGGATGTAGAGGGTCCGGCCGGTATCGCGTTTGGACAGCTCGGTCGCGAGTTTGACCCGTTGAGCCTCGCCGCCCGAGAGAGTGGTGGCCGCTTGCCCGAGGTGGAGGTATCCCAAGCCGACGTCGTTGAGGAGCTCGAGCTTCTCTTTGATCCGCCCTTGGGCGGCGAAAAACTCCATCGCGTCGGCGACGTTGAGCTCGAGCACGTCGGCGATCGACCGGCCCTTGTAGCGGACTTCGAGGGTCTCCCGGTTGTACCGCTTCCCCTTGCAGACTTCGCAAGGGACATAGACATCCGGGAGGAAGTGCATCTCGATCTTGACGAGGCCGTCGCCTTCGCACGATTCGCAGCGACCGCCCTTGACGTTGAACGAGAACCGCCCCGGGCCGTAGCCGCGCATCTTGGCTTCGGGAAGCTGGGCGAAGAGTTCGCGAATCGGCGTGAACAGACCGGTGTAGGTGGCGGGATTGGAACGGGGGGTCCGCCCGATCGGGCTCTGGTCGATGTCGATGACCTTATCGAGGTGGCCGAGTCCCTCGATGGTCTTGTGCGCCCCGGGAACGACTTTGGCGCGATAGAAGTGGCGCGCCAGGGCATGGTAGAGAATCTCGGTGACGAGGGTCGATTTCCCCGACCCGGAAACGCCGGTCACCGCCACGAAGACGCCTAACGGAATGTCGAGGGCGAGGTTCTTGAGGTTGTTGGCCTTGGCCCCGACGATTCGGAGCGTTCGCTTCCGGTCGATCGGCCGGCGACGGTCCGGGAGGGGAATCCTGAGTTCGCCCTTCAAGTAGCGGCCGGTGAGGGATTCCGGGTGGTCGATGACGTCGGCGACCGTGCCTCGGACGACGACCTCGCCTCCGAAGCGCCCCGCCTTGGGCCCGAGGTCGATGACGTAGTCGGCCGCCCGGATGGTATCCTCGTCGTGTTCGACGACGAGCACGGTGTTGCCAAGGTCGCGGAGTTCCCTCAGCGTCGCGAGCAGGCGATCGTTGTCGCGCTGATGGAGGCCGATGCTGGGCTCGTCGAGAATGTAGAGCACCCCGACGAGACGGGAGCCGATTTGGGTGGCCAGGCGAATGCGCTGGGCCTCGCCGCCGGAGAGCGAGCCGGCGGCCCGTCCCAGCGTAAGGTACTCGAGCCCCACGTCGCTCAAGAACCGGAGCCGCTCTCGGATTTCTTTCAGGACGGGCCCCGCCACCTCGGGGTCGACGGCACCGGCCTTGCCCCGCCCCACCGGGATCCGCTCGAAGAACTCCGCCGCTTGATCGACCGAATGGTCGACGATTTCGCCGATGCTCTTCCCGGCGACGGTAACCGCGAGGCTCTCGGGCTTGAGCCGGCGACCGCCGCAGGCGCGGCAGGGCGCCTCGACCATGTAGTCGGCCAGCTGTTGCCTGGTGGCGTCCGAGGTGGTCTCGAAGAACCGGCGCTCGACGTTCTTGAGAATACCCTCCCAGTGGGACTCGTATTCGCCCTTGAACTTGGCCGAGTCGAATTGGAACTTGAACGTCTTGCCGGGAGCCCCTCGCAGGAGGACTTCCTTGGCGGTCGCGGAGAGCGACTTCCAGGGCGCGGCAGGGTCGAATTTGTAGGTCTTGGCGAGGGTGGGGAGAACGACCCGCCGGAGGTACCCGCTCGGCTCGCCCCAAGGCAGGACGACACCCTCGAGAATGGAGATGGTGGGGTCGCCGAGGATGAGCTCCTCGACGGCCTCCCGGCGAGTGCCGAGGCCGTGGCACTCGCCGCAGGTCCCGTAGGGCGAATTGAAGGAAAACTGGCGGGGCTCGAGTTCCGGCATCGAGTGACCGCACTTGGGGCAGGCGAACCGTTCGGAGAACAGGACCGACACCGGCCGGGGACCGTCGTGTCGGACCACTTCGACCGTGCCGTCGGCAGTCTTGAGGGCTGTCTCGATCGAATCGGCGAGGCGGGCCCGATCGGCGGCCCGAACGACGAGACGGTCGACGACCACCGCGATGTCGTGATTCTGGCGCCGGTTGAGTTTCGGCACGGCGGCGAGGTCGACGATCTCGCCGTCGACTCGGACCCGGACGAAACCCCGTTTGGCCAGGTCGTCGAACAAGTCGCGGAACTCGCCCTTGCGACCCCGAACCACTGGACCGAGGACCTCGACCCGGGTGCCCTCGGGCCAGGCCAGCACGGCATCGGCGATCTGGCTCGAGCTCTGCCGGCTGACCGGTGAGCCGTCGTTGGGACAATGAGGCACCCCGGCGCGGGCCCAGAGCAGCCGCATGTAGTCGTAGATCTCGGTGACGGTCCCCACGGTGGATCGGGGGTTGTTGCCGGTGGACTTCTGCTCGATCGAAATCGCCGGCGACAGGCCCTCGATGGCGTCGACGTCAGGCTTCTCCATCAACCCGAGGAACTGGCGAGCGTATGCCGAGAGGGATTCGACGTACCGACGCTGGCCCTCGGCATAGATCGTATCAAAGGCGAGCGAGGATTTGCCCGACCCTGACAAGCCGGTGATTACGGTGAGTTGGTTCCTCGGAATGGCGACCGAGATGTTCTTGAGGTTGTGCTCCCTGGCACCCCGAACCCGGAGATATTCTTGGGCCATAGCCCCTGAACATATCCCGAAACGTGGTTGGCTTCAATCCGCAGGTCCCTCCGGGCCGGCCCGGTCGCTAACTTCGACGGCCACCCGAACCCAGGGACAGCCGCCATGACCAAACCGGCACCGCGCCAACCGACGATTCTCTGCATCGCGAGCTACCGAAAGGGCGATGCGTTTCTCGTTTCGGCCAAGCGCCAAGGCTGGCGGGTGCTCTTGCTCACCTCGAAGAGCCTCGAGCACGACGACTGGCCCCGTGAGTCGTTGGACGACGTGTATTACATCGCCGATGTGGAGAAGCGATGGCACATGCCGGACGTCATCAAGGGTGTCAGCTACCTCGCCCGGACCGTCCGGATCGACCGGATCGTGGCGTTGGACGACTTCGACGTAGAGAAAGCGGCGGCGCTCCGGGAGCACCTTCGGGTGCCCGGCATGGGCGACACGACGGCCCGGTATTTTCGCGACAAGCTGGCGATGCGAACCCGGGCGAAGGAGGAGGGGTTGAAGATCCCGGCCTTCGTGCCGGTGGTCAACCACGGCGAGATCGCGGCATTCCTGGCCGAAACACCTGGCCCGTACGTCCTGAAGCCCCGGATGATGGCCGCCGCGATCGGGATCCGAAAAGTCGCCACGCCGGATGAGGTCTGGTCGGTGCTCGAGCGGCTCGGCGACGAGCAGTCGTTCTTCGTACTCGAGCAGTTCGTGCCCGGCGAGGTCTTCCACGTCGACTCACTGGTCTCCGACAACCAGGTTCGCTTCGCGGTGGCCAGTCAGTACGGGACCCCGCCGCTCGAGACCTCGCACGATGGTCGGGTGTTCACCACTCGGACGGTGAAGCGACGCAGCCCGGAGGAGCGGGCATTGCTCTCGTTCAACCGGACCCTGCTCAAAGCGTTGGGTCTCCGATCCGGGGTCTCACACTCCGAGTTCATCAAGAGTCGGGCCGATGGCTCGTACTACTTCCTCGAGACCTCCGCCCGGGTCGGCGGGGCGCACATCGTCGACCTGATCGAGGCGGCCACCGGGCTCAATCTCTGGGCGGAGTGGGCACGGCTCGAATGCCGCGAGGAGATCGATCCGTACCGGGTGGTCCCCCTGCGGCGCGAATACGCCGGACTGCTCGTCTCGCTGGCCCGACAGGAGCGGCCCGACCTTTCGGGGTACGACGACCCCGAGGTCGTCTGGCGTCTCGACAAGAAGCACCACGCCGGCCTGGTTGTCCGCTCTCCATCATTGCCCCGAGTGGAGACACTCCTGGCAAGCTACACCGAACGGTTCTACCAGGATTTCTTTGCCAGCGTCCCTCCCCGGATGACGGCCGCGGAATGACGGGCCGAGTCTGGCACTCGCGCCAGGGCGACAACCACCGCCCCGACGGGATCGACGAGGGTGTTCGCCTCGAAGGTGCCACCGCGCCGGAATGGGGTCCGCGAACCGGATCGCCGACCCCGTTCTCCGAGGTGATCCCCGATCCGACCGTCGCGAACGACGACGTCTCGAGCCATTCGGCCGGAGACCTGTTGAGCGGGCAAGCCCACCGATTGGCCGTGGACGGGCGCCGGCTGGAGGCGATCCAGACGCTCCGGACGATGCTCGAACTCGATCCGAACCGGATGGCGACCCGGCATCAACTGGCGGACCTGCTGGCCGGCGGGGGCGACCTCGCGGAAGCCATCGAGGAGCTGTCGGCGGGCCTCGCGATCGATCCCTCGGGGGCCTCGATCTGGGTTGCCCGTGGCGCACTCTATGCACGGGCCGGTCGGTCACAGGAGGCCGAGGCGGACTTTCGCCGGGCCGTGGCGCAGGACCCAAGTCATTACCCTGCCTATCGTTACCTGGGAACGGTCCTCCTCCGGCGAGGGCTGACCCAGGGGGCGATCCGGCAGCTTCGGGAGGCGATGGGCATGGCACCTCAAGACGTGGAGGTGCGCCTCGCCTACGGCGAAGCCCTGGCGGCCAGCGGGGATGAGGCGGACGCCGAGGTAATCCTGTCCGAGGTTGCGGAAACGATGCCCGCCGATCCTCGGCCGTACCAGTTGCTGGGGCGGTTGTTCGATCGACAGGGCCGGACCGATGAGGCGGTCGCCATGCACCGAAAAGCGCGCGAGGCACAGTCGGCGTGAAAGTGGGTTCCTTCGATCGGCGAACCGCCGCGCGGCTCGTTTTGGTTGGGTGGGCGGCCTCGCTCGGCTGGCTGGCCCGGCGAGAGTTCTCCACCGACGAGGCGACCATTCGGCTCAATCCGGAGGCGCACTTCTATGCCGTGAAGGCGGGGCGCTACCAGATCGGCTACGCGAGCATCACGGTCGATACCGTCCTCACCGGGTTCCGGTTGAGCGAGGTCCTGGCGCTCGATGTCCCCACCGGCGACTCGGTCCGCCGAGTCACCCGGCGGACCGACGTGTCCTTGAGTCGGAGCCTCCGCTTGATTGGCTTCGACCGGACGGTCATGGGCGGCGGCCTTTTCGAACAGTTCACCGGCCAAGTCGAGGGCGACTCGGTCCTGGCGATGGCGAAACGGGAGGGGCGGGACCAGCCGAGCCAACGGTGGCGGGTCCGGTTGCCGGGCGACGTCGTGCTCCCCCAAGTGCTCCCCTATCGGCTGGCATTCGGCAAGCGGTTGGAGGTGGGCCGGATCGTCGAAGCGAACGTCCTCGAGCTGGCGACCGGGACGGTCAACAAGGTGGCGTTCACCGCTACCACGGACTCGATGTTCGTGGTGGCTGACAGTGCCATCGAACAGCGGCTGACGAAGAGGTGGATGGCCGTCAGATACGACACCGTTCGGGCCTTTCGGATCGAGCACGAAGCGATCGGCGCCCCGGTGGTCAGTTGGGTCGACGAGCACGGGGGCCTGGTGATGTCCGAGGCCGCCTTGGGGATCCGGCTGGAGCGGTCGGCGTTCGAGCTGGTCAGCGTCAACTATCGCCAGGCAGTGGCGCGGGAAGGGCCCGCGAATCACCGGTCCGTGACTGGGATCGAGTCCGTGCTCGAGGCCGGCGTGGTCCCGGCGGTGGGCGGGGCCGGCGACTACCGCGTGGTGCGAGAGCCGATCGAGCGGTTCTTGCTGCCGCGGGTCTCGTGGCTTGCGGGCGATGGCCAGGACGCCGCCGAGAACGGCCGGGTCCAGACTCGAGTCGCCGCGGCGGTCCGGGACTCGAATCGGTCCGAGTATCTCGGCCCGGCGGGCTACCCGGGCCAACCGGATTCCCTGGTGGCTCGGATGGCCATCGAGATCGCGGGCGACGAAGTCGGGCGGGAGCGGATCAAGTCGCTCACCAAGTGGCTCGGCCGGCGACTTCGAATCGATCCTTCGCCTGGGGCGCCGGCGGTTCCCTCGCAGGTGCTGGCCGAACGCCGAGCGGGGGCGGAAGGCGCGGCGGCGACGCTCGCGGCCATGGCCCGCTCGCTGGGGCTCGATGCCCGGGTGGTCGGCGGGATTCTGCTCCAGGCAGGCAAGGGATACAGCCATAGTTGGACGGAGGTCGAAGTCGACGGTGAGTGGATCGGGGCGGACCCGACCTTCGGGCAGTTCCCGGCATCGGCCCAGTTGATTCGGGTCACGGTGGGCGGCGCGGGGCGGCCCATCGACATGGTCCCCTTGATCGGGGCAGCGAGGTTCGAGCCCGCCCCCGCCCGAGCGAGCGCACAGCGATGATCCTGTTGACGAATCTGATCAAACGATACGGCAAGTTCACGGCGGTCAACGACATCTCGCTCGAAATCCCGCGGGGGACGTTGTACGGCTTGCTGGGGCCGAACGGGGCCGGCAAGACGACCACCATGCGAATGATCGCCGGGATTCTCCGTCCCACCTCGGGCACCGTGTCGGTGGCGGGATTCGACGTGGTGGCGGAGCCGATGGAGGCCAAGCGGCGGCTGGGGTTCATTCCGGATCGGCCCTTCGTGTACGACAAGTTGACCGGGGCGGAGTTCCTCCGGTTCGTGGCGGGGTTGTACGGTCAGAGCGGGCCGGAAATCGAGCGGCGGCTCGACGAGCTGCTCGAGTTGTTCGAGCTGTCGCCTTGGAAGCACGAGCTGACCGAGTCGTACAGCCATGGGATGCGGCAGAAGCTGATCATTTCGAGCGCGTTGGTACATCGTCCCGAGGTAATCGTGGTCGATGAGCCGATGGTCGGACTCGATCCCAAGAGCGCCCGGCTGCTCAAGAACATCTTCCGGCACTTCGTGGATCGGGGCGGCACGGTGCTGATGAGCACCCACACCCTGGAGATCGCCGAGGCGATGTGCGATCGGATCGGGATCGTGTTCGGCGGGAGGATCGCGGCGGCCGGCACGATGAGCGAGATCCGGACCCAGACGGCATCCGGCAACGCGAGCCTCGAAGAGGTCTTCCTCAAACTCACCGGCGGGGTCGCCGACCGAGAATTGTCGGCTGCGTTAGGCGATTGATGACGACTCCGGTGACGACCCCGACCCGACGCCCGGCGGGAGCGGCGCAGATCCTCTTCCCCAAGTACCGCAGCATCCTGGCGCGCCTCCGGACGGAGCGCTCGGGAGCCGGCGGGCGGGCCTTGCTCCTCCTGGTGGTCGGAGCGGGGTTCTGGCTCGGCGCCTTCGCGGTCTCGTATCGGGTCCTCAACTACCTCGGTACCACCCCGGAGATCGGGGCGTTGCTCGCGGGCCGGATCCTGAGCATGCTGTTGCTCGCGTTCGGGTCGATTCTCTTGCTCTCGAACCTGGTGACCGCGCTGTCGACCTTCTTTCTCGCGAAGGACCTCGACATGCTGGTGTCCGCGCCGGTCGACTGGGGGCGCCTCTACCTCGCCAAGTTGTTCGAGACGATGATCCACTCCTCCTGGATGGTCGCGCTGATGCTGGTGCCCATCCTGACGGCGTTCGGGGTCGTGTATCACGGCGGCTGGCTGTTCCCGTTCGCGGCGCTGGTCGCGTTGTTCCCGTTCTTTCTGCTCCCGACGGTGATCGGCTCGGCGATCACCTTGGTCCTGGTCAACGTCTTCCCGGCCCGGCGCACTCGGGATCTGCTCACCTTGATCGCGATCGGGGCGGTGGGGGGCGTGGTGCTCTTGCTCCGCTTCCTGCGACCCGAACGGCTCTCGCGGCCCGAGGGATTCCGGAACCTGGTCGACTTCGTCGCCGAGCTCAAAGCGCCGACCCACCCGCTGATGCCGACGGAGTGGGCGGCCAGCGCGATCATGAACTGGCTTTCCCGGATCGGCGACCCGCTCCCGCTGGCGTTGTTGTGGTCCACCGCCGGGGCGCTGATCGTGTTTGGGGCCGCGATCCACAGCCGGCTCTACCCGGCCGGGTTCTCGAAAGCCCAGGAGGGCGCCGACAAGTACGTCGCCGGGCTCGGCTGGCAGAAGGTCGCCGCTCGCCTCCTCCGATGGCTTCCGGTCACCCGGCGGGAGTTCATCCTGAAAGACCTCCGGATCTTCTTCCGCGATACCACCCAATGGAGCCAGCTGATCCTCCTCGCGGTCCTGCTGATCGTCTACGTCTTCAATATTCGGGCGCTGCCGCTGTACACCGGTGAGAAAGTGCCCTACCTGCTGGTTTCGCTGGTGGTGTTCCTCAACCAGGGGTTGGCCGGCTTCGTCCTGGCCGCGATCGCCGCCCGGTTCATCTTCCCCTCGGTCTCGCTCGAAGGCCGGCAGCTGTGGCTCCTCAAATCGAGCCCACTCGACCTGCGGGCGATGCTCTGGAGCAAGTACTGGGTCGGGACCGCGCCGCTTCTGATCGTGGCGCTCACGATCACCGTGGTGACCAACGAAATCCTCCGGGCATCGCCGTTCACGATGTTCCTGAGCGTGGTGACGATCGCCTGTTTCACCATGGCGGCGGGGGCATTGGCCCTCGGGCTGGGCGTGTTGTTCCCCCACTTCGACACCGAGAACGCGGCCCAGATCCCGACCAGCTTCGGCGGGATCGTCTTCATGATGAGCGCGATCCTCCTCTTGGCCGGCATCATCGCCATCGAGGCGGGCCCAGTCTCCGCTCACCTCCGGGCCTATCAGCTCGGCGAGCGGACCAGCGCGTTCACCAGCGAGTTGTGGTGGGCGATGGCCCAGGTCTTCGGACTTGCCGCCGCGGCCACCCTGATTCCGATCCGATTGAGCCTCCGAAGGTTGAACGCCCTCGAGGTGTAGTTCGCGTTTTCCGGCGCCGGCTTGCGGCGTTTCGGTTGTCAGGTCCGTTCACTGATTCCCCACTGTAGCGGCGCGCCGGCGACACCATCGCTCGCCGGCCCACCTACCTCAAGGGGGAATCATGTCGTACCGCTCTTGGACCCTCGGTCTGCTCGCGCTGGCCGCCGCCTGCACCAATTCCGAACCGAACGCCCCGTTCGAGCCCTCACCGCCGGGGCAGGAAGACGCTCCTGCACCAATCCCACCACCCTCGCGCAACCCCGAGCGTGACCGGCACGAGCGATTTGCCCGCCGGTTTGCCGCGGCAATGCGGGACCCGACCTTCAGGGGCGACGTGTACCAGGCCGTCGCCAGATCGCCGGAGCGGGAGGGCAAGGTGTACCTACAGGACTACCTCACCCGGGGCGGCGGGCAGCAGGGACGGGAGCTGGCGCGGCTCGTCCGGGAGTCGGAGCACGAGGTGACCCGCGACCTCGACGGTGGCGGCGCGATCGAGTTCTACCTCCCAGTCCCCGAGCATCGTCGTCGGTGGACCGGGGATGAGCGGATCCTGATCGGGACCGCGGAAACCGATCGAGATCGGCCAGTGGCCTTCGACCTGCTTGGCCGTCGTACCGTGCTGTCGGCGACGACATCGCCCACCACGCCCGTTCTGATGGTGGGGCGAGCCGAACGAGCCTGGGGCGGCCCAGCCACCATCGGGTGCTTGGTGAGCTGCGATGACGGAGGAGGCGGCGGCAGCGGGGGCACCGCGACGGCCCAGGGCCTCTACCTCACCCAGACGAGTTTCCGCGACACCTTCGAAGGCTGGTTCAAGGGCGATCCGGAGTTCGAGATCCACATCATGGGCCCCGACGCGCCCGGTTCACAGAGGATGACGTCGTATCAATGCATCGGCCAGACCACGAGCGGCCCATACTACTGGGACCAGAACGGCAAGACCTGGACTGGAAGCGTGATGCTGTTCAGCGCCAACCAGCTCGCGGCCTATCGGGCGACTCACGGCAACGAAGGCTTCCGGATCTTCGCGATCGAGGACGACGACACCGCCTGCGAGATCAAGATCGACTCGACCCGGGCGACCGCGTTGTTCGACGCGGCCAAATTGGTGTACGGCTCCTTCACGGCCGCCAAGGACTCCACCCTCTCCTTCTCCCAGAAGCTGGTGGTCCGGGCATCGACGATCATCCGGTTCATCAAGAGCGCCCGGTCGTTCTTCGTGACCAACGACGATCCCGTGGGCAACGCGGTCGAGGACCCGCTGGTCGCAAGCGGCTTCTTCTCCGGCGCGACCTGGGCCCTCCGGGGAGAGAACTCCCAGGTGAATGGGGCGTTCAAGCTGGTGATGAAGTGACGGCGGGGCTCGGACGCCGCCAGCGGCTCAGCCGATGAGGGCGCCGCAGCTGGAGCAGTAGCGGGCGTCGGGTTCAGGGCGGGGTCCGCACCGAGCGCAAGCGACGGTGCGGCCCGCCGCCAGCGCTTTGCGGCTGGCGAGGAAGGCTTCGACCGGGTCGGGCTCGGTTGCAAGCACACCGGCCGCCTCCCGAACGAACCGGTCCCGGAGGCTCTGGTAATCCGCCTCCGCCACCTTGCCGGTGGCGTGATCGAACTCGAGGTCCTTGATGGCGATGAGCGCTTGACCTTGGCTCGTCTCGTCGAGCGGGAGCGGCTCCACCTCCCCTGGTCTGGTGCTCCCGGTGCGCCACAGAAGCGCTCCGACCGAGACGACCAGGGCAACGACCGCGATCAACTCGGCGATCACGCCTCGAGATCTCGGAGCGCTCGTTCCACCTGGTCGCGTTCCCGGTCGCTCAGGACTGGAGCGGCTCGCGGGGTGGCCGGATTCTCGACTTGGACCGGTGCTTGGGCCCGGAGTTTCGCCCGGCGGACCAAGACCCACGCCAGCAGCCCGCCCACCGTGAGGATCGCCGCGCCGGGCAAGGCGTATCCGAGGACGCCGAACCCGGTCGCCTTCGGCGCGAGCAGAATGCTCTCGCCGTGTTTGGCCACGAAGGCGGCGATGATCTCGTCCGCGGTCTTCCCTTCCCTGACGAGCGCGACGACTTCGTCGTGCAGCGCGGGCGAGTAAGTGCAGGTGAAGTCAGTGGTCCGGCAGGTGAAGATGTCCAGGCCACATGGGCAGGTGCACCGCAGCCGCCGCTCCACCCCCACGACCAAGGGGTCGTTCTGATACTCGCTGACGACTCGACGGCGTCCGTCGACCCAGTCCGGACGCTGAAGTGGATCGGCCGCGCCCGTGGTAGAGGTGTCCTCCGGCTGGCCGACACCCATGGCCGCCAACCATGCCCGACGTCCGATCATCATACCGCCACTCCTTCCGGTTCGACCCGGGTCGGGGCCGGCCGCGCCCGTGGCGCCATCTCCGGCCCGCCGGGCCACATCGTGACCAGGCCGCCAACGACCAACAGTACCCCACCAGCCCACACCCACCAAACCAACGGATGCACGGTAACGGCAAAGGAACCCCGCTCGGTTCCATCCACCGTCCCGGCGAACACCACGTAGAGGTCCTCCCGCAGGTTCGATCGGATCCCCACCTCGGTCGACGGCTGGAAGGTCGGCTGGCCGAAGCTGTCGACGTGCTGCCGTTTCTCCGATTTGATGGTCCCCACCCGCACCCCGTCTTGGCGCACCTCGAGCGTCGCGGCTGACACCCGGCGATTGAGCGACTGATACTGCGAGACGCCGAGATGGGTGAGACGGTAGCGGTGGCCGAAGGGGCTGTCGATCTCGATCGCTTCACCGACCCGAAGCGTCGCCTCTTTGGCCACCTTGAACGCGCCGCCGGCGAAGGCAACGAAATACACCACGATGGCCAGGTGGACGAGATACCCGCCGTAGCGCCGGCGGTTCCGGGCGATCAACCGCCCCAGGGCCACCAATGCCGGTTCCTGGTAGAGCCTGCCCCGAGCCCGGACGCCACGGATGAACTCCTGCGCGACGGTCCCGGTCACGAACCCGGCGATCGCCAGGGCGGCGAGGGCATAGCCATCGCGGAGGCCGGCCAGGAGCAAGCCAAGCGCGACGACGAGGCCCGCCACGACTGGACCGGTGAACTGACGGCTCAGGTTCGCCGCCGAGGCCCGGCGCCAGGCGATCAACGGGCCGATCCCGGTCAGCAGCAGCAACAGCAGTCCGAGCGGGACGTTCACCCGATTGAAGAACGGCGGACCAACGGAGATCTTGGTGCCGCGCACCGCCTCGGAGAGAATTGGGAACAGGGTACCCCACAGCACCGAGAACGCGATGCCGAGCAAGACAAGGTTGTTGAACAGGAAGGCGGCCTCGCGACTCGCCAGCGAATCGAGAGTCGCCTCCGGCTCGAGCGAGGGCCAGCGGGTGTACAGCAGCGTGTAGCAAAGCACCCCGGCCACCAGCAGGAAGCCCAGGAAGAAGTAGCCGACGTTGGACTGGGTGAAGCTGTGCACGCTCGCGATCACCCCGGAACGGGTGAGGAAGGTGCCGAAGATGGCCAGCAGGAAGGACCCGATGACGAGACTCAGGTTCCAGCGCTTGAGCATCCCCCGCTTTTCCTGGACCATGACCGAGTGGAGAAAGGCGGTCAGGGTCAGCCAAGGCAACAGGCTGGCGTTTTCCACTGGATCCCAGGCCCAATAGCCACCCCAGCCCAGCTCGACGTAGGCCCACCACATCCCGATGGTGATTCCCACCGAGAGGAAGAGCCATGAGACCAGCGACCACCGGCGGATGGCGTGGATCCAACCGCTGTCGAGCCGGCGAGCCATCAGCGCCGCGACCGCGAAGGCGAATGGAATGGTCATCCCGATGTACCCGAGGTAGAGCATCGGCGGGTGAATGACCATCCCGGGGTTTTGGAGCTGCGGGTTGAGCCCTCGGCCGTCGGGCGGAACGAACGGGAGCCGCTCGAACGGATTGGCCCCACCGACCAGCATCACCAGGACGAAGAAACCGGTTACCACGCTGGTGACGCCGGCCACCGCGGGCAAGAGGTCGTGGTAACGGCGGCTGGTGACGAGTTGGGCGATCGAGGCGAACGTCGCGAGGACGAGGGCCCAGAACAGCAGGGAGCCTTTCTGACCGGCCCAGAAAGCCGCGAACAGGAAATAGTCGGGGAGGTTGCGAGAACTGTACGAGTAGACGTACTCGACCGAGAAATCGTGACTGAAGAGCGCCTTCCAGAAGCTGACGGCGGCGACCCAAAGGCAGAGCGCGATGGCGTGAGGAGCTTGGCGAACCGAGGCGGCGGCGCGATCGCGGGCGGGTCCGCGCGTCGCGAAAGCCAGGATAGCGGACCACCCCGCGACCAGCAGGGCAGTCCAAAGGGCGAACTCTCCCAGCAGGTTCACGGCCGACCCGAGGTATCAGGCCGATTGTTTGAGCTTGTCCAGCTCCGACTCGTAGCGCGACCCGCACTTGGCCAGCACTTCGGTGGCGTGGAACACACCATCCGTCCCGAGCTTGCCGGACATGATCACTTCGATGTCGTTCTCGTCGGTGAAGGTATCGGGAACGATGCCCTCGTACCGGACCGGAAACTGATTCTGGCCATCACTGACGGCGAACTCGATCCGCTGGCTCGCCCGGTCGCGTTTGATGGTTCCGGGGACCACCTTCGCGCCGACCTTGAGGCCGACGTCATGAAACGACGGGTCGGCCGAGGTTCGGGCGAGCAACTCGGTCGGGGTGAGGAAATACACCCCAGTCTGTTTGACGCCGGTGTACATCAGGGCGGCAATGGCCGCGACGATGACGAGGGCGCCGATGGCGAACTTGTGACCGGCTTTCATGCCTCTAAGATAGCTAAGCGGCCCCCCACCGTCAGCCCGTACTACCCCGGGCCCAATGGAGCGCGGCCCCCACGGCTCGATCCCATCCCCGAACCCACTTGGCACGTTGATCCGCGCCCGCCTGGGGGGTGAACCTCCGGTAGCGGCGGGTCCCAACGAACTCGTCGATCGACGACCAGACCCCCACCGCGAGGCCGGCCAGGGCGGCGGCGCCCAGCACCGTCGTCTCCACGTATTCCGGCCGCTCGACAGGGACCCCCAGAACATCGGCCTGGAACTGCATCAGCCAATCGTTGGCGGTGGCGCCGCCATCGACCCGCAACACCGGAAGCGACAGCGGCGTCCCGGCCACCATCGAGGCGATCAACTCTCGGCTCGAGAACGCCATCGACTCGAGGCCGGCTCTGGCGAGATGGGCCCTGGTGGTACCTCGGGTGAGCCCGGTGAGGGTGCCTCGGGCGTCCGGCTCCCAGTGCGGTGAACCGAGGCCGACGAACGCGGGGACGAAATACACGCCGGCGTTGTCGGGAACCGACCGAGCCAGGGCCTCCGATTCGGCGGCGGTGGCGAGGAGCCCGAGGCCGTCGCGAAGCCACTGCATCACCGCCCCGGCGATGAACACGCTCCCCTCGAGGGCAAAACCGGTGCCGCCGGTGGCATCGACGGCGGCCGTCGCGAGCAGGCCCGGCGGCGGCGCCGGCGGCTCGGCACCGGCATACAACAGCAGGAAGGCGCCGGTCCCGTAGGTGTTCTTGGCCATCCCGGGACGAACGCAGCCCTGCCCGACCAAGGCCGCTTGCTGATCGCCGGCGATGCCCCCGATCGGAATCGGCCGACCGAACAGCCCGGGCTCGGTCTCGCCCACGACGCCGCTCGAAGGCCGGATCTCCGGTAGCACTGCGGCGGGGATGCCGAAGAGCTGGAGCAACTCGGCGTCCCAGGACCGGCCTAACGAGTACAGCATGGTGCGCGAGGCGTTGGTCGGGTCGGTGACGTGGAGGCGGCCGCCGGTCAGCCGAGCCACCAGCCAACTGTCCACGGTCCCGAACGCGAGCTCGCCGGCCTCGGCCCGCCGCCGGATCGCCGGGTCGCGGAGCATCCACTCGAGCTTGGTGGCCGAGAAATACGGGTCGAGCACCAGGCCCGTCCGGGACCGAACCAGCGGTTCGACTCCGGCCGCCTTGAGCGCGGCGCACCGCTCGGTGGTGCGTCGGTCCTGCCAGACGATGGCCGGCCCGATCGGTTCGAGGCTCCGCCGGTCCCATACCACGGTCGTCTCGCGTTGATTGGTGATCCCGATCGCCGCCGGTTTCTCGCCGGTCTTGGCGAGCAACTCCCGGGCCGCCTCGATGGTGGTGTGGTAGAGATCGCGGGGGTCGTGTTCGACATGACCGGGCGACGGGAAGTGCTGGGCGAACTCGTACTGGACCTGCCCGAGCACGGTCCCGTCCTCATGGATCAAGACGGCGCGGGAACTGGTGGTCCCCTGATCGAGGGCGAGGATCGACGGCATCCCGAAAGAATAGCGCCGAACCGGCTAGCCTGACACCTGCCGGCGGTACTCCCGGCGCAGGAGGAGGAGACTGAGGCCGGCTTGCGCGGCGACGGTCGCCACCGACACCAACCAGAGGTGACGGAGCTGGAAGCCGGGCCACCGACTGAGGGCGCCGGCCGCACCCGCGTAGAGCGCCACTCGGCCCACGCTGCTTTGGAGCGCCGGGATGGTGTTGCCGAAGGCCTGGAACATCCCACTGCAGGTGAACGTCAGCCCCTGGGCGACGAAGTTGTAGGAGACGTAGCGGAGGAACTCCGTTCCGACCGCGACGACGGCCGCCTCCTTGGTGAACCAGTGAAAGAACCAGGCCGGCTGCCACTGGGCCAAGGCGGTGAGGCATACCATGATCGCCGAGCCACCGAGGGCGGCGACCCGAAACGTCTCGGCAACGCGATCGAAGCGGCCGGCGCCGACATTTTGCCCGGCCAAAGGGGCCGCGGCAAAGGCCACCGCCATGGCGGGGAGAAAGATCGCTTGGAGGATCCGAGAGCCGAGCCCGTAGCCGGCCTGGGCGGCGGCGCCGAAATCGCGGATCAAGTACATCGAGATCGCCACGGTCACGAACAACAAGCCGAACTCCGCGCCGGTCGGAAGACCGATCTGGAGCACCCGGCGCCAGACCTCCCATCGAGGCCGCCAGTGGGCCCGGTCGATCCGGACGGCATGCTCGAGCCTCGCGAAGACCGCCCACAAGATCGCAACGCCGGCCAGCACGGCGATCGAGGTGGCGAGTCCGGCTCCGAGGGTGCCTAACGGCCGTCCGGTTCCCCACCCCGCGATCAGGATCGGCGCCAGCGCGGCGTTGAGGACGACGGTGGCGATCTGGACGGTCATCGCGGGCCGGACGATGCCAGTGCCCCGCAACGCCGCGGCGATGGTGACCATGGCGAACTGGCCGCCCAAGGCCGGGAGATAGGCCACCAGATAGCGCTTCCCCGCGACCACGGTGTCGGGGTTCGCCCCGAGGCGCTCGAGGTACCAGCCTCCGAGCGAAAGACCTCCCAGTACGGTGACGGCGGCCGCGACCGCCGCCATGCCGAGGCCCTGGTTGAAGACCAGGTTGGCATCGGCGAGATCGCGACGGCCGACCGCCTGGGCGATCAGCGCCATGGTCCCGACCGCGAGAACCTGGGTCAGCCCGGTGACGATGAACTGGATATTGCCCGCCGCGGCCACCCCGGCAATGGCCGCATCGCCGAGCTGGGCGACGAAATAGAGGTCGATGAGATGATAGAGCGTCTGGAATACCATCCCGGCCGCGAGCGGGACGGCGAGATGCCAGAGATGCCCGGCGACCGAGCCCTTGACGAGGTCCCTCATCACCCCATCCGACCGAGCAACGTCAGCAGGTGCCGGTGGATCCCGACCGGCCATCGGGCCGAGAGAGCCTTCACCCGGTCGACGTCTCCGGCGTAGAGTGCTCGGAGCGCCTCCTCGAGCCCGGGTCGGTCGCCGGCCATGGCCATCATGAATCGGTGGGCCGCCTCGCGGGCGAGCCGCACTCGGTCGGATTCCATGCTTTGGGCCCGGGCCTGCTCGACGAGCTTGCGGAGGGTGACAGACGCGCCGCCGGGTTGGTCGCCGAGCCAGTCCCAGTGCCGCGGCAGCAGGGTCACCTCCCGAGCCACCACGCCGAGTCGGGGCCGCCCGGGGAGCCGTTTCGGGGGGGCGGGTTCGAGTCGGGCCAGGACGTCGGCGTCGGATCCCCGAAGATCGAGCTCGACCGGCAGGCTGGTGACCGCGTCGAACACGAGCAGCGGTCCCCGGCGAGCCCGGTCGGCCCGTTTGGCGGCCAGGGCCACGGTCGGGGCGGGTCCGTGGGCGAGGAGCCGGGAGCCGGCGAAGGCGATCAGGGACGGCGCCATGAAGTATTATACCCGGATGTAATCGACGAGTCAATTTTACCCGGATGGATCGCGACCGGAGGGAATCGGGTACCTTTCGGAATGGCCATCGAACGCACCGCCTCGGGCAGCTTCGCCGTCTCGCTGGGCCCGATGCCGCCCTACCACGGGGACAACCCGCTCCTCGGCCGGATGTCGATCGACAAGACCTTCGAGGGCGATCTGGTCGGGACCAGTCGCGGCGAGATGCTCTCGGCGCGGACGCCGACCGCCGGATCGGCAGGATACGTCGCGATCGAGGAGGTCACCGGGAGCCTGGAGGGGCGCGCGGGGAGCTTCGTACTCCAGCACTCGAGCACCATGGACCGGGGGGTGCCGGCCCAATCGATCACGGTGGTCCCCGACTCCGGGACCGGGGAGCTGGTCGGGATCGCGGGCCGGATGACCATCGAGATCAAGGACCGGCAGCACTACTACCGGTTCGACTATCGGCTCGATCGGTAGCCCGAGCCTGTAGAACCGCGGACGGTTTCGGCGCCCGGGAGGGACCTCGGGGTACGGTCGGTTCAGGTTCGGGTGAGGTCCGGGTACCGCTCCGCGAGGGGAAAGTCCGAGTCCCGCATGGCGTCGACGCACCACGCCCCAATCCGGCGGCGCACGTCCACCGGGACATCCTGGTGCCGATCGGCCGAGCCTTTGACGAACAGCGCCGCGTTGGTCTGGAGGACATGGGGCGGGTGCATCTCGAACATGTCCTGGTGCTCTTGCATGTACTTGAAGCTGCACTTCTCGATCACTCGGGCCAGCTCCGGCTCGCTGAGGGAACGGACCCCGAGAAAGTCGGCAACCTGCCGCGCCACCGCCCCGAGGTCCTTCTTCATGTCCTCGAAGTAGACGAACAGCACGTTGGGCCGCTGCCGAGCCAGGTCCCACCAGCCACGAACGTGATCGGGCCAGGTCCCCCACCACATCAGTTCGGGCGAGGTGTACCAGGCCTCGGATGCCGCGACCGGCGGGGCCAGGGCGCCGACGTTGGTCTCGATGAAGTCGAGGCAGCTCGCGAAGCAGGACACCGGGTGCCGAGCGACGTAGACATAGCGGGCCTGATCGCCAAACGGGCACAGGCCAGCGGGGAGGTGGGTTTTGATGATCCGGGTCGGCCGCTGTGTTCCGACGGTCGGCGCTTGGTCGACCGGGACGCTTCGAATCCCCTCGAGCCACGGGGCGATGGCGTAGAGCGCCGTTCCGGTCTCGACCAGATCGCCATTCCCCCGCATGGCGATCTGGTAGACCAGGTGTTGCATCCAGGTGGTCCCGCACTTCATCTGGGTCACGACGAAGACGTCCTGGGCGCGGGGCTGATAGGCGGCGGCGGACTCGAAGCTGGCCGGCGAGGTGGTGCCGAGGGGGCCGGCGACCCCTCGGGTCCGGTGGCTCGCCTTTCGGAAGTCCATCGTCGAGGTCCAGCCCGAGAGCCGAAGGATCGGGGTCAGGAGCAGGGCTTGGCGCCGGAGCTTCGCCTTGAAGCGGCGACGATCGGCGAGCGACAGGCCGTAGTAGCCGAGGCCCCGGGAGGCGTGATCTTCCCACTTGAGCACCGAGGAGAGGTGCACGCTCTGGGCGACCAGCAGGAGAATCAGGGCGGCCACGATCAGGCCGACGATGCTCAACACTCCCATCGCATTACCTCCGGCAGTCCCGCGGTGGTTCGACTACATTCTTGGGCATGTCCTACGCCACCCTGCTGTTCGACGTCCGCGACGCTATCGCCTTCATCATCGTCAACCGGCCCGACAAACTCAACGCGTTATCGGGGCAGGTAATCACCGACTTGGGCCACGCCGTCGACCAGGTCCGCCACAGTCCCGAGATTCGGGCCGCGATCGTCACTGGGGCTGGTCCCAAGGCGTTCGTCGCCGGCGCCGACATCAGCGAGTTCCGCGGGCTCGGGAGCGTCGGGGCTCGGCGATTCTCGGCCAAGGGCTCAGGGATCTTCCGGAGCATCGAGAAGAGCCCGAAGCCCTATCTGGCCGCGGTCAACGGATTCGCCCTGGGCGGCGGTTGCGAGCTGGCGATGGCTTGCCACCTGAGGCTCGCCTCCGAGAACGCGAAGTTCGGCCAGCCCGAGGCGAAGCTCGGGATTCCGCCCGGCTACGGAGGAACGATCCGCCTCCCGCGCCTGGTCGGCAAGGGCCGGGCCATCGAGATGCTGACCACCGGCGCCATGATCGACGCGGCCGAGGCATACCGAATCGGACTGGTCAACCGGGTCTTTCCGGCCGACCAACTCCTGGCCGAAGCCGAGAAGCTCGCCCGAGCCATGGTGGCCAACCCACCACTGGCGGTGGCGGCGTGCCTGGAACTGGCCCAGGCGCAGGAAGGGATGCACATGGACGACGCGCTGGCGCTCGAGAGCGCCGCGTTCGGGACGTTATTCGAAACCGCCGACGCCAAAGAGGGAACGGCGGCGTTCCTCGAGAAGCGGCCGGCGAAATTCACGGGCAGATAGGTTTGCGGGCAGTCCACCTCGACGCGCACGATTTCCGGAACCTCCGCCGACTCGCCCTCGACCTCCCGGCCGAGGGCGCGGTCTTCTTTGGGGATAACGGGCACGGCAAGACCAGCCTCCTCGAAGCGATGTACTACCCGGTACTGCTGCGGAGCGTTCGAGGGGCTCGCGACGGCGATCTCGTTCGACGGGGCGAAGCGGGGTTCTTCGTCCGTCTCGTGGTGGCGTCGGCGACCGGGGCCACGACGATCGAGGCGGGATTCGGCCACGGGAGCGGGGGGGTGGGACGGCAGAAGCGGGTGGCGGTCGATGGCGCGCCATTGGAGCGGTTGACCGACGCCCTCGGTGCCTGGATCGCGGTGGCGTTCCTTCCCTCCGACGTGGAGTTGGTCTCCGGTGGCGCGGCGATCCGGCGCCAGTTCCTGGACCGGATGCTCTGCCTGGCCGACGGCGAATATCTCCGCGCCCTCCGGCGGTACCGGGCCGCGCTCGACCAGCGAAACGCGGCCCTCCGGCAGGGGCAACCGGCCGCCGCTTGGGCGTTCGACCCGCTCCTGGCCAAATACGGGGCGATGTTGGTCGCGCGGCGGCAGGATTGGGTCAGTCGCTCCCGCGGCCCCTGGGCGGAAACCTGCTCGGCGTTAGGCGAACCCATGCCGGTATTCTTCGAGCTCACGGGCGACGGATCGCTCGGGGACCCGGCGGCCTGGCCCGATGCCTTGGGCGCGGCGCGGGTCCGCGATCAGCAGCACCGGGTGACCGGACTGGGCCCCCACCGCGACGACCTCTCGCTGACCCTGGACCGGGCCCCCCTTCGAGTGATCGGTTCGACCGGCCAGCAGCGGACCGCCGCGATCGCGCTCAAGCTCTGCGAGCGCGACACCCTGGCCCAGGCTGCCGGCCAGGCACCCGCACTGCTCCTCGACGACGTCTTCGCGGAGCTGGATCGAGACCGCCAGGACCGCCTGGCGCACCGGTTGGGGCTCGGCCCGGATTCAGGGCAACCGGTTCGACCCCAGGTGTTCGTGACTGCGCCAAGGGCGGACGAGTTGCCGCCGCTTCTCGATCTGCCGGTGTACCGAGTCGAACACGGCGCGGTGTCCCCGGCCGGACTGGGAGCAATCTCGCGATGACCAAGCGGCGCCACCCGCAGCCTCTTGGCCACCTGGTCGGGGATTTCCTGAGCAAGCGGGGGCTGGCCAAGCGACTCGACCTCGCCACCGCGGTGGAGCGTTGGGCCGAGGTGGTTGGCCCCCGGGTGGCTGCCAATGCCCAGGCGCTGGCGGTTGGGGCCGACTCAGTGCTCTGGGTCCGGGTCCGGTCCTCGGCCTGGGCCCTGGAGCTCAACCTGATGGCGCCCAAGCTCTTGGCCCGGCTCAACGCGGATCGGGCCGGGAAGATCGTGGCGATTCGCTGTTCCGTCGGGCCAGTCCCTCCATCCCGGCCAGCGGCAGGCTAGCGGGGCCCCCGCGGCCGCGAGATTCACCCCCGAACAGACTGCAAAAGAGCCACCGTCCCTGGTTATCTTCCTACCTGAAGTCTGGCAGGCAAAGTAGTTGTTGCGGTGCAGGTTGCGAGTCGGGTGACCGGGGCGAGGGGGATCGCCGAGGTTCCCGCCGGCCGCCGGTCAAATCACACCACGAAAAGCGACGAGATCGACGATGGCGAAAGAGCCCAACGGGAACGGTGGGAACGGCAACGGCGATTACGGGGCGGACAGCATCCAGGTCCTCAAGGGCCTCGAGGCGGTTCGGAAGCGGCCGGGGATGTACATCGGCTCGACCAGCGAGAACGGGCTCCACCACTTGGTCTACGAGGTCGTCGACAACTCGATCGACGAAGCCCTGGCTGGCTACTGTGACGCCATTTCGGTGACCATCCACGCCAACGACTCGATCACCGTCATCGACAACGGCCGCGGCATCCCGGTCGACATCCACCCGACCGAGAAGATCCCAGGCGTCGAGCTGGCGCTCACGGTGCTCCACGCCGGCGGGAAGTTCGACAAGTCCAACTACAAGGTCTCCGGCGGGCTCCACGGCGTCGGCGTTTCGGTCGTCAACGCGCTCTCGGAGCGGCTGGAAGTCTACGTCGACCGCGACGGCAAGCGTCATCAGATGGCGTTCGTCCGGGGGCAGACCACCCAGAAACTGACCGTGGTCGGGAAGGCCACGGGCACCGGGACCACGGTCACCTTCAAGCCGGATCCGGAGATCTTCACGGTCCTCGAGTACAACTACCAGATCTTGGCCGACCGACTTCGTCAGCTCGCGTTCCTGAACAAGGGCGTCACGATCAAGCTCCGGGACGAGCGCAAGACGCCGGCCCACGAGGAGGCGTTTTTCGCGAAGGGCGGCTTGATCCAGTTCGTCGAATGGCTCAACCGCAACAAGAAGGCGATCCACCCCAAACCGGTGGCGTTCTCCGCCACGATGAACGAGGTCGACGTCGATCTGGCCCTCCAGTACGAGGACGGCTACAACGAGAACACCTTCACCTTCGTCAACAACATCAATACCCACGAGGGCGGGACCCACCTGACCGGGTTTCGGGCGGCGCTGACTCGGACGATCAACGAGATCGCCAAGAAGGGGGGCCACCTCAAGAAGGAGGACTTCAGCCTCACCGGCGACGATATTCGCGAGGGGCTCACCTGCATCCTGCATGTGAAGGTGAAGGAACCCCAGTTCGAGGGGCAGACCAAGACCAAGCTGGGCAACAGCGAGGTCGAGGGGGTGGTCAAGACCGTGGTGAACGAGCACTTGGGGAACTACCTCGAGGAACACCCCTCGGTGGCACGCCAGATCATCGAAAAAGCGGTGAGCGCGGCCCGGGCCCGCGAAGCGGCCCGCAAGGCCCGCGACCTGGTCCGGAAGAAGTCGGGTCTCGAGAACGCGGTGTTGCCGGGCAAACTGGCCGACTGCTCGCTCGACGATCCGGCGATGTGCGAGATCTACATCGTCGAGGGCGACTCGGCGGGAGGCAGCGCCAAGCAGGGCCGGAACCGGTCGTTCCAGGCGATCCTCCCGCTTCGGGGCAAGATCTTGAACGTCGAGCGGGCTCGGATCGACAAGATCCTCGGCAACGAGGAGATCCGGGCGATGATCACCGCCATCGGAACCGGGGTGAAAGAAGACTTCAAGCTCGATGACGCCCGCTATCACAAGATCATCCTGATGACGGACGCCGACATCGACGGCGCTCACATCCGGACCCTGCTGTTGACCTTCTTCTTCCGGCAGATGCCGGAGTTGATCGACGCCGGCTTCGTCTACATCGCCCAGCCACCGTTGTACCGGGTGGCCCGCGGCAAGGAAGAGTTTTACGCCTACAACGACCAGGAGCGGGACGACTACGGGAAGCGGTTGGCGGGGCCCGAGGGCCGGGCCAACGTCAACGTCCAGCGGTACAAGGGACTGGGCGAGATGAACCCGGACCAGCTCTGGCACACCACGATGGACCCGGACAAGCGGACGATCCATCGGGTGACGTTGGAGGACGCGGTGGAGGCCTCACGGCTGTTCGAGGAGCTGATGGGAGACGAAGTCGAGCCGCGACGCCAGTTCATCGAGCAAAACGCGCGGTACGTCTCGAACCTCGACGTTTAGGGCCGGGGGGAGCGGGAGCGTCGGCCCAACGACACCGGGGCGAAGGGGTGTCGGGATCTCGATGACCGCCGTCACGCTCAACCTTGGGGGGCAACCCCGTCGGCCGAGTTCGTCGTCAAAAAACCACCAGACACCAGGTGCCTCAACCCTACCACCATCTCGCGGCGAGGCTGATCGAGCGGCTGTTCGCGCTTGAACGGCAACCCGATGTATGGCGGCCCTTGCGGGTCGCCCGGTCCCTCGCCAAGCTCGACCAAATGGCCGGTGCCTGGCCTGGATACCCAACATCGAGCGGGCCAAGGCCGTATAACGCGTACCCGGGGCGGCGCGATTGGCCGAAGCTCGCCGGGAAATCCAACGACGGGAGCACTACAATGGCGATGAATCGGCGGGATTGGGTTCGACTCGCGGCGGGGACCGGCGTGGCGGTGGCCTGGGGGGCGGGGGCCCGATCGCTCCACGGTCAGACGTCCAATCTGATCACCAGGCCAATCCCGTCGACCGGGGAACGAATTCCCGTGGTCGGGCTCGGCAGCTCCGCCACCTTCTCGCAGGTGGCCCGCAGCGAGGACGTTTCGTCCCTGCGCGAGGTTCTCAAGACCATGTCCGATCTCGGCGGGACGGTGTTCGACACCGCGCCGAGCTACGGGGCGTCGGAGGAGGTCGCCGGCAGATTGGTCGGCGAGCTCGGGATCCGCGACAAAGTGTTCTGGGCCACCAAGGTCAACGTGGCGCCTCGGGGCGGCGGCTCGGCGGACCCCGCGGCCGCCCGAGAGCAAATCGAGACCTCGTTTCGGCGGCTCGGTCGCCCGACCATGGACCTGATTCAGGTCCACAACCTCGGCGACCTGCCGACCCAGCTCGGGCTCCTCAGGGAATACAAGCAGCAAAAGCGGCTCCGCTACCTCGGGGTTACTACCACCTCGGATCGTCAATACGCCGAGCTCGAGGCGCTGATGCGCAACGAGCCGCTCGATTTCATCGAGATCGACTACTCGATCGCGAACCGAAACGTCGAGGACGCGATTCTCCCGCTCGCGATCGAGCGTAAGGTCGGCGTGATCGTCGCGGTGCCGTTCGGGAGGGCGGCATTGTTCCCGCGAGTCGCTGGCAAGCCACTGCCGGACTGGGCCGGCGAGATCGGGGTGGCGAGCTGGGCGCAGTTCTTCCTCAAGTTCCTGATCGGCCACCCGGCGGTGACGGTGGCGATTCCCGCCACCAGTCGGCCGACGAACATGCGTGACAACATGGGGGCCGCGGTTGGGAAGGTGCCTGACGAGGCCACCCGCCGGCGGATGGCGGAGTACTTCGGGCAGGTGGCGACCAGCTAGGCGGGTCGCCTCGACCCCGGAAGCCCGCCCCGACAGGCCGAAAGGGCGCCCTCCTTGCGAAGGGCGCTCACTCGGAGAATATTGGCAGGCGGCGGCGATCCACGCCCAACCTCTTCGGCCCACCCCCAGCGCGGGCCCTCGAGAGGCAAAGGGGGGTAGACCCTCGGATTGATGGACGAGCCTTTGCGTCGCCATGGCGCCGCTGCTGGGGGGTGGTTCGCCGTGGCTCGACCAAAGGAGCTACCTCGCATGACCTCCGACCGCGATTTCAAGCGCCTGGTTCGCCGGCGCATGCAGAAGACCGGTGAATCGTACACCGCCGCTCGGTCACGGATGCTGACCGTCCGACCCGGGTCGTCCACCCGCTCGCCGGCCCCGCCCGCGGCAACCCCCGCCCCAGCCACATCGCCATCAGCCAACGCGGCGCCAGACTACGCGGCCCTGGCCGGAATTCGGGAGGACGCCGTGGCGGCCAAGACCGGATGCGGGTGGACCAAATGGGTCTATGTCCTCGACAAAGCCGGTGCCCAGGAATGGGCGCATCG
Organism: Gemmatimonadota bacterium; assembly: GCA_016874005.1. Taxonomy (GTDB): domain Bacteria; phylum Gemmatimonadota; class Gemmatimonadetes; order Gemmatimonadales; family GWC2-71-9; genus SHZU01. The sequence goes on along the minus strand of VGVQ01000022.1, from coordinate 33,295 downwards.
GGACATCGCCCGCTACGTCGCCGAGAAATACCGGGTCGGCGGATGGTGGGCCCAGACCGTCACGGTGGGTTACGAGCGGATCAAAGGCCTTCGAGCCGTGGGCCAACGCCGGGACGGCGGGTTTTCGGCGAGCCGGAGCCGGACCTTTCCGGTACCGGTGGCCACGCTGTATCGAGCCTGCCGTCACGACCGACTCCGGAGCGGCTGGCTCCGCGACGCGGCGCTGACCATCCGGACGGCGATCAAGGATCGTTCGATTCGGGCTCGGGACGCCGACGGGGTTCCGGTCTCGTTCTGGTTCACGGCCAAGGGAGCGGCCAAGGCACAGGTCCAGGTGCAGGTGGAACCGTTGCCGGACCGAGCGACCGCCGACCGGGTCAAGGCGGAGTGGGGCGAGCGGCTGGACCGCCTCGAGGATTCGTTAGGCTGAGGACCGCTTTGGCTCGCTCGACCGGGCGGCCGCCAGGTCGGCCGGTCGAGCTGCTTCCGGTAGTGGCACCCGACGCCGCGTTCGTTCGACCAAGCCGCCTGGGCGACGATCACCGCCGTCCAGGCGGCCATTGCCGAGGCCGATGAGGTCGTGGGGCTCGGCTATTTGGCGCGGGCCTTCCAGTCGGCAAGCAACTTGGCGTCGCGATCGAGATTCAGAGCGAGCTTGGCCTGCCGCTCCGCCGACTCGGACTTGAACCAGTCATAGGTATCGCGCGCGGTTACGGCCAGGGGTCGGAAGTTGAGTCCCGCGGCGATCGCCCGTTGGGACCGGACCTGCATGATCCCGCGGGCCGGACCGTTCTGGGAGACGGCCAGCTGATAGCGGGCCTTCTGGTCGGTGAGGAACTTCTCGTCGACCCAGGTGAACGACACCCGGTTCGAGAAGGCGGCTCGCACCCCGTAGAGGAACTCGGCCATGCTGACGGAATCGTAGGACGGTCCCGCGGTGTTGAAGGTGCCGCCGATATCGTTCTCGGCGCAGCGGACCACGAACTCGGCCAAGTCCCGAGCGTCGATGTACTGCACCGGGTGGGTGGGGTCGCCCGGGGCGACCACCTCACCGCCGGCCGCGATCCGCATCGGCCAGTAGGTGTAGCGATCGGTCGGGTCGCCGGGGCCAGCCACGATGTGGAGTCGGAGGTTGGTTCCCTTGAGACCGTACAGCTCGGTCACGGCCTGCTCGCAGAGCACCTTGAGTTCCCCGTAGTACTTGTCGACGTCCTCGCTCTTGGGGTCCTTGACCTCGAGCAGCTTGGCGTCCTCATCGAGGAACGGCTGGTCGAACTGATACACCGACCCGGTCGAGATGAAGATGTAGCGGCCCACCTTGCCCTTGAGCAGCGCGGCGGTGTCGCGGACGTGGCGGGGAACGTACCCGCTGTTGTCGACCACGACGTCCCACTCCTTGCCTTTGAGCGCGTCGATCTTGCCGTCGCGGTCGCCGATCAGGGTTTCGGCCCCCGGGAAGAGACTGGGAGCGGTCTTCCCGCGGTTGAACAGGGTCACCGAATGGCCGCGGTACATGGCCTGGCGCACCATGTGGGGTCCGATGAACCCGGTGCCGCCGAGGAAGAGAATCCGCATTGGCTTGACCGTCGGCCGCGCGAGGGGGCGCCAAGTGGTGGAGAGGGCGAGGGCGCCACTCATCGCCAAGGTTCGATCGAGGAACTCGCGCCGGCTGTGAGACATTTCGGTGGATCCCGATGAGAAGGTCGCTGGAACCTACCGCGCCCGCGACTGACCGGCAAACGGCCCACCGCGCATTATCATACCACGGGTGGACGGGGGCACATCGGCCGGGCTGGGCCACCCGATCCACAGCCTCGACCACTCGGAGCCGCTCATGGACCGCAGGACCCTGCTCGCCTCCCTCGCCGCCGCGCCCCTGGTCCGGGGGAGGCAGCCGAGCGATCGACTGATCGTCGACGCGATGGGGGAGTTACGGACCGACTACCCCAGCAGCTTGATCGGGGAGATGCTGGCCAGCGGAATGGACGCGATCACGGTGACCCTCTGCGACCCCAAGCCGGAAGGCGCCGAAGCCGTGGCACTCGCGCTCGACGCCATCGCGGAGCACGACCGTTTCATCGCCCAGCACCCGACCCTGCTGCTCAAGGCGACCACCGCCGCCGACATCGACCGGGCCCGGACCAGCCGCCGGCTGGCGGTCTTCTATCTCTACCAGAACACCAGCCAATTCGGCCGCTCCGTGGATCGGGTCGATCTCTTTCACCGGCTGGGTCTGCGAAGTTGTCAGCTCACCTACAACACCCGGAACGAGGTCGGGGTCGGCTGCTGGGAGACCGGTGGGCTGACCGAGTTCGGCCGGGAGATGATCGACCGCCTGAACCACACCCGGATCTTGATCGACCTCTCCCACGCCAACATGGAAACCATGGCCGGCGCCATCGAGGCCTCGAGCGCGCCGGTCATCGTGTCGCACACGGCCTGCACGGCGGTCCACCAACACCGCCGCAACACCACCGACGAGAACCTCCGCCGCCTGGCCGGCCGCGGGGGAGTGGTGGGGATCTGCCAGATGCGCCCCTTCCTCACCACCAAGAAGAAGGACAACCTCTCGGCGTACTTCGACCACGTCCTTCACGCGATCCGGGTGGCTGGCATCGAGAGCGTGGCGATCGGCAGCGACCGGGATCACCGAGTGATCGAACTCACCCCGGAGTACCTCGCCGAGCTGAAACGCGAAGAGGGGGCGCAAGTCGTCGACAGCGACCTGCCCTACTTCATCGACGAGTTGAACGGACCGCGGCGGATGGAAGTGGTGTGGGACGGACTGAGTAAGCGGGGACTCACCGCCCGCGAGGTGGAGTTGGTCATGGGGGTCAACGTCCGGCGGCTCTACCGCGCCGTCATCGGCTAGCCCGGGAGGACGATCGACCATGGACGATTTCATCCGGACGATGTTTCAGGCGATCGACGGGAGGGATTGGGACGCGCTCGCGAATCAGCTTCACCCCGAGGTGCGCTACGACCGTCCCGGGTTCGAGCCGCTGATGGGCCGCGACGCCGTGATCCACTTCTACCGCGAAGTCCGGCAAATCCACGGCCGCCATCATCTCGATCACCTGATCGCCAACGACCGCGAAGGAGCCCATTTCGGACATTTCGTCGGGGCCAAGCCGGACGGGACCCCGTTCACCGCCGACTACGCCGACTACTACGGCTTCAAGGATGGCCTATTGTGGCGGCGGAAATCGTACTTCCACACCTCGTTGGGGGTCTAGCGAGGTGGGAGCGCCGGTCAATCACCTGATCGAGCGGATCAACATCAAGCATCTGAGCGTGCCCCTGATCGGGGCGGAGTTCAGGCGCCATGGCCGCGTCTGGACCAAACGCCGCGCCGATCGGATCGACCTCGTGGAGGTGGTGCTGGGCAAATGGAACGAAGGGGAGACGGGGCGGTTCACGGTCGAGTTGGGTGTGGCTTACCCCGAGCTGCTGACGATGGTGGCCGCGATCGAGGCGTTCCGTTTCTATCGACCCTACCTCGACCGGCCCGCCATCGAGGCGTGCCAGATTCGGGAGCGCCTCGGCTTTCTGCTCTCGCCGGCGGAAGACCGGTGGTGGGAGGTCGCCGCCGACGGGCCCACGGAGCCGATCGGCGAGGCGGTGGCCGGCGCGCTGGGCGCGGCGGGTCTGGCTTGGTTCGGGCGGCAACCCACGTAGTCTGAGTTCGGCCGGCTGGAAGGCTCGCCTTCCCCGTTCACGATCGCGGCGCTGATCCGATCGGGCGACTTGTCGGGAGCCAGCGCCGCCCTCGATCGCTATCTGGCCGAGCCACGGGTGTCTCTGGTCGGGCACGCCGAGCCGGTGGCTCGTTGGGCTGCGACGCATGGAGTGGCCCGATGACCGTCTTCACCGAGACCGAGGCGGCCGCGGCGCTTTTCCAAGCGGCAACCACCTTCGGGCTGAGCCTGCTGTTCGCCTTTTTGAACCGCCGCTATCGGAAGCCCCATTTCTTCTGGTGGTCGGTGGCGTTCGGCCTCTATGGGGCGGGGCTGGTGGCGATCGTGTCGTTCCTGGCGACCGAGCGGTGGGCCTTTCTCTATTCGCACCAGGTGATCATCGGCTGGACCGCGTTGGCCCTGTTGTACGCCGCGATGGTCTTCGAGCGGGAGCTGCGTTGGCGGCCGTGGTTCTGGGCCGCGGTCGCCTTTCCCCTGGCGTGGTCCTATGCCGCCATCTTCTGGTTGGACAGCTTTGCCCTGGCCGCGGGGACGACGGTGGTCTTCCTCGGGGCGACCACGTTCTGGACCGCGTGGGTGTTCTGGCGTTACCGCCGGCGGACCGGGTCGTCGGCCTCGACCTTCCTCGCGGTGACGTTCGCGCTCTGGGCCCTCCACCACCTCGACTACCCGATTCTCCGAGCTCGGGGAGCGTGGAATCCCTGGGGCTACTTCCTCGACGCGATCTTCGTGCTGCTCACCGGGGCCGGTGTCCTGCTGCTCGTCATCGAGGAATTCCGTGCCGGACTGGGCACCTTGGTGGCGCTCTCGGGCGAGGTGGCCCGAGGTCGGAGCGATGGTCTGGCGTCGCTGCTCGAGCGGCCGCTCGGTCTTCGCGGCGTCCGGGGGGCTGGCCTGTTTCGGGTGACTCCGAGCGGCGCGGCCCTGGCCCAGGGTTCGGGCATCTGCCAACCCTGGTCGGAACGGGGAGTGCCGGCCCCGGTCCTCGAGACCGTCCAGAAAGCGGCGGCGGGCGGGACCGCCGAGCTGATCGGGCACCGGTCGGGTGCCGGCGGGGTCCCCTTTCTCGCGGCGCTTCCGCTCGGCGACGACGGCGACGGACCCATGGTCTTGGCGATCGCTGGGGACGTGGCGGCGGCCTTCACCGCCCTCGATCCGAGCGTGCTCGCCGCGGTGGGCGGGCAGATCGGCTCGGCGCTCCGGAGCGCGGCGCTGGACCGGGCGCTGGCGTTGCGTCAGGACGATCTCGAGCGGCTCTCGGTCCGGATGATCCAGCAGCACGAAGAGCAGCGCCGCCGCGTTGGGCGAGAGCTCCACGACGAAACGGCCCAAGTATTTTCGGCGCTCAAGCTGGGCCTTGGCGCGGTCCAGGACGAAGCGTCTGGGGAAATGGCGGCGAAGGTCGAGCGGCTGATCGGCCTGGTCGATCGCGGCAATCAGAGCATCCGCAACGTCATCGAGGACCTCCGCCCCGCCCTGCTCAACGATCTGGGACTGGCGCCCGCGATCCGGACGTTGGCCGCCGATTTCCGGCAGTGGAGCGGCCTCGCGGTCGAGGTCGAGGTCGAGGCGGAAGCCACCAAGGCATTGACCCCGGCCGCTGAACTCGCGGTCTTCCGGGCGGTGCAGGAGGGGCTCGCCAACGTGGCTCGCCACGCCAACGCCACCCGGGTCAGACTGGAGGCCCGCCGAACCGGGGAGCGGCTCGAGGTGCGCCTGCTCGACGACGGCCAGGGCATCGCTCCCGCCGACCGAGAGCGGCTCGCCTCCGGGCCGGGCCGATCGGGGCTGTTTGGACTGAGGGAGCGGATCGAGGCAGAAGGGGGACGGGTGGCATTGGAAACGAGCGGCTGGGGCGGGCTGGCCCTGGCGATGGAAATGCCGGTGGCTGGCCGATGAGCGGGGCGGCGATCCGAGTCGTTCTGGTCGATGACCACCCGTTGGTCCGAGAGGGGATCCGTCAGGCCCTCTCGGGACCGGGCTTCGACGTGGTCGGCGAAGCGGGGGACGGTCCCACGGCGTTAGGTCTGACGGGTGCGATCCCGGACGTGGTGATTCTCGATATCAACCTGCCTGGCGGCAACGGCATCGACCTGATCGGCCCCTGCAAGACCAAATGGCCGGGCGCCAAGGTGTTGATGCTGAGCGTGCACGACCATGCCGAGTACGTTCTGGAATCGGTGAAGGCGGGGGCCCACGGATACCTCAGGAAGGACTCCCGCCCCTCCGAACTGCGCGACGCGGTCCGAGCGGTCTTCGGAGGCGAGACCCGGTACGCGGTGGTCGCGGGGGTCAAACGAGAGGACGCCAGCCCAATTCTGGCGCAAGCCGCGGCGAGCCGGCTCGCGTTGTTGACCAGGCGGGAGCGCGAGGTGCTGATCGGGGTCGCGAGCGGGAAGACCAACAAGGAGCTGGCCGCCGAGCTCGGCCTGAGGGTTCGAACGGTGGAGTCGTACCGCGAGTCGATGATTCGGAAGGTGGGGGTTCCCAGCACGGCGGGGCTGACCCGGTTGGCGATCGAGGCGAGACTGATCCCGTAGAACTACGGTTACTCCCGCCCCGTAGCGGTTCGGTGCCGGATCTCGTTGCGGGACGGCACTTTGAGGCTCGAACCTCGACCGAGCTTTTCGGATGCTCTGCACCCTCATTCTCTTGCCCATGGCGCTGACGGGCGCCAGCCTGGCAGCCCAAGAGCGAACCGACACCACCCGGGTTTCGAAGCTGGTCCCGATCGTCGTCACCGCCTCGCGTCAGCCCCAACAGGTGGCGCGGACGGCGAGCCCGGTGCTGGTCGTCGACTCGAGCGTGATCCGGCGGGAGGCCCCTAACGGAATCGCGGACCTGTTCCGGAACCTCCCGGGGGTCGACGTGACCGGGGTGGGACCGAATCAGACCCGATTGTCGATCCGGGGTCAGCGGGGCCAGCGGATCCTCCTCGCCGAAGACGGGCTCAAGCTCAACAATCCCCGGCGGCAGCAGGACTTCGGCGAGATCCCGGCGATCACCGACGTGGACGCCGTCAGCCGGGTCGAGATCGTCCGGGGTCCGAGTTCGGTGTTGTATGGGACCGACGCGATCGGCGGGGTGGTCAATCAGGTGACCCAGCGACCGCCGGTGTTCGGCGCCGACGGGTTCCGGGGTGCCGTCAGCTACCGCTACAGCTCGGCCGACGGCCAGAACACCGTCCGGATCGGCGGCAGCGGGCGGAGCGGCCGGCTCGGGTTCGTGGCCAGCGCGGGCTACCGTGACGCGGACGCCTACGCCGCCCCGGCCGGGACGTTCGGCCGACTCCAACTTGCCGGGCGCACCAAGGTAAACGACACTGGTGTCACCGATGAACGCTACTCGGCGGGGTTCCAGTACGATCTCGACGAGACTCAGCAGTTCACCGTGCGGGCCAGCCGGTACGAGGCCCGGAACGCCGGCTTCGGCTACGTCGACGGCTCGGCGTTAGGCGACCAATCGGGCGCGGTGATCCGGCTGCTCTATCCGGACCAAGCGGTCACCAGGGTGGTGGCCGGCTACCAGGCGGCCCGGGTGTCATCGGTGCTGGCTGACCGGGTGAGCGCGACGGTATTCCGAGGGTGGAACGCCCGGACCTTCGATCAGGCGATCGATATCCCCTTCGGGGCGCCGCTGCCGCCCACGGCCGGGATCTCGATCCGAAGCCGGAACCTCACCGACATCACCAGCACCGGGGCCCGGGTCGAGGCGGCCAAGGTCATCGGGCAGCGGCACACCGTGACCTACGGGATCGACTGGTACCTCGACCAGTCACGCAACAGCGACAGCAGCGTCACCACGACCAACACCGGGTTCGGGCCCCCTCGGGTCCGGACCACGACCGCCCCGACGCTACCGAACGCGCTGGTCTGGAACGCCGGGCTCTTCGGGCAGAGCGACCTCGCGCTCCATGACCGATTCACCCTCGGCCTCGGGATCAGGGCACAGACGGTCCAGTCGACCACCCGGCAAACCGCGGGGCTCCCCCGAAGCTGCGGCGGCATCGACGCGGCGCACGAGACCGTGGTCGGCGGGGTGAGCGGCCGGTTCGCGGTCACCGATCGACTCAATCTGGTCGGTTCGCTCGGCCGGGCGTTCCGGGCCCCCAATCTGGTGGAGCGGTACTTCGACGGGGTGACGGCGGAAGGCAACGGCTACCAGGTCGACAACCCCGACCTGACACCTGAGACCAGCCTCAACGCCGACATCGGCTTCAAGTTCCGCTCGGCGCGGTTCTATGCGGAGCTGTTTCTCTTTTCCAACACTATCTCGAACGGAATCCGGGCCGTGGCGCTGGGTACCCGGGTCAATAATTTCCCCGCGTTCCAGAACCAGAACGTCCAGAAACTCCGCGATCGCGGGATCGAGGCACTGGCCGAGGTGGATTTGGGGCGAGGGTTCCACGGGATCGGTCATTTCACCAGACTCGACTCGGAGAACGCGGACGAGGGCAGTCCGGTAGGGGATAGCTACTCCAGCAAAGTCGGTGGCGAGTTGCTCTGGCGGGAGCCGCGGGGCCGGTTCACGGCCGGCTACGAGATCCGGCACCAGGGCGAGCGAAAGGACATCGTCCTGGTCGACAATCCCGTCGGCGACCGCCTGCCCGCGTTCACGGTGCATGCGGTGCGGGCTGAGGCGGCGGTCGGACGACTGGGCGGGGTGTCTCCCACCATCGGCGTCGCGGTAACCAATCTGACCAACGTGTTGTACGCCGAGGCGAGCAACACCTCGTTCTTCAGGCCGGAGCCTCGGCGTAGCGTGGTAGTATCGTTTCGAACGGCCTTCTGACACCTCGCGATCGAGGGGCAGCACCATGAAAGCCTCGTCCGGGACCTGCCAGCCGGATGGTGCCGCCAACACCTAACGCCCCGCCCGAGCCCTCCCCCCGGCAGGGCGACGGTCACCACCCGATCGCGGCTCCACCTCCAGAAGGCAAGAACCGCCCCAACCGGCTCGGATCAGGGCGCCAGGTTCTTCGGCGCCAACTTGGCCGTCCACAGCCCGGTGTTGAAGTCGGTGAACAGCACGTGGCCCTTCCACGGCATGGCGTTCATCACGAACGCGGCGTTCGGGGTGTAGCCTTTGGGATCGTAGGGCTTGAACACCGCGATCTCGCGCCCCTGGTGCTGGAGGTTGCCCATCAACTGGCCCGAGACGTCGACCAGCCGGACGCCGCCCTCGTAGAACGCCTGATAGAGAATGTCGTCCTCGACGACGATGTCGTGCGACCCGAAGTCCTCGAGCTCGTAGCGGCCGACCGGCTTGGGATCCATGGGATCGGTGAAGTCCACGATATGAACCATCCCGCCGGAGGTCTGGGGCACCCCGCCTGGCGTGGTCATTTCGTTCCGATAGCTGGTGCCGGCCCAGACCCGGTTGGAGCGGTTCATCTCTTCATCGCCAATGAAGAGATAGACTTTCCCGGTGGACTTCTGGAAGTACGGGAAGATCTCGTGCCCGCTGTTGAGTTCGTAGGTCGTGATCAGCTTGGGCTTTTCGATCGAGCCGCCGTACTTGCCGTTGCCGACGTCGACGACGATCGTCCCGACCCCACCCTGAGCCGAATAGGCGATCCCGTCGTGGACCCAGAGGTCGTGGAGCCGAGCGTTCGGGTGCCGATATTCGCTGACGTATTTGGGCTTGTAGATGTCCCGAACGTCGATGATGACGTACTTGGCGCCGCCGGAGACGGCAAAGAGGTAGTCGTTGGTGGCGAACATGTTGTGGACGCCGCCAGTGAGTTCCTGGTTGAACGTCGCGGCAATCTTGGGGTGGGCCGGGATCGCGAGGTCGAGGATCACGACGCCGTTGACCCGGTTCGATGCTCCCTCTCTGGAGAGGACCCCGTAGCGACCATCCGGCGAGACGGTGACGTCGTTGATGGTCCGGGCGTCGATCTTCACCGAATCGGTCTTAACCGGATTGTTGAGATCGGTGATGTCGTACACGTAGCCGTACCCATCGCCGCCCCAGGTGCCGACCAAGACGTAGTCGCGGCCGTCTTTGCCGGTCCAGGGCCAGAGGTCGGAGGTATGGGTGTGATTGATGTTGCCGCGGCCGGTGATCACGATCGGCCGGCGGGCGTCCCGGGCCTTGACCTCGATGGTTCGTTCGGCGAAGGCATTGCCCGAGCGCGCCATCAGGGTGTAGCGACCGGGGTAATTGCCGGTGAACATCCCATACTGGACGATGCCGGCGCCGCCGGGGATGCCCGAGGGCAGCACCGTGTCGGCCGCGACGTAGCTATAGCTCCAGGTGAAGGTGACATCGCCCACCACTTGGCCGTTGGCTCGGCGGCCGGTGGCGGTGAGTTGGATGACATCGCCGGTGCGGACGGTGGTATCGCGGAGGCCGATGGCGATCGAGGCGACCGGGTTGGCGGCCACCGTGTGGGTCACCGAAGCGGACTGTCCTTCGGCGTCGGCGGTGATGGTCACCGAACCCGGCGCGACGGTCCGGACGTTGCCGAATCGATCGACGGTGGCGACCGCCGAGTTCGAAGAGCGCCAATTGGCCACCAGATTGGGACGAGCCGAGCCATCGGCATGGCTACCCTTGACCGAATGCTCGATGGTGACTCCAGTGTAGAGCCGCCGGGGCGCGGTGACCACCGCGAGCTTGGCGAGGGCCGGCCACGTCACCGTGACCGGAATCTCCATCTGGAGGGGGGCGCAGTCGTTTCCGCCACAGGCGCCGTCGCGCTCGGCAAAGGCGACCAGATTGTGCTTCCCGGCCTGGAAGGCCCGGACGAAGCCATCGCTGTAGGCGACCGCGCGGCGGGCCCCAAAGACCCGAACGACGGTTCCTGGCACCTCTCGACCCTGGGCGTCGACGGCCTTGACGGTGATTCGGACCGAGTCGCCGGTGCGGAGAGTGATTTGGGCCGGTTCAGCGACCAGCTTGGTGGCTTGGGCCGCGAGCGAGGGAGCGCCGGCGCTGGCCGCGACGATGACCGTCGCGCCGATAGCGCGCCCTAGGGAACGGATTACTTTCATTGGAGCACCCCTGGAAGAACTGTTTCAGGACAGCCTTGACGATGCGGACAAACGGCCCCATGCGCAAGTCAACCTTCCTCACGCTCCTCGTGGTCGCCGGCCCGACGCCGGTCCTCGCTCAGCAACCGGCCAAGATCACCTCCACCTACTGGGCATACGTGGGCGCCGAGTCGGCGGACAAGATCCACCGAATCCGGTTCGGGCCCGAGGGTGCCACGGTCGAGAAAACCATCCTCGTCGGCGAGCTCGCTGCCGAAATGGAGGGCCCCCACGGGCTGGCGATCTCGCGGGACGGCAAGTACCTCCACATGACCACCGGGCATGGCTTCCCGGACGGCAAGTACTGGCGCTATCACCTCGGCCCGGACACGCTGGTGAGTTCCGGGACGCTGCTCGGCAACTTCCCCGCCTCGATCGACATCTCGCCAGACGGGAGTTACGCCATCGCGGCGAACTTCAACTTGCACGGCGACATGGTCCCGTCGTCGCAGTCGGTGGTCTACACCCCCACCGCCACCGAAGTGAAACGGATCATCACCTGCACGATGCCCCACGGGAGCCGGATCGACCCGAGCGGGCAGTTCCACTATTCGGGCTGCATGATGGACGATCAACTGGTGGAGATCGACACCAGGAGTTTCACCGTCTCGCGCCGGTTCTCGCTCGCCAAAGGGAAGGAGGGGCCCCTCGACAAGAACGACCGGGGCGCGATGGCGCACCACGAGGAACCCGCGCCGGGGGCCAAGCCGGCGCCGGAGGTCGATCCGGCGGATGTCGGCTATCGAGGCATGCGGCACGACATGGCGCCCAACAGTTGCTCGCCGACCTGGGCGGCGCCCTCGGTCGACGGCACCTCGGTGTACGTGGCCTGCAACAAGTCCGACGAGATCGTGGAGGTGAACCGGTCGAGTTGGTCGATCACCCGGCGAATGCCGACCGGGCGGGGCGTCTACAACCTGGCCCCGACGCCGGATGGCAAACTGCTGATCGCCACGCTCAAGCAGGGCGGCGGCGTCCAGGTCTATGATTTGGCCAGGGGGGCCAAGGTGGCCGAGTTCAAGAGCAGCACCACCGTGACCCACGGGGTGGCCATCAGCGGGGACTCGCGGATCGCCTTCGTGAGCAGCGAAGGGGTCGGGGCCGAGCCGGGCAAGGTGGACGTCTACGACCTGACCACCTTGACTCGAGTGGGCTCGGTCGACGTGGGGCAGCAGGCCGGGGGCATCGCCTTCTGGAAACAGGAGCCGGCTAGGTAGCCGGCAGGTGGGCGGAACCGCCGATACTGCCTAACGCCCGAACAGGCGCCGGAGCAACCCGGGAGCCGATCCGGTCGGCTCGGCCGGCCCCTGGGCCAAGGCGGCGGCGAACGCCCCGGCCGACGCGAATCGCTCCTTGGGCTCTTTGGCGAGGGCTCGCGCCAGGGCCCCGTCGACCGCGGGGGGAACTTCGGTCCGGACCCGGCTCGGGGGCTCCGGGATCCGACTGAGATGGCCCTGGAGCAGCTGCACCACCGAGTTCCCCGAAAACGGTGGTCGGCCGGTCACCATCTCGTAGACCACGCACCCGAAGCCATAGACGTCTGACCGGGCGTCGACACCGGCCGCTCCGGTGATCTGTTCCGGGCTCATGTAAGCCGGGGTGCCTAACGGCATGCCGGTTCCGGTCAGCTTGCTGTCGAGATCGAGGGCTCGGGCCAGCCCGAAGTCGAGGATCACGGCCCTCCCTTCGGTCAACATCACGTTGTCCGGCTTGAGGTCACGGTGGACGACGCCCCTGGCGTGAGCGTAGTCGAGCCCGTCAGCGACCTCCCGGGCGATGGCGACCGCGTCGGCCACGGCCATGACCCCTCGCGCTTTCAGGGCATCCCGGATGGTCTCGCCCTCGACGAACGGCATCAGGTACCAGAGGAGTCCGTCGCCGGCGCCCGAGTCGAGCAAGGGAAGAATGTTCGGGTGGTCGAGATTGCGGGTGAGGTCGATCTCTCGAAGGAACCGCTCGGCGTTGGCGCCGGTGGCGGCCTCCGGCGGGAGCAGCTTGACGGCCACCGCCCGACCGGTGTCGAGCGCCGTCGCCCGATAGATCCGGGCCATGGCACCGCGGCCCGCTTCGGTCTCGACCCGGTATTTCGGAGCCAAAGCCGCGGCGAGCCGCTCGCGGATGGCGGCGGAGTCGCTTGGGGTCACTCGACCCGAACATCCAGGGCCGCGGCGTCGGCGGCCCGCCGAACTGCCGCCGCCAGCGCGGGAAGCGAGAGGCGTTTCCGGGACCGCACCCAATACCGAAGCCCGACCGCGCCGGACGGCTGGGGCGCTTCGCCCTCGAAGCGCCATTGCTTGGCTTCCTGCTCCAAGACGGACTCGACCGACCGCCGGAGATCGGGCACCAGCCCCTCGGCGGCAGCCACCACGATCACCGCCCCGTCACGCCCCAAACTCGGCGGATCAGGGTGGAAGTCCTGGGTCATCGTCTCGTTGCGCTGAAGGGCTCTGTCCGCCAGGGCCTTGAGCTGGTCCGGGGTCATCGATTGGAGGAGGTGCTGGTCGAGCTGGGCAACGTAGTCGCCGGTGCGGCGGTCTTCGCTCAATCCCTTGGCCAACTGAACCCGTCGCTGGGCGATTTCCGGTGCCAGGGGCGCGGGCGCCCGGGCAAAGTCGGTGGCCCAGAGGCCAAGCGCAACCAGGTTGTAGAAAGCCGAGGCGGCGAGCGCGACCGAATAGGCCTGGACGCCGACCGCAAGACCGAGCGCGATGGTGACGAAGACGTAGACCGCGTCTTTGGTGTCCTCCAAACGATGGCGGAAGGCCACCGCGCCGACGATCCCCCCGAGCGAGAAGGCGAGAGCCACACTGTGCTTAACCAGAACCACGACGATGGCCACGACGATCGGAAGGATCACCAGGGTCTGAGCCAGCGACTGCTGGAAGCCACGCTTCTGGCGCGCGAAGGTGTAGACCCAGACCACCGGCAGGGCCAGCAGGAGGGCGGACCCCATGGTGATCACCGCCATCACGGCCGCCTCGGCGGGGGAGTCGTTGCTCGGCTCGGCCCGGAAGTCCAGTCCGGTGGCGGCCGGCCTGGGGACGCCGGAGAGATGGTCGGCCAGCCAGGGACTGACGGAGGTCAGGGCCACGAATGCCCCGGCCAGGACGGCATAGTACAGAGCCAACCGGGCGACCGGGCGCCAGGTGTGCTCCAGGGTGTCGAGCCAGCCGGAGGATTTTGACATGGGATCCAACAAGATAGATCGTTTTTCGGTCCGGGACGACCTCACCGGCCGAATCGCGGGTGGAGCCGCCCCGGCAGTATCTTCCGAAACGGGTGTCGGGCCGGGGCGGCATCGCCGGTCCAAGTGTGACACCGCTCACTCAACCCGGGTATCGGTGTCGTGACGGACGAAAGTGACCAGAGCCTGATTTCGAGGGTTCTTGGCGGTGATCGGGACAGCTTCGCCGGTCTGGTGGAGCGGTACCGGGACCGGCTGGGGCGGTACGCCGTTCGGATGCTCGGGAACCAGACCGACGCGGAAGACGCGCTTCAGGACACCTTCGTTCGGGCTTATCGGTCGCTCGGGAACTGCCGGCCGGACGGTTTCGGACCGTGGCTGTACGGCATTCTGGTGAATCGATGCCGGACCTACGCGGCGAGGCGGACCCGGAGCCAAGAAGTGGTGGTGGCGAACGAGTTGGCGGTGAACGCGGCCGCGGTGGGGCATTCGGCGGACCGCGACGCGATTCGGGATGCGATCAGCTGGGCGTTGGGACAGCTGCCGTCGGAGCAGCGAGAGGCGTTCCTGTTGAAGCACGTCGAGGACTTGAGCTACGAGTCGATGGAGGCCATCACCGGGGCCCGGTCATCGGCGCTCAGAATGCGGGTGTTCCGAGCCCGCGAGGAGCTTCGGAAACTGTTGGCGGAGGAAGTGCGTGACTGACCACGACGAGGTACTCGAGCGAGCCATCGAGGGGCTCAAGGCACCACCGGAGCTGTCGCCCGATTTCACCGTCCGGGTCATGGCGTCGATCGCGGCCGACGAAACGCCGGAGCGGGCGCCGAGGCCTCGGTGGTGGCGGCGGCGCTGGACGATCGAGGTCACCCCGCTGTCGCTGGCCGCCGCCGCGGCGTTAGGCGTGCTGGCGGTGGGCCTCTCGCGGGCCGGTCGGGAGGGCCCCGTGCCGACAGTGGTGGAGACGGCGGCGCTCGCGACATCGACACCGGCCGCTCAGGTCACTCAGTTTCTGCTGGTCGCACCGGGAGCGGACTCGGTGTCCGTGGTGGGCGACTTCAATGACTGGAGCGCGACCGCGACACCCCTGGCGCGGGCCAACGGGGACGGGCTCTGGTGGGTGACCGTGCCGCTCAGCCCGGGGCGCTACCGCTACGCGTTCGTGGTCAACGGCACGGTGTGGCGACCGGATCCCCAGACCAGCGTGGTCGAGGACGAGTTTGGACGGCCGAACTCCGTCGTGACGATTGGGGGCGCATGAAGGCGACGGCATCGCGGGTGGGCATCGTCGGGACGCTCGGCCTGGGCGTGCTGCTGTTGATCGCGGCCCTGCTGCTGATGGCCGCCGCACCGAGCCAGGCCCACGGACAGGAGCCGCGGCTGGGCAAACTGCCGGAGCCGGCTCGCTCGGAGCTCAATACGCTGGTGACCGCCGCGAACCAGCGGGGACTGCCGACCGAGGCACTGGTGGACCGGGCGCTCGAGGGTCTCGCCAAAGGTGCCTCGGCCCAGGCAATCATCGCCGCGGTGGGTCGGCTGCGGGACGAGTTGGTGGTCGCCCATCGGGCGTTAGGCCCGGGAGCCACCGGGCCCGAAGTGACCGCGGGGGCCAACGCGATCCGCGCCGGAGCCAGCGGCGACGAGCTGACCCGATTGAAGACCTTGCGGGCCGACCGATCGCTGGTGGTGGCGGCGGGGGTCTTCGCCGATCTGGTGGCGTCGGGTGTCCCAGCCGATACCGCGATCGGTGCCGTCATGGCGCTGGCGGCCGACGTGGCGGACGCGGACTACCTGGCCTTTCGACGCACCATTCAGCGGGACATCGCGGTCGGGGTCTCGCCGATGGCCGCGATCGACGTCCGGTTGCGCGGCCTGGCCGAGCAGGGGCTCACGGCCGGCGATACCCCTGGCTCGGTCGGCGGCGGGACGCGAGTCAAACGCAAGCCATGAGCGACCGACCGCGACCCAGGCCGACGCTGACGGGTGGCTCAACCGCCGTTGCCGCGGTCTGGGTATCGCTGGCGGCAGCCTGCGGCTTGGGGACTGCCGTCGAGCAGACCGACCGCCAGAATGAGGTCCGAGGCAGGGGCGCGATCGAGGTCGAGGCTCTCTCCGCCGTGATCGTCGAACCTCTGGTCGTGAGGGTCCGGGCCCGACTCGTCAACCGAAGCGGTCGAGCCTGGACCCTGCGGAATCGCTGCGCTCCGTTCGAGCTCGAGTTGGAGAGTGCCTCCGGATGGCGCCGAATCGAGGATCTCCGGAGTTGCGCCGGCCCGGACACCTTCCTGCTCCCCGCCAACTCGGCGCTCGAAATCGAGGACGTCCGTCCCGGGGACGGCGGGAGGTACCGCCTCGCGGTGACGACTCGCGCCCCGGAAGCGATCGAGGTCTTTTCCGAGCCGTTCGCGATCCGGTAACCGGACCCGCCGGGGGCTCCCGCACCCGGTCAGCCCAAGCCCTACCCCAGCCCAGTCCCATCCCGGTCACCCATCCCCGCCGCTCGTCCCAGACCCAGTCCTGTCCATCCCTGGGCCGGGATTATCATCCTGCATGCCGAGACCTGCCCCGGCCGATCGCACTGAACCTCCGTGCCCCGCGCAGTCGCGGTGGGGCTGGGTCGTCGGCGGGCTGTGGCTCATCGCCGGGGTCGGTCACCCGATCTCCGCCCAAACATCCGGCCGAATCGGCCTCGGGCTCTCCTACATCGAGTACGATGGCTTCTTGGCGACCGGTGCCGCGGTCGTAACACCCTCGTTGAGGCTCGAGCGAGGGGGCCTGGCCGTCGTCGGCCGCGGCAGCTGGGCCCGGTTCGAGTCGGGCCGCCAGGTGGGGGAGGCTTCGGTCGGGGCCTCCGCGTTCGCGGGGCGAGGGAGGTGGCGAGTCGAAGGTGCCGGCACCTTCGGGCTCTCCAAATACTCGGAGTCCGGGGTGGCGGGGCATGCGCTCGCGACCGGGCGGCTCCACTTCACTCGGGGCCGGGAAGGGTTGTGGACCGCGGTCACGACTGGGGCGACCGGGGACGGCAGCAGCACCCCGGTGGAGGTGGCCGTCGCGGGCTGGCTCAGAGCCGACCGGCTCTCCTTCACCTCCACGGCCACGGTCGGGTGGGTCGATCGCGGGCGGCTGATCGACCTGGCCGGTTCGCTCAGATGGCGCAGCGATGCCGGGGTCGAACTCGAGGGTCGGGCGGGAAATCGGTGGACCCGGCCTGGGGTCGGGAGGTTGTGGGAGAACCCCCGCGGGGCCTACGGCGAAGCGAGCCTGACCGTCCCGTTAGGCAGCCGCCTGGCCTTCGCGGTGAGCGGGGGGACCTTCGGCGCGGACCCGGTCCGCCGGAGCGTCGGAGCCCGGTACCTGAGCACCGGTCTTTCGATCCGGGCCTTGGGCCGAGAGCTCCGGCGGCCGAACCCCACCGCCAATCCGTCGGCCCCGATACCGAGCACTGGGATCAGATTCCTGGCCGAAGGGTCGGGCCCGACCCGCCGGCTCACGGCGCGACTCGATCGCCCGGTGCAACGGGTCGAAATCATGGCCGACTTCACCGACTGGGAGGTCGTCCAGCTGGCGCGAACCGGGCCGACCACCTGGCGACTCGAGATGACGATCGAGCCGGGCGTCTACCGATTCAACGTCCGCATCGACGGCGGCGAGTGGCTGGTGCCCGATGGGGTTCGAGCCGAGAGCAACGAATTCGGTGGCCGGGTCGGGGTGGTGATCGTTCGCTGAGGCCGGGTCACTCGGCCCGCTCGAACTCGTCGATCGTCTGGAACGGAATCGTCACCCGAACCTCGAGGCCACCCGCTCCCGCGGGCCGAAGGACGAGCCGGAATCGTTCGCGATAGAGCTCGGTGAGCCGCTGCCTGGTGTTGGCGAGACCGACGCCTTCCCTGAACGTGGCCGGGTCGGCCAGCGACTCGGCGCCGCGGTTGGCAATGACGATCTCGAGTTGATCCGCGTGGCGCTCGGCCGTCAGTCGAATCTCGCCTCGGCCCCGATGGACCGCGATGCCGTGCTTGATGGCGTTTTCGACCAGCGGCTGGAGGAGGAGGTTCGGCACCGCGGCCGACCGGGCTTCCGGCGCCACCTCGACGGCGACGGTCAGGCGATCCTGGAACCGGGTCCGCTCGATGTCGAGGTAGGCCTCGAGGACCGCCAGCTCCTCGTCCAACGAGACGCAGACCCGGCCGAGATCGGCCGCGGAGACCCGGAGCAGATCGCCAAGACGGGTGAGCATCCGTTCGGCGTCCTTGGGCCGATCGAACACCACCGCGGAAATGCCGTGGAGGGTGTTGAAGAGAAAATGGGGTTGCAGCTGCATCCGAAGGAGATCGAGGCGGGCCCGGGTGAGCTGCGCTTCGAGTCGGGCGGCCCGGGTGAGCCGATCACGGCTCGCGGCCGCGTGCTCGACGGCGTAGTAGATGGCCAGGACCACGCCGTAGGAGAACAGATTGGCGTTGGCTTGCCGGAACACCGCCGCGGGGATGGTGCCGCTCCAAACCTGGAGGCCGACCGAGCGACCGGCGAGCACGTCGACCACCGCGTCCACCACGCACGCGATCGCGGCCCCGGCGATCTGAGCCGCCCCCGCCTTGATCACGCCAACCCGCCGGTAGTCGATCGCCTTGGCGAGCTTGACCGCACCGAGCGACAGAGGAATCCAGATCAGGAGGTTCTTGACGCTCAGGTAGGCCAGATCGCGCCACGGCACCGGCTCGCCGGCACTAGCCAGGTACCAGACCTGGGCCTGGGCGGCCACGACGGTCTGGACGATCCAACCGGCTACGATCCACCCGAACAGACGCCCCGGCCGGTGGGTCACACCGCGAGTTCCCAAATGCCCTTGGACCGGCTCCGACTGACGATGACGCGAAAGCCACTCTTGAGCACCGCCTCCAACTGGCCGTTGCCGCACGGTACCAACTCGCTCAGCCGGTCGAGATTGACGATGTGGGACCGGTGGATCCTGGCGAAGCGCCGCGCCGGGAGAACGCGCTCCAAGTGGTTCAGGGTCAGGTGAACGAGGTACCTGCTGGGGGGAACGTGGATCGCCACATAGTCGCGGCGGGCCTCGAGGGACTCGATCTGGTCGACCGGGACCACGACTATCCGGCCGCCGTGGCGAATGAAGAGGCGGTCGAGCGGGACGTCGCTAGCCGGGGCGGAGCCCAGCCGCTCCAGGGCACCTGGGCCGTCGCGGCGAGCCAGCGATTCGGCCAGTCGCTCCACGGCCCGGGCGAACCGCTCGGCGTCGAAGGGCTTGAGCAGATAATCGATGGCCCGCAGCTCGAACGCGGTGACGGCGTATTGATCGAACGCGGTCGTGAAGACCACCGCCGGCTCCCGCCCGGCGCGACGAAGTACCTCGATTCCGTCGTACTCCGGCATCTTCAGGTCCAGGAACACGGCGTCGGGCCCGAGGCGGTCGATTGCCTCCACCGTCGACGGCCCGTCGATCGACTCCCCGACGATCGCCATGTTGGGGTGACCGGCGCAGAGGTCGCGGAGCTTCTTCCGGGCGAGCGGTTCGTCGTCCGCAATCAAGACGGAAATCGGCATACGATCCAGGGCATTTGACTGGCAGCAATATCGGCCCGAGGGCCGCGAGCGGCCGAGCCGTTTCGACGAACGGCAATGGCGAGTCGACCAACGGGCCCGATGGCCGGCTCCAGCAGGCTCACTCGGCGAGGTAACGCCACGGCGATCCGGGGTCGGGCCGATACCAGACGGTGAAAAAGGCGAAACGGCCGGGGCTGCCGTCGGGAGGAGGCTGGTTGGTCCGAATGACCCCAATCGTGACGCCGAGATCACCGCTCGCGGCCACCAGTACGGTGTCGGGTCCCCACGAGACCGGACTGGTCGCGCCGCCATCGCCACCGACGGCCTGGGCGATCGCCTGGGCACCGATCACGAACCCCGCGGTGCCCGGCCCGCCCATGTTGACCGCATCGGTTCGACCGAACTTCGCGAACGCCGGCCCGAGGCCGATTCGCTGGGCCTCGGCGGAAAAGTCGCGCTCCACCTGTGCGAGACTGGCACGGGCAGCGATCCCATCGACCTGCGACATCGGCGCTGTCGGCAGCAAATCCGGGAGCCGCGCCAGGGAGACATCTCCAGCGGCGCTCGGCGTCCGGCGGTAGACCGCGATCCGCCAACGGGTGGCGAGGCGGGTCCAGTAGGCGATGTATTTGAAGCGGTCGGCCCGGTCACCGCGGTAAACGGTTTGGTAACCGTAGCTCAAACCGTGGTCGCCGGAGGCCGCGAGGGCCACCCGAACCGGGGTCCAGTGCACCGCGGTGGCGCCTTCGGTTGCCTGGCGCAACGCGGCCGCCACCTCGGCGGCCCCGCGCAGG
Organism: Gemmatimonadota bacterium; assembly: GCA_016874005.1. GTDB lineage: Bacteria > Gemmatimonadota > Gemmatimonadetes > Gemmatimonadales > GWC2-71-9 > SHZU01. The sequence goes on along the minus strand of VGVQ01000022.1, from coordinate 13,029 downwards.
TGGCGGCCATCGGGCCCAGGCATGACGACGCCCGGGGCCAACGCACCCAGGAGGCCGCTGCTCGGCGCTTCGGTTCTCGGAGCGGCGCCGAGCGCACTGTCGGCGGCGAACAGTGCTTGCGCGGTCGAGCGAGGGTCCAGGGCGGGCTGAGCGGCCGCCAGGCTAAGGAGTACGACAGGCACCATTGCTGGACACTCCGGGAGCGGGTCGGCCTCCTCGGCCCTACGGACCGGGCGGGAGCGACGATTCGTGGGCAAGCCGGCGACGCCACGGCGGAATCGGGCCGGACCTCAAAGATACCAGCCGACTCGGCGTACAGGGCTACATTGGAGCGACCGGCGGTTTCAGCAGTCGACCCGTGGAACGAAAGTGAGTTTCGACCGATGATGTCTCGACCGTTGCTCAAGATCGTGGCCCTCTCAGCCATCGGTTGGGCCCCCTCGCTCTTCGCCCAACCCACCACGCCGGCGGGGTGGAAGTGGGTTACCGACCGGCCGGCCACGATGGTGGAGACCGAAGCGGCCGCGAAGGAAAGCGCCGAGCGGCTCTGGTTCGTTCAAATGCCGCCCGGTTTCCACATCACGATGGGTCCGGGTGGCTCGCTGTACCATCCGACGGTGAGTCTCGATGGCCGATTCGAGTTGGAGGGCGAGTTCTTTCTGTTCCCGGGGGAAAGCGCCTCGGAATACGGGTTCTTCGTCGGGGGAAGCCGCCTCGAGGAGGCGACGGGCGATTGGGTCGGCTTCGTGGTGCGCCGCGATGGTTCGGCGGGGGTCATCCAGCGGCGGGCCGGGGCCACCGAATCGATCCGGCCTTGGCAGGCGTTCGGGTCGATCGTCCCGGGCCGCGCTGGCGGGACCGCGCGGAACGTCCTCAAAGTCATCGCGGGCCCCGAAGTGGTGTTTCAGGTGAACGGGGCTCAGGTGGCTCGGATTCCGCGAGACAGCGTCAACCTCACGGGGCTGGCCGGGTTCCGGATCGGCTCGGGAGTCAACCTGCACGTAACGAGTTTCGACGTCCTCCGCCGCCTGGCGCCGGTCCCACCGCCTCGCAAGTAGGCTGGGCGGCCGAGGGTCGGTAATTTGAAGAGATGGCGGGTCTAGGTGATTCTCGAGCCGCGGGCTGGGTGGCCGCGCGTCGGTCCGCGGGGTGGGCGGCGGCCGTGGCAATCGCCGCGGCCTGCTCCGAGATGGGACGTTTCGCAAACGAGCTAGTGGACCGGCGGCCGCCTCGGGAGAAATACCTCTCGGGTCTCGCCAACGCCGGGCTTTCGGAGACGGCCCTGGTGAAAGACTGGATCGCCGCGGGCCAAGCGGCGTTGGAACACGCCCCCGTGGTGACGTCTCCCCACGAAGAGTTGGTGGCCCTGCCCCGGGGCGAGCCGTTGGCGGTCGGCCTCAAGGTCGAACTCAAGCGGGGGCAGCTGGCCAGGCTGGACGTGATGATGACGGCGGACACGGTCGCCCAAGTATTCATCGATGTCTGGCGAGCGGACAGCCTCGCGAACGGCTTGGTTGAAGTCGTCACCGAGGCGGGGGCTGGCCAGCGGGTCATCGAATGGGAGCCGCGACTCGACGGCTGGTACGTCGTCCGGGTCCAGCCGGAGCTGCTCCGCGGGGGCCGGCTGGCCGTGCGGCTCACGGTGGCACCGACGCTGGCGTTCCCGGTCACCGGCCGGGGCGAGGCCGATATCCTGAGCAAATGGGGCGCGCCGCGTGACGGCGGCCGCCGGTCGCACCAGGGGATCGATATCTTCGCCCGCCGAGGTACCCCGGTCATCGCGGCCCGCCGGGGCCGAATCCTCGAGGTGGCCGAGAACGATTGGGGGGGCCTGGTGGTTTGGCTCGCCGACGACCGCGGCAACCGCCACTACTACGCCCACCTGTCGGCCCAACTGGTGACCGCCGGCTCGGAGGTCGAGGTTGGCGATACCATCGGGCTGGTCGGCAACACCGGCAACGCCCGCACCACCCCGCCCCACCTGCATTTCGGGATCTATCGCCGGGGGCAGGGCCCGGTCGATCCGTACTGGTTCCTCCATCGGCCGCCCGGGAGGCTCCCGCGGTTGCTCGCCGATACCTCGATGTTAGGCAGCCACGCCCGACGCCGGGTCGCCGACGCAACGGTCCGGCGGGCTCCCCGGGCCGGCACCGACACGGTCCGCACTCTCGCGGCGACCGATTCGGTCCGGGTCCTGGCGGCCACCGGCGGCTGGTACCGGGTGGTGATGAGCGACGGGAGCCACGGCTTCGTTTGGGCCCGGTCGCTGGCGCCGGTCGACGTCGCGATCGCCGGGGCCCGGGAGCCGATCGCGTTTTCGGCGCCGTGAGATGGTAGCCGGCCTCAGGCCCGGAAGAGGTAACTCAGCTTGGTGAAGAAGCCGTCGCGGCGACGGTCAAGCCGACCGAACCGGAAGGGGCCGTCGTCGTCGAGAGTGGCCCCGTAACCGGCGAAGAACACCGTGCCTGGGGTGGGCTGATAGGAGAACAGCCAATCGACCCGGAGCGCGTTGATCTCGAAACCGGTGGCCCGCTTGAACCGGTCGCCGGAGGGATCGCGAATGTCGCCGGAGGGATCGCGAATGAGGATCGGAGCATTCGACCGGCCGTCGTCGCGCAGATCGTCCTGATAGGCGGACCGGTATTCCCCGACGAAACGCAGGAACACCGCCCGAGACAGCTGGTACTCCATCTTGAGCCGCGGGATCACGTTGCTGTCGACCCGGCGGCCGTCGGACCGGCGGTAGTGGGCCAGCACCGGGACGCCGACCTCGAAGCGGAGCTTGTCGGTGGGCCGGTAGGTCAACCCGAACCGGGCGAAGACGATCCGCGAATCCGACCACTCGAGGTAATTGGGGTCGCGACCGTAGGCCGCGAAGCCGTCGAACCCGAAGCCGGCGACTTCGGGCGTCTTGAGGCGGAGCATCACGGCGCTGACCGGGAGACTCGGCTTGGTGCCGAACGCCGCGGCTTCGACCCCGGTCCCAGTGGTCACCTCGAGGCGGTAGTCGCGATAGAAGTTCGGGTCGAAGCCGAATTCCTCGACGAACAGGGTGCCGCTCAGCTGATAGCCGCCTCGAAACGCCCACGAGGTGTTGAACCAGTACTGCCGGTCGCGAGGCGACTCGCCCCGGATGAAGGTGGAGTAGTTCCAGGAGTAGGAGGCCGAGACCGCGCCATTGAAACGCTCCAGGAAGGCGCCCTGCCCGCCGTAGGCGGTGATCGATGGACCGATCGTGAGGTTGGCGAAATCCGCCTGCTGGAGAAAACCGCTCTCCGCCTGGAACTCATCCGAGATCCCGGTGAACGAGAGGTTGAGCCCGAAACGGCGGCCGGCCCGGTTGAAGGCGAGGTACCACAGCGGCGCGGTGGTGCCGGCACCGGCGTCGCGGGTGTGGCTCGCGGCGGCGTGGAAGGACAGGCTGTTGTTGCCGCCGAAGACGACCCGGCCGTCGAGTTCGGCCACCCGGTTGGCCCGATCGCCTTCGATCCGGTCGGCGTAGGCGAAACCGAGGCGGGAGCCGTCGCCGACGTCGCGGAGGAGGCGAATCAGATTAAAGACTGGGTTATTGGTTCTCGAGCGGGAGGCTTCCTGCCCGTCGACGGCCGAGAGAATGCCGACGCTGGTACCGGCCACCTTGCCGGTGAACTTGGCCGCCGCCACCGGCGCCGCGATCCGGCGGGTGTAGATCACCTGACTGGGGTTGGTGAAATACTCCAAGCCATCGAGAAAGAAGGGCCGCTTCTCGGTGAAGAAGAGGGCTCGACGGGGGTCGGGGGTGATCTGACCGGCGTCGGACTCGACCTGTGAGAAGTCGGGGTTGACGGTGCCGTTGAGGGTGAAATTGGTGGCCATCCCCCAGCGAACGTTGCCGCCGAAGTCGGGCCGGCCGCCGCGATAGTCCCAGCCGCCCCCCCTGGCTTCCCCGGTGATGGTCGAGGTCACGATCGGGTTGACCTCGAGGACGAGGCCGCGCTCGAGCCCGGTCAGTCCGGTGAGCTTGCCATGTTGGGCGAGGAACGAGGCGGCGTCGCGACGCGCCGGCGCCCAGGTGTCCTCGCGGCCGTCGTGGGCGCTCTTCCGAATGATCTGGAGGGTCCAATCCTGGGTGGCGCCGGTCTGGAACCGAAGCGACCGGAACGGAATCCGGACCTCGACCACGAAGCCGGTGTCACTGACTTGTCCCCGGGAGTCGAAGAGGTAGTCGGGCGAGAGGTCGGGCTGCTCCCGGCCGCCGGTTCGGTCCGTCTCGGTGGAGAGCCGTCGGGCGATGTTGCCCTCGACCAGCGCGCCATCGGCCTGGACGCCGAGCGGGTTGACGGCGAAGACGAACGCGGACCGGCCGTCGTTGAAGGTGCCGATTTGGAGCTCGATGTAGTCGTCGGGGATGATTCCCCGGTCGCGATCGGTGAGGTGGGCGCGGACGGTGCCAGGCTCCGCGGCGGCCTGGATCCCGAAGTGAATCGCGTTGGGCGAGTACCAGACGAGGACCACGGTTTGTCGGAGGGCGGGCCGCCCATCGGCCGGGCTGAACTGGGTGAAGTTCTCGAGTCTGGCGGCACGTTGCCACGCCGGCTCGTCGAGGACGCCGTCGATGATGATGGATTCGGCGATTCGCGGGGGCGCCGCCTGGGTGACCGCGAGTTGGAGGAGAAGCGACAGCATGGGGCGTTGGAGGGTAACGTGTGGCGATGATGCTGGGAAGGGAGCCCGGCGAGGAACGCTGGAATCAACCGACGGTTCGGACCCGCGGTCAGTTGCCTCGCAGCTGATTCAGACAGAACCCCGGGGGTCGCGGTCCGCCAACTCGCGCCGATCCGGTTCGTCCGGTAGCCGAGGCGCGCGGCGGGCCAGGTACAGTACCGTCCCGGCCGACGCCGCCCCGATCAACCCGCAGATCGCCATGACCTGGGCCAGCTGCGCGACCAACGCATCGTTCGGAAATCGGCGCATGATGACCAAGACGATGAGGCCGGTCGGGACGATGCCGGACAACACGCCCAACGCTCCGACCCGCCGAGCCGACAACTGGGCCACGGTGCGGCGATGCTCGGTCAGAGCCAACAACGTGCCGAAGAGCATCCCGCTCAAGGCGCCGGAGATGGCACCCTGCCGGACCACCTCCACCAATAGCCGCACCGGCGGCCACCAGCCGTTGGCCAGGGAGAGGACCAGATTGGTCACCACGCCAATGGGGACCCATCCGAGGGCCCAGACGGCGCCCATGGCCAGGACCGCGCGCACCTTCCGCCAGATCGCCATCGAGCACCTCCGGGCGGGCCTTGGCCAGGGATCAATGCGTCGGGGCAGTCATCGATTGGACCATGACCCTCGCATCGGCAACCACCGCACCCCGTTCGGTGACGACCACCGGGTTGAGGTCCAGCTCCACGACCGCGGGACAGTCGACCAAGAGCTGCGAGACCCGAAGCAGAACGTCCTCGACAGCCCGGTAGTCGATCGGTGGCGCACCGCGGACGCCGGCGAACAGCGAGGCGGCGCGAATCCCCCGGATCATCTCGGCCGCGACGGGCCGGGCTATCGGCGCGAGGCGAAACACGACGTCGCGGAAGACTTCGACCAACACCCCGCCGAGCCCGAACATCACCGTGGGTCCGAAACTCGGATCCCGGTGCCCGCCCACGATCGCCTCCCGGCCCGCCGGCACCATCGCCTCGACCAGGATCCCATCGAGCTTCGCGGCCGGCGCGGCATCCGCCACCGTCCGGAGCAATTTGGAAAAGCCAGCGGCGGCGTCCGCCGGCGCCACGCCTAACAGGACCCCGCCGATATCGCTCTTATGAACGATATCCCGCGAGACCACCTTGAGGGCCACTGGCCCGCCGACTTGCTCGGCGAGCTGAGCCGCCTCGGCCGCGGTGACCGCGAGATGGGCCTGGGGCGTCGGGATGCCGTACGCGGCAATCAGGGCGAGGGCGTCGGCCTCGCCGAGCTTGGTCCGGCCGGCCCGGACGGCCGCGTCAATGATGGCCTGCGCCGCGGCCCGATCGACCGGGAGCGTCTCGAGCGGCGCGGCCGGTCTGGCGGCCCACTCCCGCTGGCGGCACATCGCGCCGAGGGCCCGAGCCGCGGACTCCGGAAAGATGTAGGCGGGGATCCCGACTTCGTGGAGGCCAGCCTTGCCCTGCGGGAGGCCTTCGTGGCCCATCAAGACGGCGAGGACCGGTTTGTCGGGCCGGGTCTTGGCCGCCTCGGCGATCGCCTCGGACACGTCGGCCTGGCTCACCCCGAGGGGCGGAACGAAGATGGCGACCGCCGAGTCCACCGCCTGATCGTCGAGCAACGCGGCCAAGGCGGCACGATATCCCGCCGGCGTGGCCGACGCTATCATGTCGAGCGGATTGCGGATCGCGGCGTACTCGGGAAACAGCGGGGTGAGCCGCGCCACGGTCTCGGCGCCGAGTTCGGGGATCTCGACCGCATGGCGCTCGAGGGCGTCGGCGGCGAGGATCCCGGGCCCGCCGGCGTTGGTGAGCACCGCGGTTCGCCTGCTCCGAGGCAACGGCTGGCTCGAGAATGCCATCGCGTAGTCGAACAACTCCTGGACGGACTCGGCCCGATGCACGCCAGCCTGGGCGAGCATGGCGTCGACCGCCACATCGCTCGCCGCCATGGCCCCGGTGTGCGAGGAGGCCGCCCGAGCGCCGGCCCGCGACCGCCCCGACTTGACGACCACGATCGGCTTGTTCGGGGTGATCCGCGAGGCAATCTCGAGAAACCGACGGGGATTCCCGAAGCTCTCGACGTACATGAGGATGACGCCGACCTGGGGATCGTGCTCCCAGGCTTCCAGCAGGTCGTTGCCCGAGACGTCCGGCTTGTTGCCGACCGAGACGAACTGGCTGATCCCGATCCCGTACTCCTTGGCATAGTCGAGAACCGAAAGACCCATCGCGCCCGACTGCGAGACAAACGCGGCCGGTCCAAACGGCGGGAGCACCGGATAGAAGGTGCCGTTCATCGACACCGCTGGATCGGCGTTGAGCACGCCCATGCAGTTGGGGCCGACCATCGCGATCCCGCGTTCCCGGACGAAGGCGGTGAGCCGCCGTTCCCGTTCCCGCCCTTCCCCACCGATCTCGGCGAAGCCCGCGGAGATGATTACCAGGCCCTTGACGCCGTGCTCGGCGGCCTGGTGGACCACCGACTCGACCAGCTCCTTCGGCACCACGACGATCGCCTGATCCACCGGCTCACCGATCGCGGCAAGGGAGGGATACGCCTTGATCGAGGAAATGGACGAGGCGTGTGGATTGATCGGGTAGACCGGACCCTCGAAGTTGGCCCGCACCAGACTGCGGACCAGCTCGTGAGCGATGGTCCCCGGGGTCCGGGAGGCCCCGACGACGGCAATCGACTTGGGCCTGAGGACGGCGTCGAGCACCGTTACCAGGCGGGGGCGGAGCAGAGATGGCAGGAACGCCCGACGACGTCGAAACCGAGCAATTCGATATCGGGACTCAAGAAGCCATCCTTGACCGGTTCGTCATGCATGAGGTCGGTGCTCAAGGACTTCTTGTTGCTGTCGGGAAACACCGTCACGATCGTGGCCTTGGGACCGAGTCGTTCGCTGGCCAGGACGGCGCCGAGAAAGTTAGCACCGGAGGAGATTCCGACGGCGAGGCCGAGGTTCTTGGCGAGCGATTGCGCCATGAGGATGGCGTCGCCGTCGTCGACATCGAGCACCGGATCGAGGAAGCCAAGGTCGACGATCGGCGGGATGAACTCGTCGGAAATCCCCTGGATCCGGTGGCTCCCGAGCTTGATTCCGGTGGCCAGGGTCGGCGAGTTGGCGGGCTCCAGCGGGAAGACCCGGACCGCGGGATCGACGCGCCGCAGGAACCGGCCGACGCCCATCACGGTCCCGCCGGTCCCGACCCCCGCGACGAACCCGTCGGTCACCCGGTTCAGGTGATGGAGCTGGGCCGCGATCTCGGGACCGGTGGTCCATTCGTGGGCCGCGCAATTGTCGACGTTGGAGAACTGATGGGGGAGGAAGGCACCGGGCGTCCGTCGTCCCAGCTCGTCGGCGAGCCGGATCGACCCCTGGAAGCCGCCGTCCGCTCTGCTGACCAGCCGGACCTCGGCGCCGAACGAGCGGACCAGATCGATCCGTTCCCTGCTCATCCAGTCGGGAATGAAGATGGTGACGGGGTGGCCTAACGCTCGGCCGATGGCCGCGAAAGAGATCCCGGTGTTCCCGCTGGTGGCCTCGATGACCATCCCGCCCGGCTCGAGCCGGCCGTGGCGATAGGCCTCGGACAGGATGTGGAGCGCCATCCGGTCCTTGATGCTCCCGGTCATGTTGAGATTTTCGGACTTGGCGAACACCTGGCGGTCGCGGCCCCGGACCCGGCACCGGATGGCCAGCATCGGGGTGTTTCCGATCAAGGTCTCGAGTCCCCGAGCCCTCACCGTCACGGGGTCAGCCATCTATTCGCCCGGTGGCGTGGTGGCGCCATGACTGGAGGACCTTGAGGTACTGGGCCCGCTCGTACGCCGCGGGCGCCCGGCAGCGCTCGAGGCTCATGCTGCCGCGCAGGGTGGCGAGATCGTCGTAATCGTGGTCCAGCAGCCACCGCTCGAGGTCGCGGCGGATCGCGGCGAGCTGCTCGGGGCCGTGGCGGAGCAACACCGACACCAGCTGCACGGCATCGGCGCCCACCATCAGAGCTTTGACCGCGTCGATGGCCTGATGGACGCCCCCGGTGACCGCAAGCGAGCAACGGACTCGGCCGCGGAGCAGCGCCAACCACCGGAGCCTGGGCAACAACTCATCGGAGTGACTCAACTGGAGCCGGTGATCGACCTCGAGCGCCTCCGGATCGATGTCGGGCTGGAGGCACCGATTGAAGACCACGAGGCCGGCGACGCCGAGATCGTCGAGCCGCTTGGCGAACCGGGGCGGCGAGGTGTACCACGGCGACAATTTGACCGCCACCGGAATGTCGACCTGATCGAGCACGGCGCGGACCACCTCGGCCTGCCGGTCTTCGACTCGCTCTGCCGATTCGTCCAGCGACGTCGACACCGCGTAGAGGTTGAGCTCGAGGGCGTCGGCGCCGGCTTGCTCCATCAGCTGGGCGTAGGAGAGCCAGCCGCCCATCGAAGTGCCGTTCAGCGACCCGATCACCGGGATATCGACCGCGGACTTGAGTCGGAAGATCTGGTCGAGGTACTCGCCGGGACCGAGCGGGAATGCCTCGGGCTTCGGGAGGTAGGAGGCGGCTTCGACGAAGGGGTCGTGGTCGGCATCGAGGGCGTCGTGGGTGGCCAACTCCTCGAGGGTCAGCTGCTCCTCGTGGAGCGAGTGCATCACAACCGCGGCGGCGCCGGCGTCCTCGAGTCGGCGGACCCGGTCGAGATCGTCGACCATAGGCGACGCCCCGACCATGAGCGGATGAGGGAGATCGAGGCCGAGGTATTTGGTCGCGAGCATTGAGCCCTCCGTGGTGGTGCGCCCTGTCCACTCGCCGATGCGGCGGGCACGCCACGAAGGTACCGGGGCCTTCATGAAAGTTCCGTGAAAGCCGTTGCTCGTCTTATGGTCGCGATCGGAACGGCAACGGGGTCGGCCGAGACAGCTCCCTGACCATTCGATCGTCCCCGGTGAGCTGCCAATAGACCATCGAGACCGGAATCATCCCGGCGGCGTTGACCTCGTCGAAGAACCGTTTCATGGTGAAGGCGTCGCCCAGCTGGCGGGCCCGTTCGGCCATCGCCTCCTCGAGCAGCCGGCCGCCGGTGACGTAGGTGGCGCCGTAGCCCGGCTGGCGGAGGTAGAGGTGCTGCTCGAAGCCGAGCAGCGGGTCTCGGCGCATCCAGCCGCGGGGGGTCCAGGTCACGTGAATGTCGCCCGCCTGCTCCATGGTGAGTTCGTTCGAGTGGGCGTAGAGGTTGCCGAGGCCGCGGGCCGCCCGGTTGAGCAACATGATCCAGACGATCTCGCGGGAGCGGGGGCTGTCGTCGTAGAGCCCGGCGTGCATCATCCACTCTTCCATCACGGTGGCCATGCCTTCGGCCCGGCTCATCCACACGTTGTAGAGGAGCGGCGCTTTCCGAATCGGACTTGGATGCGGCGTCACCCTGATCCGCATGTTGTCCCACCAGTGATAGAGGTGGGTCCAGAGCGGAATCGGATCTCGCTGGGTGGCCTGCATGAAGAAATTCCTGGTGGCGGCCGGGGAAAAGCCGGCCATCCGCTCCCGGAGGGCCCTCTCCATCCATGGTTCCATGGTGACGATCTGCTTGTCACGGAGGAACTGGAGGTACTTCGGGATCGCCCGGTTCTGGAGAGCGAGGTATTGCTCCGGCGTCTCCGCCACGGCCAGCTCCGGGAGACCCCCATTGCGGGTTTCCTCGAGCCGGAGGGCCGCGTGGGCCCGGGCCAGCTCGCGGCGGGTGATGGTGACCTCCTCTTCCCAGGTCAGCGGTGCCAGGAGGACGTTGCGGAGAAACCAGGTGTATTGGGCCTTGCCGATCCCGGAGGGGCCCCGGCGTTTCGGGGTTTCGTCGCGGAGCCACTGGGCGAAGGCGTCGGTGGCGACCTTGGCGGCGCCGGCCGCGGCAACCAGGCCGGGGTGCTCACTAACACGATGTTGGAGCTGTTCGAGCGCCTCGCTCTGCTCCTCGAACGCCCGAATCCCGCCAACCCAGAGGTCCCGGGCGGTGGCTCCGGCGAGATTCCGCCGGGCTTGCCGGAGAAGCGGCGGGACGGCGCCCAGCCGGGTGGCCAACTCGGCTGCCTCGGCCGGGTTCAAAGCGACGGCGGTGTCGAGCACCGTTCGAGGCCAGACCGGATAGCGCCAGAGGCGGATGGCGCCGTGGATGACCGGTCCCTCCTCGGCGGGGGTGTCGCTTTCGTCGGTCTTGACGAAGACGTAGTAGGCGGGGTCGCGAGCGAACGGTTGGAGGACCGTGAGGTGGTACTGCATCCCGTTCATCTCGGCGCGAACCAGGTGATGGTCGACCTGCTCGGCGATCGACCAGCCGGTCGTGTCGATGGCCTTCAGCCGGGCCTGAAAGCGGCGGAGCCCGGTCAGACGGCGGGCGTTGGTGGCGGGCGAGTAATCGGGAACGCCGCCCAGGCGTGGTGGCTCTTCGAAGGTACGCCACTGTTCGAACAAGGTGACCAGCTGCGGGTAGGTCCGACTCGGCGTTGCCTGGGCCGATAAGGCGGACCCGTAGACGATCGCGAGGAGGCCGGGCGCGAGAAGGAATGGCACGAGGTGGCGGTGCATGGGCAGTGACTCGTTTCCACGGATGTTGGTCGAAGATTACGGAGCGGTCCGCGGCCGCGCCATGGGGGCAGCGAACGGGGCCGCTTCCCGAAACCCGCCGCGGGGTTTCGCCACCACAACGTGACCCGGCGCGGATACCGGTTGGCCCATTCAGCGGCCGAGGAACGCCTCGAGCTCGCGCCGAAACGCGGTCGGCTCCTCGTAGAACGGAATGTGGCTGCTCCGCTCGAACACCACCAGCCGTGACTCGGCAATGGCGCGGTGGATCCGCCAGGCCACCAGCGGCGCCACATTCATGTCGTAGCGACCGGTAGTGACCAGGGTCGGAAAGCGGAAACCGGCGAGCCGAGGGGTGAAGTCCTGGATGCCCATGTCCCGGCCGAGGTGGCCGTTCTGGTGGTGGTTGAAGGCGAGCTTCCGAGCTTGGGCCCGCCATGGCGCGGCGTGCTCCGGCGAATAGAAGATCATGCTGGTGTAGACGTCGATGGCCTTGGCGAGGAGCGACTGGTCGCCAGTGGCCCTGCCCTCGTTCATTGGGGTGCTCATGTCCCGCTCGGGAAAGACCTGGCCGAACAGAAAGATGGTCTCCGAAAACTTCGGCGCGGCCGACCCGACCAGGACCATGTGGGCCACCCGGTCGCCATGGGTGGCTCCGTAGGCCATCGCGAGGTAGCCGCCCCAGGAATGCCCGAGCAGGTCGAGCCGCTCGACCCCCAACGCGACTCGGAGCGCCTCGAGGTCGGCGACCATGTCGGCGACGGTGACCGTGTCCGCCGGCCCGACCGGAACGGAACGGCCGGTCCCGCGTTGATCGTAGCTCACCACCCATCGGGTCCGAGCCAGCTGCCGAAACACCGGGCCGAACCAGAAATACTCGCTGTCGAACCCGGGCCCACCGGAGAGGAGCACGAGCGGGACACCGCGGCGAGGCCCAACCTCGTAGTACGCGAACGTCCCGGCGGCCGCCTGGAATGTCTTGGGGGTTGGCGTCTGCGCGGCGGCCCCGCCAGCCGCGAGGAACCAGCCGAGGATGACGGCGACGATCTGGCGCATTGGGAAATCGGAGTGAGAGACGTCGGGTAAGATACTCGAACCCGATCTCCAACCGAGTGGCATCCGCGACCAGGGCCCCGGCAGTGGCGCCACCGCCCTTCGAGGGACAACTTTGGCGACCAGGTCACCACAACCGGAGAGTCCATGCGCACTCGACCGCTGATCGTGGGAGGGCTCGCGATCGTCGTTTCGGCCGGAAGCCCGCCAGTGATCGCCCAGTCCCGAGGCTACCGCGCCACGATCAGCACCACCGACTATGGGGTGCCTCACGTCCTGGCGGCCGATCTCGCCAGCGCCGGCTTCGGATTCGGGTACGCCCACGCGTCGCAGGATCTCTGCACCATCGCCGACCGCTGGGTCACGGTCGCCGCCGAGCGGTCCAGGTACCACGGGATTGAAGGACCCCGGGACGCCCGGCAGCCGGTGACCAACCTCCAGAGCGATTTCTACTGGAAGTGGATCATCGATCAGGACCTGGTGGGCCGGGCGCTCTCGCAACCTCCTCCCCACGGCCCGACGCCCGAGGTGCGGGCCCTGGTCCGGGGCTACGCCGCGGGGTACAACCACTACCTCGCCCGGACCGGGGTGGCCAACCTGCCCGATCGCCGCTGCCGGGGCAAGGCATGGGTTCGTCCGATCACCGAACGCGACGTCTACCTCCGCTCCCTTCACACCACCGCGCTCACGGTCTCCCGCTGGATCGGCCCGATGACCG
>VGVQ01000021.1 GCA_016874005.1 Gemmatimonadota bacterium | reverse complement strand
TACATCGATGGGTGGTACAATCCCGTTCGGCGCCACTCGCGGCTGGGGTACCTCAGCCCGGTGGCGTTCGAACACACGCGGCCCGAGGCCGCCTAACTGTGGTGTCTACGAAATCGGGGCAAGGCCAGCCAGGGTCGTGGCGACGTAGTCGAGCGACGCGGTTCACGTTCACGGTGACGAAAGCGGGGGTTTCTGGTGCGAGTCTCGGTGCTGCTCGCGGGGGCGATGGCCATCGCCCCGGCGTCGATCCGGGGGCAAGAGGTGATCGGCGAGGTTCGGCACGCGCGGCACGGTGGACCGGTTGCCCAAGCGCTCGTCGCGTGGCTCGGCCGTCCGGCCAGCGGCGTGCTCACCTCGGCCGAAGGTCGGTTTCGAATCCGGGGGGTCGAACCAAGTCTGGTCGTGATGGCCATCGGCTACCGCCCCGATACCATCGTGGTCACGCCAGGGGTCCCGGCGCTGATTCGACTCGAGCCGGCGCCGCTGACTCTCGCGCCCCTCGTGGTAGCGGCCGCCCGAGCCGCGAGCCCCCGGATCGGGGAGACCGTGGCTCGCCATCTCGACTTCCTCCTCGAGGCTCCTCAGTCCTCGCAGGAATTGCTCCGGAAAGCACCGGGTCTGGTCATCGCGCAACATGGTGGCGGCGCCAAGGCGGAGCAGATCTTTCTGCGGGGATTCGACGCCGATCACGGAACCGATGTCGCGGTGTCGGTGGACGACGTTCCGGTGAACCTCGTCTCCCACGCCCACGGCCAAGGCTATGCCGACCTCCATTTCTTGATCCCCGAGCTGGTCGAGCGGATCGAGGTCAGCAAGGGCGGTCACGATCCCCGGGACGGCAACCTGGCGACCGCGGGCGCGGTGCGCTTCGTGACCCGCGACCGGGTCGAGGGTGGCTCCGCCTGGAGCAGGGGAGGCTCGTTCGATTCCTACGGGGCGGGTGCGCTGGTGCCGTTCGGCCGCGATCGTTCGTCCCCGGGTGGCTACCTCGCTCTCACCGCGCAGCGGTCCGATGGACCGTTCGAGCACCCGCAGGCGCACCGGCGGGCGAACGGCTACGCGAAGTTCACCGCCCCGATCGGCGCTGGGGCCGAGGCCTTTGCATCGCTGTCGGGCTACCGCGCCGTCTGGGCCGCCTCGGGTCAGATTCCCGATCGAGCGGTCCAGTCCGGACTGATCGGCCGGTTTGGCGCGATCGACCCCACCGAGGGTGGGTCGACCCGCCGCGCCGATGTGATCCTGGGCGTCCGCTCGCGGGGCCCCGCGGACGAAGGCTGGCAACTCCAGGGGTTCGTCAGCGCCTACCGCCTCGACCTCTATTCCAACTTCACCTTCTTTTTGAATGACTCGCTCGCTGGCGACGGGATCGCTCAGTTCGACGATCGGACCGTGCTCGGCGCCAGCGGCCGGTGGAGCCGGCCGACCGGTATCGGCCACCTCGCCGCCGGTTTCGGGCTCCGCGCCGACCTGGCGTCGGTCGTCCTCGCCAATCAGACGGCCCGCCGCCTTCGCGATACCAGGCTCGCCAGCCAGATCTCGGAGCAGAACGCCGGGCTCTGGGTGCGCCAGGAGATTGCCTTCGCCGGTCGGGGGACGCTGGGCCTGGGGCTGCGGGCCGACCTGTTCAGGTTTTCGGTGACGGACCAGACCGTTCGACGGGGTGGGCTCGCCGGTGGACCGTCGGGCGGCGAGTGGGCCGCCAGGATTTCCCCGAAGCTGGCGGTGGACCTTCCCGTCGGTAGCGGTGTGACCCTTCAGGGCGGGTTGAGCACGGCCTTCCATTCCAACGACGCGCGGGACGTTGTCCTGGCCGGCGACTCGGTCGAGACGCTTCCTCGGGCCGTCACCGCGGAGGTCGGTCTCACCAAGGGATGGTCGAACGGCTCCCTCGGCCTCGGGCTGTGGCGGACCGATCTGGCCAGCGAGCTGGTGTTCGTCGGCGACGAGGGGGTCACCGAGCCGAGCGGGCGGACTCGACGGGTCGGGGTCGATCTCGACGCCCGGTGGCGGCTTCTCTCGTGGCTGTTCGGCGAGGCGTCCCTCAACCTGGTCCGCGGCCGCCTCCGCGATGAGCCGATCGGCGCCGATCGGATTCCCCTGGCACCGAGTCGGACCGCGTCGTTAGGCCTCGTTGCCCGGGGAACCGGCCCGCTGGCCGGCGCCATCGAGGTGCGGCACCTGGGCGACCGCCCGGCCGACGAGCAGGGGACCGTGGTGGCCACCGGAGCGACCATCGCTTCGATGTCGCTGTCGTGGCGGCTCGGTCGGCTGGCGGTCGGTCTCGAGGTGGAGAACCTCTTCGACACGCCGTGGCGCGAAGCCCAGTTTGCCACCACCTCCAGGCTCCGGGGCGAGCGCGATCCGGTCACCGAGCTGCACTACACTCCGGGAAACCCCCGCCAGGTGGAGCTGCGGGTTCAGGTCAGCTGGTGAGTTTCCGTCGGCCTCGGCCCGGCCGACGCTGGCAGGCGGCTACCACGACCAGAAGCGCTCGGGCTTGAGCGCTTCGATTCCCTCGAACGTCGCCTCGTCATTCATCAGGTGGGTGAGGGCGACCGCCGTGATTCCCGCGAGGAGAATTCCGTTTCGGCCGGAGCCCGTCATGTACCAGAGATTGGGCATGGTCGGCTCTCGCCCCACGATCGGGAGGCCGTCGGGCGTCCCGGGTCGGAGGCCGGCCCATCGATCGACGATGGGGAGTCCGCCCATCGCCGGAAGCAAAGACGCGGCAGTCAGGGAGATCTGCCGTTCTCCGGCGCTCGTCGTTTCCGCCGCGAATCCAGCATGTTCGATGGTCGCGCCGCACAGCGCCCGCTCGGCCCGTTGGAGGACATAGCCATGCTCGCCGAAGAGGATCGTGCGAGGGACTCTGGCCGGCCACGGCATGGCCAACATCTGTCCCCGAACCGGCTCCACCGAGATCGGTCGCGGCAAGCCGGTGAGCCGCCCACTCCACGCACCGGCCGCGATCACCACGTCCCCCGCGGGAACCACGCCGCTGGCGGTGCGGACCCCAGTGGCCTTGGCGCCGTCGGTGGCGAGCCCCACGGCGGCCACCGTTTCGAACCGGGCGCCCCGCCGCCTTGCGGACTGGCGCAACGCCTCCACCAAACGCCCCGGGTCGACCGATCCATCGTGGGCGGCGAACAGCGCTCCGTCACAAGCCCCCGCCCAGGGGTATTCGCTCCGAACTTCGGCCGGGTCGAGCCAGTCGGCCCGGTGACCGTGTTGCCGCTGCCATGCCACCGTCGCCCGGAGGTCGTCTTCGGCGCGAGCGCCGCGAGCCAGTTGGAGGATGCCGCCGTCGAACAGGTCGATGTCGATGCCGGTTTCGTCACTCAGGGGAGCGGCCTGGGCGCGATAGTACTCCCGGCCGGCGATTCCGAGTTCGAAGAAGGCCGCGTCGTCACGAGGGCCGATCTGCGGCGCCAGCAGTCCCGCCGAGGCCCGCCACGCCGCTCCCGCCCGATCGTCCGGCTCGAGGACAACCACGGACCGTCCCGCACCGGCAAGTTCCCGGGCGCACGCGGCCCCGACCGGACCTCCGCCGATGATGACAACATCTTTGGTGGCAGTCACTTAGATTACCGACGAAACTTTTTGAAACGTCGACCGTATGCTAGCTTGCTTACGGCAATTCACTTGGCCGAGGAACATACCATGGTCCGGGGCATCGCGGGTTTTGCTGGGTTCTTCGTCCTCTTCGTGATCGGGATGAAGGTCATCGGCTTCTTGATCGGCGGCCTCTTGGGTCTCGTGCTCAAGCTGGTGTGGTTCGCGTTCCTGGGTTGGGTCATCTTCACGATCATCCGAATCCTCTCCCCGGCGACCGCCGACCGGATTCGGGAGATGATCCGCGGCAAGCCGCACGAAGCCTAGGCAAGCGGGCATCGTCCAGCCACCGCGGCGCGGCCCTTCCCCCGGGTCGCGCCGCGTCGCTTGTCTGCCTCAGTCAGCCAAATCCATCTGTTCGAGCCGAAGGGTCACGGTACCGAACGAGTATTTCGACCGAATCTGCACCGGGATTCGCCGCGCGTCGTTGGTGAGCCAAAGACGGGCTTCGGCCCGATCGGCGAACATCCCGCGGTCGTCGATCACCGGGTTGAGGACGAGGCACTCCACCGTCGTCCCATCTGGCAGGGTCATCCGCTCGGTCTTCAGGACCCGCACCAGCAGCGGGTTCTTGTCCTGCTTGAAGTACTTCTCGAATCGGTACTGCTTGCCGACCTCGAGTGGCGTCGAGCGGACGAAGTAGAGAATGGCGGCGTCGTCGAGCGGCTGCGACGGTGTCGGGTGGGCGGCGTCGCGACCCCGCTGCCGGAAGAACCCCGAGTCGGGGTAGATATCGTACTCGCTGAGCCGGACCTTGTCGTTCTCCTTGTTGTCGTTTCGGAACCGCAGCGACTTGAAGTCGGCCACGGTGGTCCACGACTCGAGGACGTTGTCGATCCTGAAAATGAAGTTCCCGCCGTTCAGCCGAAACCGGAACTTGAATGCTTCGGCGCCTCGCACGGTGTCGATCGAAACGACCTGCATGGACGCTTCGCCGAGTTTGAGCATCCCGAGCTTGGCCGAATAGCGGAACTGCTCTCCCACAGCAAAGGGATACGGCCCGGCGGCCGGCCGGCTGGCGGCGGCCGCCATGGCGATCTGGATCGAGACCAAGAGAGGTATCACGCTCAACTTCCTTTCCGGCGGCGATTCTTGGGACCGGCCTCGGCTCCCGGCTGCGGCCCCGCCGCCCGCTCCCGCTGCACCGCCCGCCGGGCCACTCCGCTGGCCCGCCACAGCGACCGAGCCATCGGCCAGGGGACGACCCGCGACGGCCGATTCTTGAACTCCAGGCGCTCGGCAAAGGAGACGGTTTCCACCCGCCGAGCATGGACGGCGGCTCGTCCCACGAGCTCGGCATTGGCGGCCCAGCCATCGCTCTGGAGGATGGACTCGCCGCCCTCGAACAGTGGTCGGATGGACGCCAAACGGAACCCCAAGAACCCCGAGGTGGGATCCTTGACGCCCGGAACCGCGGCGCTGCGGCGGAGGAGATAGGCCGACCAGCGCCGGGTCCAGCGGTACCCTCGCGACCAGTGACGGTCGATGGCCCC
This sequence comes from Gemmatimonadota bacterium, assembly GCA_016874005.1. Taxonomy (GTDB): domain Bacteria; phylum Gemmatimonadota; class Gemmatimonadetes; order Gemmatimonadales; family GWC2-71-9; genus SHZU01. The sequence goes on along the minus strand of VGVQ01000021.1, from coordinate 71,764 downwards.
CTCGCCCACCACGATATCGGCGCCGCTATCGAGCTTCCGGACGAAGTCGGCCAGGAGGTCGGGGCCGTGGGCGAAGTCGCCGTGCATGACGATAGCGCCGTCTCGCTTGGGGCGGTCGGACAACTCGATGGCCTTCCGGAGGAGCCGCTCGACCGTCGCCGCGTACCCCTTTGCCTGCCTGGTCGAGAGCACCGTCAACGGCGACACCTTGGCGTAGAGGTCGAGCACCTCGGCGGTGTGATCGGTCGAGCCGTCGTCGCCGACCACGACGTGATACTCGCGGCCCAGGCTCTCGAATGCCTTTCGGATTCGCCACAAGAGCAGCCCGATCGTATCGGCTTCGTCGCGGCTCGGAATGCAGACGTAAATCATTGGTAATCAACGCTCATCGGCGACCGAACGATACACGTCCAGCACCTGGCTCGCCATCCGGCCGATCCGATACCCTTGAACCGTTTCCATCGCCTTGACGATGACGCCCTGGCGGCTGGTTTCGTCGCACAGCAGCGTTTCGATTGCCGGTGCAAGGGCTTCGGGGTCTCCTTGGGGTACCAGGAGACCGGCGCCGCCGGCGAGCAGCTCCGGAATCCCTCCCACCGCGACGGCAACGACCGGCACCCCCGCGGCCATTGCCTCGAGGATCGCGGTACCCAGCCCCTCGCTGGTCGAGCAGCTCACCAAGGCAGTCGCGCCGGCCAGGACCTCGGCCGGGTCGGTGAACTCGCTCCGGAACGCGACGGCGTGGCCTACCCCAAGCCGCTTGGCTTCGCGGACCAAATCCCCTTCGAGCGGGCCCTGACCTGCGATGGTCCACCGGAGGTCGGGATATCGAGGGGCGAGCCGGGCCGCGGTGGCGAGCAGCAGCCTGTGGTTCTTCTCCGGGGTGAGGGCACCGATGTTCACGAGCCGCGCCGGCGCGGTCGCTGGCCCCGCCGGCCGAATCCGGGAGAGATCGACCCCGGACGGGACGACCGCGACCCGACTCGGCTCGATTCCGCTGCCGAGGAGGGTCGCTCTCACGGCCTCCGATATCGCGATGATCCGATCGGCGCGGGCCCAGAAGCCGGAACGACGAAGGGGCAAGTCGACTCGTCGGGTGGCCACGAAAGGGAGCCGGAGCAATCGGGCAACGACTCCAGCGATGATCACGGCGTGGGGGTCGTGGGCGTGGAGCAGGGCGGGCCGGCGCCGAGCTTCCAGCACGGCGGCAATCGCGGCGGCCGGCGAGAGGGCCGCTCGCCAGCTCACCGCCCGGGTTGGGACCCCGGCCTCCGCCAACTCGCGAGCCAAGCGCCCATTCCGATCGGTGATGACCGTTTGGTCGACCCCCTGATCGCGAAGCGCGCTGGCGAGGAGCCACACCTGCCGCTCGCCACCGCGCCACTGCCGGCCGGGTGCGAGGTGAACTATTCGGGGGACCACCGAGACCCTCGTCAGGTCTTGAGCGAGTCGGGGAAGAAGGGGCAACGACCGTCCTGGAAGCCGGCGGTCTGGGTGGTGAGGCCAATCAGGGGGAGGTTGGTGGCGTCGAGGTTGATGGTACCGATGACGGGGGCGCCCGGGATCGGCGGCCCGTCATAGATGAGGATCCCCTGGGGACCGAGGAGGCGGTCCACCAGGAGGACGCCGAAACCTGCCTGGTCGAGCCCGGGCAAGGGACCATCCACCCCGACGATCCAACTCGAGTCGGTCCGACCGACGATGGCTCGTTGGGCGTCGCCGGCGACCATCCGGACGACAAGGCTGGGCGGGAGGGTCTCCGGCAGTGCCGCGATTGTCGTCCCGGGCTTGGTGAACTCCTCGAGCAACATGGTGGGCCCGGCCAGCGCGGCGATCCCGCACTTCGTCCCCCGACCGCTCACCCCGCAACCGGCAACGAGCGCGGCCAAGCCAATGAATGCTCGAAACATGGTTCCCAAAGATAGTATCGAGGGCTAACATTCGTCGCCATATGGGGATCGACGATCTCAAAGCCCGCCTGGATCAACTCTTGAACCAACACGGTTTGGGCTCGACCAATCGGGAGGTGGCCGGTGCGCTCCACGATGCGCTGGTCGACCTCAAGGTCGGCATCAAGGACCTCGCCGAGGCGATTGCCAAGACCGAGCGGGAACTCGTCTCGGAGCGCCACGAGCTCGAGACGGCCGAGCGCCGAGGTCGAATGGCGGCCGAGATTGCCGACGGCGAGACGACCGAGATCGCTCGCCAGTTCGCGGAACGGCACCGGCAGCGGGTCGAGCTGCTGGAGCGCAAGCTCGCGGTCCAGCGAGACGAGCTTGCCATCGCCGAGGGGGAGTACCAGGTATTGTCGGACCGGCTTCGTGAGGCGCGGCAGGGGTCGGGCCCGTCGCGGATATCGGTCGACACCGAGGACCCCGGGTTTCTCCGGGCCCGGCTGGATCGGCAGGCCGTGGAGGCCGCCGCCGAGGCGCAGCTCGAGATTCTCAAGCGCAAGATGGGCAAGGCCGAGTGAGCAAACGCGGCTTCTTCGGGCATCCAGGGGGCCTTTCGACCCTGTTCTTCACCGAGATGTGGGAGCGGTTCAGCTATTACGGGATGCGGGCCATCCTGATCCTCTACATGGTCGCCCCGCTCACCGAAGGCGGAATGGGGTTGCCGGTTTCGGATGCCGGGGCGATTCAGGGGACCTACTCGGCGCTGGTCTATTTGATGACCATGGTGGGCGGCTGGTTCGCCGACAAGCTGCTCGGGTTGCGCCGATCGGTGTTCTGGGGCGGCGTGCTGATCATGTGCGGGCACATCAGTCTGGCGGTGCGGGGCGCGGGGACGTTCTACCTGGGACTGTTGCTCGTGGTGCTGGGGACCGGCCTGCTCAAGGGGAACATCTCGGCGATGGTCGGTCAGCTCTACGACCGCGACGATACCCGTCGGGATGCCGGCTACTCGGTGTACTACATGGGCGTCAATCTGGGCGGATTCCTGGGGCCGCTGGTCTGTGGCTGGTTCGCGCAGCAGCCGGCGTTCAAGGCGCTGCTCGGGTCCTGGGGGTTCTCGCCGGAGAGCGCTTGGCACTTTGGCTTCGGGGCGGCGGCGGTCGGGATGTTCCTCGGCCTGGTGCAGTACAGCCTCGCCAGGGGGCGGTTCCCCGACGAGGCCGATCGGCCGTTAGGCATCGCCAACCAAGCCGAGCATCGGGTTGCCTGGCGCCAGTTTCTGATCGCGGTCGGGGCCGCCGCCGGGGCAGTGCTGGTGACGGCGGGGCTCCATGCCGGGGGAGCGGTGACCGTCTCGCCGGTCGGGTTCGCCGGCTTCGTCGACGTGGTCCTGGTTGCGGTCACGATCGGGGTGTTCGTCTGGTTCTTCGCCGCGGGGCAGTGGACGCCGGAGGAACGAACCCGATTGATCGTGATCGTGGTGCTGTTCCTCGGCGCCACCGTGTTCTGGGCCGGGTTCGAGCAGGCCGCCTCGACGCTCAACCTCTTTGCCGACCGGAACACCGCCAACACCATCTTCGGGATACCCTATCCGGCCAGCTGGCTGCAGTCGGTGAACTCGGCGTTCATCATCATCTTGGCGCCGGTGGTGGGCCTGGTGTGGTTGTGGCTGGGCCGGAGGAACCCGTCGAGTCCGGCGAAATTCGCCTTCGGTCTGCTCTTCCTGGCGGCGGGCTATGGGCTGATGATCGCCGCCTCGCTGCTGGCCGGGGAGTCGGGGCGGGTCAGCCCGATGTGGCTGATCGGCTGCTACTTCTTCCAGACCATCGGCGAGCTGTGCCTGAGCCCGGTGGGGATGTCGGCGATGTCGACCCTGGCGCCGGCCCGGATGCAGGGCCTGATGATGGGGGTCTGGTTCCTGGCGATTTCGATCGGTAACAAGGTCGCGGGTCGGGTCGGTGGGATGTACGAATCGCTCCCGTTGCCCAGCCTGTTCACCGCCAACACGGCCTTTGTTCTGGTGTTCGCGGTAGGGCTGGCCTTGCTGGTGGCACCGATTCGGCGGTTGATGGCTCGGGCCTCGTGATCGCCGGACCAGGCGCCGCCTAACGGTTGCGGCCCTCGGCGAGGGCGTCCCGCAGTTCGGCCAGATTCCTTCGATTCTGCCCCATGTCGCCCTTCCCGACTCGCGACCCGCTTCGGCCGTGTACCCTGGTCGAATCGCCGAGGGGTTCCAAGAGGAGGAGGACGTCGTCCACGAAGCGAAACAGCCGGGTAGTCCGGGTGGCCCAGACGACCGAGTCGGTGGCGCCGGCGACGGACCATCGGGGCAGGTGTCGGATCAGGGCGGCGAGGGAGTCCCGGGCGGCGGCGAACGGGAGCGGGACGATCAAAGGTTGAAGGGGCGTCGCGGGATCGGGCGAGGTGACGGCCACGTTGCGGCTCGGGCCCGCGGCGATCAGGGCGCGGGCGTCGGACGCCGTCGGGGTGACAGGGTACGGCGGGCTTCCGCCGCAGCCGAGCCCGGCAATCAGAAGGGCGGCGATCAGGCCGCCATGGCTCGCCGGGCTTCGGGCTACTTGTAGGGTCGGTTCTTCGACCACAGCACGATGGCGCCGCAGGCGGAGGTGCCGGCGTATTCCGCGGGGGTTTCGCCGGAACCGCGATACACTTCGATCCCGTAGATGTCGCCGATCGGCATGTTGGCGCCGAAGTACTGGCTTTCGGTTCCGTCGACCCAGATGGTGGGCGCGCAGCTGCTGCTGCGAGCCATCGAGATGGTGCAATCGTGGGTTCGGCAGTGGACCCGGACACCCCGGACGTTGCGGAGCGCGTCGCTGAGGCGGTAGTAGTTCTTCTGCTTGATCTCCTCCCAACCGATGAACACGCCGTTGCCCACCGCCATTCGGCGGTGGAAATCCTGGTAGCGGCCGATCAACTTTTCCCGGCGGGTGTTGACCACTAGGTCCGGGAGCTGCTCACCGGTGAAGGACATCCCGAACCGGATCTCCCGGACCCCGCTACTTCCCACGGAGAGGTAGTCTTTCCGGTTGAGGTAGCCGATGGCTCGAATCTCGACCTCCACCCGGCCGGCCGGGAGGCTGTCGATCAAGGCGCGTCCAGCCTGGTCGGTGGTGGCATCGGGCCGGTTCTTGATCTTGAGGACCGCGCCCAGGATCGGGTCGCCGGTTTCGTCATCGACGACGAGGACTCTGGCTCCGCCTTGGGCCAGCAACACGGTGGGTGCGAGCAGACCGAGCAGTACGACGGCGAGGTGGCGGGTCATGGCAGTGCCTCCAACCAATGGTGGGTAACCTGACGCTTCCGAATCTAGCAGGTTTCGGGGGCGACAGGGTCGAAGGCGATTGCGATTTGGACCCCGGGGCGGTATCATAGTGGCCGACGGGCGGGCTCCGTTGGTACGGGCGTCGGCGTGTCTTTTCTCACCCATATCGAATATCGCTGGTGACACCGACCCCGGTCGGGTTCCGGTTGTTTCTATCGATCTTCGTTCGTGTGTTACTGACACGTGGCCGTGGTCCAGTCGAGTGTCTTTTCGACACGATACGATCTGGGGACGAAGTGATAAGTAGTTGTGGGCAAAGCGGATAGCGGCCGAGCCATGGTCCGGTTCGTTTTCTGCAAGCTCAGGCGTCGATTCAGTCGACGACCATTCCGAGTGGGGCGCTCCCACCCTGCCGAGCTTCCGGGCCGGCGAGCGATCGCCCTGTGATCGATACGCTTCACTTGGGCTTGGTTGTCGAGATTTCTGTGGGACGGACGTTTCACCACCACCACCGAGGGAGCATGATGAGGCATCAACGATTCGGTCCGTGGCTTCGGGCGGGACTCGTCGCCGGTGCGGTGCTGAGCACGGGGGCTACCCTGGCGCAGGCGCAGCAGCAGGCGATCGTCACCGGTCGGGTCATGTCGGACAAGGGGCAGCCGCTCGGCGGCGCCACCGTGGCCGTCAACAGCACCAATTTCGGAGCGAGCACGGCGCCGAACGGGACGTACCAGATCACGGTCGGTGCGGCTTCGGCCCGGGGTCAGACGGTGACCCTGACGGCCCGGATGCTCGGGTTCCGGCCCAAGTCGGTTCAGATCCAACTCACGCCGGGCACCCAGGAGCAGAATTTCGAGTTGGTGGCCGATCCGCTCCGCCTCGATGAACTCGTGGTAACGGGCGTGTCCGAGGCCACCTCGACCAAGAAGCTGACCTTCGCTGTCGGCAAGGTGTCCGAGGCCGAATTGCAGCAGGCTCCGGCCGTCACGGCCCTCGGGGCCCTGCAGGGCAAGGTCGCCGGGGTGTCGATCCAGTCGTCGACCGGCATGCCGGGCGCCGCGCCGCAGATCAAGCTGCGGGGGGCGACCAGCATCACCGGCACCTCGGATCCGCTGATCATCATCGACGGCACCATCACCCGCTACTCGTTGGCCGACATCGCGTCGGAGGACATCGAGCGGGTCGAGGTGATCAAAGGCGCCGCCGCTTCGTCGCTCTATGGGTCGAACGCCGCCAACGGCGTCATCCAGATCTTCACCCGCCGGGGCTCCAACCTCGCCGACGGCAAGATCCAGGTGACCGCCCGCGGTGAGTTTGGCCAGTCGAAGATCCCCGGGTCGTACCCGGTGACTCAGCACCACGCGTACATCCTCAAGCCGGACGGGAACTTCCTCCGGCGCACCAACCAGTCTCGGGTGCTTCCGTCGCTCTGTTCCGCGAGCGACGAGACGCTGCTGGGCGCTCCCTGCCCCACCCGGACGGATGGCCTGGGCCGGACCGTCAAGGTGGATATCCAAGACGGGCTCTACCCGACCTACGCCGGGGCCCAAAGTGCCCTGTTCGATCCGGGGGCGTTCTACACTCAGTACGTTTCGCTCGGCCAGCGCCGAGGTCGGACCAACTTCAATGCCTCGTTCCAGAACACCACGAACGAGGGGTCGGTCTTCAACGTCAACGGGTTCAAGCGGCAGAACTACCGGGTGAACATCGATCAGGTGCTCACCGACAACATCGACATCTCGTTCAACGCTTTCTACGGCCGTTCGAACAACGAGGAGCCGCAGGGCACCGGCCAGGGTGGCGCGTTCTTCGGGATCGCCTTCCTCGAGCCGCACATCGATCCGACCGCTGGCTGCACCAAGTGGGGCGACGGCTTCACTTGCCCGCAGACCTCCGATATCGGATCGCAGCGGATCGGAACCAACGCCGACGGGTCGCCGTTCAACTCGTTCATTCGCGACAAGCGGTCGAACGCGTCGAACCCGCTGTACAACCTGTACGCCATCAAGCAGGACCGAGGGCGGAGCCGGTTCACCGGCGGTGGCCGGTTGCGGTGGCGGCCGTTCTCGTGGCTGTCGGCCGAAGGCAACTACAACTTCGACCAGGTCAACGAGGACTTCTCTTATCGCGAGCCGGTGCTCTTCTACGGCGCCACCGGCAACGCCAGTCCGGGCGGTTTCTCGCGGCTGGCCGACAACAACCGGTCGTACAACGCCGGCGCTCAGCTGACCGGCATCTGGCGGCTCAACGGCGGCGGGATCTTCAACAACCTCGGGATCACGGCGAAGGGCGCCTACCTCTACGAGGACCAGGAAGATCGCCGGTTGTTCGCATCGGCCCAGAAGTTCATCGTGAAGGACGTGCCGGAGTTCCCGGGCACCGAGCCGGCCAATCAGCGGGCCTTCTCGTCGACCGAGATCATCCGGAACCGCAACGCCTTCGGCATCGCGACCCTCGACTTCAACGAGAAGGTCTTGCTCGACGGGTTGGTTCGTCGTGACGGGTCGTCGTTGTTCGGTCCGGATGCCCGGTTCGCGACCTACTGGCGGGCCTCGGGCGCGGTTCGGGTTCCTCAGCTTCTCGGGCTCGAGAGCGGTCCGGAAGAGTGGCGGATTCGGGCGTCGTACGGCACCGCCGGTCTCCGGCCGCCGTATCGGGCCCAGTACGAGATCCTCGCGCCGTCGGCTGGCGTGTTCATCAAGAACCAGCTTGGTAACCGCAACCTCCGGCCGGCGAAGTCGTCCGAGCTCGAGGTTGGCACCAACATCGAGTTGGCCCAGGGACGGCTCACGTTCGAGTACAACTACTCGAACAAGGACACCAAAGACCAGATCGTTCAGGCCCCGCTGCTCGCGACCACTGGCTTCGTGTCGCAGTGGCAGAACGTCGGTGCTTTGAATTCGAAGACTCACGAAATCGCCATCGGTGCCCAGGTCATCAACTCGCGTGACTTCGCGTTGCAGATGAACTTCACCGCCGATCGGACTCGTGAAACGATCACCGATTGGCCGTTGCCGGATGCCGGTTATGGTCCGGACGACAGCTTCAGCCCCTTCAAGTTTGCGCCCGGGGTGCGGCTCGGCACGATGCGTGGTCAGAAGTGGGTCCGCAGCCTCGAAGAGCTGTATCTCGATCCCGCCAAAAAGGCGGCCTCGGGCGCTGGCCAGACCTGGTCGGCGGATAGCGTCGTCATCAACGGCGACGGCTACGTGGTGCGGAAGTCGGTCCGCGGTGCCAACGGCGAACGGCCGATCGCCCGGGTCGAGTGCCGCGCGACCTCGAGTTCTGGGAGCTGCACGAAGACCACGAACATCTTCGATATCGGTGTGGCGGCGCCAGACTTCCGCGCCGGACTGAACACCACCTTCGCGTTCAAGCGGTTCTCCGTCACCGGCCTGCTCGACTGGAGCCAGGGCGGCGAGATCTACAACGGCACCGCGCACTGGGGTAACCAGGACTGCGCGTCGTACCTGTGCGATCAGTTCGACAAGTCGGCGGATCAGCGGATCGCCGAGGGCTTCTATCAGGTCGGCCTCTACAACGGTGCCTCCGCCAACGAGGCGTTCGTCGAAGACGCCACCTTCCTCAAGCTCCGCGAGTTGTCGGTCAACTACACCTTCAACCGCAGCGAGTTGAACAAGATCGGCTTGGGCCGGTGGATGAGCGAGATCCGGGTCGGCGTGATCGGCCGGAACCTGCTCACTTTCACCCCGTACAAGGGTCTCGACCCCGAGGTGGCTCCGCTCAGCGAGCTCAACGGCGGTCAGGCGGCGTTCCGGACTCGGATGGACTGGTTCCAGTATCCCCAGTTCCGAACCATCACGGCCAACATCGAGATCGCGTTCTAAATGCGATTCCGAACGAATGGAGAGCCAATGACTCGAAAGACCAACCGATGGTTCGCCCTCGCGGCGGTGGCCCTGCTCGGGCCACTCGCCGCCTGCGGTGAACTCGACGTCACCAACCCGAACGCGCCGGAACGCGAGCGCGCCTTCTCCGACCCCGCCACGATCGTCGCGTCGGCGGCGGGCACCATGAAGACGTGGATGAACACCAAGTACGCCTATAGCCCGTCGCTCACGCTCGCGGCCATGGCGGACCACACGTCGTTCTCGTGGAACAACTTCAACTCACGGTACTATTCGTCCTACGGCGTCGACTGCGCCAATCGCTGCGCCTGGGTGAACAGCACCTCGACCCAGTTGGGCCAGCAGGTCGAGCCCTACTGGTACGGCATGTACTCCCTGCTGTCGTCCGCGAACGACGCCCTCTTCGCCATCCGTAAGTCGTCGAGTCCGCCCGATCTGGGCGCCCAGAAGGACGCGGTCGAGACGATCTCGCAGATGGCGCAGGGTATTGCCCACGCGTTCATCGCGCTCAATTACGACCAGGGCTTCGTGGTCAAGGAAGACACCGACGTCCTCGCGTTGCAATTGCAGCCCCGCGGGGCGATCCGTGATGCGGCCATGACGATGCTCGAGGCCGCCTACACGCTGGCGAATACCAAGACCTTCAGCACCGGCGCGACCTGGTTCGGGGTACCAACCGGCCCGGTCTACACCAGTAAGCAGTTGGCCAAGGCAATCCGGACCATGCAGGCCGAGTTGTTGGCGCACTATCCGCGCAACTCGGAAGAAAACGCTCAGGTCAATTGGGGACAGGTGCTGACCTACGCCTCCCAAGGCGTCAGTTCGGCGGTCAACGCGCCGGCGTTCAACTTCGAGGCGTACCAAGATCAGAACGGCGATTTCTTCACTGGCTATCACCGCTGGGCAAACGACTACACGACGGTCCGGGTCGATACTCGGGTGGCTCGCCTTTTCGCCACCAACCAGATTGACCCCTGGCCCGGCGGCAACGGGAACCCGCAGCCTAACGCCGGTATCTACGGCCTCGATCGGCGGGTCGGTGACGGATGCTTCGGTCCAGAAGACGATTACCTCGGAAACGGCGGCTGCAAAGCAACCCCGAACTCGGGGACCGATTTCGCTTGGTCGCCCCTGGCAATCTTCATCCCGGGCCGCGGCTCGTTCCACCAGAGCAATATGGGCTACGTTCGCGAGCACTGTCTCTCGGCGTACTACGACGACTGCCCCACCGGCGAAGGACCGATTCCGGTGTACTCGAAGGTCTTCAACGACCTGTTGTGGGCGGAGGCCCTGCTCCGCACCAACGGCTCGGCCACCCTTGCGGCGGAAAAGATCAACAACAGTCGAGTCGGAAAAGGCGGCCTCCCCGCCTTGACCGGCGGCGAGGGCACCCAAGCCTTGCTGCGCGCGCTCATCTATGAGCAGGAAGTTGGCCTGTACGAGACCGCGCCGGCTCCGTACTTCAACCGTCGGCGTTACACCTCCTCGGCGCAAGTCGTGTTGCCGGAGGCGTACAACCGCATGTGGCCGGACACTCCGCGTCAGATGCCGGTTCCGGCCAAGGACCTCCAATTGCTCCGGGCCGAGATCTACTCGTTCGGTGGGCCGACCAATCCAGGCGGCGCCGCGCCATCGGTCAATCCACTCGTTGGCAACGTGAAGAACGTCCGGGAAATCTGGGCGGAGATTGAAAAGCAGCAGAAGCAGACCAGCCGTCGGCGCCGGTAGGCGCCGGTAGGCGCCGGTAGCAGCAGGCAGCGGGAAGGGCGGGCCGTTCGCGGCCCGCCCTTTTCGTTTGCTCCTAACCCAGGGATTGGCCGGGCCTGGCCACCTTGACGCTATGGCCGACTCGAGCGGATAATCGAATCCAATTGGAGCCGGAGGGCCGCGAGAATAGCGGCGTAGCCGGGGGCGCTTGCGCGATTGCTGGCTTCAGCAACGCCATCGCGCAGGTCGAACAGCTCTTCCGATCCGTCCGCGTTGCGGATGTATCGGTGACCGGTGGTGGTCAGCGCGAACATCTCCCGCCCTTGGCCAATTGGGTAGCCCGCCTGCTTTTGATAGCCGCCCTCGAGCATCGAAACGACCGGCACCCGGTTGGCCTCGGTGGTGTCGAGGAGTGATCGCCCCGGGAACGGTGAGTCGAGCGCCCCGGCCAACTGGGCGATAGTGACCGGCAAATCGTTGAGACCGACGGCGTGCCGGACCCGCACGCCGCGACCGACGTTGGGCCCCACGATCGCGAGGGGCACGTGCACCGCCGGGAGGTAGAGGCTGTTGAGGTGCCCGAAGAGCCGGTGCTGGCCGGTCTGTTCGCCGTGGTCCGATACAATCACCACAATGGTATTGTCGAGCGCCCCTCGGCGTTCCAATTCACCGAGCATCGCGGCCGCCTCGCTCGCGGCCGTCGCCGCCGCTCGAAGGTACGCCTGCTCGTGAATGGCGGCCTGGTCGGCTGTCAGGCTCCGTTTGTCGGCGACCTCCGCGTTGGCGCCGGCCTCGAGGCCCACCACGTGCTCGTAGTTCGTCCAGCGGGCCCCCGGCCACAGGCTCGATCCGGACCGGCCCTCGGGAAAGTACGGTTCGTGCCCGTCGAAGAGGTTGAGGAAAGCGAAAAAAGGCCGGTGCCGATGTCCGTCATGCCAGGCCAGGAACTCGCTGACCACGTCGCGGGCATGGCGGCGATTGGCCAGTTCGTGATTACCGAGCGTCCGTCGGATCCAGCCCGCTCCCAGCACCGCGCGTCCGAGGCTCGAGCTGAGGGCGATTTGACCAACCGACCGGTCGTAGTCGCGGTAGTACGCGAAGCCCCGAGCGAGGCCGCTCGAGCGGGTCGCGAAACTCAAGTTCCCCACGAATCCGGCCGTCAGGTATCCCCGGGCGGCGAGAAATTCGGCCAGGGTGGGGTAACGATCGTCGAGTGGGTCAGACAGGCTCGTCGACAACTCGATCGGCAACCGGCCGGTGAAGAAGCTGGCGTGGGACGGCAGCGTCCATGGCGCCGGCGCGATGGCGAGGTCGAACGAGGTCCCTCGCGCCGCGAACGCGTCCAAGGCCGGTGTCGCCGCCGACGAGTCGAGGCCGGAGTACGACCTCAGGCGCCTAACCGTGTCGAGCACCAGCAGCAGGACGTTGGGGGCTCCCGCCGGCGGGCTGGGCAGCCCGGCGATCGTGGTTGCCTCCTGCCGAGCCGTGGATCCGACGAGCCGGGCCGAGGTGATCCCAATCCACCCCGCCAGAGCGACCGTGGTCACCGGCACCAGGGCGAACCAGCGGCGAAGGGCTGGGACCCGGGCCAGGCGGGCGGCTTGCGACCCGAGGCCGGCGGCCAGGAGGAGGACCGCCGCCTTGTGGAGCGATTCGTAGTAGAAGGCGATGGAGGTGATGCCGAGCGCCGTGAGCGTCGCGACGATCGCCCCAGCGGGATCCCAGCCGGTCTTGAACCTGGCCGCGAGCAGCAGCCCGGCCACCAGGCCCACCGCCACGACCACGTTGGCGAGCGGCGCCATCCAGACGTAGTCGGCGCTCAAGCGGACGTTGACGCCACCGCGAAGGGCCACCTGGACCAGCAACACTTCGGCGGCCCCGATGGCGAGGCCGGCTCCCAGAGCCAGGATCAGCGAACGAACGGTCGATCCGAGGCGCACGGGTCGCCTGGAGGAGGGCTAGTTCCGGTCGGAGCCGCGGCCGCGACGGAACAGGCGATCGAAAACGGCCTTGGTTGCGGTTGCCCCACGGCGGAAGAACAGCAGGAACCCGCCAATCGCCGCGGCGGCAGCAGAGGCGATCGGGAGCACGGTTTCGGGGGCGAAGTAGAGCAGCATAGCCACAATTACGGCTCGGGCCCGGCGGTTGTCAACGGACCGGCCAGGCGAGATCCAACCGGGTCTGGCCGGCGGCCGCCGCGTGGGTGGTGACTCGACCGTCGGGCCACCGGACTTCGATGGTGGTTGGCCCGCCGGCCGGCCGGGCGATGACGGGGGATGCGCTCGAGACCGACCAATAGCCGGTACCTGCCTGGATCTCTCGCCACGGCGTGGCTGTCGTTCCGGCCCTGGCGCGAATCTGGGCCCCGATCGCCCAGGGATTGTTGCCAGGCCCGACCAGTCGGACTCGGATGCCCTGGGCGGCCGCCTGATTCGTGTAGAGGCGGGTTGCGGTGCCGTTCTGAGCGATCGCCAGGTCGGCGCGGCCGTCGAGGTCGACATCGGCAGTGGCGGCGCCCCGCCCGTCGCCGTAGACCACGATTCCCGACCGCTGGCCCGGTTGGGCCTCGAATCCCCCGGAGCCGTTGCCGAACAAGAGCAAGGACCGGCCGGCGTCCAGTCGGGCGGCGTTGAGCGGGGTGGGAAAGAAGTTCTGGCTCAGCGCCAGATCCTCGTGGCCGTCCCCGTTGAAGTCACCGACGACCGGTCCCAACGCCGGGGCCAATTGGGCATCGCGGGGGAGCGGCCGGGGCTCGAACCGCTGGCCCCTGTTGAGCCAGATCAGGTGTTCGGAGGTGTTGGCGCCGAGGCGGAGGACCCGGTCTCGGCGGTCGCCCACCAGCTGGTCGATGGTGAGGTCGGCATATCCGGCGAAGGTTCGGACCCGCTGGGCCAACGAGGGGATGGCGCGGCTCAGGGTCGCGTAACTCTCCAGCGGCGCGATGGCACCGAGCCGGGGGTCGTGTTGGGCCAGCAGCAGGTCGAGGCCGCCGTCGTCATCGACGGCACCGAAGTAGAGGTAGAGGGGTAACGTCGAGTCGGCCCGAGGTCGGACGTTGGTCCCGAAGCCGGTGACCACCAGGTCGATCCGGTCGTCGCCATCGAAGTCGCCCGACGCCAGACCCCACCAGCGGCCGAACCGGGAGGTGAAGCCTAACGTCTCGGTCGCGGCGGCGAACCGGCCCCCGGTGTTGATGAGCACCTTGAGTGGGCCCCAGTCGGTGGTGTAGGCGAGATCGGGGTCGCGGTCGCCGTCGAGGTCGGCGAACAGGGCGGCGCTGACCATGCCGGTGCTTCGAAGGACGGCGCTGTTGGCCAAATCCAAGGAGAAGCGTCCGGTGCCGTCGTTGGTGAACAGGCGACTCGACGGCGACAGCGGGTAGCCGCCCGGAATCACCCGGCCACCGACGAACAGGTCGAGGTCGCCGTCGCCGTCGTAGTCGGCCAAGGCCAGCGGGCCGACGGTGGCGGTGTCGCCGGGAATGGCGGCCTCGATGGGCCCGGCACGACGGCCAGTCCGGTCGAGCGGAACCCCCAGCACGGAGGGCAAGGCGACTGAGGTCGCCAGCGAGTCGCTCTCGTAATTGCTTTGGGCGACGAGGAGGCGGAGCCCGCCCCGTCCGTCGGGGACGGCGAGGATGCTGGTGAGATCCGCGTCAGCTGGAGGCAGTCCGAGGTCGAACGGGATGAGCCTGCCGCGATCGTTGCGATACCCGGCCAGCCGGTCGCCGCTCCCAGTCCCGATGATCAGGTCGTCGTCGCCGTCGGAGTCGAGGTCGAGCCAGCTCACCCCAGGCCCCAGCTCGGAGAAGGAGTGGGGCAGCAGCGGCTGCCGAGGCGCCACCGAGGTCTCCAGGTGGGAATGGCCCAGCTCGGCGGTCCGATCGGCGAAGAGCGGTGCCGGCGCCTTGCCGACTGACACCGAGGGGCGGCGGGTCGCGTTCGCCTGGTCGATCTGGTAGATCCGATTCGGCACGGCGTCGGCGATCGTCGAGACCCTGCCGTCCCGCCAGCGCACCTCGACGGCGACCGTGCTTGCCGAGCCGGTCGCGAAGGTGAGGCCCGGATCGGAATGGGATAAGTACATTCCGCCCGCGGTCACCTCGCGGCTCTGGGATGGCACCGGGCCGCCGGTCACGGTGACTCGAGCCCCGATACCCGCGGTGTTCGGCGCCTCGCCGGCCAGCTGGATCATGATCCGGCCCGCCCCACCGTCGTTGCGCAGCACCAGCGCTGGCGCGCCGAGGCGGTTGACGACGACATCGAGGTCGCCGTCGCCGTCCAGGTCGCCCGCGGCCATGCCGTGGCTCAGGTCGGGGCCGGCCGAGAAACCCCAAGCCTCGCTGAGGTCTTCGAAGGTGAGGTCACCCCGGTTGCGAAAGGCGTAGTTAGGCACTTCGAGACGGGGCAAGGTCATCCGCTGCTGCCGCGAATCCAGGTCCGACAATCGGTTACGATACCGCTCCTGGGTGTCGGCATCCATGAAGTCCCACCGGTTCCCGGTTCCGATCAGAAGGTCTTCGTAACCGTCGAGGTCGACGTCGAGGAACATCGTCGACCACGACCAGCCGCTCGCGTCGACTCCGGCGTGTTCGGCGACCTGGGCGTAGCTGCCATCGCCCCGGCTCAGGAAGAGGGTGTTCCGTTGGAGCTGGGGCCGGTCGTCGATGACGCCCGGACGCTTCGGCAATGGGGTGTGGGTGGGGATCTGGGTCTTGAGCTGGCGGCTGTCGCGGCTCAGCATGTCCACCGCGAACAGGTCGGTGGCGCCGTCGCGGTCGACGTCGGCCATGTCGACGGCCATGGCGGCGTTGCTGGTGTTCCGTTGGGCCAGTTTGGGGGCGAGCTGGAAGTTGCCTCGCCCGTCGTTGAGCCAGAGTTGATCAGGGTCCTCGAAGTCGTTGGCGACGTAGAGGTCCGGGTCGCCATCGCCGTCGAGGTCGTAGAACCGGGCCACCAGGGTGAAATTGTCGGGCGGCGTGGTGAAGGGTCGGCCAGCTTCGTCGAGAAAGCGCGCCGAGTTGGCGATCGGCACGGCGGTGAACCGGCCCCGGCCGTCGTTCAGGTAGAGCGAGTCGGGGTCGGCTCGTTGGACCAGGACCACCCCACCGATGTCGTCACGGAGGTCGACCCGATAGTCCTTCCGGAGTCGCTCGACGACCTCGAATTGACGCGGTCCGGTCTGCCGAACGGCTTGGTCGAAAGCCAGTTCCTGCGGGGTGAAGAGATCCTTGGCATTGTAGGCCTTGTCGTTGGCCTGGTAGAGGTCGAGGTCGCCGTCACCGTCGATGTCGGCCAGGGTGCTGGTGGTGGTTCCCGCCTGGGAGCGCCGCCCGGGGTAGCTACTGTCCTCGGTGAACCGACCCCGCCCGTCGTTGAGAAACAAGGCGTTGGGGCCGCCTAGCGCGTTGACCAAGAGGTCCTGATCGCCATCGCCGTCGACGTCGGCGAAGGCCGCCCCGGTCGCCGGCCGGTCGCCCAATGCCACGCCGGCGTCCGTCGCCACCTCGCTGAAACGAAACCCGCCGAGGTTCCGGTACAAGGCGCTCGGGCCCTCGGTCCGGACCAAGAACAGGTCGGTTCGGCCGTCGCCGTCGATGTCCGCCATCGCCACCCCGCCACCCTGGGCGAGGATTTGGTTCCTCAGGGCCGCGCTGTCGCTGAGTTGATTGGCGAAGGTGATCCCGGTCGCCGACGGGTCGAGCCGAGTGAATCCTGGCTTGCCATCTCCCGGATCCACCGGGCGCCAGCGATAACCGGGGCCAACCTGCCACACGAGGGGGGCGTCGGCCGGGGTCGAGGAGCAACTTCCGACAGCGACTGCCAAGAGGGCGAGGAACGGGAACCGGACGGGCACCAAGGGAATCTACCCGCTTGCGCCGGGTTGCCGGTATCGGGCGCGATCGAGGCGTCTGGATCGACGGGATCCGACTTCACCCGCTCGACGCCGACCGGCCGACCGGTTCGCTGTGGGTGAGTGGCCTGAGTAGATTCCGGCTGTCCCTTTGCTCGTCGGTGTTTCTCCCAATGCCCTATCTCCGTACCTCGGTTTTGGCCGCCGCGGCGGTCTTCGGTTCAATGGCCTGTCAGGCGCCCACCCGGCCCGCGAACCCCCAGATGGTCGCCGAGTGGATGCGGGCGTACTACGGGCTCATCCGGGCCGAGCGACTCACCCCTCCGGTGGCCTCGCGGGTCCTGGGTTACGCCGCGGTGGCCCTCTACGAGGGACTGGCGGCCGGTTCGACGACCCTGCCCACCACCGCCGGCCGCCTCAACGGACTGGACAGCCTGCCCCGCGCCACGGCGGCGGAGCGAATCGATGGCACCCTCGCTGCCCTCGCCGCGGAGCGGGTGGTGTTGGATTCCCTCCTGGTCGAGGCGCTTCCGACCACGAGGGCCAGCATCGCGAACCTGGTCGATTCCCTGGAACGAGCCCACCTCGCGGCGAAGATTCCCCAGGAGGTGCAAGCGCGGTCGCGAGAGCTCGGCTCCCGGATCGGGTTCGCGATCGTTGCCTGGTCGCACGGCGACGGGTTCGACTCGACCCGCGGCTTGGCCTTCGTTCCCCCCAAGGGCCCGTCGATGTGGCTCAACGATTCGCCCTCGGCCATCTACACCTCGCAGACGGTGACGGGGGCGTCGGATTTCGTGGCGTTCAATAACCCGACCAGCGAGCTGAAACCCGGCGCGGCGAGCGATCGGGCCCTGATTCTCAACCGGCTCAAGCCCGGCGACAACACCAGCCTCCCGGTCATGGACCCGAGCGGCGCCACCGAGCCCTATTGGGGGCAGTTGCGTCCATTCGTGCTCTCTCGGTTCGACGAATGCCCCATCGCGGAGCCGCCGGCGTTTTCCACTCAACCCGGCTCCGCCTTCCATCGAGAGGCGATGGAGGTCTACGAAGAAAGCAAACGAGGGACGCCCGAGCGGCAACAAACCGCGCTGTACTGGGCCGATAACCCGGGCGAGACGGGTACCCCGGTGGGTCACTGGCTCGCGATCGGAAGTCAGCTGGTCGGCCAACTTGGCCTTACCGCGGACGACGCGGCCCGACTCCTGGTGGCCTCCGCCGTGGCCCAGGCCGACGCGTTCATCGCCACCTGGGGCTACAAATACCAATACAACTTGCTCCGGCCGCGGACCTACATCCGGCGGGTGATCGATGCGGCTTGGGAGCCACTGGTGCCGACCCCGCCGTTCCCGGCCTATCCATCCGGCCACTCGACCCAATCGGGCGCGGCCTCGAAGGTGCTGGGCGCGTTACTCGGCGATTCCGTCGCGTTCGTCGACAGCACCGGGCTCAACATCGGCCATCCGCCGCGGGCATACCGGTCGTTCGATCAGGCCGCGGACGAAGCGGGCTGGTCGCGAATCTACGGCGGCATTCACTTCCACTCGGACAAGGTGGAGGGCAAGCGGACGGGGCAGTGCATCGGAGATCGCATCGTGGCCCGGCTCGGGCTGGGACGGCTCCGATGAGCGGCCGACGGCTCGGGTGGCTGACGGCGCTCGCCGCGGGGTGGGGTTGTACCCAGGCACCGGCCCCCCCAGCCTGGATCGACGGCGCCGGGTTTCGGTCGATGGCGCTGTCCGTCGGGGGCCGCGGAACGACGGGATTCACCCAGATGAATCAGGACGACCTCGCTGTCGACTTCACGAATACGGTGAGCGATTCGGTCCTGCTGCACAATCGGATCTTGGCCCAGGGCGCCGGCGTGGCGTTAGGTGACGTCGACGGTGACGGCCTGGTCGACGTCTTTCTGGCCCGGACCGAGGGTCCCAACCGGCTCTACCGCAACCGGGGCGGCTGGCGATTCGAGGACATCACCGCGGCCGCGGGGGTCGCGGCGCCGAACCAGTTCTCGAGCGGCGCCGCGCTCGCCGACATCGACGGCGACGGCGATCTCGACCTGATCCTCCTCGCGATCGGGTCGCCCACCACGGTGCTGCTCAATGACGGTCGCGGGGTGTTCGCCGAACGGCGTCGCGAGCTGGGTCTCGTCGACACCCCGGTCGGAGGCACCACGGCCACCATGGCCGACGTCGATGGCGACGGCGATCTCGATCTCTACGTCGCCAACTACAAGGGGTACACGGCCACCGACAGCGTGGCGCCGCAGCTCAGGGCGTTCAACCAGGTCGTCCGTCAAGTCGGGCCCAACCAGTTCGAGGTCCGGCCGCAGTATCGCCGCGATTTCCGAGCGGTGACCCGGGCCGATGGGGTCTCCCTGGTGGAACGGGCCGATCCGGATCACTTCTACCTCAACGAAGGCGGCCGTTTCGTTCCGGTGCCGATCAAGGGCGACCGGTTCCGAGACGAACGAGGCCAGCCGCTGGCCGAAGAACCGGAGTGGTTCGGTCTCGGCGCGATGTTCAGCGACTTGAACGGCGACGGCGCTCCCGATCTCTACGTTGCCAACGATTTTCAGGACCCGGACGAATTCTGGATCAATGACGGGGCTGGACGCTTCCAATTGGCTCCGTGGAGCGCCCAGCGCCAGACCAGCAATTCCGGGATGGCGGTGGACGTCGGCGACGTCGATGGCGACGGCCGCCCCGACCTCTACGAGGTCGACATGCTCGGCAACGACTCCCGCCGGCTCAAAACCCAGATGCCGACCCACTCGCCGGTTCCGAAAACGCCGGGCGATCTGGAGACCCGGATTCAGATGCAGCGCAACCGGCTCTTCCTCAATCGCGGCGATGGCACCTTCGGCGAGGTGGCCGAATTCGCCGGGGTCGAGGCGAGCGGTTGGTCGTGGTCGACGATGTTCATGGACGTCGACCTCGATGGCTGGCAAGACATCCTGATCGGGACGGGCCACACCTGGGACGTCATGGACGCCGACACCCAGGAGAAGCTCCAGAACCGGCTCAACGACGTGGCGTGGCAGCGGCAGCGATGGGAATTCCCTCGGCTGGCGCTCAAGAACGTCGCCTACCGGAACAAGGGTGACCTGACCTACGAAGACGTCAGCGAGCGCTGGCGGTTCGGGGTCGAGGAGGACATCACCCACGCGATGGCCGCCGCCGATCTCGACGGCGACGGCGACCTCGACATGGTGCTCAACCGACTCGGCTCGCCGGCGTTGTTTCTCAGAAATGACGCCACCGCGCCCCGGATCGCGGTTCGGCTGGTGGGCGATGCCCCGAACACTCGCGCGGTGGGCGCCAAGGTTCGGGTGATCGGCGGGGCGCCCCATCCCCAGGAGCGCGAGGTGGTCGTGGGGGGCCGCTATCTGTCGCACAGCGACTACCTGACGACGTTCGCGACCGGGGCGGCCTCCGCCGTTACCATCGTCGTCGACTGGCGCGACGGCCGTCGCACCGTGATTCGCGATGCGGCGCCGAACCGGCTCTACGAAATCACCACGGCCTCGGCGACGAGCGTCATTCCCGCCGACTCGCTTGGCTTCAAGGCACCGGAACCGCTCCTCGAGGACCTGACGCCCGCCCTCGGTGGCCACCGTCACGCCGAACCCGGGTACGACGACTGGCTGCGCCAGTTCCTGCTGCCAAACGCTCTGTCTCAGCTGGGGCCCGGGGTCAGCTGGTTCGACATCGACCGAGACGGCGACGAGGACCTCCTGATCGGCACCGGGCGCGGCGGTCGGCTGGCGTTGTTCCGCAACGACCGCGGCACCTTCACTCGATTCGACGGCCCCACCGCCGCGGCCGACTGGACCGGCTTGCTCGGCCTGCCAGGCCCAGATGGTCGGAGCCAGGTGCTGGCCGGGGTGGCGAACTGGGAGGCCCGAAATTCTGCCGAGATGGTGGCCAACCCGGCGGTGGTGGCGGTCGCTGCGGCCGGGTCATCGCTGTCGGCCGGCGCCGAGGCCGTGGTACCGGCCAGCTCCTCGAGCCCGGGGCCACTGGCGGCCGCCGATATCGACGGCGACGGCGACCTCGATCTCTTCGTCGGGGGCCGGGCCGTGCCGGCGCGGTACCCCGAGTCTCCCTCGTCGCAATTGCTCCTCAACGAGGGAGGCCGATTCCGGCCGAGCCGCGACGCGGCTCCCTGGCTCGAGGGGATCGGCATGGTATCGTCGGCGTCGTTCGCCGATATCGACGGCGACGGCGATGCCGACCTGGTGCTTGCCCGCGAGTGGGGCTCGATCGTTGTCGGGGTGAACGACAAAGGGAGGTTCACCCGAGCGCCGGCATCGCTGGGACTCGACCGGTGGTCGAGCCGCTGGAACGGGGTGGCGACCGGCGATCTCGACGGCGACGGGCGACTCGATCTGGTCGCGACGAGTTGGGGTCGCAACACGACCTTCAATGCCGACAGCCTCCACCCGTTGGTGATGGTCTTCGGGGCGTTCGGGAACCGGGGCGCCGTCGAAATGCTGCTGGCTCGGCACGATGAGCGATTGGGGGGGCTCGCTCCGCTCAACAGCTACGCCCGGGTTCGGGTGGCGATTCCGTCGGTGGTCGATCGGGTCCGCAGCTTCGGTGCCTACGCCGACGCGACCCTCGACAGCCTGCTCGGGCCGCTCGCCAAGGACAGTCCCCGGCTGGGGGCGAACACGCTCGACCACATGCTCTTTCTCAACCGGGGCGATCGTTTCGAGGCTCGACCGCTACCCAAGGAGAGTCAGTTCGCCCCGGCGTCGTACCTGGGGATCGCCGACTTCGATGGCGACGGGAACGAAGACGTCGTCTTGAGCCAGAACTTCTTTCCCACCGAGATCGGCTCGCCGCGGTACGACGACGGCCGCGGCCTGCTGCTCCTGGGTGACGGCTCGGGGGCGTTGACCCCGATGGCTGGCGTCCGCTCGGGGCTGTTGGTCTATGGCGACCAGCGGGGAGCGGCTTTCGCGGATTTCGACGGCGATGGCCGGGTCGACCTTGCCGTTTCCCAGAACGGAGCCCCGACCCGCCTGTTCCGCAACCGCGGGGCGAAGGTCGGATTACGGATCCGGGTTCAGGGTGACCGGTCCAATCCGGACGGGGTCGGGGTTCAGCTTCGGGTCGGCTACGGCGACCGCCTTGGCCCGGTGCGGGAGGTCCAGGCGGGGTCGGGGTACTGGTCTCAGAACGGGGCGGTCATGGTGTTCGGCCTGGCGGATACCCCGACGAAGGTCTGGGCCCGGTGGCCCGGCGGCCGGGTGACCGAGACGCCGGTGCCGCCGGGGGCCGGCGAGGTGGTGGTCTCCAAGTAGCTCGCCGCCGGCCGGCTCATCGCCGGCGGGTGCCGAGCCGCTCGAGTGCGAGCTTCCCGATGCACTGCCCCAACGACGCACCGTTGGTAATGGCCATCGGGAAGTGAATGCCGCCGTAGAGGCGCGAGATCCCCGCTTCGTCCGCCGCGGCGCGGAACGACGAGAAACGGCGGACGGCGTGCCCTATTGAAATGTTGGTGCTGTCGTCGAACGCCACCGAATCACCGATCAGGCGAGTCATCACCGTCGCGACCGCGGCCGACTGAACCGAGTGCCCGGAGGGATACTCCGGGAACGCCGGGGTGATGATCTCCGGGCGCCACCGGCGGTCGAAGACCCGGTTGAGGTAGGTGTTGGGTCGGACCACCATGGTCCGGTACTTGACGTCCCACCCCGCGATGAAGGCGTCGGCCTGAGCCAGGCTCACCACCAGGAACAACTCGGCGGCCGCGTCGGCATCGAGGCGGCGCTGCGCCACCATCTGACTCCCGATCGCGAGCCAGTGCCCCGAGGGGGTGCCGGTCTGGCCCGGGTTGTCGGCCCAATACAGAACGATCCGTCGCTTCTCCTCGGTGAGCTGCCGGCTGGCCTCGAACACCGCGCGACCTTCCTGATGGAAGGCCGAGCCGGTCGATTCGGAGTACGGCGGCGGCGCCGGAATGGGGCATTCGTCCACCCGTCGCAGGATGAAGGGGCGGAGGGTCCCCCACCATGGTTCGGTGGCGCCGGCGGGGTTGATGGCGCGGAGGGTAGCGATCGCGTCGGACTTGGGCCGGTTGACGATCAAGGCCCGCTCGCTCGCCTCACCCGGTTTGAGGCTGGCCGAAGGGTTGGCGAACGATACCAGATCGCGCGCCCCGGAGAGGTTCTGCGGGACGTAGTCGTCGACCCCGGAACTGTTGACCCAGACGGCCCGTCCTTTCTGGGGTACCCAGGGCTTGGCGCGGGTGGTGTCGAAACCGTCCCGGGCCGCCCAGGCGATGATCGCGGCGCCAAGGACGGTCCCATGGGCTTCCGAGCGGGCCACCACTTCTTCGGCAATGCCGAGGGCGGTCCGGGAGGCCCGGAGGGAATCGAGGACCGTCGCGATGGCCGCCTGGGTCTGGGGGAGGCCTTCCCGGAACAGGGTGTCGAGGACCACCCGCTCGGCAGCCAAGGCCACGATGACCCGATCGACCGGCTGGTCAGCGGGTGGGGCGGGGGGTGGGTCGAAACCGGCGAGCTGCCCGCTCTGAGAACGCAAGGTGGTCGACTGGGTCGCGAGGCCTTCGAAGACCGCCAGCGCCGCGTAAGCGGTAACCCGAGAGGCGACCGGTGGGGAGATCCGTTCCGACCGGATCCAGCCGTATTGGTTCTGCATCAGCTCGGCGACGAAACGGGGGTCGGCCGGAGGTAGTTGCCGCCCGCATCCGCCTAACGCCAGCCCACCGGCGACCAGCAGCAGTCTACCGTGGCAGGACATGGCGATCCTCCTCCATTGCCTCGATCCAGGCTTTCCACTCGGGCGGCGGGTCGCTCGACCGGCGGTAAGCCTCCCGGGCGAGGGCCTGGGCACGGTCGGCGAGGGCCTCGGCCTCCTCGGGCCGGCCGCCCCTGGCCCTGACCAGCGCCGCCTTCAAGGCGACGGCCTGGGCGTAGCCGTAGATCCGATCGGGGTCGGAGAGCAACATCCCGACCGAGGGGACGTCGAGCCGCTGGACCAGACCGGCGGCCCCGCCCAGAAGCTGGGCCATGGCCTGGTCCAACTCGGCTTCCGCGAGCTCGGTCCCGGCGTCTCGGTCGCCCCGGAGGATCCGGGCGATCAAGAGCCGCATTTGTTCGAGCCAGCGGAGGACGAGGTCGCGTTGCATTGGGGGGAAACTACCGCCGGCGGGAGGAATCGTCACTTTGTAACATAGAGTACTTGACAAGATTGGCCGTCCTCGCTATCGTGGTCCAACCATGGCCAGACCAGCCCCACGCTCTTCCGCCGACCCGATCCCGCTCCACGACCGGGCCATGGCGGACCTGTCCTTCATCCGCGACACCATGGAACGGGCCGCGGTGGTGACTTCCGTGCCCGGCTGGGGCGGGGTTGCGATGGGGGTGACGGCGCTCGGCGCTTCGTGGCTCGCCGCTCGCCAGGCGACCGCCGCCGAATGGCTCGCGGTCTGGCTGGGGGAGGCAGTCATCGCGCTGGGCATCGGTGGCATCACCATGGTCCGCAAGTCGGAGGCCCAGGGGACCCCACTCAAGGCCAGGGCCGGGAAGCTCTTCGCGGGCGCCTTCGTGCCCCCGATTCTGGCGGGGGCGGTGCTGACGGCGGTCTGCTACACCCAGGGACTGACGGCCCTGCTGCCGGGCGTCTGGCTGCTGCTCTATGGAACCGCCGTCACGGCCGCCGGGATGTTCTCCGTCAAGGCGGTTCCGGTCATGGGCGTCTGTTTCATGGTGGTCGGAGCCGGCGCGTTCTTCCTGCCGGCGATCTTCGCCGACTGGATGATGGCCGTGGGCTTCGGAGCGCTCCACATCGGCTTCGGACTCCTGATCGCAAGGAGGCACGGTGGCTAAGCGCGCCGCGGCCGCGGCCGCCGAGACCGCGCCGGCCGGCCCCAAACAGGCGGTCGCCGCCGCCAAACGCTCCCTCGATCTCGACCGACTCATCCACGAGCGGGTCCGACTCGCGATCGTGAGCGCCCTCGCGGTCAACGACGCCCTGAGTTTCGTCGACCTCAAGCGCTTGCTCGGGACCACCGACGGCAACCTGAGCGTCCACGCCCGCAAGCTCGAGGACGCCGGCTACCTCCGCTGCGACAAGTCGTTCGAGGCCCGGATGCCGAAGACCGAGTACCGGCTCACCGCCCTCGGTCGGGCCGCCTTGGAGCGCTACTTGGCCCACATGGAAGGACTGATTCGGACCACCAGGGGGCGGTGACCTAGGCCGCTTTTTTTTCTGAGGAAACTTTGTTATGCAAAGTAATTCACGGCTCCACGTCGGGATCATCATGGACGGCAATGGTCGCTGGGCCGAACGCCGCGGCCTCCCCAGGGCGGCGGGCCACCGTGCCGGGGCGACCACCGTCCGCCGGATCGTCGAGGTGGCGAGCGGCCTCGGTATCGGAACCCTCACCCTCTACGCGTTCTCCTCGGACAATTGGCAGCGACCCCTCCCGGAGGTGTCCGCGCTGCTGCAACTGTTCCGGCGCGATCTGCTCGACGAATCGGCTCGGCTGGCGGCCGCCGACGTCTCGCTCGAGGTCGTCGGCCGCCGGGACCGATTGCCGGCGCCGCTTCGTGCCACCGTCGAGGATGCCGAACGGGTTACCGAGCGGGCTCGGGGGCTCAGGCTCCGGGTCGCGATCGACTACTCGGGCCGGGATGCCATCCGCCGGGCCGCGGTTCGCCTGGCGGCAACGGGCGCCGCCGACATCGATCTCGACGGATTCGGGCGCTTGGTCGCCGAGGTGGATCACGGCCGCGGGCCAGTGGAGCCAGTCGACGTGCTGATTCGAACTGGCGGGGACCAGCGGTTGAGCGACTTCCTGTTGTGGGAGGCCGCCTACGCCGAGCTGTTTTTCCGGCGCGAGTTGTGGCCGGACTTCCGCCCGGGCGATCTCGCGGAGGTGCTTCACGAGTTCCGGACCCGCGAGCGTCGCTTTGGCGGCGTCGCCCCGACCCACTTGACCGTCATCAAGAACGCCTAACGGAGGAGACGATGATCCCCACAGTCATTGGCGAACTCGCCTTGCTCGCGACCCTTGGTGGCATTGGGCTTGGCCTGTCCGGTTGGCTCTTCGGGCGGTGGCGGCGGATCCAGCCGGTTCGGCGCGCTGGCGGATGGTTCGCCGCGGGCCTGGCCACGGTGTACGGGCTCGCCTGGCTCGGGACGGTTCCGCTCGGCAGGGAACGTCTGGTTCCGCCCGGGGGAGAGCTGTCATTCTGCGGCCTCGATTGCCACCTCCATGTCGGGGTGACCAGGATCGAGCGGGGTGCTAACCTCGGGGTGACCGTGAGGTTTCGAAGTGACGCACGGCGGATCGACGAGTATCCCCAGTTTCTCCGATTCGAGATCGTCGATCAGCTCGGCCGTCGCTGGTCGCCGGCCGATGGCTTCGTGGCCGAGACGTTGCCCCCGGGCGGTCAGTTCGAGAAGGAACTGGTGTTCTCGGTCGCGCCCGACGTGGTGATCAAGGGGTTGGCCGTGCATCGGCCTGGGTTTGCGCCGGACTACCTGCTGGCGGGCCTCGGCAACCCGCTCGTCCAGCGCCGCTTGATGCTGACGTTAGGCAACTAGGCGCCGGCGCGACGGCACGGTGGCTCGGGCGCCGACTCCGGCGCCTCGGCTAGGGCTGGATCGTTCCCTTGAAAACCGTCACGGCCCTGCCGGTCAGTTCGACTCGGTCGCCCCGGACCCTGACGCCCACCCGGCCGCCGCGCTTCGAGGCTTGGTAGCCGACCATCGTCGATTTACCGAGTCGGTTGGCCCAGTAGGGCGCCAGGGTGCAATGGGCCGATCCGGTGACGGGATCCTCGTCGACCCCGAAGGCCGGGGCGAAGAAGCGCGACACGAAGTCGATCCCAGGCTCGTCGCCCGGTGCGGTGACGATCACGCCGCGGACCGGGAGGTTGCGAATCCCACCGTAGCTGGGCTCCAAGCGACGAAGCCGGGTGGTGTCCTGGGTGACGATGAGGTAATCCGGTTGCGGGAGGCCGTTGCTGAACACCGCGCCCTCGACGAGCCCCAGCGCCTCGAACAACCCCGCTGGCGCCGGCGCGGGGCTCGGCCGGGTGACGGGGAAGTCGAGGGCTATTGCGCCGCCTTCGGCCCGGGTCGCGGTCAAGAGACCACTTCGGGTCGCGAACCGAGCCGGCTGGCCGGCCGGGAGTCGGCCACTTTCCCAGAGGCCGTGCGCCGACGCCAAGGTAGCGTGGCCGCAGAGGTCCACCTCGGACACCGGGGTGAACCAGCGGAGCCGATGGCCGTCGGCCTCTTTCAGGATGAAGGCCGTTTCCGCCTGGTTCAACTCCATCGCGAGCGACTGCATCCACCGGTCCGGGACCGGGCCATCGAGGAAACACACCCCCGCCGGGTTGCCCTCGAAGGGCACCTCGGTGAACGCGTCGACCAACCAGAGGTCCAACGAGGCCATGGCTACTCCGCGTGATGGCAAGCCACCTCGGCCCCGCGCAGTTGCCGCAGCAGGGGGCGCTGGCTGGCGCAGGTGGCGTTCTTGGCCGGGTGAAAGCAGCGCGAGGCGAAGGGGCATCCGGACGGCTGCACCAGCGGGCTCGGGGGGTCGCCCGGGAGCACGATCCTCGTTCTGGCCGAACCCGGCTCCGGCACCGGCACGGCCGAGATCAGCGCCTGGGTGTAGGGATGGCGAGGCCGCTCGAGTACCTCGTCTCGGCTCCCGATCTCGACGATCCGACCGAAGTACATCACCGCGATCCGCCCGGCGAGGTGGCGAACCACGCCGAGATCGTGCCCGATGAAGAGGTAGGCCAGACCGCGATCGCGCTGGAGATCGAGGAGCAGGTTGATGATCTGGGCCTGGACCGAAACGTCGAGGGCCGAGACCGGTTCGTCGAGTACGATGAAGTCCGGGTCCACCGCGAGCGCCCGGGCGATACCGATCCGCTGGCGCTGCCCGCCCGAGAACTCGTGGGGGTATTTCTCGGCCAGGGCGGGATCGAGACCAACCTCGGTGAGGAGCTGCCCGACCCGGTTCGCGATTTCGGCTTTGGGAACCAGCCGATGGATCTCGATGCCTTCCGCTACCGAGGCCCCCACCGTCATTCGGGGGTCGAGCGAACCGTACGGGTCCTGAAAGACGATCTGGAGTCGCCGCCGGAGGGTGCGCAACTCGTTCCGGGTCGCGGCCAGCAGGTCGGTGCCATCGAACCGGAGCGAGCCGCTGGTCGGCTCGAGCAGGCGGAGGACGGTCTTGCCGACGGTGGTCTTGCCAGAGCCGGACTCGCCCACCAATGCCAGCGTCTCGCCCCGGTCGATCGAGAAGGACACCCCGTTCACCGCGTGGATGGCGTGCTGGGCGCGAAGCAGTCCACCGCCGTTCTCGAAGTGCTTGACCAGCTCGGTGACCTCGAGGAGCGGGGTCATCGGGTCCCCTCCACCAGCCAGCACTGAGCCTCGTGTCCGGGGGCGGTCGCCCGCCAGGGTGGGGTCTCGGACGAGCAGGCTGGTACCGCCAGGGGACAGCGGGGGTGGAAGCGGCAGCCGAGAGGCCAGGCCGCGCTTTGGGGCACGACTCCCGCGATTGGCGCGAGTCGATCGATCGGGCCGGTCAGCCGCGGAATGGACCGAAGAAGGGCCTGGGTGTACGGATGAGCCGGGTCGGAGAAGATCCGATCGGTGGGGCCAGACTCGACCAGCCGCCCCGCGTACATCACCAGGACGCGACCGGCTCGGCCCGCCACCACGCCGAGGTCGTGGGTAATCAGCAGCACCGCCATTCGGCGGGTGGCGCGGAGCCGTTCGAGCAACTCGAGAATCTGAGCCTGGATGGTGACGTCGAGGGCGGTAGTCGGCTCGTCGGCGATCAGGAGGTCCGGCTCACCCGCGAGCGCGATGGCGATCATCACCCGTTGCTTGAGTCCGCCCGACAGTTCGTGGGGGTAGGATCGGTACCGCGCCAGCGGATCGGGGATCCCGACCTCCTCGAGCAGCGCCAGCACCCGTTGCTTGGCCTCGGTCTTTCCGAGCCGGCGGTGCGCGGTCACCGCTTCGAGCACCTGATAGCCGATGGTCAGGACGGGGTTGAGGCTGGTGTTCGGGTCTTGGAAGACGAGGCCGATCCGGCCGCCCCGAATGGCTCGGAGCGCCTCGTTCTCCAGGCGACCCACGTCCTGACCGTCCAACCGAACCACGCTGCCCGGCGCGACCCGCC
Source organism: Gemmatimonadota bacterium (assembly GCA_016874005.1). Lineage (GTDB taxonomy): Bacteria > Gemmatimonadota > Gemmatimonadetes > Gemmatimonadales > GWC2-71-9 > SHZU01. The sequence continues at coordinate 42,962 of VGVQ01000021.1, read as the reverse complement.
CCGGGTTCGGCACCAGCCGCAGGAGCGCGAGGCTGGTAAGGCTCTTGCCGCATCCCGATTCGCCGACCAGCGCGACGACCTCGCCGCGGTCGATCGAAAAGCTGACGCCGTCGACCGGATAGGTGGGGCCCGCCTTGGAGGGGTACTCGACCCGCAACCCGTCGACTTCGAGCAGGGGGGGACCGGTCATGCGCTGCGGGGATCGAAGGCGGCGCGGAGGGCATCGGCCAGGACGTTCACGGCAAGGACCGTGACGAGGATCGCGACCCCAGGGAACAGAATCGTCCAGGGCGTCGTCGTCAGTGCGTCGCGGCCGTCCAAGACCATCGCGCCCCACGAGGGCGTCGGCGGCTGAACACCCACGCCGAGGAACGACAGACCCGCCTCGAGCAAGATCACCTCGCCGATGGATAGTGCCGCGCTGACGAGCACCACGCCGAGCACGTTGGGAAGCAAGTGCCGAAAGATAGTGCGGGCGGCACCGGCGCCCAGGTTCTTCGCGGCGGCCACGAACGGCTCGGCTCGGACCCGGAGCACTTCGGCGCGGACCAGGCGGCTGGTTCCGAACCAGCCGGTCAGCCCGAGCACCGCGATGAAGGCCGGGAGGGGAACCCGGTCCCAGGCCGCCAGCATCAGCAGCAGGATGAACAGCCGCGGCACGGCCAGCGCGGCGTCGACGAACCGCATCAGGAGCGTGTCGACGACGCCCCCGGCGTAGCCCGCCATCAGGCCAATTCCGGTTCCGATACTGAGGGACAGCAAGGCGGCGAGCCCCGCGATGGCGAGCGAGATCCGGCCTCCGTACGCCACTCGGGCGAAGAGATCGCGGCTCAAGGTGTCCGTCCCGAAGGGGTGGGCCCAACTCGGCGGCTCGGCGCCGGCTCCGAGATTCGGCATCTCGCGCCACCCCGGGACGACGATCGGCACCACGACCGCGAAGGTCAGCAGCGCCGCCAGGGTGACGGCCGCGACCCGGGCGTCGGATTGGGACAAGGCCCGCCGGAGGGTGACCGCAAGCGACCCGGTCATGCCGGCTTGGTTCGGGGATCGAGGAGGTGGATGGCCAGGTCGGTGGCGATCCCGGCGGTGATGATCGCGCCGCTCACCAGCATGGTGGTGGCCATCAAGACGGGGTAGTCCCGCGCGATCACCGCGCCGAAGGCGAGCGAGCCGAGGCCCGGCCAGTTGAAGATCTGCTCCACGAACACCGACCCCGACACCAGCACGGGGAGCCAGAGGCCAAAGAGGGTGACGATCGGGAGGAGCGCGTTGCGCCAGGCGTGCCGCCAGATCACCCGCTGTTCGCCGAGTCCCCGAGCCCGCGCGGCGCGAACGAAGTCGAGCCGGAGGACCTCGAGCATCGCGGTTCGTTGATACCGCATGGTGGCGGCGATGGTGACGATCGACAGGGTCGCGGTGGGGAGAATCAAGTGGCGGAGGACGTCGAGCGCCACGGCGACCGGACCGGCGTCGGGCGAAAGCAAGGGGTCGGTCATCTGGGCGGCGGGGAGGAGCCGCCACTCGATGGCGAAGAGCGACACCAGGACGATCGCGAGCCAGAAGGTCGGCGCCGCGTAACCGGCCAACGCCAGCCGTCCGAGCCAACGGTCGAGTCGACTCCCCCGGCGCCGAGCCTGGAGGACGCCGAGCCAAACCCCGAGCGTGAAGTTGACGGCAAGGACCGCCCCGCCCAAGAGGAGCGAAGGGCCGAGCCGGCTGGCGACCAGGGTGCCGACTCGGGCGGGATAGTGCTCGATCGAGACCCCGAAGTCGCCTTGGGCCGCCGACTCGAGGAACCGGCCGAATTGGGTGGCGATGGGTTGGTCGAGCCCGAAGAGGGCCCGGAGCCGAGCCTCTTCCAGCGCCGGGATCGGTCGGTCGCTTCCGAGTCGTTGGAGCGGGTCGCCCGGGGTGAGCCGCATCAGCACGAAGAGGAACAGGGTGACCAGGGCGAAGGTCACGCCCGCTTGGGCCAGCCGCCGCGCGAGCCAGCCGGTCACGGCCCGCCTAACGATCGTCCCGAGCCAGTCGCTGGCCCGGGTCGACCGACCAACGCCAGACGTGGCTCCAGGGCGCCTCGGCCCGGATGTCGACCTGCCGGTACCGGGTCGACAGCACGACCGTCTGGGTCGGCGCGAACACGAAGGCGGCCGGCGCGTTGGCGTGGAGCGCGGCGATCGCGTCGCGCCAGCGAGGCGCCGGCTCGTCGCGTTCGGCGATGGCCCGCTCCAGGGCCCGGTCGAACGACTGGTCGCAAATCGAGGCCGCGTTGCTGCCGCCGATGCCCGCGCAGGTCCAGCTCTGGACGATGCCGGTCGGCGATGGGTCGAGAGTGACCTGGGAAAAATCGATATCGAACTCGCCCCGGCTCCGGCGTTGGAGCCAGACCCTCGGCTCGAGCCGGTCGAGTTCGAGCTTGATTCCGACTCGCCGGAGCATCTCCTGAATCGGCTCGCCCAGCGCCACCCGCGGGATGTTCGAGCTCGGGTACATCATCCGGAGGGAAAGCGGTCGGCCGTCCTTCTCGACGATCCCATCGCCATCGCGGTCCAGCCAACCTCGCTCCCGGAGCAGCCGGCGGGATCGGTCCGGGTCGAACCCGGGTTGCTTCGGGGCCACCCGGCGGATCCAGGTCGCTTGGCCCATGGGCCCCTCGGCGACGGCGGCATACGGTCCGAAGACCGAGCGGATCAGAGTCGGGCGGTCGAGCGCGTGCACGATCGCTTGGCGAACGCCGAGGTCCGCGAGGATGGGATGAGCCGTCTGGCGATCGCCGTAGGCCTTGCGGTTGAACAGCAAGTAGCCAACGGAGAGCCACGGTCCGGTCACGATTCTCAGGTTGGGTCGCCCGACGACCGGGGCGATCTGGCGCGCCAGCACGGCCGATTCGAAGGCGTCGGCCGAACCATCCAGCATCAGGTTGAGTTGCGCTTCGGCGTTGCGGGCCAGGAGAAAGACGATGCGGGTGATCTTGGGCGGACCGAGGAAGAAATCCGCTCGAGCCACGAAGTCCACCTGGCGCCCCGGTTCCCGGGTTCCCATTCGGTAGGGGCCGCTGCCGACCGGGTTCGCGGCGAAGGCCGAGGCATCGAGGCGCTTGGCGGGGATGGTGTCGAGCAGGTGCGCCGGCAAGGGCGCCACGTGGTAGACCACGTCGTAGAACTGCTCGGCGTAGGCTCGCTTGAAGGTGACGACTACCCGCTCCGGGCCCTGGGCGGTGACCGAGGCGATCTCTCTCATCAGCAACGCGAAGACCGGGAACGCGGCCAAGTCCCGAGCGGTATTGAGGGTCCAGACCACATCCCGTGAGGTGATCGGGGTTCCGTCGTGCCAACGGGCCCTCGGGTCCAGCTCGAAGACGAGGGTCAGCGAATCGCGCCGGCTCCACCCTCGAGCCAAGGCGGGTTCGAAGGCGCTTTCGTCGGCGGTCATCAGCTTCTTGTTGAGCCACGCCAGCGGCGCGAACATCAGGCTCGCCGCGTCGATATCGGCTTTGTTCGCCGCGAGGAGTCGGACCGGCAGGTTGGGCTCGGCGCCCACCACGATGGTCAGGGTGCCGGTGTCCTTCCGCTGGGCCTGACCGGCGGTGGCGAAGCCCACCGCGACCGATGCCAGGGCGAGGGGACCCCGTAACCACCGCAAGTGGCGCCGCCTCGACCGTTGGATCTTCCCGGCCGTTCCCATCGCCCCCTCCCATGGTTCGGAGTCGGTCACCGGCCCCACGTTAGGGCCACCGAACGGTATGTATCGTAATGGGTTCGGGCTCGGCGCAGAACCTCGTTAGGTTCGCCAGCCACGCTCTCGACGCCGTGGCTCGTCAATTCGGATCCCAGCGCCTCGGCCGCCGCCTGAAAGGCAACCGGATGGCCCAGGGCGGTCGAGAGGGTGGTTTCTGGTGCCAGAGCCGGGTCGGGGCCGCTGGCGGGCCCGGGGCCGCCCAGCAGTACCGTTCGGACCAGGCTCTGGTCGTCCTCGAGGAGCAGCGATCCGTGCTGGAGGAGAGCGGTCGGTCCTCTCATCTGAGCGCTGCCGAGGACCTTCCGGCCGGCGACCAGGAGTTCTCCACCGACCGGCACCGCGAAGCAGGGACCGGCTCCGAGTCCCGGGGTCTGCCGGGAGGCGGCCAGGCCGATCGACACGCCGAGCGTCCCGATGGCCCGGGCCAGGATCTCGTGGATCCGGCGGTAGGCCTCCTTGAGCTGGCCGAGTTGGCTGGTCGGTCCGGCCACCGCATAGGTCAACTCGCGGGCGTGCCAAACCGCCCGGCCGCCGGTCGGGCGGCGGACGCAGTCGATCCCGCGCTCGGCGATCAACCGCCGGTCGTAGCGGCGGGAGGCGGGCTCGTGTCGTCCGAACGAGAGGCACCAGGGATCCCAGCGGTAGGCCCGCCACCAGGTGTGGCCGGTCGACTCGGCCAGGTCGAACAGGGCGTGGTCGATCGCCATGTTCTCCCATCCGGGTCGGGCGACCGGATCGATCCAATAGCGCGGCGCCGCCAGAGCGTTAGGCTCCCGCGTAGGCCTCGATCGGAGGGCAGGTGCAGACCAGGTTGCGGTCGCCGAACGCGCCGTCGATCCGGCAGACCGTCGGCCACACCTTGTGGGCCCGGGTCTCCGGCGACGGGAACCCGGCTCGCTCCCTCGGGTACGGTCGGTTCCAGCCGTCGGCCACGACCTGCTCCAGGGTATGGGGAGCGTGATGGACGACGTTGTCGCCTCGGGCCGCGATGCCGAGCTCGATCTCCTTGATCTCGGCCCGGATCGCGATGAGGGCGTCGCAGAACCGATCCAACTCGGCCTTCGACTCGCTCTCGGTCGGTTCGATCATCAAGGTCCCGGCGACGGGGAAGGAGACGGTCGGCGGATGGAATCCGTAGTCGATCAGCCGCTTGGCCACGTCCTCGACCTCGAGCCCCGCCGACTGCTTGAAGGACCGGAAGTCGACGATGCACTCGTGGGCCACCAGCCCGCCCTCGCCGGAATAGAGGATCTGGTAGTGCTCGCCGAGCCGCTTGGCCACGTAATTGGCGTTGAGGATGGCGACCTTGGTCGCCTGGGTCAGGCCGTCCGGCCCCATCATCCGGATGTAGGTCCACGAGATCGGCAAGATCGAGGCGCTACCCCATGGCGCGGCGGAGATCGCCCCACAGTGCTCGGCCCCGCCGACCGCCACCACCGGGTGACCGGGCAGGTACGGTACCAAGTGTTCGGCGACGCCGATCGGACCCATGCCGGGTCCGCCGCCCCCGTGGGGAATACAGAACGTCTTGTGGAGGTTGAGGTGGCAGACGTCCGCGCCAATCATGCCGGGCGAGGTGACGCCGACCTGGGCGTTCATGTTGGCGCCGTCCATGTAGACCTGGCCGCCATGACGGTGGACGATCCCGCAGACCCGTTTGATGCCGTCCTCGAAGACACCGTGGGTGGACGGATAGGTCACCATGAGGGCACCCAGCTTGGCGGCGTGGGCGACGGCCTGCCGTTCGAGATCGGCGATGTCGATGTTGCCGTGCGGGTCAGTCTTGACCACCACCACCTCGAAGCCCGCCATCACCGCGCTGGCCGGGTTGGTGCCGTGGGCCGACTGGGGAATCAGGCAGACCGTTCGGTGATGGTCGCCGCGGGCCCGATGGAAGGCCCGGATCACCATCAGGCCGGCAAACTCGCCCTGCGACCCGGCGTTGGGTTGGAGCGAGACCTTGGCGAAGCCGGTGATCTCGGCCAGCCAGTCCTCGAGCTCCGTCATCATTCGCCGATAGCCGATGGTTTGATCGAGCGGGGCGAACGGATGAATTCCACCGAACTCCGGCCACGAGACGCCGATCATCTCGGTCGTGGCGTTCAGCTTCATGGTGCAGGAGCCCAGCGGGATCATCGCGCTCGTCAGCGAGAGGTCGCGGGCCTCGAGTCGCCGGATGTAGCGGAGCATCTCGGTCTCGGAGCGGTAGCGATGGAACACCGGATGGGTGAGGAACGCCGAGGCCCTCGTCAGGTTGGCCGGGATGGCCGAGGCGGGTGTCGGGCCGGACACGGCTGCCCCGAAACAGGCGGCGATCTCCTCGAGGTCCCCATCGCGGGTGGTCTCGTCGAGGGCGATGCCGATTCGGGTCGGCGAGATCGAGCGGAGGTTGATTCCCCGGGCCGTCGCGGCGGACATCGCCGAGGCGATCGCGGCGGCATCGCCGTCGACCGCGATGGTATCGAAGAAGTGACGGTGGGCCAGGCGGAGACCGCGGGCCGCGAGACCAGCCGCGAGGCGGCGGGCCAGGGTGTGGACCCGCTCGGCGATCGAGGTGAGGCCGCCCGGCCCGTGGTAGACCGCGTACATGCTCGCCATCACCGCCAAGAGCACCTGGGCCGTACAAATGTTGCTGGTGGCTTTCTCCCGCCGGATGTGTTGCTCCCGCGTCTGCAACGCCATCCGGAGCGCCGGCCGGCCGTCCCGGTCCCTGGAGACGCCGATGATCCGTCCCGGCAGTTGTCGTTTGAAGGCGTCCTTGGCCGCGAGAAAGGCGGCGTGGGGGCCGCCGTAGCCTAACGGCACGCCGAACCGCTGGGAGTTGCCCACGGCGATATCGGCGCCCCATTCTCCCGGAGGGGTCAGCATGGTGAGCGCCAACAGATCGGTCGCGGCGGTCACCACCGCCTTGGCCGCGTGCGCTCGCTCGGCGACGGCCCGGAAATCGCGAATCGAGCCTTCGGTGCAGGGATACTGGACCAGGCAGCCGATCACGGTGGCGTCGAACGCCCAGGACATCGGGTCGCCGACCTCGACGGTGACGCGCCGCGCCTCGGCCCGGGTCTGCACCACGGCGATGGTCTGCGGGTGGCACGCCGCATCGACGAGGTAGCGGCCGCCAGCGGGCGTACCGTGGGCACTGAGCGACAACCCCATCGCTTCGGCGGCCGCGGTACCCTCGTCGAGCAGCGACGCGTTGGCGACCTCGAGGCCGGTGAGGTCGCACACCATGGTTTGGAAGTTGAGCAGCGCCTCCAGTCGGCCTTGGGCGATCTCGGGCTGATAAGGCGTGTAGGCGGTGTACCAACCGGGATTCTCGAGGATGTTGCGCTGAATCACGCCGGGAACGTGGCAGTTCGAGTACCCCATCCCGAGGTAGCTGCGGCAGACTCGATTGGCATCAGCGTGGGCCCGCAAGGACGCCAGGGTGTCCGGCTCGGAGAGGGCCGAGGGCAAGGCGAGGGGGCGGGGAAGCCGAATGTCCTTGGGGACCACCGAATCGATCAAGGCATCCAGCGTCGGGTAGCCCAGGCTTCGGAGCATCGCGGCGACCTCGCCGGAGCGGGGGCCGAGGTGGCGATCGAGGAAGTTGGTGGCGGTGTCGGTCATGAGTCGAGGTGTCAGGGAGTTATGTATGCAAATGCCCCGGGGGCGGGCGCCCCGGGGCATCGCGTCACGACGAAGGGTCCCGGGAGGACGTTACGCGCCGATTTGAGATCGGTACTGATCGGCGGTGAGGAGGGTGGCAAACTGACCTGGATCATCGAGCTTGAGGCGAATCATCCAGCCATCGGCGTACGGGGCCTTGTTAACTTGGGCCGGATCGGTGTCGAGGGACCCGTTGGTCGCGACGATCTCGCCGGCGAGGGGACAGAACAGGTCCGAAACCGCCTTGACGGCCTCGATCGTCCCGAAGGCCTGATGGGCGGCGAACTTGTCGCCCGGTTTGGGAAGATTGACGAAGACGATATCGCCGAGTTCGCCCTGCGCGTAGTCGGTGATGCCGACCTCGATCACTCCCGGATCGGCGGTCTGCCGGGCCCATTCGTGGTCGGCGGTGTAGCGGAGTTGGTCCGGGACGTTGGCCACCGGTTTCCTATTGGCGTGAGACGGCTATCAGGATACCCCGGGGGTATCGTCGGGTCAAGGAATCCTGCTCGTGAGCGCGTCCCACACGACCTTGGCTCGTTCCGCGAGGGTGCCGGGATCGCGGTCGTTGTCGATCACGTGGGTGCTCCGGGTTCGTTTGCTCTCGGCGGGCATCTGTGCCGCGATCATCGCGTCGGCCTGCTCGCCGCTCAAGTGCCGGTTGCTCATCAGTCGTTCCCGGCGTAACTCGACGGGAGCGTCCACCAACACGATCGCGTCGAAGCCCGCGGGGTCGCCGACCTCGAACAGCAACGGGATATCCGAGACGACGATCCGAGCCCCCTTGGCCGCGGCCGCGGCGATGAGCCGATCCCGCTCCCATGCCACCGCCGGGTGCATGATGGCGTTCAGATCGCGGCGGGCGTCTGGGTCGGCGAAGACCGCGGCTCGGAGTCGGTCGCGATCGAGGCTCCCGTCGCCATGCAGCATCTCGGGCCCGAATCGGGTGGCGATCGCCGCGAGGGTCGGCGTCCCGGGCTGCTGCAGCGAGCGGACGATCCGGTCGGCGTCGATCACGGTGGCGCCCCACTCGGCGAAGAGCCGCGCGACGGTGGACTTTCCCGAAGCGATGTTGCCGGTCAGGGCGACGTTGAGCACCTCAGAGCATCCGGGTCTGATCGTCGTCGTGGCGCGGCACTCGGTGACAACGCCGGCATCGCGCCTCGTAGCTTTCACACCCACCGATCATGATGAGGGGCGAGTCGAACCGAGCTGGGCGGCCGTTGATGAGCCGCTGGGTACGGCAGGCCAAATCGCCGCAGACGACGCAGATGGCTCTCAGCTTGGTGACTTCTTCGGCGATGGCCATCAGCTCGCCCATCTTGCCGAACGGCAGCCCGCGGAAGTCGGTGTCGATCCCGGCGAGGACCACTCGAACGCCCCGTTCCGCCAGCCGAGTCGATACCTCGATGATTCCGTCGTCGAGGAACTGGGCTTCATCGATGGCGAGCAACTCGGTGTTGTCCCGGACCGCCTTGTAGATCTCCGCGGAGCTGTCGACCGGGGTCGCTTCGAGTTGTACCCCGGTGTGGCTCGACACCACCGCGACCCCGCCATAGCGATCGTCGAGGTGGGACTTGAATACCTGGACCCTGAGCCGCGCGATCAGGGCGCGGCGGATCCGGCGGATCAACTCCTCGCTCTTGCCGCTGAACATGACACCGGCGATCACCTCGATCGTGCCGGAACGGGTCGCTGGCGACATGACTCTGGTTCCCGACTGGATTGGCGAGGGGCGAGGTTATCGCCGCGACAGGCGGTTGGTCAAGCGGGTCGGCGGGGGCCAGGCCCGCGATCGACTCGGGCGGTGAGTCGCCGGCCCTTGAGGGTGAGCCCGGCCAGCTTGGTCGCCAGCGCCTTGGCGTCGTCCTCCGAGGTGGACTCGATCAGGGTGAAGGTGTCCCGAACCTCCACCCTGCCGATGGCGTGGCGAGCCAGCTTGAGCTCACCGGTGAGCAGCCCGATGACATCGGTCGTCCCAACGGCGTCTTTCTTCCCCGCGCTGATCCATACCTTGGCTGGCCGGGCGGCTCTGACCTGCGGAGCCGGCGCGGGGCTTCCGGCCCGGGCCTCGAGCCAAAGCGACTGGAGGGCAACGGCGACGTCGGCGGCCGGAAACTGGTCGAGCAGGGGGGCGATGGTCGCGAAGGCGCCTCGGTCGGGGCCGGCTTGCACCCGGGCTCGAACCGCTCGGCGGTCAGCGGCGATCGCGGCGGTGGCGGCGTCGGTGTCGCTGGGAAGCGAAACGGGGTCGACCCGAGCGGCGACCCGGGCGAGGTAGCGTTCGACACCCGGCGGAGCCAAGACCACCGAGTGAACCGGGTCCGCCGCGGCCAACGCCGCGGGGGGCGCGGCATCGAAAAACCAGGTTGGCGAGCGGTCCAATTGGGTCCCGGAGACGAACCGCGCGGTCACGCCGTGGGCCGCGAGCCCGGCACCGATGGCTTGGTGATCCGCCTCGTCCACCGTCCAGACCGTTGCCTCGTCGCGGCCGGTCAGGTCGGCCAGCGCCGCCAGCGCCCCGACCCGCCCGCTCCACGAGGTGCCGGCCGCGCGGAGTCGGGGCAGGCGTTCGGTCGGGTCGCTGCCTAACGTCCCCGCCCGGGCCGCCCGCCAGGCGTGGCGCTCGGCCAGCGGGGCGATGCCGGCGGGGTCGGCGGTGACGATGAGGCGGGGCGTTTCCTTGGGGAGATCGGCGAACAGCCGGACGAACCCGTCGGCGTCGGGCTCGAGTTCCGGCCAGGCCAGGACCACCCACCCGAGGCGATCCACCTCGAGGCCGCTCTGCTCGAGGAGGTGTCCGGCCACGACCAGGGTGGTCACCACCAGATCGACCCGCCCGCTCGAGAGGTGGTGGCGGGCCCTGGCGGCGGTGGCCGCGCCGGCGGAACGGCGACCAGCCGCTTCCGCCGCCCGTCCGGCCGCGGCAACCCACGGCTCAACCGCTCCTTCTGGCGCGATCAACAGACCGATGGCCGTGGCGGGTTCGACCGCGGGGCGTTTCAGCGATTCCACCAGCACCGGGACCGCATACCCAGCCGCGGGTGGGGTCGCCAGCACCAGGCTGTTGCCCCGGGCGACGACCGGCAGCGCGTCGCGGATCCCGGCGAAGTCGGCTCCGGCAACGCCGGGCTCCCCGCGCTCCGGCGAGGACGAGTCGGTACGGTCGGACACGGGTGCCTCGGTTGGAAAAGACCGGCGGCAAGAAAGTCCGGTCGGGTCCGTTCGGCAAGTCGGTTAGGTCGGGGTAGGTTTGGCCGATGTCACCGACCCGGCTCTCCTGGTGGCCGCGATGAGTTATCGGATCGCGGCGGACCTCGTGGTGCTGCTCCATCTGGCGTTCGTCGGGTTCGTCGTGCTGGGAGGTCTTCTCGCCATTCGGAGGCGCTGGGTGGTGTGGTTCCACCTCCCGGCCGCCATCTGGGGAACGTGGATCGAATTGAGTGGCGGGGTTTGCCCCCTCACGCCGCTCGAGAACGCCCTCCGGCGCCGAGGCGGGCAGGCAGGGTATTCCGGCGGTTTTGTCGAGCATTACCTGATCCCGATTCTCTACCCCTCGGGGCTGACGCCTGCCATCCAGTACCTGCTCGCCGGTGTCGTGGTGATCGTCAACGTCGCGGTGTACGGCTACCTGCTCCATCGCGGCAGGGTCCGCCAGCATTGACTTAGCCGAGTCGATCCACGAACCTTCGCGCCGGATCCCCACGCCAGCCGAGGCATCGTGACCAAAGTACTCCGCTTGCCTGACCCGCTCTCGTCCAACCTCCAGCATCTCAAAGGCTCCGAAACCATCGCGATCAACGCCGAGGCACGCCGGCTCCGCGCGCTGGGACGAGATGTGGTCGATCTGAGCGTTGGCGAACCGGACTTCGACACCCCCGGGCCGGTATCCGCGGCGGGAATCCAAGCGATCCAGAAAGGCCTGACCCGCTATCCGCCGAACGTCGGTGTCGCCGACCTCCGCAACGCGATGGCCAAGCACTTGAGCGATCTCTCGGGCGGCCGGGCGGTCGATCCGGACCGGATCGTCATCTCGACCGGCTCGAAGCAGTCGCTGTTCAATACCTGTTTTGCCCTGTTCGGCCCACGGGACAAGGTCCTGATACCTTCGCCGGCATGGGTCTCGTATCCGCAGATCATCCACCTGGCTCGGGCCGAGCCGGTGATGGTCCCCGGGGAGGTCGAGTGGGGGCTCAAGGTCGGCGTGAAGGACCTCGAGCGGCACACCGACAAGCTCACCCGTGGCTTGGTGCTTTGTTCGCCCTGCAATCCCACCGGTGCCGTGTATACTCTCGCGGAGCTCAAGGCCATCGGCGATTGGGCCCGAAAGCACAACATCTGGATCGTGAGTGACGAGATCTACCGGCGGATCCATTACGGTCAAGGTCCCGCGCCATCCTTCTTCGATTTGCCCGACGAGTATCTCGAGCGCACCGTCGTCATCTATGGAGCGAGCAAGGCCTACGCGATGACCGGCTGGCGGATCGGCGCGGCGTACGCCCCGAGCCCGGTCGCCAAGGCCATGGCGAATCTCCAGTCCCACACCACGACCGGGGCCAATCATCCGGCCCAGATCGCGGCCGCGGCGGCATTCAGCGATCCCAGAGTCGAGCAGGAGGTCGTCAAGATGACGGCGGTGTTCCGGCGTCGCAGGGATCGGCTGGTGGAGCGGTTCCGCAAGGAAGCGCCGGGGGTCGAGTTCGTCGAGCCGGTGGGAGCCTTCTACCTATTCTTCCGGGTCGACGGCGCCAAGGACGGGTTGACCGGATCGAAGTTCTGCGACCGGCTGCTGTCGGAACACGCCGTCGCCCTGGTGCCCGGCGCGGCCTTCGGTGACGACCGCTGGGTCCGGCTCTCCTATGCCACCTCCGACAAGGAGCTCGAAAAGGGGATGGACCGGATCATGGCCTGCTTGGCGGAGTTCGAGGCCATCTCGGCGTGACCGATCCGCTGTTCTTCCGGCGGCTCCGGCGGGCCGCGGTGGAACGCGGAGTGACCGGTGCGAGCGGGGCGCCTCCGGCGGTCGAGGGACGCCCCGATGATTTTCGACTCGCGCCCTCCCGGCTGATCGAAGGCGAGGCGCTCCAGGAATACTCGGTGGGACCCGCCGAGCCGTGTCCCGAACCGATCGCCTTCGTCGATGGTACCCAGCGCTACGAGGTGGTGGGCTACGTCGGCACCATGCCACTGGTGGCCGCCCGGATCGCCGCGGCGGTCCGGCTTCGAACCGCCGGGCGGTTTCGGACCGTGGAGCGGGCCGATCGCCGGCTCCTGGTCGGGGCGGCCGAGGCTCTGGACACCTTTGGCCCCTGTCCCGGCGGGGTCGAGGCGATCGAGCTTCCCCATGACGAGCCGCTCCACCCCCTGAAGGCCCTCGAACACGCCCACCGCGCCATCGACTCCTGCCGGACCGCCCTCGAGCGGCAACTCGGGGCCCAGTTTCGGCGCGGTTACGACGCCTGGCTGGTGGTGGATGGGGTGCTTTCCGATTCGGAGGTCTGGGCCGACGACCCGAAGGCCGTCGGGGTCTCGAAAAGCCACGCCACCCTGCCATTCGAGGGCGAGTCACTGCTCCGGTACCTGACCATCGAGGCCGGTCACCGGTCGAGCATCTTCGAGCCGTCGACCTGGCGATTCCTCCCGGCGCACTCGTGGGGTCTGCGGCTGTGGGACTACCGGGACAAGGATCTGTTCCACGGCCTGGTGCGAATCGAGATGGCGGCCAATCACTGCTCAGGGGCGGTGGCCGACCGAGTGTCGCGGTGGCTCATGGCCGAGCGGGTCCCGTTGAGCCGGCCGGATCCGCGGTGGGATCGACTGCTCTATGGGGTGGCAACCGTCGAGCGACACCTCAGGGCGCGGGGCTGACGACCCGCCCGCCACGGCCTTCCGCTAGCGGTCTCGTTCGGTGCCGGACCTGGTCCAGATGATTATCAGTCCGCAGCCGATATCCCGCTGACCGCCGAGGTACTCGACCGGTATCGACCCGGCGCCCTGGTAGACCTCGATCCCATGGACCTCCCGAGGATCGACGAAGTCGAGAGAGGTTCCCGCCGGCAGCAGCCGGCCGTCGAGCGCCAGCCGGAGTTGACAAGACCGGACGGTGGGAGCACCGGTCGACGGATCCACGACGATGCTCGTGCCTCGGTCCGAGATGGCCTGGGGGACGCCGGCGCTATCCCGCACGGTGAGGCCGGTCGGAAGCAGCCGAAAGATCTGACTCGTCGACACGGGCATCATCTTCTCGAAATCGCCCCGATCGAAATACTGGCCCATGCCGGTCTGCCGCCGATGCTCGAAGCTCGCCAGCCGTGCGGACGGGTGCGGTTCCGCGTTTACCACGACTGAATCGAGCTCCTGAACGGGCGGCGGGAACCGGAACGTGATGTCGCGGATCAGGCCCGGGAAGACGTCGAGGTCGGAGTGGATTGCGCCCAGTCCCAACGCCCGAACGGTGACCCGGTGTGCCCCGGCCGCCACCTTGTCGAATTTGAAGCGACCCTTGGCGTCGGTCCGCTGTGCGGCGCCTGTGGTGTGGAGAGTGACGAGGGCGTCCTCGATCGGGTTCATTCTGGGGTCGAGCACGACACCGCGAACCGTGCCGTTGGCCTGCCCCGCAAGCGGGTTGGGCAACCCCAGGGCGACGGCCAGCCCCAGCCGGAGGAGCAGGTAGCTCGGCCCGTGGGAGCGCCCCGGGCAAGGGGAGTGGGGCCGATGCCGCGTCATCTCGGGTCGCCATCCCGCCGAGGGTGTCGTACCGGGCCTCGCCAGTGTTCCGGACCTCGCCAATATTCGCCGTGACGCGGTCAGGAGCAAGCCGACTCGCTCGCTGTCGCCATCTCTGGCTACATTCTTAGCAATGATCGGACGAGTCGTTGCCACCGAGCTCAAGCCCAGTACTCCTCACCAGTTCCTTTTCTGGACCGCGACCGACGCCAACGTCGGGATTGGCTCGATCGTCCGGGTCGAGTCGCCGAGCCGGAAGGTGTACGGAGTGGTAACCGACGCGTTCGCGTACTCGGACCTGGCCACCCCGATGGACGCGGTGTATGGCGCTGACGGCGACCCCGCGGCCGCGATCGAACCGTCGAGCCGAAGCGAGATCCGCCTCTACCAGACCGCGGTCCTTCGCCACGAGCCCGAGGAACCGCTCCAGCCGGTGCCGCTCGGCGAGGTCCACCTGGCCTCCGACGCCGATGTGGCGTTCGCGCTCCGGATGAGCGGCTACGCCGGGGGCGACCGGCCCACCGCGATTCCGGTGGGCCTCTACGCGGCCGGCGGCTTGGAAGCCCCCATTTCCCTCGATGCCGATTTTCTGCTCGGTCCGGAGGCCGCCCACCTCAACATCACCGGGGTGTCCGGGCTGGCGACCAAGACCTCGGCGGTCGAGTTCCTCCTCACCTCGATCTTCCAGACCTTCCCGGCCCACAAAGGTCGGATCGCCGCGGTGTGTTTCAACGTGAAGGGGCCCGACCTCTGCTTCCTCGATCAGCCCGGCAAGCTCACGGCCGACGACCTGCGACTCTACCATCGGTTGGGCCTCGAGCCGACCGTGTTCGAGCGGGTTCGTTACTTCGCCCCGTTCAAGCCGGATGGGGTGAACCTCAACACCCTGCGAACCAATCCGGCGCTCGCCCCGACCGAACCGTTGGTCTGGGGCCTGCGGGAAGTCCTCGACTACGCCGAGGTCCTCCTCAACCGCGACGACGTCGACGCCAAGGCCGACGCGCTGATCGACTTCCTCGCCGAGCGGGTGGTTGGCAAGGAGTTCCACGACGAAGTCCTCGGGAGGACGTTCACGGTCAGGAGCTTTGCCGATCTCGAGGATTTCTTCCGGGCGATCTTCAACTTCCTCGAGATGTCCGGCCGAGGCGCCGAGATCTGGCGCACCCATCACGTCGCGACGATTCGGAAGATCCGCAATCGCCTCGGAAACATCAGCACTCGCTCCAAGGGCCTCGTCACCGACAACGGCGAGGTGAACGACTTGCCCTGGGGTCGGTTCGAGGACCGCACCGTCTATGTGGTCGACGTGGCGGGACTCGATCCCCTGGCCCAGGACCTGGTATTCGCTCGGATCGTGTCGAAGCTGCGTGAGCACCTCGAACGTCGCGACCTCGGGGTGGAGCACGTGGTGGCCTTCGTCGACGAGCTCAACAAGTACGCGCCCCAGGACGGCCCCGAGAGCTACGTCCGGAAGATGCTGCTCGACCTGTCCGAGCGCGGTCGCTACCTCGGGCTGGTTCTGTTCTCGGCGCAGCAGTTTCGGTCTCAGGTCCACAAACGGGTTGTTGGCAACGCGGGCACGGCGGTGTTCGGGCGCCTGGACGCCGACGAACTCGCGACCCCGGGGTATGGAATCCTCTCGCCCGCGATCAAGGCCAAGCTCGCCGCCCTCCCCAAGGGCGAACTGATGATCCGTCATCCCCATTTCACTCAGCCGATCTTCGTCCGGTTTCCCCGGCCGCCGGTCCTCTCGGGCCGCGAGGGAGTCGACCAATACCCACCCGAGGCCGAGATTCCGTTCGAGGACGCGGTGTTGCGGCGGCTCCGGGCGTTGGAGCCGTCGCTGCCGACCAATCGGATCAAGGATCTGATTTCCGGACGGGACCCAACCGACGTCGTGCGCGCCCTCCATGCCACGATCCGCACCCGGCCAGACGAAGTGGTCCCGTTCTTCGTGAAGTGTCTCGGGAAGGAAGTGCCGACCCGAACCGTTGCGCCCCGTTCCGGCGTTGCCTCACTCAAGTCGGTCGACGACCCGTATCTCTGAGCCGGGGCCCCCGCCGAGTCGAGTCGTTCCCCGTGCGCCCGCCGTCCCGCCATTTCAAGGGCCACAGAATGCGGGTGGCGATCGTCTTTCCGGCGAGCGCTAGCCGAGCTCGGGGTGCGGCCGGCCGTCCGGGTGGGGAAGGTCCAGGCCGAGCCAGGCGGTGAGCGTCGGCGCCAAATCGAGCACGCTCATGGGGTGCTCGGCCGGGCGGCCTGGGCGGGCGGGGTCGGTTCCCGTCGCGATGAAGAATCCGTCCCGGCGGTGCTCGCCGGTCCTGCCATATTGATTCACGCCGGCCAGCTCGCCGATCCGCGCGGAGCGGAGCCGATAACGCGCCCCGGCCCCGTCCGCGACGGAGGCACTCCCGACGGCGATCGATTCGTTCCATTCCACCAACAAATCGGGGAGATCGCCTAACGCCGGCCCCTGATACCGTTCTCCGGGGGCCCAGACGTGCTGGATCGCGGGGCGCCCCGAGTCGGCGTGCTCGATGGCGAGCAGCTCCTCTCGGAGGTTCTCGACGAACCCGCGGGCCTCCTCCCCGGGGCGGAGCAACCCGGCGGGCTCCCGCCCGAGCAGGTTCAACCGAATCCCGCCCACCGCCTGACCGTTGCCGACCGCGAAGCACCGGCTCGTGGCCGGGTGGGCCCCGAGAGTCGGTGATCCGGGGAGATCGCGGATCGCCCGCCGGAGCGGTTCGAGCCCCCGGCGAACCGCCATCGGGAGACGTCGCCAGATTCGTTGGACCACGGTTGGCTCGAGTTCCGATCGGCCGGGAGACGGGGGAGCGGCGGTCACCCCGAGCCGGGTGAGGAGGTCGCCGAGGAGGAACTGACCCCCGAAGAACGATCCCATGCCGTGGCAGCTGAAGACCATGATCCGAGCCCCCGGCGCGGCGGCCAGGAGGTCGCCGATCGCGGCATCGATGGCGCGGTACACCGCCGCCACCGGGTCGCCGATGGCGGCGCGAACCGCCGGGTCGTGGGCCGGATGGGCGGGATCGTGGAGGTGCCAGCACTGGTGGCCGGTGCAATGCGCCTCGGTGAACACCTGGAACACCAGGTCCCAATCGCCCGACTGGAGGACCCAGCGAGTCAGGTCGCGTTTGCGCTCGACGCCCGCGACCGCGCGACTGACGAAGGCCCGGTAGTCGGCTTTGCCGCGGCGAGCCGCGTCGCAGTTCGGTCCCATCGGGTGGGGGCCGAACCGGCGGAGCAGGTCCGCCCGGAACCCGGCCGGCCGCGCGTCGAACCCGAAAAAGGCATCGTGACTTCCCCATTCGACGGATTGGACTCCAGCGATCTCGGGATCGATCGGACAGAGCGGCACGTCGAGCACGGCGACCCGCCTCCCGGCATCGCCTAACGTCCTCCAGAAGGGCGGCACCGCCAGGTAGCGCTGGGCCGCGACTCGCTCGAGCCGGTAGCTCCCCGGGACCAATTGTACCTGGTAGTGAAGCCCGTGCCGCCCGGGCGACGCGGCCGTGATCGCGGAGGGCCAGGTGGACCCCACGTAGAAACCCTCGAGTCCCCGGACCGGGCCCCAGTGGCCGCGGGCGCGGAGGGCAGCCAGGTTGGGGAGGGTACCGTCGGCGCACCATCGATCCACCAGCTCCGGACTGGTGGCGTCGATCGCGACCGCGAGGATCCGGGTCGTCATTGCCGCGGGCGCCGCGCCCAGTCCGTCACCAGGTGGCGGGTGGCCGGCAGGAATCGCCATCCGCTCGGGGTGGTCAGGGAGCGGAGGTGAGCCCGCCACGCCTTCGCCAGCTGGCCGCTGGCGCGGTACCTTTCGGCCACCGCGTGATAGGCCGCGGCGAGGTGGCGCTCGAGGCCGCGGCGGAAGGCGATCGGAAGGTCGAGGCGGAGGATGGCCTCGAGGGCATCGGGTTGGCCGAGATGGAACTCGAGCGAGCGGGACTCACCTCCGTACTGAGTCCAGACGACCGTCGGTCGATCGTCGAAGCAGACCCGGCCCGTTTGGCTGAACCGCACCGCCAGGTAGGTACACTCGAGGTACCGCGGCATGGCGTCGAAGAGCGTCGCGGGCACGCCATCCGTCCGAGCCAGCCAGCTGCCCGGCAGCAGCCAATTGCCCGACAGCAACGCCATCAGGGGATCGGGTCGAACCGCGGCGAAGTCCGGCCGCAGCGGGGTGTCCACGCCGTCGAGCCGGCGAAAACCGTTGGTGACGACGATCGAGGCGCCGGGGTGCCCCGCCAACGTGGCCAGGCGGAGGGCCAGCGCTCCCGGGAGCAAGGCGTCGTCGTCGTCCAATTCGGTGAAGAATTCGGCGGCGACGGCGCCGAGCCCGAGCCGAATGGCGGCTGGGAGATCGGCTTGGGGTTGTCGGAGCACCAGGATTCGGC
This sequence comes from Gemmatimonadota bacterium, assembly GCA_016874005.1. GTDB lineage: Bacteria > Gemmatimonadota > Gemmatimonadetes > Gemmatimonadales > GWC2-71-9 > SHZU01. The sequence continues at coordinate 24,435 of VGVQ01000021.1, read as the reverse complement.
GATCGCGCTGGAGCCACGCCACGATCTCGGGGTCGGGCGCGGGACCGTTGATGACGACGATGGGCTCGGCGTCGACGCCACTCTGTTCCACCACACTGGCGAGTGCCCGGCGGATCGAGGCGGCTCTTTCTGGGGCTGCGAGGGTCGGAATGATGACGCTGACACGGGGAAAGGCCTCGCCCATGGGCGGATTCTAACGTGACCGACCTCGACTGGCGACGGGGGCCCGCGGGAGCCCTCGAAGCGGAGTTCGTGGTGATCGGGGCCGGGCCCGCCGGACTGAGCGTGGCGCACCGACTGGCCCGGACTGGCCGTCGATTGATTCTGGTCGACAGCGGGGAATCGGACCCGACCGCCCACGCGACCGCGCTCAACGACGGCACCGTCTCGGGCGATGGCTACGCCGGTCTGACCAGCACCCGTCACCGGCAGCTTGGCGGTACCGCGGCGATCTGGAACACGCCCTATCGGGGTCGAGTCGGAGCAAAGTACCTCAGGCTCGACCGATCGGACCTCTCGGCCCGGGTTGGGGACCTGGCCGGGTGGCCGATCGACTTCGCGACCCTGCTGCCCTGGTACCGCGAGGCAGAACGGCTCTGCGGGCTCGAGCCCCAGGTGACCGACGGCGCCGACAACGGCGGGGGCGGGGACTCGTCGGCCGTCGGGTCGGGCCTCGTCACTCGGTGGTATCGGTGGGGCCCGCGAGATGCCTGGACCGACGGAGTGCTCGGTGAGCTCCGGCGGAGCGGGGCAGCGACGGTGCTCGGCGGGGTGACGGTCGTCCGGCTCGAGCTGGGCGATCCGGCCGTGGTGGAGCTGGTCGCCCGGGACCCCGCCGGGGTCGAGTGGCGGCTCAGGGCCCAGCGGGTCGTCATCGCGACCGGGGCGATCGAGGCGGCTCGGCTGCTCCTCACGATGCCGTTAGGCGGCACCTTGTCGTGGCTCGGTCGCGGCTTCATGGAGCACCCCCGCGATCGGACCCTCGCCCTGGTTCCCCGGGGCCCCGACCTCTGGCATCGGCTGACTCGGTTCGATCTCGGCGGCGACCCGCCCGTCGCTGCCCGCCTGGCCCTCTCGGATCAGCTACCGGATCGGGCCGATTGGGCCAATGCCAGCGTCTCGCTCTTTCCCCGGTGGCGACCGGGATGGCTGGCTCGGTGGCGGGGGCGCCGCGGGACGGCGGGATACGGCTGGTCGGACCGGCCGCGGCCCGAGCGGGCCTTCGATCGGATCGAACTGGTGATCAACACCGAGCAGTTCCCCCACCCTGGCAATCGGGTCTCGCTGGGCGGCTCGGTCGACCGGCATGGGATCCCGAAGCCGCATCTCCATTGGGAATGGCGGACCGAGGATCAACGCCGGTTGGATCGAGTCAAGACGCTGGTCGCCCAGGGGCTTCAAGCCGCCGGTTGGGGCACGGTGGTGGTCACCTCAGATGACAGACCGGACCCGAATGCCCATCACCACGCCGGAACCACCCGGATGGCGATCGATCCTCGGGACGGCGTAGTCGATGCCAATGGGCGAGTGTTCGGGACCGACCGCCTCTACCTCGCCGGGGCATCGGTCTTTCCGCGGGCCGGTTTCGCCAACCCCACGCTCACCATTGCGGCGCTCGGGCTGCGACTCGGGGACCATCTCGCCGACGGCGCTTGACCCGATCGCGGTGGAACATCGATAGATGGTTACCGCCGCTCGACCGACCGTTATCCGACGCCAGACTCGGCGACGAATGCCTCAGCGGGTCAGCCTCACGGCCCCGGACATGTTCCAGGTTGCCGTCGAGGCCAAGCACGGACTGGCGCCCAGGGCATGGTCGGTCCGTTTGATATCGAGTTGGCTCGGCCCAGTGAGGGCGAGGAGCCAACTCACGGTCGGAGACGCGGCGTCGGGACCGTAACAGTAGATCTGGCTGTCCGTGACCGACTCGAACGGTCGGTTGACTCGACCGGAAGCCTGGCGGCCAACCACCGCTACCCGAGCGCCCAGAGCGTTGGGTCCGAGGCTCAAAGCGAGATGGTCCTCGGGTCGGTAGGGGTAATTGGCCAAGGTCAGGTACGCGGTTTCGTTGCCGGGCTGGGGGTTGCTGCCCTGCAGCACCCAGACGCCCTTGGCGGTACCGGCCACGTCAACGGTCATGGTGCCGCAGCGGGGCTCACCGGCCGGGACCAAGCCAGGCCGGCCAGGATCGCCAAGCTTGGTGTACAGCTGATCCCGAAGTGCCGGTCCGAACTGGTCCCACGGACAGATCGCGTGAAAGGTCTGAGGCGGGTGACGCTGCCTGGCAATGTAGAAATTGTCGACTCGGGAGTCTTCCATTCCGAAGTCGAACCCCATCAACCCCAACGCGCGGGACATCCCACCCGTCCCCAACGGCTGGCCGGGCCTCACCAGCACGTTCCTCAAGCTGGCGCTGCAGGACTCGACCGTCTCGGTAGCGGTGCTGTATTGCTGGCAATCCGACCAAGTGGCCTCGGGCGCCACCGAGGCGGCTAGTGTGGTTAGGTGGCCGAACCAGCCGGACACTTCCCGGCAGACCTGAAACAAGACGCCGTAGTCCTCGCGACCCTGGCGGTTCGGCGAAACCAAATACCTGGTGCGGCGCAACTGGGTGATCTGGAGGTCGCCGGGCGAGGACACCGCCGCGCCCTCGTTCAGGAGGTACATCCCGGCGTGGGCGGTCGGGAGGGTGTGGCCCGGCGCCCCAAGCCCGCCGAAGACCACGATGCGCTCGATGTCGCTCAGGGCAATCGGCAGCGCAGAGAAATAGGGGCCAGGGCCACAGGCGTCCGCGGCCGGGCCAGTCAGGTCACCATCAGCTCCGCAGCCGATGGCGAGGAATGCCAACGTCGAAACGACCAGGAGCCGCCCGCTGCGACGACGCGCCAAGGCCAGACCTCGCCAGGGGAGCCGTTTCCAAGCTAGGGCTCACGGCCAGGTGCCGCAACGGAGCCACCGCGGCGTTCGTCAGCGCACCGGGACCAGCGGCAGCACGATCCGGGAGGGCCGCGCTCGATCGCGATGGACGGCCACGGTCGGCGGCACCTTCGGGTAGACGGCGCGATGGCTGTCGCGGTCGGCGCCCTGGAGGGTGACTCGGATCCGGTGCCCGGTCCGGAACCGCTTGGCGGTCGGGTGGAGGTCGAACACCAACTCGGCCGGCTCGGCGGGAAGCGGGGCGACGTCTTCCTGGTGGCTTCGAGGCCACGGCAAACCGAAGTTGTCGAACGGGGGCGTCCCGAGCTTGCGGTGGGAGGCACGGAGCACGCCCTCGGTCACATAACTCGAGCGTCCGGTCGAATCGACATCCTCCAGGTAGACCATTGCGTCGAAATCGCGGGCCGACGACGTCACCCAGAGGTGCACGATCGGATGTCCGATCAGTTCGACTGGAGTATCGAGCGGTGCGGTCGTCCAGGTGAACCCCTTGGCGTCGTTACCGGCCAGGTCCGGGTACCCGACCGCGCCTCCGTAGGTATTGGCCCATCGGTTGGCCGGACCTAACGTCGCGGTGGTGTCGACCACCCGGCTGTCCGAGGCCTCGGCGTCCCCCGGGGAGGTCCGGATCAGGCGGCCGTCGTTGAACGACCCCGCGCTGCCGGCCTTCCCGCCATGGAAGAAGAACTCGGTGGCGACGGCCTCGGGGAGCGGCCAGGTGGTCGCGGTGCGCCAGGCCGAAGCCTCGGGAGCGTCGATGACGAAGTAACGCAACGGCGGCTCTCGGTCGATCCCATTGTCGACGTTCTTGAGCCAGCGATCCATCCACCGGTGCCGCTCGGCGCCGAGGTCGAATCCGTCCGTCTGGCCGTGGAACCACGGACCCATGATCAGCTTCTGGGTCACTTTGAGGTTGCGGAACCAGAGAAAGGCATCTCGGGGGAAAGCGTCGTACCAGCCCACCAACCCGTAGACCGGAATGCCCGAATCGTTGATCTGGTCCAGGTAGGTCGCCGGTCCGCGTTCGAGGTGAATCGGCTTGCCGGAGACCGCGTCGATGCTGTTCCGGTACGGGACGCCGGCCCACATCGTGTACATGTCGCGGTTGGTCCTGTGCTCGGCGATGGCGGAGTCCCGCTGGGCCATGCCCTCTTGTCCGTCGACCGGTGCCACCCCGCCGAACGACAGCGCCGGTCCCCAGGTGAAGGTCACCGCATTGTCCAGGTTGTGGGTCAGCATCTGCCACTTGGCGAAGAAGTCGTCGCGATAGACGCCGCCGGGGTAGATCATCGGATACCACTCGAACACGTGCATCTCGGGGAAGATCGCCTTGAGGCTCGGCGGCTTCTTGCTCGCGGCGAAGAGCTGGGTGATTCCGAGGTAGGACCGCCCGGTCATGCCCACGCTCCCGGACGACCACGGCTGCGCGGCCAGCCATTCGGTGATCTCGTAGGCGTCCTCGGCTTCGCTCGGCATGAAGAACCCCTGCTGGGTGCCGAAGGAGGCTCCGCCGCCTCGGGTGTCGACGGCCGCCACCACGTAGCCATGGTGGAGGAGCCGGGCGATTCCCCGGCCGAACCCGGCGGCGTAGTCCACGATGGTGTCACCCCGGAAAAAGGCCCGGTTATAGCGGTGGTGGGTCCAGACCACGGGGAGTTTCTCGCCGTGGAGCGCGCCGTTCTTGGTGGGGCGGAGGATGTCGGCCGCCAGTCGCACCCCATCGCGCATCGTCAAGTACTGCGACGTCCTGGCGTACCCGTCATAATCGGCGGTGGCGTACCCCTGGTAGCGGCCCGGCTCGGAGATCCGATCGGTCGAGGTGGTGGCGGCGGGGGCACAGCCGGCCGCGAGGCCGAGTCCGGCGATGGCGAGGTAGCGGAACATGAGGCTCACCGATATCGGGTGGTCGATTGTACCGCCGCGATTGGTCGCGGACAAGCCGGTTCCGCCGCGGGGTGGTCCCCGACCGGAAGCTCCCCTTGACGGTCAGGAGCAGGTGAGCGACATTGCACTTGACAGTCGAGAGGAACGAGCGATGGCCGACCGCCGCACCGACGTGCTCCAAGGCACCTTCGACCTCCTGGTTCTCAAGGTCCTCTCGGTCGAACCGATCCACGGCTGGGGGATCACCCAGCGGATCGAAGCTCTCTCGGAGCGAGCCCTCTCGGTCAACCAAGGGTCGCTCTATCCCTCGCTCGAGCGCCTCCAGCGCAGCGGCTGGGTCGTATCGGAGTGGCGGTTGACCGAGAACAACCGACGGGCCAAATACTACCGGCTCACGGCCGCGGGTCGGAGCCAGCTGCAAGTGGAGCGCTCCGAATGGGAGCGGGCCGCCCAGGCCATCCGGCTGATCCTGCGGTGGGAGGGGGCCTGATGTCCGGCTGGGACGGACTCCGCCACCGGCTCCGCACCCTGTTCGGGGGCCGCCGCGCGGATCGGGAACTCCGCGAGGAACTGGCCTACCACCTGGAGCAAAGCGCCAGACAGCTCGAGGCGCGAGGCCTCGACCAGGCGGAGGCGCGCCGCCGGGCCTCGCTCAGGTTAGGGAGCGTCGAAGAGGTCCGAGAATCCGCCCTCGACGCTCGCGGGTGGCGAGGGCTCGACGATCTTCGCCGCGATGTCGGTTATGCCGGGCGCCAACTCCGCCGGGCGCCGGGGTTCTCCGCCGCGACCATCGCCACCCTGGGCCTCGCGATCGGCGCCGCGACCGCCATCTGGACCGTGGTCACCGGCGTGTTGGTGCGGCCGGCCCCGTTCGCCGAGGTGGAGCGGCTCGCCGTCGTTTGGCAGACGGACCGGCGGACCGGGACCACCCGCGAGCCGATGTCCTGGCCGGACTACCTCGATTTCCGGAGCCGCGGCCAGTTGCTTGGCCAAGTCGGCGCCCTCTCCAGCGCGGAACTGAGCCTGGCCGACGGGCAGGGCGACCCGCTCAGGCTCACCGCGATCCTGGCGAGCGCCAACTTCTTCGACCTCATCGGCGTTCGGCCGCTCGTGGGCCGGGCCTTCACGGCCGCCGAGGCGGCCGTCCGTCCCTTTCGGGTGGTGCTGATCGGCGAAGGACTCTGGCGGAGGCGCTTCGGCGCCGATCCCGCGGTGATCGGCCGAACGATTCGGCTCGACGATGGCGAGGTTACCGTCATTGGCGTCCTCCCGAACAGCGCCGACTTCGGGCTCGACCAGATTCATGCCCGGGCGGCCTACCACGCTCCGTACGCCGGCGTCGGCCGGGTCGACATCTGGGCCCCGATCGAAGGGACGTTCACCGGATCGGTTCGCGACACCCACTCGACCATCGTGGTGGCCCGGCTCGCCCCGGGGGTCACGGCGGCGCAGGCGAGTGGCCAGGCGACCGCGATCGCCGCCGACCTCGAGCGGGCGTTTCCCGGTTCGAACACCGCCCGCGGCAGCAACCTCGAGCCATATCCGGAGGTGGTGTTCGGTCCGACCAAACCCGTGCTTCGATTGCTGGTGGTTGCCGGGGTGCTGTTGCTGGTCGCTGGCGTCGTCAACGCCGCCAATCTTCTCCTGGCTCGGGGCGCGGTGCGGGCTCGCGAGATCGCCGTCCGGACGGCACTCGGCGCCGGGGCGGGGCGATTGGGGCGGCAGTTCGCGGTCGAGAGCCTCCTGCTAGCCCTTCTGGGCGGTGCCCTCGGTCTCGCGCTGGCGTGGGCGGGGCTGGGGATGCTGTTGCGCTTGGCCCCCGCCGATTTCCCACGGATGGAGGAGGTGGGCGTCGACTGGGTTGGCGTGGCTGCGAGCCTCGGCCTCGCGCTGCTGATGGGGCTTCTGTTCGGAATGGTGCCGGCCTGGCAGGCCCGGCGGATCGATCCGATGGTCGCGATGCGGGCCGAGGATCGCGCCGTGGCATCCGGGCTGGGCCGCTTTCGTCGGGGTCTTGTGGTCGCCGAGTTGGCGATCTCGGTCACGCTGGTGATCGTGGCCGGGCTCCTGGTGAAGAGCCTGACCGAGATCGTACGAACCGGGCCGGGATACCGGACTCACGACCTGCTCAAGGCGGAGTATCAGCTGCCCGCCAGCCGCTATCCGAGAGACTTTGCCACCTTTCCGCGCTGGCCCGCGATCCAGCAATTCAGTGCCAGGTTGCTCGAGGAAGCCGCCCGAATCCCCGGCGTGAGCGGCGCGGCCCTCGCCAACGCCCATCCGCTCGACGCTGGCTTCACCAACTCGTTTCGGATCGTCGGCCGGGAAGCGGAGGCCGCGTCGTGGCCCGAAATCTCGGTGCGGGTGGTCTCGCCGGGCTACTTCACCACGGTGGGGCTCGGGGTCATTGACGGTCGGGTTTTCACCGAATCGGAAACCGTGGACGCGCCGCTGGTGGCCGTCATCAACGAAACGGCGGCCCGACGGTTCTTCTCCGACCGATCTCCGCTGGGCCAGGAGATCAATTGGTGGGGCATCACTCGGCGGATCGTCGGGGTCGTGACCGATGAGCGGATCCACGGTGTCGCCGAAACGGTGCCGCCCGCGGTCTATGCCAGCGCCCTGCAGCTGCCGATGGCGCGGGTGCTGGTCCTTCGGGTGAGCGGCGACCTGGGCGCGGTCGCGGCCGAGATTCCGGGGCTGTTCCGGCGTCTCGATCCGGCCCTGGCGATCTACGGTGTCGAGCCGCTCACCGCGACCGTCATGGCGACCGTCGCCAGTCATCGGTTTGCGCTGGTGGTGATCGGCGCGTTCGCGGTGGTGGCGATGGTCCTGGCGTTGCTCGGCATTCACGGCGTCCTGAGCTTCCTCACCGCGACGAGAACCCGCGAAATCGGGGTCCGGATCGCGCTCGGCGCTTCCCGGGGAAGCGTGCGGCGGTTGGTGCTTCGGGACGGGTTCCGGATGGTACTGGCGGGGCTCCTCTGGGGAGCCGTCGGCGCCGCGGTCGGTTCGCGGTTGGTGCGCTCGATGCTGTTCCAGGTCGCGCCGGTCGAACTCTCGGTCTATGGGGCGGTGGTGGTCATGGTGGGGGTGGCCGCCCTCGCCGCGATGTGGGTCCCAGCACGGCAGGCGACTCGGATCGAACCGATCGAAGCGCTCCGGGTCGATGGTTAGGCGTCGCTGAACGCCGCATCGAGGCCCGCCGAGTCGGCTTGTCGGCGAACCATCCGGGCGTATTGGCCGCCAAGGGCCATCAGTGCCTCGTGGGTCCCCCGCTCGATCACTCGGCCGCCGTCGAGCAGGAGGATCAGGTCGGCGCGGCGAACCGTGGACAACCGGTGCGCGATGATGAAGGTGGTGCGGCCGGCCAGGAGGCTCGCCATGGCCGCCTGGATCGCCTGCTCGCTCTCGGTGTCGAGGTTGCTGGTCGCCTCGTCGAGGATCAGGATCTGCGGGTCGGCGAGGAAGGCCCGCGCGATCGCGAGCCGCTGGCACTGCCCCCCGGACAGCTTGACGCCGCGCTCACCGATGAAGGTGTCGTACCCCTCCGGCAACGACCTGATGAACTCGTCGGCGTTGGCCCGCACCGCGGCCGCGACGACCTCGTCTTTGGTGGCGCCGTGACGGCCGTAGGCGATGTTGTCACGCACCGACCCGTCGAACAAGAAGACATCCTGCTGAACGATGGCCACGAGATCGCGATAGCTGGCCAACTGGAGGTCGCGGATGTCGGTGCCGTTGACCAGGATCCGGCCCTCGGTCGGATCGTGGAACCGCGCCACCAGGTCGGTCACGGTGGTTTTTCCGGCGCCGCTTCGTCCCACCAGCGCCACCACCGTCCCGGCGGGGACCGTGGCCGACACGTCACGGACGACGGGGACTCCCTCGCGGTACTCGAATCCCACCCGGTCGAGGACGATCTCCCGCACGGCCGCCGGTGCGGGCAGCGCGCCCGGGCGGTCCGGCTTGTCATCCGGCATCGCGAGGATCTCGAACACCCGCTCGGTCGCCGCGAGCGATCGCTGCAACTCGGAAAAGGAGTTGACGATCTGCCACACGGGATTGAGCAGCAGGAAGGTGTACCACTGGAACGCCATGATGTCGCCCACCGAGGCCCGGCCGACCAGGTTCAGGTAGCCGCCATACCAGAGGATCACGACGTTCACCGCCCCGAGCAACAGGCCCCAGGAGGCCCAGATCACCATTTCGCGCCGTTGGGCGAACAGTTCCTTGCGGATGACCGTATGGCGACCCACCAGGAAATCGAACAGCTCACGAAGCTCCCCCCGAAAGGCGCGGACGACTCGGATTCCCGAGAAGGTTTCGCCGACCCGGCCGTCGATGTGCTCCACGTCCTTTCGGAGCGAACGGTAGATGGGCCGGATCCGCCGGGAGAACAGCACGCTGATGACCGCGATGCCGGGAACGATCGCGAGCGCGGTGAGGGCCAGTCGCCAGTTGAGTGCCAGCAGGACCCCGATCGCGATCAGGAGGCGAATCACCGAGAGGGCGGGCGACACGATGGCGAGTTGGAGCAGGCCCGTGGTGGTGTCGACATCTCCGGTGATTCGCGAGAGGATCCCCCCGGTCTTCATGTCCCAGAGCTTGGGGAGGGGGAGGTGAAGCAGCCGCCCGAACAGCGCCCGCCTGAGACTGAGCATTACCCGGGCGTTCAGCAGTCGCTGGCGGTAGTCGCGAATGACGGCCACGACGTTCGAGAGGACGACCAACGTCACGAAGGTGGCCCCCGCCAGGTGGAGCAGCCGGAGCCGCCTCGCCGGGTCGAGGTCCGGGTCGAGCAGGACCCGATCGACGATGAACCGCATGAAGAGCGGTTCGACCATCTGGAACGCGGCGACGAGGAGGGCGAGCAGGAAAAGCCCGGCGACCGCGTAGCGGTGGGGCGCCAGCCACCGGAGGTACTCCCTGAGGTAGCCGCGACGGCGGTTCCGGGCCGCCACAGGGTCGGAGGTCCCATCGGGGCGGCCTTCCGGGGCTTCGGCCGCGTCGTCGACTCGGCCGTGCCGGGTAATCGGTCAGGAACCGCCGGAACCGCGGCCGGGAGAATCTCGGACGGTCCGCGGATGAGTGCTCCGTCACGGGCGATCGGTCACGTCGGGGACGCTCGAGACGACAGGCACGACGTCGCCCGGGGCGGGCGATCCGGCTCCCAAGCTGACTCCCGGCTCCGAAACGGGGCTGGTGAATCTCGGCGGCTGACCATGTCGGGGTATGATGATGGACGCCAGTCTGCGCCGCAAGCAGCCCTCCCAAACTCCCGGTCGCTGGCTTTGCCGCACCCTCGCCGTGCTTCGCTGCGAATCGCTCGCGGGGGCGCCGAACCGCCTCGGAACCGGCGGATGCGCCGAGCAAGAGGCAGGGCGGCGTGGAGGACCACCAGCCAGATACGATCGGGGGTGTCGTGGAGGATCCGATCTCGCTCGCTGTCGGCCGGAACGGCCTGACGCGGTTAGCGGAAACGGCCAAACGGTTCCAGATTGGGAGCGACCCAACCCGACACTCGCCATGCGAACTTGGCTCAAACGAATCGGACTCGGCCTCCTCGGGCTCATCGTCGTCGCCGCGCTGCTCGGTGCCATCGCGGAGCGGGTGGCCAGGGGTCGAGCCGCGACGGACCATCCACCGCCGGGCCGGCTGGTCGACATCGGAGGTCGCCGGCTTCACCTCGACTGTCGTGGCAGCGGAACGCCGATCGTGGTGCTGGAGGCTGGGCTCGACATGAACGGATCGCTGGCCTGGGCCGCGGTCCACGATTCGATCGCCGCGACCACCCGTACCTGCGGCTACAGTCGGGCCGGGATCATGTGGAGCGATCCCGGACCACAACCGCGCCACGCGACCGCGGTCGCCGCCGACCTCGACGCCGCCTTGACGGCGGCCGGCGAAGCCGGTCCCTACGTGATGGTGGGTCACTCGCTGGGTGGGCCATACATCAGCGTCTACACCAAACGGTTTCCTGACAAGGTCGCCGGGTTGGTCTTCGTCGACGCCTCGCACCCCGACCAAGTCGCCCGGTTGGCGGAGGCCACCGGGAAGGAAATGGAGCCCCCGCTCGGTTCCCTCAAGGTGCTGGCGGCCCTGGCGTGGACCGGTCTGGCCCGGGCGGTGATGCCGACCGACACCAACGGGGCGATCCCCGAATCGGTCCGGCGGGCGACGGCGGCCTACGCGGCAACCTCGATGGGACCGATGATCGCCGAGGCGCGGGCGATGTCCGAGACGATGGCGCAGGCCGGCGAGGCGCGAGCGTTAGGCGAGCGGCCGCTGGCGGTGTTGACCGCCGCGGCCCCGCTCGACGCCGCTACCTTGGCGCAGATCGAGATGACGGCGGAACAGGGCCGGAAGTTCCAGGCGATTTGGACCGCGCTGCAGGTAGAGCAGGCCGGGTGGTCGAGTCGAAGCGAGCACCAGATCATCCCGGACGCGAGTCATTACGTTCAGCGGGACCGGCCCGATCTGGTGATCGCCGCGGTCCGCCGGGTGGTCGAGCAGGTCCGGGCAGGCCGTTAGGCGCCCAGCCGGTCTCGCAGCGCCCTGACCGCGCTCGCCGGCGTGGTCAGCACGGGCCGGGTCACCAGAGCGGCTACCGCCGGCCCCGCCCGGGCCATGGTGAACTGGGCCAGGGCGATCGTCGCGACCTGGTGGCGCTCCACCAGGTCGCGGGCGGCTTCGGCGATCAGTCGGTCGTGCCGGTGGGGATCGCCGGCTCGAAGCGCCTCGAGTGCCCCGTCCGCGAGCCTGGCATGGACGGCGACCCCGGCCGGAAACTCGCCGATCATCGATTCGAGGGTGGGGCCAAAGGTGGCGACGAGGCCGATCGGTCCGCCGGTCGCCACGGCGTCGGCGATCATCGCCTGGTTCGGCTTGAAGACCGCCATCGGGGCCAATCGGCGGGCCACCGCGTCGATGCAGGGCCCGAACGCCGAGCAAGTGAAGAGGATCGCGCCGGCGCCCGAAGCCACCGCATGGTCCGCCAGCCGCTGAAACCGGTCGGTCATCGCCTGGTCGAGCGGTCCCGGCTGCCGGGCGCGATCGCGCGACAGCGAGTCGTCGAGAAGGTGAAACCGGTCGCAGTCGGGCCAGGACCGATCGATCTCCTCGGAGATCGGGCCGATCGACTCGATCAAGGCGTGAATCAGGGCGACCCGCGACATCAGCCGCCCGATTTGCTCCCGGAGGACTGGCCCGCGCGCCAGCACTCGCCGATCGCCTGATCCAGGATGGCGACACCCTCGTCCACCTCGGGTCGCTCGATGGTGAGGGGCGGGGCGATCCGAAAGATGCTGCCCGCCTTGGGATGCCGGACGATGTTCATGCTCAAGCCCAGCTCGAGACACCGATCCATGATCTGGTGACCGAGCTCGGGCGCCGGGGTTTTCCGCTCCCGATCGAGCACGATCTCCATCCCGAGCAGCATGCCCCGGCCCCGAACGTCGCCGATGCACTCGTGGGCCCGCCGGAGCGCCTCGAGCTGCTCTCGGAGGTAGCGGCCCGTCTCCCGGGCCCGTTCGACGATCCGGTCGCGCTCGATGATCTCGAGCACCGCGAGCCCCACGTATGCCGGGAGGGGATCGGAGACGTGCGAGGTGAGGAAGAGGAAGCCCGCCTGGTGGCACCGCTCCTCGATCGCCGCGCTGGTCACCGTGGCCGCGAGCGGGAGGCCACCACCTAACGTTTTCGAGAGGGTCAGTATGTCGGGCGGCACCCCATCGCGCTCGAAAGCGAACAGGTCACCCACTCGCCCGAAGGCGGTCTGAGCCTCGTCGAGGATGAGGAGATAGCCGCGGTCGTTGGCCATCGTCTTGAGCTTCGCGAGGTAGCCCGGCCCGAGGTCGATGATGCCGGCCGCGCTCAACACCGGCTCCACGATCACCGCGGCCGGCGCGCCGGTGGTCTGCCGGTCGATCAGTTCGAACCCCACCTCGAGACAGGTGGTGTCGCACCGGTCGGTGCAGTGCCGGATCGGACAGCGATAGCAGTTGGGGGCCGGCAACGCACCGGTTCCCGGCATCAGCGGACCGTACCCCTGCCGCCCGAACGAGAAGGTGCTCGAGAAGGCGCCGCCGGTCATCCCGTGCCACGAGCCTCCGAAGCTCACGACCTCGAAGCCGCCGGTGAAGAGCTTGGCCATTCGAATCGCGGCTTCGTTGGCCTCGGCGCCGGTGTTGAGCAGCATCGACTTGGCGAGGGGATCCGGGACCAGCGCCCCGAGTCGCTGGCAGAGACGGATCACCGAGGGGGCGAGGATGGTGCTGAGCAGGTGGGTCACTTCCCGAGTGGCCCGGTGGATCGCGGCGGTGATGTCGGGATGGTTGTGGCCCAGGACCGCGCACATCTGCCCAGAGGTGAAGTCGAGGACCCGGCGGCCCCGTTCGTCGATCATCACCGCCCCGCTGGCCCGGGTGACGATCAGCGGGGTGAAGGCGCCGGCGTAGCGGATCATCGCCTCGTCGATCCCGCGGCGGAGGCACTCGGTCTCCTCGGCAGAGAGCGGGGGATCGGAATCGGGTCTGGGCATGGCTGGTCGAAGGATGATGGCGGCCGGTCGGTCGCTCCCGGCCGCCACCGTTTTCAGACGTTATTTCCCGCGCGCCTTCCAGGCGGCGAGCAGCTGGGTCTCCACCTCCATCTGTTTGGCCATCGGCGCCGTGGGTGTCTCGAGTTCGGGTGCCTTGCGGAGGCCGGATCGCATCGCGGCGCGACGTTCCTCCGGGAGCCCGTTCCACCACTCGAGCGTGTCCTTTGTCGTCTGCGCGAGCGACCGGAACGTCAGGCCGGCGGCGATCGCCTTGGCGTTGCTGACCGAGTGGAGGTGGGCGTAGCCGCCCGTCGGCGCGTTCCAGATCGGGAAGGTCGCTTTCTGCTCCGCGAGCCAGCCGGCGTCGGCCCAGGTGAACGACGCGTTCGACTTGGTGATGGCCTTGAGCTGCTCGAGCATCGAGCCCATCGGCACCGGCCTGGTCGGCCCGACCGCGTTGTAGACGCCGGCGCTCTTCTTTTCGATCAGGGTGACCACGAACGCGGCCAGGTCGCGGGCGTCGATGATCGACATCGGATACGACGGCTCCCCGGGAGCGAGCAGCTCGCCGCCCGCGGCCACCCGGACCGGCCAATAGGTCCATCGGTCGGTGCTGTCGCCCGGGCCCACGATGTAGCCCGGGCGGACGATGATCGCCCCAGTCGGGAACGCCTCCTGGACCGCCTTCTCGGCCAGGACCTTCATGGGTCCGTAGCTCTCCCCGGTGACCCGCTCGAAGGTCGGGTCCGCCATCGCCCCGCCCGGGTAGTCCTCGGTGATGCCCGGCTTCTTGAAGTCGGCGTAGACCGCGACCGTGGAGATGAAGAGGTATTGGTCGGCGTTACCCTTGAGCAGGTTCGCCGAGTCGCGGACGTGGCGAGGCACATAGCCAGAGGTATCGATCACCGCGTCCCACTTCCGGCCCTTGAGCGCGTCGAGCTTGCCGTCGCGGTCGCCGATCAGGGTCTCGAGGTCGGGAAAGAGGTCGTCGTTGCTTCTGCCGCGATTGAAGAGGGTGATGGTGTGGCCCCGTTCCCGGGCCCGTCGGACCATGTGGGGCCCGATGAAGCCGGTGCCTCCGAGGACCAAGATCTTGAGCGGGGCCGCCAGGGCCGGGATCACGCCGCCTTGGCTGGGGTCGATTCCGAGGGCGAGGGCGCCGGTCGCGGTCGCGCCAACCTTGAGAAATTCACGTCGGGTGGAACTCATGATTCGGGGTTCCCTGAAGGGGCGAGGGTCAGGTCGGACCCGGGGAGGGACGAGTCCCCGTGTCGAAATGGTAATTACGGGCCGATCCGCCGGGGACGCAAGCGGCACTTCGGCGGCACCCGAGCCGGAGATCGACGCGGTACCTTCGGCTTCGAGCCAGACGCGGAAAGTAGGCCGACGTTAGGCTGCTCCGACAGATCACCGGCCAGGCCCCGGCGCGGTGGATCCCCTTGATGCTCGGGTGGGGGCTGCGGGGGGTGTGGGAGAAGGACCTCCAGGCGTCGCCCCAGGAAGGCTTGCCCTTCCGCGGCCACCACCCCAAACTCCGGGGTGCGACTGGCTCACCTCGGCGACATCCATCTCGGCTACCGGCAGTTCTACCGGCAGACCGCCGCTGGCATCAACCAGCGCGAGGCCGACGTCGCCAACGCCTTCCGGCGGGCGATCGACGGGGTGATTCTGGCAGCCCCCCAGGCGGTCATCGTCGCCGGGGACCTCTTCCACGCGGTCCGGCCGAGCAACCAGTCGATCGTCTTCTGCTTCCGCGAGTTCCAGCGACTCAGGACCGCGCTGCCCGAGACCAAGGTCATCCTGATCGCGGGGAATCACGACACCCCGCGCGCCACCGAGACCGGCTCGATTCTCCGGCTCTTCAGTGAACTGGGGATCGACGTCGTCGCCGACCAGGCCGAGGACCTCTATTACCCCGACCTCGATCTCCTGGTCCGGGCCCTGCCGCACCAGGCAGTGGTTAGCGCCGACAAGCTCCAATTCCGGGCTCCCCGGAAGCACCGCTACGAGGTCCTCGCCGTCCACGGCGAGGTCGAAGGGGTGTTCCAGTTCGACAACTGGTGGACCGAGCCCGGAGGAGCGCTGATCGACGGCTCGGAGCTGACCCACGGCGGCTGGCGGTACGTGGCCCTCGGACACTACCACGTGATGCGGGAGGTCGGCCCGGGGGTGTGGTACGCCGGAGCGCTCGACTACGTCACCCTCAACGTCTGGGGCGAGTTGGAGGAACAGCGCAAGAGCGGCGTCAAGGGGAAGGGCTGGCTCCTGGTCGACCTCGATCGGGAGGTCGTCGCGCCGGAACGGCAGTATGTCGCCGCTTCTCGCGGGTTCTACGATCTGAAATACATCCAGGGCCGCGATCTCTCCGCCGCCGAACTCGATGCGGAGATCGCCGCCCGACTCGCGGCCGTGCCTGGCGGGATCGCGGATCAGGTCGTTCGGCTCCGGGTGTTCGACATCCCCCGCCATGTGGCCCGCGAGATCGATCATGCCGCCGTCCGCGCGGCCAAGGCCGCGGCGCTCCACTTCCACCTCGACCTCCGCCGGCCGGACGCCGCCCGGTCGATCGGGGTCGAGGCCCCGGGGCCCCGGCAGACTCTCGCCGATACCCTCCGGGCGTTTCTGGCCCGCCGTCCGCTGCCGGAGCAGATCGACCGCGACCGATTCGTGGCTCGGGGCGTCGCCTTGCTCGAAGCGGTGCCGTACGAACCTGGCGGAACCGGCTGATGCAACTCGACCGCCTTCGGCTCCAGAACTTTCGCCAGCACGCCGACACCACGCTCCAGTTCGGGCCCGGCCTCACCGGCATCGTCGGACCGAACGGGGCGGGGAAGACAACCCTGCTCGAGGCGATCGCGTGGGCCATGTACGGCACCCAGGCCGCCCGAGGGACTCGCGATACCATCCGCCGGCGCTCGGCCCCGGCCCGTTCCCGGGTGGAAGTCGAGCTGGACTTCACGTTAGGCGCCCGGCGATACCGGATCGTCCGGTCGCTCCAGAGCGCGGTGTTCTATCTCGACGGCGAGGCCGCCCCGATCGCCAACAGCGCCGGGGCCGTCACCGACCAAGTGACCCGGCTCTTCGGGATGAGCCGCGACGAGTTCTTCAACACCTATTTCACCGGCCAGAAGGAACTCGCCTTCATGGCCGCGATGACCGCCGCGGATCGGGCCCGGTTCCTGAGTCGGGTGCTCGGCTACGAGCGGCTGGCCACCGTTCAGATCGGGCTCAAGGAGGAGCGCTCGGCCCTCCGGGCCTCGCTCGCCACCGCCGAGACCGGCTTGATCGATCGGGAGACGCTCGATCAGGAAGAGCAGGCGGCGACCGTCCGGATCGCCGGCGCCACCAGGGCGGTGGCCGAAGCGCGGGCCGGTCTCGAGCTGGCCGAGCGGCTCGTCGCCGAGCGGCGCCCGGTTTGGGAAGAGTGGGAGAAGCGGCGGGAGACCGTTCAGGCGGTGGAGACCGACCTCCAGATCGCCGAGCATCAGGCCACCGAGGCCCGGCGAGCCTTTCAGGAGCTCGATCGCGACCTGGTCGAGGCGATGGCGGCCGCCGCCAAACGCGACGAGCTGGCCCCGGGGCTCGCCGAGTGGGATGCCCTGGCCGCGCAGCGCGATCGGCTCGATGCCGAGAGCCTCGCCTTCGCGGGCCGGCGGGCGGTCCAAGCCGAGCTCAAGGAAGTGAAGAGCGCCCTGGCCAATCACGACCAACGCCTCGCCAGGCTGCCTGACGTCGAGCAGCTGGCTGCCGCCCGCGCCAAGTCGGCGGCGACGGCCGAACGGGTCGCCGCCGCCACGGTGGCGCTCGAGGACCTCCAAGCCGAATGGGTTCGAGAGAAACAGGACGCCGCCACCAAGCGGGCGAGTCTCCTCAAACAGCACGACGACCTCGAAAAGCAGCTGAAGCGACTGCGCGAGGTCGGCCCGACGGTGGTCTGCCCGACCTGTGGCAAGCCGCTCGGCAAGGAGTACGATAAGGTGCTCGATGACCTCGAGACATCGCTCGCCGAGGTGATGCAGGAGGGCCGCTTCTATCGCCATCGGCTCGATCAGCTCACCCCGGAGCCTGCCGAGTTGTCGAAGGCGCGATCCACCCTCGAGGCGGCCACGGCGGATGGTCGAGCCGACCAAGCCGCCGTGGTGCGAGCCGATGCCGGCATCGCCGAGCGCCAGCGGGTGGCGGCGGAGCGAGCCGCGGCGGAGGCCAGAGCCGCGGACCTCGAGGCGAAACTCGCCGAGGTGCCGACCAGTTACGACGAGACGACCCACAAGCGGGTCCGCGATCGATTACTCGCCTTGGAGCCGCTGCGGACCCAGGTCGCCCGGCTCGCGGCCCTGGCGGAGCGGGCCGCGGCGCTGGTGCCCAAGGCGGCCGAGGCGGAGCAGAACCTCTCGCGTCTGGAGGCGCAGGTCGCGGCCCTGAAGGAGCGTTTGGTCGGGCTGGGGTGGTCGGCGGCCTCGTACGACGCGGCGCGCGACGCCTTCCACGAGGCTGAGCGGGCTCGGCAAACCGGGCAGGTGACCCAGGTCCGGGCCGACGGGGAGCGGAAGGCCGCGGAGGAACACCGCGCCGCGGTGGCGCGACGCCGCGCCGAGCGAGATGCTCGAATGGCGGAGATCGAGCGGCTCAAGGGCGAGGTGCTCTTCAATACCGAGTTGGACAGGGCATTCACCGACCTCCGCGACGATCTCAACGCCGCGCTCCGGCCCGATCTCTCGGATGCGGCCTCGATTCTACTGCGCGACCTGACCGCCGGCCGCTACAGCGATCTCGAGATCACCGAGGACTACGAGCCATCGATCGTCGACGACGGGGAGCCCAAGACCGTGCTCTCGGGCGGCGAAGAAGACATCGCCAACCTGGCGCTCCGGCTGGCGATCAGCCAGATGATCGCCGATCGGGCGGGGCAGCCATTCTCGCTCCTGGTGCTCGACGAGGTGTTCGGCTCGTTGGACGACGAGCGACGCTCAGCGGTCATCGACCTGTTGCGAAGCCTGGCCGACCGATTCCCCCAGGTCATCCTGATCACCCACATCGAGTCGGTCCGCGACTCGTTCGACCGGGCGATCCGGATCGACTACGACGTGGAACGGGGCATCGCGACGGCGCGGGAGGAAACGCCGCGGGCCGGGTTCGATTCCCATGCCGCTGCCTGAGGTCGCCTCCCTGGTCCGCTCGCAGTTGGTCGCGGGCGACATCGACGAGGTCAATCGGGTTTTCTCCGACGCGTTCACCGACCGCTACCACCGCGACGGGATGACCGGGGTCCGCGTCCCCGAGCTCAACCCGGCCGTGTGGCGGTTCGCGATCGCGGCCGCGGGTCCGGGGGCGATGGTTTGGCGCGACGACGCCGGCGTTGCCGCGTTCAACCTGGGCCACGCCAACGGCGTCGAGGGATGGATGGGCCCGCTCGCGGTGCGGACCGACTGGCAGGGCCGGGGCCTCGGCCAGACCATCGTGGCGGCCGGGGTGGAGTACCTCGAGCACGCGGGCTGCCGGCGGATCGGCCTCGAGACGATGCCGCGGGCCATCGAGAATATCGGGTTCTACAGCCGGCTCGGCTTCACCCCGGGCCATCTCACGGTGTCGATGGTTCGGGACCTGCACGGGGTACCGCCGCGGGCCGGGCAGCGGTTCGCGGGACGGGAGGCCGGGATGGCGACCGACCGGTTCCATGCCCTGGTGAACGAGGTCGAGCCCGGCCTCGACGTCCGTCGGGAGACCGAGCTGACCCTGGCGTCGACGTTAGGCGATCTCACCGCCGTGGGCGGCGATCGCTGGACGGCCGCGGCGCTGTGGCACGCGGTGCCGTTGTCGAGTTCCCGATCCACCACCGAGCTCAGGGTGCTCAAACTGGCGGCCCGCGACCGGGGCGCCTTCCGACTCCTGGCGGAGACCTTGCTCGCCGAAGGGGCCCGTCGCGGGGTCGAGCGGGTGGCGATTCGTTGCCAGAGCGCCTACGCGGGGGCTTACCGCGATCTGATCGGACTGGGGTTTCGGGTCCAGTGGACCGACCTCCGGATGGAACGGGCCAGTCCGCCGCCCGTCAGCGACGACGGGCCGGTGACCTTCTCGAACTGGGAGATCTGAGCCGGATAAAGAGCCGAGCCGGTCAGTTTCGATCGGAGGCGAACTTGAGGGCCCACCAGCGAATCAAAAGCACCACCCCCGCGGCCAGCAGGACGTGAACGATCCCGAGGCCCGGCGTGATCAGGAACGTCAAGACGAACCACGCGGCCAGTGCAACAATGGCGCCAATCAGTTCGATGCTCACCGGTGACATCCTTCCGCGTTGACGGTCTTCCGATCTCTTCCTATTATAGATCCGTTGGCTGGTGGCTGGGAACCACGTTATTGAGCCAACAGGTCCGAAGCTGGGCCCACATACTGATACCGATGCCACGCCCCCCGGGGGAAGACAGACGTAGCGGTGAGGGCGCCGAACATTCCACTTCGGGCTTCAATAAACCTCCCAGCCGCCAGCCAACCTTGGGGCGCCGACCGACGCGAGTCGGGTCGGCGCCCTCTGGTTTTCCGGCCGGTCAATCCTGCGGGGCGAACGAGGGCGAGTCATGGCGAAATGCCTGGTAGCCAAACGGGTCCACTTCAACGCCGCCCACCGGCTCCATAACGCCGCGGAATCGGCGGACTGGAACCGCGCCACCTTCGGCCCCTGCAACAACCCCCACTATCACGGCCACAACTACGAACTCGAGATCCTGGTCGAGGGGCCGATCGACCCGAAGACCGGGTACGTCGTGGATGTCGGGATCATCAAGGACCTGGCGGAGCGGCACATCGTCGAGGCGCTCGACCACAAGAACCTGAACCTCGACGTTCCCTGGTTCGCCAGCCGGATCCCGTCGGCCGAGAACATCGCGGCCTTCTGCTGGGAACAGTTGGCCCATCGGCTGCCGGCCGGGCGGCTCCACCTCATCAGACTCTGGGAAACGCCTCGCAACTATGTCGAATACGTCGGTGACTGACCTGAGCGCTCACATCCTCGCCCTGCTCAACGGGCTGGGCGAGGACCCCACGCGCCTCGGACTCCACAAGACGCCGGAGCGGGTCGAAAAATCGCTCCGGTGGCTGACCAGAGGCTATCGGATGTCGGTGGCGGATGTCGTCGGTGGGGGGGTGTTCGAGGAACCGCACGACAACATGATCCTGGTGCGGGACATCGAGGTGTATTCGCTCTGCGAGCATCACATGTTGCCGTTCTTCGGCAAGGCTCACATCGCCTATCTGCCGAACGGGCGGATCATCGGGCTATCGAAAATCCCCCGGATTCTCGAGGTGTTCGCTCGGCGGCTCCAGGTGCAGGAGCGGTTGACGGACCAGGTGGCCGATGCCCTGATGGAGGTCCTGGAGCCCCGGGGGGTGGGCGTCGTCATCGAGGCGGCCCATCTCTGCATGATGATGCGGGGCGTCGAGAAGCAGAACTCCACCACGGTCACGAGCGCGCTGCGGGGGTGCTTCACCGACGATGCCCGGACCCGGGAGGAGTTCCTCCGGCTCGCCCACGCGCCCCGACCGACCCATACCTGATGACGGCGTTTCCCCGATGACGGCCTTGGCGGGGCGACTGGCGCTGGTCACCGGAGCGTCGCGGGGCATCGGAGCCGCCGTGGCGGCGCGGCTCGCGACCGATGGCGCCACCGTCGTCAGAATCGGCCGGCGGTTCGCCGACTCGGCGGCGCTTTACCGCGACGTCGTCGCGGATCTGTCGACCGATCAGGGGATCGCGCGGGCCCTCGAGGCGACCCTCGCGTTCGGGGTGCCGGACATCGTGGTCAACAACGCCGGGGGGTTCGCGATCGGCGATCTCGGGCCGGACACGGTCGGGGTGCTCGACGAACTCTATCGGATCAACTTGCGGGCACCGGTGGCGGTGGCGGGCGGCCTGCTACCGGCGATGCGGCGAAGGGGCTCGGGCCTGCACCTGCTGATCGGCAGCGTCGCCGACCATCGAGCCTTCCCCGGCAATGCCGCGTATGCCGCGACCAAGTTCGGTGCTCGGGGATTTCACGAGGTGCTCCGGGCGGAGTACGCCGGTTCGGGGGTGCGATGCACACTGGTGAGCCCCGGCCCGACCGACACCAGCCTCTGGGACCCGATCGACCCGGATCATCGACCCGGGTTCCCGGCTCGGTCGGCCATGCTCCGGCCCGAACATGTCGCCGCCGCGGTGCACTGGCTCGCGACCCAGCCGGCTTCGGTGGACGTGGCATGGTTGCCGCTCCAGGCCTCCTGAGATCCTCGATGCGACCCGCTCTGCTCGATGCCGCGCTGGCGACCCTGCCGGCTCTCCTGCTCGCCGGGGTGACTTGGCGGGTCGTCTGGCCGCGGTGGAAGCTCGTTGGGAAGCTCCTGCTCCATCCAGTGCTCTATTTCGCGCTCGCCCTGGTCATCGGCCACTGGAGCGTCGCGGTGGCGTGGGTTCATCAAGCGGTTGGCTTAGGGGGCCATCTGTGGTTCAGCAAGAAGCACGGCTTCACCTGGTACGCGGTTGAGGATCCGGACCGGTACGTGGCGCTTTCCAAAGAAGCCGTCAGCGAATGGGGGCGTTAGAAATCCTTCACGTACGGACGGCCCGACCTTGCGGTAACGAGTCGGTTCCAACCAGGAGGCGCCGGTGATTCATCCAGACACCCGGAAGTACAATGCGGCGCAGTCACCCCGCGAGCGGGCCATCTGCCGGCTGCTGGCCCAAACGATCGATCGGGGTCTTCCCGAGGCGGACAACAAGATCTGGCATGCCCATCCGGTCTGGTTCCTCGACGGCAATCCGATCGTCGGCTACAGCAAGCTCAAGGATTGCGTTCGGCTCCTCTTCTGGAGCGGGCAGTCGTTCAAGACGAAGGGGCTCGCCAAGGAGGGTAGTTTCAAGGCCGCCGAGGCGCGGTACCGCGCCGCCGACCAGGTCGAGGTCGGCAGTCTTCGGCGGTGGCTGGCGGAGTCTCGCGAGGTCCAGTGGGACTACAAGAACATCGTCCGCCGGAAGGGCCGCCTCGTCCGAATCAGGTAACACGCTCGGCGCCAGGTCGAAACGCTGGCCGATGGCCCGGTCCCTCGCGCTTCAGGGCGCCTTCCTCGATCCGACTCGAGGAGAACATCCCCGCGGGGCCGGTCGCCGTCTCCGCATGCTGGCTCGTCACCCCCGAACCCAAGTGCCTCAACATGCCGGCCGGCCCCGACGCGCCGATGGGCGCGTGGGGGCCGGCCTTCGAACCGTCGTGGTCCGATCCGGGGCAACTACCGCCTGAGGGAGAGCGCGAGTTGCCGCGGGGCTGCGAAGGTGTAGAGCTTGATCGCGACCCGGGCCTTGTCGCGGCTGCCAGTGGCGTTCGTGTCGATGGTCGGGGCCTGGTTCGCGACGTCGACGTCGGCGTCGGTGAGGGCGAGCGCGGCGACTTCAGCGCTCTCGACGGCGGCCACCGCCGAGTCGACGGCGGACTGGCTGACGTCGGCTCGAATGTAGTCGGTGCCCTGCACCAGCCCGCCGAGGGGATCGGTGCTACCCAGCGAGATCGCGGCCCGAGTGCAGAGGTCGCGGCCGTCGGGCGTGCCCGATGAGTTCACCGCTCGGACCACGTAGTTCGGGAACTGGCTTCGGCACTGGAGGTTGAGGGCCGCGCCGGTGTTCTTGGCGCAGATGAAGGCGCCGTTGCTCAGGGTGCCAGTATAGCCCGATCGGCAGATCACGCCGTCGTTCGGGGTGCCGGACTGATCGAGGTTGACCTGGGCCGCCACGGGCGTGGTGAACAGAACCCCGGCGCCGATGATCGCGCTGAGGGTGAACGCCAGGCCGATGCCGCGGGTGGAACGAGTTGCCGGGTGCATGAGGTATTCCTCTCGAGATGGTGTGATGACCGCCTTCAGTATCCGACGTGGCGCGGAACGGCCCCGGAGTTGGACATCGCGGGGTGGCCGGAATCGGCGCACCGGGCGGTCACCGCTCGGCCTCCGGTGCCGTCGGTGCGCCGCCGATCGGGTTCTTGCCCGCGCCGGACGGCCGGCGGATGGCCCGCCAGGTTGCCAGCAAGCCGGCGTCCGCCACGGGACTGGGCACTCACCTGGTTATTCGTGTGGGGGCGGATCCGCGACGCGGTGGCCCAAGTCGAGAGGGTGGGGGTGGTGGAACCAGTGCCTAACGGTGGACTCGGTTCCGCTGTCGTGCCGCCGGGTCCGCGCCGCCGGGCCGTTGCCCCGTTCGCTGCGGTCCCAGCGCGTCGAGCCACCGCCGGTCGCGCTTCCGGGCGGCCCAATCGCGCGCCGACTCGCCCTGGCGATCGGGTAGCTCGGGAGAGGCGCCGTGCCGCACCAGCCAGGCGAGCAGGGGCGGGTCGAAAGTCTTCGCGATCCCGTGGTGCAGGGCAGTACGTCCCCTCGAGTCACGATGGTTGACGTCGGCGCCGTGGCGGGCCAGCCACTTGGCCGCCTCGAAGCGCCCCCAGCACCAGCATGCCAGGAACGGGGTGACCCCGACGACCCTGTCGATGGCCGCGCCGGTCCGGACCAGCAGCTCGAGCGCGTCGAGATCTTGCCACCAGCCGGCGGCGAAGAGGCCGCCACCGGGGGCCCGGGACGGCTCGGCGCCGCGGGCGATGAGGAAGCGGGCCAGCGGGGTGTTCCGGGCCCGGGCCACCGAAAAAAACAGCGGGGTGCAGGCGTCGGGCCCGACGGGAGCGTCGATCGGAAGTCCTCGCGAGAGGAGCGCGTCGGCGATGTGGACCTGCCGCTTCTTGCCGGATGGATCCGCCGCCGAGGCCGAGCAGGCGAGGTGGAGCAGGTTGTAGCCGCGCCGGTCACGGGCAGCCAGCAACCCCGGGTTGGCGTCGAGCAGCCGGCGGACGGCGGCGTGATCGAGCCGCCGAACCGCGTCGATCAGCGCCGTCTTGGACATCGCCGTGCCTAACGGCGAGGCCGGGGTCGCCGGCCGGCGCCGGTTCGGGTGCCGCCGCTGCCCTTCGCTCGAGGCGGCGCCGTTGCGGACCTGGCGCGGAGACCGGCGTCGAGCTGCCGGAGCAGGGTGCCGAGCCGGCCGCGGCCGGCGACGACCGGGACCATGC
>VGVQ01000020.1 GCA_016874005.1 Gemmatimonadota bacterium | reverse complement strand
GCGCCGACCGGGGGCAGGCGAGGGTCCATCGGGTGCCGAGGCGGCCCGATGCCTGGAACCGTTCGGCAGTTTTCTCTTGGAGTGGAGGCGGTGATCTAGGGGCTTCGCCCCACCTCATCTCAATCGTTCGGCGCGGAGGTAAGACGGATGACTCTCGGTCGCGTGGCGTTGCTGGTCGGCGTGGGCGTGTTGGTGTTGGTGGCGAATGTCGCTGTCAGCGTCGGATACATGGTCGTCTACGGCCACCTCATCGATCCGGGTCACGACGCGAAGTATTACGACGATCACATCCAGGTCGCCGGGCCGTACTGCAGCATCGTCGCCGGGATTCCGCTCATGTTCGCCGCCGGGTGGTGGGTGGCCGGCTGGTGGCGGCGGGCGCTCGGCCTCCGGCCGGCGTGGGTGGTCTGGGTCGCCTACACCGTCATTGACCTGCTGATCCTGCTGGCGGCGGGCATGTCGCTCCGGGTCATGGTGTTGTTCGTGGTCTCGTTCGCCACCAAGCTGGCGGCCGCGCTGTTCGGTGCCAGGCGGCGGCTCATCGGACACGCCGAACCGGGCGCTGCCGCAGAAGGCGTGGCATGATCCGTCTTTCGCCACCACAGCTGACCGGTGGCATGATCATCAATGGACCGCCTGTGCCCGTGGGAACCGTCGACGCCAGAGGTGGTGTCGATTCGGTTGCCCTCGGCCAGGATTCCGATACCAGCCGGGGCCGAGCCTGCGTGGTCTGTCTGTCCATTTAATGTCAAGGTATTTCATAGGACGAAGACTGGACAAACAAGCTTCCAAGGCCTATATTGGTCTGGGAGGGAACGAACCGCCGCGGATCCGTCCGGAGAGGCTGCCGACCGATTCGCGCTCGATCAACCACCAGTTACCCGCCGGTCAACCCGGCGCTAACCAGTCTCACTTCCGGGGTACCGTACATGGCTCGAACCAAACTCCGTCTTCGTGCCGGGCTGGCCATCCTTGGCGCCGCGTTTCTGTCCTTCGCGTTATCCGTCACCCTGTGGTTCACGGGTAACCGCGAGCAAGGCCTGTTCGTCGGTTTGTGGGTTCCTTCGATACTCTCCTTCGGCGCGGTCGCGCTCCTGATCATGGGCAACCGCGATGAGTAACCTCGCCCTTTTCCTGGTCGGCCTCGGGGTCACGATTCCCGCCGCGGCAGGGATCATTGGACTGGTCCTCGCGGCAATCGCGGACGGCCGCGAGAACGAGCGGGCCCAGGCTCCGCGGGCTGGCCCCCGCGGCCCCTGACGCTCCCCGAAGGAACGTCTGGGGCGACGATGGCTGCGAAGCGGCCCGCAAGACCAGCGCCTGACACCCGCGGGCCATTGGCGCCCAAGGGTCGGCGGGCGGCCAACGAATCGAAGCGGTCGCGCCGCCCTGGCGAGTCGGCCACCGGACGACGAACGATGTCCCTTGCCGCGCTCATCTATCCTCATCAGTTGTTCGCCGATCACCCGGCCCTGATCGGGACCGCCCGGGCGGTCATGATCGAGGAGCCGCTGCTGTTCACCCAGTTTCGGTTTCACCGACAGAAGCTGATCCTCCATCGCGCCGCCATGAAACGATATGCCCGGAGGCTCGAGAGCCGAGGCGTCGTCGTGGATTACCTCGAGGCCCGCGAGCTGCCCGAGACGGGGAGCATTGGCGATGCGCTGCGACGATTGGAGATCGGATCGGTGCGCTATGTGGACCCGTGCGACGACTGGCTGGGTACCCGTCTGGCGGCCTCGCTGGCGCGACACCGAATCACCGCCACCGTGCTCGAGGACCGGCACTTCCTTACCGACCCAGCCGTGCTGCGCGATTTCGCGGCCGACAAGAAAAAGCTCTTCTTCACCGAGTTCTACATCGCCCAGCGGAAACGGTTGGGAATGTTGCTGGGGGACGACGGCCGCCCGGTTGGCGGACGGTGGAGCTTCGATCCGATCAACCGCAAGAGACTTCCGAAAGGGATTCGCGTCCCGCCGGTGGTCCCGCCCAGAGAGGATGCCTCGGTCGCTGAGGCCCGGCGCTATGTCCGGGCCCGCTTTCCCGAGGCGATCGGCTCGGATGCGGGGTTCGGCTACCCCACCGACCACCTTGGCGCGGAGGCGTGGCTGGCGACCTTCGTCCGCCACCGGCTCGCTGCCTTCGGCGACTACGAAGACGCCATCAGCCCGAGCCACGACGTTCTCTTCCACTCCGTGCTGACGCCGCTGCTCAACATCGGCCTGATCTCGCCCCGGCAAGTCATCGACGCCGCGCTCGCGGAGTCGAAACGGCTACCCCTCAACTCCCTCGAAGGCTTCATTCGGCAGGTGGTCGGCTGGCGGGAATTCGTCCGCCTGGTGTACCGCCGCCGCGGGCGGGCGCAGCGGACCCGGAACTTCTGGGGATTCACCCACGCCATTCCCGCCGCGTTCTATGACGGCACCACCGGGGTGGAACCGGTCGATCAGGTCATTCGGAAGGCGCTGAGAACCGGCTACTGTCATCACATCGAACGGCTGATGATCCTCGGCAATTTCATGCTGCTGTGCGAAATATCTCCCGACGCGGTCTATCGCTGGTTCATGGAGTTGTTCGTCGATTCCTACGATTGGGTGATGGTGCCGAACGTCTACGGCATGAGCCAGTTTGCCGACGGGGGGCTCATGACCACCAAACCGTACCTCAGCGGATCGAGCTATGTCCTCAAGATGAGCGACTTCGCGAAAGGTCCCTGGTGTGCCGTCTGGGATGCGCTCTACTGGCGATTCATCGACCGCCACGCCGACGTCTTGGCGAAGAATCCCCGAATGGCCATCATGGTCAAAATGCGTCACCGGCTGGGCAAGCGTCTGAAGGATCACCTCCGGGTCGCCGACTCGTTTCTGGCTCGGCTCCACGGGTAGGGGGCCCCTGCACGCGGCGGCTCGATCTCCTGGCGCCCGCCAGGGTTCGGCCCCCGCCGGCCTGGTTGGCGAGCTTCGCCCCACGTCCCGCAAGCAACGTCCGCCCGCCGCCGCCCACCGCGGCGCGAGTCAGCCGTCGGAGGGTCGGTCAATCCGACAGACCAGGGCGACCGGTCGCGGAAATCTCGACCGCGTCTTTGGTGAGTCCCTCTGTCGATTTGACCGCTTCGGCTGGCATCGGGATTGCCGGGCGATGGCGGCTGCATGGGGGAACGGGCCCCCAGGCTTCAACCCACAAAGGAGACTATCAAGGAGGGCAGGACCATGTATTCACCGACCGCGTTTCGCAGCATGACCCCCAGCTTGGATGACGTTCTCGGAGTTCGCCGGGAGATGGATCGCTGGTTCGATCGGGCCTTTTCGGGGGCAACGCAATCGTTGCAGCCCTGGGCGCCGGCGGTGGAGGTTCGGGAAACGACCGACGAAGTGATCGTCGCGGCCGAACTGCCAGGGATCGACCCGGCCGACGTCAACGTCACCGTTCAGAATGGCGTCCTGACCATCAGTGGCGAGAAGAAGCCGCAGAAGCCGGAGGCCGGAGCCGAGGGCACCTATCACCTCACCGAGCGGCGGTACGGCCGGTTCGAGCGGAGCTTCACCCTGCTCCAGTCCGTCATCTCCGACGACATCCGGGCAAACTTCACCAGCGGGGTCCTGACGGTGACGCTGCCCAAGACAGCCGAGGCGAAGCCACGCCGGATTCAGATCGAGGCGGGCAAGAACGTCGAGATCGGAGTCCGAGGTCGTTAGGCGGGATCGTGAGAGCGCGGCGGCCTGGCGGCAATCATCGCCAGGCCGCCGCCTGGTCCCAGTCGGGGGCCGCCCCGCGCCCGGGTGACTCCGATGCGGAGCAACCCGGACGACCGTTGAGGCACCTTGTCGCGAGGCCAGGGCCGGGGCCGAATACCGCGCGAGGATGGCCCGACGGCGTCGGCACTAACAATCGAACCGTACCTCGACGCGATCGACGACCAGCTCGCCGTTGGCGTTGACGACCATGAAAATCTGCAGCTTGCCGGGCGCGTTGTTGGCCGCCTTGCCCTTGGTGACCGTGGTTATCCCGATCTCGAGGACCAGGATCGACACCGGCCCGCCGGAGTGCTGGACGAGGTTGGTGTGCTCGTTGGAGGCGTACCGCGTTCCCGAGGTCTGCCCAACTCCAGTGACGTGCCCCGCGACCGAATGAATCATGAAGTGGACTCCGCCGTTCGCCGAGGTGACCTGACGGACGACGAGATTGTACTCACCGACGATGTCGACCCATTCGTTGGTGCAGTCGTTGAAGGTCGAACGCGGGCCGATCGGGAAGCGGCCCTTGAACAACGTTTCCACCGTGGCGGCAAAGTTGGGCTCGGTCGGTTCGGCCGCGGAATCAAAGCCGCGACCGCAACCGGCGATCAGGGCCACGGCACACCAGGTCGACAGGCGCGCATTCATGGGAACACCTCTCTGTTGGGGGTAGTTGGCATACCTCGGCGATGTCCTTCTCCGGTCAGGAACGGACAACCCCCGTCGATCTTGCCCAGTTCGCCGGCCCCCGGCCGCCTCCGTTCGAGAAGTCGATCCGACCCTGGCTTCAGGCCGGAGTGACTAGTGGCACGCCCAGCCTCGGCGTACCTTTCGCCGAGTGCCCGAATGGGCCTCGCGCCCACTCCGCGAATCCACCGTCAACGCAATCGGCCCCCCATGAGCCACGACGAGATCGAACGTCGCACCTTCCTCAAGAGCGCCGCCGCCGGCGCGGCCGCGCTCACCGTCGCCGACCCAATGGCCGCCGCGATGACCGCCGCGGACAAAGCCGCGGTCGTGGCCCAGATCGCGAAGCAGCACGGCCAGACGGTCAAGATGCTGCAGGACTGGATCGCGCTCCCCTCGATCGCGGCCGAGGACAAGGGGTTCCCGGAGGGGGCCGAGTACATGGCCAAGCTGGCGAGGGACGCCGGCTTTCAGCGGGTCGAGTTGGTGCCGACCAAGGGCAAGCCGGGGGTGTTCGCGACGCTCGACGTCGGGGCGCCGACCACCCTCGCCGTCTACTTCATGTATGACGTCAAGCAGTACGACGCCGCCGAGTGGTCCTCGCCTCCGCTGGAAGGGCGGCTGGTCGACAAGCCCGGGATGGGCAAGGTGATCATGGGCCGGGGGGCCACCAACACCAAGGGCCCCCAGATGGCGCTGCTGTCGGCGCTCCACGCCTTCAAAGCCACGAACACCAAGGTGCCGGTCAACCTGGTGCTGGTCTGCGAGGGTGAGGAGGAAATCGGCTCGCCGAACTTCAAGGACATCGTCTTCAAGCCCGAGGTCGAGGCGGCCCTCAAGAAGTCGCTCGGGATCATCATCCCCCTGGCGGTGCAGGCGCCTAACGGCACGGTGGAAGTGAACCTGGGCGCCAAAGGGGTCGTCGAGGCCGAGTTGGTGTCGACCGGAGCGCGGTGGGGCCGAGGTCCCCGGGCGGACATTCACTCGAGCCTCGCGGCCAAGGTGGACAGCCCGGCCTGGCACCTGGTCCAGGCGCTCAACACCCTGGTCAAGGCGGACGGTCATACCCCGGCGGTCGCGGGCTTCTTCGACAAGGTCAGGCCGCTGTCGCCGGCGCAGCGGCGGATTCTCGACGCCTCGATCCCGAAAAAGAACGAAGCCGACACCAAGCGGGCGCTCGGGGTCGACCGGTGGATCGACGACGAGCCTTGGGAGAAGGCGCTGCTCCGGTTGGTCTCCCAGCCCACCATCAACATCGAGGGTCTGGTCGGGGGGTATACCGGCCCGGGCGGGAAGACCATCCTGCCGCACCGAGCGGTGGCCAAGATCGACATGCGGTTGGTGCCCGACATGACGGCGTTAGGTACCCTCCAGTTGCTCAAGGATCACCTCGCCAAGCACGGCTTCGGCGACATCGAGGTCAACCTGTCCGGCGGGAACGACCCCACCGAGACGGATCCCGAGTCGAAGCTGGTCAAGGCCATGGTGACCGCCTATCACAACCTCGGAGTCGAACCGCTCCTCTGGCCGCGGTTGGCCGGTTCCTGGCCTGGGGTGATTTTCACCGGGGCACCCCTGCGGTTGCCGGCTGGACTCTTCGGGTTGGGCCATGGGGGTGGAGCCCACGCGCCCGACGAGTTCTACATCATCGAATCGTCGAATCCCAAGGTGGCGGGTTGGGACGGGGCGGTGAAGTCCTACGTGGAGTTCCTCTACACCCTGGCTGCCTAAAGGGACCTCGATCCCGAATCGACGACCAACTCACCCCCGCGCTCCTGGGCGGGGCTGGCGTCGATCGGATCGCGCGGGGGTGGGACATCGACCTGCTCGTCAACGACGACGGGCGGTTCTGGTGCGTCCGTGCGGGAACCCTCGATGACTCTCGATGGCGCCAACGCCGAGTACGATCTCAACGGCGACGGCACTCCGGAAGCCGCGACCTGGTCGATGGCCGGCCCGACCGGTCCCTGATCCCGACGACCGGCCGGATTACTCCCGACGCAGGCGCCGCGCCGACCAGGCCAAAAGCGCGAGCAGCGCCGACACCGCGGCGATCGCCGGCCCGGTCGGGAGGTCGAGCGGGATCGACGCGCCGAAGCCGACCGCCGCCGCGAGGACGGCCGCCGCGATCGATACCGCGAATACCTGCCCGATCGTTCGGCCGATCAGCACCCCGGTCACCGCGGGTACCACCAGGAAGTTGAAGACCAGGAGCACCCCGGCGGACTGCATCGCGAACGCGATCACGATCCCGATGGTGAAATAGAGCAAGAGGTTCCACCGCACCACCCGGTAACCGAGGGTGGCCGCGGTTTCCGGATCGAACGACACGAAGACGAATTCCTTGGCCAAGGCGGCATGGAGGCCGAGGATGGGGATCACCACGGCCAGGAGCTCGACCGTCTCGTGGCGCGACATCCCGAGGACGTTACCCTGGAGGAAGATGTCGTGCCCCTCGCCGGAGGCGGCTTTGGCGATCAGGAGGATGCCCACCGCCGCCGATGCGGCGTAGGTCACCCCGATGACCGCCTCGTGGTGGACATAACGCCGGCCGCCACCCAACCCGAAAAAAAGCGCCCCGGCCAGGGTGAGCAGCAGCGACATCCCGATCAGGTGACCATGGGTGGTGCCGAACAGGCCGAGGCCGCCGAGCCAGAGCGCCAGGGCGATGCCGGCCGACGAGAGCTGGGCGAGCGCCGCCCCGACGAAGACGATCCGGCGGAGCACGACATAGACGCCGAGGACCGCGCACGCCACCCCGATGATGATCGCCCCGTACAACGCCTCGCGGAACAGCAGCAACGTCTCGATCATCGCTTGGCCCCGCCCGAGACGGACCGCGCCACGACGACCCGGTGCCCGTCGAAGGAATGGACCTGCACCGGGATCCCGTAGACCGACTGAAGGACCGGCTCGTTGATGATGTCCGCCACGGCGCCAAGGCGGAGCCGTCCGCCGAACACCAGCCCGATCTTGGCGACGTAGTTGGCCACCTCGTTGAGGGCATGGCTCACCATGACCACGGTGAGCTTGGCTTGCTCGTGGAGGTCGCGGACCAAGCCGAGGATTTGGGTGGTGGAGACCAGGTCCATCCCGTTGGTCGGCTCGTCGAGCACCAACACGTTCGGTTCCCCCACCAAAGCTCGAGCGATCAAAACCCGTTGTTTCTGGCCGCCGGACAAACCGGCCAGGAGCCGATCGGCCAGGTCGGCGACGCCCACTTGGTCCAACGCTCGAAGGGCCGCCTCCCGATCCCGCGGCCCCGGCCGCCGGCCGATCGCGATCCGATCGTAGCGGCCCATGGTCACCACGTCGCTGACCCGCAATGGATAGAGCGAATCGACCTGGTCGCGCTGGGGCACGTAGCCCAAGCGGAGGCCGGGAGCTCTGGTGAGCCGCCCCGCGCTCGGCGACAGGGTGCCAAGCATCGCCCGGATGATCGTCGTCTTGCCGGAGCCGTTCGGTCCGACCAGGCCCAGGAAGTCGCCGGGCTCGAGGGAGAAATCGAGCTGCTCGACGACCGCTCGCCGGCCGTAGCCGAGCGCGACACCATCGAACCGGATCAGCGCGGTCACTCGACGGCCCTGGCGAGGCTGGTGATGTTCCGGCGGAGAACCGAGATATAGTCGTCGAGCCCCTTTTCGCCGCCGACCGATGGCGGGAGAACGAGGACCGACGCGCCCGCCTTCGAGGCGATCAAGTCGGCGGTCTTTCTGTCGTAATAAGGCTCCATCACGATGACTTTGGCGCCGGTTCGCTTCATCGTCGCCACCAAGCCGGCCAGGTGGGAAGGCGACGGCGGAACCCCCGGCTTCGGCTCCATGAACCCGACGATGTTGACGCGGGTGTACCCCGCGAAATACCGCCAACTGGTGTGCCACGCCACGATCGGTTTGCCACTCAGGGACGCGAGCGCCGGGGCCCATTCCTCGGCGGCCCGGGCCAAGGCCGCCTCGAACGCGGCCAGGTTCCGGGCGTAGTCCGCCGCCCCGCCCGGATCCAGCTCGGTGAACTTCGCGGCGAACGCCGCCGCGATCCGCCGCCCGTTGGCTGGGTCGAGCCAGTAGTGGGGGTTGCCCAGGGGGTGCACGTCGCCCTGACTGCGGTCGATGGCGCCCGAAGGGACGTCGATGACCGGGATGAACTTCGAGACGTCGAGATAGCCGCTACCGCCAGGGCGGATCTTCGGGTTGCGGGCGCCGTTGAGCAACAACGACATCCAGCCGATCTCCAAATCGAGCCCGATGAAGGCCCAGACGTCCGCCTTGGCCATTTCCAGGACGAAACTGGGCTTGGCCTCGACGAAATGCGGATCCTGATACCCTTCGCTGATGTGGCGGAGGCGGATCCGGTCGCCGCCGACCTGTCGGGCGAGGTCCGCCAAATCGGTGGTGCTCGTCACCACCCGAAGCTGCCCGGTCGCGTCCGTGGCGGCGGCGAGGGTAGCCAGCAGGAGGAATCCAGCGGCACGCATGAGGAACCTCAAAACGGATGGGGCCGATGAGGGCCGAGGGCGAACGTCGCTTGGAAGATGACCCGTCCGTACGCCGCGCTCCCCGCCCCCGAGACCCGCTCGTAGCCAGCCACGAGCTTGGAGAATTCACTCGGGTAGAACTGATAGTAGCCTGAGACGGCCGTGAGCGGGTCGCCGCCGGCGGCAGGGTCGGCGACCCGGTCGATCCGGGCTCCCCAGTAGGTTCGCCGCGAGGTCTGGTATCGTGCGAACAGGTACCCGCCGCTGAAATCCCGGGTCGGTCCCTCGTACTCGACCCCGTTGGGCGCCCGGAACCGCCCGTTGATCTGACGAAGCCACTCGGCCTGGACGATCAGTGAGCGATAGAGCCCTTGTTGGAGCGGCCGCCAGCGATAGGTGACGTCGATCCCGGCGAGTGTCTGGCGCACGCCGACGGCAGTCGCCTCGCCGCCCAAACCGCTGGCTGGCTGAGCCCGCTTGCCGGTGGCGATCGACCCCGAGATCTCGATGTTGGCGTGTTTGGTGAGGTCGAGATAATTCCGCAGCCGGGCCGAATAGCCGAGGGCGCCGAGCCGGGTGTTGATCGGCTCGCTGGTGACGAGGGACTCGTCGTCCTCGCCGAGCCGATCGGTCGCGGTGAGTTGCAGCTCCTGATAGAAGCCGAACGGCGCCAGAACCTTGCTCAGGTAGAGTCCGGTGCCCCTGAGGCCCTCGGGTCCGAGGAATCGCTGCAGCACCCAGGGATATTCGACGGTATGAAGGTCGTGCCGGTGGGTGGTGTTTTGCTTGCCGATCGGCGCCAGGAATCGGCCGAGCCGGGCTTCGATGCCCCACGGCAAGCTGGTCGCCGTGAGGTACGCTTGCTCGATCGCGACGCCTTCGAGGTCGCTCACCCCGATGAACACGTCGCCCCGGAAGTAGGGGTCCACCGCCGCCTGGAGGCCGATCTCGAGTTCGCGGACCGAGAAGCGGCGGCCATCCTCCTGCGTCGATCCGCGGCGGGACAGATCGCCGATCAGGTCGGCGACGACGCTGATGTCGGGGGGAGACGCGGGTTGCTGGGGCCTGGTTGAACGACGGGCGGCGTCTGATTGGCGAGGTCGCGGATCAGGGCAATCGAATCCGCCGCGGCCGCGCTGTCGGCGGAACGACGGGGGGGATCTTGGGCGGCGGCCAGCTGAGGTGCCGCGGCCCCGAGGAGAACGAGGACGATCCAGCGGGTCGTTGCCGCCTGCCGAAGTCGAGCGGGTCCGATCACCCGACCAGGCGCCCATCGCCGAACTGGAGGACCAGGGGATAGCGGTACCCGAATGGTCACTTCGGTCGCTCCATGGACTGAGGGCCGAGGTACAACTCCCGCCATTCGACCCGACGATGGTGGATGGCGTCGCGCACTTCCTTCTCGCGGGAACTCAGGCCCGCTCCGCCGGTCTTGATCTCGAGGAACACCACCCGGGCGACGGTGCCGGTAGACAGGCCGTCGAAGACAACCAGGTCGACCGGCGATCCGAGGAACCGGACGTCTTTGGGATTGAACTCGAAGCCCGGAAGGTAGGGGACCAGTTGTTCGCTGACCCGCCCGGCGATGACCGCGGCGCTCCGGCGGACGGCGTCGCGGCGGATCGCGCGGACCGCGGTGAGTCGCCAATAGACCAGGGCGACGAGACCGGCGGCGAGCCCCGCCGCGAAGGCGATGAGGTGGTCGGCGGTGAGCATCCCAGAAAGCTAGAGTGGGGAGCGCCTCGCCGCCCGGCAATGCTCAGCGGTCGAGCCAGACGGGCGAGGCGATCAGCTCGCGGATCAGGTCGTCGTTGGTCCGATTGGCGGCTTCGGCGGCGAAATTGGTCACCACCCGGTGCCGGAGCACGAACGGAGCGACCGCCTTGACGTCGTCGAGGTCCGCCATCGGGCGGCCCGCCATCGCGGCCTGCGCCTTGGCGCCGAGCACCAGGTACTGCGATGCCCGGGGCCCGGCGCCCCACTCGACGAACTCCTTGATGAAGGAGGGCGCTTCCGGGTCGGCGGGGCGGGTCATCCGGGCGAGGCACACGGCCTTCGCGATCAGGCCCTTGGAGACCGGGACCCGCCTCACCAGGTCTTGCATCGCGTGGAGGGCGGCGGCGTCCAAGACCGGCTTGACGACCGCTTTCCGGCCGCCGGTCGTCTGCTCGACGATCGCCTCTTCCTCGGCGCGGGTCGGGTAGGAGACTCGTAACTCGAGCATGAACCGGTCGAGCTGGGCTTCGGGAAGCGGATAGGTGCCTTCCTGTTCGATCGGGTTCTGGGTCGCCAGGACGAAAAACGGGTCAGGGAGGGGATAGGTCTTTCCGGCCGCGGTGACCTGATGTTCTTGCATCGCTTGGAGCAGCGCCGCCTGGGTCTTGGGCGGGGTCCGGTTGATCTCGTCGGCCAGAACCACGTGGGCGAAGATCGGCCCGGCGACGAACCGGAACGCCCGCCGTCCAGTGGCCGGGTCTTCCTCCACGATTTCGGTCCCGGTGATGTCCCCGGGCATCAGGTCGGGCGTAAACTGGACTCGATTGAAGCTCAGGTCGAGCGCCTCGGCGACCGTTTGCACCATCAGGGTCTTTGCCAGCCCGGGGACACCGATCAACAGGGCGTGGCCCCCACCGAGAATGGCGGTGAGCACCCCGTCGACCACCTCTTGTTGGCCGACGATTCGCTGGCTGACCTGGGTCCGGAGCGATGCCACCGCTTCAGCCAACCGGCGGAGGTGAGCGACGTCATCGTTGAGAACCCGCTCGGGCAACGCCATTCGGAACTCGAAGTGGAAGAATGGAGATAGAGCGAACTACGGCATCGAGCCTCGAAACGTTGCGCGAATCGGATGGCTGCGCAAGGACCCGCTGTTTGCGGAACGGTGGACAGTCCAGCGGCGGCGGGGCGTTTCGCAGAGCCGGAGTTGGCAGGTATCAGTGATTGGTAATCCGTTCGATGGCAGCAGGTTACGCGTTGCTTGCGAAAAATTTCACAAAGTTCTATCTTTCGGCTCGGATGGTCGACTCCCGACGTAATCGGGGCTTCGGAGACGGAACCCAGTACCTCGCGGCGGCAATGCGGTTCGCGGGGGCGGTAGTGATGTTCCTCTTCGCGGGGCTCGCGCTCGATCGGTGGCTCAAGACCACTCCACTACTCACTTTGGTCGGGGCACTCGGCGGGGCGGTGCTCGGGTTTTTGAGCGTCTATCGCGAGTACAAAGCCGACCCGGATCACAAGGCGGCGATGCGGTCGTGGTCAGACAAACGGCGGGACTCGGACTCGCGCTGACCGCGGCTGCTGGCGCTCTGGGTTGGGCGCTCTGGGGTCACTCGGGGGCTCGTGCGGCGCTGATGTTCGGGGCGATCGCGACCGGGTTGCAGCTAGGTGCGGCGGCGCTGATGACGAAGGCCCTGGCCGCGGGCGACTATCGAGCACTGATGCCGCGGTGGGCGTTGGGGTCGCTGATCAGGCTGGTGGGGATCGTGGCGATCCCGATCGCGGTGGCGATCGACCGGACGAAATTTCCGCCGCTTGGGGCGGCGTTAGGCTATCTCGCGGTGACGATACCGCTCCTTTTCTTCGAGACGCGGCGGTTTCGATGATGCAAGAGGCGCAACACGGGGCGAGCGAAGGGGTCAACATCGGGGAGATCGTGCTCCATCACACCTCCGATGGGTACGCGATCGACTTCGAGCCGTTCGGGACGATCGAATGGCACAAGTGGCCCGACATCCACATCGGCGGGCTGACGCTCAATCTCACGCCCACCAAACACGTGGTGTTCATGATCTTCGCCGCGGCGTTGGTGCTGGTGGCGATGTGGTACACCAAGCGCAGTCTGATCAAGCAGCGAGCCCACCAAAGGGCCCCGACCGGATTCGCGGGGTTCATCGAGCAGTTGGTGTTGTGGATCCGGGAAGATCTCGCGATCGCGAACATCGGGAAGAACGGGCCCAAGTACGCCCCATTCCTGGTGGCGCTGTTCTTCTTCATTCTGGCGATGAATCTCCTGGGACTGGTGCCGTGGGGCGCGACCGCGACCGGCAATCTCGCGGTGACCGCGGCGCTGGCGCTGATGGTGTTCCTGGTGGTGGAGATCGGCGGGTTCATGGCGATGGGGGCCAAGGGGTATCTGGGCACGATCTTCCCCCATGTCGAGGGCGTCAAGGGAATCGGCGGGGTGGCGCTGACGCTGTTCATGGCGCCGATCGAGTTGCTGTCCAAGTTCACGAAGCCCTTCGCGTTGGCGGTCCGGCTCTTCGGGAACATGGTTGCTGGACACTTCGTGATCCTGTCGTTGATAGGAATCATCCTGTTGTTCGGGAGCTGGATCATCGGCGGGCCCACCGCGATCGTGTTGGCGGCGATCATGCTGCTCGAGACGCTGGTGGCCGCGTTGCAGGCGTACGTCTTCGTGCTGTTGGCGTCGACCTTCATCGGGTTGATGCAGGAAGCGCATCACTAGGCTTCCGGGGGCGCCCGGGAGCACTACGGTAGCCAGCCGAGCGGCTGGTGATGCCCGCTGCCTCGAGGCGATGGCGGGCCCCGCGACGACGCGATCGCCGGAGAGAGCGATCGAGGGCGGCGGACGCAGGCCAGCAGGTCGATCTCTCAACCTGAGATAAGGACAAGCATCATGTTGCCCATGCTCGCGTTGTTGCAGGAAGCCGCGATGAGCCCCGAGTCGGCCAAGAACCTCGGTCTGTTCGGCGCCGGAATCGGCTTCGGTCTCGCCATTCTCGGTCTGGGGATCGGGATGGGTCGAATCGGTGGCGCGATCGCCGATGGCATCGCCCGGCAGCCGGAAGCGGCCAAGGAAGTCGCCAACGGCCCGTTCATCATCGCGATCCTGCTGGAAGGCGCCACGATCATCGCGTTGGTCTTCGGTCTTCTCTTCAAGCTCCTCTAGTCTTCTAACGGAGCGGAGGGGACGATGACGCTCGGAATGCTCGCGATACTCCTCGCCGAAGGCGGTGGCAGCGGGCCGTTCTCGGTCAACCCAGGTCTGATCATTTGGACCTGGATCGTGTTCTTGGTGTTCCTGTTCTTCTTCCGGAAGACGTTCTGGGTCACGATCGTGAGCCGGGCCGAGGAGCGCGAGAAGACGATCGCGGGACAGTTGGCCGAGGCGGAGCGGTTGAACGCGGAGGCGAAGGCGCTCTTGGCCGAGCAGCAGAAGGCCAGCGCGGAGGCGAAGAGCGCCGCGCAGTCGCTCTTGGCGGAGGCTCGAGCCGCGGCGGAGAAAGAGCGGGCCCACGGGGTCGAGAAGGGCCGCCTTGAGCAGGAAGCGTTGCTGGATCGGGCTCGCCGCGACATCGCCGCCGAACGGGACAAGGCGCTGGTCGAGTTGCGTCGGGAAGCGGTGGAGTTGGCGTTAGGTGCGGCCTCCAAGGTGATCGGTCAGCGGCTCGACGCCGAGTCGGATCGAAAGATCGTGCTCGACTACCTGGCGAAGGCCGGGGGCAACCACTGATGGCCGGTTCGGCGGTCGCGACGAATTACGCCGAGGCGCTGTTCGCTTTGGGGTCGAAATCGGGGCGGCTCGAGGAGTACGGCCGCCTGCTCGAAGCCACCGCGGCGGCGCTGGCCGCTTCGCCCGAGGTGCAGTCGGTGCTGGTGAGCCCGCGAGTGGCGAAGACCGCCAAGAGCGAGTTGGTCGGTCGCGCCATTGCCAGGATCGGTGCCCCCCGGGAGTTCGTTCTTTATCTCCAGGCGGTCGTCAAGCGGGGCCGGCAGGCGCTCTTTGGGGATATTGCGGCGGCTTATGGCGAACTGGTCGACCGGAGCCTGGGTCGGATCCGGGCCTCGGTCACCTTGGCGAGAACCCCGGACGCCGCGATCGAGTCGTCCATTCGTTCGGCGCTGGCCACCCAGCTCGGAACGAACGTCCTTCCGACCTTCGCGGTCGACGCCGAGATTCTCGGTGGGGTGGTCGTTCGGGTCGGGGACCGGGTCTACGACGGGTCGGTCAAACGGAAACTGGTGCGTTTGAAGCGGAGTTTGTTGGCCCGGTAGCTACATGTCGCGTCGGCGCGACAGCATGACACCGGCACCGGGCAGCGGGTCTGGTCGCCCGTTCCGTAAGCTGTTGCGACACAACGTCGTTAGCGGTCGGAGTGTCCGAAAAACAGCCGTCAAATACTTGCACGGTTCTTGCGAAGGGATAGTTATGGAATCGAGGCCGTTGGCCCAAGTTGTCGTCCCCGCTGGATCCGCGGAACGAGCCGTCGCGAAAGAGGCACCCGTCGGATCCTGGCAGTTGTTGGCGACCGCGGGGTGGGCCTTCCTGGTTGTTGGCGGGATGGATGTCGGGCTGGTGTGGTACCCAGCTGCATTCGGGAACGCCGGATGGGAGTTCGGGTCGATCACCACCTCGCTCAACGGGCTCCCCCTGCCGTTGATGGGACTGGCGCTGGTTTTGGCGAGTGCCACGGCTCGGGCCAAGCTGGGCCAAGCTGGGCCAGGCCCGGGTCGTCTTGGGGCTGGCGGTGCTGTTCGTCTTGGCCTTGGTGGTGATGGCGGTGCTCTATGGGCTCACCGCGCCAGTAGCATATCGGTCGGTCTCCGACCCGATCGCGTTGGCTGGACTCAAGAAGGCAATTGTCCGCTCGTTGGTCCAGTTGGTGGTGTATCCGGCCGTGTTGCTGATTCTGGTCTGGCGGGCGTTGGGGTTGATCAAGCGGGGCGACGGTTGACGGTTCACTGCGGTACCACCCAAAGCGAGGTATTGAGATGAAGAGGCTGTTGACGATGGTGGCGGTAGCGGCGCTGGTGGCGGTCCCGCAGCGAGCCGAGGCTGCTGCGTTCTGGAACCAGCAATGCACCAACGGGGGGTGGACGTTCAACACCTGCGCGTCGGCGTGGGTCGACGTGAGCGGCAGCACCGTGACCTTGCGGATCTGGAACTTGGCCGGCCTGCCTGGCTCGACCACGTTCAACAACGCCGGGTTCACCGCGGTGGGCCTTGGCAACATCGGCAGCGGGCTCGTCTTCCAAAACCTGGTCGCGACTCGAGTCGGCGGGGGGACCTACAGCGGCTGGTCATTCTCCACCGGCGGCGGCGGGATCCCCGGGCCGTCGCAGTCGAGCGGCGTCGTGATCAACGGGATCAACGACGCGATCTTCAGCCAGTGGGCGACCAGCATTCCCGGTAACGGCAACCCGGCCGTGACCAACTGGGCCGGCCCGAACCAGTTCGGAAGTGGTTACGTCCAGTTCCAGTTCGACGTGTTCACGCAGATTTGCACTGGTAATGGGAATAAAAAGGTCTGCACCCTGTCGCCGGCCCAAGTCAACCCTGACGAATGCGATCCTGGGCCTCCATGTCCAAAGCGGCCCGAATGGCCAGTCGACGGGGTATGAATGCATCGCCGCCGGCGCTACCACCCCGCTGCCCTATCCCTGTCAAGAGGGCAAGTTCAACACCAACGTGGTGCCTGAGCCGATGACCATGGTGCTCATGGCGACCGGCTTGGTCGGCCTGGGTGCGGTGCAGATTCGCCGCCGCCGCCAGCAGCAGAAGTAACCGTCGCTCGTCGCCCCGCGAACGCCTCGGCCAGCTTGGCCGGGGCGTTCTGCTTTCCCACCCTGTCGGGCCCGGTGGTACCTTTGTCTCGGACCATTCCACGATCCAAGGAGCACCCCATGCGGGCCACCATGTTGGGCGCGGCCATTCTGCTCGGAGCCGGAAGCCTCGACGCCCAAGGCCGGGCATTCACTCCCCGGGACTGGTATCGGCTCAACACGGTCTCGGGCCCGGCGGTTTCGCCGGACGGCCGCTGGATCGCCTTCACCGTAACGACGGTCCGCGAGGCCGAGAACAAGCGCCACAGCGAAGTCTGGATGGTCTCCGGCCAGGGAGGCGAGCCGATCCGGATGACGTCACCGAGCGTGGAGAGTTCCAATCCGCGGTGGTCGCCGGACGGCAAGATGCTGCTGTTCACCTCGACCCGCCCTTCGAGCAAGGCGAGGACCTGGGGACTTCGGATCGACCAGCCCGCCGGCGAGGCGGTCGAGGTCGATAGCCTGCCTAACGGCTCCTATTCCGCCGACGGCCGGACCGTGGCCTGGGCCGACACCGTCGAGTGGAAAGCCGATACCACCCGGCCCGACGGCTACGAAAAAATGACGCCGATGGCGCGGCCGCCGTACCGGGCGGTCACCAAGCCCCTCGACCCGGCCCGATTCGACGGCCGCCACATTCTCGACCTGGGCTACAAGTTCAACGGTCCCGGGTTCATTCCGGCGCCACGCTGGGCGCCCCGCTGGAACCCGAGCCAGGTCTGGTTCCGCTCGACCGGCGGCGGCGAGAAACGGCAGCTGACCAATGCCGTCTACTCCCACCAGAGCGTCGCGTTGTCGCCAGATGGCCAGTGGGTCGCGTTCGTCGCCGACAGCAAGCTCAGGTCCGATTCGCTGGCGCGGGCCGAGCAGGACTCCCTCCGGCGAGCGCGCTATGACGCCAAGCTCAGCGAGGCCCCCCGCAACGACCACGACATCTTCGTGATGCCAGCCGCGGGCGGCCCGCCGAGGCAGCTCACCTCGGCGGCCGGTTCGGAGAACTCGCTGGCGTTCTCGCCGGACGGGAGCCGGATCGGCTTCCTGTCCCAGCGCGCTCGGACCGCGCCGGTGAGGCTCTGGGTGGTGCCGGCGGCCGGCGGCGAACCGGTCAACGTCCTGGGCGACTGGCAGTACGAACCCAATTGGTTTCGATGGCTCCCGACCGGGGCGCTGTTGATGGGCGCCGCGGTCGGAGGCCGCGACGCGGTCTTTACCGTGGACCTGACCACCAAGCGGCTCATCGAGATCGTCAGCGGCCGGCGCCGTCTCCCGGGCACCGACATCGACGTTGCCGGCCAAGTCATGGCATACGTGGCCACCTCGATAACGTCCCCGACCGAGCTGTACCTGGCCCGAGGCGACGGATCGGGCGAACGCCAGC
Organism: Gemmatimonadota bacterium; assembly: GCA_016874005.1. Taxonomy (GTDB): domain Bacteria; phylum Gemmatimonadota; class Gemmatimonadetes; order Gemmatimonadales; family GWC2-71-9; genus SHZU01. Next base: position 61,878 of record VGVQ01000020.1, on the reverse strand, counting down.
TGACCCGGTTCAACGCCAAGCTCAACACGGAAATCGGCTGGCCAGAGGCGGAGCGGTTCACCTACCGGAGCGTGGGTGGACTCGAGATCGAGGCATGGCTCCAGAAGCCGCACGGCTACGAACCAGGGAAGAGGTACCCGCTGGTCCTCTACATCCACGGGGGCCCCCACAGCGCCTATGGGGAGAACTGGTTCGACGAGTTCCACAACATCTCGGGCTCGGGGATGTGGGTGCTGTTCACCAACCCGCGGGGCTCCTCGGGGTATGGAGCGGCCTTTACCTATTCGACCCGGGGTCGCTGGGGCCTCGAGGACTACCAGGACCTGATGAAGGCCGTCGACATCGCCGCGAAACGTCCCGATGTCGATTCGACCCGAATGGGCGTGACCGGCGGATCGTACGGCGGCTTCATGACGGCCTGGGTGACCACCCGGACCCATCGATTCAAGGCCGCCCAGGCCGATCGGATGATCAGCAACTGGTGGTCGTGGTGGGGGACATCGGATGTCCCGGGGCTCACCGAGTTCGAGTTCTTCGGGATGCCCTGGGAACGGGCGGCGCTCTACGACTCGCTGTCACCGATGCGGCACGTCCACAAGGTCAAGACGCCGACCTTGATCGTGCAATCGGAGGAGGATCACCGCACCCCGATGGCAGACGCGGAGCAATGGTTCCAGGCCCTTCAGAAGAATCGGATTCCCGTCGAGTTCATCCGTTATCCCCGTTCGACGCATGACCTGTCACGAACAGGCGAGCCGTGGTTGCTGGTCGATCGGCTGGGCCGGCTTCGGCAGTGGTTCGAGCATTGGCTGAAGGGCGGTCAAGGCAACGTGGCGGGCTGACGGCGGTCAGAACGAGAAGTAGTAGTTGGCCTTGAGAAGCAGGACGTTTTGCATCGGCTCGTCGAAAATTCCGCCCAGGTGGTCGAAGAGGCGAAACCGGGGGTCGGCACCGGCCCCGAAACGATTCTGATTCCAGACCAGGAACAGGGTCGAGCCGGGCCGATACTCCCACCGCAGCACCAGGTTGCTCCGGAGGGCCCGGACCCTGAAATCCGGGTTGGGATAGCTGAATGAGGGAGCTGGACCGTCACCATCGGCGTCGGCGGTGACCGCCTTGGTGGTCGGATCGATGCTCAGGGTCGAACTGCCGTCGCCGTAGCGGAGGAAACGGAAGGTCCTCGGAGCCGCGAAACTGAACGGGTTGTCGTAATCTCCAGTCGCCACGAACGGCTCGGCGTAGAGCTGGAGCGAAAGCGACGGGGTGAAGTAGTAGTCGAGCCGGGTTGCCAGGCTGAAGACGTGCTGCTGGAGCGGCGCGAAGAGATAGCGAGACTGGAAGGTCGCGGTGGCCGTCGGATCGGCGTAGGCTCCGAGATAGAACCGGGTAGCTCGGTTGTTCTGGTACGACGGGGTGGTCGAGAAGGTGAACCGCCCGCCGTCTCTGACCGCGATACGAACGAAGGTGTTGAACTGCCGGCCGGCCTCGCCGAGTCCCTGATAGCCTCCTCCGACGAAGGCACTGAGTCGCCTACGGCCGTCGGTCCCCAGGTGCAGAAAGGCCGCTGCACCGGCCGGCTTCTCGAGCAACGGGCCGCCGCGGGTCTCTCGATCGTCGAGCGACGAAGGTCGGAGGCTGAAATCGAGGTTGATCGACCAGAAGCTGTGGGTTTCGAGGCTGGCCGCCAGGTTCAACTGAGTGGCGAGGCGGTCGCCGCCGAAGTTGAGGATCTGGGTGGGATTGACCGACAGCGAGCCGCCTCGACCGAGCCGCCCCGGACTGACCCAGCGGCGGGTGACGAGAGCGGCGAGGCGGATCCGGTCGGCCTCCTGTTGGAACCCGGCGTCGTTGACCTCGAATCCCGGCGAAGTGACGTTGGCGACGAGTTGGGCCACCAGGTTGCCCTGGGTCTTGGAAAACTGGAACTGGCTTGCCCATCCCCGGAGGCTGGTCCGGGTGGGATCAAAGCGCGAGTAGCTCTGGTCGGGGCGCTGGTAGTAGCGGGCCGACGAGGTCTGGGCCAGGACCATCGCTTCCGGCGGGCCAGCGATCGACGAGGCCGCCAGGTATCCATCGATTTGGTAGGCGTTCTGGCCCCAGCGGTGGTAGAAGTCGGTCGCGCCAAGGTAGGCCGACCGGTTGACGAAGGGAAAGTCGGTGGCGGTCGCGGCGCGGTTGACCGTGGTGGCCATGAAGCCGTAACCACTCTGGCCCTGGCTCAGGTCCCGCTTGACCCGGAGCACGCCGTAGTTGGAACGGGGCTCGACCGGGACTTCCCGGACGGTGCCGGTGGGGAGGTCGGCCACTCGGGCGTGCTCCCGAGCGGTGACGGCGTCGAGGACCCCGATCGACCAGCCGGACCTGGTCCGCCCGGACAACTTGGCGGCGCCAAGGATGGAAGTGGCGCTCGGCTCGTCGACGAAGGCGGCGCTGCCTAACGCAGACTGAAAGAAAGCTCGACCGATTCGGCGGGTGTAGAAGAACCGGTCTTGCCCGAAGTTGGCGTTGAAGCCGAAGATGTTCGACCCTTCCACGAAGAAGGGTCGCCGTTCCTCGAAGAAGGTCTCGAACGCCGTGAGATTGACCACCGACGGGTCGGCCTCGACCTGGCCGAAATCGGGGTTGATGGTGGCGTTCAACGTCAAATCGCTGGTCACCCCGTACTTGAGGTCCACCCCGCCGCCGAACGACGTTTCGCTGCCGTCGTCGAAGGGGTGGCCCGCGACGAGCCCCTCCGTCAGGCGGGCCTGACTCGAGCTGTAGGGGAGGATCTCGAGGCGTTTCGGGGCCGGGATGTTGGCCAGGCCAATGAGGTGGCCGTACTTCGAGACTTGTCCCGGCTCGGTGCGCGGGGACCACTGCCAATCCGCGGCCTCGCCGGCTCGACGGTTGTCGCGGCGGAACTGAACGCCCCAGACGTGGCGGTCGCTCGGAGGGAAGCGGAGCTGCGAGAAGGGAATCCGAAACTCCGCGGTCCACCCGAGCGAATCGATCGAGGTCTTGGCCTCCCAGACCGGGTCCCAGCCCGCATCGAGCGTCAGGTTGGTGTCGTCCGAGGCCGAGCCATCCCGGCGTTCCCCAGCGGGTGTGACGCCGAAGACGAATTGGGTGCGATGGTCGTGGTACGAGTCGATCAGCGCGAAGAAGACGTCATTGAAGTCACCGAACGAATCACGGCGATTGAGGCGGCGCGAGATCAGGTCTGGCCGGTCGTCGAACATCCGGGCGCCGACATAGAGCGCATCGCGGTCGTAGACGACCCGCACCTCGACGTCGTTGGTCGCGGGGTTGCCGTCACTCGGACTGTCCCGTCGGAATCCGCGCTCGGGAGCGGCAAGTTGCCAGGCGGGATCGTTCAGCTTGCCATCGATGGCTGGAGCGCGTTCCGCGAAGACGGCGGTGACCGCCCGAGGCACCCGGCCGTTAGCGTGAACGAGCGACGCCGAGTCGCCGGGCTGGGCCACCTGCAGGAGCGCGACGAGAAGCACCGGAACGGCAACCGTCCGTTAGGTCAAAGGGTAAAGTAGTAGCTCCCCTTCAAGAAGAACACGTTGCGCTGGTCGTCCCCGAAGACGTCGCGCAGATCCCGTAAGGCCCGAAACCGCGGATCCGAACCCGCAAAGGCCCGATTCTGATTCCAGACGACGAACAGGGTCGAACCAGGTCGGTATTCCCAGCGGACCACCACGTTGCTCCGCAGCGACCTCACCGAAAAGTCGGGGTTCCTGAAGGTGAACGCTGCGGCCGGGCCGCTCCCATCGGGGTCCGAGTGATAAGATAGCGTCGAGGGATCGTAAGCGATCGTGGAGCCATTGGTCCCTAACGTCCCGAACCTGAATGACCGGGCGGCCGAGAGGAGCTTGTAGCCGGCGTAGTCGCCTGAGGCGACGAACGGCTGCGCAAAGACTTGCACCGACAGGTGCGGCGTCAACACCAGGTTGATTCGGGTCGTCAGGCTCAGGGTGTTCTGGTCCAATCCGGCGAAGAGGTACCGCGCCCCGAAGGTGGCGGTCGCCGAGGGGTCGCCGAAGGTCCCGACATAGAAAGCCGCCTCGCGACTTCGCCGATAGCCCGGGCTCAGGGTGAACGAGAACGCCCCGCCCGAGCGCACGGTCACTTCCGGGTTGAACCGAAACGACCAGCCGCCCCTCTCGTTCCAGTCGGAGTCGAGGCCAATGCCGGCGGAGACCACTTTCCTGCCGTCGCTCCGGCCTCCGATCGAGAGTTCCCATCCCGCCGGCCGCTCGATGACCGGGCCACCTCTGGTGGCCCGGTCGTCCAAGGAGCGGAAGCCGCGTTCCACGTTGACGCGGAAGCCCCAGAACGAGGCCAGCTCGGCGTTGAGGTTCAGTTCCGCTTCCCGGCGAAGCGCGTCCCCGTCGAAGTTCTGGCCGTGGGCGGCAGAGAAGTCGACGTTGAAACTGCGGAACGTCCGGGTCGGGGTGAGCCAGCGGCGGTTGACGCGACCGAAGAGCACCAGCCGATCGGCCTGGGTCTGAAAACCCAAATCATTGAGCTCGAGCCCCGGCGAGATGACGTTGGCCGACGCGTTGTAGGTCCAGCTGCCGTTGATTCGGCCGACACTGAGTTCGGCGGCGGCACCGGAGAGCGAAGTTCTGGTCGAATCGAACCGGGCCGACTCCTGATCGGGCCGGGCAAAATACCGGGTCGAGGCGCGTTGAGCCCGGTTGATCGCCGCGGTGTCGCCGCGAATGAGAGAACCACCGAACCCGCCGCGAATCTCGAACGCTCCGCCGCCGAAGCGGTGGAAGAAGTCGAGGCCGCCCGCGACGGCGGACGACCGCAAGACCGCGAAGCTCGGATCGGAGAGGTCCCGCGCCACCGTGGTGCCGAGCAGTCCGATCCCACTCGCGCCGTCGCGGAAATCGCGCTTGATGCGGAGCACCCCGTATCCGGCCAGCGGCTCGATGGCCACCTTGGGGAGCGGCCGAGCCCCCGAATCGGCGAGCCGAGCGAACTCGCGACCGGTCAAGGCAGCGATCGCGCCGATCGACCAGCCCGACCGGGTTCGCCCGGTGAGCTTGGTGGCGCCAAGGATGGACGCCGCGGGCGCTTGGTCGACGAAGGGCGCGGCTCCGTTCGCCGAGAGACTCGGGGCTCGTCCAATGCGGCGCGAATAGTAGAAATTCTGTCCTTGGTCGCGGACGCCGAATTCGAGAATGCCGGCCCCCTCGATGAAGAACGGTCGGCGTTCCTCGAAGAAGGTCTCGAAGGCGGTGAGGTTCACTACCGCGGGGTCGGCCTCCACCTGCCCGAAGTCCGGGTTCACGGTGGCGTCGAGGGTGAGGTCGGAGGTGAGGCCATACTTGAGGTCGAGCCCCCCCGACTGCGAAGCGACTCGGCCGTCGTCGAACGGGCTTCGGGGGTCGGCGCCGTCGGTCAGCCTGAGTTGCGCCACCGAATAGGGTAGGAGTTCGAGCCGCTTGGGGGCGGGGATGCCGCGCAGTCCGAGCAGGTGGCCGAACTTCGATGCCTGACCCGACTCGGTGCGCGGGGTCCAAGCCCAGTCCACCGCCTCGCCGGCGGCTCGGATGTCGCGCCGGAACTGGATTCCCCAGACCTGCTCGTCGCTGGGCGGGAATCGCAGCTGCGAGAACGGGATCCGCAGCTCGGCGGTCCAACCTAACGAATCGACCTCGGTCGCGGCCTCCCAGACCGGGTCCCACGACGCGTCGCGGTTGCCCCCGTCGCCCGTGGTGGCCATGTCCCGCCGCTCGCCGGCCGGGGTGACGCCGAGGACGAAGGCCGTTCGGTGATCGTGGTAGGAGTCGAGCATCACGAAGAACACGTCGTTGAACACCCCGAAGGAATCGCGGCGGCTGAGCCGCTTCGAGATCGGAGTCGAGCGGTGGTGGAGTCGGGCGCCGACGTAGAGCGCGTCCCGATCGTAGAGGATTCGCACCTCGGTCGGCTCGGCCGCCTCCTTGCCGTCGGCCGGAACGTCTCGGCGAAAATCGGTGGCGGGCGTGGCCCGTTCCCAATCCGCTTCGTCCAGGGTCCCGTCGAGACGAATCGGGGCGCTCGCCCGGACGGCGGTGACGGCCGGGGGGATCCGGCCGTTGCGATGGGTCAAGTTGGAGTGGGACCGGCTCGAAGCGGCGGTATCCTGCAACTGGACCAAAAGGGCGAGCGCAACCAGCATCGCCAGGGAATCTAGTCGGCGGTGGTTTGGGCTCCAAGTCGATGTATCGCTTAGATTTGGGCGTCGAAACCAGGCCAGGTCCATGATCGCCCGCAGTTGCTTCATCGCCCTAATCGCGAGCACGGCTGCCGCCGCCGCGGGGGCGCAGTCCCCCCGGCCGTCGCCGACCGCGGCGTGGGCGCCAGTGGCCAAGTACTTCCACGAAACCCTGGCGGCCGAGGGGGTGGTCGGTGGAGCGGTCGCGTTGGTCCACGGCGATTCGGTGGTGGCTCGAGAGTTCCACGGGTTCGCGGACCGGGATTCGCGCCGCCCGGTGAACGAGCAGACCATTTTCCACTGGGCGTCGATCACCAAGACCTTTACCGCGATCGCGCTGATGCAGTTCGTCGAGCGGGGGGCGGTGTCGCTCGACGACCCCGCCGTGCGCCTGGTGCCCGAACTGCGGCTGGCCCACAACCCATTCGGCCCGATCGAAGAGATCACCTGGGGTCACCTGCTGTCGCACTCGGCCGGGTTCCGGGGCGGCACCTGGCCGTGGGGCGGCGATCAGCCGTGGCACCCGTTCGAGCCGACCCAATGGTCGCAACTGGTGGCCATGATGCCGTACACCGACATCCAGTTCAAGCCGGGGACCAAATTCCGGTACTCCAACCCTGGGTTAGTGTTCGTTGGCCGCGCCGTCGAGACCCTGGCGGGTGAGGATTTCGAGGTCTACCTGGAGAAGAACCTGCTCCGGCCGCTCGGGATGCGGTCGGCGTACTTCGATCGGACCCCGTACCATTTGTTGCCGTACCGGAGCAACAACTACGATGTCGACCAGGGAGTGGCCACGGCCAACGGGCTCGACTTCGACACCGGGATCACGGTGTCCAACGGGGGCCTCAACGCCTCGCTCGACGACATGACCCGCTATCTCGGCTTTCTGGCCGGCTCGAGTCGCGACCCTGCCGCGAAGGGCGTGCTTGCCCGCTCGACTCTCGAGCGGATGTGGCAGCCGAGGCTGCCGCTCGGGGGACCGGAGGGCGGCGACATCGGGCTCGGGTTCTTCCGGTCGGTGGTCAAGGGCATCTCCTTGGTGGGTCACACCGGGTCGCAACGGGCCTTTCGTTCCTTTTTCTGGATCGATCCGAGCACCGGCGTCGGGGTGGTCGCCGTAATGAATACCGCCCCCAAGGATGACCCGAGGAACCCAACCGATCAGGGGCCCGGCAAACCTCGAATCCAGATGATCTTCGGTGGGCTTCTCACCCGCCTCGCGGAGGGGGTCTTCCCCCTGTACCGCCGATGACCGTTCCCCCGGCTGGCCCCGGCGACCGACGGACGTTCTTCAAGGACAGTTTCGGCGAGTTGGTACGCCGGGTCGCCGAACGCACGGAAGAGCGGATCGTCCAGCAACGGTACCAGCGGCCGCCCGGGGCCCTGCCGGAGGTCGCCTTCCTGGCGGCGTGCACCCGCTGCGGCCAATGCCTGCCGGTCTGTCCGGTGCAGGCAATTCGCACGGTTCTCCCCTCAGGTGGGTTGGCGGCGGGGACCCCGTTTCTCGATCCGGCCAGCCAGCCCTGTATCGCGTGCCCCGAGATGCCCTGCGTCAAGGCCTGCCCGACGGGAGCCCTGACGCTACCGGCCCATGGCTGGGTCGGCTACCGTTTGGGCGCCGTCGAGTTCGTCCCCGAGCGTTGCCTTACCTTCGCCGGGTCGCCGTGCCGGGTCTGCGTCGATGCCTGCCCGATCGGCGTCACGGCACTCGGCCAGGATGAAGCGGGCCACCCGGTCCTGAGGCACGAAGGCTGCGTAGGGTGCGGGGTCTGCGTACGGGAATGCGTAACGACCCCGTCCTCGTTCGAGTTCAAGTCTTTGGAGGGCAGATGAGCCAGGTCCCCTACCGGGTCGAAAAGCCCTGGGGCCACGAACTGATCTGGGCCAGGACCGACCGCTACGTGGGCAAAGTGCTCCACGTCAAGGCGGGCCACGGACTGAGTTGCCAGTATCATCACGTCAAGGACGAGACCCTGCACGTCTTGACCGGCGAAGTGGTGATCACGACCGAGCGGCCGGGCGAGGCGCCGGTCCGTCGGAGCTACAAGGCTGGGGAGTCGCTCCACGTGCCGCCGCTCTTGATCCACCAAATGGAGGCCGTGGTCGACAGCGACGTGCTGGAAGCCTCGACGCCGGAACTGGACGATCTCGTCCGACTCAAGGATCGCTACGGGAGGACCTGACAATGCAAGTGATCGTTCCGCTGGCCGGCAAAGGGACTCGGGTCCGTCCCCACACCCACCTGGTGCCGAAACCGATGCTCAAGGTGGCCGGCCGACCGGTCATGGACTGGGTGATGGACCGGCTCGAGGGGCTCGCGGTGTCGGAGTTGATCGTCATCACCGGCCACCTCAAGGCCCAGGTCGAAGCTTATGCCAGCGGACGCTACGGGATTCCCTGCCGCTTCGTCGAGCAGAAAGTCCAGGACGGCACCGCCGGGGCGATCAACCTCGCCCGGCCGTTCGTCCGAGAGCCGGTGTTGATCATCTTCGTGGATACGGTGTTCGAAGCCGACCTCACCTTGATCAACCGGACCGACGCCGACGGGATCATCTGGGCCAAGGAGGTCGAGGACTATCAGCGCTTCGGCGTGGTCGTCACCGACGGGCGGGGCTTCATGACCAAGATCGTGGAGAAGCCCTCCGAGCCGATCTCCAAGCTCGCGAACATCGGCTTGTACTACATCCGCGATGTCGACTCGCTCTGGCGGTGGATCGACCACACCCTCGCGGCGCCACCCAACAAGGGCGAGTTCTATCTCACCGACGCCTTTCAATGGATGATCGACCACGGCAAGAAGATCCTCACCGCCGAGGTCGGTGGGTGGTACGATTGCGGCAAGCTCGACACCTTCCTCGAGACCAATCAGGTGCTGCTCGACAAGGGTGCGGCTCGGCGGGGTGTGTTCCCAGGCGTCACCTTCGTCGACCCGGTCTTGATCGAGGACGGCGTCTCGATCGAACGGTCGACCATCGGGCCGAACGTCACGGTCGAGAAGGGGACGCGAATCGAAGATTCCACCGTGAGCCACGCCCTGGTGGGACAGCAATGCTCCATCGTTCAATCCACCCTGCACCACAGCATGTTGGGGAACCGGGTGACCGTCCGCGGTTTCCGGGGCAGCTTGAGCGTTACCGACGATTCCGAGATCGTGAGCTAGCGGCCCGATGGCCGCAGGCCTTGGGACGCTCGGGCAGTCGTTTCTCGATCTCTGGCACCACGTCGATGGGGTCGAGGCCAAACGGACCGACCCGGCCGGCCCGTCGGCGGCGCTCCGGCCGTTCGATCGGAACGAGTTCCGGCAGCACGCGGCGGGGTGCCGCGCGATCGAGAGCGCGGTACTCGACCTCGAGCTGACCGAGCTCGACGACGAGATCGACCGCACCATCCTGCTCGCGGCCATCCGGCCCCGGATCAAGGCGTGGGAGCGGGATCACCCCGGAAAGCGGTTGCCGACCTTCTGGACCGGACGGTTGCTCGCGGTGCTGGCCGAGCGTCCCGGTCAGGACGGCGCCCTCGAGTCGATCCCGAACTGGGTCGACGCGGGGCGGGCGATGGTATCGGCCCCGCCCGCCGTGGCCACTCAAGTGGCCCTCGACGACCTTGCCGCCGCCCGAACCCAGGTCGAGCGGCCCGAGTGGTGGCAGGCCCACAAAGACCGGCTCGCGGCGGCGGCCGCGGCGATCGACCGATTCGACAGCTTCCTCCGTCATGAGGTTACTCCGGATCCCGACCCAGCCGGGCCCCAGCTCGACGAGGAGTCGATGGCCTGGCAGCTCCATCATGGCGCGCTGATCGAGGTCGGCACCGCCGAGGCGCTTCGGCGGCTCCGGCGGCGGGCCGATGACAGGGACGATTCTGGAACCGGGGATACCGACTTGTTCGGGGCGGCGACCGCCTACCGCCAGGCCCTCGGGTCGCGGCAGTCCGAGGTTCGTCGCCGGATCGGGCAACCCTCTTGGCTCGCGGGGTTCGCCCTGTTCGTGGCGGAAGCGACCGATCCCGGAGCCCGAGGTAGCCTGGTTCGATGGTGCCGGCGTGGCCTGGTCGACGCCAGCTACCAACTCGGCCAGCTTTCGCCGGCGGAACTGATCGGCAACCGTGACGTCCCGGCCGCGATTCGACGCCCGCTCGAAGCGCTCGAGACGGCCCTCATCGCCCTCGAATGGGAGGCGGTCCAGGGCCGGTTTGGCGGCGAGGCTGCCTCTCTCGTCACCGCGGCGATGGGTCACGGCCTGCTCCATCCCGCGCTCGCCGCCTGGCGTCTGGGATTGGGGTAGTGTCCAGCCGGGTTGCCCCCGCCGTTCGCGCGTTGGCGGTGGTCTCCCTCGCCAACGATGTGGCCAGCGAGATGGTCTATCCGTTGTTGCCGGCCCTGGTCACCATGGGCCTGGGGGGCGGGCCAGCCGCGTTGGGTGTGCTCGACGGGGCGTCCGACCTCGCGGCGTCGGCCCTCCGGTGGTGGAGCGGTCGCCGGGCCGATCGGCCCCGGACCAGGTCTCGACTGATCGTCTTGGGGTACGGTTTGGCGGTCCTGGCCCGGCCGGTGTCGGCGTTCGCGGAGCGGGCTTGGCACGTCGTGATGGTCCGGGTCGTGGACCGGGTCGGCAAGGGCCTCCGTTCGCCGGCACGCGACGCGATGATCGCGGACCTGAGCCCGCCGCAGTCGCTGGGCCGGGCCTTCGGGCTCCATCGCAGCGCCGACCACCTCGGCGCGGTCATCGGTTCGTTGCTGGCGTTCGAACTGGTACGTCGGGGCTGGGCGGTTACCGAGGTGATCGCGGCCAGCGTGTGGCCGGGCCTGGTGGCCCTCGCAACGTTAGGCATCGCCCTGAGGCTGGCCGCGCGCCAGGGCCCCGAGGCCGAACCGCAAACCGAGGACGCCCGAACCGAGGACTCGGCAACCGGTGATCGGCCGGCCGAGGAGGCCCCCCGGCTCCGCCGCCTGGCCTGGCTCGCCGCCCTGGCCGCCTGCCGGCTTCCCGAGGCATTGATGCTCTACCGGCTCCAGGAACTAGGTGCCCCGGTCTCGACCGTGCCCCTGGTCTGGGCGCTGATCCACGTCGTCCGGAGCGTCACGGCGTACCCGGCCGGCCTCATGGCCGACCGGATCGGGCTTTGGGCCGCGCTCGCGGCCGGTGGCGTGCTCCACGCCGCGGTCCTGCTGGCGATCGGCTTCGTCACGGCGCCGGCGGCCGCGGTCGGACTGGTGTTGCTCCACGGCGTCGTGGCCGGCATTACCGAGCCGAGCGAACGAGCGGCGGTTGCCCGGGTCGTGCCGGGCCGGCGGGGGTCGGGATACGGGCGATTTCAGGCCATGGCCGGTGTGGGGTCGTTGGTCGCGGGCCTCGGATTCGGACTGGTGTATCAGCGGGCCGGCGCCCCGTTGGCGTTTGCTGGGGCCGCCGGGCTCTCTATCCTGGTCTTGGCCGGTTGGCTCGCCTCCGAACGGCGGGCCCCCGCCTAACTTGCGGTGCCCCCAGACCGCCGGTAGCTTGGCCCTTCTATGCCGTTCCCGGAATTCGGCAAACCACCGTCGTGGCAATTGGCGAGTCGCGCTCGCTCGGCGGTCATGCCGGAGACGAAGGCCCAGGCGACCGTTCCCACGGGTTTCAAGGGCAAGACGGCGATGGTCACCGGCGGCGCCACCGGCGTCGGCCGGGCCGCGGCGCTCGAGTTCGGGCGACTCGGCTGCAACGTGGCGTTCTGCTTCGTCAATCTCCCCGGCCGGGCCATTCGAGAAACCGCCTTGTTGACCGAGACGACCCTCGCGGCCATGGGAACCAAGGTGTACGCCGACGCCTGCGACGTTCGAGATCGGACCCAGGTGGCCCGGTTCGTCGCCGCGGTGCAGGAACGCTTCGAGACCATCCATTATCTCGTCAACAATGCCGGCATCGCCAACGACGGCGCCTTGTGGCGGCTCTCGGAAGAGGACTGGCGCGAGGTCATCCACACCAACCTGATCGGGGCCCACAACTGCCTCGCGACCGTGGCGCCGCTCTTCCGCGCCCAGCAGTTCGGCAAGGTCGTCAACGTCAGCTCGCATCAGGCGAGCCGCCCCGGGTTCGGCGTCACCAGCTACGCGGCCAGCAAGGCCGGTCTCGAGGGTTTGACTCGGGCCGCCGCGGTGGAGCTGGGGCCGAGCAACGTGAACGTCAACGCGGTGGCGCCCGGTTTCGTCCGGACCGAACGGCTGCTCGAGCTCCCCCCCGAGGTGATCGACCGCGCCAAGGCGAGCACGGTCCTCGGTCGCCTGGCCGAACCGGAGGACATCGCCCAGGTGGTGTCGTTCTTGTGTTCGGACGAAGCGCGCCACATCACGGGTCAAGTGATCGTGGTCGACGGGGGTTTGTCGCTCGAATACCGCTAGGCCCGGCGTTCCGCTAGATTATGGCGTTATGCCGAACCTTTGCCGTTATGCAGTGCTGACCGTCGTCGCCGCGGGATCGATTTCGCCGCTCGCCGCTCAAAAGAAGCCCATCACCCAGGGCCTCGTCACCGCCGCCGTCGCGGGGCAGGGCGTCGCCATCATTCCGATCGAGATGGTCGTGGTCGATCCATCGGTCGCCCCGAACACGGTGCCAGGCGATCGGCCGACAATCCGGCGGTGGGTCGATTCGTTGATCACGGACGGGGCATTGACGCGGGCGCCGGAGGTCAACTGGGTGTCGCCCGTGGAGCTTCGCCGGATCGCCCGGCGCGGTGGCGGTTTGGTTCCCAATCCGGACCAGATGGGCCAGTCGGTCATGCGGGGCTGGTCGATCACCTCGGTGCCGGATCCGCTGCGGTCCAATCTTCGAAAGCTGGTCGCGGTCGCGGGTGGGTGGCGGTATGCCTTGATCCCGGCCGCCCTCGTGTTCACCACCGATTCCACCGGCGTCCTCGCGGCCAACCTCTCGGTGCTGCTGGCCGATACCAGGACCGGGCGGGTGGTCTGGCGATCGATGGCCAAGGGCGCCGGTGGCTCCGCGGACCAAGTGCTCGGCAAAGCGGTCGCCACCATCTTCCCGATCGAAGGCGCCGATCCGACGAACCCGTCCGCGCCATGACCCATCGGATCACGCTCATTCCGGGTGACGGAATCGGGCCCGAGATCAGCGAGGTCACCGCCTCGGCGGTGGAAGCCACCGGGGTCCGGTGCGAATGGGACTATCAGATCGCCGGGATGACCGGCGTCACTCAGCTGGGCACTCCGATTCCGGATGCGACCGTCGCCAGCATCCGGGAACGGCGAGTCGCCCTCAAGGGGCCGCTCACCACCCCGGTGGGGTCAGGGTACCGATCGGTCAATGTCGCCCTCCGGCGCGAGTTCGAGCTGTTCGCCAACGTCCGGCCCGCCAAGACCATCCTCCCGGGCCGTTACGACGGCATCGACATCGTGCTGGTTCGGGAGAATCTCGAAGGATTCTACACCGGGATCGAGCACTGGATCGCCACCAAGGACGACCCCCGCGCCGCCGGGGTGACCACTGGCGTGACCACCCGGCACGGCTGCGAGCGGATTATCCGTTACGCCTTCGACTACGCCATTTCCCGGGGCCGCAAGAAGGTCACCATCGTGCACAAGGCCAACATCCTGAAGATGGTGAGCGGTCTGTTCCTGGAGACGGGCCGCGCGGTCGCCGAGGAGTACCGGGACCGGATCGAATCCAACGACATGATCGTCGACAACTGCGCCATGCAAATCGTCCTCAAGCCGGAGCAGTTCGACGTGATCGTCACGACCAACCTGTTCGGTGACATCCTGAGCGACGAGATCTCGGGTCTGGTCGGCGGGTTGGGCCTCGCGCCCGGCGCCAACATCGGGACCACGGCATCGATCTTCGAAGCCGTTCACGGCAGCGCGCCGGACATCGCCGGCCAGGACCTGGCCAACCCGAGCGCGCAGATGCTCGCCGCCGCCTTGATGCTCGAGCACATCGGGGAGCCGGCCGCCGGGGCTCGGCTCCGAAACGCGGTGATCGATACGATCGTCGTCGATCGGGTTCGAACCCGCGATCTGGGCGGCACGGCCGGCACCTCCGAGTTCGGCCGCCGGGTGGCGGAACGGGCCGCTGGCTGAGGTGAGGGGATGCTGGGACTCAAGCGCGCTTCGCTGCCCGGCCTCGAGCCAACCAGGGTACCCTGCGTTCAATGCGATCGCCGGGAGTATGGACTCTCCTGGGGCGACTTCTGCTCGATCTGCCGGGAAGAGCGCCGGATCCGGGCCGATCGGGTCGCCAAACGCGTCGGGATCGTCGCCGCGGCGCTGATGGCCGCCTGGCACCTCTGGCGAACGCCTCCCAATCTCACCCAGCGGGTGTTCGCGGCTGCCTCGGTGCTGCTGGTGTACTTCGTGGCCCGCCGACTCGTCTCCCGCCTGCTGATCGAGTACCTGCCCAAGGAACTGCGGAACCGATCCGTCGAAAGCCGGCAGGACCAGAACGCCGAGGATCCGAAATGACTGGACGCGCCCTACTCTTGTTCTCGTGCCTCAACGCGGGGATGGCCGTGACGATCGCAGCCCAATCCAGCGTCACCATCTACAGCGACGGCCGCGTTCTCCACCGTCGCAACCTCCCGGTCCGATTGCCCGCCGGCGTATCGACCCACCGCCTCGAACTCGGGCAAATGGATCCAGGGTCATTGGTGGCGCTCGACGAGGGTGTCGTGGTCACCGGCGCGAGCTACGATGCCGCGGTCGACGAGAGCAATACGCTCCGGCGGTCCATTGGCCAGCGACTCACCTTCGCCGTCCGAGGCGCCACGGGGACCCGCGACACGGTAACCGCGGAGGTCATCGGCGTCGATCCCGAGCGATATCGCCTCGGCAATGGCCGGATCGCTTTCGAGCGGCCCGGGACACCGCTGTTTCCCGCGGAGCTGGTCCTGCTCGACCCGTCGCTCTCCGTGGCGGTGCGGAGCGACCGAGCGCGGCAAGGGTTCGGGCTCGGCTTCTTCAGCAGTGGGGCTTCCTGGAGCGCGAACTACTCGGTGCTGCTCGGGAGCAGAAACGCGGCACGAATCGCCGGGTACGCCGCCATTCAGCCGGGATCGCTCCGCTTGGCGGACGCCGAAGTCCAGCTGCTCGCGGGGAACGTGGGCCAGGCCGCGAAGGGCCGGCCGATGGCCGACGGGATGGTGCTTCGGGCGGCGACCCCGACCATGGAGCAAGCCGCGACCGCCGAGCAGGTTGGCGAGGCGCACCTCTACACCCTGCCGGCCAGGCTGACGTTCGTGCCGGGAGTGGAGACCACGGCCTTGTTGTTCGATCCGGCCACGACGAGCTACGAGCGCAGCTACACCGTCCGAGGCCAGCTGCCCTATTGGGGCGGGTTGCCGCAGTACGGCGAAGAGGCCACCGAACCGGTCGTCGTGACCTACCTGCTCAAACGTCCGCTCAAGACCGACTTCGGCGACCGCCCGGTGCCCGCCGGCATCGTCCGGCTCTACGAGCGGTATGGTCAGGGCCGAGCCCAACTGATTGGCGAGGCGAACGTGGGGCATTCGGCCGCGGGCCAAGACCTCCGGGTCGATGCCGGATCGGCCTTCGATCTGACCGCGCGGCGGACGCAAACCACGTATGAGACTCGCCAGGAAGGTCGGCGAACCGTCGCCACGGCGAGCTACTCGGTCGTCGTGAGCAACGCCAAGGATTCGGCGGTCGTCGTCGACGTTCTCGAGCAGCGGGCTGGGGAATGGTCGGTGATCTCGAGTTCGATTCCCCCGGAGAAAGTGTCGAGCACCATCACTCGGTTTCGGGTGCGGGTACCCGCCAAAGGCGACGGCACCGTCAGCTATCGCGTCCGCGTGGTGTGGTGACGACGCTCGTTCACGTTTCGGATCTTCATTTCGGCCGCGACGTCGACCTGCTCCAGGTCGCCGCGATCGAGGCGTTCGTGGCGGCCGAGCCGCCGTCCGCGGTGGTGATCTCGGGCGACGTGACCCAGCGCTCCCGACACGGCGAGTATCAGCGGGCCCTGGTGTTCGTCGAAAATCTCGGTCGTCTCGCGCCGACCATGGTGATTCCCGGGAACCACGATGTCGAGTGGTGGGTCTCGCCGTTCGGGCTGCTCGGCGGCGACCTCCCGCATCGCAAGTATCGGCGCTACTTCGGCGAGTTGAGGCCCACGCTCCGGCTGCCCGGTCTGGTGGTGACTTCGGTCCTGACCAGCCACGGCGTCGCCGCCGGGTCGATGACCTGGAAGTTCTGGCGCGACACCGCCGTCAAAGGTCATCTCCCCGCCGCCGAGGTGGCCCGAGCCCGCGACCTCCTGGCCGACGCGGCCGACTCGGTCCGAGTCGTCGCCCTCCATCACAACGTCTTGCGGGGCGAGATCTCGAAGCGAATGGGGTTGGCGCGGTGGCGGGCCGCGCAGCAGGCGTTAGGCACCACCGGAGCCGACCTGATCCTCTGCGGCCACGACCACCAAGAAGGTTCGGGGGTGGTGGACGGTGGCGCGGTGGTGGCCACCGCCGGCACCCACACCAGCAGGACCCGGGGCGGGCGGCCATCGGCGTTCAATCGGATCGCGGTGACCGACGACCACATCACCGTAACCCACTGGTGCTGGGACCGGGCCGCTGGAGCGTTCTCGGCCGGCCCGTCTCGACGATTCCCCCGACGGCCGCGTTGACGCAGCTGCCGCTGATATTCGATTTCCCCGAGCTCACCGCCCGGCTCCGGCAATCGGGGTTGCCCAGAGCCATCGGGGTCGAAACCCACGCCAATCGCCGAGTGATGATCTCGATGCCGAGGCCGGGGCTCCTCCGCGTGCACCGGGGCTACGCCCATGCGCCCGAGGAGGTCATCGCGGCCCTGGTGCGCTGGGCCACCGCTCGGCGACTCACCCGCCCCGAACGGCGGATGCTGGCGAGCCGGTTCCTCGCCTTTCCGGTCCACGATTTCGTGCCGCCGGTTCGGCCGCGCCAGCGGCGTCGCGAGCCCCCGGCCGCCGGCGACGAGGCGCGGCTCCTTCGACTCCGCCAACTGCACCGCGAGTTCACCGCGCGATGGTTCGGGGGCGAGCTACCTCAGGTGGAGATCTGCCTTTCGGGTCGGATGCGGCGCAAGCTCGGGCACTATGAGCCGGCCTCGGAGGGCGGCCCCGCGATCGCGATCAGCCGGCGCCACATCGTCCGCCACGGCTGGATCGCGGCGGCCGAAACGCTGCTGCACGAGATGGTTCATCAATGGCAGGATTGGAGTCGGCTGCCGGTGGACCACGGCCCGGCCTTTCGCAAGAAGGCGCTCGAAGTCGGGATCGCCCCGCGCGCTCGGACCGTCATCGCGGGCCCGGCGGCGGAGTCAGGAGCAGGTAGTAGTACGCCGTGGCGATGAGGTCACCGCTTGGCAGCCCGGCATACTCCGGGACCTCGCCCACCTTGATCCACCCTCGATGCTGGTAGACGGCCTCGGCCAAGGAGCCGGCGTGGGTATCGAGGACCAACAACCGGAGCCCGATGGAGCGGGCATACTGTTCGGCGGCATCCATCAAACGGGTGGCGACGCCGCGGCCCCGGGCCGATCTGGCCACCAGGAGCTTCTGCAGTTCGGCACGGTGTCGGCCATTGGGCTTCTCGCACCGGGCGATCTGGACCGAGCCGATGACCGCCTCGCCGTCTTCGGCGACCCAGAGATGGAGATGGCGGCCGACGGCGGCGGCGGTTTCGCGCCAGTAGGCGGTGGCCTCATCGGGTGACAGTGGTCCAAGGAACCCCACCGATGCTCCGCCGTCCACGGCGTCGATCAGGAGCGAGGCGAGGCCGGCGAGCGGGACCGCGCCGGCGTCGGCAATGCGGCGGATCGTCACCTGAGGCACTGAAGTCGGCTCCGTGGATGCGGTGGCGGCTCGCTCCGAGCCGGAAGTAGCTTTGTCGGATGCGAATGCGACCACGTGGATGGCACGGCCTCGCGGCGATCGGTCTGATCGCGCTGACCGCCTGTCAGAAAACTACTCGGTACGATCTGGTCATCGCCAACGGACGGGTGATGGACCCAGCCTCCGGCGTCGACTCGACCCTGCATCTCGGCATCGTCGGGGACAGCATCGCCGCGCTGTCGGCGAAACCGTTGGCTGGTCTGGATACCATCGACGCCAGCGGTCTGGTCGTGGCACCGGGCTTCATCGACCTCCACGCCCACGGACAGACTCGCGGCGACATGGGGATCCAGGCGCAGGACGGCGTGACCACCGCGCTCGACATGGAAGCCGGGGTGTTTCCGGTGGCCAAGTGGTACGCCTCACGCACGGGCCAGGCCCCGATCAACTACGGCGCGACCGTTGGGCATCGGCCGGCTCGGTTCTTCGTCTTCCATGGTGTCGAGGTTCTCCATGGTGCCACCAACCCGACGGCCATCACCGGGCTGGGCCCGCTTCCCGCGGGGGCCAATCAGGCGGCGTCGCCGGCGCAGATCGAATCCCTCGAAGGCGTCATCCGGCAAGGCCTCGACGAGGGCGGGCTGGGAGTGGGATTCGGAATCAACTACTCCCCCGCGGCGAGCGCCGAGGAGATCACCCGGCTCTTCGCCGTCGCGGCGGGGCGCGGGGTGCCGGTCTTCGTCCACACTCGCGCCTTCGGGCTCGAGCCGATTCGAGAGGCGGTGGTCACCGCCAAGGCGACCGGAGCCGCGCTGCACCTGGTGCACGTCGGTTCGAGTTCGTTAGGCGACCTGCCGGCGGCGTTGACCCTGCTCGACTCGGCCCGGGCTGCCGGCCAGGACGTGACCACCGAAGTGTACCCCTACACCGCCGGCTCGACCCGACTCGAGTCCGCCATGTTCAACCCCGGCTGGCAGCGCAATCTCCGGCTCGACTACGGCGACCTTGCCTGGCCGTTGACCGGCGAGCGGCTCACCAGGGCGAGCTTCGAGCCGCTACCGCCGTCAGGGGGGCTGGGTGGTCATCCACATGATGAAAGAGGAGAATGTCGCCAAGGCGATCGGCCATCCGGGGGTGATGATCGCGAGCGACGGTGTCCCGTTCGTCGATGGCACGGGCCATCCCCGCGGAGCCGGTACCTACGCCCGCATCCTCGGCCGATACGTGCGGGAGCAGCGCGTTCTGGGGCTCATGGACGCTCTCTCACGGATGACCATCCTGCCGGCCCGTCGCCTCGAGCGCCACGTCCCGATGATGGCCAGGAAAGGACGGATCGCGGTCGGCGCCGATGCCGATCTCACCCTCTTCGATCCGGCTACCGTGGTGGATCGGTCGACATTCGATCAGCCGACCCTCACCTCGACGGGTATCCCACACGTGCTCGTCGCGGGGAGCTTCGTCGTGCGCGATGGACGTTTGGTGTCGGGGGCGCTGCCCGGCCGGGCGGTTCGAGCGCCGTTGGCCCAACGGTAGCGTGGCCTGGCTCTCCGCTCGCCAGGTTGCCGTCGCGATCGCGGCCGGTTCGCCGGTGACGCCGCCCCAGGATGGCCTGGTGTGGCAATGGCTCGGTATCCGCTACCCTTGGGTCACGGAGCCGCCGAGCCTCAGGCGGCCGGTGCGTCCATCCCCGCCCAGAGGTTCATGGTGCCGAGTTCCTCGCGCCCCGACGCCTTGAGGTACAAGAACAGCTGAGTTCGGTAGGCGGCGTGACCCGCCAGGACCCAGGTTACCAGCCAGGCACCTCGGCTCATCGGTGCCCCGAAAAGAGAAACCTCCGCCCGGAAATCCGCGTCGCTGAGCGATGAGAGCTCTTTGCCATACCAGTCCGACAGGGCCGCGATGGAGGCGACGACCTCCGCGAGCGACTGGCCAGCCGCCTTCTGCTCGGCCGCTCCCCAGGCGGCCTCGTCGAATACGCCGGCCTTGGCGGCGCCAACCAGCGCCGGCCCCATCATCGTGAGGTAGCGGAGCAACTCGAGTGTGCTGCGCTGCTTCGGGGTGGGCCGGTAGTCCTGCTGGGCCGGATCGATCTTGCTGGCGAGATGGAGGAGGATCCGGACTTCGTTCTGCATCCCGGCGATGAGTTCCGGCTTCGAGTAGACCATTTCGACGCTCTGGTTGGAAGTGGGGTCCGAGAATAATACGCTCTGGTTATTTCGGCGCGGCGGCCAACTTGGCTCTGATCCGCTCGATGCTCTTCGCGGTGTTGGCCACGAAGCGGATGTGCATGCACCGGGCGATCTGGTCGACCGGGTCCCGCGCCGTGACCTCGAAGCTGACCCGACGCCCGTCGACCTCGACGATGGTCGCGGTGATGTCCACCCACAGGCCGAGCGGTGTGGCCGCCAGGTGATCCAACTCGATTCGCACCCCGACCGAGTCTTCGCCCGGATCGAGGTGGCTCAGCAGCAGGGCGCGGCAGGTCATCTCGATGTCCCGGACCAACTCGGGAGTGGCGTAGACCCGGCCCTCGTCCCCCATGAACCCGATGGTCCGAGGCGGGTCGACGACGATCCGTCCCGTCGTGGCGAGGCCGGTCTGCAAACTGGGCCGCATGTCGTCGCTCCGAACGATGGGCGCGGAAGTTACCGCCAACTCGTCGAACCGGCGAACCCCGCCAAGCCCGGCGGGCCACCCCGCTCGGCCGCGACCACGAACGAGGTGGCGCCTGTCGTCGGGCGGAGTAGCTTGCTGGAATGGATCACCAAGAAGAGGTCCTCATCGTCGGTGCCGGGCCGATCGGGTTGGCGTGTGCCATCTCCGCCAAGCGACGCGGACTCGACCCGCTGGTTGTCGACCAAGGGTCGATCGCCCACTCGATCGTCCGGTACCCGGTCGGCATGGTGTTCTTCACTACCCCGGAGCGACTCGAGATCGGTGGGCACCCTCTGGTTGCTTCGGGGGCCAAGCCAACCCGTGAGGACGCCCTGATGTACTACCGCGGGGTTGCCCGAGCCGAGGGTATCCGGGTCCGCCCCTTCCTTCGGCTCGAGGGCGCCACCCGCGCTCCCGGCGGCATCGACTGCGCCCTCGTCAACACCTTGAGCGGCGAACCGGCCGCGATCCGATGCCAGCGACTGGTGCTGGCGACCGGGTATTTCGACCGGCCCAACCTCCTCGGTATTCCCGGCGAGACGCTGCCCCATGTAAGCCACTATCCCGAGGAGCCGCATCGACTGGGCGGCCTGTCGGTGGTGATCGTGGGGGCCAAGAACTCCGCCATCGAGCAGGCACTAGGTGCCTTTCGGGCCGGCGCTCGGGTGACCGTGGTGCATCGACGAGCCGCACTGAAGCCGACGATCAAATACTGGCTGCGACCGGATTTCGATAATCGGGTCAAGGCAGGGGAGATCGCGGCGCGCTGGAACACCGTGGTCGAGTCCATCGAGCCGAATGCGGTGCTCGTCAGAGATCCGCTGGGGGTCGAGCGCCTGCTGGCCGACCGAGTCTTACTGCTCACCGGCTACCAGCCCGACTTCGGGTTGCTCCAATCCCTGGGCATTGAGCTCGATTCGGAATCCAAGCGCCCCGCCCACGATCCCGAGACCCTCGAAAGCAACGTCCCGGGGGTCTACCTGGCGGGGAGCTTGACGGCCGGCAGCCGGATCTCCGAGGTCTTCATCGAAAACGGTCGTTTCGATGGTGAAAAGATCTTTGGCGACCGGGCCAGTCGCCTCGACGCGAGGGGGCGCCTGGCATCGACGAGACGGCCGGTTGGAGAGTGACCCGGTGGCCTACCGATCGGGCCCGAATTCGGCTACCTTTGGGGGCTCTTAACTGCTGCGTCTACAAGGGGTTGGCCCAATGTCGGTTGCTTCCGCCGCCAGCTACGCTGGGGTCGATTTCTATCAAGTCGATAGCCTCCTGACCGAAGAAGAACGCGCCATCCGCGACACGGTCCGCACTTGGGTGGAGGAGAACCTCATTCCGGTGATCGGCGACGCCTACGTCACCGGCAAGTTCCCCAAGCAATTGATTCCCGGTCTCGCGGAATTGGGGGTGCTCGGCGCCAACCTCCCCGAGGAGTACGGCTGCGCCGGGCTGGGCAACGTGGCGTACGGCCTGATCATGCAGGAACTGGAGCGGGGGGATAGCGGGATCCGCTCGTTCGCGTCGGTTCAGGGCGGCCTGGTGATGTACCCGATCTACGCGTTCGGGTCCGAGGAGCAGAAGAAGTACTGGCTCCCCAGGCTGGCCAAAGCCGAAGAGATTGGCTGTTTCGGGCTGACCGAACCCGATTTCGGTTCCAATCCAGGTGGCATGATCACCACGGCGCGGGAGACCAAGGACGGGTGGGTGCTCAACGGCACCAAGATGTGGATCACCAACGGCTCTCAGGCGACGGTCGCGGTGGTCTGGGCCAAGACCGGTGCGGTTGACGACCAGAAGTCGATTCGTGGGTTCATCGTGCCGACGAATTCCAAAGGCTTCACTGGCAAGGACCAGAAGGGCAAGCTGTCGCTTCGGGCCTCGGACACGAGCGAGTTGCACCTCGAGGACGTCCACCTTCCCAAGGATGCCCTCCTGCCCAAGTCAGGCGGGCTCAAGAGCCCGCTCATGTGCCTGACCCAAGCCCGGTACGGGATCTCCTGGGGCACGCTCGGTGCGGCCATGGCTTGCTACGACGAGGCCGTCAGGTATTCGAAGAACCGGGTGATGTTCGGCAAGCCGATCGGGGCGACCCAGATCCAGCAGGTGCGTCTCGCCGACATGCTCACGGAGATCACCAAGGCCCAGCTGCTGGTGTTGCAGCTCGGTCGGATGAAGGACGCCGGGACGATGACCCCGCAGCACGTCTCGCTCGCGAAACGCAACAACTGCAACATCGCCTGCGACATCGCTCGGGAAGCACGCCGCCTGCTGGGAGCCAACGGGATTCTGGCGGAGTACCACTCGATGCGCCACATGGCGAACCTCGAATCGGTCTATACCTACGAGGGAACCCACGACATGCACTCCCTGATTCTCGGGCAGGACATCACCGGGTTCGGGGCGTTCTGAGCCACAAGGAGTCGTTCGCGTGAAGATCGCGGTATGTCTCAAGCGGGTCCCGGACACCACGACGAAGATCGTGGTCGGAGCCGGTGGCAAGTCGATCGACGAGGCCGGGGTCAAGTTCGTCCCCAATCCCTACGATGAATACGCCGTCGAAGCGGCCATCGCCCTCAAGGAAAAGGCGGGGGCCGGCGAAACCGTGGTGGTCTCGCTGGGCGGTGACGCGGCCCAGGAGACCATCCGAACGGCCCTTGCCATGGGGATCGACCGCGGGGTGCTGCTCAAGGGTGACGGCTCCGCCGACGGACTCGAGGTGGCGCGAGTGCTGGCCGCCGAACTCAACGGTGGCGGCTACGATCTGATTCTCTTCGGCAAGATGGCGGTGGACGACTACCATCACGCCGTCGGCGTGATGGTGGGCGAGATCCTCGGCCTCCCGGTGCTGTCCTCGGTTTCGGCGTTGAGGGTCGAGGGTGGCACGGTCGGGGGTGAACGGGAGATCGAAGGCGGTGTCGAGGTCCTCGCGGCCGCGCTTCCCGCCGTCGTGACCACCGACAAGGGCGTCAACACGCCGAGGCTGCCGTCCCTCAAAGGGATCATGGCGGCCAAGAAGAAGCCGCTCGAGGTCAAGCCGGTGAGTCTGGGCGCTGGCACCATGGTCGTGACCGGTCTCTCATTGCCGCCGGAGCGGCAGGCCGGTCGGATCGTCGGTGAGGGACCCGACGCCGCCGCCGTCCTGGCGCAGTTGCTCCGCACCGAAGCGAAAGTGATCTGATCATGGCCGCCATTCTCGCCGTTACCGAACAGCGCGGCGGTAGCTTGCGCAAAGTCTCGCTCGAAGTCGTCGCTGCCGCCCGGCAGCTGGCCGACGCCATGGGTGCCACGGTCGACGCGGTGGTCTGCTCGAGCGGACCGGTCGAGGGGGTAGCGGCGTTAGGCAACGCCGGCGCCGACCAGGTACGTCACGCCAGCCACGAGACGTTCACCCTCTACAATCCCGACGGCTTTGCCGCCACGATCGCGTCGGTCGGCGGAGGCTATGCCGCGATCGTGTTCGCCGCGACCGCGATGGGCCGCGATCTCGCGCCCCGGGTCGCCGCCAAGCTCGGGGTAGGGTGTGCCACCGACGTCACCGGGCTTGGCACCGAGGGTGGCGCCGTCGTGGTGACTCGTCCGGTCTACGCCGGTAAAGCGATCCAGCAGGTCAGGCTCACCGGGGCCACCGCCGTCCTGTCGATTCGGCCGAACACCTTCGCGACCGGATCGGCGGCCAAGGCGGGGACCCTGCAGCCGCTCGCCGTTCCCGCCTTCACGGCCCGGGTAACGGTCACGGCGGTCAAGGCTCCCGCCCAAGCCTCGCTCGATGTCACCGAAGCGCCGATCGTGGTGTCCGGGGGCCGGGGGCTCAGGGAGCCGGCCAATTTCAAGCTCCTCGAGGACCTCGCGGCGGCGCTCGGGAACGCGGCGGTGGGGGCGAGCCGTGCCGTCGTCGACGCCGGCTGGCGGGAGCATGGAGCGCAGGTGGGGCAAACCGGTAAGACGGTGGCGCCATCGCTGTACGTGGCCGTCGGGATTTCGGGTGCCATTCAGCACCTCGCCGGCATGCGAACCTCGAAGGTGATCGTGGCGATCAACAAGGACAAGGA
Organism: Gemmatimonadota bacterium; assembly: GCA_016874005.1. GTDB lineage: Bacteria > Gemmatimonadota > Gemmatimonadetes > Gemmatimonadales > GWC2-71-9 > SHZU01. The sequence goes on along the minus strand of VGVQ01000020.1, from coordinate 37,174 downwards.
TGCCCCGATCTTCAAGGTCGCCGACTACGGGATCGTTGGCGACCTGTTCGAAGTGGTCCCCCGACTGACGGCCGAGGTGACGAAGCTCCGGGCGGAGTAGCGCATGCCAGAATCATTGCCGGACCTTTCGATCGACGCGACCCGGGTTGCCGCCAACGCCCTGGCCGAGGACGGACTCGTCGACCTGACCACCGCGGTGTCGGTTCGTCAGCCGGTCTCCGGCGAGGCCACCATCGAAGCCAGGACGCGCTGCGTGGTTTCCGGACTGGTCTACGCGGAAACGACCGCTCGCGCGGCCGGCTGCAGCGTGACCTGGCTGGTCAAGGAGGGCGGGGCCGCCGAACCCGGGGTGCTCGGCAAGATGCGCGGCGACCTGGCCAATCTCCTTCGGGCCGAGCGTCCGGTCCTCAACATTCTCCAGCGAGCCTGCGGGATCGCGACCGCCACCCGCGAATTCGTTGTCGTCTTGGAGGGTACCCCGTGTCGGGTGCTCCACACCCGGAAGACCGCGCCGGGGCTCCGGCTTCTCGACGTCGCGGCGGTGGTCGCCGGAGGGGGCGCGATTCATCGGCTCGACCTGGCCCACACGGTGATGGTCAAGGACAATCATTGGCGGGCCTTGGCCAGGGAAAAGCGGAGCCTCGTCGACGCGCTGGCCGCCGCGCGGGCGCGCGGCGCTCAGGCGTGCCAGGTCGAGGTCGAAACGGTCGAGCAGGTGCGGGATGCCTGCCGAGCCGGCGCCGACCGGCTGATGATCGACAACCAGACGCCCAAGACCGTCGCGGCCTGGGCGAAGGTTGCCCGCGAGCTGAGCCCGGCGGTCGCGATCGAGGCGACCGGCGGGATCACTCTCAAGAATGTCCGTGCCTACGCCGATGCCGGCGCCGACTACGTCTCGGTCGGCGCCCTGACCCACAGCGTCAAGGCGGCCGACATCGCTCTCGAGTTGGTCTAGGAGAACGCTTCGCGTGACTCGCATCCTTCCGATCAAGTATCAAGCCAAGCTGCCGACCGACCGGCTGATTCGCGCCGAAGCGCCGAGCGCCGAGGCCATCGAGATGGACGTTCTGTTCGTCGGGGCCGGCCCCGCCGGGCTGGCCGGGGCCATCGAGCTCGCCAAGTTGGCCAAGGCCGATCCGACGCTCGGCGACCTCCAAATCGGGGTGCTCGAGAAGGCCGGCAGTCTCGGGGAGCATTGCTTGTCGGGCGCGGTGGTCAACCCGCGGGCGTTTCGCGAGCTGTTCCCCGATGTCCCGGTTGCCGAGCTTCCGTTCCGCCAGCCGGTTGGCGGCGAAGCGGTGTACCTCCTCACCGAGGGCGGTTCGTTTCGGATCCCGACGCCGCCGACGATGCAGAACCACGGCCACCACGTCGCCTCGCTCTGCGAGATGGTCCGGTGGATGGGAGGCAAGGCGGAGGAACTGGGCGTCAACATCTTCGCCGGGTTCCCGGCCGATGCCCTGCTGGTCGACGGAGACCGGGTCATCGGGGTGCTGACCACCCCGTCGGGGTTGGATCGGGAGGGCAATCCCGGCGAGGGCTACGCCGAGCCGACCGACCTCACCGCCAAGGTGACGGTGCTGACCGAGGGTACCCGGGGGCCGCTGGCTCAGGCCTGGCGAGAATGGCGTGGCGTCGGCTCGCCCAACCCCCAGATATTCGCGTTAGGCGTCAAAGAGGTCTGGAACGTCAAGAAGCCGCTCGACCGGATCATTCACACCCTCGGGTGGCCCCTCCCGCGGGACGCCTTCGGCGGCACCTTCATCTACCCGATGGGAGCCAGCCAGATCGCCGTCGGGCTGGTGGTCGGGCTCGACGCCAAGGATGCCGGTACCGACGTCCACGAAATGCTCCAACGCCTCAAGCTCCACCCGCTGGTCCGGCCCTACCTCGAGGGAGGTGAACTGGTCGAGTGGGGCGCCAAGACCATTCCCGAGGGCGGCTACTACAGTCTCCCGGATCGGTTCTCCGGCGCCGGCCTGATCATGGCGGGCGACACCCTCGGTACCGTCGAGGTGGCCAGCCTCAAGGGCATTCACTATGCCATGCAATCGGGGATGTTCGCCGCCCGTGCCATCGCCCAAGCGCTCAAGTCGGGCGACACCGGACCGGAGTCGCTGAACGGGTACGACGCGATGCTGCGGGGCAGCTATGTCGCGAGCGACCTCAGACGCCGGCGCAACATGCGCCTCGCCTTCAAGCATGGGTTCTTCCTGGGTGGGGCCGAGAGCGTGCTGATGACACTCACCAACGGCGCTTTCCCGGGCCGCCAGATTCGGATCGAACCCGACGCCAACGAGGAGCGAACGATCCGCGCCAGGACAGCCTTCGTCCCCGACAATACCCTCACCTTCAGCAAGGTCGACGCGGTGTTCAAATCGGGCAACGCCACCCGGGACACCATCCCGACCCACCTCGTGGTGGGGCGCGACGTGTCGGCGGAGGTCGCGGAGTTCTACAGCCACCTGTGCCCCGCGGGCGTGTATGAACGGGTCGGCGACGAGTTGCGCGTCAACCCGCCCAATTGTGTCGACTGCAAGGCGACCGACGTGCTCGGGCCGAGGTGGACCCCCCGCGAAGGGGGCAGCGGACCGAAGTACCGGGTGATGTGACGGGCTCGGCGCCCGCGCCCTCGGAAACCAGCCTCAGAGGCTGGTTGCGAGCCTCGTTCGAGCCGCCCGACGAATTCCTCGTCGACGCCGGCAAGCACGGCGAGATTCTGGTCGCCCGGATCCGGATCTCGGTGGTGATGGTTCTCATGCTGGTGCCGCTCGCCAGCCTGGTCCTCGATCCGGCCGCCGAACGAAGCCAGCATCTGATCGGACTCCTGATCACCGTCGTCGCGTTGCTCGGATCGGTGCTGGTCTACCTCACCGCCCTTCGCGATCGCCGGCAGCCGTGGCTTCCCTTCGTGACGACGGTGTTCGACGTTTCGTTGATCAGCTTCGCGCTCCTGGTCTACGCCTATCGGGTGGCCCCGCACGAGGCGGTCAACAGCCTGGTCACCTTCCCGACCTACTTCCTTGCGTTAGGCGCGACCTGTCTCAGGTTCGACCCGCGAATCTCCGTCTTTGCCGGACTCGTGGCTATCTCGCAGTATCTCGCGGTCGTCTTCCTCGTCACCCTCACCACCGATCTGACACCCAGTCTCGAACGGCCCCACGCCCCTTTCCAGTGGGGGGACCAGGTCGCCCGGCTGGTGTTGCTGGGCGCCGCGACCGCGTTGAACACCCACATCGTTCGGGGAATGCAACGGCAGCGTCGGCTCTCCACCAGCGATCCCCTGACCGGGATCTTCAACCGCCGGTTCTTCGACGATCACCTCGCCAACGAGGTCCAACGGGCCGAGCGGTATCAGCGCCCGTTCGCGGTGGCGATGGTCGACGTCGACCACTTCAAGCGGTTCAACGATACCTATGGACACGCCGCCGGCGACCGGGTCCTTCGCGCCGTGGCCCGATCGCTCCAGCGAGCCATCCGCCGGAGCGACATCGTGGCGAGATATGGCGGCGAGGAGTTCGTGCTGATTCTCCGCGAGTCCGATCCGGGACAGGCGTTCGACCGAGTCGAGCAGATCCGCCGCAGCCTGGCGGCCGACGCGTTCCCGATCAGCCGCCAGTCATATCCGACTCGCCTGACCGTCAGCGCCGGCATCGCCAACTGGCCCGAAGATGGCCGCGACGCAGAGGGCCTTCTCGCCAAAGCCGATCAGCGGCTGTTCGCGGCGAAGAGTGGGGGTCGCAACCGCGTGGTTGGGGGAATGGCTGAGGGGGAGGGCGGTCCGGACCGCGGCTTGGGTGCGGCCGCACTCCCACGGTGATGGGATCGCGGCCCGGGTGCCCCACCGTCCGTTGCAAGCAAGCGACATACCCTACCCGAATGCGACCGTCCAAGTCATTGTCTGGTAAGGTTTTGAGCCGCTAACGCCCCCGGCGCCCAACGTGACGTTCTGACACGATCTCGACCGAGTTGGAGTCGGTCCGACACGAGACCCGGGTCGGGGAGACGCCGGGCTAGCCCGTCCTCGCCAAGAGATGGTTGACGAGTTGGATGTAGCGCTCGACCCCGGTGATCAACTCCGATTTCCTCACCTTCTCGTGCATCGTGTGGGCAACGCGAATCGTACCCGGTCCGAGCTGGTAGCCGACCCCCCAGGAACCCAAATGGGCCAGGTCGGAGGCGAATTTCACGGTCGTGGTGTCCCATCCCGGCAAGCCTGGTGAGCGAACGTGGCCAAATCCGAAGAGCCGCTCGACCGCGATGGCGGTGCCGGCAACCCGCCGGATGTCTGCTTCGAGGGGGGCGGGATCGGCGACAGTCCGGTACATCAGGGTGGCGCTCGCCAAGTCCGGGATGACGTTCGCGGCGACCCCTCCGGAGATCTGGCCGATGTTGAGGGTCGTGTCCCCGAGGAGCGGATCGGCCGGGAGCTCGAAACGTCGGATCGCGGCGATGGCGTCCAGCAATAGCTCCGTTGCCGAGCGGCCTTCCTCGGGATAGGCCGAGTGGGCCGCCTTGCCCCGTGCGGTGAGTCGGTAGGCCACCGCCCCTTTCTGGCCGATCGAGAGCAGATTCTCGGTCGGTTCGCCGTTGATCAGGAATCGGCCCTTGGGCGACAAGGCGTTGGCAAGCTGGGCGCCTTCGCCACCAGTCTCTTCTCCCACCACGAAGAGGAGGCCAACCCGCGACTCGCCGCCATCGCGGAGCCGACTGGCGGCGGCGATCATCGCCGCAGCGATTCCCTTGGCATCGCAGGCGCCCCGCCCGTAGATCCACTCGTCGTCCTCGGCAAAATCGAGGTGGGGCGGAACCACGTCGAGGTGGGTGGACAGCACCACCTCGGGTGGGCTGGCATAGGCGTAGAGATTGGCCCTGCCGTCCGAGACGGACTGCCGGGTGACTCGATAGTCGAGGCTCTTCAACACTGCCTCGACGAAGTCGACCACCGGCCCCTCATGGCCCGTCGGTGAAGGAATCCGGACGAGTTGCCGGGTCAGCTCGATCGGGTCAGGCGTGACCCGGGCCTTCACGCCGCCGCCTCCCGCCGGGTCTTGGCGATCGACAACGCGACCGACCCGATCAGTACCGCCAAGATGATCCCGAGGGACAGGAGAATCGGGAGATGATACCACTGGCTAAAGATCATTTTGACGCCGACGAAGCCCAAGATGATCCCAACACCCTTCTTGAGGTAGGCAAACTTATCGAGCGCGTCGGCCAAGACGAAGAAGAGAGCTCGCAGCCCGAGAATCGCGAAGATGTTCGAGGTGTAGACGATGAACGGATCACGGCTGATCGCGAAGACCGCCGGGATGCTGTCGATGGCGAATACCAGGTCGGTCCACTCCACCACGATCACCACTAGCAGCAGCGGCGTGGCGAGCCAACCCCGGTGAGTCCGGACGAAGAACTTGGTGTCCTCGTAAGCCCCCGACATCGGGATCAACCGGCGGACCAACTTGACCAGGGGGTTCTTCTCCGGTTCGATCCGCTCCTCCTCGGCCCGGAACATCTTGGCCGCCGTCAGGAGGAGGACGACCCCGAGAACGACGAAAAGCCACTCGAATCGGCCCAGCACCACGGTGCCGGCGACCACCATGATACCCCGCATGATCGCGGCCCCGAAGATACCCCAGTTGAGCACCTTGGAATGGGCCTCGGCCGGGACCGCGAAGTACTGGAAGATCAGGATGAAGACGAAGAGGTTGTCGACCGACAGCGAGAGCTCGACCAGGTAACCGGCGAAGTACTCGAGTCCCCGGGTCGAGCCGTAGAGCCACCAGACCAGGACCCCAAACGAGAGCGCCGTGGTGATCACCACGGCGCTCCAGCGAGTTGCCTCCCGAATCGACAGGACGTGGGCCCGTCGATTCAGGATGAAGAGATCTGCCGCCAAGAGGAGCGCCGCGAGCGCTCCAAAAACGATCCAGCCGGTTTGAGGCGAGGCCACGCGTCAACGTTATCGCATCGCCAACAGTTTCGCGACTCGCTCCTCGGTGGGCGGATGGGTCGAAAACATTTTCATCATGCCCCCGCCCATGGCGGACAGCGGATTGACCTGGGCCAACGGGGCGGCCGCGGGCGGGATGTGCATCGGGATTTGGTGGGCCAGTGCATCGAGCCGGCGCAGGGCGCTGGCCAGCGGGACCGATCGGCCGAGGATCTCGGCACCAACCCGGTCGGCCTCGAACTCCCGTTGGCGGGATACCGCGAACTGGAGGATCATCGCCACGATCGGACCGATCAGGGCTAACCCGAGGGCCGCCGCTGGGTGGGCCCCACCCTCGTCATCGTTGCGCTGCCCGAACATCAGCAGGTAGGGCAGGTAGCCGATCGCGCCGGCGATCCCCGCCGCGATCGTCGAAATCAACATATCGCGGTTCTTGATGTGGGCGAGCTCGTGGGCGATGACGCCTTCGATCTCCTCCGCCGGAAGAGCCCGAAGGAGGCCCGTGGTCACCGCGACCACGGCCTTGGACGGGCTCCTGCCAGTGGCGAATGCGTTGGGCTGGTCTTGATTGGTCACCGCGACCACCGGCATCGGCAGCCCGGCCCGTTGCCGCAGCCGGTCGACCATCCGGTACAGCTCCGGTGCTTCCTCCTTGGACACCACCTGCGCCCCATACATCCGGAGGACCAGTTTGTCCGAGAAGAAATACATGATCGCGTTCATTGCCGAGCCCATCACGAGGGCCATGACCAGCCCCTGCTCCCCACCGAGCAAGTTTCCGAGCCCGAGGAACAAGGCCATCAGGCCGGCCATCAGCATGAATGTCTTGGTGTGCAGCATCGTTGCGCGTCTCCTTGCTGTGCAAGAAAAAAGCGAGACCTCGTCATATCGCCCACAGGGCAGGTGACGAAGGTCTCGCTGTAGCGGAGTCTCCTCCGCCCGGAGCCACCGTGCCGAGCCGATTGGCCACGACAGTGTTGACGATGGCACCGTCCGGCAAATGGCCGGATTTGCTACTCCCCTTCTAAGGGGATCAATTTAGTCGGCTTATCTGGGGGCGGGCAAGGGAGCTTCCGAAAGGAGGGCAGGATGAAACGCCTGGGCGAGGCAGTCGTGGCCGGGACCTCGCTCGGTGGCCGTCTCGCGGCACTGGCCTTGGCGCGCAGAGGCCTGCCGGTGGTGTTGGTGGGACCATCTCGGACGGACGAGGCGCCGGAATCTTGGTACCGGGCCTGGTGGCCGGGCCAAGAGCCCGCGTTGACACCCTTCTTGAGTCGGGGGATCGACCTTCTCGAGGCCCTTTGGGAGGAGAGCCACGCCGGGTTCGACATGGACCGGCGGGGCGAGTTGTGGCTTGCGGGCGACCCGCCCGATCTCGAGTTTCTCCGCGCGGCTGCGGGGCGGGCCACGCCGCTCGGGGTCGGCCCGCTCCGAGAGCACACCTCGCACGAGTGGTATTTGCCCAGCCCGCCGACCGGGCTTGCGGGCAGCCCCGGCGGGCTCGATCTGATCGAGGGCGGGTCGGCGCTTCGGGCCGCCTTTGGAAAGCTCGAGCTCCAAGCGGCTGGGGGATTGCACGTCCGGCGGGCGGGAGCGGTCGATGGCGATCGGTTCGGTCGCTGGCTCGATGGCGTGCTGGCGGCGGAGGGTGTCACCCGGGACGAGGCAGAGCCTGTGGGGCTCGATGAGTTCGGCGGCTTCCAGCGCCTTCGCCTCGGTGGCGGGCGCTCGATGTCCGCTGGTGCTCTGATCCTCGCGCATGGAGCCGGCCTTCCTCTGGAAGGTTGGGCTCGGGTGTCGGCAACCCTGTCCGCCACGGCCGCCGTCGGCGACACGCCCGCACTGCGCTGCCGCGGTACGGCCGGCGACTGGCTCGAGCTGGTGCCGGCGAGCCAGGGCTGGACCGCCGTGTGGCGGACGCCGGTGGGTGCAATCGGTTCGCTACCGGATCGGGTCGCCGTGGAATGTCGCCAGGCCGCTCGGCTCATCGGGCGGGTCGCGGACGGCCTGTGGTTCTCCACGGGGGTATCCACGGTTCGGACCGGCCCAGGGGGCCGCCCGGTGGTCGGGCTGCTCGGCCAGCTGGTCGTCACGGCCGGTCACGGTGGTTCGATTCCGTCCGCCCTGGCCGCGGCCGAGGCGGTCGCGGAGTACGTCCTCGAAGCTCGCTGGCCGCGGTACGCGCAGACCCTGGTTCAGCCGGCGATCGCTGCGGCAGCCGCCACGACCGACTAATTTCTCGGGCCGCCGCCCCCGGTCCTGGAACCCGGGCCGTGCGGGAGCGAACAGAAAACACTCTGACACGACGGGGACGAACTCATGCGGCATTCGGCAATGGCGGCGGGTGTGATTGCGGTGTTGGCGGCTTCGACGCTGGTGGCCCAGGGGCAACCGGTGGCCTCACCTCGGGATACCACCCGGGCGACGGTCGGGAGCGCCATGGTGCTGATCGACTACGGTCGGCCTTCGAAACGGGGCCGGGTGATCTTCGGCGGCCTGGAACCGTTCGGCAAAGTCTGGCGGACCGGGGCGAACGCCGCGACCACGCTGGTGACCGACAAACCGCTGACGATCGGCGCGCTCGAGGTCCCGGCTGGGACCTACACCCTCTATACCCAGCTCAACAAGGACGCTCCCTGGAAACTGATCGTCAACAAGCAGACCGGGCAGTGGGGGACGCAGTACGACGAGAAGCAGGATCTCGGCCGGGTCGACATGACGATGGAATCGTTGCCGGCCGTGGTCGAGAAGTCCACGATTTCCATCGAGAGCGGCCGGCTCAAGCTGGCTTGGGACCAGACGGCGTCATCCGTCACCATCGCGAGCAAGTGAGGCTCGAGGCCGGAGGCAGGGATGCAAGAGCACGACCGATCGGGAATCGCCGCCATCGCGCTGATCGCGTCGCTCGCGGATGGTGATCGCGGCCTTGAAGAGCAGCAGCAGCTCGAACGCATTGCCCGGGACGTGGGGGGAACGGCGTTCGACACGCTGGCCGGCCGGATCCTGGCCGGCCAGGTGCGGCTCGACCAAGTGGTCTCTCAGCTCTCAACGCCGAAGGCGAGACGGCAAGCATACGAGGCTGCCGTGCTGGTCTGTCACGCCGATGGCTCCGCCAACGACAGAGAGAAGGCGTTCCTCGCGGACTTGAAAACCCAACTCGGCCAAGGCGGTCTCGAGGTCGAGTCGGCCGCGACCGGGTTGGCGGTGGCCCCGGTCGCCGGCCCCGAGGTGGAAGAAGGCGGTGGCGGCAGCGCCGAGCAGATGATTCTCCGCAGCGCGATGCTCGCCGGGGCGCTCGAGCTGCTGCCGCAGAACCTGGCCTCACTGGCGATCGTGCCGCTCCAGCTTCGCATGGTCTATCGGATCGGAGTGGCCCACGGGCAGACGCCGGGAGCCGGTCAGGTCAAAGACCTCGTTGGTGCCTTGGGGATCGGGGCCGCGGGCCAGGTGCTGGAGGGCGTCGCCCGGCGGCTGCTGGGCGGGATCGCCAGGGGTGCGCTGGGGCGCGGGTTGGGGGGCGTTGCCGGCGGTGCGGCGGGTGCCGCCGCCGGGGTTGGCCTCAGCTTCGCGACCACCTTCGCGCTGGGCCGCGTCGCCGACGAATACTACGCCAAGGGTCGCTCGCTTTCGCGCCACGACCTCCAAGCCTTGTTCCAGCGGCTCCGGGCGGAGGCCACCGACCTGTATCCCAAGGTCGAGGCCGAGATCCGCCAGCAGGCGGCCACCCTCAAACTCTCCGAGGCCCTCGGCAAGCTCCGGAGTGCCTAACGAGTCAATACGGCGGCTGGGCCTGATCTCCGGGGTCGTCGAGACGGATGACGCCGAGGATCGCTCCGACCGGCGTGTCGTGCTGACCCTCGGGGACGACCGCGAGGCTGTTCGCCTGGACCAGCGAACTCAGGATACCCGATCCCTGGGGTCCGGTCAGGCGGATGGTCGGCTCCGAATCGTCGCTCGTCACCGCCCGAAGGAAGTGCTGCAGCCGGGGCACCAGTCGGATCGGCTCGACCGTGCGACCCGCGCGCAATCGACGAAACGGCCGCGGGTGCCCCATCATGGCTCGGATCGCCGGGCGGACCAGCAACTCGAAGGTCACCAACGCGCTCACCGGGTTCCCTGGCAGCCCGATCCATGGTGTCTCGCCAATGGCGCCGAACCCCACCGGGGCGCCGGGCCGCATCCGGATCCGCCAGAAATCGAGCCTGCCGCCGAGTGAGGCCACCGAGCGGCGAAGGTGATCGTGCTCGCTCACACTGACGCCAGCCGTGGTCACGAGCAGGTCGCATCCGGCCGCCGCCGCCAGCCGCCGACAGAGGTCCTCCGGGTCGTCCCGGGCGATCCCCAGGTCGACTGGCTCGCCGCCGGCCTCGCGCACCGCGGCCCGAATGCTGTGGCTGTTGGAGCTGCCGACCTTGCGGCCCGAGAGAATCTCCTCCGGTCGGTCGACGTCGACCACTTCGTCACCGCTGCCGAGGAGCGCCACCCGGGGCCGCCGGTAGACCACCACGCTGTCCCGCGCAATCGAAGCAAGGATCCCGAGCTCCGCCGGGCCGAGCCGGTGGCCCGGGGAAAGCACCAGGCTACCCGCCACGAGGTCCTCGCCGGCCGGCCGGATGTTGGCCCGGGCGTCGCGGTCCGAGTGGATGGCGACCAGGGGCTCCCCGAGGTCGGTGTCTTCCTGGCGGACGACGGAATCGGCGCCGGGCGGGGGTGGGGCTCCGGTGAAGATTCGGGCGCATTCCCCGGCCTCGATGCCCCGGCTCGGCATGCTGCCGGCGGCGATGCGATCGACGACCCGGAGGCGCGCCGGTCTGGTCGGTGAGGCGCCGGCGATGTCGGCGGCCCGAACGGCGTAGCCGTCCATGGCGGAGTTGGCGCGGAAGGGGACGTTGATCGGGCTCGCAACCGGTTCGGCGAGGATACTGCCGAGTGCGTCGTCGAGCGGGACCCGAAGGGGTGGCTGCTGCCTAACGAAGTTCTGGATCCGGAGCGCGGCGTCCCGGGCCGAGAGGGCCGTCAACACGGCTCAAGGATCGATCGGCTTGGCGTGGTCCCAGGCCAACGCGGCGAGGAGCTGGAGCCACATCGTGTCGGTGAACCGGAGCACCGGGCAGGGGGTGTCGGCAATGGCGGTGTCCGACACGACCGCGACCCAGGGGCCCTCGATTCCCGCGGTCTTGATCAAGGGGCTCGGCCCCACGGCCAGCCGATAGATCTCGATCTTCGGCAAGTCCGAACGTTGGAATGCCTCGACCAGCACGAGGTCGCGGTCGGCGAAATACCGGTGCGCCAGCGCCTCGGGGCCGGTGTCGTCGGAGCGCCGCTCCACCACGACCCGGAGGTCGGGGCTCGCCACCAAGACGCCGTCGGCGAGCCCTTCGTTGAGATGGCGCCAGCTATCGGTGCCTTGTCGGTCGATCTCGACCGGCTGGGTCGCATGCTTGATCGTGGCGAGCCGCTTCCCTCGGCGATGGAACTCGCGAGCAAGGGCCACCAGCAGCGTCGTTTTCCCAGCGTTCTTGAGTCCGACGATCGAGATGATCCGCATGTGGTCGCGATGGGCCGGGGGAACGTCGGCCGGGTCCTCGCGGGAGAATACCCAGCCGGCTCGTTTCCCGGAAGGCGCCCGATGGAATCACCGAGCGGGCCCTTCCAGCCAGGACTCGGCGGCGCGGAGGTCGGCAGGGGTATTGACGTTGCAGAAGAGCTTGGCGGGATCGCCGAACCTCGCGGTGGTCTCGGGCCCCACCACCTTGACTCGGAGGCTGTCGTGGAAGGACACGGCTCGGAAGTCTCCCCGGTCGATCGCCGCTCGAATCGCCGGGCCGGCGGCGGGCCCGTACCCGGCGCAGAGGGGTTCCGTTCCTCGCGGGCCGGGGCTGGCGGGAACGACCGCGTCCCAGCCGGTGAGTTGGTCGCCCAGATATCGAAGGAACTCCCCGGTGACGAAGGGCATGTCCCAGGCGACCACCACGACCGGCGCGGGCGTCGCCATCACCGCGGTGTAGAGCCCGCCTAACGCGCCGTACCCGGGAAGGACATCCGCCACGGTGGCGAGCCCGGGGACCCAGCCGGGCGCCTCCGGGTGATTGGCGACGAGCAATGGTGGGGTCGGAAACGCGGCGCTGGCCTGCTCGACGATCCGGTCGAGGATCCGGCGACGGCCGAGCGCCAGTAGTCCCTTGGGCGTGCCACCCATCCGGCTCGACCGTCCGCCCGCGATAATGGCGCATCGCACCGGTCGGGCTACCCGCCGTCCGCGACGATCTCGGCGGCCAACCCCTCGTCCTCGGCCACCCGGACGCTCACCAGCCGAGCGGGGGGCGGCACTCGGGGCGCCAGGCGTTGAAAGACCAGTCGGGCGATCGCTTCGCAGGTGGTGGGGACCGAGGCGAGTTCCGAGACGTCTCGGTCGAGCCGCCGGCCGTCGAACCGGTCGACGACCTCCTCGGCCAGGAGGCTGTCGAGCGCGGCGAGGTCGATCACCATGGCCTCGTGATCCGGTAGCGAAGCCGCCACCGTGACGGTGCAGCGATAGTCGTGATGATGGGGCTCGGCGGTCCAGCCAAACCGTCGCCGGTTGGCCTCGGCGTCGGCACCCGGCAGCGCCAGGCGGTGTACCGCCCGGAAGCTCACCGTCCGAATCAGCCGGAGTGCCGAACCCATGGGGCTAGAAGAACGGCCGCCGGAAGGCGAATCCGAGCCCGGCATGGAGTATGGGCGTCGGGATCCACGACTTGAGCTCGCCGGCGAACAGCGGGACCTCGGGGCCGAACGGACCGTCGGGGTCGTCGCGGATCCGGTTGGGGTAGGTCACGCTCCAGAAGTTCGCCCGGGCTTCGACTCGCGCGAACAGCCGCCTGGTCAGGAAGATCCGGACGCCGGCAGCCGGGGCGAGGAAGAACTTGGTGCCGAACTTATAGCCGCTGGTGTCGGCGGGGACCCGTTCGGCGACCGCGATTCCCATGCTGGCCGACAGATATGGGGCGAGGTTGTGCCAACTCTTCCCGCCGGTCAGGTTGAGCTGGACGGTGCCCTCACCCCACCAGACGTCGTGCTCGACCGGGCCGCTAAGTTGATTGCGGGTCGCTCCGAAAATCGGGAAGTTCCGGTCGAGCTTGGCGTAGCCGCCGCCTAACGAAATCGACAGCGGTCGGTCGGCCAGGAAGTCGTGGCGCAGGATGGCCAACTGACCGTTGTGGGGGCTGATGCCGAGATCGCCCCCGCTGCCGAAGACCTTGCCCACGGTCAGGGAGACGAACTGGCCGTAGCGGAGGTCACGGTACGGCGACTTGGCCGGATCGTGGCCCACTTGCGCCAGGGCGGTCGTCGCCAGGCAGCCGCCCGCGACGATGAAACCGAAAGCCTTCATTGACACGCTCATCCGGCGTGAAGACATCGGCCCGTCATTTCGGCCGGGGAGTCGACGCCAAGGAGTTGGAGGATGGTCGGGGCGACGTCGCAGAGGGCGCCTCCCGAGCGGAGAGTGCGGAACGGTGTCCCCAACGCCACGAAGGGAACCGGGTTGGTGGTATGGGCGGTGTGGGGGCCTCCCGACACCGGGTCGACCATCTGCTCGCAGTTGCCGTGGTCGGCGGTCACCAGCAACCGCGTGCCGGTGGCTTCGGCGGCGGCCAGGATCCGCTCCAGGCACTCGTCGATGGTCTCCACGGCCTTGATGATCGCCCCGGCAACGCCTGTGTGACCTACCATGTCGGCGTTGGCGAAGTTGCAGAGGTAGAAGGCGTGCTCCCGCCGGCGGATCGCCGCGACCAGGGCGTCGGTGATGCCGCGCGCGCTCATCTCCGGCATCAGGTCGTAGGTCGCCACCTTGGGCGATGGCACCAGGACCCGTTCTTCGCCGCGATACGGCGGCTCGACCCCGCCGTTGAAGAAGTAGGTCACGTGGGGATACTTCTCGGTTTCCGCGGTGCGGAACTGCGACAACGAGCGGTCGGCGAGCACCTCGCCGATCATCCGGGCCAGGTTGAAGGGCGCAAACGCCTGGGGCAGCCCGAAGGTCTGGTCGTACTGCGTCATGGTGACCCCGGCGAGGGCGGGCCGGTCGGCCACCGAAAAGCCGTCGAAGCGGTCGATCATCAGCGCCGCGACGATCTGGCGCATCCGATCGCTCCGGTAGTTGAACCAGATGATCGCGTCGCCGTCGCGAAGGGTGGCGATCGGCTTGCCCTCGCGGTGGATCGCGATCGGTTTGACGAACTCGTCGGTTTCGCCGCGCTGGTACGCCTCGGCCACCGCGGCCACCGGGTCGGTTCCGACCGTGCCGATCCCGTGGACCAAGAGGTCGTAGGCCAGCTTGGTGCGGTCCCAGCGTTTGTCGCGATCCATCGCGTAGTAGCGGCCGACCAAGGTCGCGATCGATCCCTTGGCCCCGGTGATTCGGGCGACATCGCTGGCGAGGGTCTGGACATACCCGTGGGCTGACGTCGGGAGGGTGTCGCGACCGTCGAGAAACGCGTGCACCGCGACGGCTGGCACCCCGAGCCGCATCGCCAGCTCGAGGCAGGCGACCAGGTGGCTGTCGATCGCGTGGACTCCGCCCGAGCCCACCAGGCCCGCGAGATGGAGGGTGCCACCGGTCCGAGCCAGATGGGCTCCCAGCGCCCGGAACGGCTCCAGCCGATAGAAGTCGCCGCTGCGAATGCTCTCCGAAATCCGGACCAAGTCCTGCATCACCACCCGGCCGGCCCCGAGATTCATGTGGCCGACCTCGCTGTTGCCCATTTGGCCTTCGGGCAATCCGACCCGAAGGCCGCTCGCCTCGAGGAGGGTCTTCGGAGCCGTTGCCCAGAGCCGGTGCCAGACCGGCGTCCGGGCCAACTCGATCGCATTGTGGGTCTTTTCGGCCCGATAGCCCCACCCATCGAGTACCACGAGGGCCACGGGTGGGATGCGGTTTGACATGGGTTGGGGCGCCGTCTACAATGCGAATCAGTGATGGACTTGCCGCAATCTAGTCCTGGGCGAAGTCGCCTACCAGCCTGCCTGGCCCTGCTGTTGGCGTGCCTCGCCGCGCCGAGCTTGGCCCAGAATCGCCAGAAGGCTGCCGGCCCGGCCGCGCTGCTGAAGGACCCCTCCGGAATTCGACTGGGTTCGCTCGTGGCTGGGGTGACGTACCCCACCGGCCGGACCAACGCCGGACATTTGGAGACCACGGTCGAGGGGTGGATGCCGGTGGCATCGACCAATCCGACGACGCGCGACGGGTTCGATCTCATCGTGACCTCGAGCGGTGGCGAGGCGCTGCGATCCGCGCCATCGGGCGCGATCGTCGCCCGGGTTCAAGAAGGCACCTTGCTCAGTCGGGTGGGTGCCAGGGGCTCGTGGATCAGAGTTCGCCGCTCGGGGTGGGTCGCCCGAGGCTCCTTCGAGACCGCGCCGGCCGTGGCCCAGGTGCCCCCGCCCGCGCCTCCGCCGACGGCCCCGAGGGAGACATCGACCGTCGCTCGCGGGCCAGCCTCGACTGCCAGTCCGCCCGTCGTGACATCCGCGGGGCGGGGCGAGCCGGATTCCGCTCGCAAAGATGTCCCAGGGGGCGAGATGGTCTCGAGCCGCGGGCGGGTCCGCAAAGGGGCGGTCCTCTCGGCGGCCCCGGACGGTCCCGCGGTGGCCAGGGTGGAGGAGGCTTCGGTCCAGGTGCTGGAGCGACGGCGTGACTGGGTCCGAGTCGCGGTCGAAGGGTGGCTCCGGTCGGAGCAAGTGGTCGAGGCCGTCGACGAGTCGCCTCAGGTGACCGGTGCCATGGTCCGCGCCCAGCCGGACCGCTACGTCGGCCGGACGTTGGTGTGGCGACTGCAGTACCTCTCGGTCCAGACCGCCGACGACCTGCGCCCGGAGATTCCGCGCGGCCAGCCGTACGTGCTGGCCCGCGGCCCCCTGCCGGAACCCGGCTTCGTCTACCTGATGGTCACCAAGGAACAGGCCGAGGAGTTCCGGGCCAGGTCGCCCCTCGACGAGCTGGCGGTCGAAGCCGTGGTCCGCGCCGGGCGGACCAAGTACCTGCCGACACCAGTCCTCGAGTTCCGCTCGCTGGCCGGGAGATCGCCATGAACGACGTCCTCAAGCAACGCATACTCCGGCGTCTCGAATCGATGACCGACGAGCGAGGCTATCAGGTGCTCGACTACGTCGAATTCCTCGAGAGCAAATACGCCCAGCGTGCGGTACCCGACAACCTCTTCGCCAAGGTCACCGAAACCGTCGAGGACGTGATGCGAGCGGGGAAGCTCCCGGTCAAGGCGATCTCGGGTACCATGGGCATCATGGACTCGGCCGGGAAGATGATGAAGGGCGTGGTCGCGGCCGCCCAGGCGGTCGTGGATGAGGCGGTCCAGGCCACCCAGACGAAGCCGGCCGTCCCGCCGGCCGATCCGACCGGCGAGCGCCCGGCCGGCTGATCGCCTAACACGCGGCGTGGGTGGCCCCTCGCCTTGATCGGTGAGACCCCGCCGTCTAGATTCGTCCATGGCAATCGTCGCTGTTCCCAACCCGATACCCCCCCACTGGACCATGGTTCGATGAGCACGCTCCGCCCGAGCGTGGCGCTGACGTTCGATGACGTGTTGCTGGTCCCCCGATACAGCGCCGTCCATCCTCGGTCGGTGTCCACCGCCACCCGCTTCACCCGGGAAATCCGCCTCGATATCCCGTTGATCTCGGCCGCCATGGATACCGTCACGGAGGCGGAAATGGCGATCGCGATGGCGCGGGCCGGCGGGATCGGGGTGATCCACAAGAACATGACGATCGACCGGCAGGCCGCCGAGGTGGATCGGGTCAAGCGGAGCGAGAGCGGGATGATCATGAACCCGATCACGCTCGGGCCCGAACGGACCATCCGCGAAGCCGCGACGCTGATGAAGCGCTTCCGGATCTCCGGGGTCCCGATCGTGGATGGCCAGGGCAAACTGATCGGCATCATCACCAATCGCGATCTTCAGTTCGAGCGGGCGCTCGACCGGCCGATTCACCAGGCGATGACCAAGGACAATCTGGTCACCGCGCCGGTGGGTACCACGCTCGACGAAGCCGAACGGATCCTGGCGACGCACCGGATCGAGAAACTCCCGGTCGTCGATGGGGAGGGGGTGCTCAAAGGCCTCATCACCATCAAGGACATCTTCAAGCGGCAGCAGCATCCCGATGCCAACAAAGACCAGCACGGCCGGCTCCGGGTCGCGGCCGCCGTCGGCGCCGGCGCCGACTCGGTTCCCCGGGCCAAGGCGCTGCTCGACGCCGGCTGCGACGTGCTGGTGGTCGATTCCGCGCATGGTCACTCGGAGGGGGTGCTGGAGACGGTCGCTCGGTTGCGAGAGACCTTCCCCGATGCCCAGCTGGTCGGGGGGAACGTGGCGACCGAGCTCGGGGCGCGGGAGTTGGTCCGCCGCGGGGTCGACGGCATCAAAGTCGGCATCGGGCCAGGGAGTATCTGCACCACCCGGGTCGTGACGGGAGTCGGGGTGCCCCAGATCACCGCGATCTTCGACAGCATTCGTGGCGCCGGCGAGGTGCCGGTCATCGCCGATGGCGGCATCAAGTATTCGGGTGACATCGTCAAGGCGATCGCCTGCGGAGCCTCGGCGGTGATGATGGGATCGATGCTGGCGGGGACGGAGGAAAGCCCCGGCGAGTCGGTGTTGGCGGAGGGACGCCGGTACAAGATGATCCGTGGCATGGGCAGCCTCTCCGCCATGCAGGACGGGTCCGCCGACCGCTATTTCCAAGATGGTGAGTTGGCGCCGTCGAAGCTGGTGCCCGAGGGAATCGAGGGGCGGGTGCCGTATCGCGGCCCCGTCGCCGACGTGCTCTACCAGATGGTGGGCGGGCTCCGGAGTGGCATGGGGTACTGCGGCGCCGAAGACATCGCCGCCCTCCAACGCGATACCGAGCTGCTCCAGATCACCTCGGCGGGGTTGCGGGAATCCCATCCGCATGACGTGACGATCACCCGAGAAGCGCCGAACTACAGCAAATAGCGATGGCGATCACCCTCACTGGCGAGAAGCTGACGGCTGCCGTCGGCCTGGCGGGATTGTTCACACCGCGGAGCCGAGTAGTGCTCACCACCCACGTGAATCCCGACGGCGATGGACTCGGGAGCGAGGTCGGGCTGGTGCACCTCCTCAAGGGAATCGGGGTGACGGCGACCATCGCCAACCCCACGCCGACGCCGCCCCGCTTCGGGTTTCTGTTTCGCGACCTCCCCGGCGTCGATCGGAGCGGCGAGGCCGTCAAGGAAATCCGCCGCGCCGATGCGATCGTGGTCCTCGACATCAGCGACCTGGGCCGGCTCGGGATGCTGTCCGACGCGGTCCGCGAACGCGGGGCGACGGTGCCGGTCGGCTGCATCGATCATCACGCGAGTCCGGGAACCCTCCCAGTCGGTCCGCGGTACGTCGACCCGAGCGCCGCGGCCACCGGAGAGTTGATCGTCGAGATCGCCATGGCGAACGAGTGGCCGATTTCCCACCAGGCGGCCCGGGCTCTGTACGTGGCATTGGTGACCGACACCGGTGGATTCCGTTTCAGCAACACCCACCCGCGGACCCTCCGGGTGGCGGCCGAGCTGCTCGAGCGCGGCATCGACCCGGAGGCGATCTACCTCGATGTCTACGCCGGGGCTCCAGAAGGCCGGGTCCGGCTCCTGGCCGAAGTGCTGCAGACCCTCGTGGTCGAGCCGGAGGCGGGGTTGGCGTGGGTGACGGTTCCGCCCGGGGCGCTCGAGCGGTTCGGGGTCGGCAGTGACGATCTCGACGGCGTGGTCGAACACGCCCGGTCGATCGCGGGCATCCGGATGGCGCTGCTGTTCCGCGACATCGCGCAGGGCCGGATCAAGGTCTCGTTACGGTCGGTCGGCGAGGTGGATGTCGCCGCCTTTGCCCAGCCGTTCGGCGGCGGGGGCCACGCCAAGGCCGCCGGCATGTCGCTCGAAGGCCCGATGGCTGCGGTGCAGTCGACCGTCTTGGAGGCGGCTCGCCGGCACCTCGCCGCGGATCGTTAGGCGGAACTCCGCCAGCGTCGCATCTCGAAGCGTAACATCTGGTCCGGTCCGTGACTGTGGTCGCGGACCCACCAGACCGCGGTTCGGTTGACCCCCAGATACCAGGTCTCGGCGGTAACGGGAGCGGGCTCGGCGAAGGCGCTCGGCGCGAGCACCGCGATCGCCGCCCCCTGCTCGGGATCGCGAACCGACTGGTAGCGAATCAACTCGACTCGGCTGGCTCTGGCTTCCCGGGCCAGGGCCTGACAGGGAGCATAGTCGGTGGGGTGGGTCCACCGTCGGCCTCGGCTCGAAAACGGCGCGACCCGAAGATCGATGGCGGCGCCCTGGAGGCGGACCCGAAAGAGAGTATGGGGGGCCGGCGGGATGGAGACGAGGCCACTGGCCTCGAGGAACTTCCAGCGCCAGAAACCGAGTTCCGCACAGGCCGTTCGGACGGCGGTGGCGCAGTAGAAGACGCCGGGATCGCGGGGTCCTCGAAACCGGGAGCCGCCGGGGGGCGGCGGGTAGCGAAACGGGGTCGCGAGGAGGTAGTGCAGGTGGCGGACGCCTTCCGGCAGTCTCGGCTTGGCCTGGTCGAGAAGGTGCTCGAGGACCCGTTGCTCCTCGAGTGAATCAACCAGCATCATGGTCGCGGCGACGTGCTGCGCCTCGACCGCGCGCCACGCCGATCCCTCGAAGGGCTTCGGGTCAAACCCTGGCCCGGGCCGCATCGAGGTAGTCCACCGTTCTGACCAAGCCCTCCGCAGACGCGATCAACTCGATCGGGGCCCCGCCGAGGGCCTCGTTCGGACTCCGAAGCCATTCGGCGAGTTCGGGGCCGGTTCCGACGATGGCCGCGAGCGATCGAAACAACCGCACCACGAGGAGGGCCATCTCCCACTGCTTGCCGGCTCGATCGATTCGATAGCGGCCGGCGTGTAGCCGACTGATCGATGCTCGGCTCACCCCGAGGGTCCGGGCCAATTCGGCCTGGCTGAGATCGAGCAGCTGCGCCGCTCGGACGACTGCGGTCGAAAGGACCGCCGCTGGTTCGGGTTCGATGATTGGAGCGGCCACGGTTCTGTCCGGTGTTCTACTGCAACAAGAGTAACAATTTGTTGCAACAGAATCAAGCGCCCGGTTTGATGGCGACGTTTCAATTATTGACGTTTTGGTGTGTTCATCTTACTATTGTGGACGATGTATCACTTGGGGAGGAACGCGTGGAACTCAAGCGCGAACTGATTCGGGGAGCCGGACCGGTCGCGGTCCTCGAGCTGCTCCGGCGCCGCGAGATGTACGGCTACGAACTGGCCGAGGCGCTTTCCCGCCGGACCGAGAACGTGCTCGCCCTTGGCCAATCGACGCTCTATCCGCTCCTCTACAGCCTCGAAGCCAAACGCCAGGTCGAAAGCCGATGGGTCGAGCTTCCGACCGGTCGAAAGCGCCGTTACTACCGGATCACCGACAAGGGCCTTGCCGCGCTCGAACAGCAACGGGCCCAGTGGCAGGAGCTGTTCGAGGCCATGATGGGCCTCGGGCTGGTTCAAAGCGTTCCGCAGGAGGGGTAGATGAGCGGCGATTCGTTGGTCGGGCGGATGGATCGGCTCGGGATCGAACGCCTGGCGCGATCGAGGGGTTTGCCGGAGGCGTTGGCGACCAGGGTCGCGGACGTCGTCGTGAACACCGGCTTGCCGGAGGATCGGCGGGGCGAGGTGTTCGACGAGTTGGTCGCTCACTTCCAGGACGGCTTGGCGGCCGGCCACTCCCCGGAGGCGTTGGTGGCTCGGTTCGGCGAGGCGGGCATCGCGGCTCGGGCGATCGGGCGGTCGGAGCGGACCGTCACGGCCGTGGAGATGGGTGGGAACGGCCCTCGCGACGCCTGGCCACGGCGAGTTGGGCGCGACGTTCGATACGCCATCCGACGGTTCGCGGCCCGTCCGCTCTTCACGGCGATCGCGGTCGCGTCGTTGGGCATCGGGATCGGGGCGAACACGGCGATGTTTACGCTGGTGAACGATGTGGTACTCGCCGGCCAGTCGGTCGAGCGGCCCGGGGAGCTGGTGGACCTCTACGCGGAGACCGCGGAGTACCCGTTCAACGTCTTCTCGACCCCGGACTACTTCGATTTCGCTCGGGAGGTCCGGGCCTTCAGTGGACTCGCGGCCTCGAAGTTTTCGCTCGTGCCCTATCAGATCGACGGTCGGGTCGAGCGGCTCAGCGTGGAGTTGGTATCGGGCAACTACTTCGAGGTACTCGGGGTTCGGCCGAAGGTGGGTCGGTTATTCGTTGCCGCCGACGGCGACCGAGGAACCGCCGCGCCGGTGGTGGCTCTGGGCGAGCGGGCCTGGAGGCGGCTGTTTGGCGGGGACGAGTCGATCGTGGGGCGGACGATCCGACTCCGGGGTGCTCCCTACACCGTGATTGGGGTGGTTCCGACGTCCTACGGGGGTCGCCTCCGGGGCATGGCGACCGACCTCTACCTGCCGATCACGTTGGTCAATCAGCTCGAGCCCGGGTCAACCGATCAACTGGTCGATCGGAATACCCAGGGCACCTTCGTTCGGGGCCGGCTCGCCCCGGGGACGACGATCGTCCAAGCTCGGGTGGAGGTCGAGCGGGTTGCCGCCGATCTGTCGGCTCAGCGGGTGGGTCAGTGGGAATTCGGCGCCAGGCCCGTCCTGCTCCCGGTGAGCGAGGTGATCGTCTATCCACCGCTCGACCGCTTGCTCAAGCCACTCGGCGCGATGCTGCTGGTCGTGGTGGCGCTGGTGCTCCTGGTTGCCTGCGCGAACCTCGCGAGCTTCCTGTTGGCCCGGGCGGTGGAGCGTCGGAAGGAGATCGCGGTGCGACTGGCCCTCGGGGCGACTCGCGGCCAACTGATCAGTCAGCTTCTGGTGGAAACGGTTCTCTTGGCGCTCTTCGGCGGAGCCATGGGGTTGTACCTCGGCCGGGCGGCGCTCCAGGCGGTGCTGGCCTCGGAGCTACCGTTTCCGATGCCGATCACCCTGGCACTCGCGGTCGATGCTCGGGTGCTGGCCTTTTCGGTCGGGGTTTCGGTCGCGGCCGGACTGGTCTTCGGGCTGCTTCCCGCGCTTCAGTCGACGAGGCTCGATCTGGCCACTGTCATCCGCGATGAGGCAACCGGCGGGGGCCGGGCCAGATGGTCGTTGCGCAACGGGTTGGTCGGGGCCCAGGTGGCGGTCAGCATGGTGTTGATGGTCGTGGCCGGGCTGCTGATCCGCAGTCTCGACCAGGTTCGTCGGGTCGATCCAGGATTTGGCCGAAATCCAGCGGGCCTGGTGTGGATCGGGTTGGATGATGGATCGGCCGAACCGGGCGTGACCAATCGGCTGAGAGAACTCGCGGCCGCGGTGCCGGGCGTGGTTCGGGTGGGCCTGGGAGGCAACATCCATCTCAACACCTTGGGCGATCAGAGCATCGCGGTGACGGTGGACGGGGTGGAGCCGCCGCCTGGCGAACCGTTCTTCCTGATCGACCGATCCGACGTGGACTCCGGGTTCATCACGGCGATGGGGATCGGGCTTCGGTCCGGCCGTTTGCTGACCGGGGCCGACGATGATTCGGTCCCGCGGGCCGCGTTGGTCAACGAGGCGTTTGCCGAGAAGTTCTGGCCCGGACGCGACGCGGTGGGGCGGCGGTTTCGAAACGCGGGGCGGGAGGTCACCGTCGTCGGTGTGGTCGAGACGGCAAAGGTGCGGACCCTGGCCGAGGAGGGCCGGCCATTCGTGTACCTCGCCAACTCCCGGTTCAGGTACGGCAACGTGTGGCTCGTGGCTGAGACCCGAGGGGACGGCGCGGCGGTCGCGGCGGCCGTGGCCAAGGTCGTCGCGACGGACCCGCGGTTCTTCGTGCTCCAGGCCCGGAGCCTCGAAGCTCACATCGAGGTGTTGTCGCTCCCGCTTCGGATGGGGGCCAACGCGCTGATCGGGTTCGCCGGGCTGGCGCTCGTCTTGGCGGCGATCGGGCTCTATGGAGCTGTCGCCTACTCGGTCGCTCAGCGGTCGCGGGAGATCGGGATTCGGGTTTCGTTAGGCGCCGATCGCGGGTCGGTCATTCGGCTGCTGTTGTGGGGTGGGCTCCGGGTGGCCCTGGTGGGTGCGGCGATCGGCCTTCCGCTGGCGGCGTTGGCCGGTCGGTTGTTCGAGCGGGTCCTGTTTGGCGTCGGGGCCTTCGATCCGGTGGCGCTGGCTGGGGCGCCGGTGGTGGTGGTCGCGGTGGCGGCGCTCGCGGCGTACCTGCCGGCGCGCCGGGCCGGGCGGTTGTCGCCGATCGCGGTGCTCCGGGGAGAATGACCGGCGGTGGCCGACGCGCGGGAGGAGTGGTTCGGGCGGCTCGACCGGCTCGAGGTGGAACGACTGGCGAGGTCAGCCGGCCTGCCGACGCCGCTATCGGCCTTGGTGGCCGAGGTCGTCACCCGGGCTGGATTGGCGGAGGAACGGCGGGGCGAGGTGTTCGCCGAGTTGGTGGGTCATTTTCATGACGGCCTGGCCGCTGGCCGCTCGCCCGATGAGCTGATCGCGCGCTTCGGCGATCGGACCGTGGCCGCTAGGCTCATTCGAGAGGAGAAACGGTTGACGACTCCGGAGGCTCTTGGCGGTGCCGGGTCGGGTGAGGGGTGGTTCCGGCGGCTGCTGCGCGATATCCGATACGCGGCCCGCCGCCTGCTCGCTCGGCCGGCGTTCACCCTGACGGCTGTCGCCTCGCTGGCGCTCGGCATCGGAGCGAACGCGGCGATCTTCACCCTGGTCAATGACGTCATCCTCCGCCCGCCGCCGGTTGCCGAACCGGAGCGGCTGGTCAATATCTACATCTCCTCGCCGACCTACCCGTTCAACGTGTTTTCCTACCCGGAACTCGAGGAAGTCCGCCGGGAGACCCGCGCGGTGTTCTCGGGATTCGGGGGAGCCCGGTATGCCTTCGCGCCTCGCGACGGCGAGGGGGGGCCGGAGATGCTCCCCGCGGAGGCTGTCAACGGCGACTACTTCGCGGTACTCGGGTTGCGGCCTCAGCTGGGGCGGTTGATCGACTCGTCCGACGCTCCGGTGATCGGGCAGCAGCCGGTGGCGGTATTGAGCGACCGATACTGGCGGCGGGCCTTCGGTGCCAGCCCGACAGTTCTGGGCCAGCCGATCCGACTGTCGGGTGCCGGCTACACCGTCATCGGGATTGCACCACCCGACTACCTCGGCACCAATCGGGGTCTCGCCCCGGATCTCTTCCTGCCGGTGACGATGATGCCGCAGCTCGAGCGCACCTCGCCGGAGGAGCTGAACAGTTACCTCAACCACTCGGTGTTCGTGCGGGCCCGTCTCAGGCCCGGGGTGTCGCTGGCCGAGGCGGAGGGAGCGCTGGAGCGGATCGCCACGGATTTCCGAGCCCGGCAGGTTCCGGACTGGACCGAGGCAACCAGGTTCCGGCTGATCCCGTCCTCGGACGTGATCATCTACCCACCGATCGACCGGCTCCTGGTGCCGGCCGCCTGGATGCTGATGGTGACGGTGGGTTTGGTGTTGGTCATCGCCTGCGCCAACCTGGCGGGATTCCTGCTGGCCAGGGCGGTGGATCGCCGCAAGGAGGTTGCCGTCCGCCTGGCGTTAGGCGCCAGTCGGGCCCAGCTGGTGTCGCAGCTGCTGGTCGAAACCGTGTTGGTATCGGCGCTGGGAGGCGCGGTCGGGGTCTGGCTGGGGCGGTCGCTCTTGGCCACCGTGTTGGCGCTCGATCTCCCCCTTCCGTTCCCGATCACGTTGGAGCTGGCCCTCGATTGGCGGGTGATCGGATTCGCGGCGCTGATCTCGGTCCTCGCCGGGGTGCTGTTCAGCCTGGCGCCGGCGCTGCAATCGACCCGGCTCGACCTGGCGTCGATCATCCGCGACGAGAGTGCCGGTGGAGGTCGGTCGAAAGGGGCGTTGCGGTCGGTGCTGCTTGGCGGCCAGGTGGCGGTCTCGGTGGTCCTGCTCGTCGCCGCGATGTTGTTCGCCCGGAGCTTCGACGTGACCCGCCGGGCCGACCCCGGTTTCGGCCGGGTCGGCGCGGCATTGCTGTGGGCCGCGGTCAGGGACCAGGGCAACCCGGAGGTGTCGATCGAGCGGGTGCAGCGGCGCCTTGGCGAACTGGCCGGGGTCACCCGGGTTGGGTTGATCTCGAACATCCACCTCAACCTGGTCAACTCGACCCGGGCCGATTTCTCGGTCGATGGCGTGGACCCCCTCCCCGGCGAGCGCTATCTCAACGCGGAGTCGGCTGGCGTCGACTCGAGCTTCTTCACGGCCGCCGGGGTTCGATTGGTGGCGGGGCGGACCTTCACGGTCTTCGATACCGACAGCTCGGCGCCGGTGGCGATCGTCAACGAAGCCTTCGCCTCCCAATACTTCGCCGGCCGGGATCCGCTCGGCCAGCGGTTCCGGGTACCGAGCGGACAGTCGATCGAGGTCGTGGGGGTTGCCGGCAACGCCAAGATCCGCAGCCTCGCCGAAGCCCCCCAACCGTTCATCTACCGGCCGTTCAGCCAAGCTCCCACGGCCGAGCCGTGGTTCGTGATCCGAACCACCGGCGACGCCGAACAGACCTTGGGGTCGGCCCTGGCCCTGATCCGCGAGACCGAGCCCGAGGTCTTCGTGCTCCAGAGTCGGACGATGGCGCGACACCTCGAGACCATGTCGCTGCCCCTCAAGATGGCGGCAATGGCGTTAGGCGGGTTCGCCGTGCTGGCGCTCGCGATCGCCAGCATCGGGCTGTACGGCATGGTGAGCTACTCGGTGGCTCAACGGAGCCGCGAGGTGGGCATCCGGCTCTCGCTGGGAGCCGACCGGGTGGCGGTGATTCGCCTGCTGTTGCTGAGCGGCCTCAAGCTCGCGACCATCGGCGCCGCGATCGGACTGGCCCTCGCCTTGGCTTTGAGTCGGTTGTTGGGGTCGCTGCTGGTCGGGGTACCGGCGGCCGATCCGGTGACCTTCGCGGTGGTACCAGTGGTGATCGTGGCGGTGACGGCCGTCGCCGCGTACCTGCCGGCCCGGCGAGCCGGGCGCATCGAGCCGGTCACCGCGCTCAAAGCGGACTGAGACGAGTCGCCTTATATTGCCGCCACCTGGCTCGTCGGACGGACGGCGGAATGGACACCATGGACCGAATCGAGCAAACCCTCGATTCGTTGCGACCTTACATCGGATCACACCGGGGCACCGTGGAAGTGGTCGATTTCGACGAGGATGAGGGGCTGCTCACCCTGCGCCTTGGCGGAACTTGTCACGGATGCTCGGCGTCGACCATTACCCTCCGGCAAGGGATCGAAGTCCGCCTCAAGCAGAACGTTCCCGAGGTCAAGACGGTCCAGGCGATCTAGTCCAGGCGGGGCCCCCGCGCCATGGCGCAGCGCCCCGCACTCGGTTCGCGACGACAGCGTTCATCGGAGTGACGTCAGTGGCGGAATCCCTCGCGGCCCAAGTTGGCGCGGCCCTCGCTCGAATTCGGAACCCCCGGCTCGATAACGACCTGATCTCGGCGGGGATGGTCCGCGACTTGGCGGTCGCGGCCGACGGCCGAGTCACCTTCACTTTTCTCCTCGGCCGGGCCGACCCCGCAACGCTCGTCCGCGAAGCCCGTTCCGCCCTCAAGGCCATCGCCGGGGTGAGCGAGGTGAAGATCACGGTAGTCGACCCGAGCGGTGGCACCGGACCGACCCACGGCCCGCCGACCGGCGGGGCGATGCCGCAGTCGACCGGTGCCCCGCCGGCGCCGAGCGCCGCGGAGTTCCCGCACCTGGGCAAGGTGATCGCGATCTCGTCGGGCAAGGGCGGGGTCGGCAAGTCCACGGTGGCCGCCAATCTCGCCGCCCTGCTGGCCAGGGCCGGGAAACGGGTCGGGCTCATGGATGCCGATGTCTATGGTCCCAACATCCCCCGAATGTTCGGGATCTACGAACGCCCGCTGGTCCGCGAAGGGCGGATCCAGCCCCTGGAGGCCCACGGAGTTCGGCTGATGTCACTCGGGTTTCTGGTCGAGCGTGACGCCCCGGCGATCTGGCGCGGGCCCATCATCATGAAGGTGATCCAGCAGTTTCTCCGGGATGTCGACTGGGGGGAACTCGACTACTTCCTGGTGGACATGCCTCCCGGTACCGGCGACGCGCAGCTGTCCTTGGTGCAGTCGGTCCACGTTGCCGGCGCGGTCATCGTGACGACACCGCAAGAAGTGGCCGTCGGCGACGCGTTGCGGGGCGCCAAGATGTTCGAGCGGGTCAACGTGCCGGTGCTGGGCGTGGTCGAGAACATGAGCGGGTACCTCGATCCCGAGACGGGCCGCCGGGTCGACTTTTTCTCGTCGGGCGGGGGGCAGCGGCTGGCCGACGAACTGGGGGTCCCGCTACTCGGGGAGGTCCCGTTGCAGCCGGGACTGGCCCTCGAGGCCGACCGCGGCGTCCCGGTCGCCATCGGCGCTCCCGAAAGCGCGGCGGCACTGGCGCTGGTGGCGATTACCCGCCGGCTGGAAACGGAAGCGGGCAGCCGCTCGATGCAGCTGCCCGTCATCAACCAGTAGGGTTCAGTCGTTCGGGCGGGTTTCGCGTCCGGGGTCCCCGACCTTCACCGCGTGGCCGTCAGGATGCTTTGGGCCGCTTGACCGCCGGGACGCCCTGTTTCGGGGTCGCCCAAAGGTATTCGTCGGTGAGCATCTCCATCGGCAGGTAGCGTCCGGAGAAGGTCGGCTGAATGCCGCCTCGGCTCAACAGCGCCGCGCCGAGCCCGATCGTGGTGACGAGCCAGGTCGCGACTACGGCGGCCGCCAACGTCACGGTCCCGGCGACAGGCACCCATCCAAACACCGCCCACGCCAGCCAGACGCTCATGATCGCGCCGAGACCAACCAAGAGGTAGCGAAAGCTGTTGGGCGAGAGCGCCTCGCCACGGGCCATTCGCCGGCGGGTCTGCGCTTCGCCCATCGCGTGGGCGACGCCGATCACTCCACCCAACAAACCGGCGAGCACCAGCAAGGCCCCGACCGCCATGACGAATGGAACCAGAAGGACCCCGACGACGCTGACGACGAGCCCGATGACGACGAGACAGAGGGTCGGGATCAGGAGCACCTGAGCGATCAGGCCGACGGCGAACGAGCGCAAGAAACTGTGCCCCGCCGTGTCGGAGACCGTTTCCAGGTTGGGCTTGGCGAACACCACCAGACCGGATCCGAGAAGGGCCAACGAGAAGAACACCCCGACGACCCCGGCCAGATTGGTCAGCGTTTTGGCAGGTCCCGACCCCGTCGGTGAATCCGCCAGCTGGGCCAGGAGATCAAGCGCGAGCATTGGACACCGGGCCCGACGGGGTGATGAGCCGGCGAAGCGCGACGATCCCGGTGAGGTACAACACCCCGCTCGCAGCCACAACGACGGCCGTTCGAAGAGGTGACCCCACGATCTGTCGCGCACTCTCGTACCAAGACTGACCAGCCAGGTTCGCCATGGTGGCCTGGGCCAGGGCCGTGACCGAATCGACCGCGGTGGACTGAGCGGCGATGAGCCACCCGTCCAGCGCAGCGCGATTGGTCGCGGACCATGCCACGCTCAGGCAAATCCCGGCCGCGGCGGCCAGAAGGCCGCCGACTCGGGATCGAGTAAGCCTGGGAAACGAGAGGACCGGCACCGGCACGGGTTCGGCAATCGTCACCCGTGTCATCACCCGATCCACGAACCCCGCCTGGGGCTCGAGGACCGGCAACCGGCCGAGAAGTTCCACCAACTCCCGATCTGCCGCCACGAGGTAGCGGCAGTCCTCGCACGTTTCGAGATGCAACTGCATCTCTTTCGTCAGCGCTTCAGAGTGAAACGCGTCGAGGTCGTCAGCGGTGAGGTGCTTCGCGGGCCACGGTGTCATAAGTCGCCCCCCTCGTACGGCACTGTCATCAACGCGGTTTCAGAGCGATTCGACTTCATTCGTCTTTCACCTCACGGAGCAAGATTCTGAGTTCGTTTCGGGCCCGATGGATGTAGGTCTTCACGGTGCCGAGTGGGAGATTGAGGATCTCGGCGATCTCCTCGTAGGTCCGTCCCTCGACGTGGCGCAGCATGATGCAGGCGCGATACTCGGGCCTGAGCACTTCGATTGCCCGTTCGATGGTGCCTCCCAACTCGCGGTTGGCGACCTCGTCGAGCTGCGACTCACCCCGTTCGCTGATCTGGAGCGCGGTGGCCTCGATCAATTCCGGGGTGTCGGCGTGAGGCGAGCCCTCGAGCGACAGCGTGTCCAGCTCGCGTTTGCGGATATGATCGATGGCCGCGTTGTTGGCGATCTTGAACACCCAAGAGGAAAACTTGAACTCGGGCCGGTAGCTCTGGACGGCGTTGAGGACCTTGACGAAGGTCTCCTGCGACAGATCCTCGGCCAGCTCGCGGTTTCTGACCATCCGGAAGATCAGCGAAAAGACGGGTCGCTCGTACCGCCGGATCAGCTCCCGGTAGGCCTCCTCTTCCCCCTCCTTGGCCAGGGCGACCACGTCCTGGTCGGTCTTGTCGCGGAGGGAGCCCGGGCGGATCGGCATGATTGAGGGTGGAAGTTAGCAGGGGAATCAGTGGGGGTGCCTCGGTGGGTGCCAGATTGGCACCGGACCATCGCCATCGGTCGCGGGTGGCCGGGGGAGCCGGGGAGACCCGGGCGGCCGAGGGCGGGGTCCGCGCCGGTTGCTGGGGGAGGTTGAGGTCGGCAGATTTGGCGCAATGCCAGTCAGCGAGAAGCCGCTCCCGGTCGTGGGCGGATCCGAGAAGAGAGCCTACGTCCGGGGAATGTTCGCCGCGATCGCGACCCGGTACGACTTTCTCAATCACCTGTTGAGCCTCAACAGCGACAAGCGATGGCGCCGGCAGGCCGTGGACGCGCTGGGCTGGGAGCGGATGCCGGAGGGATGCTACCTCGATCTCTGTGCCGGGACGCTCGATCTCGCCGCCGAGCTGGGTAATCGGAAGGGGTTTGGCGGGACGGTGATCGGTGCCGACTTCGTCAAGCCGATGCTGGAATTCGGCCGGGGGAAAAGCGCCAAGGTCGAGGCGGTGACCGCCGACGCCCTCGACTTGCCCTTCGCTGGGGAGCGGTTCGATGGGGCCACCGTGGGGTTCGGGGTCCGCAACCTGATGGATCTCGAGAAGGGACTCGCCGAGGCTGCCAGGGTTCTCAAGACCGGGGCGAGGCTGGTAGTTCTCGAGTTCACGACTCCGCACTGGCAGCCACTGAGGGCGCTCTACCTTTTCTACTTCCGCCGGATCCTCCCGTTGGTGGGCCGGTTGGTCTCGAAGCACCAAGACGCCTACCGCTATCTCCCGGAGAGCGTGCTGGCGTTTCCCGAGCCGGATCGACTGGCGGGGCTGCTGGTCGACGCCGGCTTCGCCGAAGTCCGATATCGGCGGCTGTTCGGCGGGATCGTGGCGATTCACGTGGGGACTCGAAGCGAGACGGCATGACCATCGACAGTCTGCGGGACTTCGTAGCCGAGATCGACCAGGCCGGCGAGTTGGTCCGGGTCAAGCACCCGGTCCGGACTCGGCTGGAGATTGCGGAGATCGCCGATCGGGTCATGAAGAGCCCGGGTGGCGGCCCCGGTTTGCTGTTCGAGGCACCGGTGCTCGATGACGGGCGGACCAGCCCGATCCCGGTCGGGATCAACCTGTTCGGCTCGATGCGCCGGATGGGGATGGCGCTGGGGGTCGATCGGCTCGACGACATCGGGGACCGGATTACCGATCTGCTCGATTTGAAGGTTCCCGATGGGCTGTTCGGGAAGTTGGCCATGCTCCCCAAGCTCGCCGAGGTGGCGAAATTCCCACCGCGGGTCAAGAGTGGAAGGCCGCCTTGTCAGGACGTGGTGCTCACCGGCGCCGAGGTCGACCTCCAATCGCTTCCGGTCCTGGTGACCTGGCCGGGGGACGGGGGGCCGTTCATCACCTTTCCGATGGTGATCACCGAGGACCCGAGCCGAGGCATCCGCAACGTGGGGATGTACCGGGTCCAGGTCTTGGGCCGGAACACGGTTGCGATGCACTGGCAGCGCCACAAGGTCGGCGCCGCGCATTGGCGCGAGATGGCCGCGAATGGCGAGAAGATGCCGGTGGCGATCGCGATCGGAGCGGATCCGGCCTCGATGTACTCGGCCTCGGCGCCGCTGCCGCCGGTCATCGACGAGTTCATCTTCGCGGGGTTCTTGAGAAAGGCCCCGGTCGAGCTGGCCCGGGCGGTGAGCTGCGATCTCGAGGTGCCCGCGCAGGCCGATCTGGTGCTCGAGGGGTACGTCGATCCGGCGGAGCCGCTGGTGACCGAGGGGCCGTTCGGCGACCACACCGGGTTCTATTCGCTGGCGGACCAGTACCCCGCGGTCCACATCACCCACGTGACGATGCGGAAGGATCCGATCTACCCAGCCACCTTGGTGGGGCGCCCGCCGATGGAGGATTACTACCTTGGCCATGCCACCGAGCGGATCTTCCTGCCCTTGCTTCGACTCACGACGCCGGAAATCGTCGACTATCACATGCCGGCCTGCGGGATCTTTCACAACCTGGTCTTCGTGTCGATCGACAAGCAGTATCCCGGTCAGGCCTACAAAGTGATGAATTCGATGTGGGGGGCCGGCTTGATGTCGTTGGCCAAGGTCATCGTGGTGGTCGACAAACACGTCAACGTCCAAGATCCCGACGAAGCGTGGTGGATCGCGCTCAACAACATCGACCCGGAGCGGGACGTGCGGTTCAGCATGGGACCGGTCGACGTGCTCGACCACTCGAGCCGCGGCTTCACCTATGGGAGCAAGATGGGGATCGACGGGACTCGGAAGTGGCCGGAAGAGGGCTTCACCCGGGATTGGCCGCCCCTGATCGAGATGGACCCCGAGACGAAACAGCGGGTCGACGCGATGTGGCCGAAGCTCGGAATCAGATTATGAGTCGAGAGGGCCAGACGTTCGAGGGTTCCTCGCTGGCGGTCCGGTACGCCAACTTCGTCAAGCTGCCCCACACCCTGTTCGCGCTGCCGTTCGCGCTGCTCGGGGTTTTGGCCGCGTCGATCACTACCCCGTTGCGCTGGCAGACCGTGTTGCTGGTGAT
Organism: Gemmatimonadota bacterium; assembly: GCA_016874005.1. Taxonomy (GTDB): domain Bacteria; phylum Gemmatimonadota; class Gemmatimonadetes; order Gemmatimonadales; family GWC2-71-9; genus SHZU01. The sequence continues at coordinate 5,119 of VGVQ01000020.1, read as the reverse complement.
CATCGCCTTCTCGGCCGCCCGCTGGGTGGCGATGGGATTCAACCGGATCGTCGACCGCGACTTCGACGCCCGAAATCCCCGGACCCAGGGCCGGGAGCTGGTGACCGGGGCGTTGTCGGTTCCTCAGGCGAGGGCCTCGGTGGTGGTGGCCGGAACGGTCTTCCTGGTGGCGGCGGGTTCGCTCAACCGACTCTGTTTGGTGCTCAGTCCGGTGGCGTTAGGCTGGATCATGGCGTACAGCCTCTCGAAGCGGTTCACCTGGTGGCCCCACCTGTGGCTCGGGCTCAGCCTGGCGATCGCTCCGGTGGGAGGTTATCTCGCCGTGACCGGCTCGTGGAGCGAACCGTGGTGGTTGTTGCTGGTCATCACGGCCGGGGTGGCGACCTGGGTGGCGGGCTTCGACATTTTCTACGCCTTGCCGGACGAGACCTTCGACCGCGGCGAGGGGTTGAAGAGCGCGGTGGTACGCCTCGGCGAGCGGCGGGCGATTCTGGTCGCCAAGTTGCTGCACGGGGTCACCATCCCGGCGCTGGCGCTGTTCGGCTGGGCGGCCGGCTTCGGCGGCTGGTACCTGGCCGGGCTGGTGGTCGCCGCGGGACTGCTCGCCTACGAGCACCATCTGGTCAAGCCGGGGGACCTCTCCCGCCTCGATGCCGCGTTCTTCACGATGAACGGGGTGATGAGTATCACGGTGTTCGCCTTCGCCTTGATCGATCGGGCCTGGTAGCCGCGGTAGCCCGGGCCCGCTCCGGCGGGTAGATTTTTCCCAATGACACCCCGCGGAGACACCCCGCTTCCACTGGTCCTGGCCATCACCGGCGCCTCGGGCGCGCCCTACGCCGTCCGGGTGTTAGGCGTGCTGGCCCACCTTCGGATCCCGACCTGGTTGATCGTCTCGGGCCATGGCTGGCGGCTCCTCTCGGAGGAGTGCGGGATCGCCGACCTGGCCGGGCTCAAGCGGGCCACCGAAGGCGACTCCGGCTGGTCCACCGTGACCGTCTACTCGGACGACGACCGCGGCGCGAAGCCGGCCTCGGGATCGCAGCGAACCCAGGGGATGATCGTCTGCCCGTGCTCGATGGGCACCGTGGCGGCGATCGCCCACGGGACCAGCCGTTCGCTGGTCGAGCGGGCCGCCGACGTGACCCTCAAGGAGCGCCGCCGCCTGGTGCTGGTGCCCCGCGAAACCCCGCTCTCCCTCGTTCACCTCCGCAATCTGACGGCGGTCAGCGAGGCCGGCGCGACCGTCTTGCCGGCCGCTCCGGGCTTCTACCACCGTCCCCGAGGGGTCGCGGATCTGGTCGACTTCATCGCCCAGCGAGTGCTCGACCAGTTCGGCCTCGACGCAGCCATAGCCCCCCGTTGGGGCGGGGATTCGAACGGCTAACCGGTGTACTCCGCCTGCCTTTTCTGCGGGGGCCATCTGGGCCGCAATGAGATCGTCGAGTCCCTGCCGATCGGCCAACGGCTCGCCTTCGATCCGGCGCGGGGCCGACTCTGGGTGATCTGCCGGTGGTGCGATCGGTGGAACCTGGTTCCGATCGAAGAGCGCTGGGAAACGGTGGAGGCCTGCGAGGCCCTGTTTCGAGGCACTCGACTTCGCTACTCGACGGCGAACATCGGCTTGGGGTACGTCCCCGGCGGCCTCGCGTTGGTCCGGATCGGTCCGGCCCTGCGGCCCGAAATCGCGGCGTGGCGGTACGGCGGCTACCTCAATCGCTGGTTACCGGCCGCCCGCTCGGAACCGATTCGCCGCCTTGCCGGCGAGGCCACTCGCTGGGTCGATCGCGGCCTCTGGCGGGTCGCCGCGGGGCTCAAGATCAGGCGCGACTACGATCTCGGGATGTGGCTGCGAATCCGGGCCCGGCCGGACCGGGTAGTCGCCGTGGTCGACGGTGGGGACGGACCGCTCCTGGTTCGCGCCAGGCACCTCGAATCCACAGAGCTGGTCCGCCCCGCCCCCGGCGAGGGTTGGCGGCTGCGGTTGACCCACGATCGGGGCGCGGCATTCCTCGCTGGCGACGCCGGGCTGACCGCCGCGGGGCGGCTGTTGTCGCGGATCAACCGGGGGGTGATCCCGGAGGCCGCGATCCGCTACGCGGTCATGAAACTCGACGATGCCGCCAATCCGGAAGGGTATTTCGCCCGGGTGGCCGCGATCGCGATGCGCCACTGGTGGGGCCGGGTCAAAGAGGCGCCGAGCGAGCTGCCGCCCGAACCGGCCGCCACCGACGGGGAGCGGCTGGCTCTCCATCTGACGAAGCGATCGTTCTGGGGACGAGGGGGGTTCGGCAGCGAGCCCTCGACCCCGATTCCGCGACTCCCGCTGGTCGATCGACTGGCTCTCGAGATGGCCGCCAACGAAGACACCGAACGCCGCGCCATCGAAGGCGAGCTGGCGATCCTGGCACGGGCCTGGCGAGAGGCCGAGCACCTCGCGGCGATCAGCGACCACCTGCTCTACACCGTTCTTGATCCCGGGCCAGCGACCGTCGGGCGCCGACTCGTCCCCAACTGATGCGGCTCGGGATCATCTCCGACACCCACGGCTGGCTTCGGCCCGAGGTCCTCGAGGTCTTCAGCCAGGTCGATCTGATCCTCCACGCCGGCGACGTCGGCGAACCGGATCTCCTGACCGAACTCGAGACCCTGGCGCCGGTGCGGGCCGTTTGGGGCAACACCGACAGCTTTGCCGTCCGGCGCCGGGTTCCGGAGATCATCGAAGAAGAGATCGAGGGGTTTCGGTTCCTGGTCCTGCACGGGCACCAGTTCGGGCGAGACCCGACGCCGGAGTCGATCAACCAAGCCTACCCGACAGCCGAAGTGATCGTGTTCGGGCACACCCACCGGCCGCTCCTGACGGTGGTCGACCAGGTGGTGACGGTGATGAACCCCGGCGGCGCTGGCCACCGGCGGTTCGAGTTCCCGGCGTCCGTCGGCATCATGGAGCTCGAACCGGGGATTCCGCCCCGGGCTCGATTGGTGCCGCTGACGGCGCTCGACGTTCCCTAGCTCGCCCCGAGCGGCTTGATCGCGATCCGGCCTCGGTGGAGCAAATGCGGTGAGCTGGCCGCGACGGCCGCCGCCGAGTCGGCGTTGGGGGCCGTGATCACGAAATAGCCGGTGATCCGCCCCGCGCCCGGGACCTCGCGCTCACTCTCGACCAGTTCAGCTCCAGCCGAATCGAGCCAGCCACCACCAGGCACCAGTTCCGCGCCGTCGACCAGAGCCCCTTGGCGGCCGAGTGTCTGGGCCCAACGGCGGTATTCGGCGACATAGTCCGCCTCTCGGCCGGGCGCCGGCCCCTCGAACTGGTCGTCCTCGTAGAGCAACAGCATCCAACGAGGTGTAGAGACAGCGTCGGTGGCGGGCGAGGGCGCGGTCAGCCGGCCGAGGAAGAAGGCACCCGCCGACGCCGCGAGGAGCGCGGCCGTGTGCCAGAGGGGGATCCGGCGGGGCGACGGCCGGAGGACGCCACGGGCGCGCAGGGCGTCGGTGATTCTGGCTTCCAAACGAGCTGGAGGCATCGGGCCATCCTGGAGGCGTTCGAGGGACTCGGGGCGGTCCTTCGGTCGGTCGGTTGAGTCTGTCATGTCGTGCTCCAACGAGGTTCCAGCCAGCGCCGAAGCGCCCGACGGGCGCGGGAGAGCTGGCTCTTCGAGGTCCCCACGTCGATCGAGCACAGCGAGGCGATTTCCTCGTGGCTGAACCCTTCGACATCATGCAACACGATGGCGCTCCGGTAGCCGGCTGGGAGTTTGGCGACGGCCGCCTCGAGGTCGAGGCGGTCATCCGGCTCGGGGCAGTCCGTCGAGATATCGGTTACCAGTTCATCCGTCGGCTGACGCGCCCAGCGGCGACGGGCTTCCCGAACCCGGTTTAGCAGGATCCCGGTGAGCCAGGTGCGCAACGAGGAGCGCCACTCGAACTCGGCCCACCGCTCGGATGCTCGAATCCAGGTATCGTGGACGAAGTCCTCCGCGGTGCCGTCCCGATCGTCGGTCAGCCGCACCGCGGTTCGGTACAAGGTCGGGGTGTGACGTTGGTACAGCGCTCGAAAGGCCGCCTCGTCGCCGGTCGCGACGACCCGAGTCACCAACTCGCGATCGCTTTGATCCATCACGGCTTCTTCGAAGCGGGCGCGACCTTGACGAACCCGGGGACAACCACGGTCAAATTCGCGGTCGGGCGACCCGAGTCGATCACCATCCCCCCGTCGATTCCAGGCTCGCCGTGGTGGCCGACCGCCTCATTGGTCAGGAACGGGTAGTGGATCATCAAGTGCGGGCGCCAGTTGCCCGCGGGCCGGCCGTCGTCGCTGATCAACTTCTGACCCTCCGACATCATGTAGACGACCGCGGGTCGCATCGGGAGGCGAAAGTCGCCCCGAGCGAGCTCGGCCGCGATCCGGCGTTCGACGTCCTCGGTTGGAACGCCCTGGTGATAGAGGGTGGTGCGACGCATTTCCATCAGCATCACGGTCGCGGCCGCTTCGGCGTCGAAGCACTCCGGCTCGAGCGACTCGGGCCAGCTCCGATTGACCAGGCAGACCGCGTCGGTGGCGCCGCGCTCGGCGACGACGAATCCGCTATCGGTGAAGACATAGACGGTCGCTCCCGCCGAAACCGATGCCGGGGCCCCGCTCCTCGCCAGGGCGACTTCGGCGGCCCGGTCCATGAGCGGGCGTTTGCCGGGTCGGCCGGCGCCAGCGGATTGGCCGAGCAGCAGCGCCGGCACGAGGATCGAGGTGAGCATCGAGGTGAGGATCCGGAAGGGCATCGGGCAACCGAGCGATTGGGTCGTTGGTGAGTGGCCGGAAGGTGGGCCAGGGTTGCACCGGCCGATCCCGGGTCGTTGTCGAAGCGCCTCGACGGACCGGGTTTGATTCGGATCTCTGGCGGGACGACCAGTGCTCGCTAGTTGACTGTACCACCTGAACGTTAAGCGACGCGGATACGATGCGCGGGGTCATGGTACTTCCACTTGATGGGCCTGGGATCGTCGTTGTAGTGACGGATGTAGCGCATGATCCGACGGGCCAGATCCTTCGTTGACGTGAAGATGCCTCGATGGATGAGATCGCGTTCAATCTTCGCGAACCAGAGTTCCACTTGATTCA
>VGVQ01000019.1 GCA_016874005.1 Gemmatimonadota bacterium | reverse complement strand
GCCGGCTTCGCGCTGGGGTTCGTCGCGGTGACTTTCCTCTGGCTCCGGCGCGGCGCCGCGATCGAAGTCACGACCGCCCGGGTCGAGATCACCGGCCAAGGCGCCGGGTGGCCTGAGGTCGTCATGAAGATTCCGATCATCTACAACATCAGAAGCCTCCGCCAGCGGTCCTCGGTCGAGGGCTGAACGTGAGGATCCGAGCCGTGCACGAACGTGAAGGCGGTCGCCCGCGGACCGGGGAGCAAGCCGAACTGGAGCGGAGCGCCATCGACCGGCCGCCAGAACGTTCCGCTCTGGCGATGGCCGTCGGGAACCGAGACGAACACCAACCCGGTGCCAGCACTGCGGAGCCGGAAGCGACCGAACTCGTCGGTGAGGACCACCTCGTGCTGATTCGACACAGCAACTCGCGGAATGCCGAGCTCGCCGGGGTCCTGCCGTTGGGAACCGTTCTGGTCGAGATACACGGTCCCGACGATTTGCAGCAGCGCCAGCACGGGCGACTCCTGATCGAATGACTGAAGAATAGCGCGGCGGTGGCCTTGGGACGAAAGGCCGAATGGGAGGGGCGACTGTTGGGCTCGTGTCAGGGAAGCGGGGGTCCGCGTCTTGGGGGCTGGCGGGGGCCGGCCGCTACCACCAAGTTCTTTCGAATGAAGCGGGAGTATGTCATTGCCGCGATCCTCGGCGTGGGTGCCGCGTGCGCGGCGGAGCCGATAACGGCGCCGGCACCACCTGGCACCAATCGGGTGGGGCTCGACTCGCTCGTTCACGACATCCGCGACGGGGTGCTGGGCGACACCCGAAGTCTGCTCATTCTGGTGGGCGACCATCCGCCGATCGAGTACTACTTTCGCGGAGCCCGACCTAACGATGCGGCGCCGGTGTACTCGATCACCAAGAGCATCACGTCGTTGGTCACCGGACTTGCCCTCGACGGTCGCGGACTCGATTCGCTTCGGGTGCCGGTTCGCACCTTGCTCACCTCGCACGACTCCCTCTTCGCGGCCGACGCCCGTCGCGCCCGGATCACCGTCGAGGATCTGCTGACGATGCGGGCCGGGATCGCGTGGGATGAGTTATCGATTCCGTACACCAATCCGGCGAACCCGGTTGGCCGGATGCTGGCCGCCGACGACTGGCTCGGCTTCGTTTTGTCGCAACCCATGGCGGCCGATCCCGGGACGCGTTACGCCTACAGCAGCGGTGTCACCACGCTGCTTGGCGAGGTCGTCGCGCGCTCGACGCGGCGGTCGTTGGCGTCGTTCACGCAAGAGCGGCTCTTTGGTCCGCTTGGTATCGAGGTGCCTTCGTGGCAGACCGCCGCGAATGGTGTGGCGAACGCCGGGGGCGGACTCTCGCTCCGGCCGCTCGACCTGCTCCGGATCGGTCGCCTGGTGCGTGACCAGGGTCGTTATGGGGGTGTGCAAGTCGTCCCGGCATCCTGGATCACGGCCTCGCTGGTGCCCCACGTCGGCGCCACCGCGGTGCGGTACGGCTATCAGTGGTGGATCTGGGGCGCGCGGGGCGCTTGGGACCCGGCGGACCCGGTCTTCGTCGCCATCGGTTGGGGTGGGCAGACGGTCCTGGTTTTTCCCTCACGCGCGGCGGTCATCGTGGTGACCGCGAAGAACTTCGACCGAGATCCGGTGCAGGCTGCGCAGGCGTTGACGCGAAGGCTCGATGGCATCCTCGCCAGGGTCGCCGGCCCGTCGCTACGGACTCGGAGGTAAGGAGGGTTGCGCCAGGAAACGCCGGCGAACGAGCCAGACGGTGGCCACGCCAACCAGGGCCCCCCTCATCATGGCGATCACCACCGCGGCCGGCTCCGTTCGGGGCGGCGCGGCGAGAGGGAGTAGCTGGCCTAACACCATCGCGGCCGCTGTCACCCCGATCCAGGCACGGCGTTCCGGCAGCCATCGTTTGAGCACGATCGCCTGGACCGCTCCGAACCCTACCCCCATCAGCGCGCCCCGGATCGAATAGGCGATCGCCCGATCGAGATTGTCGCCGAACAACAAGCCACCGGCCAAACTCGCCAGGCGCACCACGATCTCCGACAGGGCCATCGCGACCAGCCAGACCAACGGCGTCGGACGGTTACCCCAGTGCCGGATCGCCCGCCACAGTATCGATCGGCCGCCTTCTGCCGTTCGCGGATCGCACGGCCCTCGCGCAGCGCCACGATTGCGTAGATCGCCACGAAGGCACCGGTCATCAGGGCCAGGTCGAGCAGCCACAACTCCGCGGGCCAGCGAGAGAGGGCCGGGCCGAAGGCGGCGACCGGGTCCGCGGCATTGCGGATGGTCGCCGCGACTTGCCAGGCGGATTCTGGGAGGAGGAACAGAATGAGGCTGGCGAGATAGAGCCGCGCCACGACTCGCCAATCCACTAGGCGGGCGCGGAACCGTTCCAGGATGGGGAACAACACCGTGGTGTAGACCACCCACGGGACGTAGGCCAGCAGGTAGCCACTGAGAAGACTCCGGAGCGGGACCGGCGTCCCCCGGCGCAGCATATCGCTGTAGCTCGCGGCGACATGCAGCAGGAGCACCAGGGTCCACGTGGCGAGGCTGGCGCCGAGGACTCGGCGGAGGGGGGTCTTCGTCACGGGTTACTCATCGGTTTTCGAACGGCAAGATACCAGGTGTCGACTCGCCCGCTCGGCCCCACCCTGATCGAGGGGTGGATTGCCGACTCGGAGGGACGAGTGCCGGTTTCTCGTCGGGAAATGGCGGCTCGGGTGCCTCGCCACTACCCGCTGGCGCGGACCGACGATCCCGGAGATCTTACCGGGCGGCCACATCAAAATCGTCGAAGGAGAGATTTCGTGATCCCCACCATAGTCGGCCTGGAAGACATCAAGCGCCTGATCGAGGTTCCCCGATTGATCCAGGCTATCGAGGATGGCTTCGTACTCTACTCGGAGGGCAAGGTTGTCGTCCCGCCGGTTGGCTTTCTGCACTTTGACCAGCCACCCGGCGATGTGCACATCAAGTACGGCTACGTCAAGGGTGACGACGTCTACGTCCTGAAGATGGCGTCTGGGTTCTACGACAACGCCAAGCTGGGCGTGCCGGTTGCCGACGGTGTCATCCTGGTCTTCAGCCAGCAGACCGGGCACCTGAAAATGGTGCTCCATGACCAGTGTTGGCTCACCGACATGCGCACCGCGGCGGCCGGCGCTGTCGCCGCGCGCCACCTTGCTCCAAAGACGGTTCGTCACATCGGAATCGTTGGCACTGGCGTGCAGGCGCGGATGCAGCTCAAGCTGCTGAAGGGCGTCGTCGACTGTCGCAGCTGTTTCGTTTGGGGGAGGGATGCGGACAAGGTTCGGACCATGATCGAGGACCTCGGCGCCGACCCCGCGATTCAGAGCTGGGGCTTGAAGATCCAAGCCGCGCGCGGTATCGAGGAACTGGTGTCTGAGTGCAACCTCGTCGTGACCACGACATCGGCCAGGAAGGCGCTGATTCTTGCCGACCAGGTCAAGCCGGGCACCCACATCACCGCCATGGGGTCGGACGATCACGGCAAGCAGGAATTGGAAGCCGCCCTGCTCGGCAAGGCCGATCGGGTCGTCGCGGACAGCATCGCCCAATGTGTCGATCACGGCGAGTGCTTCCACGCCGTGAAGCAGGGCGAGATCAAGGAAGGCTCCGTTCTCGAGTTGGGGAACGTCATCAAGAATCCGGGCCTGGGTCGAACCAACGACCAGCAAATCACCGTGGCCGATTTGACCGGCGTGGCGATCCAGGACATTCAGATTGCCAAAATGGTCAGTGGCGCGAACAGCAAAGGAGACGTCCGTGTCCGTTGAAGTCCAGCAGCAACTTGACGTGCCGATGCTGGTACAGCAGGCGTACGAGAGAACCAAAGGATACCTGTCGCCCACGCCGCTCGAGTTTTCTCGGTACCTGAGCGATCGGATCGGCGGCGAAGTCTGGCTGAAGTTGGATTTGATGCAGAGAACCGGGTCGTTCAAGTATCGTGGTGCGATCAACAAGATCCTGTCGCTGACGGAAGCCGAGCTGGACCGAGGGGTCGTGTCGGCGTCCACCGGCAACTACGCCCTCGCGGTCGCCGAGGCGATGCGGCACCGAGGCCGCCAGGCCACGATCTACGTCGCCCGCGACATGGACGAGTCCCGCCTGGGCATCTTGAAAGCGGCGGGTCTCGATGTGGTCATCTTCGGCGACTTGGCGTGGGACGCCGAGGAAGAGGCCCGCCGGGTCGGAGACACTGAGGGCAAGATCTATGTCTCGCCCTACAACGATCCGTTAGTGGTGGGCGGTCAAGGCACCTGTGGTTACGAGATCTCGAAGCAACTTCCGGATCTGGACGCGGCCTTCTTTGCCTGCGGTGCCGGGGGATTGCTGACCGGGTCGGCGGGTTGGTTCAAATCCCATAACCCCGCGATCGAAGTGTACGGCGTGTCCCCGGCGAACTCACCGGTGATGCATGAGTCGATGCGGGCGAACAAGATCGTCAGGACGAAGATGTCCCCAACACTGGCGGACACCTGCGCCGGGAGCGTGGATCCGGACAGCATTACCCTCGACCTGTGCCAGCGATATGTGAAGGAGATCGTACTGCTTTCCGAGGAGGAGATCGAGGCATCCATCCGCCTGTTGTTCGAGCAGCATCGGCTGGTGTCGGAAGGGTCGGGGGCGCTGGGTGTTGGGGGTCTCCTCAAGCGAAAAGAGCACCTCAAAGGCAAGAAGGTCGTCGCGGTCGTTTGCGGGCGGAACATCGACCTGGAAGTGTTCAAGAGGATCGTCGCTTAAGGCGTGAAACCGGGCCGTCGGTCAGCCCGTACTCCCCATCCATCTCGGAGTGAGGGTGTGCAATGCCTAGCCCGTCTCTCGAACAGGAGCGCCTCCAGTTCCAGCAATCGCCATTGCTGGCCATGCCCATCGCCGGGACCATCGCCTGGACGGTGGCGGGCATTGCCGGAGCGTTCTTGCCGGTCACCAGCGCTGCCTGGGTGCTCTTCATTGCCACCGGCTCGACCTTCGGCCTCGCCGTCCTGATCGGCAAGCTGACCGGGGAAAACCTGCTCAGTGGTGCCGCCAACAGCTTCGATCGCCTCTTTCTCACCACGATCGGAATGGCGAGCCTGGCCTGGGCCATCGCGATTCCGTTCTTCCTCGTCGAACCGACTTCGCTGCCCCTCTCAGTCGGCATACTGGCAGGGATGATGTGGCTCCCGCTTTCCTGGATCATCGAGCACTGGGTCGGCGCCTTCCATGCCGTGGTCAGGACGTTAGGCATCGTGGCCGCCCATTTCCTGTGGCCCGAGTCTCGGTTCGTCGCGATTCCGGCGGTCATCGTCGCGGTCTACCTGGTGTCGATCATCGTCCTCGCCAAACGAGATCGGGCCGCGAAACGCTGACGCCTCCTCCGACCTCCAACCCCGGAGCTTCCTCGAGGTGAGTCAGCGGTGGGCCACCTGGAAGCGGTCGCCCGCTCAAGCGAGGATTTCCCGGACGACGTTGCCAGCCACATCTGTCAGGCGAAACTTCCTCCCCTGAAAGAGGTACGTCAGCCGTTCGTGGTCGAGCCCCATCAATCTCAGAATGGTGGCGTGGAGGTCGTTGACGTCCACCTTGCCGCTGACGCCCTCGTAGCCAATCTCGTCGGTCTCTCCGTGTGTCGCCCCTGCCCTGACTCCGCCACCCGCCAGCCACATGGTGAAGGCGCTGTTGTTGTGATCCCGCCCGACGAACGGGTTATCGTCCCCGGAACGATTCTCCAGCATCGGCGTCCGGCCAAACTCACCGCCCCACACCACCAGGGTCTCGTCGAGTAATCCCCGCCGTTTGAGGTCGACGATTAACGCGGCGATCGCTTGATCGGTCTCGCGACATCGGTCGAGGAAGCCGCGGTTGAGGGCCTCACTGGCCGAAGCACCGTGGGAATCCCAGCCCCAGTGGAAAAGCTGCACGAATCGAACACCGCGCTCCGCCAACCGCTGAGCCAGGAGGCAATTGTTGGCGAAAGAGGTTGCCCCGGGGGTGGTGCCGTACATCGCGTGAGTCTCGGCCGACTCTTGCTCGATATCCATCGCCTCCGGTACCGACAGCTGCATCCGGAACGCCATCTCGTACTGGGCCATCCGGGTGAGAATCTGGGGATCTTGGCGCTCGGCGTGCTCGCGTTGGTTGATTTCGTTGATGGCGTCCAACGACTTCCGCCGCAACTCGCGCGGCATGCCTTGCGGGTCGGACAAGTAGAGGACCGGATCGCCGCTGGAGCGGCACTGAACCCCTTGATAGACGGTCGGTAAGAACCCGCTGCCGTAGACGCTGGCCCCCGCGTCCGGGGCCACGCCACCCGAGAGCAATACCACGAAGGCCGGCAAGTTCTGATTCTCGGTGCCCAGCCCATAGGTTACCCATGATCCCATGCTGGGCCGGCCGATTCGGGGACTCCCCGTGTGGACCATCAGTTGCGCGGGGGCATGATTGAATTGATCGGTGTGCATCGCCTTCAAGAAGGCAACCTCGTCGACCACCTTGGCGAAGTGCGGGAGGTGGTCCGAGACCCAGGCGCGGGACTGACCATGCTGCCGAAAGGCAACCTGCGGTCCGAGCATCTTGGGAATGCCACGAATGAAGGCAAACCGCTTGCCTGCCATCAGCGACTCAGGGCAGAGCTGGCCGTCGAGCCGAGCCAGGACTGGCTTGTAGTCGAACAACTCGAGCTGCGAGGGGGCCCCAGCCATGTGGAGATAGATGACCCGCTTGGCTTTGGGCGGGTAATGTGGCGGTAGGGTGGCCAACGGGTCGAGCAGGTTTCTCGCGGTCCCAGCTACCTCCACCGCTGGCGGACTGTCGCAGCCGAGCAGGCTGGCAAGAGCCGCCGCGCCGATGCCGGTCGTGCCCGCCTCGAGAAAGTGCCGCCGGGTGATGGTCTGGAGCTGTCTCGCCCGTTCCTCCGATGTCGTCATCTGCTATTCCTTGGTCAGGAATTCATCGAGGTTGAGGATCGCGTTTGCCACCACGGAGAGCGCCGCGGCCTCGGCCGTGCCTCCCGCCCGGCCGAGGAGCTTGATTCCCGCGTCCCGATCGGTCCGGTAGTAGTCGACGGCCTGCCGGTACAAGGTCGTTAGGCTGGCCACCGTGCTGCTGTCGGGCGTCCGTAGCAGCGCCAGCTGGAACCCCAGTTGAAGCGATCGTTCCAGCTCGGTTGCCTGGGCCATGCGGGCCGCCAAGCCGGTGGCCGCTTCGACAAAGGCCGGGTCATTGAGCGTCACCAAGGCCTGAAGCGGGGTATTGGTGCGGAGCCGCCGAGCCACGCAAAACTCTCGGGTCGGGCTGTCGAACGTCAGGGCCGACGGGTACGGCGCCGTGCGCTTCCAAAAAGTGTAGAGCGCCCGCCGATAGCGATTTTCGTCGGTGGCCGCGGTCCATTGTTCGCCATTGTAGGGCTGGGCCCACAAGCCGGCCGGCTGGGGTGGCATGACACTCGGGCCCAACCTCCGCTCACTCAACAAGCCGCCCACGAAGAGTGCCTGATCGCGGATCTGCTCCGCCGTTAGGCGAAACCGCGGGCCCCGTGCCAGCAGTCGATTCTGGGGATCCCGGTCGACCAGCTCGGGGCGGGTGTTGGAAGACTGGCGATAGGTGGCGGAGAGGACGATCTCCTTCAACAACGGCTTGATTCGCCAACGATGCCCGTCTCGGAATCGAACCGCCAGCCAATCGAGCAGGGCCTGGTCCGAGGGCGGGGCGCCTTGAGTCCCGAAGTCTTCCGAGGTCTCGACCAGTCCGATCCCGAAGAGCTGTTCCCAGAATCGGTTCACCGTCACTCTGGCGGTGAGGGGGTTGTCGGCGTGGGTCAACCACTTGGCCAGGCCGAGCCGGTTGGGCTCGAGTCCACCGAGACTGGGCCCGACCGAAGCCGGCACGCCAGGTTCGACTTCCTCCGCCCGGGTCAGGAAGTTTCCTCGGTCAAGTCGATACGTCTTGCGTCGATGTCCTGGTGGAAGCTCCTGCATCACGGGCGTTAGGATCGGGTCGAGGCTCATGAGAGCCTTCCATGCCTCGGCCCGTCGTTTCCGGATCGCCGCCAGGCGAGGGTCGTCCGATCCCTCAGCGAAGACGAACGCGAGCTTGGCTTGCTGTTCGCCGTCGCGCGATGCTTCGGGAATCTTGACGATCCTGAGCACCTCGTTCTGCCAGGTGTCCTTGAACTTGCCGGCGACCGCCGGTACCAGCACCTGACCCTCCCAGTTCCGGCGAGCCGTCACCAGTTCCGGCGTCGCGACGAGGCTCTCGGCCTCGGCCGCAAGTCGCTGGATGGTCGTGAAGAGCGCCTTGCCTCGGGCCTCTCGGTCGGGGCGGAACTGGGGAAGAACGGGTTGTTCGTCGGTCTGATCCCAATCGGCGGTGTTGTTGAAGTAGGCAAAAGACCGATAGTAGTCCTGGTGACGGAACGGGTCGTACGGATGGCCGTGGCACTGGGCGCACGCCATGGAGGTGCCCTGCCAGACGACCCAGGTGGTGTTGACCCGATCGATTACCGAGGCGACCCGGTGCTCTTCATCATCGGTGCCGCCCTCGTCGTTGTTCATGGTATTGCGATGAAACGCCGTGGCGATCAGCTGGTCGGCCGTCGCGTTAGGCAGGAGGTCGCCAGCCAGCTGCTCCGTGGTGAATTGGTCGAACGGCATATCGCGGTTGAAGGCCCCGATCACCCAGTCGCGGAACCGCCAGATGCTCCGACTGTAGTCCTTCTCGTATCCTTGAGTGTCGGCGTAGCGCGCCAGGTCGAGCCACATGGCCGCCCACCGTTCGCCGAAGCTGGGCGAGGCCAAGAGCCAGTCGGCGAAGGCCGCGTAGCGACTTGCCGTGGGCGCGGCACAGAGGGATTCGACCGAGTCGAGCAGCGGTGGTAGGCCGATCAGGTCGAGGCTCATTCGTCGTGCCAGGGTGTGGCAGGCGGCTTCCGGCGATGGGCTGAGCCGCTCCCGGTCGAGCCGAGCCAGAACGAAATGATCGAGCCCGTTCTTGGGCCAGCTCGGGTCGGACACCGGAGGCAATGGAGCGGCCACTGGCTTGCGGTAGGCCCAATGCGGTTCCCACGGCGCCCCCCGCTTGATCCACTTCTTGATGGCAGCGATTTCGTTTGCGGAAAGCGGGCCCCGCCCTTTGGGCATCCGGTCGTGCTGGTCGGGATGGGTGATCCGCCTCACCATCTCGCTGCCGTCCGGATCGCCCGGCACGATCGCCACCTTCCCTGACTTGGCGGGCTTGAGCGCGTCCTCGCGGAAGAGGAGACTCAGGTCACTCTGCTGGCGGACACCGCCGTGGCAGGCGGCGCACTGGTTGTTGAGGATGGGCCGGACGTCGCGATTGAAGTCGACCTCTCCCCGGGTTTGGGCGAGTCTTGCGCCGGCTCTAACAGCCACGCCGGCAACCACCAGGCTGGCTGCAATGACCGCCACTCTCTTCATCGATCGACCTCCCGACTCGTGATCATCGTCCCGTCGTCGAATCGCTCACCGCCTCAAGTCCTAAGCTAACGTCGAGTCGGGGCAGGACGCGTCGAAGGCTGTCCGCGCCCCCCGCCGTCACCTTGGTGCCCCAGAGAAACAGCGATCGGAGCCGTTTCAGCTGGTGAAGGGCGGACAAGCCGTCGTCCGTCACCTGGGTTCCGTAAAGGTTGAGGTATTCGAGATAACCGAGGTCCTTGATCCCTTCGAGCCCTCGGTCCGTGACCCGGGTGTTCTGGAGGCTGAGCCGAGCGAGGTGGCGAAGGATCGTGAGCCGACCGACCGTCGAGTCATCGGCCGCTGTCCCAGCCAGATCGAGCCATGCCACCTGCGCCGCCATCGGCTTGAGGGCGTCAAGCGAGGCCGCGGTGAGGGGGCCCGAGGTTGCCACCGCCAGAAAGGCCGAGTTGCTGGCGATGGGAGCGATCCGGAGGCCGGACCGCTGGGCCGAGGCAATGGCGGCGGAGTCGGCGGGGGCGATCTTGACGGTGAACACGCCGGTCGCCAGGTCGTCGAGACCATAACTGTCGAGGATCCTCCGTACCGCCGTTGGCCGTTCCATCTCGGCCAGCTTCAGTTCGTCGGGAGCGCCTTGATCGATCCACCACTTGATCAACTCTGCCTCCGCGATGGGAATCGTCCGGTCGGGCGGCATCCGATCCTGGTGTCCCGGGGGGAGCCAGATTCGTCGAATCACCTCGCTCTCGGCCGACCGACCCGGGACGATGACCTTGCCATTCCGACCTCCGGCTAGCAGATCAGTCAAGTTCGTGAGCGAGAGCCCGCCGGACTTCCGATCCGGGTTATGGCAGTTGCCGCAGCGCTGGGTCAGCATCGGCTGGATCAAGGCCTGGTAGGCCGGGGCGGAGTCGAGATTGCCGGTTGGAACAGCGCCAAGGTTGGTCTTGGCGGGCAGTCCGAGCAACGAGCGAAGTGGGGGGGCGAGGTTGTCGGTCAGGTAGCCTTCCCCGTGGGTCAGGGTGCCACCGAGATGGCCGCCCACAGCCAAGCCGACACCGAGGAGGGCGGCGGTGATCGGGTACCAAGCCAGGCCGTTAGGCGGTCCAGGCTGACGGCGAAGGGCGTAGGCGACCACCGCCAGAACCACCACGACCAGCCCCACGATTCGATGCCACATGAGGGTGGTCGGCTGGTAGCCGCCCCAGTTGGAAAGCAGCGTGCCGGCGAGCGCCGCGACGATCGCGCTCCACGCGCCGAGCAGCAGCAGCATCGGAACGGACCCGAGGACGGACTTTGCCCCGAAATAGCGACCGGCCAGTTCCAGGGCGAGGGCAACGACCAGAATCCCGATCGGGAGGTGCACCAACGTCGGGTGGAACCGGCCGAGGAACTGCCACAGGTCAGATTGCTGACTCGGGGCGGTCACCAGAACCGCCAGCAGCGTGGCTAACCCGGCCAGCAGGCCCCAGACCGACTTCGTCATCACGTTAGGTCCGTTTGGTCAACTTGGTGACCCGCCCATTCTCGATCCACTCCACCACGGAGATGTTGCCCACCTGGTCGACCCACAACGCGTGGGGCGAAATGAACTTGCTCTGGCGTCGTTTATCGGCGGGAATATTCGGGTAACCCCCGAGGCTCGGGTAGGTGGTGCCGAATTGGTCCCATGAGTTGAGCGGCTGGCCGTCGACGTAGTCCCCCAGGTCTCGGCTAACGGGGCCGACGAAATACCACTCGGCCGGCCGTGACCGTGAGCATCGGTCGTCCCCCGACCAGCCGATCGGGCTCGCGTTCTCCGACCGCCAGCGGATCGAGGTCGAGCCCGGTCAGGTCGGCTTGCCGTCCGACGGCGATCGTTCCGCTCAATCCCTCACTGAATGAGGCATAGGTCGGCCAGACCGTGTAGCCGCGGAGCGCTTCTTCCGGCGTCAGCCGCTCCGCCGGGTACCATCCCCCTGCCGGCTCGAGGGCACGATCGCGCCTCGTTACCGCGGCGTGGAACCCGTAGAAAAAATCCCAGTCCGACCCGGGCAAGTCCGAGTTGAGGATCAGTCTGGTCCCGGCCCGTCGAAGGGAGCGCCAGGCATAGGCTCCCTTGACTCGCTCGGGGCCGAGCCGTTCCTCGGCCCAGGCCATGTCCTCGACCGCGTGGGGCGGCTCCATCGAGGCGATGAGTAGCGCCCGGGAAAGCCGTGGGATGTCATCGGGATGGAGCACCTGGGCGTGCTCGATCCGGTGCCGGAGGTCGCGGGTGCGGGGCAACCGCCGATAGACCGACTCCAGGAAGTCGAGCACCTCACGGTTGCCGGCGTCACCGATGGCATGAATCCCCACTTGGAATCCGGCTGCCATGAGGTCGCTCACCAGGCCCTGATCGAAGCCGTAGCTCCCGCCGCTCACGCCCCGGTGTCCCGGTCGATCGGAATAGTCCTCCAGGAGTCGAGCCCCCCGACTGCCTAACGCTCCGTCGTAATAGGCCTTGACCGAGCGCACCTGGACCATGGCCGAATCGTCCCGGCGCGGGCCTCTGGCGATCCAACGCCGGGCCAAGGCGGTGTCCCGAGCCGAGAGCATGGCGTAGACCCGAACCGGCAGGCGACCCGCTCGCCCGAGCGCCTCGAACGCGGCGAGCCCGGCGGAATAGGTGCCCGCCTCATGGATTGCGGTGTAGCCGCGTCCCGCCATAGTATCCAAAGCAACGGCCAGTTGCCGTTCCAACTCCGCGCCGACGGCGGCCGGAACAGCCTGGTCGAACAGCTCCACGGCCCGATTGAGGACCACGCCTGTGGCCTCACCCTGGGCGTCGCGAAGGATCTGGCCGCCGGTTGGTGGCACGGTGCTTCGGGTGATGCCGGCCCGCTCGAAGGCCAGTCGATTGCCCCAGCCCGCGAAGCCATGGAGACTCCGGAGGTACACCGGATGGTCGGGAACGCGCTCGGTCAGGATCGTCATCGTGGGATACCGAGTGGCCCAGGCGCCCTCGTCCCA
The DNA here is from genome assembly GCA_016874005.1 of Gemmatimonadota bacterium. Taxonomy (GTDB): domain Bacteria; phylum Gemmatimonadota; class Gemmatimonadetes; order Gemmatimonadales; family GWC2-71-9; genus SHZU01. The sequence goes on along the minus strand of VGVQ01000019.1, from coordinate 68,300 downwards.
CCCATAGCCGATGATCCACTCGCCCTTGGACACATTGGCCGCCCGCTCGGCGATCTTCGCGACGGCCTCCGCTTCGGTCGTGACTCCCACCAAGTTGACGCGGGAGAGGTTGCTGGAGAGTTCGACCACGTGGGTGTGGGAATCGATCAAGCCCGGGACCAGCGTCCCACCATTCAGGTCGACGGTGGTCGTCTTCGGACCAACGAGGGTCTGAGCCTGTGCGGCGCTGCCCACGAAGGCGACGGTGGTTCCTCGAATTGCCACAGCTTCGGCGTCCGGGTGCCATCCCGTCGCATCGCGCGGGGCGCCGGGCGCCGGCTGGCCCTCGCCGTCCGGGTCTGGCCACGTCATCGTGTAGACCCGCGCGTTGGTGATGACGAGATCCGCGGGCTCAGGCCCGAGGCAGCCGATGACTCCTGCGGTAGAGATGGCCCAGAGAATTCGAGTCATTGCTCAACGATACCCTGGTCTCCCGAGGCTGCCAACCGGATGCCTGCCACGCTGGACGAAGCGGCGACAAAGGCGACGCGCTACATGGTCGAATACTTGGTTGCAGCGAAGGGCTTGTCGCGGGAGGACGCCTACCTCCCCTGTTCGCTGGCCGGCGATCTGCAGATCGCGGAAATGGTCGACCTTCCCCACACGTTGGTGGCGATGCACATTCCACAAAGCATCTTCACCACGACGCGATAGCGACGAAAGCGACACTCGAACGACCTCTCCATGCCTCGCTATGTCGCCCTACTTCGGGGAGTGACTCCGTTGAACGCCAAGATGCCGGCGCTCAAGGCCTGCTTCGAAACGGCAGGCTTCTCGAACGTCCGCACCTTGCTCTCTAGCGGCAACGTCGTCTTCGACTCCCGTGCGGCGGGCCTCGCCACCCTGGAGCGTAGGGCGGAAAGGGCGATGCAAGCCAAACGTGGCCACAGTTTCGCTGCCTTCGTACGGTCCGCCGAGTACCTCCAACGCCTCGTTGAATCAGAGCCCTTTGCGGAGTACCAGCTTCCTGCGGTGGCCAAGAAGGTGATCGCGTTCCTTCGTGAGCCCTTCGGGCGCAAGCTCGAGTTGCCCATCGAGCGAGACGGCGCGAGCATCCTCAAGGTCACGGGCTCCGAGGTTCTGTCCGCCTATCTTCCGAGCCCCAAGGGGCCGGTGTTCATGAGCCTGCTCGAAATGACCTTTGGCAAGGGCATCACCACTCGCACGCTGGAGACGGTGCGCAAGTGCGCCTGGGCGGGCGATGTCTGAATCCGTGGCTTGAAGCGCGACCTGTCGGCGCAAAGCAGCAAAGAGATCACCCCGAAGGGAAAAGCCCCTTTCATCGAGGGGACACTGGTCGCCGCGGCAGGTTGAACGGGTGAGCGCGGCTCCTTATTCTCAGGGACCGGCCCCGGCTCGGGACTTCCTCTGTTGGAGTATCCAATGACGAGATGCTACCTGATTGCGGCGGTCGCCCTGCTCGCGGCATCCGATGCCGACGCTCAACGGCCTCGGGGCCGAGCGCTGGGGATTCCGTTTCGGGGCACCACCGGTCCCAACAACGCAATCACCGACGTGGCTGGCGTTGCCGTGGGGCATTCGACCATCGTCGTCGGCGACGGCAAGCTCGTTCCCGGCAAGGGCCCAATCAGGACCGGGGTGACGGCGATCTTGCCCCGACCCAGGGGCAATTGGGACCCGGTGTTCGCAGCGACGTTCAACCTGAATGGCAACGGCGACATGACCGGGGTCAACTGGATCAAGGAATCGGGCTTTCTCGAGGGCCCCGTTCTCCTGACGGGCACCCACAGCGTCGGGACCGTGCGCGATGCGGCCATCCGCTGGCAGGTCGAAAATGGTCGCGACTTCCTGTTCACCTATCCAGTGGTGGCGGAGACGTTCGATTTCTTGAACGACGCCAACGGCGAGCACGTCAAGCCGCACCACGCGATCGCGGCCCTCGACGCCGCCAAGCCGGGGCCGGTGATCGAAGGCGCGGTGGGCGGCGGTACCGGGATGGGCTGCAACAACTTCAAGGGCGGGATCGGCACGTCGTCGCGGGTGCTCCGGCCGGAGCAGGGAGGCTACACGGTCGGGGTGTTGGTGCAGTGCAACTTCGGTGGCGATTTCACCGTGCTCGGCGTGCCGGTCGGCCGGGAGATAACCGATCTTGGTACCTGTACGGTGCTGCCCCAGCCCCTCTCCCGGGAGTGGACTCGATCGATCTCTCCGTGCCAATCCCGAGGTGGCTCTGGCGACTCGGACCACGGGGCGAGTTTCCAGCGCCGAGGCTCGATCGTGGTGATTGTCGCCACTGACGCGCCGCTCCTACCGCACCAGCTCGAGCGGGTTGCCCGCCGGGTTGGGATTGGGATCGGCCGGCTCGGCAGTTGGGCCAGCAACTTCTCCGGCGATCTGTTCCTGGCTTTTTCGACCGCCAACCCGGGCGCCGGCGCTCCGACCGGAACGCCAGCTCTGACGATGGTACCTAACGATCGCCTCGATCCGATCTTTGCCCTGACCATCGATGCTACCGAGGAGGCGGTCGTCAACGCGATGCTCGCCGCCGAAACGATGACGGGCGCCGACGGGATTCGGGAACACGGTCTGCCCGGCGATCGGCTGGTGGCCGTCCTCAAGAAGTACAACCGGATGCCCTAGCTGCACTGCCGCAGGGGCGCGCGATCGACGCTGGCGAAGTTTGAAAGCCGCACGACCGCGGCGGGGTAGCTCATGGTGACGGCCTTTCGTCCACGGTTCGACCGTCGCGACCCGAACCGAGCGCGTTGCTCGGCTTAGCCCCGAAGACCTGCCGGGCTCGCCGCTCGGAGCCGAGGTTCGTGATCATCCTCGCGATCTCTTCCTCCGCGTGGCGGACCGCGCGCCAATAAAAGAAGCGATACCACCGGAGCGCGCCACCACCCAGGGCGGCCGCACCGAGGATTGCCGGATCAAGCGGGAGGGCCTCGCGGCGCTCCTCGATGAGCGCAAAGTTGGCGGGCGCCGAGTCTTCCCCGTATACTCGCTTGATGGCTGCTCTCCTGACTGTCTCGACGCTAGCCCTCCTGCTTTTCGCCCCGCCGCTCCCGGCGCCCGCGGCGCCGCCAACCGGGATTTGGCAATCCGAAGGCTACGGCGTGGTTTGGGAATTCCTGCCCGACGGTCTCCAGACTTGGCAAATCACGACCACGACCTGCGTGCGGACGGCCCGGCTGGCGCAAGCTCCCCCGCCTCCGGGAGCCGCCGCGGCTTTCCTCGATGGGCCAGCCACCGCGTGGATCGTCCGCCCGGGATGGAGCGCCACCGGTCTCGTGGCCCACACACCGGGAACGGTGTCGGACATCCGGTTTCGCCGGGTGGCCGCTCTGCCCGCCGTCTGCCGGACACCGACAGCCAACACGATCGAGGGGAACTTCGAGGTCTTCGAGCGCACCCTCCGGGAGCACTATGCGTTCTTCGGCCTCCGCCGGATGGCTTGGGACGGACAGGTTGCCGAGGCCCGTCGCCGACTGGCCGGGTCGCCAAGCCCGCGTGGCTTCTACGAAACGTTGGAGCAGATGGTGGCCCCGCTCGAGGACCTCCACACCGACGTGACCGCCACCGATCTCAATCTTCGGGTCCGGCACTACCGCCGGCCGGGCGGCGCGATCGACCCCGAGCGGTATCGAGCCCTGCTCGCGGCGCCCCCGCGGCGCTACCTCACCGGCGAGCTGGAATCGTGGTGCCAGAACTGGATCCAGTACGGCGAGTTGCCGGATTCCGTCGCCTACCTGCGAATCATGCGGGAGTATTCCTATACGCCGAGCGGCCGGTTCGAGGACGACTCCGTGGCGCTCACGACGGCTCTCGACAGCATCATGCCGCGAATCGCCCGCCGGCGGGCTCTGGTGATCGATCTGCGGCTGAACGGCGGCGGAGCCGACGCCATCGCCATGATGATCGTATCCCGCCTAACGACCGTCCCGTACCAGGCGTTCGGCAAGCAGGGGCGGTCCGACCCCAAACACCCTGAACGGTTTACGCCCCTCCAACGGGTCCGGATTGTCCCGGCCCGGGGCGCCCGGTTCGGGGGGCCGGCGGTGCTGCTCACCGGCCCGTGGACGTTGAGCGCCGGTGAAGTCCTGACCCTCGCGCTGATCGGCCGCCGCCCCCGAATCGTCCGGGTGGGCGAGTCGACCCAAGGGATCTTCGCGGACGAGTTGATCCGGCAACTGCCTAACGGGTGGAGGTTTCAGCTCTCCAGCGAGCGCTACCTCGCGCCCGACGGGACTAATTTCGAGGGGGCCGGGATTCCTCCCGACCGGCTGGTACCCGTGTTCCCCGAATCCGATCAGTTGAGCGGCCGAGACGGAGCCCTCGAAGCGGCACTCGAGATCCTGGCCCGGCCCAGAACGTCTCGAAAGGTCAACCAATGACGGTTCGAGCCGGCGCCGCCAGTTTCTTCGCCCACGGCCACTCCCTGGAGGAAGTCCGGTCCGAGTTGACCAAGGCTCGTGCCACCGACACGACCTGGAAGCACCGCCGCAACTTGCGGGCGTCCTACTTTGCCGGGGACGACGTCGTGGCAATCGCAACGGAAGCGTTCACCGCCTGCCTGGGTCAGAACGCGCTCTACGGCGCCGTCGCGTATCCAAGCCTCCGGCAGTTCGAGGCCGAGGTCATCGAGATCTTACTGGCGCTGTTTCGGGCGCCGGCCAAAGCGACCGGCAGCATCACCACCGGGGGCACCGAAAGCATCTTCATGGCCGTGAAGACCGCGCGCGACTGGGCCCGATCGGAGCGGCCTGCCGTCACCACGCCGACCCTCGTCGTTGGGCGCACGGCGCATGCGGCGTTCGACAAAGCCGCCCACCTCTTGGGCCTCGAGGTCCGGCGGATGGCCACCAGCCCGAACTTCCGGGCCGACGTCGACGGAATGGCCGCGGCCATTGACCGGAACACCATCATGATCGTGGGATCGGCGCCGCCCTACGCCTACGGTGTCGTTGATCCGTTGCCGGAAATAGCCGAACTCGCGACGCGGCACGGACTCTGGATGCATGTCGACGCCTGCGTCGGCGGGATGGTGCTGCCGTTCATCCGGGATCTCGGCCACCCGCTTCCGACCTTTGATTTCACCTTGCCGGGCGTGACATCGGTATCGATCGATCTCCACAAATATGGATACGCGTTCCACGGCTGTTCCGCGCTGTTGCTCCGGAGCGAGGCGATGTCGGCCTATCAGCGGTACGAGTTTGATGCCTGGCCCGTCGGTCGCTACTCCACCACCAATTTCGCCGGCTCTAGGAATGGCGGGCCTGTGGCCTCGGCCTGGGCGGTGATGCGCTACCTCGGGCATGCGGGATACCAGGCCCTCGTGGCCAAGATGCTCGAAGCCAAGGCGGGGCTCATCGCCGGCATCCGTCGGATCGACGCGCTCGAAGTCATCGGTCACCCGGACGGGACCCTGCTGTCATTCGGATCGCCCTCGCTCAGTATCGAAGCAGTGGCGGGGGAGATGAACCGTCGGGCCTGGACCTTCGCGCGGCAGACCGACCCACCGGGTATCCTGCTTCTCCTCAACGGATTTCATGGCGAGATCGTGGCCGACTTTCTCGACGACCTCGAGGCGACGGTCGGAGCCGTCAAGGCGGGACGGGTCCAGGCCACAGCCGGACCCGCGGTGTACACGGGTTCGAATCGTAAACGTCGCTCGGCGACCGGCGCCTGAACGACCACCCCGTCGGTGGCGGATGGCGCTCGCCCTCGGCGTCGTCGCGGCGGCGGCCGGGGTCGGTTTTCTGGTCAGTGGCCCGGGGGCGGTCGACGGTTTCACGCCCGGCGACCGGGTCATCCTGGCCGACGTCGCCAATGCCACCTCCGATTCGCTGCTGAGCCGCTCTCTGCAGGTGGTGGCGGTCGTCGGGCTCGAACCGGCGAGCCGAATCGTGCTGCATCCCCGAGGGCGGATACTCGAGTCCCTCCGAGGGGTTGGGCAGTCGCTCGATTCGGCCGGGCTGACGCCGGAGCGCGCGCTCGAGGTGGCGATTCGGGAGGGCGTGCCCTGGGTGGTCGCGATCAATGTGGAGCAAGATCGGGAACGGGCCCAGGTGACCATCCGCCTGATCCGGGCGTCCACCCGCGAGACCGTGGTCACTGTCCAAACACAGGCGGCGGGCGTGTTTGGCCTGATCGAGGCCGTGGGTCAATCCCTTCGGACCCTTCTCGCCCGTCTCGGAGAGCCCGCCCGAGCATTGCGGGAGCAACCCAGACTCTCCTTTGCCACCTCCGCGGACCTCGACGCGTTGCGAGCCTACACCGAGGGAACCGCGGCCTGGGGCCGCGGCGAGTATCACCTGGCCCGCGACTACTGGGGGCGGGCCCTGACGCTCGATACCGGGTTCGCGATGGCCATGGGTTCGTTAGGCAGCTATTGGTACTACCACCATGATCGGGCCAAGGGGGAGCGGTTTTACCGGGGCGCGCTGGCGCGAACCGGTCGGCTGACCGAATGGGAGCGGCTCCAGATCGAGGAACGATACGCCAGTTGGCGGGGCGACCGGGATTCGGCCTTGACCGTCGCCCGTCGGATCGCGACGAGGTTCCCCCGGGCGAGCACCTTCTCCCGGTTGGGAACCGCCCTGATGCAGTCGGGCCAGTGTGCCGAAGGCCTCCCGGCGCTGGAGCGCGCGCGGGAGCTCGACCCGACGGCCCTGAGCACCCTCGTCAATATCGCGACCTGCGAGAAGTCCTTCCGTCGTTACGATCGCGCCCGCCTCGCGTACCTGGCGGCCGCCCGGCTCGACTCCAACGCGCTCTACCGGGGCAATGTGAATCTCGAGTACGCTGGTGCCCTCGTCCTCGGCGGGCGGGTGACCGAAGCGGAGTCGACGTTGACTCGGATGTCCCGTCGGCAGGGAATGAGCGATCAGGCGCTCGGATTCCGCGGTTTGGGGTTCGTCGCCCTCTGGCGGGGCCAGCTGGCGCTGGCCCAGGACCAGTTCCGGCGCGCCGCGACTCTCTCGCGCCAGCAGCGGGCATCGAACAGTCTGCTCCGCAATCTGGCGTTGCTGGCCGCGACCCAACGGATCGCGGGGGTCCCGGCCGATCGTCGTCGGGCGCTCGCCGCGATCGATTCCCTGGCCGCGGAGCCGATGGCACCCGGATTCTTGGTGCTCGCCCTCGAGCCGCACGCCGACGATGGGGACGTCGAGAAGATTCGGTCGCTGGTTGATCGGATTCGCGCTCGGGCCGATCCACGGAATCAGGAGGACAGCTTACAGGTTCACTACGTCACCGGCGTGCTGGCGCTCGCGACCCGCGACCCGCCAGCCGCGCTCGCGGCCTTCGATCGGGCCAAGGGCTTCATCCGTCCCGCCACCATGGATTATCGCCGGGCGCTCGCCTACCAGCACCTCGGACAGCTGGACAGCGCGCAGCGGGAGCTCGCCGCGATCGTCGCGGTACCGCGGTTCGGCAGCGAAGACCTGGACGCCTGGATCCGATCCCTGATCGACATAGGTCTGGTGGAAGAGCGGCTTGGGCGGTACGATGACGCCATCGCGAGCTATCGGCGGTTTCTCGAGCAATGGAGCGAGGCCGATCCCGGGCTGCCCGACGTCGACATGATTCGGCGGCGGCTCAACGCCCTCCTCGGGCGGCACGATCGATGAACGGTGGCAGTCGGCCCTGGGCGTAAGGATGGATAATGGACTTGAATGGGACAAAAGTCGTGTTGCGAAAGGCAACCGAGGCCGACCGGCGCAACATCTTTGAGTGGCTAACCCATTCGGACGTGACTCCTTCGATGATGGGTCCGCCTCTTTTCCCTGACGCCAGAATTCCGACTTGGGCTGAGTTCTGCGAAGACTACCGCCCTCACTATTTTGACGATTCCCAACCTCACCAGGGCCGGTGCTTCATACTCGTTGTCGACGGAACCGACGTCGGCGTTGTTTGCCACAACGCCTTTCATGATGACACGACGGATCTCGATATTTGGTTGAGGTCTGAAGCGGATTGCGGGAAAGGAATCGGCTCGGAAGCCATAAGAACCATCACGAATTACCTGAACCGCGAATTCGGGATCAAGAGGATCGCGATATCGCCTTCAGCACGGAACCCAAGAGCGATTGCCGCCTACAGGAAAGCCGGTTTTGAGTTGGTGAAAGACGAAACAGCTTCTCAGTTCATCAAGCCGGAAGGAACGGATTACTCGGATAATCTGGTGTTGGTCAAACGTTACCAATAGCAGGACGCTCCAGCCGACGCCGGCCACGGATGGCCCGGGCGGCCGAGTTCTTTCGTCAGGCAACACCGGGACGACCGGTACCGCGAGCACACCAATGGAAGCTACCGTTCGGACCCTTGCCGAGTCACCCGTGTTATCCATGCCGAGGCGAAATCGATACTCGTTGGAGGAGAACCCATGATTACCCGACGCACTCTGCTGGCAATGATCTCCTCGGCGCCGCTGGCGCTCCGATCGGCACTGCAAACGCCGGCGCCGCGCGAGCGCCGCGCGATCTGCCGGGGCTCATTCACCTTCGTCCTCGAGCCCGACGGTGCCGTGACCATGTGCCCGCAACCTGGGTTCATCTTTGACGGCCGGCATGCTGGTCTCGGCCACAGCGACCCCCTGCCAGAAAGCCTGGCCTTCGAACTCCCGGCGGTCCGCGGCGCCGTTGACATCGCCAGCGGCATCACCACCTCGTTCGCCGTGATGCCAGACGGCCGTATTCTGGCGTGGGGCATCAATGCCCGCGGCGCGCTCGGCATCACGCCTTTGGCGGAATTCGAGGCGACCAGCCAGGTGCGGAAGGTCCCAGCCGCACCAACGCCAGTGCTCGATATCACCGACGCGGTACGCGTCGCCAGCAGTGGCGACCACACGCTGGCGGTGACCCGGGCCGGCGCCGCCTACGCCTGGGGCTACAACATCAGGGGTCAGTTGGGCATCGGTCCAACGCCTGCCTTCCGCTACAGGTACAGCGAGCAGGTGCCGCACGTCGTCCCGTTCCCGATGCGTGTTCCCGGCCTGTCCGGCGTGGTCGACATCGCGGTAGGCGGGTCGCATTCGCTCGCGCTGCTGGAGGACGGATCGGTTTGGGCGTGGGGCCTGAACCGGCAGGGCCAACTTGGTGACGGGACCACTGTCGATCGCAACACCCCCGTCGCGGTGACGGGGGTGGCGGGCGCGGTGGCAGTCGTTGCCGGATCCATGATTTCCGGCGCGCTGCTCCGCGATGGCACGGTGATGGCGTGGGGCTGGGGCAATGGCGGGCTCGGTCGCAAGCTCTCCAGGTGGGACGCGCCATATCCGACGCCTGCCCCGGTCGCTGGCGTCATGGGTGTTCGCGCGCTCGCCTGCGGCGAGTCGCACATGCTCGCCATTACCACCGCCGGAACGGTCATCTCCTGGGGAAACGATCTCGTCGGCGAGGTCGGGCATGCCGGCCCGCTGCCTGCGCCGGTGCCGGGCCTCAAGGGCGTGCGCTCGGTGTCCGCCGACGTGGCACGCAGCGTCGCGACACTGGCCGACGGCACGATCATGGCATGGGGCAACGTGCCAACCTTCGTAGGCCGGGACCAGAGACCACGCCGCACCACATCCACACCGCGGCCGTTCGTGATGGAAGGGTTGAAGAACCCTCCGGTCTGATGTGCCGCGCCGTACCAGGGCATGCTGCGGCGCCGCGGAGGCACCGCGTCCGAGACGCCTGACCTTCAGCCGCCTTTGCGGTACAGGGTTCGTAAGCCCCGCACCACCACGGTGCCCATGACGTCGCCGTGGCTCATCCCGGGATGGACTTCCGTGGTCATCCTGAGCCCCGGGTAGTTGCGGCTGGCGAGGAGGCCGGCGAGGCGGGTCATCCCGCTGACGATTTGGCCGACGCCCTCGTATAACTGGTGTTGGATCTCGAGATCGCCAGCCCCGAAGTAGATCGCCACCGGCCAATCCTTGCGATCGGCCGCCCAACGGGACTCGAGCCTGAAGATCTCCCCGTTCCCGTACGCCATCGCGGGGCTCGAGATCAGGTACTTCTTGAACGGGGCGTTGGGTTGGAACATGGCCCACGACGCGAAGAAACCTCCCGCCGAGATCCCGAACAATCCGAGGTCCGCCCGATCGATCGGAAACCGTTCCGCGATCAGCGGAATCAGCTCGGTGACGATCGCGTTCAGGAAGCCGGGGGCTCCCCCGGTGCATCGACCCGGGGCGGAGCCGTAGCTGGAACAGGCGCCCGTCACCACCTTGCCGAAGGCATCCTGACGATCCCAGTCGGGCGGTGAGAACTCGTAGATCCGGCGGCGGGTCCAGGTCGAGTCGCCCTCGTCGTAGCTGGTCCCGATGCTGACCACGATGATCTCGTCGATGGCCGCCTCTTGCACCAACGACCGGGCCGACTCGTGAACCGTGCCGAACGCGAAGTCGCCGTCGGTGGTGATCAGGGCGGGGTATCGGGTGGTGCTTCCGGGGCGGTAGCTCGGCCCTGTGCCGACGTTGACCGAGAACCGAACCCCCATCGACGGCGACTGGAAGGTGAACGCTTGCACCCCTCGGGAGGGGACTGGCCGGTATTCGAGACGCTGGGCGGCCGCGGGAGACGCGACGACGCTCGCGGAGACCAATGCGGTGACGGTACGACGCAAGGAAGCAACCTGGGGAAGTTGCCGGTCAATATATCGCGGCGGCCGGGCCGCGGGTTACATTGGATCGATCGCCACGCTCATCCACGCGCTCCGAGGCCGGAAATGTCCGACCACTCGACTCACGCCCACCAATCGGCTTCCTCGATCTGCTACTACCAGGGCCGCTGGCAGGTCGGGCCGGTCCCGTTGATGACCTCCGAGAGCAACGCGGCCTGGCTCGGCAACACCGTGTTCGACGGAGCCCGCGCCTTCGAGGGTGTCGCCCCGGATCTCGATCTCCATTGCCAGCGGGTGGTTCGCTCGGCCGCCGGGCTGAATCTCCGGCCCGGGTTGACCGCTGGGGAGATTCTCGCCCTCGCCCGGGAAGGGATCGCTCAATTCCCGCCGGACGCCGCCTTGTACGTGCGGCCGATGTTCTGGGCCGAGACCGGCGCGCTTGCTCCGAATCCCGATTCGACCCAGTTCGCCCTGGTGATCATGCCGCTGCCGTTGGGTGACCCGATCAAGGGGTTCACCGCCTGCCTTTCGCCCTTTCGACGTCCCGGCCCGGAACAGGCCCCGACCCACGCGAAAGCCGCCTGCCTCTACCCGCTCGCGGGGATGGCGGTTGCCGAAGCCAACCGCAGGGGCTTCGACAATGCCCTGACGTGCGACCCGATCGGCAACGTGGCCGAGTTCTCCGCCCAGAACGTGATGATCGGCAAGGACGGCGTTTGTCACACCCCGGTACCCAACGGGACCTTCCTGAACGGGATCACCCGGCAGCGGGTCATTCGGCTGCTTCGAGATGCCGGGGTCGAGGTGGTGGAGCGGACCATCCGACCGGCCGAGGTGCTCGAGGCCGACGAGATCTTCTCGACCGGCAATCACAGCAAGGTCCTGCCGTGCCTCAAGTACGAGTCGCGGGTCCTCGAGGCCGGCCCCATCTATCGGCGAGCCCGGGAACTCTACTGGGCGTTCGCCCACGCCGGGCGGGTCGAGTCGGCGGTGGCGGCCTGACGTCGGTCGGGTAGTGGCTGCCTAAGGTTGGCGCGTCGGTCGAGTCGAAACCGCGATTCCGGTTTCGATCCACACGGTGTGGTCCGTCCGACCTAGACGCCGCGCTCCCGGGCTGAACCCCCCGGGTGAGCGAGCGGCGGCGAGCGGGCTCGGCTTGCTTGCCTTTACACCGCTCGCTGGAACACCAGCGCGGCGTTGATTCCCCCAAAGCCGAACGAGTTGCTGAGCAGGAACTCGGGGTCGAGGCTCCGGCCGTCGCCCCGGGTGTAGTCGAGATCGCAGGCGTCGTCGGGGGCGCCGAGATTGACGGTGGGCGGAATCCAGCGCCGGGCCGTCGCGAGGGCGCTGATGGCGGCCTCAAAGGCCCCGCTCGCGCCTAACGCGTGGCCGTAGTAGCCCTTGGTTCCGCTGATCGGGACCCGCGCGGCCCGGTCGCCGAAGACCGACTTGATGGCCTCGGTCTCGGTCGGGTCGTTGAGCTGGGTCGAGGACCCGTGGGCGTTGATGTAGCCCACCTCCGCCGGCGCGATCCGGGCCATCCGGAGAGCGTTGGCCATGGCGCGGGCCGCCTGACGACCGCCCGGGAGCGGCGCGGCCATATGGTGGGCATCGTTGGTGAGCCCGTAACCCACCAACTCGGCGTAGATCTTCGCGCCTCGGGCCAGGGCCCGTTCCCGCTCTTCCACGATCACGATCGCGGCGCCCTCGGCCATGACGAATCCGTCGCGGTCCCGGTCGAAGGGTCGGCTGGCGGAGGCCGGGTCGTCGTTCCGGGTCGACATCGCCCGGATGATCGCGAAGGCGCCGAAGGTGAGCGGGGCGAGGGGGGCTTCCGAACCGCCGGCGAACATCACGTCCGCCTCGCCCAGCATCACGGCCTTGGCTGCCTCGCCGATGGCGATCGCGCCCGAGGCGCAGCTCATCCCGTTGGTCAGGTTGGGGCCGGTGACCCCGAAATCGATGGCGAGATTGGCGCTCGAAGCGCCGGCGAAGACGGTCAGGGCCACCCCCGGGTCCACCGCCCGGACCCCGCCGGAGAGGAACCGGGTATGCTGCTCCTCGGCGAGCGATACGCCGCCTAACGCCGTCCCCATCATGACCCCGATCCGGTCTCGGTCCTCGCCTTCGAGCCGGAGCCCGGCGTCGTCGAGCGCCATCTTCCCGGCCGACAGCGCCAGCTGCGAGCACCGGTCCATCCGCTTGGAGCGCTTGGCGCCGAGGAAGTCGACCGGATCGAAGTCGTTGATCTCCGCCGCGATGTGGGTGCGGAATGGAGTAGGGTCGAACCGGGTGACCGGACCCACCGCCGACCGCTTGGCCATGAGACCGCGCCAGAGGCCCTCGACGCCGATCCCGATGGGGGTGACCGCTCCGATCCCGGTGATCACCGCGCGGCGGAGCCGGGTCATTCGCCCAACTCCGCCGCCCGCTTGACCCCCGCGATGGTGCGCGAGGCGATCCCGTGGACGAAAATCGGGCCGATGACCCACTCGGCCGCGGGCCGCCGGATCAGCGGCCAGGCCGGGCCGGTCCACTCGTGAATCAACTCGATCTCGGTCCCGCCGGCCGTCTCGGTGAGCTGCCAGACCACGTCCATGCCCGTCGTGATCCCGCGGATGTGCCGATAGCGGACCCGGTGATCGGCCCGCTCGATGGCCATCTCCGAGACCCACCACGTCGGCCAATCGAAGGCGCCGAACGGGCGGTAGGCCGCCATCTCGACGATGCCGCGATCGGATTCGAATCGCTCCAGCATCTTGACCCACCGATAGTGGTCGAGGAACGTCGGCCAGCGCTCCACCTCGCTGGCGTACCGGAACACCCGGTCGATCGGGGCGCGCACTTGGGCTCGGTCCACGGTTCGCATCATGGGAGGACACCCCAAGTCGCGACCACCCTCCACCCCGGCCTGGCGACGCAGTGGGCGGCGATGCCGCCCTGGGCCAGGAGCCCCGCCAGATCCCCGACGCGGAACCCCCGTTTGACCGAGGTGACCCCGTCGGCGCAGGTGGCCGGATCGAACCGGAGGGCTCGGCTCGCCACGAAAAAGCCGATCTGAGCGAGTCGCGATCGGGCCAGGTCGGCCAGGACGACGCCGATTCGGGCAACCCGGGTGGCTTCTCGGCAGAGCTCGAGGATCGCTGGGGGCGCGAGGTGGTGGGCGATCTGACTGAGGAGCACGATGTCGACGGATCGGCCGCCGAAGGGCAGCCGCAAGCCGTCGCCGACGGCCGTGGCGAGACCGCCCTCGGCCGCCATCCGAGCGGCGGTGGGATTGCGCTCCACCGCGAAGCAGGTCGCCGCGACGCCACGCCCGGCGAGCCAGCTGCCTAACGCCGCGGGCAGGTCGCCCATCCCGGTCCCGACGTCCAGCAGGGTGACCCGATCGCGGTGGCCGGATGACACCGCCCCGGGCCGGTCGGGACGCCGATCGAGGAGCCGGCCGACCCCGAAGCGAGCCGCCGCGACGCCGCCGAACCACCGGTTGGCTCGGGCGATGTTCCGAAGCGACGCTCGCACCAGGGCCGGATCGGCCCGGGGGTCGTCGAGCAGTTCCCGGCCCGGGGCCAGGTGGGCTTCGGCGGTCGTCATCCGAGGGTCCGGTAGCCGCCGCGGTAGTACAACAGCGGAGCCAGGTCGTGGGTATCGCCGCCGACCACCCTTCCGATCACGATGGTGTGGTCACCGACGGGAATCCGCTCGAGGGTCTCGCACTCGATGACGGCGACCACCCCGGCCAGGACGATCGAACCTCGCTCGGACCGCCGGTATCCGACCCCGTCGAACCGATTCGAGGCCGAGGCGGCGAACCGCCGCGAGATCCATTCCTGATCCTGCGAGAGCACGTTGATCGCGAAGCTCGCGGCCCGCTCGATCACGGCGTGGAACTCGGATCCGCGATCGACGTTGACCGAGACCAGCGGGGGTTCCAGTGATACCGAGGCGAAGCTGTTGGCCGTCATCCCGGCCGGGGCGCCGCTGGCCGGGCTCGCCGTGACCACCACCACGCCGGTGGCGAAGCGACCGCACAGCTCCCGGAACTGAGCCGCGTCGAGGGGGGAGGCCATGCTCTAAACTACCATGGCGGCCAGGAAACCGGGCCGGAGCACTTCGCCCGGCGGCACGAAATCGCCGGTGACGCCGATCAGGGTATGGCCGAGGTTCCGGCGCGACAGCCGTGAGACCGCCCGATCGAACAGGGCTGGCCAGAGCATCCCGTAGCCGATCATCCGTTCGACCATCCATTTGCCCCCGAACGCCTGCCGCCTGGCGGTGTGGTAGGGCAGCAGCCGATCGTGGCTGACCGGGCCCGGTAGGCCGAGCGCCGCGATCGCGACCGGCGCGAGCAATTCGGCTCCTCGGAGCGCGGCGCAGACGCCTTCGCCGGTGAACGGGTCGAAGAATTCCGCGGCGTCGCCGACCAGGGCGAGACCGTCGCCGATGACCCGCCGCGCGCTGGCGTCGAACGGTCCGCTCACCAGGACGCGCCGTTCGACCCGCTCGGGCCGAACCCGGCCCGCGACCGCCGGGAATCCGGCCAGCGAGTCGGCCCAGAAGCCGTCCGGATCCCCGATGGCGCGCCGAGCGGTCGCGGCGGGGACCACCACGGCCACGTTGGTCAAGCCGCCGCCGATCGCGTTGAGTCCGAGGTAGCCGCTCTGGCCGACGTGCATCTCGGCGACCGGGCCCATGTCGGTCACCTCGGCGACGTGGGCCACGAAGCCGTATCGGCGGATGGTCCGCCGCCGCCGCCCGCCTAACGCCCTCGCGACGGCCGACCGGAGCCCGTCGGCCCCGATGACGAGCCGGGCCTCGATGGTGGTTAGCTGGCCGTCCCGCCGGACCGTGGCCCGCTGTCCCGGCCCCGATCGCCCCAGCTCCACCAGCGCGGTGCCGTCGAGAACCCGCGCCCCGGCGGATCGCGCTGCCGCCATCAGGGTGTAGTCGAGGTGTTTGCGGGGCACCGACAGCCCGGCCGGCCGAAACGGCGACGGGCAGGCCTCGCCGAAGCGCCCTTCGAGTCGGGCGCCCCTCGGTCCGAACACGGTGGCGCCCAGGAGGGGAACCCCCCGGGCCTCGACCTCGGCGAGCACCCCGAGACCGGCGAGGTGGCGGACGGCTTCGGGGCTCAGGTATTCGGAGCAGACCTTGTCACGCGGGAACACCGCTCGGTCGATCGCGGTCACCCCGATGCCGGCCCGGGCCAGGTGGGTCGCGGTGGCGCTACCGGCGGGGCCCAGCCCGATGATGAGGACGTCGGTGGAGTCGATCGGCACCCCGGAACGATAGCCCGCTCGGGCGGCGGGCGCAGCCGCCCGAAACCGCCGATTCGGGCGCCGGCCTGGAGGGAGGCCGGCGAGCGGCTCAGGGCCGTCCGAGTCGGTCGAGCAGAACGGCCGCCATGGCTCTGGCGCCGACCAGGATCGCCCCTTCGTCCGCGACGTAATCGGGCGTGTGGGGCATTCCGACGGTCCCCTTGGCCGGGTTGCTCACGCCGAGGAAGAAGAACACCCCCGGGACCAGGTCCTGGAAGGACCCGAAGTCTTCGCTGAACGCCGGGACGATGACCTCGACGGGGACCACGTTCCCCGCGCCCAGGACCTGCTCGGCTGCCGCGGTGGCGCGGACGGTCAGGGCCGAGTCGTTGAAGACGCCCGCGATGGTCTTGGGTTGGTACCGTGGCGTGACCACGGTGCCGCCCTGGGCGAGGGCCCCGATCTCCCGCATCCCCTTCGTTACCGCGGGCCGGCTCAGGGAAGTCGCCATGATGGTCCCGCTGAGCAGGGTGACCCCGGCCGACTCCGCCACCTGGGGCGGGGTGACCAGCACCAGATCGCGCGGAGCCGGCCTCAGGATCTCGGCGGGAGCGACGGTGCCGAGCGCCGCGAGTCGGGTTCTGACCGCCGCGGTGGCGGCGCCGCGGTCGCCCTCACCGTGGATCGCGACCCGGTACCGGTCCCGGCCGCTCATCATGTCGCCGGCGATGGTCGCGAGCTGACCCACCGGAAAGGGAGCGGTGTGGACCCCGTAGATCGCCACCGGCGGCGGGTCGCGGAACACCCCGGCGGCGAGCATCGCGAGCGCCCCGGTGGCTCGTTCTTCGGCCGGCTGAAACACGAACAGCACGGTCCCGGCCAGGTCGCGGCGGTGGGACGCGAGCCCGGCGGCCAAGGCGATTCCGATGGTGGTGTGGACGTCGTGGCCGCAGATGTGTCGGACCCCGGGCACCATCGATCTGAACTCGACCGGATCCGGGTCGCTCGAATAGACCGCATCCATGTCGGCGCGATAGGCCACGACCGGCCCGGGACGTCCCCCCCGGAGCACCCCGACCACCCCGTGGCCGCCCACCCCGGTCCGGGTCTCGATGCCTAACGCTCGGAGCCGTTCCGCGACCTTCGACGCGGTCCGTTCCTCGGCGCCGGACACCTCCGGGTGCCGGTGGAGATCGCGACGGAACGCGATCAGCTCGGCCTCGAGCCCCGCCAGCGTGGCGCCGATCCGCGGGGCCAACGTCTCTTGAGCGAACGCTGGCCGCGCGATCCCGACGGCCGCGGCGAGGGCGAACCAGGGTGAGCAACGCATGGGATGCCGTTCGTGGTTGGGTCCGGTCGACCTACGCCCGGGACGGCGTTGCTGTTTCAGCGACGGCTTCCTCGGAGCGAACGGTGGCGGGCGGCACCGTCGCCGAGCCTTGCGGGGTGATTCGAAAGAGGGGACCTTCGCTCATGCGATCCGTGCTACTTTGTGGCCTCGCGCTGATCGGCGCCACCGCGGCGGCTCAGCCCCCGCAACCGTCGGTGGCCCCGCCGCCGCCCAAGTTCCAGTTCACCGTCGATTCCAACCTGATGATTCCGATGCGCGACGGCACTCGGCTCGCGGCCGACCTCTACCGGCCCACCGGGGCAGGGGACCGTCTCCCGGTGGTGCTGATCCGGACGCCGTACAACAAGTCCGGGGTGTTCTACGTCACCGAACCGGCTCGCTTCTTCGCCGGCCAGGGCTTCCTGGTGGCTGCCCAGGACCTCCGCGGGAAGTTCCGATCCGAAGGCGAGTTCGTCGTCCAGCTCGACGACGCCGAAGACGGTTACGACACCATCGACTGGATCGCCAAGCAGCCGTGGTCGAACGGCAGAGTCGGGACCTACGGCTGTTCCTACATGGGAGAAGTCCAGCTCCTCGCGGCCAAGATGCGGCACCCCAACCACACCGCGATGATCCCCCAGTCGTCGACCGGGGTGATGGGCTACGCCGGCGGGTTCCACACCAACTGGGGGACCTACGAGGGCGGAACCGTCGGGCTGAGTCCGCTGTTCGGGTGGATGGGCGGGGCAGGCTCGAAGGTCAAGGGACGGGCGGCCGACCTCTCGAAGATCGATTTCTCGTCGATGCTCAAGAGCCTCCCGATCGCGACCATGGCGGAGCGAGCCGGGCACCCGCCGTCCGACTTCCGCGACTTCGTGACTCACCCCCCGGCGGACCCGTATTGGGACGCCAAGCGCTACCTCCGCGACGACGATCGGTTCGACATCCCGGCCCTCCACGTCAACTCGTGGTTCGACGTAACGCCGGAACAGACGATGTACCTGGTCGGGCTGATGGAGCGAAACGGTGTCAGCGCCAGGGCTCGGAACAACCAGTTCGTGGTGATGTCGCCCACCGCGCATTGTCAGTCCGAATACGCTCCGGCCCCCACCAAAGTGGGCGATCGGGAATTCGGCGATGCCCGACTGGGCTATTTCGAGCTCTACCGCGACTGGTTCGACCATTGGCTCAAGGGTATCGACAACGACGTGACCAATCGCCCCAAGGTGCAGTACTACCTGATGGGTGCCAACGAATGGCGCACCGCCCCACGGTGGCCGGTCCCCGGCATGACCCCGGTCCCCTACTACCTCTCGAGTACCCGGGGGGCATTGACCTCCCGCGGCGACGGCCAACTCCTCCGCCGCCGCTCGCCCGCCGCCGGCCGCGATCAGTTCAGCTACGACCCCGACGATCCGATGCCGGCCCGCGGCGGCACGGTGTGCTGCACCGGCAACCCGAAGGACGAGCCGGGGGCCTTCGACCAGAGCGACCTCGAAACCCGTCCCGATGTGCTGGTCTACACCACGCCTCGACTGGAACGACCCCTCACCATCGCCGGTACCGTCAAGACGGTGCTCTACATCTCGTCCAGTGCCAAGGACACCGACTTCGCCGCGAAGCTGCTCGAGGTGGATTCGGCGGGCCGATCGTGGAACGTGGCCAGTGGGATCCTCCGGGTCCGGTATCGGGAGTCGATGGCCCGGCCGGTGTTGATGACGCCAGGTCGGGTATACCGGATCGAGGTCAGCCTCAAAGCGACCGCGCACCAATTCGCTCCCGGGAACCGTGTCCGTCTTTGGGTCACCAGCAGCGAGTTCCCACTTCACGACCGCAATCTGAACACCGGCGGAGACAACGTGACCGAAACGACCTGGCTCAAGGCCGTCAACACCGTCTATTACGGCGGGGCGACCGCGTCACGATTGATTCTTCCCGTCGTCCCCGAGTCGAGGTGACCAGGATGCAACGATCGATCGTCGCCTCGGGGTGGGTGGTCCGGTCGCTCATCGCGCTGGTGATCGCTGGGCCGCTTGCCGCCCAGCCAGCCCGCCAACCAAGGGTGTCGACCGGCACTATCCAGCCCGAGTGGATCGCGGCGCACGTCCGTTTCCTGGCCGACCCGCTGCTCGAGGGGCGCGAGACGGCGACCCGGGGCGGCGAACTGGCGGCCAAGTACGTCGCCAGTCAGTTCGAGACGCTCGGATTGAAGCCGTTGGGCCGGGACGGCAGCTTCCTCCTGCCGGTGCCGCTCAGGGTCTCGGCTGGGGTTCCCTCGCGGACCTCGCTCACGGTGACCGCGGGCGGCCGAACCGAGTCGTGGCGCTGGGGGCGAGAGTTCTTCCTCCACGCCGACAAGCGAGCCCGCGACGCCGCGATGAAAGGGGGGGTGGTGTTCGTCGGGTGGGGAGTGAGCGCTCCCGAACACGGCTATGACGACTACCGGGGCGTGGACGTTCGGGGCAAATGGGCGCTGATGTTCTTCGGCGGACCAGCCGCCCTCGGTCCGGACCACCGGGGCTACTTCGCGTCGCTGGCGGTCAAGGAGTCCGCCGCTCGGTCGCATGGGGCGCTCGGGGTGATTACCGCGCTGCCCGGTCCGGGGCCGTTGGTCGAGGAGAAGTTCGACCAGCTCGAGGGGTTCGGCTGGCTCGATGAGGCGGGCGAACCGCAGTCGATCTTCTTCGAGCGGTACACCGCGATCCGCCTCGCCGACAGTGGCGTCGCCAAGCTGTTTGGGGTGGCTGGCCGCGACTGGACCGAGGTGCTCCGCCAACTTGGCAGCGGACCGCAGAGCTTCCCGATCGACGCCTCCCTCGAGCTGGTGGCGGCGTTCGAACACCGAACCACCTCGGCAAGCAACGTGGCCGGGGTGTGGGAGGGCAGCGATCCGCGACTCAAACACGAGTACCTGGTCTACAGCGCCCATCTCGACCACGTCGGCAATCGCCCGTCCATGGCTGGAGGCGACAGCATCCACTACGGCGCCATCGACAATGCCGGCGGGACCGCGGCGATGTTGGCGATTGCCCGGGCCCACACGATCCGGCCCAGGCCCAAGCGCTCGGTGATCTTCCTCGCGGTGACCGGCGAAGAGAAAGGGATTCTCGGCTCGGATTATTTCGCCGCGCGGCCTCCGGTGCCCGCCTCCAGCCTGGTCGCCAACGTCAACCTCGACAACTTCGTCATGATCAACCCGATTCGCGATCTGGTCGGGTACGGAGCCGGGTACTCGACGATCGCCGAGCAGGTGTCGAGCGCGCTCACCCGGATGGCCATCCAGCCGAGCGAGGATCCGCTTCCGTGGATGACGATCTTCACCCGGAGCGACCACTACGCCTTCATGCGACGCGGTATCCCGGGGGTGATGTTGTTTCCGGGCAAACGAAGCGGTGACGGGACCCGCGATGGGTCGGCCGCCCAACGGGCCTGGTTCGATACCATTCACCACACCCCGCGGGACCGAGTCGACCAGGGAATCGACTGGCAGGTTGGCGCCCGCTACGCCGAGGTCAACATGCTGATCGGCGATGGCCTGGCCAACGACCCGCGGCGCCCGCGGTGGCGCGGCGAGAACCACTTCTTTCGTCTCAAGGAGCCTGGCCGCCCTTAGGCCCGGGTCGTCCCCCACCACGCGACCAGCCCGACCAGGACCGCCGCGGCGGTGGCCGCGGCGTTGACCCCGTTGTTGTCGAGCCAGGCCCACCCGCTTCGTCGGATCGCCGGGCTGCCGCACCGATGGACCCGGCGCTCGGTCGGTGCCTGACAACCCGGGCACCAGAACCGCGCCTGCCAGGCCGAGCCTAACGCCGAATCGAGCAGCATCGCGGCGAACCCGATGGTGGTGGCGGCGATGAACAGCCGGGAGTCGCCCATGAGCGCGGCCGGTCCGAGCGCCACCAGCGCGCCGCCGACGAGACCGCCAACCGTGCCAGCCCAGGTCACCCCCCCGCTGGTACCCGCCGCCACCCGCTGGCCGGTGAGGATGTCCCGCGGGGTCCGGCCGCTCAATGCCCCGAACGCGGTCGACCAGGTGTCGCTCGCGGCGGCGGCGAGCCCGACCGTGGCCAGCCAGAGGCCGAGTCCGGGAAAACGGAACTCGGCCAGTGCTCCCGCGGCGGCGGCCCCACCGTTGGCGAGCACCTGGAGGTGGTCGCGGACCTCCGTCACGGCCTGATCGGAATCCGAGTCGCCGCGGTGGGCCATCCGCGACACCAGGGTACTGGAGACGAAGAACACCCCGAGCGCCGCCAAGCCCGGCAAACCGGTGGCCGAGAGGATCGAAGTGCCGACTACCACCGCGGCGGCGAATCCCCCCCGAGACAAGGCTCGGCTTGCCCAACCGAGCCCGGCCACCACGAACGAGATGGCGACGGCGGCAAGCGGGTGCATCTGGCGAATCTAACGCGCCTGGGCGGCACGGGACTTTGAGGGGCGGAGCTTCGGTCTTATTGTTGTCGGGCCGCCAACTCGACCGAATCGCCGAACCGATCCGTGAGTGTCTCCGCAACCGTCAACGCGATCGTGCCGCTCGCCTTGCTCGAGGCGATCCGGAATCTCGACACCCCGCTCGACGATGGCCTGTCCGCCGAGCTCGCGGGGGAGACCTTTACCAAACGGCTCGGTCTCTCGAGCACGGTGGCCGCGCAGATCCAGCGGTATCGCGACATGGTGAGTCGGGGTGATGGCGTGACCGATGAAGAAGCCGTTCAGGTCTTCCGTCTGGTGGGCCGCCGCTCCGACGCCACCCTGGTCTACTCGGACGCGGGGCGCCGGGCGGCCCGACTGGCCGCCCGGCGCTACGGCGGGAGTCTGGGTCCGGTTGGCCGGTTCGTGCCCAAGGCCACCCGCCGCCGGATGGGGGTCCGCGCCGCCGCCCGGGCGATCAGGCGTGCCTTTGGGCTCGAGCTGAAAGCCGACCCCGGGGGACCCTGGGTCGGGGTCCGGGACAGCTTGGCCAGCCGAGCCGGCTTCGAGGGATCGGGCTGCTTCTATTATGCCGCCCTGATCGGTGAAGCGCTCCGGGTGGCGAGCGACTTCGAGGGATCGATGATCCACGAAAAATGCAAGTCGCGCGGCGACGCCGAGTGCCGCTGGAAGGCGGCCGACGCCGATCAACGCTGGTAGCCACGGAGCCACTCGATGCGCCATCTCGCCGATCTCGATCGTGCCGCCCTCGCCGAGGGCCTCGCCGCGGCTGGGGCCGATGGCTGGCTACTGTACGAATTCCGAGGTGTCAATCCGGTCTCGCTCCGGCTCCTTGGTGTCAAGCCGGGGACGCGGCGGCTGTTCGTCTACCTGCCCAAAGACGGCGCGCCCGTGGCGATCGCCCACAAGATCGAGCTGCAACCGCTGGCGGACTTCCCGGGCGAGGTCGTCGGATACGCTCGGTGGGAGGACCTCCACTCCGCGCTGGCCCGGGTCGTCGCCGGGAGGACGGTGGCGATGGAGGTCTCGAGGCTCGACGCGGTACCGTACCTCGATCGGGTGCCTCACGGCGTGGTCGAGTTGCTCGAGTCGTTGGGCGGCCGGGTGGTCTCGAGCGCTCCCCTGGTGACCACCTTCACCGCCCGGTGGTCGGCGGCCGAAGCCGACGACCATCGAGCTGCCGCCGAAGCCATCGCCGAGGTGGCCAAGCTGGTGATGGCCCACGCGGTGGCCCACGGCGGCCGCGGGCTCTCCGAGTCGCAGGTGCAAGCAATGGTTATCGAGGGCATCGAGCGGGCGGGTTTCGTGGTCGACCCCGGCCACTTGCCGATCATCGGCTTCGGGCCCAACGCCGCCAACCCGCACTACGAACCGGTGGCGGGGCAGGACCGCCAGCTCGGACCGGACGAAGTCGTCCTGATCGATCTCTTCGCGGGTCGGACCCTGAGCTCGGTCTTCGCCGACCAGACCTGGATGGGTTTCAGCGGGAGGGCGGTGCCGGAGGAAGTGGCTCGGGTCTGGACCGTGGTGCGGGATGCCCGCGACGCCGCCCTCGCGACCGTGTGGGACGCGGCTCGGCAGAAACGTCCCCTTCGAGGGTTCGAGGTCGATCAGGCGGCGCGGTCAATCATCGAGCGAGCCGGGTACGGCGAGTTCTTCGTCCACCGAACCGGCCACTCGATCGACCGCGACCTCCACGGTTCCGGACCGCACTGCGACAACTACGAAACCCGCGACGATCGAGTGATGATGCCCGGTGTCGGGTTTTCGGTCGAGCCAGGCATCTACTTGCCCGGACGGTTCGGGGTCCGCAGCGAAGTGAACGTTTTCTGGGCGCCGGGGGGACCGGTGGCGACGCCGGCCGAGCATCAACGCGACCTGATCCTCCCGTAGTCGCTGGAGCTGGAACGCATGGTGGCGGTATGGGCGGGGTTGCTGGGATTGGTGGCCGCGGACACCAGCTTGCTGGTGCGAGCGGTGCGTTTCTACCGTGCCGACCCCGGTCAGTCGCCCGGGCAAACCCAAGTCACCGCCTTCCTCGGCATCCCGCGGGACTTGCCCAAACCCGGCAGCGATGGAGAGGTGTCGCTCGCCTTGTCGATTCGGGTCGTCGACTCGACCGGGCTGCCGCTGTACGAGCAGGCCTGGCGCCGCCGGACCGCGGTACCGTATCCCCGGGGCGCGGCCGATCGCCTGGATCAGATTCGTTTCGCGATCGGGGCCGGCCGTTATCGGCTCCAAGCCAGTGTGGTCGACTCGGTCTCCGGGGTCAGGGCGAGTTCGGCGGTCGCCGTCGAGGGTTTCGCGACTCCACCCGACGCGTCTGACCTGATGATCAGCCCCTGGCTTCGGCCGGTGGCGACGGTCGACACGATTCCCCAGCCCGGTGAGTTCCGCCGCGGCGGGCTCATTCTCGCCATCGCCCCCGAGGTCGTCGTGGGCGGGGCCACCGCGTCGCTCGCCTACTTGCTCGAGACCTACGCCGGAACCGCGGTCTCCGGCCGCCTGATGGTGGAGGTCGTCGACGAGGCCGATCGGGTCCGCAAAGCGGTCGGCCCGACCCGACTCAACGTCGCCGCCGGCATCGGCCTGCTGACCGGCCAGCTCGAAGTCGGCGATCTCCCCGCCGGTGCCTACCGTCTCCGCACCGATCTGGTGCTCGGTGAACAGACCGTGCGGCGGAGCACCACCTTCCGAGTCGATCCGGTGGTCGCGAGCGCGCCGGCCGCGATTCCCGACCAGGCGTACTTCGGCGATTTCGGCGGGTCCGGACTGGACCAGGCGTTCGCCCCACTGACCGCGATCGCCGATCGCGACGAGTTGGCCGGCTGGCCCGCCGACGGCGGTGATGCGGCCAAGCGCGAGTTCCTCGCCCGGTTCTGGTCGAAGCGAGACCCGACCCCGCGATCCGCCGGCAACGAGCGGCGAGCTCAGTTCTACGAAGGCGTCGTCTACGCCAACGCCTTCTACTCCGACCCGGTTCGGGGTCTTGCCGGTTGGCAGACCGACCGGGGCCGCGTCTTTCTCCGCCAGGGGCTACCGGTCCAGGTGCTCCGACGTCAAGCGCGGGGTGCCGTCCCAGGTTATGAGGTGTGGCGGTACTTCGAGCCGGTGGGCCGCTATTACGTCTTCGTCGACCGCGGCAACGCGGGAGGGTTTCTCCTGGTCCGCTCGAACGACGCCGCGGAGCGCCAGGAGCCGCGGTGGCAACAACTGCTCACGCCGGGCGGGGTCCGGGAGGTGGTCGGGTTCCTTGGCCGGCAGGCGCTCGTCGACCCCTGATCGGGCCGGCGGTGCCGGTCCCGCCAGGGTGCGGCCGTTCGGTTACTTGTGCAGGTGGCTTTCGGCGGTGGCCTCGCGCACCAGGTCGAGCTTTGCCGGTTCGGGCGCCCGATGCCCGAAGGGCAGGGCACGATCGACGCCCATCGCCACGAAGAGAAGCGCCAGGTAGAGGAGCGAGTATTTGTACATGCTCCAGGCGGTCGGGGTCACTCCCTGCTCCTTGAGCAATCGAACGCAGTACCACAGCAGCCGCCCGCCCAGCAGCGCCGCCGCCACCGCATAGACCAATCCCTGATGCCCCGAGACGGTGGGCAACAGCGTCAAGGGCACCAACATGATGGTGTAGCCGAGCATCTGCTGCTTGGTTCGGTGCTCGCCTTTCACCAGCGGCATCATCGGGATCCCCACCCTGGCATAGTCCTGTTGCTTGATCAGCGCGAGGGCCCAGAAGTGGGGCGGGGTCCAGTAGAAGACGATGGCGAAGAGGTAGATCGCCGCCAGGTCGATCGAGTTGGTCATCGCGGCCCAGCCCACCAGGGGTGGGAATGCCCCAGCCGCCCCGCCGATCACGATGTTCTGGGGCGTGATCCGCTTGAGCCACAGGGTGTAGACCACCACGTAGAACGCGAAACCGGCCAAGGCGAGCCAGGCCGAGAGCGGATTGACGAAGTTCCAGAAGATCGCGAAGGCCGCGGTGGCGAGCCCGAGCCCATAGACCAAGCCAGCGGCCGGGGAAATCCGGCCCGAGGCGATGGGCCGCGACTTGGTCCGGGCCATGTTGAGATCGATGTCCCGGTCGAACCACATGTTGACCGCGTTGGCGCCCCCGGCCATCAGGTAGCCGCCCAGCATGACCCACCCGATCAGTGCCAGCGAGGGCAGGCCCCGATCGGTGATGAACATGGGCGCCAGGGTGGTGAGCAGCAGCAGGGAGATGATCCGCGGCTTGGTCAGGGCAATGAGGTCGCGGATGATCGAAGCCATGGGCCCAGGGCGTCCGTAGGGTAGTGTCGGGGGACGGCAGCAAATATACTCCAGGCTGCCCCGGTCGGCAGCCGACTCCCACTCGAGGATCCTCGTGACGCACACCGAACGCCTTCCCCGCACGATCGGGCTCTTCTCGGCCATCGCGGTGATCGTGGGGACGACGATCGGTTCCGGGATCTTCCGGGTCCCGGCCACGGTGGCGGGCCGGTTGGGCGAGCCGGGCCCGATCATGCTGGCCTGGGTCTTAGGCGGCGCCCTGGCGCTGTTCGGGGCGCTCACCCTCGCCGAACTGGCCGCCATGTCACCCCGGTCCGGGGGGCTCTTCGCTTATATCGACGATGCCTTCGGCCCGTTGCCGGCCTTCCTGTTCGGGTGGGCCCAGCTCGCCGTGATCCGGGCGTCCGCGTTAGGCGGGATCTCGACGATCTTTGCCGAATACTTCGGTTACTTCGTGCCGCTGGGCGAGGGGATCGCGATCGGCCCGGTGACCATCGGTGGCGTGAATCTCGCTGCCGCGATCACCATCCTGGTCGTCGCCACGGTCAATTACCTCGGCGTCAAGTACGCCGCCCGGGTCATGGGGGTCGCCACGATCGCCAAATACGCCGGGATGATCGGTTTGGTGCTCCTCGCCTTCGCCGCCGGTCAGGGCGACTGGGGCAATTTCTCCGGCTCCGGCACCACCGCGTTCAGCATCTCGATGGTCGCCTCGGCCCTGGTCTCGATCATGTGGGCCTACGACGGCTGGGCGGATCTCTCGTTCATCGGGGGCGAGATCAAGAACCCGGGGCGGAATTTCCCGTTGGCGCTGATCTTCGGCACCATCCTGATCATCGCCGCGTACTTGCTGCTCAACGCGGCCTACATCTACCTGGTGCCGGTTCCGGAAATGGCGGGGCAGCGCCTCATCGCCGCCACGGCCGCCGAACGGATTCCGTTGCTCGGAGGAGCCGGCGCGGCGGTGGTCTCGGCGATCGTGATGATCTCCTGCTTCGGAACCCTGAACGGTTCGATGCTCACCAATCCCCGGATCTTCTTCGCGATGGCCGATCGCGGCCTGTTCTTCAAGGGCGTGGCTCGGGTCAGTCCCCGTTTCCAGACCCCGTCCGTGGCGATTTGGCTGGCGGCCGCCCTCGGGTGCGCCTACGTGCTCTTCAACGATTTCCAGCAGCTGGCCGATCGCTTCGTCCTGGGAATCTGGCCGTTCTACATCCTGGCGATTCTCGGTGTCTTCGCGCTCCGGAAGAAGGCACCGAACGCCGATCGGCCCTACCGGACCATCGGGTATCCCGTGGTCCCGATCGTCTTCCTGTTGGCCGCGACCGGCATGGTAGTCAACGCCCTGGTCACCGACCCGGTGAATACCGGAGTGACGTTCGGGATTCTGCTAACGGGGCTGCCGATTTACTACGCCACCATCGGGCGGCGGCGCTAGTCTAGGCTGGGACGAACGGCGCCAGTCGTCGTGGCGGTCGCGGAATCGGTACCGAGGTCGCTTGACCCCGGTTGCCTCGTCCGTATGTTTGACCCGTCGTTTTCCACAACCTCGAAATACCCATCTGGAGTAGCCGATGCGGCAGCCATCGTTCCGACCACTCTATCTCGTTGCCGGTATTCTACTTAGCCTGCTGACCCCCAGTCTGGCGGGGGCCCAGGGTGTCACCAGCGCGGCGGTCCAAGGTGTCATCACCAAGGAAGGCGGTGCGGGCGTCGAGGCGGCCAACGTCTGGCTGATCAACTCGGCGACCGGGGTGCGGACGACGACCACCAGCCGGGCGAACGGCCGTTACAACTTCGAGAACGTGCCTCCGGGCGGACCGTACACCATCGAGGTTCGCGCCATCGGGCTCGAGCGGGCCACCAAGTCGGGCATTCTCCTGACCCTGGGACAGCGGTACATCGCCGACTTCGAGATGAAGAGCCAGGTCGTCACGCTCGAGGAGATCACGGTGGTGGCGACGACCAACCCGCTGATCAACGCGGGGCGAACCGGAGCGGCCCAAGTCATCTCGGACACGGCGATTCAGCGGCTGCCGCTCCTGGGAAGAAACTTCACCTCGCTGCTGAACACCAACCCGCAGGTGGCCACGACCGGAGGCGGCGGCATCACCATCGCCGGTCAGAACAACCGCTTCAACAACATTCAGATCGACGGCGGGATCAACAACGACGTCTTCGGGCTCGCGGCGAGTGGCACTCCGGGCGGCCAGGCCGGCGCCAAGCCGATTTCGCTCGAAGCGCTCCAGGAGTTCCAGGTCCTCACCGCGCCGTTCGACGTTCGGCGGGGCAATTTCTCGGGCGGTCTCGTCAACGCGGTGACCAAGTCGGGGACCAACAGGTTCTCTGGCTCCGTTTTCGGTTATCTCCAGCGGCAGGATCTAGTCGGCCTCGACACCGCCAACAACAGGCTCGCCAATTTCTCGGTCAAGCAGTATGGGTTCACCTTTGGCGGCCCGATCGTCAAGGATCGGATGCACTTTTTCGTCTCGGGAGACATCCAGGACCGGCTCTCGCCCTTCACGGGGAACGAGGCGACCATTCCGGCCACCGGGATCACCGTCGCCACCGCCGAGCGGGTGACCAGCATCATCCGGACCAAGTACGGCTTCGATCCGGGAACGTTCGACTCACCGGTGATCGAGCGGCCCGACAATAACTTGTTCGGCAAGCTCACCTACCAGGTTTCCAGCAACCATCTCGCCGAACTGTCGCACAACTACGTCAACGCCGGCGACGACAACTTCAACCGAGGCAGCCGGACCCGAACCGACCGCGACGGCTGGCAGCTGTCCAACAGCGGATATCGGTTCGAGTCGAAGACCAACAGCACCCGGTTCAAGCTGACCAGCTCGCTGGGGTCGTCGTCGAACGAGCTGCTGGTGAGCTATCAGACGGTTCGCGATCAACGCCGGGTCGCCAATCGGGTGCCGCTGCTCCTGGTTCAGGGTGACGTCGCAGGCAACTACCTTGCCGCGGGCGCCGAGAAGTTCTCCCAGGCCAACTCGCTCGATCAGAACATTCTCGAGATCACCGACAACTTCACCTTCGGGGTCGGCAACCACCAGTTCACGGTCGGGACCCACAACGAGTTCTTCAGCTTCCGGAACGTGTTCTTCCCGGGCTCGCTCGGGGTCTGGACGTTCGCGAGCGCCGACGCCTTGGACGCGGGCACGCCCAACCGGTACGAACTGTCGTTCGGCACCACCACCCGCCCCGAGGGTCCGATCGCGGATTGGTCGGCGGTCCAGATCGGCGGCTACCTCCAGGATCGCTGGAACGTGTCCGATCGGGTCGCGCTGACGTTCGGGGTTCGGTTCGACGTGCCGTTCCACGACTCGCCAGTGGCCAACCAGGCCTTTGCTACCGCCTTCCCGGGGTGGCGGACCGACGCGTTCCCTTCCGGCAACGTGGCCGTCGCCCCTCGGTTTGGATTCAACTGGGACGTCTGGGGTTCCGGGCAGACGGTGGTACGCGGTGGCGTCGGCCTCTTCTCGGGTCGTCCGCCTTACGTTTGGCTCTCCAACGCGTTCACCAACACCGGTCAGGAGCAGTTCACCCTGGTGTGCACCGGAAACGTAGTGCCGACCTTCACCCTGAATATCGACAACCTCCCGCGCACCTGTCTCAACCAGCCGCCCGGCACGCCGCCGGCCCAGACCATCAACGTCTTCGATCAGGACTTCCGGTCGCAGCAGTCGCTCCGGTACGCCTTTGGGGTCGACCACACCTTCGGCAGCGGGATCGTCGGGACCCTCGATGTGATCCATACCCGAAACCGCAACACGATGTACGTGAACAACATCAAGCGGATCGAGACCAACAACAACGCCGAAGGGCGGATGCTCTACGTGGCCGATCCAGATCCGGCCAAGGCGGCGTTCGCGACGGTCGTGACGCACGAGAATCGCTCGAAGGACCGCTCCTGGTTGGTCACCGGACAGCTCCAGAAGCGTTTCGAGAGCGGAGTCGAGTTCAACGCCGCCTACACCTGGCAGAAGAGCGAAGACCTCTTCTCGCTGACCTCGAGCATCGCCACCTCGAACCTCAATTTCACCTCGCTCGACGGCACCCTCGCCAACCGAAACCTGACGACCTCGGGCTTCGAGACGCGGCACAAGATCGTCCTTTCGGGCACCGTCAACGTGCCGTTCGGTATCGCCCTGTCGATGATCTACCGCGGCCAGTCCGGCCTGCCCTTCGCGTATACCTACAACGGCGACGCCAACGGCGACGGGATCAACGGCAACGACCTGATGTACGTCCCGAAGGATCCCAACGACATCAGCCTGCAGGTGCCCGCCGACTACGCGGTGCTCGACCAGTTCATCGCCTCGGAGCCGTGCCTGCGGTCGCAGCGGGGCACCGTGATGCGGCGGAACAGCTGCCGCAATCCGTGGATCAGCTTCATCGACGCTCGGCTCTCGAAGTTCATCAACGTCCCGGGCGGCAACAAGATGCAGATCACGGCCGACATGTTCAATTTTCTCAACATGCTGGACAAGGATTGGGGCTTGCAGCGAGAAACCAGCGCGTTCGAGGAGTTTAACTTCCTCCGCGTGGTCGGGACGGACAACCGCGGAACCACGAACACCACCGCGGACGATCGCGGCCGCTACGACCTTCCGAAGACCGGCACCACCATCGTCCTCCCGCGCCTCCGGCCGGTCCAGACCTTCGGCTCTCGGTGGCGGGTCCAGCTCGGCGCCAAGTACGTGTTCTAGCCCCGGGCAGCCAACCGATCGGGGAGCGAGAGGTTGCCTCTCGCTCCCCGATGTCGTTCATCACCGGCCGAATCGCTACGTCCTCACCCGCACCATCATCCAAGCACCGAGCAGTAGAAAAACCCCGTTCGGGACCCAGGCGGCGGCGCCGGCCGGGTCGATCACCCCGGTCGCCCCGACCGCCTTCATCAGGTTGATCAACAGCAGGTAGAACACCGTGGTCCCCAAGCTGATCGCGATGCCCCACGCGGTGCCGGCCCGGGGATTCGTCATCGCCAGCGGCGCGCCAAACAAGGCGATCACCAAGCAGGCCGCCGGGAGCGCCAACTTGATGGCCTGATCGACCTCGAGCTTCTTGGTGTCGTTGCCCGAGCGGCGCAGGGTGCGGATGTACTCGCCCAATTCGGCGTAGGCCATCTCCTCGGGGCGTTTGGGCTCGATCAAGAGCGACCGGGGCTGCTCGTTGAAAGACTTCAACTCGAGGCTCTGGAACCGGATGGTCCGCGGCACCGCGGTATCGGCCAGCAGGTGGGACGAGCCGCCCATCAGCCGCCACCGGCCGGTGGTGTCGTTCCACCGGGCGCTGTCGGCCGAGATGGCGATGTTGGCGTAGCCTTCCCGGCGGCCGGCGTGTTCGAGCACCACGCCGTGCATTATCTTGGTCTCGGTGTTGAGATAGCGGACCGAATAGGTCCAGCCGTCGTCGGCGATGTAGACGAACTCGTGCCGGGTGGTCTGGTTCCGGGCGATCCGCTCCTTCTCCAGTTCGAGCTGACGGGCCGTGGTTCGGGTGGCGACCTCCCCGATCCAGAAGCAGAACACCGCGGCCAGGCTGCTGGCGATCAGGAGCGGCAGGGTCAGCCGATGGAAGCTCACCCCGCCGGCTTTCGCGGCGGTGATTTCCGAGTTCCTCGCGAGCGGCCCGATGGTGAACACCGTGGCAAAGAGCGCGGCTGCGGGAATCATCTGCGCCATGTGACCCGGGAGGCCGTACAACCCGGCAAGCGTGATCGTCGCACCGGACAAGTCGCGGTCGAGGAGCCGATTGAGCCGGTCGGTGGTGTTGATCAGGACCGATACCAGCGGCAGCCCGATCGCGGCCAGCACGAAGATCTTGAGCCATTGCCACAACACGTACCGAGACAGCAAGCGAACCATCGGCACGTCAGGCTTCCTTGGGCTTGCGGCCAAATGGGCGGAGCAGGCTGTCGACCAGATCGGAAAGGTCGCCTCCCCGGGTCGAGCCGAACTCCCGATTGACTCGCCACAGTCCGATGACGCCGGCCGTCAGCACCAGGATGTTGGGGAACCACATCGCCAGGGCTGGCGGGACGAGACCCCGGTCCGCCAACGACTCGCCGCCGACCATGCTGATGTAGAAGATCGCGAAGATCACCAGCCCGCCTCCGATCACGAGGCCCATCCCGCCCCGAGGGAATCGCAGCGCCAGCGCCAGGCCGATCAGGACGAACGAGAAACAGGCCACGCTGATGGTGTACTTCTTGTGGATCTCCACCGAGTAACGGTGAGCCTGGGTGGTGCCGTACCGTTCGTCCTGTTGCGCCCCGGTGACCTCCGCCAGCGACGTCAGCTGAAGCGGGGCTTGAGCGTTCACGGCGGCCAGCATCGCCGAATCCGCCGCGGTCTCGACCATGGCGGCGGGCCTCGGCGCCGGCTGCGCTGGCAGGCTTTGGGAGGGGCGCGATGCCGGTTCCTCCGCCTCCGCCACCTGGGGCAGCAGAATCTTTCCGATGGCGCGTTCGACCACCCGCCACTGGCCGCAGTGCTTCTTGGGCGGGGCCGAATCGGCGATCCGGACCGGCTCGGCGCTCTGGTAGACCCGCATCAACGTCCTCAGGTCGCGGCGAGCGTAGTCCTCCCTGGTGGCCTGGGCCCGGGCCCGACTGCGGCGGAAGCTGCTCACCTGATCCATCATCTCGCAGGTGGTCATCTCTCGATCACCCCGGTCGAAGTTGGTCGAGTCCCGTTCGAAGAGGTTCTGGACGTTCTTGACCCGGATGGTGTTCCGGACGAAGCGAGTCACCTGGAATTGACCTGGCTCGAGCGTCTTGTACTCGTGAACCCGCCCGGTGTGCAACGTCAGAATCAGGTCGGTCTGGTTCTCGGCGAAAGCCATCGCGCCGCTGTCGGCGTAGATCACCCGGCGGCCGTCGACCAGGCTCAAGTCGAAAATCTCCACCTCGCGCAGGTGGCCCGAGCCGGGAAAGACGTAGGCGGCCCGGATGAAGTAGGGCGGCAGGTTGTTGATGGCCTGCTCCCGCATCTGGAAGGCTGGCTTCTTGACCCCGATCCCGGTCTGGAGGTTCTTGAGGCGGGCATTGCTGCGCGGCAGCACCTGGTCGATGAACAGGAAGTTGACCAGCATCACGGTGATCCCGGCCGCCATGGTCGGCCGGAGCATCTGGAGGACGCTGATGCCGCCCGCTCGCATCGCGGTGATCTCGTTGTCGCTCCCCATGGTGCTGAACCCGTAGAGCACGGCCACCAGGACGGCCATCGGCAGGGTCAGCGCGATGATGAACGGCACGCTCAAGACCAGGACCTCCACGATGACGGCGGTCGGCAGGTCCTTGCCGACCAAATCGCCGAACCGCTTGGCCAAGGTGTTGATCATCATCAGGCCGGTGCATGCCGTGAGCGAAAACGCGAACGGCAAAGCCACGGACCGAAGCATGTGTCGCCGCAACAGACGCATGCCCCAAACTTAACGGCGGCCTTGGCTCCCCGCCGAGCCGGCTGTACACTCCCCCGATGCGAGCCCGTTTGTCGATCCTTGCCCTGGCCGTCGCCGGCTGTCAGACGCCCCCGCCCGCTCCCGAGGTCGACGGCTCGGCGATCCTCGAGTACGTCGAGAAACAGGTCGCGTTCGGTCCCAGAGTCCCCGGAACGGAGGCCCACCGCCTGACCTACCAGTGGCTCGCCGAGGAACTGGGCCGCCGCGCCGACACCGTGGTCGTCCAAGGTTGGCGCCACCGAACCGCGGCGGGGGACAGCATCCCGCTGTGGAACGTCATCGGCCGCTTCCAACCTGGCGCGCAACGGCGGCTGCTGCTGCTGGCCCACTGGGATTCGAGGCCGGTCGCCGATTACGACACCGGTTCCCGCGCCAAACAACCCGTGCCCGGGGCCAACGACGGAGGCTCCGGCGTCGCGGTGCTGCTCGCGGTCGCCGATGCCCTGAAGGCCCGGGCGCCCGGCGTCGGAGTGGACGTTCTGTTCGTCGACGGAGAGGACTACGGTACCTTCACCCCCGAGACGGACGTGCTACTGGGGTCCCGGTACTACGCCGCCAATCAGCTTCCGGGCCCGCGGCCGGAGTATGCGATCCTGCTCGACATCGTGGGAGGACGAAACGCCCAATTCCGCAAGGAGGGCCATTCGTTGACGGCGGCGCCGGCCGTGGTGGAACTGGTCTGGAACCTCGCCCTCCGAATGGGATACGGGAATCTGTTCCTCAACGAGGCTGGCGGCACCATCACCGACGACCACGTTCCCCTCCAGGCAGCTGGAATTCGGGCCATCAACATCATCGGTGACTTCGGTCCCTCGAGTACCTACCCGTGGTGGCACACCACCGAGGACACACCCGACAAACTCAGTCCCGAGGTGCTCGCCGCGGTCGGCAACGTGGTGGTCGGGGTCGTCCGGGAGGCGAAGGCGTTGAAATGATGACGTGATGCGGCGTTTGGGTTAACGCTCACGCCAGCCTCGGTCGTAGCTTGTCGCCATGACGAGCACCGAACGCCATTCCCTCGCGGTACTTCTGGTCGTAGGCCTCGCCGGCCACGCCATCAGGGTCTTCGCCACTCGACCGGGCTCCGCGCCCGGCGGGGTGACCATCGCGTCTCTGCTCGGCCCCGGCGAGGTCGCGACCCATCGGGCCCGTTCGGCCACCGCCGGCCGTCCCTTGGCGAAGGGGGAGCGGATCGACCTCAACACCGCAAGCGCGGCCGACTTGGATCGGCTGCCAGGAATCGGTCCCGGCCTCGCCTCGAAGCTGGTTGCCGAACGGGCCAAGCGTGGTGGGTTCCGGTCTATGGCCGCGGTCGACTCGATTCCTGGCATCGGAGAGGCCCTGCTCGATCGGATCGCCCCGCACCTGACCTTGCCGGATACCGGTCGGAAGAAGCCTCGGCACCAGTCCGTGCTCCCGGGCGCGCCGCCCCCGCCGCAGGTGGTCGTTCCCAAGCGGGGCAAGGGGGGGTCGGCGGCTCCCAAGGTGCGGGTCAATACGGCCTCCGAACTCGAGCTGGTGGCGCTCCGAGGGATCGGTCCGGCCCGGGCGAAAGCCATCGTCGCATATCGCCAAGCCAACGGGCCATTCGCCTCGGTACGAGACCTCGAAAAGGTCCCCGGGTTACGGCCCGCTGTCGTCCGTCAGCTCGAGTCACAAGTGATTATTCCGTAACGACTTGAGCTGCCAACTGGCGGTTCGACCCCGACCCCTTCGGGGACCCCCTCGAAGACGGCGCAAATCCTTGCAAAAGGGACCCGGTTTCCGAGTTCACTGGAGCGGTCCGGCACCCCATGGCTTCGAGCGTCGTAGCACCCCCCGGCATTGGCGACCGGCTCGGCGAGATTCTCCTGACGGAGGGCTTGCTGAACCGGGACCAACTGGCCGCGGCCCTGGCCGAGCAGAAGACGACCGGGCACCGGCTGGGGTACATCCTGGTCAAAATGGGGGTGATGCCGGAGGTCGAGGTCACCAAAGTCTTGGCTCGGCAGCATCGGATGCCGGCGGTCGACCTCTCTCGGTTCGAGGTCGATCAGAAGATCCTCAAGCTGATCCCCTCGGATGTGGCCCGAAAGCACTGCGTTCTCCCGCTCAAACGGGAGGGTCGCACGCTGACCGTGGCCATGGCCGACCCGACCGACCATGGGCTGCTCCAAGACCTCAAGTTCATCACCCGCTTCGATCTCTTCCCGGTGCTGGCGGGGGAATACAGCCTCCGCACCCTCATCGAGAAGTACTACGATGCCTCCGACAACCAGCAGCAACAGCTCCATGACCTGCTCAAGGACATGGAAGGTCTCGGTCTCACCGACGACCTCGAGCTGGCCGAGGACCAGGAAGAGGAAAACGTCGGCCAGGCGCAGATCAACGACGCCCCCGTCGTCAAGCTCATCAACGGGGTTCTGACCGACGCGGTCAAGCGGGGTGCCTCCGACATTCACGTCGAGTGCTTCGAGCACGAGATGCGGGTTCGATATCGGGTCGATGGCGTCCTGCACGAAGTGATGAAGCCGCCGATCAAGATGCGGGCGGCTCTGATCTCACGGATCAAGATTCTCTCCCAGCTCAACATCGCCGAGCGCCGGATTCCCCAGGACGGTCGCTTGAAGCTCAAAATGGGCAACAAGGTGATCGACTTCCGAGTCTCGACCTTGCCGTGCCTCTTCGGCGAAAAGATCGTGCTCCGTATTCTCGACAAGGGCAACCTGACCCTCGACCTCAGCAAATTCGGGTTCGAACCGAAGGCCGAGCAGGACCTTCTCAAGGCGATCCTCAACCCCTACGGAATGGTGCTCGTCACCGGACCGACGGGCTCCGGAAAGACCACCACGCTGTATTCCGCGCTCCAGCGCATCAATACCATCGAAACCAACATCATGACCGCGGAAGACCCCGTCGAGTACAACTTGATGGGGATCAACCAGGTTCAGGTCCGGCCCGACATCGGGCTCACCTTCGCGGCGGCGCTGAAGGCGTTTCTGCGGCAGGACCCGAACGTGGTCATGATCGGCGAAATCCGAGACCTCGAGACCGGCGGCATCGCGATCAAGGCTGCCTTGACGGGCCACCTGGTGCTCTCGACGCTCCACACCAACGACGCGCCGAGCACCATCACCCGTATGATCGACATGGGCATCGAGCCGTTCAACGTCTCGGCGGCGGTCAACCTGGTGGTCGCGCAACGATTGGTCCGGCGGATCTGTTCCGGCTGCAAGGCCCCCGCGAAGTACAAGGACGAAGAACTCCGGGCCCTGGGCGACAAACTTGACCAAATCCGCCAGATTCCGATGATGAAGGGAACCGGGTGCGAGACCTGCGGGGGGACCGGCTACAAGGGCCGGGCCGGTCTTTACGAGGTCATGGCGATGTCCCACGAGTTGCGGCGAATGATCTTGCGGGGAGCGTCGGTCGCCGAGTTGCGTGACCAGGCGGTCAAGGAGGGGATGCTGCCCCTCCGGATGGATGGCGTCAAGAAGCTCGAGCGAGGCGTGACCACACTGGAAGAAGTCGTGAAGGAGACTGCGGCATGAGCGACGAAATCAAGATCGGCGAGGCGCCAGCGGCGGGCGCGGGAGACAACCGGAGCCGCCTCAATCTGCGATCCCTCCTCCAGGAGATGATCGACAAGGACGCCTCCGACCTCCACATCACGGCGGGGGAACGCGCCAAGATCCGGATCGACGGCGACATCACCGACTCGTCGGTCGATCACGTGATGACCCCCAAGGACACCCTCCAGCTCGCCTATTCGGTGCTCACCGAGGCGCAGAAGAAGCGCTTCGAACTCGAAGACGAGCTCGACTTCTCGTTCGGGATCCAGAACCTGGCCCGGTTCCGCGGCAACGTATTCAAGCAGCGGGGCTGCGTCGCCATGGTGCTCCGGATGATCCCGTTCCAGGTGCGGACCTTCCAGGATCTCGGGCTGCCGCCGGTGATGGCCAAGCTGTCCGAGAGGCCTCGCGGTCTCATCCTGGTGACCGGGCCGACCGGCTCCGGTAAGTCCACCACGCTCGCCGCGATGATCGACAAGGTCAACAAGGAGCGGAAGGGCCACATCATCACGGTGGAAGACCCGATCGAGTTCATTCACCGCCACCAGAGCTGTATCGTCAATCAACGCGAGATCGGGACCGACACCAAGAGCTTCTCCACCGCAATCAAGTATGCCCTGCGGGAGGACCCGGACGTGATCCTGGTGGGCGAAATGCGGGATCTCGAGACCATCGCCGCGGCCCTGACCATCGCCGAAACCGGCCACTTGGTGCTCGCGACCCTGCACACCAACTCGGCGGCCGAGTCGATCAACCGAATCATCGACGTCTTCCCGCACAACCAGCAGTCCCAGGTCCGGGCCCAGCTCGCCTTCGTCCTCGAAGGAGTGGTCACCCAGACCCTGCTCCAGCGGGCGCGCGGCAAAGGTCGAGTGATGGCCTGCGAGATCATGGTGGCGACCCCGGCGATTCGGGCCCTGATTCGCGACGACAAGATCCACCAGATCTACTCGGCGCTGCAGTCCGGCAAGAAGCACGGGATGCAGACGATGACCGATGCCCTGTACCAGCTCTACATGAACCGCGAGGTCTCGAAGGACGAATGTCTCCGGGTGGCCCAGGAACCCAACGAGTTCCTCCGGATGATCGGCGAGAAGCCGATGGACGATCAGCCGATCGGTGAGCTGCCCCAGAACAAGACGGATCGGACGCTGGCCCGTAGGTAACGACGAACGCAGAGGCGACCATGGCGGTATTCGAGTACACGGCGAAAAACACGGCCAACGGCCAGATCATGAAGGGAACGCTGGACGTTCCCTCCAAGGACGACGTGATGTCGTACTTGAAGGAGAATCGGCTCCTGCTCGTCACGGTTCGCGAGCAGCCCAAGCAGATTCTCTTCAAGATGCCGGGGTCCAGGGGTGTCAGCACCCGGGACCTGGTCATCTTCACCCGGCAGTTCGCCACGATGATCAACGCGGGCCTCCCGCTGGTGCAGTCGCTGACCATTCTCGCTCAGCAGACCGAGAACAAGGCCCTCAAGGAGATCGTCAAGCAGGTGGTCTTCGACGTCGAGGCCGGCAACACCTTGGCCGACGCGTTCCGCAAGCACCCCAAGGCGTTCCCCGATCTGTACGTGAACATGGTGGCCGCCGGTGAGGCCGGCGGTATCCTCGACACCATCTTGCTCCGGTTGGCGACGTTCCTGGAAAAGAACGACGCCCTGGTTCGCAAGGTGAAGGGCGCCATGGTCTATCCGGCGGTGATCATCTCGGTGGCGGTCATCGCCATCGCGGTGCTGCTGATCTTCGTGATCCCGACCTTCGAGAGCATGTTCGCCTCGGTGAACATGGAGCTGCCACTCCCGACTCGAATCGTCATTGGCGCCTCCAAGGGCCTCACCCAGTGGTGGTGGGCGTTTCTGCTCGGGGCCGGCGCCTTGGCGTTCATGGGACGGCAGTACTACCAGACGCCCGATGGCCGGAAGCGGGTGGACGGGGCGCTCCTGAACGCGCCGGTGGTTGGAGACCTGCTCCGGAAATCGGCGGTCTCCCGGTTCACCCGGACCCTGGGCACCCTGATCTCGTCCGGCGTCTCGATCCTCGACGGGCTCGAGATCACCGCCAAGACGGCCGGCAATCGGGTGATCCACGACGCCGTGATGCAGTCGCGGGCCTCGATCGCCGGCGGTGAAACCATCGCGGGTCCGCTCCAGCACTCCGCCGTGTTCCCGCCCATGGTCATCTCGATGATCGCGGTCGGCGAACAGACCGGCGGGCTCGACGAAATGCTCGCGAAAATCGCCGACTTCTATGATGCCGAGGTCGACGTCGCGGTCAGCGCGTTGCTCAGCTTGATGGAACCGATCATGATCGTCGTCCTGGGCGTCGTGGTGGGCGGCATGGTCGTAGCGATGTACCTCCCAATCTTCGATATGGTGAACGCGGTCCAGTAGCCTTCGACCGCACACTCGACTGACACCACGGGGAGGCACGGGTGGGGGCCGGCGGGAGCCGACCCCCACTCTTCTTTCCGGACGGTCGCTACAGCAGCCGTTTCGTCGCTGGCCGGAAGCCCATCGCCGAGTTGAGCCAGCGAACCAGGGGGAGCATCGCCTTGAAATCGGTGGCGAGCTTGGTCACCAGCCCGGCGGTCCGGAGCTCCGAGGCCGCGACGTCGCGCCCGACGGTGAACGACTGGAGGCGGAGCCAGTCGCCCGCTGGGTGATCGGGTGGATAGCCACGGGGAACCCGGGTGAGCATCGCGTCGGCGTGAAAGGTCCCGTACCGACGCCGAAACGCCGGGGTCGAGACGATCGCCCGCAGGGCCGCCGGCTTGGCCGCGATGGCGTCGCGGATCTTGCCGAGAGCCGTCCGGGGCGGCATCCAAACCCCGGCGGCAACGAAAGAGGTCTTGGCGTCGAGGTGAAAGTAGAACCCGGCCCCACCCTCGGCGTCCTGGCCGACCCCGCGGCCGGCATCCTGATGATAGAACCAGATCCCGGCGTTGGTCTTGTACGGCGATTTGTCCTTGGAGAATCGAATGTCGCGGTTGATCCGGAACATCGATCGCTTAGCGTCGCCGACGATCTCCGGGGCAAACGATGCCAGCCGGGCATCGAGCGCCTCGACCAGTGCCTTCATCGGCGCCCGAAGCTCGGCCTCGTAGTCCGACCGATGCGCGTCGAACCACGCTTTGTTGTTGTTCCGGCCGAGGTCCCTGAGGAACCGCTGCGCCGCGGACGGAAACCCGAGAAACTCGGTCATCGACCCTCCCTACGGCCGTCAAATTCGAGACACCTCGCCGAAACGCCCGTAAGGTACCGCGAGCTCAGCGCCCAAGGCAGGATCGGGCGGTTCCTCGCTCGACTCGCGGTCCGCCTTCTCCCACGCCGCCTCCCGCTTGGCATGGGCAACCATCGCCTCGAGCGAGGCCTGCGCCAGGCGCCAACGGGCCTCGGTGAGGCACGGATTCCGGGATGGGATATAGACTGTCGGCCGTAACATGGATACCTCCCTGGGGACCGGTTCGTCCCCGTTCTTCCGCTTCTCGTAGTTCACGCCGCGTCGGCGCGTGCCTGCCACAGGTCCCGAAAGCGACTCGCCCCACCGGTGCCGGGCACGGGTGGGGCGAGATCGGACAAGCCGGCGCGTCGGCGCCTATCGCGATCGAAGCCTCACCCTCCGGCCGACAGGCCGGCGCGAATCTCTCACGAGATTCTCGGCGGTGATGGTGAACGAGTAGCTGGCTGTCACGGTCATCTCTCCGGTTACGACGGGACTGCGCCCGCTTGCATAACGGCGGTACCCACCCGCCCTGAAGCCCTCTGGGTCCGCGTTTTGCTTGTTACGCGCTCCCGAGGGGCCACACGTTAAGAAGCACCCTCAGGTTTGTCAACGGCTCGAAAGTCGGTCAGTGATCTCGATCACTGAGTTTCGGCTCCGCGGGCCTCTGGGGCTATACTTCCCAATCGCGCCGGGGGGCGCGAGGCACAATTCTCACTCGGGGGAGTGATGATCATTCGGCGATCGATTCGGTGGTTAGCGGCGGCGGCGTTGGTTGCGGTGCCGGCGAGCGCCCAAACCAAGGGGCTCGAGCTCAACCTGAACGGGGGCCTTTACGTCCCCACCAACGACGACGGCTTGCAGGATGCCGTTCGCGACGCCACTCGGCGAGGGTCGCTCTTGTATGGCGGCCGTCTCACCGTCTGGACCGGCCGAGCCCTGGGCGTCGAGTTCAGTGGCGGCTACTCGCCGGCCCGGGTCTCGGTCCAGTCGGCGCGGGGGCGGTTTCCCCGAAACACCGATCTGGTATACGGCAGCGCCAAGTTGATGCTCAACCTGACCCCGGGGAGCAAGCTGATCGGCCTCGCCATCGGGGGAGGCGCCGCCTATCAGCGGACCGGGAGTCTGGTTCGCGACGCCGACCTGGCCGAGAGCGAGTTTGGTGGGGTGGCGGGGGCGAGTCTCCGAATCTCCCTGGGCGAGAACGTCGCCCTCCGAGGCGATCTCGAGGACCTCTTCTACGGCGGGGACTTCGGGCTGGGCAACAAGTTCACCCACGACCTGCTCCTCACCGCTGGCCTCGCGATCAAGCTCTGACCCGCTCGGGCC
Organism: Gemmatimonadota bacterium; assembly: GCA_016874005.1. Taxonomy (GTDB): domain Bacteria; phylum Gemmatimonadota; class Gemmatimonadetes; order Gemmatimonadales; family GWC2-71-9; genus SHZU01. The sequence continues at coordinate 26,827 of VGVQ01000019.1, read as the reverse complement.
TCGACCGACTCGGTCGGGGTTCCGGATCGGGCTTGACATAGGGTAGGGGGGTACCCTAATCTAGTCGACATGGAATCGGTCACCCTCCCCATCGTCGGGATGACCTGCGGGGCCTGCCAGGCCCGGGTCCAACGCTCCCTCGAGACCGCCCCTGGCGTGCGCACCGCCGCGGTCAACCTGATGACCCACACTGCCGCCGTCCAATTCGACCAGTCGGTCACCTCGCCGGAAGCGTTGGTCGAAGTCGTCCGCCGGGCCGGCTACGACGCCAGCCTGGAGGCGCCTGGCTCGGTCGCCGAGCTCGACCAGCGACTCGACCTGGAGCAACGGGCCGAGTATCGCGATCTCAGCCGCAAGGCGGTGGTGTCGGTGGGACTCGGCCTCGGCGCGATGGTCTTGTCGATGCCCCTGATGGCGGGGGGTCACGGTGCCGTGGTCATGGATCCGCTGATGCGGTGGGCTGCCGCCTGGATGGTCGATCCCCTCCGCGCCGTGGCGCCGTGGCTCTTTCAGATCGGGCCCGCCCTGATCCGCTGGATCCTGGGCCTCGCGACGCTCCTGGTGATGGGGTGGGCGGGCCGCCATTTCTACCAACGGGCCTGGACGGCCTTCCGCCACCGAACCGCCACCATGAATACCCTGGTCGCGATCGGCACTCTGGCCGCGTTCGGCCTGAGTGCGGGGGCGACCGTGGCCCCCGAGGCGTTTCAGAGCCGCGGCTTGGCTCCGGAAGTCTACTACGAGGCGGTCATCCTCATTCTCGGGTTACTCCTGGTTGGCCAGACCTTGGAGTCGCGGGCCAAGCATCGAACCAGCGCCGCGCTCCGGCGCCTCGTCGACCTCGCCCCCAAGGTGGCTCGGGTGGTTCGAGACGGTCAGGAACGGGAGATCGCCTTGGCCGAGGTCGTCGTCGGCGACCGTGTCGTGGTGCGTCCGGGAGAACGGGTTCCGGTCGACGGTCGGATCGTGTCCGGGACGAGCGCGGTCGACGAGTCGATGCTCACCGGCGAGCCCCTCCCGGTCACCCGGGCCGTCGGGGATCGCGTGGTCGGGGGGACCATCAACACCAGCGGCGCCTTCGAGCTCGAGACCACGGCCGTGGGAGCCGGTACGGTTCTCGACCGGATCGTGACGATGATGCACCAGGCTCAGGCCACTCGGGCCCCGATGCAGCGACTCGCCGACCGGATCAGCGGGGTCTTCGTCCCGGTGATTCTGACGATCGCCCTGGTCACCTTCGTCGTTTGGTACTCGACCGTCTCCGACGCGGCGCTGATTCGGGCCACCATCGCTTCGGTGTCCGTCCTGGTGATCGCCTGCCCATGTGCCATGGGCCTCGCCGTCCCGACCGCCGTGATGGTCGCCACCGGGAAGGGCGCCGAGCTTGGCATCTTGATCAAGGGCGGCGAGGTCCTCGAACGGGCCGGAACGCTCCAGTCGCTGCTGCTCGACAAGACCGGCACGATCACCACCGGGAAACCGGTGGTCGCGGGGGTTCACCCGGCGGGCCGATTCGAACCGGCCCGAGTCCTCGAGAGCGCGGCCGGTGTCGAGGTGCTCTCCGAGCACCCCCTGGCCAAGGCCATCGTGACGGCCGCCCGGCGGCGCGGCATCGAACCGGCGGCCGCCGAAGGGTTCTCCTCGGTCGCGGGCCAAGGCGCGTTCGGGGTCGTCGGCGGGCACCTGGTTGCCGTCGGACGCGACACGCTGATGACCGAGTTCGGGGTGACCCCGCCCAGTTCGTTGCCAAGCCCGCTGGTCGGCGCCACCCGGGTATTCGTGGCGATCGACGGGGAGTGCGCCGGGGCGATCGATCTCAGCGACGATGTCCGGGAGACATCGGCGCGGGCCGTGGGGCGACTGCGGGAGCTGGGGCTCGACGTCGCGATGCTGACCGGTGACGCGCCGGGGCCGGCTGGGACGATTGCCCAGTCGGTCGGGATCGACGATGTCGTCGCCGGGGTGTTGCCGGAGGAGAAACTCGACGAGGTAACCCGCCGGCGATCCGGTCGGCGAGTTGGGATGGTCGGCGATGGGATCAACGATGCCCCCGCCCTGGCCCAGGCCGACGTCGGGTTCGCGATGGGGTCGGGGAGCGACGTGGCGATCGAGGCCGGCGACATCACGATCCTCCGGCCCGACCTCGGCTTGGTCGCCGACGCGATCGCGCTGTCGCGGGCCACGGTGCGGACCATGAGGCAGAACCTGTTCTGGGCCTTTGCCTACAACGTGATTGGGGTCCCGATCGCGGCGGGCGTGCTGTACCCCGCCTTCGGCATTCAGCTCAGCCCGGTGATCGCCAGCGCGGCGATGGCCTTGAGCTCCGTCAGCGTGGTAACCAACTCGCTTCGGTTGCGGAGGTTCCGATGAACCAACTGCCCTGCGGATGCGGCAAGGACGTCGGGGGCCGAAAGGCTCACGATGTCGATCCCGAAATCAAGGCCGGCAACCTCAAGCGCCTCCGTCGAATCGAAGGTCAGATCCGAGGCCTCCAGAAAATGATCGAGGAGGATCGCTACTGTCCCGACGTGATGGCTCAGATCGCCTCGGCCCATGAAGCGCTCCGCTCGGTCGGCCGGGAGCTGATGAGGAATCACCTCCGCCACTGTGTGGCGGCCGCCGTGCGCGCCGGCGGCCCTCGAGCGGAGCAAACATATGATGAGTTGATCGACTTGATCTACAGCCACTCGCGCTAGCGAGTGGCTGTTCGACGTCGGTCGTTAGGGTTGCCGCTCGGCATCGATCTTCATCTCGACCCCGGACTCGCCGGCCAGCAGTCGCAGAAGCCCCCGGCCGCGTTTGTCATTGGCATTGAGGGACACGCCGTTGTCGTCGGCTTTGAGCCGGAAGATTTCTCGCCCTGACTGGTCCCGAACCTCGATCAGGGCCCGACCGTCGGTGGCATCGATCCGGACCGTCCCCCGTTCGCGGGAGCCGTGCCGATCCTGGAGGTCGAAACTCGCCTCACCGGTCATCGAACGCCCGTCCTCCGAGTCGAGTGTGGCGTCGAGCCCCCGGAGAGACGACCGGTTGAGTCGGCGGAGATCACGCTGCGCGGCATGCAACGGGCGCACCACTCGTCCCGGCTCGAAGGTCACCTCGCCGACCGGCTCCAGGTTCTCGTCGTCGATGTCCTCGGCGGTGACGCACCGGAACCTCGCGTCCCGGTTGCCTCGGCCCCAGCGGTCGCTCGCGACGTGACAGTCCTCGAGGCCAGCCTGCTCCCGATCCAACTGCACTGCCATCTGGACGGACTGGGCGGTCAACCGGCCTTCGCTGGTGACCCGGAGATGCTTGACGTGTCCGATCCGGCGGCCATCGAGCCGGAAGTTGAGCAACTCGCCCCGAATGTTTTCGAGGACCTGTGGGACCGGGCCCAGGGCGGCGGTCTTGAGCTCGTGGACACCCTTCTTGGCCAACGAGATACCAGTCATCCCAACCCCGAAGACGCAGGCGACGCCTAGCCCGATTTTCACCCAGTATCGATCCATGGAGACCCCTTTCCCCCTTGGCCGGCCGCTGGAAACGTGAAGTAACGGGGCTTCCCTACGGTTGGGCACCCGGCCGGTTTCGTTTTGGGACGTCGGGAGGCCTCGTCAGCCAGGCCGGACGGCTACTCGGCTACCCGCGGGCGGAAGGCCAGGTCGGCCACTCTCGCCTCGAGCCAGGTTGAGCCCACAGCCGGGGCAGCGTTCGCGAACGAGAAGCCACCGGGTCACGATCCCGCGGCTCCCGCAGTTGGAACACCGGAGGCGGATTGCCCGCCAAGCCAGGCGGCCAACCCTGGTCAACGCCCGTCTCCGAAGCGATAGCCCAGCCCCGCGTGCAGATGCAGAGCGACGTTGGGGACCGATGCCCTGCCGCCAGCAACGGGCACCCGGACCCAGGACGCGGAGCCCCTGGCATCGAGGCTGGCAAACAGTCCCGCCGCGATGCCGAACTCCCGGGTGGCCATCCCCATCACCGAGGCCCCGCTCAACAGATAGCCCTTCAGCCCGCGGCGGGGCTCTACCTGCTGTCCCCGGATGGTGTTGACTGGGAAGGTGATGACGGGTCCGGCGCCGAGACTGTAGCTGAACCGATTCCTCCGGAAAGCTCGACTCAGGGTGATGATGTTGAAGCCGTTGGTGATTCGGAACTCCTGGATCTCCGGGGGTGGGTTGGTCAGGTAGAGTTTGTGGTGGGTGAAGTCGAGTCGCCAGCCGCGGTTGCCGTTCCACAAGCCGAGCCGGCCGGCGTAGTACCAAGTGGGTCGAGTCGGATGGGTGGCCCAATGGGCGGTGAAGGAGAGGTCGGCTTGGCCGGCCTGATTGATTTCGATCGGAAGGGGTAGACTGACGGCCGACCCCGAGAACAGCTGGAACTCGACCTGTTGAGCGGCTGACGGGGCTGCGCTCACCGTGGCGACAGTCGCGAGGGCGACAGTCGCGAGCAGGTAGAGCCTTGCCATGCCAGAAATCATAATCGGGGCGATTCGATGGTTGCCGGCGGGGGATTCGGTTCCTATACTGAGGCTCATGATCGCCAAGTCCGGCGTATCTGGCTGGATGAGCCTGCTGGTCGTCGCGGCGGCCGGGTGCATGGAGCAGGACCGTCCTCGGGTCGCGGCGACCGATTCGACCCAGGGGCGGGCGCAATTGCGTGTTCCCTCCGACTCGTTGATTGCCGACGACCAGCTCGGGCGGTCGATTCGCCGGGGAAGGGCGATCCTCGCCGCGACCAAAGACAGCCTGCCGAACCACGTGGGGAACCAACTCAGCTGCACCAGCTGTCACCTGGCTGACGGAACTCGTCCGGGGGCGGCGCCGTGGGTCGGAGTCTACAGCCGATTCCCCCAATACCGTTCCCGCAACGCCAAGATCAACGTCATCCAGGACCGGATCAACGACTGCATTCAGCGAAGCCTCAACGGCAAGGCGCTCGATTTCGGTGGCCGGGACATGGCTGACATCATCGCCTACATGGCCTTCCTGTCCCGCGACGTTGCGCCACCGGGTGAGGTGATGGGCCAAGGGTTCATCAAAATGGAGCCGCTGGCTCCCGACTCGTCCGCTGGCCGGCTGGTCTACGCGGCCCAATGCGCCCGTTGCCACGGGGCCCAGGGTCAAGGCTTGGCCAATCCCGATCCCAATGGGGTGCCGCGCCACTATCCGCCGGTGTGGGGCCCGAACTCCTACAGCATCGGGGCGGGAATGGCGCGGCTTAGGACGGCGGCCTCGTTCGTCCGGGCCAACATGCCGTTCGACCGGCCAGGGACGCTGACCGACCAGCAGGCGGTCGACGTGGCCGCGTATGTCATTGGGCAGACCCGGCCCGACTTTGGTCCCAAGGCGTTGGACTGGCCCCGCGGCGACCCACCTCCTGATGTCGCATACCCGACCAACGCCGCGTCGAAGAAGGCCCACCAGTCGCCGTAACCGAGTGTCCTAACTCAAAGGGGGAGATAATGTTTTTCGAACACACGCCCCGCCGCCGGTTTCTCGCCGGTCTGAGCGCCTTGACCGGGGTCGGTCTGTTTTCCGGGGCCGAATCGGGCGAAGCCCAGCCGAATGATCATGACCGCTGGTTGGACCGGCCCACGGCGCCCCACCGGCAGTTCTTCGATTTCAACGCCCATGGCGATGGGATCGGTCTGATCCACATGCATAACTTCATCGAGACCCACAAGGCGGCCTACGGGGTGATGGAGCGCGACATCAACGTGGTGGGCTCGTTCTATGGCGGGACGACCCCGCTCGCCTGGAACGACATGGTCTGGGCCAAGTACAAGATCGGCCAGGCCCTCAACCTCACCGACCCGGCGACCAAAGCGCCACTGACTCGCAATTGGTTCTACCAGCCCAAGAGCGGCGATCCGGTCTTCTTCAACGGGGTCCTCGCTGCCGCGTCGATCGACAGTCTCGTCAAGCGAGGCGCGACCTTCCTGATGTGCAACAACGCCTTCCGGCTGTGGGTCGGCCGGCTGGCGGGGATGGGGTTTGGCAAGGCCGAGGAAATCGAGCCCGAGATTCGGGCCAACCTGGTGCCCGGCGTGGTGACGGTTCCCGCCATGGTGATCGCGGTCAACCGGGCTCAGCGCAAGGGTCTGACCTACATTCGTACCTGATGGACCAGGGAACCTGATGGGGAAACGACTCTAGTCCTTCCCCTTCCAGCGGTCGATCGCCCGGCGCTGCTTCTTGGTCGGGCGGCCGGCTCCATCGTAGAAGACCGGGTTCTGAACTCGAAGCCGCTCGGCGACCGCCTGACGGCCCGCGATGCTCTCGGGCGTCTCGCGATAGAGGGTCGCGGCAACGCTGGCCGGGCCGCGCCGTTCCGCCAGGCCGGTGACCTCGAGGTGGTGGTGGTAGGGGCCCTGACGTAGGGCGACCTGGTCACCAATGCGGATTGCCTTGCTGCGTTTGGCCGACTCGCCGTTGACTTCGACTCGCCCGCCGTCGATGGCCGCGGCCGCCAGCGACCTCGTCTTGAAGAACCGGGCTGCCCAGAGCCAACTGTCGAGCCGGACCTTGCCCTCGCCAGTCATCAATCCCTCCTCGTTCGTCCAACCCGGCCTCCCATATTAACTTACCTCACTGCCTGTGAACCAGTCTGTCAACCAGCCGCCGGAGCGTCCCGCTCCGCCCGTTCTCGATGCCCGTCTCGGGCTTCCGAGCTTCACCGTGTTGATGTGGTGGCTCCTGCTGGGCCGGACGGTACTGGCGGTCACCACCCTGATTCAGGCCGCCTTGGCCTTCAGCCGCCCCCCGGCCGACGGGGCCGAGTTCGCCCGATACGTGGCATTCATCGCGGCGATCACGGTGGTCTTTGCTCTCGCGGTCACGGGATACGCGGCCTACGTGGTCTTCGTCCGGCGGGAGCGGCCCCAGTTGGGCTTTCTCCAGAGCCAAGCGGCGATGGACCTGCTGCTGGTGACGGCCTTGGTGCACTTCGCCGGGGCGGAGGACAGCGGGTGGGCGGCGCTGTACGTGCTGGTGCTCGCGATCTATGGCCTCTTGATGCCGCTTCGCTCCGGGATCGTGATGGCGCTGTTCGGGGCGGCGCTGTTCCTGGCCAACGCGACCCTGGCCCGGCCCGACCACGCGTTCAGCCCGGGGCTATGGGGGCAGGTCGCGGTGTTCACCCTGGTGTTCGTGGTGGTGGCGTTCTTGGGCCAGCGGCTCCGGATCGCGGTCGAGGAACAATCGCAACTCGAGACCGAGCTCGAGCAGGTCCGCCTCGAAGCCGACGAGATCCTCCGCAACATTCGCTCGGGCGTGATGACCGTGGACAGCCGGGGCGACCTGGCGTTCTTGAATCCCACCGCCGAGCAAATCCTCGGTCTCGACGCCTCGCGGCACCTCGGCCGGCCGTTTCTCGAGGAGCTCGAGCGGCGGGCGCCGGAGCTGTATCAGGCCGTCATCACGGGGATCCGCCGGGGGCGGCGAGTTCCCCGTGCCGAGGGGATGGTGCACCGGCCCGAGGGGCGTTCGTTCCCGATCGGCCTGTCGACCACCACCTTCGAGCGGGAGTCGGAGACCATTCCATCGGTCACCGCGATCTTCACCGACATCTCGGATGCCCAGTACCTCCAAGAGCTTCACCTCCGGGCCGAGCGGCTCGAGGCGGTGGCGGCGCTGTCGGCGTCGCTCGCTCACGAGATCCGAAACCCGCTGGCGTCGATCCGCAGCGCGGTCGAGCAATTGGTCCGAGACCGGCGCGACGACCCCGACGAGCGGCTCCTCGGCGACCTGGTGCTCCGTGAGAGCGACCGGTTGAGCCGGCTTCTCGGGGAGTTCCTCGACTTCTCCCGAGTTCGCGCCAGCCAATTCCGAGCGATCAACCTGCTCGGTGTCGTCACCGACGCGGTTCGCTTGGTGCGGGAGCATCCCGACGGTGGCGCCGGGATCGAGATCGCGGTCGAGGGAGAGCCATTGTTGATCCAGGCCGACGAAGATCTCCTCCACCGGACGGTCTGGAACCTGCTGCTCAACGCGGTCCAGGCGCTCAAGGGACAGGGAAAGGTCACCGTGGCCATCGACCTGCCGAACCCGAGCGAGCTCCCCCGCGGCGCCGAGTTCGAGCAACCAGTTCGGCTCCGGGTGACCGACAACGGCCCCGGGATCGACCCCGATCTCCGGGAACGGTTGTTCCAGCCATTCGTGTCAGGCCGTCCTGGCGGGAGCGGGCTGGGGCTCGCCGTCGTCCAGCGAGCGGTCGAGGCGCACCGGGGCTTGGTGCTCCTGGACTCTGCCCCGGGCCAGGGCACCACGTTTACCATTCTGTTGCACGCCAAGCTCCCCACGGAGGACGTTGCATGAGTCAGCAGCCCTCGATCCTGATCGTCGACGACGAGAGCGGGATCCTGGACACCTTGCGCATTCTGCTCCGCAAGGAAGGGTTCGAGGTCGCCACCGCCCAGGGCGGCAAGGCGGGCCTCGAGCAGATCCGCTCGGGCAATCACGACATCGTCCTGACCGACGTGCGGATGCCGCAGGTGAGCGGGCTCGACATTCTCCAGGCGGCCAAAGAACAAGACGCGATGACGCCGGTGATCCTGATGACGGCGCAGGCGTCGCTCCAGACCGCGGTCGCGGCCGTCAACGCGGGGGCCTTCTACTACATCCAGAAGCCGTTCTCCAACGACGAGCTGCTGGCGATTCTCCGGCGAGCCTGCGAGTTCCGTCAGATCCGGGTGGAGAACCGGCTCCTCAAGCAGGACATTCGGCGGCGGGGTGAGCGCTCGAGCGTGTCGCGGCCAATCGGCAAGTCGCGGCGTTTCGTCGACGTGCTTCGGCTGGTCGAGGTGGTGGCCCCGACCGATTCGACGGTGCTGATCCAAGGCGAGAGCGGCACGGGCAAAGAAGTCATCGCCCGGTCCCTCCATAATCTGTCCAGTCGGGCTGATGGCCCCTTTTTGTCGATCAACTGCTGTGCCTTGCCGGAAAACCTCCTCGAGAGCGAGCTGTTCGGTCACGTGAAAGGCTCGTTCACCGGTGCGGTTCGGGACAAGCAGGGCCTCTTCGCGGCGGCCCGCGGCGGGACCTTCTTCATGGACGAGGTCGGCGAAATGCCGCCCTCGCTCCAGATCAAGCTGTTGCGGGTGCTCCAGGAACGCGAGGTCATTCCCGTGGGCGCCACCGAACCGATTCCAGTCGACGTCAGGATCGTGGCCGCGACCAACCGCGACCTCGAGGAGGAGGTTCGCCGAGGCCGGTTCCGGTCGGATCTGTTCTACCGATTGAACGTCATCGCATTGGAACTCCCCGCCTTGCGAGAACGGCGCGACGACCTGGTGCTGCTGATCGACGGTTTCCTCCAGGACCTCGCCACCGAGCGGGGCGATCCGGTCCGGGTCCTGACCTCGGAGGCGCTCGACGCCGTGATGGTGTACGACTGGCCAGGGAACGTCCGGGAATTGCAGAACGCCTTGGAGCACGCCGTGGTCTTGAGCAAGGGCGAGAGTATCGAGCCGGTGGCGCTGCCGGAACGAATTACCCGGCGGCGCAAGGAACCGCTGGTGGCCGAGCGGTCGTCGCCCAATCCGTCGCTCGAGGTGATCGAGCGAGCGTACATCATGTGGGTGCTCCAGTCGGAGGGCGGCAACAAGACCCGGGCCGCGGAAGTGCTTGGCATCGATCCGTCGACCCTCTATCGCAAGCTCTCGAGGTACGAGGAACAGAGCGCGAATGTCTGACGCCATCTCGCCGAGCGACCCGGCGGGTGCCGAAACGCTCGAGCTGCTGGCCGCCGCTCCGAAGTACAACGCCTGGATGTATCAGGCCATCGCCCCGTACGTCGGCCGCCGGGTGCTCGAGGTGGGCTCCGGCATCGGCAACATGTCCGCTCACCTCCTCTCGGCCCGGCCCGAAACGATGGTGCTGACCGATCGGGACGAGTGGTACCGTCGCCAGGTATCCGAGCGGTTTGCCTCGGTGGCGACCGTTCGGGTCGAAGCGTTGGAGCTGCCGGACCCGGCCGCCCGGAGTCGGTTCGCCGCCGATCGGCTCGATACCGTCGTGGCGTTGAACGTGGTCGAGCACATCGAGGACGACGCGGGGGCCTTGAGCTCGATCAAGGAGATGCTGGTACCAGGAGGGCGGGCGGTGATCCTGGTCCCGGCGCTTTCCTCCATCTACTCCGAGCTGGACCGGGAACTCGGCCACTTCCGCCGGTACGGTCGTCGGAGCTTGGCAGCGGCGTTCGGCCGGGCCGGTCTTCGGGTCGAGACGATGTACTGGTTCAATCGAGTCGGCGTCGTCGCGTGGTGGTTCCAGGGGCGGGTGAGGGGGCGCCGTCGAATTTCGCTGGCGGACGTCCAGCGGTTCGACGCCATGGTGCCATTGCTTCGGTTGGAGCGATTCGTGCCACTGCCGTTCGGTCAGTCTCTGATAGGGATAGGAACGCCCAGATGATCGAAATGCCCAAGCTGAGCGTCATCGTGCCGGTCTACAACGAGAAAGCGACGCTCAGGACCATCATCGACCGCCTCCACGCCGTCCCGATCCCGATGGAGATCATTGCCGTCAACGACAAGTCGAGCGACGGCAGCGACCGGATTCTCGAGGAACTCAAAGCCGCCAACCTGATCGACATCCTGGTGGATCAACCAATCAACCGGGGCAAAGGCTTCGCGATTCGGACCGGGATTGCCCATGCGACCGGCGACGTCATCATCATCCAGGACGCCGATCTCGAGTATGACCCGGCCGAGTTCGGACGACTCCTGAGCCCGATCATGGAGGGGAAGGCGGACGCCGTGTTCGGGTCGCGGTTCCTGGGCGGTGAGCGGCGGGTCTTGTACTTCTGGCACTCGGTGGGCAACCAGCTCCTGACTTTGGTCTCCAACATGTTCACCAACTTGAACCTGACCGACATGGAGACCTGTTACAAGATGGTCCGGGCGCCGCTGATGAAATCGCTGGTGCTCACCACCGATCGATTCGGCTTCGAGCCGGAGCTCACCGCCCGGCTGGCGCAAGCCAAGGCCCGGATCTGGGAGATTCAGATCTCCTACTCCGGCCGAACCTACGAAGAGGGAAAGAAGATCGGTTGGAAGGACGGGGTGGCCGCGTTCTTCCACATCGTTCGCTTCAATCTCATCCGCCCCAAACGACGGCCTGGGTGACCGTGGCGCGGTGGGTCGCGCGCCTTCTCGTGCTCGGGCTGCTGGTGGCGAGCCTGCTCCCGATACCTAATTGGATCGCGTCGGAACGTTCCGCCCCCTGGTATCGGGAGGCGGCGACGCTGTGGTTCGGTGCCGGTGGGCTGGTCATCGTCGTCGGCGTCGTGACGGCCTGGCTCGCCGGCCGAGGGAGCCTCGCCTGGCGGGAGGGGGCCTGGTCGCGAGCGATCGCGATCCTCGACCCGGCAAACGCCCGGGTCCTCGGCGTGGTGGCGGCGGTGGCGGGAACGCTCTACCTCGCGGTCGCGTTAGGCATCTTCGATGGCCGGCCGCTCTTGATCGACGAGGTGATTCTCCGGTTCCAGGCGCGCGGCTACGCCGCCGGCCGGCTCAGCGTGGCGGTCGATCAGGACCCGGCCTTCCGAAGCCTCCTCCACCTGGTCGAACACCGGGGCCGTTGGTTCGGGCATTTCCCTCCCGGTTGGCCGGTCCTCCTCGCCCTCGGAGAATCGGTTCGAGCGCCCTGGTTGATCGGCCCGGTGGTTGGTGCGGTGGCCGTTGCCGCCTGGGGTGTCGTCCTTCGTGCCGCCGAACCCCGACCCGCAGTGCGGGCCGGCGCGGTGGCGCTCTTCGCGGTGGCACCGTTCGTCGCGTTCATGGCCGGTTCGCAGATGAACCACACCGCCACGGTGATGTGGCTCCTGGTGGCGCTGGCCGGATGGCTCGCGGTCGAGCGAGGCGGTCGCTGGCCCGCCGCCGTGACGGCGGGCACGGCGTTGGGGATGGCCGCCATCACTCGCCCCGGCGAGGCCCTCGCATTCGCGGTCCCGGCCGCGGTCTGGGCAGCGCATTGGGGTTGGCGCCGCCGCTCGGTCGGCCCCCTCCTGATCATTGCCGTCGCGGCGGCCGCCCCGGTCGCCGCGATGTTGTGGGTCAACCACGAGACGACCGGGTCGGCGTTGGTCTCCGGGTATCGACTGCTGTGGGGCGCCCATCAGGCGCTGGGGTTCCATCCCGCCCCGTCGGGACCTGACCACACGATGACCCGCGGATTCGAGCTGGTGGCCCTCTATCTCCTCCGGCTCAACCGCTACCTCTTCGAAGCTCCCTTGCCGGGACTGCTCGCCGCCGCCACGGCCCTGGTGCTCGCCCCCCGATTCTCGGCGGTGGACCGATATCTGCTCGCCTCGAGCGCGGCCCTGCTGCTTCTCTATTTCGGGTACTGGCACGACGGTTTCTACCTCGGGCCGCGGTTCTTGCTGCCGATCGTTCCGCTGGTCGTCCTGTGGACCGTCCGGTTGCCATCGGTGTTGGCCGAACTCGGATGGCGGTTCGCGAGCCGGGCCGCGACCGTGTCGCTCGGTCTCGCCGGGTTGGTCGCGGTGGGGCACGGACTGCCGGTCCGGGCCGCCCAGAACGCCGCCTTCCAACCCGGCTTCCGATTCGATCCCGATCGGGCGGCGGCGGACGCTGGCATCGCCAACGCCGTCGTCCTGGTGCGGGAGAGCTGGGGTGCCCAGCTGGTGGCCCGGCTCTGGGCGTTAGGCGCGAGCCGGCCTGACGGCGAGCGGTATTACCGGAACATCGACAGCTGCCTCCTCGACCAGGCCCTCGCCGACCTGGAGCGGACCGCGGCGCCGGACCTCGGCCGCTTGGTCCCGATGATGGCGGACTCGGCCCGGCTGGTCGCCTCACCGTTCTCGCCCGACACCTCCGAACGAGTGCTCGACGGGGCCCGATACGATCGTCGCTGCCTCGATCGCATCGCCGAGGACCGGGCTGGCACGGCGCTGCTCGCTCCGACCATTCTGAGCCGGCGGACCGACCTCACGTTTGTCCGGGATCTCCAGGCCCGGAACCGGCGGGTCCTCGAGGCCTACCCAGGCCGAGCGGTCTTCCTGCTTCGCCGTCGCCCCGATTCGGCCGCGCCGCGGTTCGAGCCGGTCTCGCGAGACTCCATCCTCCGGCTCGTTCAGTGACCGGTGATCTGGCCGGATCGCTGATCCGGGCGGGAGTGGCCGGTGGCGTGAGCGTCGTGGTCGCTATCGAGGCGCTCTCGGTTTTCGGCGGGCTGTCGCGAGCGACCGCGGCTCTGGCGGGGATCGGCGCGCTCCTCGTCGCGGGAGCGATGCTCCGGCGGGAGCCGCGGTCCCCGGCGCCGCCGCGATGGCTGACCGGCCCGGCGGGGGCTCTCCTCGGCACCATCTTCGCCGTGACGTTCGTGGTCGCCTTGGCGGCGGCGCCCAACAATTGGGACAGCATGACCTACCACCTGACGAGGGTGGAGCATTGGTTCTCGTTAGGCAGCGTCGCCCACTACCCCACCGCGATCGATCGACAGGTCTGGCAGCCGCCGTTCGCCGAATACCTCGTGGCGGTGGCCATGGGGTGGAGCGGCGGGGGTGACCGGCTGGCCAACCTGGTCCAGTGGCTCGCCTTCGTGGGCGCCGTGGCGGCGGTCGCCCGGGTGACCAGGACGATTGGTGGCGATGGCGCCGCCGGGTCGCTCGCGGCGCTGCTGGCGGCGACCCTCCCGAGCGCCGTGCTCCAGGCGACCTCGACCCAGAACGATCTCCTGGTCGGGTTCTGGCTCGTGGCCGGATTGGGTTTCGCCCTGGACGACGAGTCCAGTCGGCCGCGATCTCCCTGGTGGGTCGGGGCCGCGCTCGCCCTCGCGGTCGGGACCAAGGGCACCGCCCTCGTGTTCGGTCTTCCGCTGGTGGGGTTCTATGGCATTCGCGCCGCTCGCCGCGACGGATTGGGGGGCGCCGGGCGCCGGGTCGCGATCGTCGGTCTCGTGATGGCGGCGTTGAATGGACCGTGGCTCTTGCGAAACTGGCAGACCTACCAATCGCCGCTCGGAGATCCCATCGTCCAACGGCTGCTTCGGCCGGCCAGTATGGCGCCCAACGTGGTGGCGTCGAATCTCGTGGCCCAGGCGTCGTTGCACTGGGCAACCCCGGGATCGATCGGGGAGCGCGTCGGCCGTCCGGTGCTCGAGGGCGCCAATCGCCTGCTCGGGGTCGACCCGGCGGAGGCCTACCCGTACTTCGGCGGGTTCCGGCTGGTGCCGTGGTCCACCGACGAAGACCTGGCCGGCGCTCCTCTGTATCTATTGCTACTGGTCGGGGCCATCGCGCTCGCCGTTCGGGAGCGCCGCCAGTTGACTCCCGAGGCGATCGCAATCTGGTGGTTGGCTGGCGCGGCCGCGATCCTCCTCGCGATGACGGTGCGGTGGCGTCTGGTGGTCGGCGCGCTGGCGACGGCCTCCGCCGTCCCGCCGCTGCTGATGAACCTCACGCGGCCCCTGGTGTCGGCGGCCAATCCTCTCGGGGTCCGCTCGGTGCTCGCCGAAGACCGGGCGGCCCAGTACTTCGCCCGGCGTCCCGAAGATCGGGCCGGGTATCGGGCCGCGGTCGACCGGGTGACCGCCGCCGGGTGCCGAGTCGTAGGTATCAAAGCTAGTTATGATTCCTGGGAATACCCGCTCTGGGCCCTGGCGCGATCCGACGGGCGGCCGCTCCGCTTCTTCCAGATCGAGGTCGCCAACGCCACCGCTCGCCACGCCGTGGGGAACGGCGACGAGGCCTGCGCCATCGTGGCGCTCGACCAGCCTCCCGAGTGGCGGCCTACCGGCCCCCGGGAGTGGGTCCCGGCTGGGCGGGACGGTCGGATCGCCGTCTGGTTGCCCGGGCCAGCGGCTCGGTGAACTCGGTCATCCCGAGGTCGAGGCCGGCTCGAGCCGTGGCGATCGCCTCGTCGATCCGGTCCATGGTCAGCAGGCACTCGAAGAGCCGGCTTCGGAGAACGGTCGCCCGAGGGTGGTCACGGAGCCCGTCTTGGAAGATCGCGATCGCGAGGTCGCAGCGGCCGGCCGCGCGATCGAGCTGGCCCCATTCCTCGAAGACCCGCCGGTCGCCCCGATAGAGCCTCGCCGCCTCCCGGAAGGCCTCGGCGGCGGGCTCGGGGTTGCCCCGCCGGCTCAATTCCTTGGCGAGGACGAAATGGGCCCGGTAGCTCCGTGGTTCGTCCACGACCGTCTGAGCGAAGAGGGTCGGGTTGTCCCGCCAGACCACTTGGCGCGACCAGCTCCGCGCCGCGCCAGCCAGGCACAGCCCGATCACCGCCGCCACGGTACCGACCACCCACCGCCGGCGAATTCCGGCGTCGACCAACGCGCCCGCCACGATCGCGATCCCGACGCTCGGCAGGAACAGGGTTCGCTCGGCGATCAACACCCCGGTCGGGAACAGCAGGTTGGCGACCGGCGCCAGCGCGATCAGCACCCACAGGAGCCCCGCGCTCACCGGGCTGGCCCGGAATAGCGCCACCGCGCCCAGCAGAGCCACGATTAGCGCCACGCCGAGCAGCTCGGCCGATCCGAACCCGACCGGGGCACCGTGGGCCGGCGGGCTGTATTGGGCGAGAAGGGTACGCGGCCAGACCAGCAGCCGAGCGAGGTCCGGCACCAGCGGGAGCATCACTCGAGCTCGGGCCGCGGCTCCGAGGCCGTCGAGCCCCGCGGCCGGCGGCCCGCCCCCGAGGTCGCCGAGAACCCAGTAGCGCCAGGCGACGAATCCGACCAACACTGTGGCCAGGAGCCCGTAGAACGGGAGCAGTGCTCTGGCTCGGTCGCGGGCCGGTCCCGCATTCGGCCGACACGATTCCAGCAGGGCCAGCAAAGCGGGGAGGACGACGCCTTGTTCTTTCGACCCGGCGGCCAGCACCAAGAGGCCGGCGATGCCAAGTCGGTGCTTGGCCTGGAGGGTCGAGCGTTCTCTGAGATCGAGGTACCACAGTGCAGCGGCCACGACGAAGAGGGTCATCCACAATTCGCCTTGGCCCACCACGTTGGCGGTGGCCTCGACGTGGACCGGGTGAACCGCGAACAAGGCGGCACCGGCAACCGCCCCGGCCGGCGATACCAGCCGGGCCAAGAGTCGATAGACCAGAAGCGCCACGACGACCGTGAGGACCAGGCTGAAGGCATGAAACACGACGGGAGCGCCCCCGCCCAGCGCCCACTGGAGGGCGAGCCACCAGACGGTCCAGGGCCGGTAGGCGTCGCCGAGGTTCTTCGGGGGCCAGTAGCTCTGTTGGGCGTACTCCCATGGTGGGGCGAGCTGATGGACCTGGGCGTTCTCG
The DNA here is from genome assembly GCA_016874005.1 of Gemmatimonadota bacterium. GTDB lineage: Bacteria > Gemmatimonadota > Gemmatimonadetes > Gemmatimonadales > GWC2-71-9 > SHZU01. The sequence goes on along the minus strand of VGVQ01000019.1, from coordinate 10,578 downwards.
AAGACGATGGGCACGTCGTCGAAAGCGAACCCATTCCCGAGGGCCCGGCCGGTTGCGACGATCGCGAGGCCGGCGACCAGAAACCAGGGGCCAGCCGGCCCGCGGGGCAGGGCGGCCCGCCCGGTCACGGCATGGTGTCGCGGTCGGCCACCGTGACTCGGACCGTACCGGGAGCGGCCCCGACGCGGGCCGCGCTGTCGGCGATCACGAACAACCGCTGGAACAGGCGGAGTCGGGGCGGCCTCGTGGCGTAGCTCATCGCTTCACGGGCCTCCGCCACGGCGTCGCCGTAGCGCCCCATATGGAGGAAGCAGGCGATCACGCTGGTTCGGGCGCTTTCCAGCTCAGGGTCGGCCCGAAGGGCCTGCCGGTAATGCCAGACGGCCTGTTCGCATTGGCCCTCGAGCCGGAGCTTGTTGGCGAGGTCGAAGGTGGCGCCCCATTGCTTTGGGTAGAGGGCGATGGCGGTTCGATACTCGCGCTCCGCCCAGACCCGGGCTCCGATCGGAAACAAGAGCGAGGCCAGGGCGTGGTGGGCCCGATACGAGGTCGGGGCGTCGATGGTCGTTTGGTACCAGAAGGTGAATTGGTCCTGCCAGACCCGCTGCCGACTCGCGCTCCGGGTCAAACCCATCACGAGGATCGCCGCGACCGCGCCGGCGGCCAGCCGCGAGAAGACCTTCGGGCGGCTTCCGAGCCAGCCGATCAGGGGAACCGCGAGGGCCCCGATCGTGATCATCATCCCGATGCTGGCGAGGAACAACACCCGCTCGGCGACGACGATCCCGGTCGGCACGAGCACGTTGCTCACCGGGAAAATCCCGATGCCGGTCCACAGGATGCCGAAGGCGGCCACCGGCGCCCGGCGCCAGGCAGCGATCAAGATCAGCACCGCCAGGACCAGCAGCAGCACCCCTTCGGCCTCGGCCAGCCCGAACCCGGTGGAAGTCTCGATCTCTCTGGGCGAGTAGTCGCCGCGGAGGTGGGCTGGCCAGAGGAGCAGACGGAACCAATGGGGAACCACCGTCAGCATCGTCAGGGCCCGCCCCCCGATCGAGAGGCCCTCGAGCGCCTCGGCCGTGAAGGTGCCGCGGGCGTTGCCCTCGAGCGCAAAGGTCCTCAGCGCGAAGAACGCGGTCGCCCCCAGCAGCATGACCAAGAGCAACGGGCGGATTTCGTTGAGCCGGCGCCAGAGCGGCCGATCCCGCCGCACCAGGGTCAATTCCGCCGCGACCACCAGTCCGATCAGGACCAGACCGCTCTCCTTGAACATCAGGGCGGTGAGGTAGAGCCCGAAGACCACGGCCCCATCGCGCCAGGTCATCGCGCCGCGGTCTCGGATCCCGAGGTAGCGCAGCACCAGCAACGCCGCGATCAAGCCGACGACCTGTTCCGATTGATTGACCGCGACCGCGACCGACTCGACGTGAACCGGATGCACCGCGAAGAACGCCGCGGCGAGCCAGGCCGCGAGCGGCGGCAGGAGCCGGGTCGCCAGCGCGAAGACCGCCAGCGTGGTGGCGAGGTAGAGCAGGTTGCTGACGATCCGGAAAACGATCGGGCGGCCGTCGCCGACCGCCCACTGGAGCGCGTAGCTCGTGGTCGAGAGCGGTCGATACAACGCGGGGCTGAACGGCTTGGGCCAGTAGGACTCGGTGAAGAAGCGGCCGGGATCGGCGAGCGAGTGAACCACCGAGTTCTTCTGGATGATGCCCATGTCGTCCTGGGCGTACCGGTTGCGCAGGTTCGTCACCGACGACCCGAGAGCCAAGGCCACCAACGAACCGCTGATCAACCACCGCCGCATGGCACCTCGTCAGGGTAGAGAGTCGCTCGGGCGAACGGTCAACTGCACGGTTCGGGCCGGCGCCTGGGCCGCCGCCGCGCTATCGGCGATGGCTTGGAACCGCCGGAACAACCGTGCTTGGCCGTCCGAGGCAGCGACCCGAGCCCCTTCCGCGGCTCGCTCGCTCGCCTCGCGGTAGCGGGCGTCGTAGAGTAGACAGGCGATCATCCCGGCCCGTGCCGCCGCGCTCCCCGGTTCCACGATCAACACCCGATCGTAGAAGATCGCTGCGTCGTGACACATACCGGCAAGTCGAAGCCGGTTGGCGTGCCCGAAGTACCCGGCCCACGCCTTGGGATACAGGGCCGCGGCGCGACGGAACTCGCGTTCGCCCGCGGCGCGGTCGCCGCGGGCGAATAGTAGCTGGGCGTTGGCTTGCCTGGCCCGGTACGAACGCGGCGCGTCGATCATCGCCTGGCGCCAGTAGGTCTCGGTGTCACGCCACACCGTGAATCGACTGGTGCTCCGGGCCACCCCGAGGAGGATCAGCGTCGCCGCCACGGCGGTGAGGGCTCCCCGCCAGCGTCCATTTCCCGATCGATCCCAGACAATGGCGAAGGTGCCGCCCAGCCCGAGCATGAAGCCCACGCTCGGAACGAACAAGGTCCGCTCGGCGAGGACGATTCCGGTCGGGACCAGCAGGTTGCTCACCGGCGCGAGGGTCACGGCGGCCCAGATCATTCCAAACGCCAAGACCGGCGCCCGCCGCCACGAGATGGCCAGCACCAGGAGCCATGCCGCCAGGACCAGCGCGCCAGCCGTTTGGGGGAGGCCCCACCCCGGAGCGGGGTCGATCTCCATCGGGGAGTAGTCGGCCCTGAGATGGCTCGGCCAGACCAGAAGCCGGAACCAATGGGGTACCACGCCGAGCATGATGAGGGCCCGCCCGCCCAGCGGCTGGCCCTCCAAGGCTTCGGCGACGAAGGTGCCGAGGAGATTCCCTCCCAAGGCGGCGCCGCGGATGGCGGCGAACAGCGCGACGGCCAGCGCCATCCCCAGCAGTGTCGGCCGGAGACTGGCGAGCCGGCCGCGAAGCGGGCTGGAATCCCCAACGAGCAGCAGTTCGGCCGCCACCACCAACAACAGGATCATGGCGGCACTTTCCTTGAACATCAGGGCCACCAGGAAGAGCCCGAACAGCCGCGGGGCGAACCAGCGCTTGGGGGCCTCGCGGTGGCTGAGGTATCCATGAACGGCGAGGAGGGCCAGGAGGCCCACCATCAGCTCCGATTGGTTGACCCCGGCCGCGACCGCTTCGACGTGGACCGGATGGACGATGAAGAGGGCGGCCGTGAGCCAGGCCACGGGGTCCGGGACGAAGCGGCGAGCCAACCGGTAGAGCGCCACGGCCGTCAGGATCAAGAGCCCGATGCTGACCACCCGAAAGGTCCACGGTGATCCCCCGCCGAGGGTCCATTGGGTGGCGTATCCGAGCGAGGCGAGCGGGCGGTAGAGGGCGGGGTTGTAGGGCTCGGGCCAGTAGGATTCGGTGAAGAACCTGGCCGGGTCCGAGAGGGAGTGGACCCGGTCGTTGCGTTCGAGGATGGCCTGGTCGTCCTGGACGAAGTCGTTGGGCCAGATGGTGACGGTGCCAAGGAGGCCGAGGAGTGCCAGGGCAAGCGAAGAGACCTTCGGGGACGTCATCGCTTGCAATCTCCTAGGCTTGGGCGCCGGTCGGGGCCTGCAGCAAGCTGTGCAACCGCTTTATAACGCGTTTATTGGCAACACGTTACGTACAATTGGTACACCTGGCACCATCGTTGCTCATTACCTTGGCGGACGAGCGAAACCGCTTGGTTCAGCGAAGTACGATAACAAACCTACTCGGAGGCAGCATGTTCAATCGTAAGGGCTTCACTCTCATCGAGCTGTTGATCGTGGTCGCGATCATCGGCATCTTGGCGGCCATCGCGATCCCGAAGTTCGCGGCCACCAAGGACAAGGCGAAACTGGCGTCGGTCAAGACCGACGTGCGCAACCTGATGACCGCTCAGGAAGCGTATTTCTCCGACTTCGCCACCTACGGCTCCCTGGCGAACGTCCAGTCGGCGAGCAACTACTCGACCTCCGCGGGCAACACCGCGTCGGTTGCGCCGGCGGCTTCCGGCTTCACCATCACGATCTCGAACTCCACGATCACCTCGGCGATCGACCAGTGCAGCACCCAGGTCGGCGCGGGCGCCGCTTCGACGCTCGACGGCGTCATCATCTGCTCGTAAGCGGTTTCGTGAGCGCGAAAAGGGGGCGGTGGCTCTGGTAGGCGAGTCGCTGCCCCATTTCACGCCAAACTCTGATCGACGGACGAACGACGGAGAGGAGGGAGAGATGCAGACAACCAAGAAGACGGCCGGGTTTACGCTGATCGAGCTCCTGATCGTCGTGGTCATTATCGGGATCCTGGCCACCATCGCGATCCCGAAGTTCGCGGCCACCAAGGACAAGGCGAAGCTGAGCGCGATCCGAAGCGACATCCGGAACGTGATGACGGCGCAGGAAGCGTATTGGGCCGACTTCGGCACCTACGCGAGCCTGGCCCAGCTGCAGTCGGCGACGAACTACACGTTCTCGGGTGCCAACAACGCCATCATCGTCTCGCCCACGGCGACGGGGTACACCACGACGGTGTCCAACAGCACCATCGCGTCGGGGATCGACGAGTGCACGGTCCAGGTCGGGGCGGGGGCGGCGAGTACCATCGATGGGATCATCATCTGCTCCTAGGTGGAGCATGATAGCTGGCTTCTGCCAGGCCGCTCGGGCATCCGCCCCGAGCGGCCTCGAGCGTCGGAACGGATGAGCGCGATGCGAGTATTGTTGCTGGATGCCGACGATGCGATGCGACGCTCGGTGGCCCCGTCTCTCGAGGAGGTGGGCTACGAAGTCGTCGCGCGCCGCGACCCCGAGGCCGCGCTCCTCGAAGCGCAGGCCTGCGGGATCCGCACGGTCGTCTGCGACTTGGGTCTTCCCAACGACGGTGGCCTGGCGTTTCTGCGCCGCTACCGGGCGGGCGGCGGGACCGGCATCGTCCTCGTCTGCGGCGGTCCGACCGACGCCGAATCGGCGGCCTCGGCTCTGCGCGAAGGCGCCGACGGCTTTCTCCGCAAGCCCGCCCTCGCCGAGGAGGTGCTCCTCGCGCTCCGTCAAGCCGACGAGCGAGAGCGGCTGCGCCACGAGGTGGCCACCCTCCGCGCCACCATCGGGGCCAAGGGCCTCGAGCCGATGCTGGTGGCGGAAGACTCCAAGATGCGGTCCATTCTCGAGGTCGCGGCCCGGGCCGCGGCGTCGGATCAGGCCGTCCTGATCACCGGCGAACGGGGTACCGGCAAGGCGCTGCTGGCTCGGGCCATGCACCGGTTCAGCCGCCGGGGCGACGGGGCCTTCGTGGCCATCGACTGCATGGCGACTCCCGACTTCTTCACCAGCTCGGAGGGCGAGGGGGGATTGAGCCCGTCCGATCCGCAGTCGGTCTGGCGCTCGGCGAGCCGCGGTACTCTGCTCCTCGAGGAAGTCGAAGTCCTGACCCAGGAAAGCCAGGCATACCTGGTCTCCCGACTCGGCGCCGACCGATTCAACGGGAGCCGGCCCACTGGTCCGGTCGCGGTCGTCGACAACGACGTTCGGATCATGGCCACCGCCGAAATGGCCATCGAGCGGCTGCTCAACGAGGGCAAGATCCAGCCGGATCTGGCCCGCGGACTCAGCGTCACGACCCTCGACTTGCCGGCACTGCGGGATCGCAAGGACGATGTCCCTGCCTTGGTGACCCATTTCCTCCAGCAGGTGGCGTCGAAGACCGCCCGCCCGATCAGTATCACCCCTCAGGCGATGTCCGCGTTGGCCTCCTATTCGTGGCCCGGCAACGTCCGGGAGTTGCGGCAAGTGGTCGAACGCGCGGCGGTCCTGAGCCCGAGCGGCAAGCTCGACCGAAGCGACTTCCCGGTCCTCGTCAGCGCCGGCCGCGCCAACGGCAACGGCGGCGGCGAGTACGCCCTCAAGCCCCAGGTCGAGGCCTTCGAACGGGAGATCATTCTCCGGGCGCTTGCGGCTTGCGGCGGAACCCGTCGCGAGGCGGCTCGACTCCTTCGGATCAGCCTCCGGACCTTGTTCTACAAGCTGCGTCGCTACGGTCTCGCCTAGCCGGATTCGTTTGACCAAATGACGGCGCTCGCGGCGATTGGGTCATCGCCGCGAGCGTTTTGGTTATCGGGGTCGGATCGCCGCATCGCACCTTGTGGCCATGACTTCCAGACCCGGGTTCTCGTTGATCGAGGCGCTCCTCGCCGTGGTGGTTGCGGCCGCCGGGTTCACCGTGCTCCTTCGGGGGCTTGCCCAGACCGCGGAGGCGGGCGCCGCGGCCAGGCGGTGGCTCGCGATGGCTCGGGCCGCGGAAACCGAGGTGGCCCGACTCGAATCGGCCTATTTGGCCGCGGCCCCGGGGTGCGTGCCGCCGCCTGCCGGTGCCACGACGACGGCCGAGGGCGTTACGGTCACCTGGTCGGTCGCCGGCGACTCGCTGGCGGCCGCGTTTACTCTCGAGGCTCGAGCCGGCCTGGCTCGGCGGACCTTGATCGACACCGTGGTTGCCGCGGCGGTGTGCCGGTGAGGGCGCCATGAATCGTCGCGGGTTCTCCCTCTTCGAGCTGGTCGTCGGAATCGTGATCGCCACGCTGGTGCTGGGGCTCGGGTTCAGCCTGTCCGGCCGAGTCCAAACGGTGGCCCGGCAGCGGGGTGAGCGGATCGGACTGGCCGCCAATCTCTCCACCATCATCGAGGTGCTCGGCCGAGAACTCGAGGCCGCGGGATCCGATCCGGCTTCTGGGGCCGACGTCCAAATAGTCGGCGCCAACTCGCTCACGGCGCGGGCGCGGCGCGGCCTGTTGGTGGGTTGTCGGATCGTTGCCGACACGGTGGACATCGCCTCCGACTCCTTGGCCGGTTTGAGGATGCGGTTGCCCGATCCCGCTCGCGACAGTCTGATGATCTGGGTGCCGAGCGACTCGAGTGGTCCCGAGGGGTGGGTACCGGTGGCACTCCTCGGAAGCGGCATTGGGGCCGCCTGTCCGAGCGGTGAGGGCGCGGTGCGCTATCCGGCGACCATCGACTCCACCACCGTCGCCCGGATCGGGCCGAGCGGCCGTTCGATCCTGATACTGTTCGAGAGCATCAACGCCCGAGCCTATCTCGGCGCCGGAGGTTGGCAGTTCGGAATCGAGGGTCTCTCGGCCGGGGCGACCGTCCAGCCGATTGCGGGACGGCTGGTGGGGGCCGGCGGACTGGATCTCGTCGGGCTCGATCGGCTTGGCGTCCCCCTGGCGGGGCCCGGTCCGCCCTCGGCCATCGGCGTGATCGTGGTAGCCGAGTCATATCGGGGGCTCGCGGTGGGTGGGGGTCGGGTCGCCCCGGTCCGCGACAGTGCCCGAGCCATCCTCCGCTTTCGGAACGCTCCGTGATCGCCAACGTGTTGGTTGCGGTCGGGCTCGGGGCGGCGGTTTCCGCCGTCGCCGCGGCCGCCGGTGACGTTGCCCTCCGCCAGGCCCGTGAGGTCTTTCTCGGGGTCCGCGGGAGGGCTGCGGCCTCGGCCGCCGTTGCCTCCGAGCTTCGCGGGGTGTGGTTGGATAGCACCGCGATCGTTGGTCCTGGTCGCACCGTGGTCATCGGGCCGGTCCCGAGACCCCGTGCCGATACCGAGGTGCGCCTCGATGCTCGGTGGCTCGCGCGCGACCTCTGGCTCTTGAGTGCCACCGCCACGATCCAGGACGTCGGCGGCCAAACTCGGGCCCGGGCCGTCAACGGGATTATCGTTCAGGTTCTCGTCAGCCCGATCGACAGCACGTATTTCACCAGGCCCATCTCTCGGGGCTGGGTTGCAGGTTACCAGTAGCGGTTCGCGAGGCCAGCGGATCTTTGCGAAATTTCTGGTCGGCCGGAGCGGCGGTTCCGGTCTGTTGGCCGGGTTGAAGTATAACAAATACAAAGACTTAAGCGCCTGAGTGCCAGTTGGCGCAGGGGGCTGCCAGCCATGGCATAGCCGTTGCCCCCGGCACTGTGGCTGATGCGACCGAAGGCTCTCAGGAAGGCCGAGCCAACGCGGTCGCCAATCGCGTCGAAAAATCTGTGCAAGTTGTTGCAGGACTGTTAGATAGACAAGATTCACCTTGGCGATCGGGCGGACTATGGCACTCTTCGGCCGCAATCGGCAGACAGTTGGCCTCGACATTGGCAGCGGCCTCATCAAGGTCGCGGTCGTGTCGCACGGAACCGGTGAGCCGGTGTTGTCGAAGGTGGCGATGACCACCGTGGTCGACGACGCCATCGTCGAGGGCGAAGTGATGGACCCCGGGATTGTCGCCGAGGCCATCCGCAGCCTGTTCGCCGACATGGGGATCAAGCCCAAGAACGTCGTCACCGCCGTCGGCGGCCGCGACGTGATCGTCAAACGGATCCCGATGGACCGGATGAAAGAAGGCGAAGCGCGCGAGCTGATCCGCTGGGAGGCGGAGCAGCATGTCCCGTTCGACATGGATAACGTCGAACTCGACTTCCAGATCCTCGATCCGGAGAACGAGGGGCTCCAGATGTCGGTGCTCTTGGTCGCCGCCAAGCGCGAGCTGGTCGAGACCAAGATGTCGCTCCTCAAGGAAATCGGGATCGAGCCGTCGGTCATCGACGTCGACGCCTTCGCGCTCCACAACGCGTTCGAGGTCAACTATCCCGAGGCCATGAAGGGTGTGGTCGGGCTGGTCAACGTGGGCCACGAGCTGACCAACGTCAACATTCTCGACGAGGGGGTGCCGGTGCTGACCCGCGACCTCCCGGTCGGAACCCGGCGATTCCGAGAGGATCTCCAGCGGGAACGCGGCCTCTCGGCCGAAGAAGCCGAGAAGCTGCTCCAGGGCTTCGAAGTGACCGAGGTGTTGGCCCCGTTTCTCCAGAGCCGGGGCGAAGAACTCGCCGTCGGCATCGAGCGGGCCGCGGCGTTCCTTCAGACCGCCAGCCGCTCAGCGGCCGGCCTCTCGCGGATCTTCCTGTCGGGCGGCGGCGCCCGGATCCCGGGGCTGGCCAAAACGCTCTCGGATCGGCTCAAGTTGCCGGTCCAGTTGGCCAATCCGATCGAGCGGATCCAGGTTGCCGATGGGGTATTCGACCAAATGAACGTCGACGAAGTCGCCCCGTTGCTCATGCTGCCCGTGGGGTTGGCCCTGCGGCAGGCCGCGTGACGGACAGGAGGACAGAGAACGCCGATGATTGAAATCAACCTCAAGCCCGGTCAGAAGCGCGCCAAAGCGACCTCGCCGTTGGCGGGGATCGGAGCGCAGCTCAAGGGGCTCGGCCAGAAGATCAAAGATCCCTACCGGATCGGCGCCCTGGCACTCGGGCTCGGTTGGCTGGGTTACGTCGGGATGGCGCAGCTCAACACCAGCGGCGAACTCGCCGGTCTCGAGCCCCGACTCGAGCAGGCTCGGGCCGAGAACCAGCGGTTCCGTGCCTTCCTGGCCGAAAAGAAGCGACTCGAAGCGGTTCGAGATTCGATCCAGGCCCAAATCGCCACGATCAAGAACGTCGACGGCGACCGCTACGGCTGGCCCCACATTCTCGATGAAGTGGCCCGGGCGGTTCCGGCGTTCACCTGGCTCACCGATCTGCAGTTCATCGCGGTGGCTCCGCCGGTGCAAGTGGACACGGTCACGAACCTCGTCGTCGAGCCGCCCCCGGTCCAGATCCAGGTCAGCGGTCGCACGGTGGACATTCAGGGCTATACCCGACTGCTCCGGCAGTTGGAGGACTCGCCGTACCTCAAGGACGTGACCGCGATCTCGGCCAACACGGTGCTCGATCAGAACCGGGCCGTGACCGCGTTCGTCCTCAAGGCGGCGTTCCAGCGGCCGACCCGCGCCGAAGTGACCCCGGACCGGCCGACCACCGAGTCGGCCGGTCATGTGGACCGGCCCGCGCCGAGTCAGGAGAACTAACCCATGGCTTTGCTCGACAATCCCAAGGCGGCGCCGGTCCTCGGTGTGGTGTTCGCTGGACTGATCGGCTACCTGTTCTATTCCGGCGAAGTGGTCGGCAACATCGGAGTCCAGGGCGTCGCGGTCAAAGAGGAGAAGATCGCGATGATCAACGACTCGATCGCCGCGCTCGAGGCTCAGACCGACAGCGTCAAGCGCGATCTGGCGGCCGGGACCATCGAAGACCTCAAGAAGAAGATCGACGCGAATCGGGGCAACCTCGCCCTGCTCCGCCAGCTGGTGCCGGAGCGGAACGAGGTGCCCAATCTGCTCGACGACATGTCGACTCGGGCCAAGATCCGCGGCGTCAACCTGGCGGAAGTCGTCCCCCAGCCGGTGGTGCCCGGTCCGGCGCCGTTCGACACCTACGCGTACAAGGTCGCGGTGGTCGGGCGCTACGACCAAGTCGGCGAGTTCCTTTCGGACATCGCCAGTCTTCGTCGGATCATCGTGCCGTACGACGTGACCCTGGTGCCGGCGCCGCAGGCTCAGGCCCAGGCGTTAGGCGATCCCAGTCGGGCCATGCTCGAAGCGAAGTTCCAGATTCGCACTTACGTGAAGGGTCAGGCGGTACCTGAAGGAGGCCAGAGTGGTCACTAGTGGACTGTACCAGATAAGTGTTTAGTGCTATATTGGCTGGTATGGACACCCAGCCGATCGCCTTGACGCCCGCCGAGCGGACCGAATTGGAGCGACGCACCCGAAGCCGGACGGGCCGAGCCC
>VGVQ01000018.1 GCA_016874005.1 Gemmatimonadota bacterium | reverse complement strand
GCGCCCTGTCACCACGACGACATCAATCAAGTGACCAAGGCCACCACCCTGGCGAACATCACTGCCAAATTCCGGTTTCGGGGGGTGAGTGCCCATGCCGCCGCCGCCCCGGAGCAGGGGAGGTCGTCGCTCGATGGCGTCGAGGCGATGAACACCATGGTCAACCTGCTCCGAGAACACGTCCCGCAGGAAACCAGGATCCACTACATCATTACCAGCGGGGGCAAGGCGCCTAACGTCGTGCCGGATTTCGCCGAGACCTACTACTACGCCCGGCACAGCGACATGCGGGTCCTCGACGGCATCTGGGAGCGGATCGTCAACGCCTCGAAGGGCGCCGCGCTCGGCACCGGAACGGACGTCGCCATGGAGATCGTCAACGCGGTCTACAACGTCCTTCCCAACGATCATCTCGCCGAGGTGGCGGAACGGGCCCTCCGCCAGGTTGGAGGGTACCAGTACACCCCCGACGAAACCCGGTTCGCGGAGACCATCCGCCGGTCGCTGACCGGCCCCCTGCCAGCGCTCGAGTCGGTCGGCACCATCCAGGCGGCCGAGGTCGGTGTCTCCAGCGGCTCGACCGACGTCGGCGACGTGAGTTGGGTCATCCCGACCGTCCAAGTGACCACGGCGACCTGGGTTCCCGGAACGCCGGCTCACAGTTGGCAGGCGGTTGCCGCTGGCGGGATGTCGATCGGCCACAAAGGGATGTTGGTCGCGGCCAAATCGATGGCCCTGACCGCGATCGAGCTGTTGACGACGCCCTCGCATCTGGTCGAGGCACGAGCCGAATTCGAGGCCCGGCTGGGCGGATTCGAGTACCAGAACCGGATTGGCGACCGGGCCCCGCCGCTCGACTACCGGCGATAAGGGAGGGCTACCGCTAAAGCACGGTGGGGCTTTATCTTATGCCGCTGCCAGGACAGGTGTCCGAGTGGCTGAAGGAACCGGTCTCGAAAACCGGCATACCGGCAACGGTATCGAGGGTTCGAATCCCTCCCTGTCCGCTTTGCCTCGCCTCGGTTGGCGAGGTTTTTTGTCGAGTCGAGGTCCGATGCGCTATTCCACATTGACCGATCGGGTCGCTGGCGAGGGGGCCGATGCCTGGGCCGTGCACAGCCGGGCCGTCGGGAGGGCCCGGGCCGGCGACGACATCTTCCTGCTCAGCATCGGCGATCCCGACTTCGACACCCCAGCGCCAATCCGGCGGGCCGCGATCGAGGCTCTCGAACGGGGTCGAACTCACTACTCCCCGGTTGGCGGGGAACCCGAACTCAAGCTGGCGATCGCCGACTCGGCGACCTCGGCCACTGGCGTCACCGTAAGCCCTGACCAGGTCATCGTCTTCCCGGGGGCTCAGGCCGCGCTTTTCGCGGTCACCCAGTGCCTCTTCGACGGCGGTGACGAGGTCATCGTCGCCGAGCCGACCTACGTCACCTACCCCGGGGTCTTCGGGGCCCCACGCGTCACCCTGGTGTCCGTGGGGTTGCGGCCCGAAGACGGTTTCCGGCTCGATCCCGACCGGGTGCGGGCGGCCGTGACCCCGCGAACCCGCGGGATCGTCCTCAATTTTCCCCACAACCCGACCGGGGCGTGCCTAACGGAGGAAACCGCCCTCGCGGTGGCTGACCTCTGCCGGCGTCACGACCTCTGGTTGATATCGGATGAGGTCTACGCGTCGCTGATGTTCGGCGGTCGGCGACACCTGTCACCATTCTCGCTGCCCGAGATGGCGTCCCGAACCGTCGTGGTGTCGAGTTTGTCGAAGTCGCATGCCATGACCGGGTGGCGCTGCGGTTGGGCCATCGGCCCGGAGCCGCTGGCCCGGCATCTCGTCAACCTGGGTCAGGCGATGTTCTTCGGAATCGCGCAATTCGTCCAGGACGCCGCCGTCGTCGCGATCCGGTCCGGGGGAGACGAACTGGACCGGATCCGGGCATCGTACCAGCGCCGGGCGGCGGCGCTGGTCGACGTCCTGCGGGGAGCGCCAGGGCTTTCGGCCCGGATGCCGGACGCCGGGATGTACCTGTTCGCGGATGTCCGGCCGAGTGGAATGTCCGGGAAACGGTTCGCCAGTCGCCTCCTCGACGCGACGGACGTCTCGGTGACACCGGGAGAGGGTTTCGGGCCGAGCGGGGCCGGCCACGTTCGAATCACGCTGGGGTGCCACGAGGATCGTCTCGCTGAAGCTGGCCGACGAATCCGAACCTTCGCGTCGGCCGGCGGCGCGGTGGAGGCGGGGCGATGAGGCTGTTCGGTTGGCAGATCCCGGGGCCGATCGATTGCCCGATCCCCGGCGGCTGAGGGGGACTGGCGGACCAGGTTGGTCCGGCGCCCGGGTTGATGTTCCTCGCCGTCGGCCTGGTGGCCGCGGGAGCCTACGGCCTCTGGCGCGAATGGCCCCGGCGGCGGATCGGCGCGCCCGCTACTGATTCCCCTGGCGAACGTTCCGACGAAGGGCGTTGAGGTCGAGGAGCGGCGAACCGCCCTCGGTGGGCACCAGCACGACCAGGTTATTGGACGTGCGCATGTCGTGAAGCACCTCGAGGTACTGCTTCATCAGCGCTTCCGGCGTCAAGGTCTGGTTGAGCAGCCGCTGCTGTTCCGATTGCAGCCGGGCCACTTCGACCCGGTGCTTTTCGGTTTGGATCTGTTGCTCTTGCGCGATCTTGGCGTTGATGGCGTTGACCACCTGCTCGGGTGGTTGGAGGTTGCGGAGGAAGAACGCCGTGATCGTGGCGATCCGGAACGACTCGCCGCCGGCGCGGGGTGTCGTGACCAAGGCACTATCGACTTCGGCTCGCATGGCCTCCGCGACCCGGCTTCGCTGGGCGATCTCGTTGATCGAGAACTGGGCCATCCCGTCCCGAACCCCGTTGCGAATGGCATTCAATACCACCGCGTGGATCTGCTCTTCGCCGCCGATCTCGATGAAGATCCGGGGAGCCTGTTGGGGGTCGATCTGCCAACGGACCGCCACGTCGACCTGCATGGCCATCTGTTCGCTCGACAGCGCGGCCATCTGCTCGGCCTCTTCCCTGGCCACCGGGAACTGCTCCTCCCGGGTCGAGTATCGCTCGACTTCCGACCATGGCGGGACGAAGCGTACCCCGGGCAGCAGGGGTGCCGCCGAGACTTTCCCGAACGCGTGCTGAACCCCGACGGAGCCGGCGTCGATCACCTTGACGCTCGAGCCCAGCAGAGTCACCACGCCGAAGACCATCAACCCGACGCTCACCAGCGAGACAACGGTACCGGCGACCTTTCCGCCAGTGGAGCCCAACCCCTTCGATGAGGCCCGAACCACGAGGCCGATGACCAGCAGCACGATTCCGAAAACCAGGCTTCCCACGGTTACTCCAATGGCGAGGACGTGCCCGCAAGATAATCGGTCGCGCCAGCCAAGCCCCGTCGCCGCCCCGGCCTCTCGGGCCGTCCACCTGGTGGTCGGCAGGTCGCTAAGTGCTACCGCGACAAAACGTTAGGTGACGGCAACGAGGCGCCGCCGCGGGCCGGCGTATTGACAGACCCGAGCCGAACCCCCATTCTGTTCCCCCACTTTGAGGGTCAGGGCACCTCGATTGCATCCGGTGCGGCTGGTCCAGGCTCATTTACGCCCAAGGATGGCATGGCCAGCCTCGTCATCGTCGAGTCGCCTACCAAGGCGAGAACCATTCGTGAGTTTCTTCCTCGCGGCTACAAGGTCGTCGCCTCGATGGGACACGTTCGCGATCTGCCGGACCGGGCCTCCGACATCCCGGCCAAACTCAAGGGCGAAGAGTGGAGCCGGCTCGGAGTCAATGTCGAGCAGGACTTCGAGCCATTGTACATCGTGCCGAGCGACAAGAGGCATGTCGTCAAAGAACTGAAGACCGCTCTCGACGATGCCGACGAGCTGATTCTCGCGACCGACGAAGACCGCGAGGGCGAGAGCATCTCCTGGCATCTGATGCAGGTGCTCAAACCCAAGGTTTCCACCCGCCGGATGGTGTTCCACGAAATCACCCGCGAGGCGATCCGAGACGCCTTGGACCACACCCGGCCGGTCGACGACCGGCTGGTTCGGGCTCAGGAAACGCGCCGCATCCTCGACCGCCTGTTTGGATACACGCTGTCGCCCCTCCTCTGGAAAAAAATCGCCTACGGCCTCTCGGCCGGTCGAGTCCAGTCGGTCGCGGTCCGGCTGCTGGTGATTCGCGAGCGCGAGCGGCGGGCCTTCGTGCCCGCCACCTATTGGGATCTCAAGGCCGCGCTCGAGCACGATGGCCAGGGCTTCGAGGCGACCTTGGCGACCCTCGGGGGCAAACGGCTCGCCACCGGCAAGGACTTCGACGAACGCACCGGCAAGCTGTTGGCTGGGCGGGACGTCGTCCTCCTCGACCAAAGCGCGGCCGAGGCGCTCACCAAGCGGCTGGAGCGTGGTCCCTGGACCGTGGTCGCCGCCGAGGAGAAGCCGTTCGTTCGTCGGCCGGCGCCCCCGTTCATCACCTCGACGCTGCAGCAGGAGGCCAACAGGAAGCTGCGTCTGTCAGCCCGCGAGGCGATGCGGACCGCGCAGAAGCTCTACGAGGAGGGCTTCATCACCTACATGCGGACCGACTCGGTTCACCTCTCGAACCAGGCGCTCACCGCCGCCCGGGAATGCGTCGAGCGGCTCTACGGCGGCGGGTACCTGCCTCCGCAGCCACGCACCTACCTCACCGGCAACGCCACCGCCCAGGAGGCTCACGAGGCCATTCGCCCGGCGGGGTCGCATTTCCGAACGCCCGAGGAAACCGGCCTCTCCGGCCGGGAGCTGGCCGTGTACGACCTCATCTGGAAGCGAACGGTCGCCTCGCAAATGCTCGACGCTCGGCTCACCGGGATGACGGTGACCATCGACGTCGCCGACGCCGGCTTCCGCGCCACCGGAAAGCGAATCGACTTCCCCGGCTTTCTCCGCGCCTATGTCGAGGGGTCCGACGATCCCGAGGCCGCCTTGGAGGACCAGGAGATCGTCCTGCCCCATCTCGAGGTCGGCGACCGGCCCCGGTGCCAAGCCTTGGAGGCCCTTTCCCACGAGACCCAGCCGCCTGCCCGCTATACCGAGGCGAGTCTCGTCAAAGAGCTCGAAGCCGATGGCGTCGGGCGGCCGAGTACCTACGCGAGCATCATCGATACCATCATCGACCGCGGTTACGTCCAGAAGCAAGGTCAGGCCCTCGTCCCGACGCTCACCGCGTTCGGGGTGACCGCGCTCCTCGAGCACCACTTCCCGACGTTGGTCGACATCAAGTTCACTGCCGGCATGGAACAGACCCTCGACGACATCTCCGAAGGGCATGCCGAGTGGCTGCCGTACCTCAAGGAGTTCTATCTCGGAAAGGCCGGCCTCAAGCAGCAGGTGGCCGTGAGGGAAAAGAAGATCGACCCGGCCGAGGCCCGGACCATCGATCTCGGCGGCCTCCCCGACGCCACCATCAAACTGGGCCGGTTCGGGCCGTACGTCGAGGTCGTCACCGAGGACGGTGAAGTACTCAAGGCCTCGGTCCCCCGCGACGCGGCTCCGGCCGATCTGAGCCGCGAGGTGATCGACGAAGTACTCCGCCAGAAGGCAGCCGGCCCTGACATCGTCGGGAACCATCCTGAGTCCGGCGCGCCGATCTTGCTCCTCAACGGGCAATACGGGCCATACGTTCAACTGGGGACGGTCTCCGACGACAACCCCAAACCGAAACGGGCCTCGCTGCCCAAGGGAGTCACCCCGGACCAGGTCACTCTCGACATGGCAGTCGGGTTGCTGGCCCTGCCGCGCCTACTCGGGCCCCATCCGGAAACCGGAGCGAACGTTCTCGCCGGGCAAGGTCGCTTCGGACCGTATGTCGTCCACGACCAGGGCAAGGTCGGGAAGGATTACCGGTCGATCAAGGGCGAGGACCACGTCCTCACGATTACCCTCGCTCGGGCCCTCGAGCTCCTGGCCCAGCCCAAGTTGGGGCGGGGTAGGCGAGCGGCCCCAGCCCCGCTTCGAGACCTCGGCAACCATCCGGCCGATGGCCAGCCGGTCGGACTGTTCGACGGGAAATACGGCCCCTATGTGAAACACGGCTCGACCAGCGCCTCGATCCCCAAGGATCGCGATCCCGGCACGGTGACGCTGGCCGAGTCGCTCGAGTGGATCGAGGCACGCGGTGGCCTGGCGGCAACCGCCCAGCCGCGCGCCAAAGGCAAGGGCGGGCCCCGATCTCCCAAACCGCCCAAGGCGCGGACAGCGGCGAAGCCCACTGCCGCCGCCAAAAAGTCCGCGACCACGCAGCCGCCCCGCGCCAAGCCCAAAACGTCCAAGCGTGCTCGGGCCGGAGCGGCCAAGAGAAACTGGGCGTCGCAGCCGGATCCGCTGACGGCTCGGGTCAAACGGGCGTCGCGGCCTCGCCGGGCCAAACGCCGTCCCACCAAGGCGCGATCGGCGTCGCGCCGTTGACGCTGCGGCGAGAGTGCCGCTATACTGACGCCGCCGATCCCCCGGGGACAGGTGCTCGAGTGGTTGAAGAGGCACGCCTGGAAAGCGTGTAAACGTGCAAGCGTTTCGCGGGTTCGAATCCCGCCCTGTCCGTCCCCCCTGGAAACCAAAGGGCAGCCCCGAGGCGTTATACTTGGACCTAGTCGTGTCCGGGGGGACCCGTGTTGATTGGTAGGCCAGCAGAGATCCCAAGTCGCGAGATTACCGATCCGGCCCTGTACGCCAGCCGCCGTGAGTGGCTGGCGAGTGTCGGGCTGTTGGCGGCTTCCGCCGTCCGGGCCCCGATCCGACAGGACACCGACGACAAACCGACCCCGTACGATGTCATCACCACCTACAACAACTACTACGAGTTCGGGACCGACAAAGACGATCCGGCCAAGAACGCGGGGAGCCTTCGAACCAAGCCCTGGACGGTGACGGTCGAGGGCGACGTCAAACGACCCGGAGCTTACCCGCTCGACGACCTCCTCAAAGGCCTGCCGGTCGTCGAGCGGACCTATCGGATGCGCTGCGTCGAGGCCTGGTCGATGGTCATCCCATGGATGGGTGTGGAGTTGGGCGCGCTGATCAAGAAGCTCGAGCCTGGCACCAGGGCGAAGTACCTCGAGTTCACCACCCTCGCCGACCCGAAGCAGATGCCAGGGCTCGGCTACCGAGTGCTCGACTGGCCATACGTCGAGGGCCTCCGGATGGACGAAGCGATGCATCCCTTGACGCTGATCGCCACTGGCATCTACGGGAAGCCGCTGCTCAACCAAAACGGCGCCCCGCTTCGGCTGACCGTGCCCTGGAAGTACGGGTTCAAGGGTGGCAAGAGCATCGTTCGGATCCGGTTTCTCGAGACCCAACCGAAGACCTCGTGGAATCTCTCGGCCCCCCACGAATACGGGTTCTTCGCCAACGTCAATCCCCGGGTTCATCACCCCCGCTGGCGTCAAGACCAGGAACGGCGTCTCGGTGAGTTCTTCAAACGACCGACGCTGCCGTTCAACGGCTATGCCGATCAGGTCGCCTCGCTCTACGCCGGGATGGACCTCAAGGCGAACTATTAGTGTCCATCGTCCTTGTCGCGCCGAGCCGGTGCCTGGGGTGACTTCCGCGGCCGAGCTCGACGGGCGAAGCGAGGAACGGGATAGCTGCCAGCCGTGACCGCGTCGGTGGTTCGTTGGGTACTCAAACCGCTCGCGTGGGTCGGGTGCTTGGCGCCAGGAGCCTGGCTCGTGGCGGGCATCCTCCGCGGCGACCTCGGGGCCGATCCGGTGAAGACCTTGACTCATACCACCGGCCTGTCGGCGCTCGTGATCCTGTTGGTCACCCTGGCGAACACCCCGGTTCGGCGGCTGCTCGGGTTGCCTGCGCTGGTGCGTCTCCGGCGGCTGACTGGCTTGTTCGCGTTCGCTTACGCCCTGACCCACCTGGCCATCTACGCGGTGTTCGATCATCGGCTCTCCGTCGGGGCGATCGCCGCCGACATCGTGGAGCACCCCTGGGTGCTGGTCGGGTTCGCGGCCTTCGTCATCCTCCTGGCACTGGCGGCCACCTCACCGCCCCCGGTTGTCCGACGGCTCGGTGGCCTCCGGTGGCAGCGGCTCCATAACGCGATCTACCTCGCCGGGGTCTTGGCCGTCCTCCACTTCTACTGGCTGGTCAAGGCCGACGTCCGCGAGCCGTTGGTCTACGGCCTGGTGCTCGTCGTGCTGCTCGCCGCGCGCTGGCGCCCGAGGAAGGGCCGCGCCCACGGTCCGGCCGTTGCGGAGCGAATTCGGGGCAACTAGCTTCCGTGCCCGGCATGCCCACCTTGAGCCGGATCGCCGACGAACGCGCTGTGGCGCGGGCCCTGGCCCGCATGGCCAGCGAGGTCGTCGAGCGGTGCCAGGGCGTCGAAGGACTGATTCTCGTCGGCATCCAGCGCCGCGGCGTCGAGCTGGCCGAACGGCTGGCCGTCCTGATCGAGAAGTCGGAAGGCCGCCAGGTCCCTCTCGGAAAGTTGGACATCACCCTCTACCGCGACGACCTCCAATCGGTCGGCCACCGGCCGATCATCGGAGAGACCAGCCTGCCCCGAACGCTCGACGGCCAGACCGTCGTCATCGTCGACGACGTCCTCTACAGCGGCCGAACCATCCGGGCCGCCCTCGACGAACTGGCGGACTTCGGGCGGCCCAGTCGGATCCTCTTGTGCGTGCTGGTCGATCGGGGCGGCAGGGAATTGCCGATTCAGGCCGACGTCATCGGGCTCCGAGTTGCCACCGATCGGGATGATCGAGTCGATGTCCGGGTAGTCGAACGAGACGGCGAGGACGCCGTCGACGTGGTGCGCCGCGGATGACGCCGACGCCCCTGGGTAAGGACCTGCTCGGTCTCGAGGAACTCTCGGCCGACCAGATCCGATTGGTGTTGGATACCGCGGAAGCCTTCAAGGAAGTCAGCGAACGGCCGATCAAGAAGGTGCCCGCCCTTCGTGGCAAGACCATCGTCAACCTGTTCTTCGAGGCCTCCACTCGGACCCGGATCTCGTTCGAGTTCGCGGAGAAGCGGCTCAGCGCCGACACCGTCAACGTCGCGACCCAGGGCAGCTCGGTGGCCAAGGGCGAAACCCTGGTTGACACCGCCCGCAATCTCGAGGCGATGCGGATCGACATGGTGGTGATCCGGCACCCCGCCAGCGGGGCGGCGAAATTCCTGGGCGAACGGATTCGCTCCAACGTCATCAACGCCGGCGACGGGAAGCACGAACACCCGACCCAGGGATTGCTCGACCTGCTGACCTTGCGCGACCGGTTTGGCCGGATCGAGGGGCTCAAAGTGGCCATCTGCGGTGACGTACTCCACAGCAGAGTGGCCAGGAGCAATATCTGGGGCTTGACCAAATTGGGAGCGGAAGTGGCCGTCTGCGGGCCCGCATCCCTCCTGCCCACCGGCCTGGATCGACTGGGGGTTCGGGTGATCCGCAGGATCGACGAAGCGCTCCAGTGGGCCGATGCGGTCAACATCCTCCGCTTGCAGCTGGAACGGATGGAAGGCGGTTTCGTGCCATCGCTCCGGGAGTACAATCGAATCTTCGGGGTGACCCGCGAGCGACTGGCCCGCGCGGGCCGCGAGGTCGTCGTGATGCACCCCGGTCCGATGAACCGGGGTGTCGAGATCGATAGTGATGTGGCCGATGGCCCCGCCAGCGTCATCTTGCCGCAGGTCACCAACGGGGTCGCGGTCCGGATGGCCGTGCTCTATCTCCTCGCTGGCGGCTCGCCGGACTGGGCGACCCATCCCGCGGAGGACCGGTGACCGCCCTGCTGATCAGCGGTGGTCGGGTCATCGATCCGACCCGCGGGACCGACGGGCCAGCAGACGTGCTCGTCGACGAGGGGCGAATCGTCGCGGTCGGCCACAACATCCCGCTCGGGCCAGGCGTTGCCCGCCTCGACGCGTCAGGCCGGGTCGTTGCCCCCGGACTGGTCGATCTCCACGTCCATTTTCGCGAGCCCGGACAGGAGCATCTCGAGACCATCGCGAGCGGCGCGACCGCCGCGGCCGCCGGCGGGTTTACCGCGGTCTGCGCCATGCCCAACACCGACCCCGTGGTGGACAATCAAGCCGCCGTCGGCTTCGTGGTCAGGCAGGCAATCCGGGCGGGCAAAGCCCGAGTCTATCCAATCGGCTGCATTTCGCTCGGTCAAAAGGGTCAACAACTCGCCGAATTCGGCGAGATGGTGGCCGCCGGCGCGGTGGCGGTCAGCGACGATACCAGGCCAGTCGTGTCCAGCCAGCTCATGCGCACCGCCCTCGAATATGCCCAGACGTTCGGCATCCCGGTGACGGACCACTGCGAGGATCCCTCGCTGGCCCAGGGTGGGGTGATGCACGAGGGCCTGGTGGCCACCCGGCTTGGCCTCAAGGGCATTCCGGCCGCCGCGGAGGAGGTCGTCGTCGCTCGGAACATCGTGCTCGCGCGGTTGACCGGCGGCCACCTCCACGTCTGTCACGTCTCGACCGCGGGCGCGGTCGAATTGATTCGTCGGGCCAAAGACCTCGGCGTCCGAGTGACCGCCGAGGCGACGCCCCACCACCTGGCGCTGACCGACCTGGCTTGCGAAGGGTATCAGACCAGCGCCAAGGTGAGGCCGCCCCTTCGGAGCGCGGAGGATCGGGCCGCTATCGTGGCCGGTCTGGTGGACGGTACGATCGATTGCATCGCGACCGACCACTCTCCCCAGCATTACGATGCTAAGGAACGGGAGTTCGACGAAGCGGCGGCGGGTGTTGTTGGCCTCGAGACCGCCTTGCCGGTGGCGCTGGCCGAGTTGGTGAAGCCTGGGCACCTGAGTCTCTTGGGCTTGATCGACCGAATGAGCACTGCCCCAGCGCGGCTCTATGGCTTGAGCGGCGGGTCGTTGGCGGTCGGCGCGCCTGCAGATATTGTCATCTTCGACCCGAATGCCGCCTGGCGCCCTCAGGCGAGCGATTTGCATTCAAAAAGCGCCAACAGCCCATTCCTCGGGCGCGAATTCGTGGGTCGGGTTGACCAAACTCTGGTAGGCGGGAGGGTGGTCTTCGATCGGAGTGTCAAAAACATTGACGGTTAACTTCATAACGTGTTTCCAGAGGAGCAGTTGGCCGTTATCTTGTGATCGGGAAGCACCGCGCGTTTGTCTGATGGGGGCCGAATGACCGAAATACCAAAACAGGACTTGGCCGAAGTCGAGTCACTCCTGGCCTCCCGCCAACGCCTGGCCGACTGGCTGGACAAGCTGGAAGCTGCAGGAAGCAAGACTCCAACCGCGGTCCGCGAGCGGGTCCGCTCCGACTACCGGGCTCGGCTGGCTCAAGTCGTTGAGCAGCTCCGCGGCCACTCCGATGTGATCGGTTCCACCCTCCAGGGGCTTCGGGGGCAGGCCTCCGAGTACAGCGAGCTCCGCTCCGAGGAGCAAGAGACTCTTGCCGAGGCGGAGTTGCGATTCACGGTCGGCGAGTACTCCGATGATGAATGGCGGCGGGTGGAGCAGGACTGCTCGGGCAAGATCAGCGGGCTCGACGATGAACTGGGGCGGCTAGCGGGTGAGATCAGCCGTCTCGAGGATGTGCTCCGACAAATTGCCCCGCCACCCGCCCAACCGGCCGCGCCGCCCAAGCGCGAGGAACCGGTGGCCCGAGCGGCGGCGCCGGAGCCCGCGCCGGTCGTTCGAGACGAGCCCGCTGCCCGGATCGAGCCTGCCGCGCCCGCCGAGGTCCCCGAAGCTCCTCGTTTCGTGCCGCGGGGGGGCGGGCTCAAGGCGCGGGACTCGGGGTCGAGCCGAACCGTGCCGTTTCCGTCCCCTGCACCCAAGGAACCCGCCAATTCGCCGGTCGACGAGCTCACCTTCCTCAAGTCGGTGACGTTGGAGGGTGGCCGCGCCACCGAAACCAGGACGGACCGGCCCAGTCAGACCATTGCCAAGACGCTCAAGTGTGGCGAGTGCGGGTCGCTCAATCGGCCCACCGAGTGGTACTGCGAACGATGCGGGGCCGAGCTCGCCGCGGTCTGAGGATGGAGGGCGGGGAACGACAGCGGGGCGGTCCGGATTCGGACCGCCCCGTTTGATTCTCGGAAACCGACTCGCCTACTTGATCCGGCTGAGCCGACTCTTCTGACGGGCGGCGGCGTTGGGGTGGATCAGCCGCTTGCGCCCGGCTCGGTCGAGGAGTTTGCTCGCCACGGCCAGAGCGTCGGCCCGGGCCTTGTCGTCGGTCGCCTGCCGAACCCGCTTGACGGCCGTGCGCAACTGACTTCGCTGGGTGCGGTTGAGGGCCGTGCGTGACTTGGCCTGACGCATTCGCTTCTTGGCGGACTTAAGGCGGGGCACTCGCGACTCCTGACTGGCGGTTCGGCCGGACTTCGAACAAGGAACTTAGCCACATAAACTAGCGCCTGGACCGGGCTTCGGGCAACCCTTGGCCCCGCGCCCCCTTCGCCCGACGGGCGAATCCTGCCATATTCCACCGGCCTACTGGAGAACGGAAATCTTGGCCGCAATCGGTTTCGTTTCGGATCCGAGCTCTGATTCGTCGGCGCCGTCGATCGGCGTTCTGGCCGATTCCGGGTTCGTCGTCGAGCTGGAGTCCTTCACCGGGCCGCTCGACCTCCTCTTGCACCTGTTGGGAGAAGAGCGGATCGACATCGCGGACATCCCGATCGCCCGGATCGCCGATCAGTTCCTCAAGGCCGTCCATGCGTTAGGCCTGAACCAGGCCGCCGACTATCTCGAGATGGCCAGTCGGCTCGTTCGGCTCAAGGCGCAGATGTTGTTGCCCCGAGGGGCTGACGGCGAAGAGTGGGACGATCCTCGGGCGGAGTTGGTCCGGCGGCTGCTCGAATACCAGCAGATCAAAGAGATCGCGGTGTGGATGCACCAGCAGGCGGACCGCCGCTCGATGCGATTCGCGCGGGGTTATCTCCCACCGCCGCCCGACCTTCCGCCGCCACCGCTGACCCTCGATCTGGTGGACCTCTTGGCGGCGGTCGAGCGGGTGATCGCGGCGATTCTCCATCCGGTGATGCACCGGGTCGTGGCTCGTCCCCTCAACGTCGAGGGGGCGACCCTCCGCATTCAGACCCTGCTCGCCGATCGGGCCGAGATCACCTGGACCGAGGCCATCGGGCCGCGCCCGACGATCGTGGACGTTCTTTCCACCCTCCTCGCCCTCCTGGAACTGGCGCGGCGGGGGACTGCCTTTCTCATTCAAACCGAGGCCTTCGGGCCGGTGGTGATCGTCCGTGAATCCCCTCGCCCAGCTGATTGAAGCGGCGCTGTTCGCGGCCCCGCGCCCGGTGACCGTCGAAGAACTCCAGACGCTCGACCCCGACGTCAGCCTGGCGGAGTTCCGGCAGGCAATCGAGCAACTCCGCGAGCACTACGATTTCGACGGGCACGGGGTCGAAATGGTGGAAATGGCCGGTGGGTTTCAGATCGTCACCCGGCCGGCGTTCGCCGCCGCCATCGAGCGAGCCCAGCTCAACCAGAAGCCGCCCCGACTCTCCGCGGCGATGCTCGAAACGCTGGCCACCATCGCCTACCGGCAGCCGGTTGGCCGGGCCGAAATCGAGGAGATCCGCGGGGTCAACGCGGCGGGCGTGCTGCGGACCCTCCAGGAGCGCGGGTTGATCGAGGTCACCGGCCGCGGCGAGGCGCTGGGACGCCCGCTCCTCTACAGCACGACACCGCAGTTCCTCGAACTGCTCGGGCTCCCGGATCTCGCCAACCTCCCCCGCGCCGAAGAGCTGTCGATCGCGTTGCAGGCTCCCAAGCCAATCGATGACGTGGATCAGGATGCCGCGGCCTTCGTCGAAGCCGACTCGTGACCGAAATGCGGCTCCAGCGCCTGCTCGCCCGAGCTGGCGTGGCATCGCGACGCCGGGCCGAAGAGCTGATCGAGCAAGGCGCCGTGACGGTCGACGGGCGGGTGGCGACGTTGGGCTCGAAGGCCGATCCGGACCGGCACACGGTCCTGGTCAAAGGCAAGCGGGTCCGGCCGGCGCCGACTCGCTGGCTCGCCTTCCACAAGCCGCTCGGCGTGGTGACCACCGCGGAAGATGACGAGGGCCGTCGCACCGTATTCGATCTCCTCCCGAAGGTCAAAGGGCTGACGTACGTCGGCCGCCTCGACGTCATGACCACCGGCCTCCTCCTGTTGACGACGGATGGTGATGCGGTTCACCGGCTCACCCACCCGCGTCACCGAATCCCCCGCCGCTACACCGCGCTGGTGCACGGGCAACCGACGGCCACCTTGGAACAATCCCTTGGCAAGCGCGTCGTGATCGATGGGCGCCCGGTCCAGCCGACGGCCGTGAGGGTCCGGCCCGGGCGTGACGGCCGGAGCATCGTGGACGTCACCCTGACCGAGGGGCGTCATGCCATCGTTCGGAAGTGGATCGCGGCGGCCGGCGCGAAAGTGGAGCGGTTGGCCCGACTCAGCTATGGCCCGATCCGGCTCGGCGACCTCGAGCCCGGGGCCTGGCGCGAGCTGTCCCCGGCGGAAATCGGCGCGATCTACCGCGCCGTCGATCTGCCGCGAACCTAACGTTTTGCTCGGATGAGGCGGCGATGACGACGAGTGCCACTCCCGACCTGGCCCATTCAAAGGTCCTCCGCCAGGCTCTCGACGAGATCGGGAGGCGGATCGTGGGCCAGCGGCCGATGGTCGAACGCCTGGTGATCGGGCTCCTGACCGGCGGACACATCTTGCTCGAAGGGGTACCGGGCCTGGCCAAGACCCTCGCCGTCCGGACCCTCGCGGACACCTTCCGGGCCGCCTTTTCCCGGATTCAGTTCACCCCCGACCTGCTCCCGGCGGACGTGGTCGGCACCATGATCTTCGACCAGAAGACTCAGGACTTCCGGCCGAAACACGGGCCCCTGTTCGCCAACATCGTTCTCGCCGACGAGGTCAACCGGGCACCGGCCAAGGTCCAATCGGCGCTGCTCGAGGCCATGCAGGAGCGGCAGGTCTCGATCGGTGGCCAAACCTACCGGCTCCCTGAGCCGTTCTTGGTGCTGGCGACTCAGAACCCGATCGAAAGCGAGGGCACCTATCCGCTCCCCGAGGCGCAGCTCGATCGGTTCTTGCTCAAGATCCGGGTCGGATACCCGACCCGGTCGGACGAGCGGGAGATCCTCCAGCGGATGAGCGGCGGCGAGGCGATTCCGGTCGCCGCGGTGCTGGACCCAGCGACGGTGCTGGACCTCCGCCGTCAGGCGCTGGCCACCCATCTCGATCCGCGCCTGGCCGACTACATCGTCGACGTGGTGCGGGCGACTCGCGAGCCGACCCAGGTTGGCTTGGGGGCGTTGGCGCCACTGATCGGGTACGGGGCCTCACCCCGTGCATCGATCGCGCTGGCCCAAGCGTCTCGGGCCCACGCGCTGCTGCAGGGACGCGGCTTCGTCACCCCCCAGGACATCCAGGCGATGGCTCCCGACGTGCTTCGGCACCGCATCGTGCTTTCGTTCGAGGCGGAAGCGGAGGACGTCACCGCGGATGCCATCGTCGAGCAGGTGCTCGGAAAGGTCAGAGTGCCGTGACCGTTCGGGTAGCGCCCGAACTGCTCAAGCAGGTCAAGGGGATCGCGATCCGGACCCGAGGGGTCATCGATTCGCTCTTCGCCGGCGAATCGCGCTCGGTGTTCCGGGGACAGGGAATGGAGTTCGCCGAGGTCCGGGCGTACGAACAGGGCGACGACTATCGGGCGATCGACTGGAACGTCTCCGCTCGCCTCGGTTCACCCTTCGTCAAGACCTTCACCGAAGAACGCGAACTGACCCTGCTCCTGGTGGTCGACCAATCCGGCTCGACCCACGTCGGCCGGCCGATCGAACGGGCGGCGCGAGCGGTCGAGGTGGCGGCGGTGCTCGCCCTGGCGGGTGCCAGGGAACAGGACCGAGTCGGCGCCTTGTTGTTCAGCGACACGGTCGAACACGTGGTGCGACCGGCCAAGGGGCGCCGCCACGCGCTCCGACTGATCCGGGACCTGCTGGCTTTCGCGCCGACGGGAACCGGCACCGATTTGGCCGGGGCGCTCCGATACGCCTCGCGGGTCCTCCGCCACCGGGGTGTCGTGGTCGTGGTGTCCGACTTCCTCGCCGACGGATGGGATAACGCCCTCAAGCAGTTGTCGGCCCGGCACGACGTCACCGCCGTCACGGTCGACGACGCGAGGGAAATTCGGCCGGCCGGGCTGGGCTGGGTGACCTTCGAGGACCCCGAGACACGGGCGCGGGCTTTGGTCAATCTCGGTGATTCGGCCGTCAGGCGTCGGTGGGAAAGCGCCGCGCGGGCGGGAGTCGAGCGTCGCAACCAGCGGCTGAAAGCGGCGGCGGTTCGTCATCTTGCCATCGATGTCGGAGAGGACTATGCCCCAGTGCTCCGTCGGGCCTTCGCGCCGAGGAGGCGTCCCGGACGTCGATGATGGCCCTCGGACTGGTCCTCCAGCTCGCGGCCGCCTCGGTCGGCGATACGGTATGGCTCGCCGTGGCGGCGCGGGTCCCAGCCGGCCATGTCTTGCGCCCGCAGGTTTGGGACCTCGGGGATTTGGGCTCCGTCCTGGCCGCTCCTGAGGTCGACTACCGGGCCGGCCTCGCGGTCGTCCGATACCCCGTCGCGTTCTGGTTTCCGGGGGATCATCGGGTTACCGTGCCCGGGGCCATCGTGGTGTCCAGTGCGGGCCGCTCCGACACCCTACCGGCGACCGAGCACGTGGTGACGATCGCGGCGCTGCTCCCCGACAGCGTGCCCAAGGCGTCGCTTCAACCCGAGCCGGCGGAAGGTGTCGTCGATCAGGCGACCCGCTCCTGGCTGCCGGTCGCGGTGTTGGTGCCGATCGCCGGTTTGGTGTGGGCTGGGCTCGCTTGGTTCGGGCGCCGCCGGTCGGGCGCCGTGGAACCGACGACATCCGCCGAACCACCCTCGGATCCGACCGAAATCCTGGAGCAGTGGCGGGCCGCGGGCGAGGCCCGGACGGTGCTCGATGGGTGGGCCAAGCTGATCGCCGCGGAGGCGGCTGCTCGGCCGCCAGCCGAGCGAGATGCCGGCCTCGCCCTGGTGGCTCAGCTCGCCGACGCGAATTTCCGGGAGCGGTCCGATCCCGGTCGATTGGCTGAACTGGCGCTGGCCGCCCAGCGTTGGCGGAGTCGGACGTCATGATCACCTTCGCCAGACCGGCGCTCTTGCTGCTGGTGCTCGGGGTCGGGCTGTGGCTGTGGTGGCGCCGCCGGCTTCGACCCACCGCGGCCCGGATCGCCGATGGACGGGTCGCGGTGGCGGCGGTTGGCCGAAGCTGGCCGGCGTACCTGCCACTGTTCTGCCGGGTCGGGGCACTGCTGGCGTTGATCATCGCCGCCGCCGGTCCCCGCCTGCCCGGGGACCGAACGACCGTTCGCCGCGAGGGCATCTCGATCGTCATCGCGGTCGACGTCTCGAGCAGCATGTTGGCCGAGGATTTCGCGCCCTCGAACCGGCTCGAGGTCGCCAAACGGCAGGCGGTCGGGTTCATTCGGGGCCGCGAATCGGATCGGATCGGGTTGGTGGCCTTCGCCGGCGAGGCCCTCACCCAGGTCCCGGTGACCCTCGACTATCCGGTGCTCGAGCGAGCGGTACTCGACCTGCGGATCGGGGCGCTCGACGATGGCACCGCCATCGGCAGCGGCCTCGCCACCGCGACGAATCGACTCCGTCGGGTCAAGAGCCGCTCGAAGGTGGTCCTGCTGCTCACCGACGGCGAGAACAATCGCGGCGCGATCGATCCACGGACCGCGGCAGACGCGGCGGCGGCGTTAGGTGTGCGGGTCTATACCATCGGGGTCGGGACCGAAGGAGAAGCGCGGATTCCCACCGGCCGGGGCCTTTCCGGCTATCGCTACGAGATGCTTCCGGTCCGGATCGATGAAGTCCTCCTCAATGAGATCGCCGAGCGCACCGGGGGGCGATACTTCCGCGCCAAGGACAGCGACGCGCTGAGCCGGATTTTCGGCCAGATCGACGAGATGGAAACGTCGCAAGTGGAGATGATCCGATATCGATCCGCGGACGAGAGCACTCGGCCTTTTCTGATCCTGGCGGTGACGCTACTCCTCGCCGAGTTGGGCCTGGCGAGCACCGTGGCGGTGCGGGCGCCATGACGTTCGACTCGCCAGCGGTGCTTTGGCTCGCGCCGGTGGTTGCCCTGGCGGTGCTGGGGCTTGCCGTGTGGGCGGGGCGGCGTCGGCTCGAAGCAACCAAGGGGTGGCTGGCGGCGGCCCCTGCCACCGCCCTGCGCCGGCTCACCCCCGGGGTGCTCGCCGTCGTCGGCGGCCTCGTTGTCGTCGGCGCCGCGGGACCACGTTTCGGAAGCGCCGACGTCGATACCGAGACCCGAGCCCTCAACCTGGTGTTCGCGATCGACATCAGCCGTTCCATGCTCGCTGAAGACGCCGCGCCGAGCCGGCTGGCCCGGGCCGTCCGGGAATCCCGTCGCTTGCTGCAGGACGTTCGGGGCGACCGGGTCGCCCTGCTCGCGTTCGCCGGGCGGAGCTACATCCTCACCCCCCTGACCCTCGATGACGGAGCCGTGCAGCTCCAGCTCGACGCCCTCGACCCCGACATTGCCAGCGAGGGCGGGACCGAATTGGCGGCTGTGCTGCGACAGGGCAAGGAACTGCTGGAGGCGGCCTCCGAGGGCGGGGCCAGGGCGATGGTCGTGTTCACCGATGGCGAAGCCCACGATTCGTTGCCAGCGGCCCTGGCCGCGGCCCGGGCGCTCAAGGGCATCGGAGTGACCGTGATCGTCGTCGGGGCCGGTGGGCTCGCCCCGGCGCGGATTCCGCTGCGAGACGCCGCGGGAGCGCTGGTCGAGTACAAGAAGGACGATGCCGGCGCCGAGGTGGTCACCGCCCGCCGGGACGAGGTCCTCCGGGCGGTAGCCGATGCCGCGGAGGGTATTCTGGTTCCCGCCGATTTCCCGGATCAAGCTGGCGCGGTGTGGAAGACACTTGCCTCGCTGGATCGGGATCCCGCAAAGGGCCGCCGGACCGAGGACTTGATTCCCCGGGCCTGGATTCTCGCGCTGGGCGCGTTCGCCATCCTGGCGCTCCAAACCGCGTCGCGCCGAACAGCTTCGCTGGTGGCGGTGGCCGGCTTGGTGCTCCTCCCCGGCAGGACCGCCGCACAGCGGCCCGCCGACGGGGTACGCCGACTCGGGGTCCGCGATACCGCGGGGGCAGCTGCCGCCTTCGCGCGGATGGCCCAGACCCGGCAGGGCCGAGACACGGCGCAGTACAACAGCGGGGTCCTCGCTCTCGCGCAGGGGCGGTATGACGACGCCCGGAAGGCCCTCGCCGAGGCGGCCAGGTCGCTCGATCCGGACATCCGGTTTCGGGCCTTGTACAACCTCGGGTTGGTCTCGCTGGTGGAAGCCCGGGGCGATTCGGTTCGCCGAGACAGCCTCGAGGCCGAAGCCGCGGGCCGCTTCAAGGACGCGCTGCTGTTGTCCCCCGCATCGCGACCGGCGAAGTGGAACCTCGAATTGGTAAATCGGCGAAAGCCGCCGCCCCCGAACAGCGGCAGCAGCAACCGCCCGCCGCCCCGGGGAGGCGCTCCACCGCCACCGTCCGCCGTTGGCAACGCCCGGGGCATGTCGGCGGCGGAAGCGGAGCAGATCCTCCGCTCGGTCGAGCGCGCCGAACAGGGGGTTCGCAACGAGCAGATTCGCCGCCGTCGTGGCGTTCGCAGCTCGTCGGGGAAAGACTGGTGATCGCCCTTTTCCTGTGGGTTCAGGCCGGGCAGGTCGCGGTGACCGCGACGGTCGATCGCGACCGGGCTCCGATTGGCGAGCAGATCAGCTATTCGCTCCGGGCGGTGACGTCGCTGTCGGGTGCCTTCCGAGTGGAGCTACCGGAGGTGACCGGGCTCGAAGTGGTCGAGCGAACCGAGCGGCTCGACCCGGTCCTCGGATCCAATCCCCCGGCGCGGGCCTTTCAACTCGAGCTCACCCTGCGGGCCGCGGAGGTTGGCCGGTGGCGCTTTTCTCCGGTCCTGGTCTTCGTGGGCTCGACGACCGAAGTCGCCCCGGAAGTGGAAGTCGTGGTGAGCGCCACCTCGAACGCCGACGCGAATCGCAATCCCCGGCTGATCGAGTTGATCCAGCGGGTACCCCCACCGGACCCGGGCCAGAACGCGACCTTGGCCATCGTTGCCTCGTCCGCCGAGGTCTACCAAGGGGACCAGCTCGATGTGCTGACGGCGGCGTGGTTTCCCCGTTCGCTCCGGAACAGGCTTCGGCGGCCGCCGACGCTCAAGCCACCGGTGCTAGCCGGCGTCTGGACCGTGCCGCAGCCGCCGTTGCCGGGAATCGTGTCCAGTCGGACGATCGGCGAGGAAACCTATGACTTGTTCGTGAGCCATCAGGTTGCCTTTCCACTGACCGCGGGCAGCCTGGTCATCCCGCCCGCCCGGCTCGAGTACGCGGTGCCGTTGACCCGGCGCGCCTCCGGGGATGAACGACCGATCGAGGAGGCCAGTCCTCCGATCACCATCGACGTCGTCCCGCCAGCAGCGGCCCCGGGCGGATTCCGCGGTCCGCATGGCCGAGCGTTGCAGGTCGGCTACCGGATCCGGTCGCTTCCCGCCCGGGCGGGAGAGGTCCTTCCAATCGAAGTCACGGTGTCGGGGTTCGGCAATCTGGCGTTCTGGCCGCCGCCTAACGTCCCTTGGCCGATGGGGACGCGGGCCTACCTCGACCGGGTATCCGAAACCGGTCAGCCGCAAGCGGGGCGGCTGGGGGGCGTGAAGACCTTCCACTTCCTGCTGCTGGCCGACAGCGTCGGCAGTGTGGCCCTGCCGCCGATCGACTATCCGTACTTCGACACCGATCGTGGTGATTACCGCGCCGCGAAGGGGATTGGACTGGTCATCCCCGTGCTCACCGGCACCCGTAGCGGCCCGCCGCGTGAGCCGCCGGCCCTGGTCGCGATTCGAGACGATCCGACCTGGTACCTGACTCGGGGGATGAGTGGATGGCTGGTGCCGGTACTGGCCGGCACTCCGGTACTCTTGCTTCTTGGCTATGCCGGCCTCCGGCGGTATCGACGCCGACCGTCCGCTCCCCGAAGGCCGGACGATCTCGTCGCGTTGGAGCGACTGGTGATCCGGCTGGTGCCGGAAGCGGATCGGGGACACCTCGAGCGTCTCGAGTCGGCCTTTCGTCGGGCCGCGATCGGTGCCACCACGGCGCGGCGGCTGGCAACGTTGAAGAGCCAGCTCGACGCCGATCGGTTTGGCCCGACTGGCGGCGACGGGCCCATCGCGCTGGTCGGAGCGGTGAGCGACGCCTTGGCCCGGGTTCCCCGGCCGGTGCGCCAGTCGATCGGCCTGGGATGCCTGCCGATCGTGGCGATGGCCTCGACGGCGCTGGCGCAGCCGGAGTCGCCGGATCGGCTCTACCGTGACGGCGCGGTGCTCGCCTCGGTCGCGGGCTTCAGGGCGCGGGTGGATCGCGAACCGACCCGGTGGCAGCACTGGTACCACCTTGGGGCGGCCTTGTACCTCGCCGACCGAGACGCCGAGGCCGCCGCCGTGCTCGACCAGGCCCTGGCGCTCGCCCCGAGAGCCGAGTCACCGCGGGCCCTGTGGGCCAACCTCGAGCGTCAGTATGAGCCGCTCCGAGCGGCCGTCCACCCACCCTGGTCGCGATCCGAACGGACCGCGGCCGCGCTGGTGCTCTGGTGGCTTGCGCTGGCGACCCTTGCCCGGCGGCCGAGCCGGCCCGCCGTTCCGGTGGCGGTTGCCCTGGCCGCCTCGATCATCGGGTTCGCGCCCGACCTCGGCGGAGCCCGCCCGGACGCGTTCGTTCGGGGAGAACCAAGGTTACTCGAGGCTCCTCACGGCCTCGCGGCCGACCGGGGGCAGCTGGCGCGGTTGACGCCGGTGCGGGTGATGGCCCAGAGGCCGGGATGGCTGCTGGTCGTCGACCGACAGGGGAGTCAGGGCTGGATCGCCTCTTCCGCCGTCGCGACGGCTCGGGGCGGGGGCGGGCCGTGAAACGCCGGGTGGCGATCCTCCCGGACGCGGTCGCGAACCAAATCGCGGCCGGCGAAGTCGTCGATCGGCCGGCGTCCGTCGTCAAGGAGTTGACCGAGAACGCGATCGATGCCGGAGCTGGGCACATTCGGGTCGAGATCGAAGACGGCGGGAAGACGGTCATCGTGGTGAGCGATGACGGATCGGGCATGAATCGCGAGGACGCCATCCTCGCCCTGGACCGCCACGCCACCAGCAAGATCGCCTCGGCCGGCGACCTGGTCGGTGTGGCGACGTTCGGCTTCCGGGGGGAGGCACTCCCGGCGATCGCGTCGGTGTCGCGGTTCCTGATGGTGACCGCGGAACCCGGGGGTGAGGCAACCGAAATCGCGGTGACCGGCGGCCGAATCGACCGGGTGGGAACCGCCGTCCGCCAAGCAGGAACCTCGGTGACCGTCCGAGGACTCTTCTTCAATACCCCGGCGCGACGGAAGTTCCTCCGGTCGACCTCGAGCGAAACCCGAGCGGCCTGGGAGGCGGTTGGCGTGCTGGCCTTGTCGCACCCGGAGGTCGGGTTCGAGTTCCGCTCCGATGGCCACGGCCGTCTGGCGGTTCCCCCGGGCCAAACGGCGCAGGATCGGCTGGCCGCGGTCTGGGGTGCTGACGTCGTCGCGACCCTCGTCCCGGTGGAATACGCGGTTGGAAGCGTTCGAGTGAGCGGGTTGATCCAGCGCCCGGCCGACGCCAGGCCGACCGGCCGCCGGACCCAGCTGTTCGTCAACGGGAGACCGTTTCGCGACCCGTTCCTGATCCGCGCGGCTGAAGCAGGGTACCGATCCGCCATCGCGCCGGGCGACCGTCCCAGCCTGATGCTCCGAGTCGAGGTGGCGCCCGGAGAGGTCGACGTCAACGTCCATCCCGCGAAACTCGAAGTGCGGTTCCGGGAGCGGGCGGCGGTCGAACGGGCGGTGGAGGAGTCGGTCCGTCATGCGCTGGGCAAGCTCGAGTCGGCGGCTCCCTTGATTCAATCGCGAGTCGGCGATCCCAACGCCTCACCGGTCCCAATCGATGCCGAGGCAGCATCGCTCTGGGCCGGCATCGAGGGTGAGCCGCCCGAAGCACCCGGCCAGACATTCGGCGCTCCCGTGCTGCAGCTCCAGGCTACCTATCTGGTCTACGACGGGCCCGACGGGGTCACCTTCGTCGACCAGCACTCCGCCCACGAACGGGTTCTCTACGAACGGACGATGGAGGGCTTCGAAAGCGGTGAGGTGGCCAGTCAGCGGCTGCTGCTGCCGATCACGGTCGACCTGGTCGACGAGGAGCTCGATGCCGTCGAGACGTTTCGAGGCGAGCTTGCGAGGGTAGGGTTCGAAGTTGAAGCGTTCGGCGGGCGGAGCGTCGTGCTGCAGGCGGTGCCGACGCCGCATCCGAGGTTCGACGCCACGGCCTGTTTTCGCGAGATGATCGCCGACCTGGCGAGGGGCCGGTTCGGCGGGTGGGCTAATCGACTGGAGCGGTTCGCGGCGACGTACGCCTGTCGAGCCGCCGTCAAGGCGGGGACGAGCCTGTCCGAACCCGAGATGCGCCGGCTGTTGACGGACCTCTTCGCGACGCGACTGGCCCCGCACGACGTGCACGGCCGATCGACGATCGTCACGGTGAGCCGCGACGAATTGGAACGCCGCTTTGGCCGCCGTTAGGGTACCGGTGTTGGTCGGTCCGACGGCGGTGGGCAAGACCGCCGTGGCGCTCGCCCTCGCCGAATTGCTTCCGCTCGAGGTCGTCTCGGCCGACTCGCGGCAGATCTACCGCCGGCTGGACGTCGGGACCGCCAAGCCGACGGTTCGAGAGCTGCGCCGGGTGCCGCATCATGGGGTGGACCTGATCGCGCCCGGCCAGCGGTACGGCGCGGGGCGGTTTGCCAAAGACGCGCCGGGATGGATCGATCGGATCCGGGCCGCCGGAAAGACGCCCCTGGTCGTTGGCGGCACCGGGCTGTACGTCCGGGCCCTGGCGGACGGGTTGTTCGTGGAGCCACCGCTCGACCCTGATCGACGAGACCAGGTACAGCGTTTCGTCGAGGGGCTGGGCACCAACTCGCTGGTACGGTGGGCGTCGCGCCTGGACAGCCGCTTCGGTGGCGGGGGCCGACAACGAGCCATCCGCGCGATCGAAGTCGCCCTGCTGTCGGGCCGGCCGCTCAGCTACTGGCAAGATCATGCCAGGACGGTCGGGGCGATCGACCCGTGGTACGTGGTGCTCACCGTGCCCCGACCGGTTCTCCATCGGCGGATCGCGGTGCGGGCGGCCGAGATGGTCCGGCGTGGGATCATCGAGGAGGCGGCCGCCGTGATCGCCGACGGCCTGGCACCGGGCGCGCCCGGCCTCGACGGGGTCGGAATCCGCGAAGCGGTGGAGTACCTTCAGGGCCTTCGATCGCGCCCGTCCGTCGCCGAGGCGATCACCATCAGCACTCGGCAGTACGCGAAGCGGCAAGAGACCTGGTTCCGTCACCAACTCAGGGGACCGGTTCTGACGCTCGATGCCACGGGAGCGCCGGAGCGCATCGCCGAGACCATCGCACAGGCGTGGTCGGGTTCGGAAACCGTGCGAAAGGACATCGAGTGAAGATCGGGATTACCTGTTATCCGACCTACGGAGGATCGGGGGCGTTGGCAACCGAACTCGGGATGGACTTGGCCCGACGCGGACATGAGGTCCATTTCATTACCTACGCGATGCCGTTTCGGCTCCGCGAGTACGTCGAGCGGGTCTACTTTCACGAGGTCGACACCTCAACCGGTCGGTATCCGTTGTTCGAGTTCTATCCGTACAGCCTGGCGCTGGCGAGCAAACAGTACGACGTGGCGTTGCGAGAACGGCTCGACGTGCTCCACGTTCACTACGCGGTGCCTCATGCGACCACCGCCTGGCTCGCCCGCGAGATGCTCGGGGAGCGGCAGCGGCTGCCGGTGATCACGACGCTCCATGGCACCGATATCACCCTGGTCGGTCAGGAAGCCAGTTTCTACGCCATCACCAAATTCTCGATCGAGCGCTCCGACCGCGTCACGGCGGTGTCCCAGTTTCTCAAAGACGAAACGGTGCGGACCTTCGGGTGCTCGAACTGCCACATCAGCGTGATCCCCAATTTCGTGAATCTGGCCGAGTACCACCCAGGCGAGGCCGATTGTCGCGACGGGCTGGCTCCGGAAGGTCACAAGATCGTGACCCACGTTTCCAATTTCCGAGAAGTCAAACGGGTTCGCGATGTCGTTCGGGTCTTTGCCCGGATACGGCGTGCCATGCCGGCCACGCTCCTGATGATTGGCGACGGCCCGGAGCGTGACGACGCCGAGCGAGAAGCCCGCGATCTCAAGGTCGACGGCGACGTCCGGTTCTTCGGGAAGCTTGGCAATGTCGTCACCTTGCTTCGGGCCACCGATTTGTTCCTGTTGCCGTCGCAGACCGAGTCCTTCGGCTTGGCGGCGCTCGAAGCGATGGCGTGTGGCGCCCCGGTGGTTGGGAGCCGAACCGGAGGGTTGACCGAGGTCGTCGAGGACGGCGTGTCGGGCCTGCTCGAGCCACCCGGTTCCGTCGAAGCGATGGGGCGCCGAGCGGTCGACGTGCTCCGCGACCCGGAGCTGTTTCAGGCGATGCGCCGAGCGGCAGTCGATCGGGCCGCCGATTTCTCGACGGAACGGGTCGTGCCCCAGTATGAGGCCTTGTACGCCGAGGCTCGGGGATGAACCTCGATGTCTGGCAGGGTGTCGTGCTGGGGCTGGTGCAGGGGCTCACCGAATTCCTTCCTATCTCGAGTTCCGGCCATCTCGTCCTGGCGGAGCGGTTCGTCGGCTTCCAGCCGGCGGGGCTATTCTTCGAGATCGTGGTCCACTTGGCCACCCTGCTGTCCGTGCTGGTGGCGTATCGGAGCCGAATCGCCGAGCTGGCCGTGGGCGTGTTGCGGGGCCGACCCGAGGCCTGGCGATACCTCGGCTTGCTCGTGGTCGCCTCCGTCCCCGCGGCACTCGCGGGGGCGTTCTTCCGCGATTACTTCGAGCGCACCTTTCACTCGCTGGTGGCGTTAGGTTGGCAGTTTCTCTTCACCGCGGCCCTCCTCTGGAGCGCCCGCTGGGCCATCAGACGCGCCGCGCCCCCGGCCCCGATTACCTGGGGGCGGAGCCTGATCATCGGTTTCGGACAGGCCCTGGCGATCGTGCCGGCCATCTCCCGCTCGGGCGCCACGATCGTGCCGGCCCTGTGGACCGGCGTCTCACCCATCGCCGCGGCGGAGTTCTCGTTCTTGATGTCGATCATCGTGATCGGGGGCAGCGGGGTGATGGAACTCGGCAATATCCCGCCCGGGGTCGACCCGTTCGCTCCTGGCTTGATCGCGGCATTCCTGGCCGCCCTGATTTCCGGAATCGTGGCGATTCGTTTCCTCGTCGCGTTGCTGCGGAGCAGCCGGTTCCACCTCTTCGCGCCCTACTGCGCGGCGGTCGGGGTGTTTTGTCTGGTCTGGTTCGGTTGGCTCGGGCGCTGAAGATCTGCCAGGTCGGCCGGGTCGACTCGACCCAAGACTTGGCTCACCAGGCCGCCGAAAAAGGCGCCCCGACCGGGACCGTTTTCATCGCCGCTGAACAGACTGGCGGGCGGGGCAGTCGAGGTCGATCGTGGGAGTCGGCCGCCGGTGGCCTCTGGCTGAGCGTCGTCGTGAGGCCGGCGGCCGCCGCGGTACCCCTCTTGAGCGTGCGGGCCGGCCTCGCGATCGCGGAATCGCTCGCCACCGTGCCGCGATTGCCGCAGATCATGGTCAAGTGGCCCAACGACCTCATCGTCGCGGACCGGAAGGCCGGTGGCATCCTGGTCGAAGCCCGCTGGCGTGGCGACGATCTCGATTGGGCCGTCGTGGGCGTCGGCCTCAACGTTCACAACCGGGTCCCCGATGGGGCGGCCGCGCTCGATCCCGAGCGACGGGTTGCCCTGGCGGCGTTGGCGCCCATCGTCGCTCGGGCCATCGTGGCCGCGGCGGAGCGCCCGAGCGCTGTGCTGGACGAACTTGAGTTGAATCGGTTCGCGAAGCGCGACTGGCTCCTCGGGCGGATTCTGGACCGCCCCGCCGCGGGATGGTGCCGAGGAATCGACCAGGAAGGTCGCTTGCTCGTCGAGGAGGCACCGGGAGCCTTGATCGCGACGCGGAACCCCATTGGCTGGACGGACTTGGCCGGGCCCGGGCCTCCCTCGTAGATTGCAGGGCATTGGTGGCAATCCCTCATTGTTGGAGCAGCCATGACCTCCGTTGCGGCCGCAGCGACCGCCGACCAGACCGACTTGCGCCACTTGCTCAGGGCTTCCGTTCAGTTGGGCCTGCTCCAGTCCGCACTGGTTGGCGGATACGCCATCGCTTCGAAGTTCCTGGCCGGGCCGCTGGAACTGGCCGTGCTGGCGCTGATCCTCGTGGTGGGCGTCGCGGCCACGATCGCGCTGCCCGGGATCTGGACCAATGCCCGCTCGATCGAAGGCATCGCCGGTGCGGCGGGTATCGGGCTCGGAGCGGCCGCGGTCTTCCTGGTGGTCGACGTGGCCGTGTTTCAGCCCCTCGGGATCTATTCGAACCGGTGGCTCGAGATCGGCGGTGGAAGCAACTGGTGGTACCACCCGGTGTGGTGGATGGTCGGGACGTTTCTCCCCTGGATGGGCGCCTGGGTCCTCGCCAATCAAACCGCCAAGTCGGGCCACTCCAATCCGGGGGGCCTGGTGATCGGCACCCTGATCGGTGCCGCGGCGATCATGGCGGTGGCGAAGGTGGCGGGCTTTCCCGGAGCGAGCTTCGGACTGGGGACCTTCGGTGTGAGTGTCCTCCCCGCCGTGGCGGTGATGGCCGTGGTGACCGCCGCGGGCGTTCGTCGGAGCTGATCCGATCGCGGCGATGACATGAGGGTCGTCCGCGGTCTGATGCGGTTCTTCGGTTGGCTGCTCACGCCGCTGGTGGCGTGGGCAGCTTCGTTTCTGGGGGCGGTGGTGGCCGCCCGAGCGGCATCAGGGATGGGACTGGCTCGCAGCCAACTGATCGTCACCGTCGCTGGCGGTGCCATCGCCGGGGCGCTGGGGCTGGTGGGCTGGCTCAAGTTGTTGCGCCGATCGCCGCAGCTGCGTGAGACACTCGAGGTCGAAGCCGATGGGACGCCCACTGCTGCGGTCGACTGAACGGTTCGGCTGGATCGCCGTCGGTGTCGTGGCTGCTTGCGGCCGCCCGGCCGAATCCCGGCCGCCGGCGGGAGTTTCGACGGGGTCCCTCGCGCCGGCTGATTCACTGGTGTTGACACTCGAGGACAGCGTGCAGATCTGGCTGTCGGTGGGGCGAGACGCGCGGGATTCGGCGGGCCGACCCTGCCACGAGCGAACCGTGAAGATCACCTCGCCGCGCGGGTCGGTTCTGGTGCCGCTACTCTACACCGGCCGAGCACCCGAACGTCTCGATGCCGCCTCCCTGGTGGCCGAGCTATGGAAGAACTGCGCCCCAATGGCCCGCTACCGCGTCGAGGTCGCCACCGGCCGGCCGACACCGCTCCGGGGTCAATGAGGGCGGCGCTCGTCGCGGCGGCCACGGTTCTTCCGGTGCCCTGCTTGGGTCAGGCCGTGAGCGTGACGGCGGCTCGGGGGCTCACCACCGAACCGGTCTTCGACTACCGCTTGACGTTGGGTACCCGAGCGTTGGGCCCGGTGGAGTTCGCCCCGTCGGGCCATCTCGCGTTTCAAGGGCCGAGGTCCGACCGAGCGGTTCTCGCCGGTGTCGGGGTCGAGGGTCGAGTGGCATTGGGGACTGGGAGTCGGCACCCCTACCTCGTGGCCGGTGTCAGCGGAGGCTTCGTCGACCTGGCCAATCGATTCGGGCTGGGGCTTTGGCATGCCTGGTCGGCTGGGGGAGGCGTCACGTTAGGCCGGCTCGGACCGATCGGGGTCGCCGTCGAGGGCCGCTACCAGGCGCTCTCGAGAGCCTCGGCTGGCGGGGTGTCGCTGGGCCTTCGTCTGGAGCTGCCGTTAGGTCGCCGGTCGCCGGCCCGCTCGACGTCGAGGCTCGGCGATCAGGCCGACGACCCGTCGCCGCCGGAGCCCCGACCGCGGCTCGCGACCGTGGGCTGGACCTCCAGGCAAGCTGCCGTGGTCGACCAGGCCGTTCTGGCCATGGGGGCGCCCTATCGGTGGGGCGGATCGGACGCCAATGGCTTCGACTGCTCCGGGTTGATCCACTTCGCCTATCGGTCGATCGGCGTGGACCTCCCCCGGACCAGCGGCGGGCAAGCGGCGTTCGGCTCGGCTCGCGGTCGCGACCCGGCCGACCTCGCCCCTGGCGACATTCTGGTCTTCGCGGCGCGGCCAGGTGGGCCGGCGTCCCACGTCGGGCTGTACCTCGGTGAAGGGGAGTTCATTCACAGTGCCTCGGGCGGAGTGCAACGAAGCCGACTCGATCCCGCCGACCCGCGGGGACGGTGGTGGCACGCTCGCTGGCTCGGCAGTCGGCGCATCCTCGAATAGGGACGAATCATGGAACCGCGG
Source organism: Gemmatimonadota bacterium (assembly GCA_016874005.1). Taxonomy (GTDB): domain Bacteria; phylum Gemmatimonadota; class Gemmatimonadetes; order Gemmatimonadales; family GWC2-71-9; genus SHZU01. The sequence continues at coordinate 57,512 of VGVQ01000018.1, read as the reverse complement.
AAGAAGACGGCGCGCGTCACGGTCAAACGTCATGGCGAACGGGGCCGGTACGACCGCGATACGGTCGATGCCATTCTCGCCGAAGGGCTGGTCGCCCACGTTGGCTATCTGTGGCAGGGGCAGCCCTTCGTGATCCCGACGCTGTACGCCCGGATCGACGATACCATCTACTTCCACGGCGCCTTGGCAAACCGGATGCTCGATGCCTTGGCGGAGGGGGCTCCGGTCTGCGTCACCGTGACGCTGCTCGACGGACTGGTCATGGCGCGATCCCACTACAATCACTCGGCGAACTATCGATCGGTCGTGGTGTTGGGCCGGCCGCGCGAGGTGACGGATCCGGTCGAAAAGGCGAGGTCCCTCGAGGCGTTGGTGGACCAGGTGGCTCCAGGGCGCTGGGCCGATGCCCGTCAGCCCAACGAAACCGAATCGAAGGTCACCAGGGTCATCGCGGTGCCGATGGAGGAGGTGTCGGCCAAGGTCCGCTCGGGGCCGCCGATCGACGACGAAGCGGACCTGGGCCTACCGGTCTGGGCTGGAGTGGTACCGCTGCGGACCGTGGCGCTCGACCCGGTCGAGGCGCCGGGGCTCGACCCCGGCCTCCGGCGTCCCGAGTACCTCACGCCGTACCGGCGTCCCGGCTGGTAATGATCGCTAGCTGCCTGCCGACAGCCCGCGGGCCTCGGGTCAGTGCTTGCCTTCAGTCCCGCCGTGTTTGTGGGATCCACCCATCTCGTTCAGCGATGCGAGGTCGTCCTGCATCAGCTCGTCGGAGAGATCGACGGCGGGCCACTTGGGGACATCGTCCGGAGCGAAAATGCCGGTGATGTGAGCCATCGCGCCGGGAAGGGTTTCGGGTGACGGGTTGTGGTAGACTCCGACCACCCGGTACTTCCGGCCCGCTCGGAGCCGAATTCCGTCACCGCCGACCCCAGGGAGCGAGCGCGAGATCTTGGTGATCTTCCCGTCCCGGGCGAGCGTGGCCTTGACGGTCGCCAGGACCCGGCTGGATGCCACGTCCTCCAGGCGGACTGCGACGCCGTGGTCGTGGAGGTGGCCGCTGTAGCCCAACAGACGCCCATCGACAGGCATCGTGAACTCCCATGACTTCTCGTGTTTGCCTGCCGTGGTAATGTCGTAGGTGTTGGACTTGCCGACGGTGAGGTTCACGTCCATGTACAGCGGGAGGGCGTCGACCGGGCGCGGATTGAGGTTGGTCGGGCTATACGACAGGTGCACCTTGACCTGAACGTCGTGGAGGTCCTGGCCGGTTTCGTTCTGCCAGGCCATGTACATCCCCAACCGGTAGCCGGATTTCATCGGGACGCCGATGGTGCGAGGGACGAACATGTCTTCGGTTTCTCGGCCAGCGCCGAAGATCCGTTCCACCGCCGGGTAGAGCAGTTGCCGTCGATCGAAGTTCACGCCGATCAGGTGGTGAACGATCCGCCGGTCGAGCGGCTTACCGCTTCCGTCGACGACCTCGAGCCGAAAGCCCCGCAACCATCCGTCGACCGGCCATTCGAACCGGATCAACGGGGTATTGTGGCCCTCCATCATGTCCATGTCCTCGTGCTTCACGCCGGGCGGCATCGCCTCGACATGGAACGGGCCGGCGGTCACCGTGACCTCTTTCTTCGCCGAATCGACCGTGACCTTGGCCCGGGGATCATCGGCCCGACCGGATTCGAACAGGCTCGCGGAAAGGACTGCGACCGCCGTCATCCACATAACGACCTCCGTAACGTGACGCCTCCACGGAAGTGCCGTCCCGGGGGCGGGAAGAAGGTACCAGGATTACCGGGGAGCATTCAACCGGTGGGGGATTGCCCGGGCATGTCGGGCCCCGCCAAGTTGTCGTCATGAAACGGTACCTGGTCCCGGTCGCGGTGGCGGCAGCCCTGCCGGGTCCCGCGGCGGCTCAGGGAACGAGTCGCTGGTTCCCGGAAGTCGACCATTCGAGTATCCCTCCGCGGCCCCAGCGCCAAGTGGCATCGTCGGACGAGTCATCTGGGTCCGTCGGCCCGAAACCCGTTTCGGTCCGGAGCAGGAGGGTGACGTGGCGATCGGGGAGAACATCCCGGTGCTCCGACTCGGCGGCGGCGAGGCGCCGTCGTTCCTCGGGCTCACCATTCGGGTCACCGGGCGTTTCAGCCTGGACGATCCCAAGTCCGCGTTGATCTCAAACGATTGGGTGGTGGGCGCCCACGCCGTGGCCGACCGCGGCCGAACCCGACTGGTCGCAGAACTCTTTCACGAGAGCAGTCATCTGGGGGACGAGTACCTCGAGCGGTTTGCCGCCACCCGGTCCGATTGGAGTCGGGAGGCACTGGCTGGATGGATCCGCCACCAGATGGGCCGATTCAGCGTGACGGGCCTGGCGACCTACACCATTCTGGGCGCCCGCGGCGTGGCTCCCGGCTCGGCCGGATTCGGGCTGACCTATCGGGGTCCCCCGGGTCCGACCCTGGTGCCGGAGATCGGCGTGTTTACCGAGGCGCAGCAGGAGGCCGGCTGGAAATTCACCACCTCGGCCCGGGCCGGCATCGACGTCGTGGGCGCCTCCGGGCGCCTCGGCGTCGGGTTGATCTATCTCAACGGACTGTCATCTCAGCGGCAGTTTTTCGGGGTCAAGAGCCGCCACGTCGGTTTGGAGCTGCGGTTCGATCTATAGGTCTGCCAGAACGACATATTTCCTCGGTACGGGCGTTGCCGAAGGGCGCAGTCGACGAGCCGCTTGACCCATAGAGGCAGCGGCTTATCTTATCGGCCGGCTTTGGCAGTCTGCCTGGTCGACTGCTAACAATTTTCTCTAAGTAGTTACCAAACAACAACTTGGTGGAGGCTGCATGGCGAAGTCGAAGATCAAGATCACGCCGCTCGAGGATCGAGTCGTGGTCACGCCGGACGAGGAGACCGAGACGATGCGCGGAGGTCTCTACATCCCGGACACCGCGAAGGAGAAGCCAACGCAAGGTCAAGTGATCGCGGTGGGTCCGGGCCGAGTCGAGAAGGGCGAGCGGGTGCCCATGGACGTGAAGGTCGGAGACAAGGTGCTCTACGGTAAGTACAGTGGGACCAATATCACTCTCGAGGGCGAAGAGGTCGTCATCATCAAGGCCTCCGACATTCTCGCCAAGATCGGCTAAGCGACGTCACTAGGAGACTGGGAAACATGGCTGCCAAGGAATTGCTGTTTGACGCGGACGCACGGGCGAAGCTCAAGAAGGGCGTCGACGCGCTGGCCGAAGCGGTGAAGGTCACCCTCGGCCCCAAGGGCCGGAACGTGGTTATCGACAAGAAATTCGGCTCGCCGACGGTCACCAAGGACGGCGTGACCGTGGCCAAGGAAGTCGAGCTGGCCGACCCGATCGAGAACATGGGCGCCCAGATGGTGAAGGAAGTCGCCACCAAGACGTCCGACCTGGCCGGCGACGGCACCACCACCGCGACGGTCCTGGCCCAGGCGATTTATCGCGAGGGCCTCAAGAACGTCACCGCCGGTGCCAACCCGATGGAGCTCAAGCGGGGCATCGACAAAGCGGTCGAGGCCGTGGTCGACGAGCTCAAGAGGCTCTCGACGACGACGGGTGGCAAGAAGGAGATCGCCCAGGTCGGTACCATCTCGGCGAACAACGACAAGGAAATCGGCGATCTGATCGCCGACGCGATGGAGAAGGTCGGCAAGGACGGCGTCATCACGGTGGAAGAGGCTCGTGGCCTCGAGACCACTCTGGAGACCGTCGACGGGATGCAGTTCGACCGGGGTTACCTGTCGCCGTACTTCATTACCGATCCCGAGAAGATGGAGGCGGTCCTCGACACCCCCTACATCTTGATTCACGACAAGAAGATTTCCGCCATGAAGGACCTCCTTCCGTTGCTCGAGAAGGTGGCCCAGACCGGCAAGCCGTTGCTGCTGATCTCCGAAGACATCGAGGGCGAGGCGCTGGCGACGCTGGTCGTCAACAAGCTCCGGGGGACCCTCAAGGTCTGTGGCGTCAAGGCGCCCGGGTTCGGCGATCGCCGCAAGGAGATGCTGGTCGACATCGCCAAGCTGACCGGCGGCAAGGTCATTTCCGAAGAGCTCGGCTTCAAGCTCGAGAACACCGTGCTCAGTGACCTCGGCCAGGCCAAGCGGGTCGTGATCGACAAGGACAACACCACGGTCGTCGACGGCAAGGGCAAGGCGGACGACATCAAGGGCCGGATCGCCGAGATCAAGGTGGCGATCGACAAGTCGACCAGCGATTACGACCGCGAGAAGCTCCAGGAGCGGTTGGCCAAGCTGTCGGGCGGGGTGGCCGTCATTCACGTGGGCGCCGCGACCGAGACCGAGATGAAGGAGAAGAAGGCTCGGGTCGAGGACGCTCTCCACGCCACCCGGGCGGCCGTCGAGGAAGGCATCGTGGCGGGCGGCGGCGTGGCGCTGCTTCGGGCTCAGGAGGCCCTGGCCAAGGTCAAGGGCACCGACGACGAGAAGATCGGCGTCGACATCATCCGCCGCGCCCTCGAGGAGCCGCTCCGGATGATCGCCCGGAACGCCGGGGTCGAAGGCTCGATCGTCCTGGCCAAGGTGAAAGAGGGCAAGGGGAACTACGGCTACAACGCCGCGACGGACGAGTACGAGGACCTGGTCAAGGCTGGGGTGATCGACCCCACCAAGGTCGCCAGGACCGCGCTGCAGAACGCCGCCTCGATTTCGGGGCTGCTGCTGACCACGGAGTGCGTCGTGGTCGAGAAGAAGGAAGACAAGCCGGCGGCCCCAGCCGGTGGTCCTCCCGGTGGCGGCATGGGCGGGATGTACTAGGAAATTCCTGGCCAACCAGGAGCGTTTGGAGGGACAGGGCCGGCGAAAGTCGGCCCTGTCCGTTTTCTGGGGGCCGGATGATCCCGGCGTGACCGCCAAATGATCTCCTCGACGCAGCTTGATGTCGTCACCCAACCGGGAGCGAATGATGCGCGTCGTGCCAATGGTGGTCCTAGCCGTTTTCGGGTTTAAGCCCGCATTCAGTCAGGCGGTCCGGTTGACGCCGGAGATCGGCATTTACGTTCCGACGGAACGGCTCTACGCCTTGGCGTCGGGGCAAACGGCCAGCACTGGATTCGAGATCGAGGCGGGGCCCTCCTTCGGCGCCCGGCTCGCGGTCGGGCTGGGCTCTCGGTTCGCGATCGAGATCGGGGGCGGGTACGTCCCGACGACGTTTTCGTTCGGGGGGGGGTCGGCGCTCACCCAGCGCGACGTCAAGCTCTTCCTGGGTACCGGCCAGGGAGTGCTCTACCTGCTTCCACCCACGGGCCTGCTCTCACTCTTCGCCAGCGGCGGGGTGGCGGTCGTCAGCCGGGGCGGGTTGGCCTTCACCAACGAAGCGAAGAACACCAGCATCGGTGGCGTGGTCGGGCTCGGCGCGGGGTTGCGGTTGGGGCCCCTTGGGGTCACGATTGGGGCGGATCTCTTGGGCTACCGGGCGGACTACCAGGGATCGCAGGCGGTCAGCCAGGAGTCGACCCAGCGCGACGTCCGCCTCAAGCTGGGATTCGGGATCCCCTTCGGGGGGACCGGCTCCGGCCGGTAGATCGATGTCGCGGGACGCTGTGTGCGCGATGGGATCGCCGGACGTCTACCGAGGCCCGAGGGCCCCCAGACACGAACGGCCGGGATGACTCGAGCGGCATTGCGGATTCAAGCACGAGGACGAGGATGCGAGTGACCGGATTTGCTGTCGCCCTGTTGACTGTATTCTCGTTCGACACGGCGGCTGCCCAGAAGGGACCGTCGAAGCCGGCCGCGGGGCTGGCCGGTACCTGGCAGCTCGAGAAGGGCAAGGTCAACACCGACGGCCCCAAGACGGTCGTCATTCGTCCCGATTCCTCGGCTTCATGGGGAAAAGAGACGGTCCGGTGGCGGCTCAAGAGTGATCAAATCATGATCGCGCTCGGCGGCGAATGGGAGATCTACAAACTCAAGCTCAAGGGCGATCGGATGACCCTCTCCGGTGGAGATCTCACCGACCCCATCACCCTTCGGCGAACTGGGCCGCCAACCCCACGCCCAGATTCCATCCCCGTCCCAGCTGATCCGGATACCTGAGCCAGGCTCGCTAGCTGCGCGCCAGCCACCCCGCCAGCAGTTGGCTGAAGACCGCCCCGGCGACCGTCATTGAAAGACCCCACGCCAGGAGCTGACGGAACAAGCGCCTGGCGTCGGTGGCGTCGGCCTGGGTTGCCACGCAGAGGGCGCCCAGGGTGGACAGCGGCGAGACATCGACCAGGGACGAGCCGACGTTGATCGAAAGCGCCACGGCCAGAGGATCGCCGCCACCGAGCCGGGCCACCAGGTCTGGGGCCGTGGGCAGGAAGGCTGGCAGCACGACGCCCGATGTGCTGCTGTAGCTCGAGACGAGCCCCGTCACGAAAGCCACCACCCCGTTGATGGTTTCGGCGGTCGCCAACCGGGAAAGCCCCGCGGAGAAGAGGTCCATCCCTCCGGTGCGCTCGAGCACCGAGATCAGTACCGAAACCCCGGTGACCATCACGATCACGCCCCACGGTATTCGCCGCAGTGCCGCCGCCTCGTCGGCCGATCGAAACGCGATCAGGATCCCGGCCGCGGCGAAGGCCGAGAGACCGACGTTGAGCTTGAATCCGACGGCCCCGATCACCCAGGCCAGGATCCCCGCGATCGTTACCAACTGGGCCCGGGATAACGGCTCGGAAGTCGGCGGGTCCGCCGGTGCGTTCGCCGCGGGTCGCCGAAACAGGGCGTACCCGGCGATCGAAACCAGCAAGTGGGCGGCGAAGTTGGCGAGCCAGACGGTCCCTTCGTGACCGCCCAGGCCGACCTCGGCCATTCTGCTATTGGCGATGATTCCGACCGAACTGAGCGGCGACATCGCGCCCGCGTTGGCTCCATTCGCCACCATCAACGCGGTAAGAAACGGCGGGGCTCCGATCGAGCCGCCCATCGCCATCGCCATCGGAACGATCAGGGCGACCGAAATGATGGCGCCCGGACCGAGCGACGACACCAGGCCGGCGAGGAGAAACAGGGCCCAGGGAAACAGGGTCTGGGATCGCCCGAGCGGCCGGAGGGCCCGAACGCTCAGGGCCGATAGCGTCCCGTTCGTTTCGGCGATCGCGAAGAGCAGGGTTACCCCGGTCAGCGTGAGGAACAGGGACGAGGGGAACCCCGCGACGATCTGGTCCGCCGGCCACTGGGCCACAAAGGTGCCGATGAGCCACGCGAACCCGATTGCGACGACCCCAATGTTGAGCCGGGTCGCCATCGACAGACCGATGGCGACCACCAGGGCGGCGAGCGACCACCACCCGGCGGTCATCGGCGCCGTTTCGAGGCGTAGTAGATCGGGATTCCGAGGCCGACGATCACCAGGCCAGGCCAGGTGTAGGTCGGCCGTTGCCAGACCATGGCGACCAGGACCCAGGCCGATGCCAAGGTGTAAAACAAGGGTATCAGGGGGTATCCGGGCACCGGGGCCGTCCGGGCCAGGCCGGGCTGTCTCCGCCGGAGAACGAACAGCGCGACCGGAATCAGCAGGGCGAACAACAGCGAGGCCGCCGTCGTGTAGTCGATCAACTGGGCATAGCTGCCGGAGAGGCAGAGGAGCGACATCCAGGTGGCCTGGAGCAGCAGCGCGTTCCGGGGGACTCGCCGCACCGGGTCGATGGCGCCGGCGGCGCGGAGGAACACCCCGTCGACGGCCATGGCGTAGAACACCCGGGCGCCGCCTAACACCAGGCCGATGACCAGCCCGAAGGCGGATATCATGATGGCCCCGGCCATGAGTTTGCCGCCAATCGGACCGAAGACCCCCTCCATCACGGCCGAGGCGACCCGGTCTTCCGCGGCGCCGGCTATCGCCGCGGCCGGCAGCACCGAGAGGTAGGCGACGTTGATGAGCAGGAACAAGGTGGCCGTGAAGGCGGTACCGGCCGTCAGCGCGAAGGGGAGATTCTTGGCCCCCTGCTTGAGTTCGGAGGCCGCGAAGCAGAGCGCGTACCAGCCGTCCATCGTGAAGAGGGGACCGATCAACGCCAAACCGAAGGCAGGAAGCAGCGGGGCCAGCGAGCCGACCGGCCAGAAGTCGGTCCCGAAGTTGGCCGCCAGAGCCGCGGGGTTTCGTCCGATCGTCAGCCCGAGGCCCAGGATGGCGAGCATGGCCGCGACCTTGATGATGGTGAACAGGGTCTGCACCCAAGCGGTGGTGGCCGTGCCCCGAAGGTTGATGACCGTCGCGACGACGATGCAGCCGACCGCCACCAGTCGCTGCGGACTGAGCCCCACGGTGATCGGCCCCGTGGGCAGGTTCACCACGCCCCCGAGGAACACCTCGGGCGAGATCGCGGGGAAGACGACCCCGGCGAACCGAGCGAAGCCGACGGCGGTCGACGCCACCCCGCCGGTCCAGATCACCGCGAAGAGGGTCCACCCGTAGAGAAACCCGATCAGTGGGGAGATGCCTTCGCGGAGATAGACATAGAGCCCCCCCGCGCGGGGATACATCGCTCCCAGCTCGGAGTAGGTCAGGCCACCCGCGACCAGGATCACCCCTGCGACGGCCCAGGCCAGCAGGACCAGCCCGGGGTGTTGCACCTGGCGGACCATGTCGGCCGGCACGATGAAGATGCCCGATCCGATCATCGAGCCGATCACCATGGCGACTGCCTGGCCTCGGGAGATGCCTGCCACCAGCTCGGTCCGGGCGCCGGATTCCGTCATCGCATGGGTCCGTAGTTGAGAGGCACTGGCCCGCGAGGTTCCTGGCTATTGCGCCAGGAGCGAGGCCAGGGTGTCGACGGCGCGGTCAACCTCGTCCAGGGTGTTGTAGTAATGGGGCGACAGCCGGAGGCCGGCTCGAACGCCTTTGCGGTCCATGTCGATCACCGCAGCCGATCGAGTGAAGGCGCTGGTGTTGATGCCGGTCGCTCGAAGGGCCCGGAGGATCGGGTACGGGTCGCGCCGGAGATCGACGGTCACGATACCACTCTGGGTCGATCCGCGGTCGAGGCGGTGGACCGCCGGGATGCCGCCCAAACGCTCCCGAAGGCGATCGGCAAGCCAGGCCGTTCGGGTCAACGCCTCGGCACCCGCGTCCAAGGCGTATCGGGCGGCCGCGCCCAACCCCAGCACCAGGCCGGTGGCGAACTCCCAGTTCTCGAACCGGCGCGCGTCACTGGCCAATTCGAACCTATCGGGGTCGGTCCAGGTCGCCCCGCGAAGGTCGATGGAGAGCGGATACCAGCCCGCGTCGAGAGCCCGATCCGAGACGAAGAGGAACCCGACTCCGCGAGGGCCGCGAAGGAACTTCCGTCCGGTGGCGGCCAGGAAGTCGCAGCCAAGGGCTGGGGCGTCGATCGAGAGCTGCCCGATGGCCTGGCAGCCGTCGAGGATGAAGGGAATTCCTCGGGCCAGGCAGGCCTCGCCGACCGCGGCCACGTCCTGCACCATTCCGGAGTTCGTCGGGATCCACGACATCACCACCAGCTTCACCCGGTCATCCCCAAGCAGGCGCCTGACGTCGGCGGCGTCGACACCGCCCTGAGGCAGGTCGGCGGCTCGGGCGATCGCCACGCCCCTCCGGTCGCGGAGCGCCATCAGCATCAGCTGATTGGAGACGTAGTCGGCGTTCGAGGTGACGACGATGTCGCCGGGGCCGAGGTCGAAGGACGCCAGGGCCTGCGCCATCGCGGCCGTGGCGTTCTCGACGACGGCGATGTTGCGCCGCCGGGCGCCGACCAGGCCGGCGACCGCGTCGTAGGCCGCGTCGACCGCGGGGCCCGCGATGTCGGCGGCCTCGTAGCCGCCGAGGGCGACCTCGGCGTTCAGGTGCTCGGTCACCGCCTGAACGACCGGCAGCGGCATCAGGGCCGCCCCGGCGTTATTGAGATGAATGCGTTGCGCCGTACCGGGGGTGTCGGCTCGCCAGGCGGCGAGCCGATCGCGAGCTGGCTCGGTCACATGCCTTCGTCGGCGGTCGGTCCATAGATCGACGGCACGGGCACCTCGTTCATTCGGAGGTACACCGAGAGCTGGCCCCGGTGGTGAATCAGGTGATTCAGGACGAACGAGCGGATCACCACCACCCGCGGCATCGTGAAGACGGTGGCACCGCCGTTCTTCAAGCTCCAATTCACCAGGTAATCCGAATCGGAGGCCGCGGCCAACGCGGCCCGCGCCGCGGCGGTGTTCTTGTCGAAGGTCGCGAGATTGTCGCTCCGACTCCCATAACTGGGCGACACGAACGGCGGTCCTCCCGGCGGATTGACGTCCAGTTCCGTTCCTTGCATGGTGACCACGCCCCAATGAGGCAAGTTGGCGATGTGGGCGGCGAGGTCGCCTAACGAGAACGACTTGGGGTGCGGTTTGAAATCGAGGTTGGCGGGAACCCGTTCGAGCAGCCGGCGGGTGGTGGCCATCTCGTGATCGAACTCAGGCAAGACAGACTCGGCGATGCTCATCGAACCTCCGGCGTTAGGAAAACTCCAGTTCCACCTGGGGGGCGACCCGGTGCTTCGCGAAGCTCGGCTTCACCGTGAACGGTCCGGTGGGGGTGTGTTGCGCGGCGACGGCCAAGATCCCGGCAAAGCCTCGGGCCCGCAGCAGCCCGTCGGCCGCCTCCCGGGCCAGGTCGGGGGCGTTGCAGTGCTGGCTCAGGTGAGCGAGCACCACGACGCTGAGGCCCTCGTGATACAACCCGGCGACCAGTTCGGCCGCTGACCGATTGGAGAGGTGGCCGCCCGAGCCGGCGATCCGGTGCTGCACCGAGGGGGGGTAGCCGCTGGTGCGGAGCATGACGTCGTCGTAGTTGGATTCCACGACCAGGGCGTCGCAATCCCGAAGCAGATGTCGCAACCCGGCGGTGGGCCGCCCGAAATCGTACCCGAAGCCGACTCGCACCTCGGCCGCTTCGATGACGAGCGCGGCCGGCTCCAAGGCATCGTGGACCGTGCGACAGCATTCGATCTGATACCCGCCGTGCTCGACGATCGAGCTGGAGCGAAGGACGAGGTGAGCCGAATCGCCCCACGCCCCGATGGCCCGCAAGGTGCCTTCGGTCGCGGCGATCGGGGCGCCGTGCCGCCTCGCCAGGCGTTGGGCCCCGGCGGTGTGATCGCCATGCTCGTGGGTCAGGGCCACCAGCCGGAGCCTGGTCAGGTCGACCCCGACGGCAACGGCGCGCCGAGTCAGTTCCTTGGCACTGAAACCGGCGTCGACCAAAACCACCCCATCCGCCGAGTCGATCGCGAAGGCGTTGCCCTGCGACCCGGAACCGAGCGCGACCAGCCGGATCATCGAGCGTGTCGTTGGTAGATGGCCTTGAGAGAGTTGGCGATGGCGTCGGTGACCTCGACTCCACGCCTGGGCATGACCCGGCGGGCGACGGTCAAGAAGCCGTCGAGGCTCTGTCGATCGTGGAGTCCCCAGGCGAACGGCCGGAGATATTTGGGCGGCTGGGTGGCGACCGAATTGGCGCCGACCCCGACGACGGTGCCAGTCGACAGCAAGGTGCCGATCGCGGTCTTGGCGTGATCGCCGAACAGGGTGCCGACGTTGGCGCGTCCCGTGGCCAGCCGACCGGTGGGGAGGTCGAGCCGAACCTCGCCGTAGGTGTTCTTGAGGTTCGAGGTAATTGTCCCCGCGCCAAGGTTGACCCATTGGCCGATCACGCTGTGACCCACGAAACCGTCGTGACTCTTGTTCCCGTACCCCAGGAAGACCGAGTTGGCCACCTCGCCGTGGACTCGGCATTGGGGACCGATGCTGCAATGACGGATGGTGCCGCCGAGCAGCACCGTGTGGGGCGCCACGTACAGGGGGCCCTCGAGGCGAGTCCCCGCCCGGACCACGACGTCGGGTTCGAGAACGATGGGACCTTTGCGAACGTCGAACACCACGTGAGGCTCGACCGAGGCGGTCCGGACCGCGACCGCCTGAGGGTCGCCGAGCACCACGGCTCCGGCGGGTACCGCATCCGAGCCCTCCGCCGCGAGAACGGCACAGTCTCGTTCGAGAAGGCGCTCGCAGCCGTTGAGCAGGTCGATCGCGCCGCCGAGGCGGAGGCCTCGGATCTCGAGGCCGTCGCGTTCCGGAAGAGGCCCGCTCCATCGCTCGCCGTCCCGCAGGAACCAGCCGACCGTGTGCCCGCCGGCGACGATCGCCCGGCTGTCGGCCGGCAAGGGGAGATCCTCGAGGACCGGGGCGAAGGCCGACGTCGCGACGACCGCTGGACCGACCAGATCCAGCGGCGCTGGCTCGACCGAGTCGACGTCGGCGAAGTGCTGGTTGGCCGGCGCGATCATCCGGACCGAGCTCGCCCCGAGCACTCGGGCCCACCGTTCCCATACCTTGAGGGCACCGACCCGAAGCTCTCCCACGGGGCGCACGCCGGTGAAGGGCTGCCACTCGGGGCCGGGATCGGTGGGGTCGAGCATTACCAGGCGCACGCTAGACCTCCCGAACGGGGCGGGGCAAGGCGTCCAGGACCTGCTTCAACTCAGCGGCCTTGGAGCGGGGCATGACCAACAGCCGGCCATTTGCCGCGACGGCGACGATACCGTTCATCCCGGCGAGGACCAGTGGGGTACCTTCGCTCCAGCCGATGCTATCGGTTGTCGAAACGGCGGAGACCGGACCGACCAGGACGTTGCCGCTCGAATCCGGGGGCCGAACCCGGGCGAGTGCCTCCCAGGTTCCGACGTCGTCCCAAGCGAAGTCCCCGCGGACCGTGAGCACGTCGGGGCTTCGTTCGAGTAATCCGACATCGATCGAGATCTCCTGAGCCCCGTCGAAGAATCCCGCGACGTTGCCGTGATCGAGTTCGCCGAGGCCCCGACTGATCTCGGGGGTGTGGCGCTCCAGTTGGGTTCTCAAGACGGAGCCCCGCCAGGCGAAGAGCCCCGAGTTCCAGAGGGCTCCGCCCGCGATGAGTTCCTCCGCGGCTGTTGGAGTGGGCTTCTCCTTGAACCGGGCGACCCGGAAGGCCGAGCCGGTTGGTTCGCCGGGGACCAGGTACCCATAGCCGGTTTCCGGCCGGGTCGGTACCACGCCTACCGTCACCAGGCAGGGTTCCCGTTCGGCCACCTCGAGGGCCGCGGCCGCGACCCGTTGGAACGCGGCGACATCGGGTACGTACCAGTCCGCGTGGAGTGAAAGCACCGCGGCCTTCGGATCGCGACGGGTCGCCACATGGGTGGCCCAGGCCAGGGCAGGGGCGGTGGACTTGGCGACCGGTTCGACGAGGACGTTGTCGGTCTCGATACCCAAGCGGGCCGCGAGGGGCCCGGCAAGGTGTCGCCCGGTCACCAGGAGGATCCGGCTGCGATCGACCAGCCCGGTCAGGCGGCTGACCGCGGCCTCGGCGGTGGACTCGGCGCCGCACAGGGGGAGCAGCTGCTTGGGCACCCGTGGCGTCGACAACGGCCAGAACCGCGTTCCGGAGCCGCCGGCCAGGATCACCGCCCATCGCATCGGCTAGACACCCTTGGCGAGCGTGGCTCGGTGCTGGCGGACATCGAAGAGTACCGGCCCGATGTCTTCATTGGCCGCGGCAATCACCACCAAGGTGTGGCCGCCGTCCAGGGGCGAGAGGATAGCGGGGCCGCCGGCCAGCTCGACCACCACGGAGCCCAGGTTGCCGCCATTGGCGGCCGCGCCGAGTTGAGCGGCCGACCGGACGACCGTGACCGCCAAAGCGGCGACAGCTTCTCGATCGACTGGCGCCGTGAATGCCTCGTGGATGAGCAGGCCGTCCTCGCTGACGACCGCCGCGGAGGCGATCGCTCCCCGCGACGGCCAACCGTCGATGGTCTCCCGAAGTCGCATTCGATGTCCGCCGCGAAGATGCGAGCAGACTAGCGGCGCCACGCGGCGGAAGTCAAGGAATGAACGCGGGTTGACCCACATTCCCGCGGCTCTTAACGTTCCGGGATGACGCGCGGCACGATAACGGCGATGGTCGGGGCATTGGCGGCCCTCGGCCTGGCGGCCTGCGACGACCCCTTCGCCATTCTGCCGGCTACCCGTGAAAACCGGGTCGATACCCTGGAGCTGTTCGCCGCCAATGGGACGCCCCTCGAACGGCCAAGTGGATATATCATCGCGCTCAACAGCAATGAGCTGACCCGGGGAGTGGTCCGCCTCGGACTCGACCCTCCGCCTATCCTCAACGCCCCACCGTTCGACTTCCTCTACCGGATCAACGCCACCGACGGCCCTCAGTTCGTCCCCTTTGCCGCGGTAACCCCGCCGGATCGCAATCAGTCCTCCGCGGGACGGGCGGGCTTGCAGGGTTCGACCGAGACCTTCGACGAGATCGACGAAGCCCAGCAGGTCGGCTACATCGTGGACAAACCGACCAATCTTCGGGCCGGCCAGGTGTTGTTCGCCCGATCGTCATTGCCCAATGGGTGCTTCTTGGGAATCCCCTACTACGCCAAGATCGAGGTCCTGGCGTTCGACGCCTCGGCTCGGTCCGTCAAATTCCGAATCCTCGCCAACACCAACTGCGGTTACCGCGGGTTGCTGCCCGGGTTGCCCAAGCGGTGATCGACCTCAAGCTTCTCCGCGCCGACCCGACCCAGTTCCGCCAGGCGATTGCTCGTCGGCTCGACCAAAGTGCCCTGGAGCCGGTCGACCGGCTGGTCGACCTCGATCGGGCTTGGCGCGCGGCCGTGACCGAGGCCGAGTCCCTCAAAGCCGAACGAAACGCCAAGAGCGAAGAGGTCGCCCGCCGCAAGAAGCAGCGGGAGCCCGCCGACGATCTCCTGGCCGAGCTCAAGGCGTCGGGCGAAAAGGGCAAGCAGCTCGATCTCGAAGCCAAGCAACTCGAAGCGGAACTCGAACGGGTGGCCTTGACGGTCCCCAACCTGCCGCACCGCGCCGTGCCGGATGGGGACGCCGCGGCCAATCGGGTCGTCAGGACGGTCGGCACCCAGCGGGCGGCGGACGCCGGCCTGAAGCCCCACTGGGAACTCGGCGAGTCGTTAGGCCTCTTCGACCTCCCCCGTGGCGCCAAGTTGACCGGCTCGGGCTTCCCCTTGTTTCGCGGGCAGGGGGCCCGGTTGGTGCGGGCCCTGGCCAACTTCATGCTCGACCTCCACACCGCCGAGCATGGCTACCACGAGGTGGCGCCGCCCTACCTGGTGTCTCGCCCGGTCCTCACCGGCACCGGTCAGCTGCCCAAGTTCGAAGAGGACATGTACCGCACCAGCGACGACCTGTTCCTGATTCCGACCGCCGAGGTGCCGGTCACCAACATCTACCGGGACGAGATCCTTCCGCCGGGCGCCCTGCCGTTCGGGTTGGTGGCCTACACCCCTTGCTTCCGACGGGAGGCGTTCTCGCACGGCAAGGACACCCGAGGGCTGATCCGCGTCCACCAGTTCGACAAGGTTGAGCTGGTCCGATTCTCGGCGCCCGCCGACAGCGATGCCCAGCATGCGCTCATGACCGGACACGCCGAGGCGGTTCTTGGCCACCTCGGCCTCAGCTATCGGGTTCTCGAACTGGCCGCTGGGGATACCGGCTTCGCGTCGGCGCGAACGTTCGATTTGGAGGTTTGGGCGCCGGGAACGGGCGCCTGGTTGGAGGTGTCGAGCTCGAGCACCTTCACCGACTTCCAGGCCCGCCGTGCCGGCATCCGATACCGTCCCGCGGCGGGGGAGAAGCCGGAGTTCGTCCACACCCTCAACGCCTCGGCCCTGGCGTTCCCGCGCACGATCATCGCCATCCTCGAGAACTACCAGAATGCCGACGGGACGGTGACCGTGCCCGAGGTGCTCCGCAAGTATCTTGGCGTCGACCGTTTCACCCCCTGACAGCGGCGTGTCCGACTCCGACCTGACCCTCTCGCTCAACCCCGAACAGCGCGAGGCCGCCGTGCATGGCGACGGGCCGATGCTGGTGCTCGCCGGGGCCGGCTCCGGGAAGACCCGGGTCCTCACCACCCGGATCGCGCTCCTGATCGAACGTCACCGCGTCTCGCCAAACCAGCTTTTCGCGGTGACCTTTACCAACCGAGCGGCGGGCGAAATGCGGGCGCGAGTCGGCGCGCTGCTCGACCGCGATCCAACCGGGCTGTGGATCGGGACTTTTCACAGCTTGTCGGCCCGGCTCCTCCGACGGGAGGCCGAGCGGATTGGATTCTCGAGGCAGTTCACGATCTATGACGAGGACGACCGCCTCTCGCTGATCAAGAAGCTGCTCGATGCCAAGCAGTATTCGGCCAAGACCTTTCCCCCCAGGGCCGTGCAACATCTGATCTCCGCCGCCAAGAACCGGATGCAGTCGGCGGAAACGATGGCCGCCCAGGCCGGGGACCCGCTTTCGATCGTGGCCGCGGAGATCTACCGCGCCATGACCGTGGCGCTGCGCCAGCAGAACGCGATGGACTTCGACGACCTGATGCTCCATCCCCTGGCGCTCTTTCGCGATCATCCCGATCGACTCGCTCGGTATCAGGAACGGTTTCGGTATCTGCTGGTCGATGAATTCCAGGATACCAACCGGGCCCAATACGAGCTGGTCCGGTCGATCGGTGCCCATGGCAACATCTTCGTGGTCGGGGACGACGATCAATCGATCTACGCCTGGCGCGGGGCCGAAGTCCGTAACATGGCCGACTTCCAGCGCGATTTCGCCGGCTGCCGCCTGGTGCGACTGGAAGAGAACTATCGAAGCACCCAGGTGGTACTCGATGCGGCCAACGCGGTCATCGCGTCGAACACCGGCCGGATCGGCAAGACCTTGCGGACCAAGCGCAAGGGCGGAGCCGCGATCACCAGATTGGGCGCCGCCGACGAACGGGACGAAGCCGAATGGCTCGCCCGCGAGTTCGCGTCCCGGCGCGCGGCCGGGGACTGGACCACCGGCGAAATGGCGGTGCTCTATCGCACCAACGCCCAGTCGCGGGCAATGGAAGAGGCCTTCCGGCGATCGGGTGTTCCCTATCGCATCGTCGGATCGGTGAGCTTCTACGATCGCCGCGAGGTGAAGGATCTGCTTGCCTACCTCCGCCTCCTGGTCAATCCCGCCGACGACGAGGCCTTCCTTCGCGCCGTCAACACCCCGAAGCGGGGGATCGGCGACACCAGCATCGACCTGCTCCGGCAGGCGGCGGCCGGGTGGGAAAAGCCGTTGCTCGAGGTGGCCGCCGTGGCCGACCGCGTCAACGGGTTGCGGCCAAACGTGCGGGAGGCATTTCGGCGATTTGGAGGGCTGATCGCCGAGTGGACCCAGCGACTCCATTCGGCGCCGCCGATCGAAGCGATCACCACCGTAATCGAGGCCATCGACTACGAGCGGGCGCTCCTCGATGAGGGGCCCGAGGGAAAGGAGCGCTGGGACAACGTTCGCGAGCTGGTGGCCGCCGCCGCGAGCTGGTCGGAGGTGGTCGACGACTCCGCCGAAGGAACCCCGCTCCAGCGATTTCTCTCCGAGGCCGCGCTGCTCTCGGCGCATGACACCTCCGAGGGCAACGAGGCTGGCGTCACCCTGATGACCATGCACACCGCCAAGGGGCTGGAGTGGCCGGTAGTCGCCGTGGCCGGCCTCGAAGACGGGCTCTTCCCGCTCTCGCGTTCGACCGAGTCGCTCGACGCCCTCGAGGAGGAACGACGGCTGTTCTACGTGGCGCTGACCAGGGCAAAGGACAAGCTGTACTTGAGCTGGGCTCGGTCCCGCCGTCGGGGGGGCGAGATCCTTCCCTCGATCGCCTCCCGGTTTCTCGACGACGTTCCCCCGGGGATCGTCGAGGATCAGACGACCTCGTCGCTGTTCGCGCCGTCGTGGGGCGGCGGCGGCTCCCGATTCGCCAGGTCGGGCTCAGCCAGGGCCTCAGCCCCTTGGCAGCGACGACCCGTGGCCGAGCGGCCGGCCCCAGTGTCCGAGCCCGAGTCCGAGTCCACCGACCGGACCTCACTGGACCGGCCCCGGTACGTCAAGGGGGAACGGGTCCGCCATCGACGATTCGGCACCGGCGCCATTCAGGGCCTCAGCGGTACCGGCAAGGACCTCAAGGTGAGTGTCTTGTTCGACGACCGCGAGCATGGTCTCAAACAGTTGCTGGTCGCCTACGCCGGCCTCGAACGCGATTGGGAGGACCAGTGACCGACCCGGCGCCGATCCGGGCGATGGCGGCGCTCGCCCGCCTCCAGGTGAGCGACGCCGATCTTGGGCCCCTGATCCGAGACGTTTCCGCGATTCTGGCGTACGTGGAGCAGCTCACCAACCTGCCCGACGCCGAGCCGGCGCCGAAGGCACCCGATTGGCCGCCCAGCTCGCTGCGTGAAGATGTGATCGCTCCGGCCGACCTCGCCGGATCGCCGGCCGCCTTCGCCCCGGCGTTCGTCGATGGCTTCTTCGTGGTTCCGCGGCCAGCGGCTGGGGACCGGCGGTGACCCCCGAGGCCCTGGCCCGGGCCACCGCGGAACGATTGCGCCAAGCGGCCCACCTCAACGCCACCCTTGCCTGGTCCGAGGACGACCTCCTGGCCCAGGCGCTCAGACCCCACGGCGGGCCTCTCGCCGGGACCGCGGTCGCGGTCAAGGACAATTTGGTCACCGCCTCGCTGCCGACCACCTGCGCCTCGCGAATTCTCGAGGGATATCGGTCGCCGTTCGAGGCTACCGTGGTGCGACGGCTTCGGGCCGCGGGCGCGCTGATCGCCGCCAAGACAAACATGGACGAGTTCGCCATGGGGTCGTCGTCCGAGTTTTCGGCCTATGGGCCGGTGCTCCACCCGCTCGACTCGAGCCGGGTGCCGGGCGGGAGTTCGGGCGGTTCGGCCGCGCTGGTCGGCGCGGGCGTGGTTCCGGCCGCCCTCGGATCGGAGACTGGTGGCTCGGTTCGCCAGCCGGCGGCGTTCTGCGGCGTCGTCGGGATGAAACCGACCTACGGCCGAGTCAGCCGCTACGGCCTGGTCGCGTTCGGGTCGTCGCTCGACTGCGTGGCCGTCTTCGGCCGGGACGTGGCGACGGCGGCGACGGTGCTCGAGGCGATCTCGGGCCCGGATCCGCGCGACGCCACCAGTCGCGCCGAGCCGCCCATTCATCTGGCCTCGATCCCGGCCGACCTCGGCGAGATGACCATCGGGTTACCGCGGGAGTACTGGCCGGCGGACCTCGATCCGGCGATCGCGGCCGGGGTGGAACGCGCCAAAGCCTGTCTCGAGGCGTTAGGCGCCCGTGTCCGCTGGGTCGAGCTTCCCCACACCCGATACGCCGTTCCCACCTACTACGTCCTCGCCCCCGCCGAAGCGGCCGCCAATCTGGCCCGATTCGACGGCGTCAGGTACGGTCAGCGGAGGGTTAGCCCCACCGCGACGATCGACGACCTCTATCGGGCGACCCGAGGCCAGGGTTTCGGCCCCGAAGTCCGCCGACGAATCGTGGTCGGGACGTACGTGCTCAGCGCCGGGTACCACGACACCTACTACGGCAAGGCGCAACTCGCGCGGAGCAGGATCGCGGCCGACTTCGACCGGGTCTTCAACGATGGGGTCGACCTCTTGCTCACCCCGACCACCCCGTCGCCGGCCTTTCGGCTCGGCGAAAAGGTGTCCGATCCCGTCGCCATGTATCTGGCGGACACCTTCGTTTGCGCGGTGAGCTTGGCCGGGCTCCCGGCCATCAGCCTCCCGATCGGCCGCACCGAGGGACTGCCGGTCGGGGTCCAGTTGATTGGGCCCGCCGCCGGCGACGAACGCGTGCTAACCGTGGCGGCGGCGCTGGAACGGGTCGTCGATCCCGTGGCGGAACTCCGATGACCGGGTGGGAAACGGTGATCGGACTGGAGATCCACGTACAGCTCGCCACGGCGAGCAAGCTGTTCTGCGGATGCCCCACCGTCTTCGGCGCTCCGCCTAACAGCCAGGTGTGCCCAGTCTGCCTTGGATTGCCCGGGGCGCTCCCGGTGCCCAACCAGGCGGCGGTTGCCCTCGCGGTTCGGGCCGGCCTGGGCCTCGGTTGCACCGTGAATCCCCGGTCGGTGTTCGCCCGGAAGAACTACTTCTATCCCGACCTGCCCAAGGGTTACCAGATCTCCCAGTTCGACCAACCCCTCGCCCGGCACGGCCGGCTCCAGATCGCGACCGAGCGCGGAGCGGTGGCCGTCGGCATCACCAGGCTCCACCTCGAGGAGGATGCCGGCAAGCTGGTCCATGACCGCTTTCCCGATGCCACCGGGGTCGATCTCAACCGCGCCGGGGTGCCGTTGGCGGAGATCGTTTCGGAGCCGCACCTTCGCTCCGGCGCGGAGGCCAGGACCTTCCTCAACGGGCTGAAGCGAATCCTCGAGTACCTCGAGGTGAGCGACTGCAACATGGAGGAGGGCAGTCTGCGGGTCGATGCCAACATCTCGGTTCGTCCGCTCGGCGCGTCCAGCTTGGGCACCAAGACCGAAGTGAAGAACCTGAACAGCTTCGCGAACGTGGAGCGGGCCGTCGCGGCCGAGGCCGCTCGCCAGACCGCCCTGCTCGATCGTGGAGATCGAGTCGAGCAAGTGACGCTGTCGTTCGATGCCGATTCCGGCACCGTTCGGCCGATGCGGTCGAAGGAGGAAAGCCACGACTATCGCTATTTCCCGGATCCGGATCTCCCCCCACTCGTGTTGGACCCGTCATGGCTCGAGCGGCAACGTGCCGCCCTTCCGGAACTCCCCGCGGCTCGGCGGGAGCGGTTCGAGGCCGCCCTGGGTCTTTCCGGGTACGATGCCGAAGTGCTGACCGCTGATCCGGCCATCGCGGACTACTTCGAGGCGATGATCGCGGCCGGCGCACCGGCCAAGTCGGCTGCCAACTGGGTTCAGGGCGAAGTGCTCGCGCGTCGAAAAGAGGATGGCCACCTGGCGGTACCACCCGACCTGGTCGCGGAGCTGATCGCCATGGTGGCCGAGGGGGCGGTGAGCGGCGCGGCGGCTCGAACCGTGTTCGCCCGGCTCGGCCCGGAACGGGAGTCGGCCCGCGCGGTGGCCGGACGCCTCGGTCTGATCCAAGTGCGGGACGACCAAGCCCTCGCCGTCTGGGTCGACGAGGTGCTCGGCGCTCACCCCGCCGAGCGCCAAAGGCTCGCCGCCGGAGAAGGGAAGCTGATGGGGTTCCTCGTGGGGCAGGTGATGAAAGCGAGCCGAGGTACCGCGGACCCCAAGGCCGTGGCAGCCCTCATCAAAGCGAGGTTGTAGATGGCAGCGAAATCGCCCCGATCCGTCGATGAGATTCGGGCGGATTTTCCGGCCCTGCGGCGGTGCCACCGGAACCAACCGGTCGCCTTCTTCGACGGTCCCGGTGGTACCCAGGTGCCCCAGCAAGTCATCGACGCGATGAGCGACTACCTCGCCCGCCACAACGCCAATACCCACTGGGCCTATCCCACCAGCCAAGAGACCGATCGCCTGATCGGCGAGGCCCGTCTGGCTGTCGCCGACCTGCTCGGCGCCGGGGCGGACGAGGTGGCCTTTGGCCTGAACATGACGTCGCTGACCTTTCACCTGGCTCGCGGACTCGTCCGAGGCTGGGACGCCGGCGACGAGATCGTCCTCACCGAACTGGAGCACCACGGCAACATCGCGCCGTGGGAAGCGGCGGCCGCCGATCGCGGCTTGGTGGTGCGGCGAGTCCCGTTTCGGGTCGACGAGGGCACTCTCGACGTGGACCAGGTCATCGGGGCATTCGGCCCGAGAACGCGCCTCGTCGCGATCGGCTGGGCCTCCAATGCCCTCGGGACGGTGTCGGATGTCGGGACGGTGGTGGCCGCGGCGGCGGGGCGGGGGATCACCACCTTCGTGGATGCGGTCCACGCGGTGCCCCATGTTCTGCCAGACGTGCGGCGCCTGGGTTGCGATTTCCTGGCCTGCTCCGCCTACAAGTTCTATGGCCCTCACCTCGGCATCCTCTACGGACGGGCCGCCGCGCTGCTCGCCGTCGAGGTGCCCAAGGTCCGTCCGGCACCGGATACCATTCCCGAGCGAATCGAAACGGGCACCCAGAGCCACGAGGCCATCGTCGGGTGTCGAGCGGCGATCGATTTCCTCGCGGGGCTGGCCCAGGGAGCCGATCGCCGCACCGCCCTCGAAGCGGCCTACCGGATCCTCCACGAACGGGGAACCGCCCTGCAGGAGCGGCTCTGGCGAGGGCTCGCCGCGTTGCCCGGTGTTGCCCTGTTCGGCCCGCCCCCCGCGGCTCCGCGAACGCCGACCGTGGCGTTCGTGGTGAAGGGCATCCGGTCAACCGATGTGGCGGCTCGGTTGGCCGAGAAGGGCCTGTTCCTGAGTCATGGAGACTTCTATGCGAAGACCGTGGTCGAGCGTCTTGGCCTCGGCCCGCAGGGATTGGTCCGGGCCGGTTGCGCCTGCTACACCACGGCCGACGAGGTCGATCGACTCATCGCCGGCGTGGCGTCGCTGCCGTCTTGAACCACGAAGGGGCAGAGCGAAGCCCCTTCGACTATTTCTTGCTGGCCGCCGGGCGCTTCTTGCCCTTGGCGCGTTTCTTCCCGGTGGTGCCCCGAAAGATCTTGCCTTTGCGGGTCCGACGATCTCCTTTGCCCATCTCAGTTTGCTCCTTGGCTGACGGTGAGGTTCGAGCCGATGTTGGGGTCGATGAGCCAAGGGCGCTGGGTCGCCGAGGCTCGCCAAAAGGCCAGATCAACGCGCGGCAGCCCGAATCGGGATTCCGCCTCGTCGACCATGCGTTCGGGCACCCAGAGCCCGCCCTTCCAAAGCGCCTCCCGACGCCATCGCTTGGCTCGGCGCAGCGCCGCATCGCCGGACGGATCGAGTTGCCGAGCCCGACCGGCACGATCGCCGAGCTCCGCGAGGGTCTCCATCACGAACTCGTAGGCCACCGCGAGATGGCGTTCGACGTCCTCGTCGGTCAAAAGCCACCGGCTGCGGTCCCGCGCGGCCCGCATGGCCACCTGCCAGCTCTTGGTGTCCGAGAGATGAACGATGCCCCGAAAAATCCGGCGATTGGTCCGGACGCTGAACAGCGTTGGCGAGATGATCCGCTCCAAATGCAGGTCAGCGACCGAGTGGTCGAGCCGAATCAGGTCTCGGGCCCGCCGAGCGTAGTGGTCGGTGAGGTGGGTCTCGACTCGGAGTTCCCAATACCCGTGGCCCATGGTTCTGGTGCTGCTCGTCAAGAGGAGCTGACGAGGCACGAAATAGTTGTGGGCGATGGTATCGGCCGCGAGGTGCGTCAGGTAGCCGAGGCCGAAGGCCCGCAGGGCATCCGTCGCGGCGAAATCGTAGGTCTCCTGGCCGACGTTCCAGAAATGGGAGTGCCGGCCCTTGGGGACGTACTTCTTGGCGATCGAGGTGTCGGGGGCGATCGATCCGTAGAGAAAATCATAGGGGAAAGCGTGCAGCAACTCGGCGATCGGCCGCGGTAGCAGCCGGGCGTTGGCGAGGATCGTCTCGCTCAGGTAGATGTGGGTCCCGTGGGTCCAGGCATGGAGGTCGCCCGGCGTGAGGAATAGCGCCGCGACCGCCCCGATGATACCGACAGCCACGACCTGGCCTCGGCTCACCGGCGCCCTCGGGTGAGGAGACGTTTGATCCTCCCCAGGGCGGAGGCCCCGGTCCGGACGGTGCGGAGGGTCGCGGCGACATCGAGCGCGGTATCCTCGATTTCGTCGTGGACCACCTCGTAGAGGGCGTCGAGGTCGCGGAGGCGGCCCTGGACCCGTCTGGCCCCGCTGATGACGCCCCGCCGCAGTCTCCGACTGGTGTCGATCACGGCCAGGGCCTCCTCCTTGAGCCGACCGCCGACATCGGTCCCGGTGGCGGCCAGGCGGTTCAAGGCGTCGATGGTCGGGCGGAGATCTTGGCGGAACTCGGCGAGTTCCTTGGCCAGGTCACGGCTTCGATCGGTGGCCCGTTTGGCGAGTAGGAACGCGGTGGCCGCGATCGCCACGAACGCCAGCGCGATGAAGACCAGCGCGATGGCCACCGTGGGGCCGACCCAACCGGGAATCGGAGTCATCAGATCCAAAGATAACGACTTCGCCTTGACGTGCCGCACCGGTCGCGGCGAGGTTTTGCGCCATGCCACCGCGATTCATCGTTCAAGGGGGCCGTCCCCTGGACGGCATCGTGCGACCCGCGGGCAACAAGAACGCCGCCCTTCCGATCCTCGCCGCGAGCCTGTTGGCCGATGGACCGGTGGTGCTCGCCAATGTGCCCCGGATCCGCGACGTCGAGATGCTGATCGCCCTGCTCTGCGATCTCGGCGCCGAGGCCGCCTGGACCGAGCCGAACACCGTGACGATCGACGCCAGGCCCGCCGCCTCGAAACCGCTCGACCCCGGGCTGTGCGCCAAGATCCGGGCGTCGATCCTGCTGGCGGCCCCCCTCCTGGCCCGATTCGGAGAGGTCAAGCTGCCGCCGCCCGGTGGCGACGTGATCGGGCGCCGGCGGGTCGACACCCATTTTCTCGCCCTCGAAGCGTTAGGTGCGACGGTCATGGCCGGGGACCGGTACGAGATCGAGGGAAAGCGGCTCCAGGGCGCCGACGTCTTCCTCGACGAGCCGAGTGTCACCGCGACCGAAAACGCGCTCATGGCGGCCGTCCGGGCCACCGGAACCACGATCCTCCGCAATGCCGCCGCCGAACCGCATGTCCAAGATCTGGCGCGGTTCCTGGTGGCCATGGGTGCCGAGATCGAAGGGATCGGGTCGAATACCTACACCGTTCGGGGCGGTCGGCCGTTGCGGGGGTGCCGCTACGAGATCGGGCCCGACCACATCGAGATCGGCAGTTTCATCGGCCTGGCGGCGGTCACCAATGGCCACCTCGTCATCGACGGCGTCCGGGCGGACGATCTTCGTGCCACCCTGATCGGGTTCGACCGCTTGGGGATCCGACCGCGTCTCGACGGGACCAAGCTGGTGGTGGATCGGGATCAAGAGCGCCGGATCCGACCCGATCTGGGCGGACACGTGCCGAAGCTCGAAGATGGTCCCTGGCCGGCGTTCCCGGCCGACGTCATGTCGATCGTGGTGGTCGCGGCCACCCAATGTCACGGCATGCTCCTCGTGTTCGAAAAGATGTTCGAGTCGCGGCTGTACTTCGTCGACAAGCTGATCGGAATGGGGGCTCGGATCGTCCTCTGCGACCCCCACCGGGCCGTCATTGCCGGTCCGTCGCCGCTCCGCGGCGGGGTCGTCGAGTCGCCGGATATCAGGGCCGGGATGGCCATGCTCCTGGCGGCCCTCGCCGCCGAGGGCCAGAGTACCATCCACAACGTCGGTCAAATCGAGCGGGGATACGAACGAATCGACACCCGACTGCGTGCCCTGGGAGCCCAGGTCGAACGAGTCGATGATTGAGGCGCTCGACGAGGTCGCGGGTCCGTTCGACGTTCCCTCGCTGGTCGTTCCGGGGTGGGACAGCCACGGGGTCGTCGCCGGGATTACGACTCGCGGAGAGGCCACCAAGCCGTTCGACCTGGGCCTCGGCGGTTTGCAGCCCGTCGGTCCGACCCTCGAGCGATATCAGCGGCTGCTCGAGGCCACCGGATGTTCCGGACTCGTGGTCGGGCGCCAGGTCCACGGGACCGTGGTGGAGTGGCACCAAGCGGCCGCGGGCCTGCGGATCGTGCCCGCGATCGATGGCCACGCCGCGGCCACCAGTGGGCTGCTGCTCGGGGTGTCCTCGGCGGACTGCGTTCCGGTATACCTTTTCGACCCCGTTCGCCGGGCCGTGGCGTTGCTGCACGCTGGGTGGCGCGGCACCGCCGCGGGGATCCTGAGTGCCGGCCTCGACCTGCTTCGGTCCCGCGGCAGCCGCCCAGCCGACCTCCTCCTCCACTGTGGGGTGGGTATCTGCGGCGCCTGCTATCAGGTGGGAGCCGAGGTGGTCGCTGCCTGCGGCCAGCCGGTGACGGGAGCCGGCCCACTGTTCGTCGATCTCCGCCAGGTGCTGGCCGACCAGGCCACCCGGGCGGGGGTCAGGACCGTCACCGTGTCTTCCCATTGCAGCGCTCACATGCGAGAGCGCTTCATGAGCCACCGCGGCTCGGGCGGAACGGACGGCAGGATGCTAGCTTTTCTCGGATTGGCAGCGTGATAGGGGAGGCGGCGGTATGAGAGGGCGATCGGCGTGGCTTTGGTTGGCCGCAGTGGCGACCGGAGCCGCGGGGTGCTTCGGCGATGTCAACGAGCAATCGGACCTCGACAGTCCGATTCTCCGGATCACTTCTCCAAGACAAGGGGATACCGTGTTCGGCCTGGTCCCCTTCCAGGCGGTGGCTCAAGACGCCGGAGGCATCGACGTGGTGAAGTTATTCGCCGACGGGACCCTGTTGCTCAACGACTTCGTGCCCCCCTA
Organism: Gemmatimonadota bacterium; assembly: GCA_016874005.1. Lineage (GTDB taxonomy): Bacteria > Gemmatimonadota > Gemmatimonadetes > Gemmatimonadales > GWC2-71-9 > SHZU01. The sequence goes on along the minus strand of VGVQ01000018.1, from coordinate 31,170 downwards.
CCAGACTGTGTGGAACACGGCGTCCGTCGCTGACGGGCCGCACGTGCTGCGGGCCGAGGCGAAGGACCTCGCCGGTAACACCTCGACCGAGTCCATCGTCGTCGTCGTTGCCTCGGGCCGCAACTGAGCGGCGGCGGAGGGTCCTTTTTGAGGGGGTAGTCGGAGAGCCGGCCCGGGGGCCGGTAAGGCGGGGCCTGGATTGACCTTCCGGCTTGCCTGGGGTAGCTTTGGCCATTCGGAGCGGTGGGGCGGTAGTTCGGCGATGTGGGGCGCTCCCCCACATTTTTGTTTTCGGTGCCGGCAGGTTGGACGTCCCCTCCGCTGGGGACGCGTCGGCCGGACCTCCTAACACTGGGGTTGGCGTTCGTTGGCCCCGCAATCCTCAATCCAACCCCAATCGAATGGCCCCGGACGGGGCGGTCTCGGGTGGCGCGAAGGACGCGGCACCGTGTCAGGAGGGATAGGTGTATGGCGGGTTCACCGGAGATGTTGGCCGCGTTTCGCGAGTTGACCAACTCGAAGCAGTTGGACCGCTCCGATCTGCTCGACCTGCTCAAAGATGGTATTCACGCGGCCCTGGTCCGGAAGTTCGGCCCCAACGTCAAGTTCGAGCTGTCCGTCGACGAGCTGCAGGGTACCATCAAGGTGTCGCGGCTGCGGACGGTGGTCGAGGCAGTCGATGACTCGAGTTGTCAGATCTCGATCGAGGACGCCCAGTACGAAGACCCCGATTTCCAGGCGGGCGACGTGCTCGAGGAAGAGGTTCCCTTCAGCGACTTCGGACGGCTCGCGGTGCAGGCGGCGAAACAGCGGATCATCCAGCGGGTCAGAGAGGGCGAGCGCACCAAGATCCGGGAAGAATTCGGCGACAAAGTCGGCGAACTGCTCTCCGGCGAAGTACAGCAGATCGAGCGCGGCAAGCTGGTTCTGATGCTGGCCAAGTTCAAAGAGGCCGAGGCGATCATCCCCTACCGGGAGCAGAACCACCGGGAGCATTTCCACCAAGGCGACACCATTCGGGCCGTCTTGAAGCGGCTCGAGGAAACCCCCAAGGGGCCTCGGCTGGTGCTTTCTCGGGGCGATCCGATGTTCGTCGCGGCGCTGTTCCGGCTCGAGGTGCCTGAAATCGCCCAGGACGTGGTCGAGATTCGGGCGATCGCCCGCGAGGTCGGGAGCCGCACCAAAGTCGCGGTGATTTCCAAGGACGATGCGGTCGACCCCGTCGGGGCCTGCGTCGGGCTCAAGGGTTCCCGGGTCCAGGCCGTCGTCAACGAGCTGTCTGGTGAACGAATCGATATCGTCCCGTGGTCGCCGGACCCGGAACGGTTTGCCCGGCTGGCCCTGGCGCCCGCCCGGGTCGCCAAGGTCTTCTCGGACCCGGAGTCCAAGACCATTCAGGCGGTCGTCGACGAGGACCAGCTCTCCTTGGCCATCGGAAAGAACGGCCAAAACGTCCGACTGGCGTCAGAATTGACCGGATGGAAGATCGATCTGTACTCGAGCCGGGAGTGGATGGAACGAGGCGGCGAGGGCCCCCTCTTCGCGCCGCCCCCGCTCGAGGACGAGATCGTGAGCCACGTGCAGCTCTCGGAACTCAAGGGACTGTCCCCGGAGGTCGTCGCCGCGTTAGGCAACGCGGGGTTCAAGACCCTGAACGACATCCTGGATCTCGAGCGCGAGGACGTGGTCAAGATCGCCGGGATGACGCCGGAGTCGACCGAAGAATTGCTTGCCTTCTTGGCGGACCTGACGGCTGACAACCCGGGTGAGGACGCGGCCTGACCCTGATGACCGGCCTCATTGGCCTTCTCGGCCTCGGCCTGCGGGCCGGCCATGTGATCATCGGCGTCGAAGCCGTCCGGCGAGCGCTCCAGGCGGATGAGTGCCGCGCGGTCGTGGTCGCGCGCGATGCCAGCCAACGGGCCATCGAAAAGACGGTTCGCCTCGCTACGGCCAGGAAGGTCCCGCGGTTGGCCGGCCCGACGGCCCAGGAACTCGGGGCTCGGCTGGGCAAACCGCCGGTGATGGTGGTCGGTATCAAGGATCAGGCGCTGGCGGAGGGAGCCCTCCGAACCGCGCGCGAAGCAGGGTCGGATGGAGGGGTGAGTGGTCAAGACTAGAGTGCACGAGTTGGCGACCGAGTTCGGCGTTGCGACCGAACAACTCTTGAGTTTGCTCAAGGACATGCACCTGACGGTGCGGGGTGCTCAGTCCCCGCTCGAGGACGCGCAGGTCGCCGCGGTTCGGCTCCGCTGGGAGCGTGAGAAACGCAAACACGCGGCGGCGGAAGCCGAACCAAAGAAGACCAAGCGGCGGGCCGCCAAGGCCGAGCCTGCCCCGGCGCCGACGGAAGAGGCCCGTCCGACCAAGCGCCGGCGCACCGCGGCCGAGGTCGCCGAGTCGGAAGCGCTCGCCGCCGAGGCCGAGGCCCAGAAGGCCGCTGCCGAAGCGCCCGCGTTCGATCTCGACAAGCCCCTGTTCGAGAAGGCCGAAGCGCCCACGGCGCCCGGGACCCCGATGCCGACCATCGAGGAACGCGCCAGGGCGCTGTTCAAGGACCTCCCGCCCCTGCCAGTCGAGGAACCCGTCGCCGAAGAGCCGCCGGCAGCGGAGCCACCGCCGCCGCCGCCGCCGCTCCGGCCCATTCCTCCGCGGCCGACCTTGCCCGCCGCGGCCGAAGGCCAAACCGGGCCGCAGGTCCGCCGGACGCCGTTCATTCCGCCCAGGGTTCCCCGGACACCGGTCGGTCCCCGGCCGGTGTTCAGTTCGGCGGCGGGCCAGCCGAGCCGTGATCGTCCGGGCGACCGGCCCGGCGGTCCCCGGCCGGGCGGCCCCCGGCCTGGCGGGCCCCCCGGAAGCCGCGGCGGTCCTCCCAACCGCACCGGCGGCCCTCCGCGTCCGGGGCAAGGCTGGGGCGGTCAGCGCCCCGGCGGGCCTCCTGGCCGACCTGGGTTCAATCGGCCCGGGGCACCGGGTGCCGCCGCTCCGACCAGGGTCTTTGGGCCGGACGCGCCCTCCCGGGCGGCTGGGGGTCGAAAGAAGGGCAAGAAGAGTCGGAAGAATTACGTCGACCAGGATGCCGTGCAGGCGAACATCCTGAAGACCCTCGCCGGCATGAAGGGCGGGCCCCGAAAGCGGCGCGCCGACGAGCCCAGCTATCGCGATCTGCTGGCCAGCCGGACCGCCGAGGAGCGGGAGCGTGAGAAGACCCGGATTCGGGTGAACGAGTTCGTGTCGGTCTCGGAACTCGCCGAAGCGATGAAGATCCCGGCGACTCAGATCGTCCAGTTTGCGTTCAAGGAACTGGGGATGATGGTCACCGTCAATCAACGTCTCGACTTCGATCAGATCGAGTTGATCGCATCCGAGTTCGGTTTCCAGGCCGTCAAGGAGGAGGAGTACGCGGCCGAAGTGGCCACCCCGGCCGCGGACGACGTGGCCGATCTGCGGTCCCGTCCCCCGGTCGTCACCATCATGGGTCACGTCGACCACGGCAAGACGTCGCTTCTGGACTACATCCGGAAGGCCAACGTCGTGGCGGGCGAGGCCGGTGGGATCACTCAGCACATCGGTGCCTATCACGTATCCTTGCCGGGCGATCGCGACATCACCTTCCTCGATACCCCCGGTCACCAGGCCTTCACGGCCATGCGGGCCCGTGGGGCGCAGGTCACCGACATCGTGGTGCTGGTGATTGCCGCCGACGACCAGATCATGCCGCAGACGATCGAGGCGATCAGCCACGCGAAGAATGCCGGCGTCCCGATCATCGTCGCGATCAACAAGATCGACCTGCCCACCGCGAACGTGGCGAAGGTCAAACAGGACCTCCTCCAGCACCAAGTGGTCCTCGAGGAGTTCGGTGGCAAGGTGCTCGCGGCCCCGATTTCCGCCAAGAAGGGGACCGGGATCGACGCCCTGCTCGACCAGGTCCTCCTCCAGGCCGAGATCCTCGACCTCAAGGCCAATCCCGGGGCGCCCGGGAACGGCACCGTGCTCGAGGCCACCCTCGACGCCGGGAAGGGTCCCCTCGCGACCGTGCTGGTGCAGCGGGGCACCCTTCGGGTGGGCGACAACTTCATTTGCGGCAAGTTCTCCGGCCGGGTCCGGGCGATGACCGACGAGCGGGGCAAGGCGGTCAAGGAGGCCGGTCCGTCGACGCCGGTTCGGGTCCTCGGGTTCAGCGGCGTGCCTGACGCCGGCGACGCGTTCTTGAGCGTCGCCGATGCCATCGAGGCGCGGGAAATCGCCCAGAAACGACAACGGCTCGAGCGGGAGGCACAGAACCGCCGCAGCATGCGGGGCGCCTCCCTCGAGGATATCAGCCGGCAGCTGCAAGCCGGTCAGGCCACCCAGCTCAAGATCATCATCAAGGCGGACCAGGGTGGTCCGGCCGAGGCGCTCGCCGACGCGCTGGCCCAACTCAGCACCGCCGAGGTGCGGGTCGAGGTGGTTCACCGCGGGGTCGGCGCGATCACCGAGAGCGACGTGCTGCTGGCCAAGGCATCGGGAGCGATCATCCTCGGCTTCCACGTCCGTCCGGACGCCAACGCCCGGGCAACGGCCGATCGGGAGCAGGTGGATGTCCGCACCTACCGGATCATTTACGAGGCCGTCGAGGACGTCAAGAACGCCCTCGAAGGGTTGCTCAAGCCCGAGGAGAAAGAAACCATCCTGGGCGAAGCCGAGGTGCTCGAGACCTTCAAGGTCAGCAAGGTGGGGACGATCGCGGGCTGCACGGTCCGAGCGGGCACCATCGTTCGGACCGCGAAGGCTCGGGTGGTCCGAGACGGCAAGACGGTCTACACCGGCAGCCTCTCGAGCCTCAAGCGCTTCAAGGACGACGTCAAGGAAGTGAAGGAAGGGCTCGAGTGCGGCATCGGGATCGAGAACTTCAACGACGTCAAGGTCGGCGACCGGATCGAGGCCTTCCGGGTCGACGAGGTGAAGCGGTCGCTGGCTGGTTCGGCGGCGACGCCGGGCGCCTAACGGAGGACCGGTGGCAACTCAGGGGCGGCGGCGACCCGACCAAGTCGGCGAGGTCGTCCGTCAGGTGATCGCGGAAGCCCTGCTGACCGAGGTGCGGGACCCGCGGATCAAGCTGGTCACCGTCACCGGGGTGCGGGTCAGTCCCGACCTCTCGCACGCCACGGTGTCGGTGGTGGTCCACGGCGAGGAAAGCGAGCGGGAGGCGGCCCTCGAAAGACTCGGCCGAGCGGCCGGGTTTCTCCGGAGCCGGGTGGCCAAGGCGCTGGCCACCCGCTTGACGCCCGAGCTTCGCTTCGTCGCGGATCGGGGGGCCGAGCACGCCGCCAGGATCGACGCCCTGCTGGCTGACATCCGCCGGTCGGAGCCTGACGAGGAGGCGGAGAGCTGAACGGCGGCGTCCTGGTCGACAAGCCGGCAGGGATGACCTCGCATGACGTCGTTGCCATCGTTCGGCGACGGCTCGCGACCCGCGCCGTGGGGCACACCGGGACCCTCGATCCGTTCGCGACCGGTCTCCTGGTGCTGGTGGTCGGGGCGGCGACCCGACTGGCCCGGTTTGTCAGCGCGGCCGCCAAGGAGTACCACGCCGAGGCGCGCCTTGGCGTCGCGACGACGACCGACGACCGAACCGGCGAGCCGATCGGGCTTCCCTGGGCTGGCGAGTGGCCGAGCCGCGAGGAAGTGGTGCGGGCCATTGGCAAGCTGACCGGCCGGATCGAGCAGGTGCCGCCCGGGTATAGCGCCAAGTCGGTCGCCGGGGTTCGAAGTTACCGGCGGGCCCGCGCCGGAACCGACGAGCCGCTGGCGCCGGTGGCGTTGGTCGTGAACCGCTTCGACCTGGTCGAGTATCGGCCACCGGTCCTTCGGTTCTCGGTGGAGGTCGGGTCGGGAACGTACGTTCGGGCCTTGGCCCGCGACCTCGGTCGCTTGCTCGGGACCGGAGCCCACCTGACCGAACTGCGGCGAACGGTTGTGGGCGGCTTCCGTGCCAAGGACGGGTGTCAGCCGGATGAAGTCGTGGCAGCGTCGGTGCTCTCGCCGCTCAGGCTGCTCGGCGAGATGATGAGGGTCGACCTCAGGCTCGAGGAGGCGGCCGCGGTGCGGCAAGGGCGCCAGGTGGGCGAAACGGGGGGCGCCAGCGGTCCGTCTGCCCTGGTAGCCGGCGGCGAGCTGATCGCGGTGGCCGAGCCGCGCGAGGGCCGCTGGCAGCCGGTGGTCGTGCTCGGCGGGGCCCGATGACCGGCTGGTTGCCAGTGCCCAACGGCGCGGTGGCCACGGTCGGCACGTTCGATGGGGTGCACCGCGGCCATCGGGCGGTTTTGGGAGAGTTGGTTGCCCGGGCTCGGGCTGCTGGGCGAGCGTCCGTTCTGGTGACGTTCGAGCCGCATCCGTTGGCGGTCGTCGCGCCGGACCGGGCTCCCGGTCGGCTCACGGTGGCCGAAGAACGGTCGGCCGCCCTGGCGGAGACGGCGCTCGACTACCTGGTCGTGCTACCATTCGACCGGAGCCTGGCCGCCCTGTCGGCCGAGGAGTTCGTCGAGCGGATCCTGGTGGAGCGGTGCCGCGTCCGCGAGCTGGTCGTCGGGCATGACCACCATTTTGGCCGGGGACGGGCCGGGAACTTGGCGACCCTCCGTAGCCTGGGCGATCGCCACGGGTTTTCGGTCGATCTGGTGGAACCTGTCGCGGGTCCGGACGGAGTGATTTCGAGCAGTGCGATTCGGGCCGCGGTCCGGCTCGGGAATCTGGCCGAGGCGGCCCGGCTGCTGGGACGGCCATACCGGGTCAGCGGGACCGTGGTTGCGGGCGATCGGCGGGGGCGCGCCATCGGGGTGCCGACCGCGAACATCGTCCCGCCCGATCAGAAGTTGCTGCCGCCGGACGGGGTGTACGCGGCGAAGATCGAATGGGGCGGCGGGGTCGCGCTGGGGATGCTCAATCAGGGCACTCGACCGACCATTGGCGATGGCCGCCGGTTGCTGGAGGCGCACCTGTTCGATTTCGCCGGTGATCTCTATGGCCGGGTCTTGCGGATCGAGTGGGTCCGACGGCTTCGTGACATTCGCCGGTTCGATTCGCTGGCGCAGTTGCAGGATCAATTGGCAGTGGATGCCCGGGCGGCGCGGGCCGCATTCGGGTGAGTACCTCTAACGCGGTGTAGGGAACGATGTTCACCAACTTGCGCAACCGCTTCATCGTCATCGCGGTTCTGATCGTGGCCGCTGGCCTGTCGCTCTGGCAGAACAAGAGGCGGACCACGAGCCCGACCCAGGAAGGGTCGATCGTCAACCTCGGCCTCGATCTCCAGGGCGGAATGCATCTTGGCGTCGAGCTGGATCAGTCCGAGCGGCCCTCGGCGGATCCCGCCAAGGAAATCGACCTGGCCCTCACGGTGCTCCGAAAGCGGATTGACGAATTCGGAGTGCTCGAGCCCTTGATTCAAAAGGTCGGCGACGATCGAATCGTGGTCGAGTTGCCGGGCCTCAAGGACCCGGAGCGCGCGATGGCGATCGTGCAACGAAACGCCTTCCTCGAATTCCGAATCACCGACAAGAGCCAGGCACTCGACAAAGCCCTCCCGTCGATGGACCGAGCGCTCCGCGCCATGGGGATCACGGCCGTCGCGGTCGGGGGAGCCGAGAAGCCGTCCGCGGTGCAGGAGCTCCTCGGTGGCGACACCACCAAGGCTGAGACCGCCGATTCGCTGGGCCCCGTGAAAGGCGGCGCGCTCTCGACCCTGATCGAGGGGGCCGGGGCCTCGGGGGTGACCGCGATGCCCGGCGAGTATGCCGTCAAACTCGGCGCCTGGAGGCGAGCGGACAGCTTGCTCAAGCTTCCGGAAATTCGCCGGCTCTGGCCCCGCGGCGTCGATTTCAAATGGTCCGAGGACTCGGTGGCCGCCGGTCTCGAGCAATACCGACTCCTCTACGCCTTGGAGGACACCCCGATCGTCACGGGCGCGAGCCTGGTCAACGCGGTGGCCCAAGTCGATCCGCTGACCAACGGGGCCGAGGTCAACTTCGAGCTCGATCGGGCCGGCGGTCGCCGGTTCGGTCAAGAGACGGGCCGGCACGTGGGCGACTACATGGCCATCGTGCTCGACGGCCAGGTCCAGGGGCGGCCCCCGATCATCCAGAGCCGGATCGATCGGCAGGGCCGAATTCAGCTCTCGGGCCGCTCGCTTCAGGAGGCCCAAGACCTGGCGCTCACCCTTCGGGCCGGCGCGTTGCCGACGCCGCTCAAGATCGTCGAGCGGCGCGAGGTCGGTCCGAGCCTGGGCAAGGACTCGATCCGAAGCGGGGTCGTGGCGGCGTTGGTCGGGACCGCGCTCGTGGTGCTGATCATGGTCGGTTACTACTCCATGGCAGGGATGATCGCCTGCGGGGCGCTGGTGCTGTACGCGTTGTTTACCTTCGGGACCCTGTCGCTCTTCGAGGCCACCCTGACCCTGCCGGGTCTGGCGGGTTTCATCCTCTCGATCGGCATCGCGGTCGACGCCAACGTCCTGATTTTCGAGCGGATGCGCGAAGAGCTCGACCTCGGTAAGACCACCAGGCTCACGGTCGACGAGGGCTTCCGCCACGCGATGCCGGCGATCATCGACTCCAACTTGAGTACGGTGCTCACGGCATTGTTTCTGTTCCAGTTCGGTACCGGACCGGTGCAAGGGTTCGCGGTGACGCTCATCGTCGGCATTCTGGCCTCGATGATGACCGCCGTCTTCATCACCCGGACTTTCTATCTCTGGTGGGTGAGGCGGAACCCCGACGCCACCACGCTTTCACTGGGCAAGCTGCGCCTGTTCCACGACGCCAACTACGATTTCATCGCCATGCGGCGGATGGCCTACGGTGTGACCGGCGCACTCCTCGCCCTCGGCCTGGTCTTCCTCCTGGTTCGAGGGATCACCTACAGCGTCGAGTTTACCGGCGGGACCCTGCTTCAGATCAAGACCCCGGTCTCCGTCTCGGACGATCAGCTCCGCGCCGGCCTCAGCGCTCAGGGAATCACCAATGCCGAAGTCCAGCCGTTCGGGGCGCCCGGGGAGTACCTCATCCGGGCTCGGATCGGCGAGACCGCGACCGACGTCGACAACACCCAGGCCGCGGCGGCCCGGGTGTCGCAGGCGCTGGACGCGGCGATCGAGGGCGAATTCAGCATCGTGCGGACGGAATCGGTGGGCGCCAAGGTCGGCGCTGAGCTCAAGACCCAGGCCTTCATGGCGATCTTCTTCTCGTTCTTCGCGGTGCTGGCGTATCTCGCCTACCGGTTCGAGTGGCGCTTCGGCCTCGCCGCCGTGATCGCCACGGCTCACGACGTCTTGATGACGATCGCCTTCCTTTCGGTGATGCATATCGAGGTGAGCCTGGTGGTGGTCGCGGCCTTCCTCACCATGGTGGGGTACTCGCTCAACGACACCATCATCATCTTCGATCGGGTCCGCGAGAACCTCCACAAGTATCGCCGGGACGATTTCGTCGCCATTCTCAACCGGTCGATCAACCAGACGCTGCCGCGAAGCATCCTCACCCACGGGACGACCCTGGGCTCCCTCCTCGCGCTGGCAATCTTCGGGGGCGAGGTCATTCGGCCCTTCTCGCTGGTGATGTTCTTCGGGGTCTTCACCGGAACGTTCTCATCGATCTTCATCGCCGCGCCGGTGCTGCTCCTGATCGAGCAGCGCTGGCCGGGAGCGGACGCGAGAGGTGTGCGGACCGCCGGCAAGGCGGCCCCGGCCGCGACCAACCGACCGCAAACGGTCGGGTGAGGCTCGTCGACACCCACTGCCACCTCGCCGATTCCGGGTACGAAACGGACGTCGGCGAGGTGGTTTTTCGCGCCAGGCAGGCCGGGGTCGATCACACCATCGTGATCGGCGAATCGCCGGCGCAAGCCGAGCGGGCCCTGGCACTGGTCGATCGCTTTCCCGGGCTCTCGGCCACGGCAGGGGTCCATCCGCACGTCGCCAAGGACTGGACGCCGGAGACCCAGACCTGGCTCGAAGCCGCCGTTCGCGATCCCCGAGTGGTGGCCGTCGGCGAGATGGGCCTGGACTACCACTACGACCACTCGCCCCGAACAACCCAGCGGGCGGTCTTCGGACGACAGTTGGCGATCGCCGCCAGCGTGGGCAAACCGGCGGTCATTCACGCCCGGAATGCCGACGCCGACGTGGACGACCTGCTCAGGGACCACCCAACCTGTGTCGTGGTGATGCACTCCTATTCCAGCGGACCCGATCTGCTGCGATCCACCGTGGGCCGCGGTGCCTATCTGTCCTTGAGTGGAATGATCACCTTCAAGTCGTGGTCCCTCGATCCGGTGCTTCGGTCGGTCCCGCTCGACCGGCTCTTGGTCGAGACCGACGGCCCCTACCTCGCCCCGGTACCGCATCGGGGCAAGCGCAACGAACCCGCATACCTCGTCGAGACGGCCCGCCGGCTGAGCCAGGTCATGGGTGTCTCGATCGAGGAATTGGCCGAGAGTACCACCGCCAATGCCGTCCGAGTCTTCGGACCGCGACTGGCGGGTCATCCGATCAACTAGGAGGCAGCTCGTGAGTGGAGTCCCGTCCGATATCGAAATAGCCCAGGCTGCCGCCATGCGGCCCATCGTCGACGTGGCGGCGGAGCTGGGGCTCACGGCAGACGACCTGATTCCCTACGGCCGCCACAAGGCCAAGATCGCTCCAGGGGCGATTGCCGCTCGGAAACCGCGAGGGCGCCTGGTCCTGGTGACGGGCATCAACCCGACGCCGGCAGGGGAAGGGAAGTCCACCGTGACCGTCGGGGTCAGCCAGGCCCTCCGCCGGCTCGGAAAGAAGGTGGTCGTCTGCATCCGGGAGCCCTCGCTCGGCCCGGTGTTCGGGGTCAAGGGTGGGGCGGCCGGTGGTGGCTACGCCCAAGTCGTCCCGATGGACGAGATCAACCTCCACTTCACCGGAGACTTTCACGCCATCACCTCGGCGCACAACCTCCTCTCGGCGATGCTCGACAACCACATCCACCATGGCAACGCCCTGGGGATCGACAGTCGACGGATCACCTGGCCCCGAACGATCGACATGAACGATCGAGCGCTCCGGCAGATCGTCGTGGGGCTCGGCGGTCTCAACGGTGGCCCGTCACGGGAGGAGCGGTTCGTCATCGTGCCCGGCAGCGAGGTGATGGCCATCCTTTGCCTGGCCAGCGACCTTGCCGACCTCGAGGCGCGACTGGGCCGGATCGTCGTTGGCTTGACCCGAGACCGGAAGCCGGTGACCGCCGCCGACCTCAAGGCGTCGGGCGCGATGACCCTCTTGCTCAAAGACGCCATCATCCCCAACCTGGTCCAGACCCTGGAGGGCGGCCCAGCCCTGGTGCACGGCGGGCCGTTTGGCAACATCGCCCACGGCTGCAACACGATCGTGGCGACCAAGCTGGGGCTCTCGTTGGGTGACATCGTGATGACCGAGGCCGGATTCGGAGCGGACCTGGGCGCCGAGAAGTTCCTCGACATCAAGTGCCGGGTCGGTGGGCTCAACCCCGAGGCCGCGGTGATCGTCGCGACGGTCCGAGCGCTCAAGATGCACGGCGGGGTCAAGAAGGACGCCTTGGGGACCCCGAACCTGGCCGCGCTCGAGAAGGGCTTGGTCAACCTCGAGGCGCACGTCAAGAACCTCGGCAAGTATGGGCTCCCCGTCGTGGTAGCGCTCAACCGATTCGTCTCGGATTCTCCCGAAGAGCTCGCCCTGGTGCTCGACCGGGCCACCGGATGGGGCGTCCGGGCGGCGCTCTCCGACGTGTGGGCCAAAGGCGGCGAGGGCGGGGAGGCCGTCGCCAAAGAGATCTTGGCCGTGCTCGACGAGGGCAAGGCGGATTTCCGGCCGCTCTACGACACCGGGTTGCCGATCAAGGCCAAGATCGAGACCATCGCTCGGGAGATCTATGGGGCGGACGGGGTCGAGTATGCGGCCGCGGCCGAGCGGAGTATCGCCCAGTGCGATGCCCTCGGCCTCGGCGGAACGCCTGTCTGCATCGCCAAGACCCAGTACTCGTTTTCCGACGACCCCAGCAAGCTCGGGCGGCCCACCGGCTTCCGGATCGCCATCCGTGACGTCTATCCTTCCGCTGGCGCCGGGTTCGTGGTGGCGCTCGCGGGCGAAATCATGACCATGCCCGGACTGTCCAAGACGCCGAGTGCCGAGGCGATCAGGGTCCACGCGGACGGTCGGATCGAGGGCCTTTTCTAGAGGAGAAACCCAGGACAGATGGCAAACATCGATATCGTCAGCACCGATCAGGCGCCCAAGGCGATCGGCCCCTATGCCCAGGCGACGATCGTCGGAAACATGGTGTACACCGCGGGCCAGATCGCCCTCGATCCGGCCACCATGGACGTGGTGCCGGGCGACGTCGCCGCCCAGACCGTCCAGGTGATGAAGAACCTCTCGGCGGTGCTCGCGGCGGCTGGCTCCGACTTCGGACGGGTCGTCAAGACCACCGTCTTCCTGGCCGACATGGCGGATTTTTCGGCCATGAACGAGGTCTACGCCAAGTCGTTCGGGAACCATCGGCCGGCCCGAAGCACGGTGGCGGTCCTGGGTCTGCCGCGCGGGGTGCGGGTCGAGATCGAGTGCGTGGCCGTTCGCTGAGGCGGCGCATCCGGGGGGGCGGATCGGGCCTGGTGGCTTGGCCGGTCTTCAAAACCGCGACGGAGACGCTTCTGGCGGCTCTGGTGGGTTCGATTCCCACACGCCCCCGCCACCGCACCCTGTGGTGCCTATTGGTGCTCGGCCTGGTTATCGGGGGGCCGTTGGCCGCCCAGGATTCCACCACGGTCCGGCCGCTGGCGGCCGACAGCGCGAGTCCCCTGGTGGGGCCCGTGAAGCCGATCGCCGCCTTCTTCATGTCGCTCGCCGTTCCAGGATGGGGGCAGGCCCGGCTCGATCGGAAGCTCACCGGCGCCATCTTCGTGACCCTCGAAGGCCTGTCGATCGGGATGACCGTCAAGACCATCCGCGAACTCAAGTACCTCTCCCGGATCGGCGCCGACAGCGCTCGGGTCGAGAGCAAACGGGCCCAGCGGCAGGACTGGCTGATCTTCCTCGGCTTCAATCACCTGTTCGCCGGATTGGAGTCGTTCGTGGCCACCGAGCTGCATCAGTTCCCGGCCGACGTCCGGTTCCGGGTCCTCCCCGGCGGCTTCGGTACCGAGGTGGCCATCCCGTTTCGCATTCGTTGAGGGAGCTATCCGGTGAAACTGGTGAGCGTCACATCGGTCGCGGAGACGACCGCATAACGAAGACCCTCGATCCACGCTCCGGGATTCAACACCAGCCGTCGGGAGTCGAGGTCGTGGCGGTAGGGACGGTGGGTATGGGAGATCACCACCGTGTCGAGCTCCGGTTCTTCGGCCAACCGGGCCGAGGCCCAGGCCCGTTGCCGCTCCTCGGCGCGGTCGAGGGCCGTCGGATTGGAGTTGTTGTCGGCCAGGTAGCGGCCGAGGCGGTCGACTGCCCACAGTCCGAGGTCGGGGTGGAGCCACCCGAACACCCGGGCGGTGATCGGATGGGTGATGATCGCGTGGGTGGTTGCCGCGGACCGGCTCGACTCGCCGATGCCGTCGCCGTGGATTGCGAGGATCTGGCGGCCGCGAATCGCCAATCTGGCCGCACCGGCCGTGAAGGGGATATTCGCCTCGCGGGGCCAGAACGAGTCGCCCCAGCGATCGTGGTTGCCCCCGGTCATCACGATCGGGAGTCGGCGCCTGAGGGACGCCAGCGCCGCGGCAACCTGGAACCCCGCCCGGGGCACCGCACGCCGATAGCTGTACCAGAACTCGAACAGGTCGCCGTTGACGAGGAGACAATCGCCCAGTGACGGCACTCGGTCGAAGAAGGCCAGGAGCGGCTCGACCTCCGAGGTGGCCCGAACGTGGGCGTCAGAGACCACGACCAGTTGATCGCCGAGCATGGGCGCGAAGATAAGGGAGGCGATGGCGGTGGAGGAAGCGAACGGCATCTCGATCACCGAGTGGCGCGTCAATTACAGCGAGACCGACCAAATGGGGGTGGTCTATCATGCCCGGTACCTGGTCTGGTTCGACCGGGCTCGCACCGAGCACCTCCGGTCAACCGGCCTGAGCTACGCCGAACTCGAGCGCCTTGGCTATCGGCTCGCCGTCGGCGAAGCCAGAGTCCGGTATCGGCAGCCGGCCAAGTACGACGACCTCGTCACCATCCGGTGCTGGGTGCGCGACCTGGCCTCGCGCCGGATCGTGTTCGGCTACGCCGTGACCCGGCCTGGGGACGACACCTTGCTGGCGACCGCCGAAACCAGTCTCATGGTGCTCGACTCGGCGTTCCGGTGGACGAGACTGCCGGCGGCCGTAACCGACCGGCTCCGACCCATTCCGGACCCGGTCCGCCTATGACAAGAGACCGGGAACGGCTATCATCCGCTTCGATGAGAGCGGCGCCCGGACTACTGGCCCTTGGCCTGCTGGGCTGCGGCGGGGGGTCGGCGATCTCGGTACCCCGGCCCGCCACGCTGGCCGCGGCCCCCATCGACTCCGCGATCGCTTTCGCCGAAGCCACCACCCCGGCCGAGTCCCGCGACATCAGGATCCGATGGCAGTTTCGCGACGATCAGGGTGCGGCCGGGGGTCAGGGAAGGGTCCGGCTCGCCCGACCGGATTCGGCTCGGCTGGACGTCCGCGGCCCCTTGGGCTCCGGCCGGGCGGCGGCATTCGTCTTCGGTGACACGGCGCTCTGGGCGGAACCCGAGGGCGACATCAAGCGCCTGGTCCCCAACTACCCGCTCTTCTGGGCCCTGCTTGGGGTGGTGCGCCGGCCCCCGGATGATGCCAGCGTTCGGCGCTACCTCAACGGGCAGCTGACCGCCTGGCAGTTCCAGCGGGGCGAAGATACGGTCGACTACGTGCGCCGGCGGGGCGAGGTCGACCAGCTGTTCGCCGAGGTCCGCCAGGGCGGAAAGACCGTCGGGACCGTGCTGACCGTCCTGGGTCCCGACGGGCGGCCCCGAACCGCCCGGCTGGTCGTTCCGAGCGTCCCGGCCCGCCTCGACATTACATTTTCCTCGAATGAACTGGCCAAGCCGTTTGCGCCTGATACCTGGAATCGCCCTCAGCCTTAGCGCGGCCCTGAGTGGCTGCCTCTACGGCTTCGGCGGCGGAACGGGGTTCCCGCCCCACATCAAGACGGTGGCGGTGCTCCCGTTCGAGAATCTCACCCCGGAACCGACCCTGACCAGCGAGATCAACCGGGCGGTTCGCGACGCGGTTCAGGGCCGGCTCGGGTTGCGCCAGGCCGGCGAGACTCAGGCCGACGCGATCGTCACCGGGACCATTCAGCGTTACGAGCCCGATATCCCGGTGGCCTTTGCCGGCGGTGAGAACCAGAACGTCGAAGTCAGCCGGCGGAAGCTCCAGATCGTCGTCAACGTCCAGATTCTCGATCAACGCAACAACAAAGTTCTTTGGGAACGCAACGGCTTGTCGGTCGAAGGCGATTACTCCGGCTCCAACGAACGGGAAGGGCGGGAGAAGGCCATCGATCGCCTCAAAACGGAGATCGTCGACGGAGCCCAAAGCCAATGGTGACGCGCCGCCGCGGGGCCAGCACGTTAGGGTGCCTCTTCTCGCTCTTGATCACTCTGGTGGTGCTCTATTACGGGATGAACGTCGGCCGGGTCTGGTGGCGGTACTACGAGATTCTCGATCGGATGAAATCCGCCGCTCGGTTTGCCCAAAACCAAACCGACGCCGCGATCCTCAGCCGATTGCAGGCCGACGCCGACGAGATCGGTCTCCCTCCTGCCGCGCGCCAATTCCGGATCCAGCGCTCCAGGGGCCCCGCCGGGATGACCATCTCGATCAGGTACAGCGAGAAGATCGAGCTGCCCTTCGTCCATCGGAGCGTCGAGTTCGCACCGTCGGTCAGCCAGCGCTTCTAGAGTGGCTGCGCCCGAGTTCACCACCCGATCGAAGGTCGTTCCCCTCGCCGGCGCGGTCACCTGGCGCCAAAGCCTGCCGGGCCCAATGGTCTTCACCAACGGGGTCTTCGATCTGCTCCACCGCGGCCATGTGGAGTACCTCGAGGCGGCTCGGGGGCTCGGCGCCGGCCTGCTGGTCGCGGTCAACTCCGATCGATCGGCCCGCCAGCTCGGGAAGGGCCCCGACCGGCCCCTGATCCCGGAAGCCGACCGGGCGAGACTGCTCGCCGCCCTCCTGGCCGTCGATCGGGTGGTCGTCTTCGACGAGCCAACGCCGTTCCAGCTGATCGACGTCCTGCGACCCGATATCCTCGTCAAGGGGGGCGACTACACCGCGGCGACCATCGTCGGGGCCGATCGGGTCGAAACCTGGGGCGGCCGGGTCGTCGTCGTACCCCTCGTTCCGAACTGTTCGACTACCTCTCTCGTGGAGCGGATTCGTGGCACGCGCTGACGGTCGGGCGCCGGACCAACTGCGCCCCGTGGTGTTGGAACGCAATGCCAATCCCTACGCCGAGGGCTCTTGCCTGGTCCGGTTCGGCGGGACCCTGGTGCATTGCACCGCCTCGGTCGAGGTCGGCGTGCCGCCTTTCAAGAAGGGAACCGGCCTCGGCTGGGTCACCGCCGAATACGCCATGCTGCCGCGGGCCACGGTCGAGCGGACCAACCGGGAGCGCAATGGCCCCGGGGGCCGGAGCCAGGAAATCCAGCGGCTGATCGGCCGTTCGCTCCGGGCCGCGATGGGTCGCTGGGACTTCGGCGAGCATACCATCAAGATCGATTGCGACGTGCTCCAGGCCGACGGCGGAACCCGCACCGCCAGCATTACCGGCGGCTGCGTCGCGCTCGCGGATGCCTGTGCCTACCTCGCGGCCAAGACAGGCCAGGCCACGCCGTTCGGCCAGCTCGTCGCCGCGGTGAGTGTCGGCGTCCTCGGCGATGAGGTGCTCCTCGATCTGGCCTATGTCGAGGATCGCGACGCCGGGGTCGACGCCAACTTCGTGATGCGCTCGCCGGGCGACCTGGTCGAGTTGCAGGGCACCGGTGAAAATGGCGTTTTCAGCCGAGCCCAGTTCCTCCAGATGCTCGACTACGGCGAGCGAGGCATTCGGGCCCTGTTCGACGCCCAGCGGCAGGCGCTCGGCTGGTGAAGCTCTTGGTCGCGACCCGAAGCGCCGGGAAGCAGCGGGAGTTCCGCCGGCTGATCGGTGAGACGGGCTTCGATCTGGTCTTCCCCGACGACGCGGGCGTCGCCGAGTCGACCGCGGAGGACGCTCTCGAGCTCCACGACAGCTTTCAGGCCAACGCCCGCGCCAAGGCCGAGTACTTCTGCCGCCGCACTGGGCTGCCCACCGTCGCCGACGATAGCGGCCTCGAAGTGTTCAGCCTTGGCGGAGAACCAGGGGTGCGATCCAAGCGGTGGGCTCAAGTCGCGGGCAGCGCGGCAACCGTGGACCAGGCGAACAATGCCCTCTTGGTCCGCCGTCTCGCCGGTGCCGCCGAGGCGCGCCGGCGGGCCCGGTACCGGTGCGTCCTGGTATTGCTCCGGAGGCCCAGCGCCGTGCCGGAGACTTTCGACGCCAGCTGCAGCGGCCTGATTCAACTCGAGCCGTCGGGCGCGGGCGGCTTCGGGTACGATCCCTACTTTCGCAGCGACGACCTCGAGAAGACTTTCGGCGACGCCACCGACGTCGAGAAAGACGGTGTCAGTCACCGGGGCCGGGCAGTCCGGGCGCTGCTCGAGGCGCTTCACGTCCATCCACTCACCTGAGTCCGAGACCCGTGTCCATCATTCCTCCCAACATGCTCCGCCAGCGCCTGGCCGAAGGCCGGCTGGCGGTCGGCACCATGATCGCCGAAGTCCGCCAGCCGTCGATCATGCAGGCGCTCCGCAACGCCGGCTTCGACTGGGCGATCATCGACAACGAACACGGCGTCTTCTCGAACGAAACCATCGCCGAGCTGGGCCGGGCCGGGCGGTGGGTCGGTGTCACGCCGATCGTCAGGGTGCCGGCTCTGTCGTATGAATTCATCACTCAGGCGCTCGACGGCGGGGCTCAAGGTGTCATGCTACCCCGGGTCACCTCGGTGGACCAGGTGCGGGCCGCCGTGGCGGCGGTCAAGTATCCCCCGGTCGGGGCAAGGGGAAGCGCCACGGGCAGGGGGCACACCGAGTTCAAGAGCGGCGACGTGACCGCGATGATGGCGGACTCCAATCGCGAGACGATGGTGGTGGTCCAGATCGAGACCAAGGAAGCGGTCGACGCGGTGGAACAGATCGTCGCGGTGCCCGGGGTCGACGCCGCGCTGATCGGGCCGAACGACCTGAGTATCGCCCTCGGCGTCGCGGGCCGTTCCCGCGACCCCATCCTCGAGGCGGCCATCGAGCGGACGGTCGCGGCCTGCCAGGCCGCGGGCAAGTACCCCGCCATTCACACCAACGACGTCGCCCTCACCGGGGAGTGGGCCCGGCGCGGAATGCGCCTGGTCAGCATCTCCTCGGAAATGGGCCTTCTCCAGAAAGCCGGCCAGGAGGCGATCGCTCAGATCCGCGGCTGACCACTGTCGGGCGGCACCCCGCCGCCCCGTCAGGTCGGGCTCAGTGGGCGATCCGAATCCCGAGGGAGTCGCTGCCCACCCAGAGGGTACCGTTCCGACGGAAGCTGTAGACCTTGCCGGCGTCGCTGACGAGGTCGCTCACCGCAGCCGCGGTCGAGTCGCTGGTCGGCACCAGTCGGGCGCTCCCACCGTCGATGACGATCGTCAGGGCCGACTCCCGAAGCGATACCACCGCGTCTCCGGTCCTGGTGTCGTAGCGGCCCAGCCAGCGGGTCGTGGCGCCTGGCGGAAGGGTGGCCTCGGCCGGCGCCGGAGTCTCTGGCGGCGGGGTCCAGGCCGCCAGCGGCTGGGCCCGCCCGCCCGCGAGAATCGAGGCGACGTTCGCAACCAGCGGCAGCACCTGATAGTCCTCGCGGTTGAACGCGAAGGCCATGGCCTGCCGCCGCTCGGGCAACAACACCCAGAGCGACACCAGGGTGTGGACCGAGCCCGCCTTCCGGATGGTGGTCGTTCCGAGCATCGAGTCGACTTCCCAGCCCAATGAATAGCGGGTCGGGCCACCCAACTCGCTGGCGGCGGCGGCTTGCGGCCGAAGCGCCTCGTCGACCAGCGCGGGGGTGAGGAACTGGCCGCCGTCGTGGGTGCGCCCGCGGTTCAGCAGCGCGACCAGGAGCCGCCCCATGTCGCGGGGCGTCGATACGAACATCCCGGCCGGGCCATACTCCCGGGTCAGCGAGGCATTCTGAGGGTGATTGCGGACCTCCCGACCCTCGACGTACCCCTGGGCGATGTTGGGGACCTCCCAGAAGGCCAGGGTGGACTGGGTCATTCCGAGGGGGATCAGGACCTCCTCGCGCATGAACTCCTCGACCGGTCGTCCAGCCACCCGCTCGATGAGGTAACCAGCCAGGGCCCATCCCCGGTTGGAGTAGGCGTAGTCGGTACCGGGCGCGAACGGGAGCGGCATCGCGGCCGCCCGTCGGGCCAGGCGGCCCAGCGCGGAGTCGTCGACGATCGCCGGTCGCCGGTAGGAGTCCCCTGAGTGCCCCACGACCAGGCCGGCCCGGTTGGTCAGTAGGTGCCGGAGGGTGATGGCCGCGGCCCGCGGGTCCGACCACACCAGTTCCGGTGTGTACCGCGCGATTGGCGTGTCGAGCGCGACTCGACCCAACTGAACCAGCCGCAGCACCCCGAGCGCCGTGAGTGGTTTCGAGGTCGAGCCGATCACGAACGGGGTGCTGTCGGTCACGGCGATCCCCTCTTCGAGGGAGGCTCGGCCGAAGCCCTTGGCATAGACCACCCGGTCATCCTGGACCAGAACCAGGGCCGCCCCCGGGATCTCGCGCTTGGCCAGCGCGTCCCCGACCGCGGAATCGACCCGTGCCAGGACGCCCGGATCGAGCTCGGCCGGCCGCTCCCGCGCGCCCGAGCAGCCGAGGGCCAAGCTGATGAGATACCAGGGGAAATGCCCACGGACCCGGATCATGGCTGCCACCCCTCGAGAAACGAGATCGCGAAATCGGGATGATCGGACCGCACCAACGCCGGCAAGGCGATGACTCGGGACCGTTGGCGAGCGGCTGGCGCGGCTCCCAGTCGGCCGTTGGGCGGGGCACCCTGGTGAACGCCGGCCGCCCGGTCGTACCTTGGATCGCGCCTGGCGACGGACGCCTGGTCGATCCGATCGTGTGACGAATATAACAAGCGTTGTTTTCTGCCGCGAGAACCCCGATGGCACGTGTCGCTGGCCGCAGTCTGACGAAGGCACAGGTCGCCGAGGCGGCCTGGCGGGTGATCCTCCGAGACGGCCTCCACCAGGCCAGCATTCGGGCGATCGCCGCCGAGCTGGGGGCCACGACCGGAGTCGTCACCTACCATTTCCGCGACAAGGCGGAGCTGTTGCTGTTCGCTCTCGACCGCCTCGGCGCCGCGATTCTTCGTGACATGGATCTCGCCCTGGCCCAGGCCAGAGGAACCGACCGGCTCCGGGCGATTCTTCGGGCCACCCTTCCGCACGGGCAACGACAGGCGTCGGGATGGCGGCTGTGGCTGTCGTTCGTCGGATTGGCGATGAGCGACCGGCGGCTGCGGGAGGAGCACCAGAAGCGGCTCGAGCTCCTCAATAGCCGCTTCGAGGCGGAGATTCGGTCGCTCCAGGCCGCGGGCTTGGTGGATTCGCGTCTCGACGCTCGCCAGGAGGCCGACGGACTGGTGGCGCTGTCGGATGGGATTGGCTTGAGTCACGTGCTTCGGCCCAAGGTGTATCACGCCGAGCGCCAATGGGCGATCGTCAGCGGCTATTTGGCCTCGAGGCTCGGGATCCAGACACCCCGGGCGGCTCGACGGTGACCGTGGGAGCGCGCTCGAGCCGCGGTTATATTCGGGCGCCGGTTGACGGGGCGTAGCGCAGCCCGGTAGCGCGCCTGCCTTGGGCGCAGGAGGTCCCGGGTTCAAATCCCGGCGCCCCGATGTCGCGGTCGATCACTCGAAGGAAACCCCGCAGCACCCCCGGACGTCGCCGCCGCGCCTCTGGCTAGTTGGCGCCGTGGTAGCGCTTGCCCGGCACCGGGGCCGGTCGCTCGGGCGGAACCCAACGGCCCGATTCGACGTCCATCCAGCGCTGAAACAGCCGATCGGAGTATTCGCCGAGCAGGGCGGGGCCGTCCGGCCGGCCTCGGATCATCTCGGTCAGAACCTGCCCGTAGGCTTGCCGAGCGGTCCCGATCAGGGCCTCCCATCCGGCAAACGCAGCACCGAAGTCAGCCGCCTCGAACTCGACCGTGTTGTCGCGATATCGGATCCCGGGGACCCCTTCCAGGAATGCCAGGCTCGCCGGGGGGACCGCCCGGAGTCCAACCGTCACCGGCCCGACGAAGGTGAGGGTCTTCGCTTCGGCGAGCTTGCCGAGGGCCCGTTTGGCCGCCGCCGCCATCTCGGCGTGTACCTCCGCGGTCGGGCGGAGCTCGGCGGAATCGGCGGCGGTCGCCCGTTTGGTGACGACGAACTCGATCCATGGCATGGTGGCGAGGTCAGCCGCGAGCCGGTCGTCCCCGGTGACCATGATGACCGGAACGCCAACCCGCCCCCAGGAATAGCCGACCAGCTCGGATTCGGTGATCGAGGTCCCGGCGACCTGCAGGTCGATGCCTAACGTGTAGGTGTGGGACGCGAAGCCGCGGCTCCCGGTCTTGGCGTGCATCCCGACCGCGACGATGGCGTCGTAGATGCCCGGCTCGACGATCCCGACGTACGGCATGAAGGCACTGTCCCGGATGACCTGACTGGCCCGCGGGTCCAGTTTGGCGGTCACCACGTCAGGATCGGTGTTGCCGCTGCCGTGGGCATCGACCACGTGCACGACCTTGGCCCCACCGTCGAACAGGCCGCCGATCACGGCATTGAGATCGGCGATCAGCATCTCCTGTCCGACGCGGTAGCGATCGCGGTGACTGAAGCGATAGGTGGTGGGGTCGTTCTGGCCGGCGAGGCCCTCCATGTCGTGATAGACCAACACCCGAGGGCCGTCACCGCTCGCGGCCCGGGGGGTTCCCGTGCCGACGCTGCCTCGCGCCGACGTCGATCCGGGCCCGCCGCCGGTGCCGCAGCCCACCGTCACCAGCAACGCGGCGCAGAGTCCGAAGGAGGTCGAGCGAGTCATCGGTGGTGCTCGGGGAAGGGGACTTCGACAACATCGCTCCTGCTACCCCGGCGCGCCAGGATCTACAGCCACCCCATCCAGCGATACTTCCGCCAGCCCGCCCATTCGTAGAGCCCCTGCCCGAACACCCGGAACCGATCACTAGCCCGGCGTTGGGTGCGAACGGCCGCGGTGCGGTCGGGGCTCGGATGGCAGAACACCTCGAAGCCGACTTTCTCGACCGTCGCGCAGGCCCGAGATGAGTGAATGGGTGATGTCACCACCACGACCCGCCTCCAGCCCGTCCGTTGCGCTACCGCCGCCAGTCGTTCCGCCTCCAGCCGCGTCGATCCGACCGAATCGAGGATCGTGATCGTCGCGGTTGGGTCGATCGCGGCAATCAGCTCCTTTTGATCGCGATCCGAACTCACCGGCCATGGTTCACCCCCGGCCCAGACTCGGGAGACAACCAAGTTACGACTGGCCCCACGTTTGGTGAGGGTGGCACCTTCGAGAAGCCGGTCGACGGCCGCCGGGCCAAGACGGCCGTCGGGCGAGACGGACGCCGAGAGTACCAGAACAGCGTCGACCGATCCTGGCACAGAATCGGACCGGATGTACCCGTCCGCCGCCCGGCTGATCGAAGGCACCGTGGCCACAAGCAGGGCCAAGGCGGCGAGCGTCCCAGCTAGGGCGGTCAGCGCCCCTGCTACCCCGATCAACCCCGCAACAGCTCCGACGGCCAAGACCGGTGGGAACCAGCCCAGGCCGCCGGCTCCGATCAGATCATCAAGGCCAAGGAGCGACGCGAGCGTAGCCGCGAACAGTGCGGATCCCGCCCCGCGGATCGCCACGGCGGCCGGAGTTCGACTCGGAAGCCAGGCATTCATGTACATCGATCTTTCCCCCGAAGGGCCTGGGTTTGACTCAGCCACCGGGAGCAGTGGAGATTGCAGCTCACGCGCCCGTAGCTCAGTTGGATAGAGCAACAGCCTTCTAAGCTGTGGGTCGCAGGTTCGATTCCTGCCGGGCGCGCCTCTCCCTAACCCATTATGCGATCAGAAGAAAGGGCCCCCGGGACTCGGGGGCCCTTCGTGACTCTCCGGCCCTTCGGGGGCAATCCGGGGGCAATCGGCGCCGGGATCAGATCCCAACCCGCTGCGCCGGGGCTCCGAAGATGACGGTTTCCAGTCGCTCGGCCGCCCGCTCCTCGAGGCCAGGCAAGACGTGGCTGTAGGTGTCGAGCGTCAAGGTCACCCGGACGTGCCCCAGCCGCTCGGCGACCACCTTCGGATGCTCCCCGGCGGCCAAGAGCAGGGTAGCGGCCGAATGCCTGAGGTCGTAGGGCCGGAGCCGATCCAGGCCAGTCTTGGCCAGGGCCGCCGTGGCGGCTTCCTGGGCAGCCTTGAAGGCCGGGGCGAGCTGCGAGGGCTTGAGCCCCTTCCGGGTGACCGTCACCGGGGCCCGTCCTTGGAGGCGGAAGGCGAGCCGTTCGACCACCGGCCAGAAGTGGCGCTTCGTAATCGTCTCCCACCGGAGCGGCTGGCCGAAGGTCGCCGCAAACACCAGCCCGTGATCGGCGTAGTCGGTCCCGAGAAGCAAGCGAAGCTCCGCTTGCTTCGCCTTGTGGCGTTGCAGGGCCCGCACGACGGGGCCGGGCAGGGTCACCGAGCGCTCCCGGCGGGTCTTGGTCGCGGTGAGATCCCATCGCCCTTTGGCGAGGCGCACCAAGGCCCGACGGACCCGGATCTTGGCGCCGTCGAGGTCTTCCCACTTCAGGCCGAGCGCTTCCTCGGGTCGGATCCCGGTCAGGAGCAGGAGAATCCACAGCGCCCCGAACCGATCGCCCTCGGCCTCGGCCAGGAAGAGCCGTGCTTCCTCGGGCGAGAAGACCCGATACTCCCGATGCCGAGCGATCGGGGCCCGGACCGCGGCAAGTGGATTCTGCCCGAGGTACCCGAGCACGACCGCCTTGTTGAGTCGGACGCGGAGCACCCGATGCAGGTAGTTGATGGTGCTGGGCGCGAGCGGAGTCTCCCGCCCGGCGAGATGGTTGTAGAGGTCCTGGAACGCCCGGGCGGTGAGTCGGCCAAGGGGCGCCTCCAAGAGGGCCGGGGGCAGATACCGCGGGAGGATCATGCCGGCTGCCTCGCGGGTCCGGCCGGAAAGGTGGCCGCTCCAGGTCTTGGCGTACTCGTCGAGCCAGGCGCCGAGCGTGAGCCGCGCCCGGGGGACCACGGGTCCGCGGTCCTGCTGCTGCAGGGCCACGGTGAGCGCCCGCTCGGCGTCCCGTTTGGTGCCCTCGATGAGCCGGCTGGTGCGAATCCACTTCCCGGTGATGAGGTCGCGGCCGAGCGAGACCCGAACCCGCCAGCGGTCCGGCCCTCGGGGTTCGATGCTGCCGCGGCGGTCCTGTCGTGCCATGGGGGGCGGCCTCCTATCCCGTCAAACGGTTGTGGGGTGCGTCGGGAAGCATCTTAGGCACATCTGCGAAGCCTTGTCAAGGCACATGTGCGTAGGCTATTGTGGAGCCGATGCCTACTCGGTTCTGCCTCCGCGAGGTTGTCGGGCGGCGCGGCCTGAGCCAAAGCGAGCTGGCCCGCCGCTCTGGCCTTAGCATGGCCACAGTGAACCGCCTGTGCACCAATGCGACCACGCAAGTGTCCCTCGTGACCCTCGACAAGCTCGCCGCGGTGTTGCAGGTGGCGCCGGGCGACCTCATCGAGGCCCGGGACCCGACCGTGAAACCGGCCGACGCCGCCGGCGATGTTGCTCGGGTCCAGATAGAATCCGCGGCCCCCATCGCACAGGGGCCCTGGGTCAGCAGCGACCGGCTCTGGTCGCTTTGTCGCCAGCGGGACATCACGTTTGCCGAGTTGCTCCAGCGGGCCGGCCTCAACCCACGGACGGTTAGCCGCCTCGCCTCCACAAGCGCCGCCCGAGTCACGCCGAGGGACATCGCCAAGTTGGCCAAGTTGGCCGTCGCCCTCGGTGTTACCCCGGGCGACCTGCGGCGCGGCGGAGGCTGACCGATGACCGCCAAGAACATCACCGCCCACATCGCCAACCTCGACACCGTGCTCGATGCTGTCCCGCATCAGGAGATCGCCGGCGCGCTGGAGATGTACCACCCCGACCTGACCGCGACCGAGACCGGGGTGATCATCCGAGCGCGGGATGCCGGCGCCACGTTGCGCGAGCTGCTCGGCGTGATCGTAGACGCTCGGCTTGACCAGCAGGAGACCGACCGATACCCACGCCGGTAAACCGGCTCACCCGATCGAGTTCTCCATGGTGGAAAATCTCGACCCATGCCGGCACTCAGGCCGAGCGGAACGCCTGGGTTCTTAGCCTCCGGTAACTGGCTCACTCGTCATCGTCCTCGCGGAGCCGCCTGGTGCGAGCGATCGCCGCGGACTCCTCGGCCGCGACCGCGGCGGACGCAACCGACTGGACCCGCTCGACCCGGAGCCGGAAGATTCCGGCGGGCTTCGCCCCAGGCCGCGGTTCGGTCGGCGGCCACCACCTCGCCAACCGGCGCCAGGGCGAACACCAACCAGCGAACCGAGCTCCCGCTCTCGCTCATGCCACGGGGGCCTGTTTGACCGTGGACGTCTGACATAGTCAGCGGCCTAGCTGACGGTCAGCAGCTCTAGTGACGGGGCCCGAGCATCCCGCCGACCGTGGCGGGGCCTCGTCCTCGGCCGCCGGCTGGACCGTTCGCGCCCCTCGCCCAAAGCGCCTCCTCGCCAGCGACCGGGCCCAGGCACACCGAGTCGCCGCCACCTGGCCTAACACATCCCCCGCCCGATCCCGGACGATCCAGCGAGTGGGAGCGGGTCCGGTATCGGCTCGCTCGCCGATCGTCGTTCCTACGGCAACGTCAGGGCTCGGCGAGGCCTCCGCTGCCGTGCCGCCCGCCCGACTGACGGTTTTCGGCTCATTGCCACAGCGACCGGACAGAGGGATCGCCGGTCCTGGCGCCGCCAGAGGCCTCGGCGTACCCGATCCACCACCCCTCCGAGGCAACGATCGAAGCGTGACGGGGGCGTCCTGCTGCCCATCCGACCGGAGGCCGAGGCCCTCGAGCAGAGCCCGGTTGCGCGCCAACTCCTCCCTTAGCCGAGCCAGCCGCTCCCGCTGGGCCTCGTGGAACCGAGCCGAAACCGCCATCCGCTCACGAGCCTCGCGAGCATCCACCGCCGCTCGCTGCCGTTCCGTCATCGGCGGGACCCACCCCACCCGCTGATTCCGGGGCGTCCTCGACCGCCGCCACCGGAAGGTCGCCAGCCACCGCTCCGCCGTCACCGCGTCGTAGACCACCCGTTGGCCGGCCCGCTCCACGGGCAAGCCGAACTTCTCGTACTCGGCAAGGGTCCGGGTCGAGACGTTCCAGACCCGGCCCAAGTCATGCCGCGTCAGTTTTCGGCGATTCATGATCGGGGCCGCCTCCCTCGAAGAAGAACTCGATACCCCACGGGGGTATATAGAACCTGAATGCGCCGCTTCGCGGACCGGCCCGGCTCCCCAGCAAGGACCCAACAGGGGGGGCGGGGACCCCCGAGCCGTTAGGCCACGGGCCACCGTTGGCCTTTGGCCTGTCCGGGGATGGTTCATGGCCCCACCTCCGCCGACCGTTTCGGAAGGCTGGCCTCCGGATTGGAACCGCACACTGGCCCGCGCACTGAGCTGGTTTTCGGCGTTCTCGACCGAGAACCGAGGCCGGATTCGGGGGCGATTGAGTGCGCGGGCCGTTATAAGAACCGCGCACTCGCGCGCTCTGAGGGGCGCTGCGGGTAGTGCCAGTGAGCGCCCGCGCACTACCCGCGCACTCGCGCACTGCCAAAGGACTAGTCATTCCCGAGCACCAACCGGACTCGCCCGCTCTCGGTGATCGAATGCAGGAGCGACCGCCGCGGACCGGGTGTCGTCGTGAGCCAGCCCTTGGCCTTGCCCACCGCCACGGCGTCGCGAGCCGCGTCACGGCTGAGCCCGTGAATGTCCGAGGCGCCCTCTATTTCCCGAAGGGACGGCGGGGCCTTGGCCGCTCCGACGTGCCTCAGAATGGCAACCACGGATCGGTGCACGAGCTCGCCGTCGCGATCGATCCCGAAGTGGGCCGATTTCCACATCAGCGGTTTGTTGGCGTCGCTGACGATCGTGGTCTTGAGGCGGAGTATCTCGGGTCGGGCGAGTCGATTGGCCTTGATCGGATCGAGCTCGACGCCTCCGTCGCAGGGCTCGGCCCACCAACAGGCCCGGGTGGCGTTTTTCCAGGCCGAGGCCCCCCGGACCCGATGTTTCCGATCGGTGCGGCCTTCGGATGGCTTAGTCACGTGGTGCGAGAGCCAAGGTGTGGCCCCGGTCTCTCGGATGAAGCGCCGGAGCCAACGGGTGACGCGCTTGGCGTCGCTGTTGCTGTTCTCCTCCACCCCGTGCCCGCAGAGGTCGACCAAGGGATCGAAGCAGGCGAGCACTGCGTGGACGTCGTTCGCGGCCTGCTCGAGCCGCAGCTGCCAACGGGGGTCGTCGATGTCGGGGCCTTCGTCGTAGACGTACATGTTGGCGAGCACCGCCTCGACGTCGAGACGATGGCCGCGTGCGATGGCCTCGATTCGGTTCTTGATGACGTCGCGACCGTCCTCCCCGCTTACGATCAGGACCGGGCCAGGGGTGAGCCCGAAGGTGTCGAAGGCGAGGGCATGACCCGCCACGAAGGTCGCCGCCGCGAGCTGCAGCGTCGATTTGAACGACCCACCGTCGCCGACGATGGCATTCACTTCGCGCTGCACGAGCAGGCCGTCGATGGCGAACTCGAGCGGGGTAGCAGTCACGTCGGCCAACCTGACTGGATCCGGTAGCGCTGTCTCGTCCGGATGGCTCTCCGGCCCACCCGCCAACACGACCGGACCCGCAGCAGGGTTCCAGTCGGGCGCGAGGTCTGCGAACCTCTGGAGGTCGTCGATCGAGTGTCCCGCGTCGAGCCAGTCGCTGACGTCCCCCTTCGGGGCGAGGCCAGGCAGCTCCACAACCCGAACCCGCGCCGCCGTTCCCCATAGCGCCCGCGCGACCTGGTCCGCGTGGCGTCGGCCGGGGTCATCGTTGTCGGGGAGGATGATGACATCGGCGCCGCGAAGGCAGGCACTGAACTCCGGACGCCACTTCTCGGCCCCGAAAGGATTCGTCGTCGCAGTGAGCCCCTGATCGACCAACCGATCGACGTCTTTCTCACCCTCGACCACGAAAACCACCGCCCCCTCCGGGCGCTGCAGGAGCTCCGGAAGTCGATACAGGACCAGCGGATGGCCGTCGAGGCCGGGTCGGTCGCGGCCGGGCAGAAACGGGCGGAAGGTCTTCGTTCGCCCACCACCCGATGCAACGTCGAGAAACTTCCGCACCTCAAAAGCGGGCTGTCCCTCAGCCGTCCGGTATTCGTAGGTTGCCAACAGTTCTGGCCGACCAGCGCGAGGTGCTGAGGCGGGAAAGAGGTCCCCCGATCGGAGGCCCACGGCGGCCAGGATCGCTTCATGAGAGCAACCGGCGTGACAATGAACGAGAATCCGGCCATCCACGCCCCCGTCGATGGTCAGCGACGGCGTGTCGTCCTTGTGCGCTGGACATTGGGCCCTCCAGCCCCGCCCGTTCCGCTTGGCGTGGAGGCGCATCGCCAGGTCGGCCGCCGTCACTGCGACACC
The DNA here is from genome assembly GCA_016874005.1 of Gemmatimonadota bacterium. Classification (GTDB taxonomy): domain Bacteria; phylum Gemmatimonadota; class Gemmatimonadetes; order Gemmatimonadales; family GWC2-71-9; genus SHZU01. The sequence goes on along the minus strand of VGVQ01000018.1, from coordinate 2,296 downwards.
TCGAGCTGCTGAACCGCGAGCCGGAGGGTCGGGGAGAGCGGGAACGAGGCCACCGTCGCTAAGCCGCGGCGTCTGAGTGAGCGGCAATGCCAACGAACCGCTCGACCGCAGATCGCTGAAAGCGAACCGCGTTCGAGCCTGGAAGTCGGAGCGCACCCGGGAACTTCCCCTCGCGAACTTTGCGCCAGATCGTTTCCCGGCGCAGGCCGGTCATCTCCTCGACTTCACTGATCTTGAGTAGTTGCCTCGTAGCCATGCCCCGTTTTCTCCGAGAAGGACCAGAGGGAACGAAAGGTTATTAGACTTGTTCGGGGAAGGCGGCAAACTCGCCCCAGGTGGGGTGACATTGCCCCATCGGTCAGCTAAGGGGGGCACGATGACACGGAGCAACGCGAAGTCGAAGGGTCGGAAACGGGGGCGCGGGGCTACGGCTGCCCAGCGACTTGCGAGGGTGCTGAGGAGTTCAGGGGAATCGGTGACGAGTCAGAGCCGTCGATCGGGGGTCGATCGCGGTCTACTCACAGACTACCGGTCCGGCAAGAGCGCGGCGACCATTGAAACGCTGAGCCGGCTTGTTGAGAAGAATGTCATCACGTCGAGCGGGCTCATGGAGGTGTTCAATGTGCCAATTAGCGAGCCGCTCGCCGACGCAGCGCGAGTCTTCTTTGAAGCCCTCTGCCAGGCCGTCGCCGCCCGTGATCCAGGCCGGACTGTAGAAGCGGTCAAGGAAGACTTGGGGTTCTCGTCGATCCATGTACTGCGACACGAGATGCATTTCTTCGAGCGAACTTTGGAATTGCGGAAAGACGATCGCGACAAGCACCGTCCCTCGCCACCAACCTACTTCACCGCAGGCCCGCAGGCGTCCGTGCCGGATCTATCATCGTTCGACTGGCCGCCGCCCGATGCCTGAGTTTCCTGTCACACTGAGTACAATGGAGGTGGTCCAGCACGCGCTCTCCGGGGTGCCCGAAACGCGGCAGCGTTCGGCCCCATTCATTGAGCGTGCTCAGACTTCGCTTGGCGGAGGCCCGAGTCCAACCAGATTCGCCGCCACCCGCGCCGATGCCCAGCGAGTCATCGCTGGCGTGGGTTTCGAGGAGCGGTCGCCAGAGTGCCCGGAGCCCATCTCGCTCCAAGGCCCAGTGCTCGAATGGGTTCGTGGCGCTGAAGCGATCCTCAAGTACCGGTTATTGATGCTGGATGCTGCGAATCGGAGTTTCATCTGGTGCCCTGGTCGAACCGCCTGATTCGGTATCCGTTGCGGCCTAACGCACTGCATTTCAGCTGCGAGCGCCTGCCGAAGCCGCCGCGCAGCCAGGCAACAAGAATATATCGCGCGGCGGCTGAGGCGCTCAGGCGCTCGTCAGCTGCAAATGCGGGTTAGGCCGCTGCCTTAACTGGGTTCATTGAGAACTGAGGCATCTCCGACAGGCAGCGTCTGGCATACGTTGTTTGCACTCCGCTAAAAGCTTTTCCTGTGGGGGCGGCGGTGTAATCCGACGCAGGGCGTCCTTGAGGCCGGAACAAAAGGCGCCAACCTCAGCCTCGCTGAGGGGAGGCTGCTGAACGACAAGTTCGTTCGATTGGCCGAGATTGAGATGAGCTCCTTTGGTGCTAGCTCGCATTTCGACCCAGTTAGTGCCGCCCCACACTCGTGCCGCCACTCCATCATCGGGGTCTGCGGCGAACAGAGCTACCTGGCGCTCGCGCGTGTCCAACGTCAGAGCGACATTGCGAGAGGGCGAAAACGTGACATAGCCACCCCGCTCGCGCCCTCCGTCGTCATAAAGCAGGATCCCTGCGATATCCTCGCCACGGCGAAGCCGTCTGCCATCAATGACAGCATCTGGCAAATGGGCGCCTAGCCGGGCACGGACGACACCCATGGTGTCGACCACAATGAGCTGCCGGACGCGGAGAGAGTCAGCGGCCTGAAGAGACGTAGGCTGGAGGTTGGGTGATCGGTAAAGAGCAAGGAGCGCCAAGGGCGACAGGGCCAACCCAATGAGAACGACTGATGTCCTGAGCCGGCGATTGGAGCGCTCAAGTGTAGCTAGACGAGATAGTAGGTCGGGCTCCATGGCATGCCTCCGAATATGACCTCTACTAGGACCAATTGTGCAGCGGCCTAACTAGTATGCGTGACCGTCTGTCCGGCCACCATCGAACGGAACCTGTCAACGAGTTCGAGACACGAGGGGGTTCGAGTTTACTGCGCATCGGCCGGTGACCTGATCGCTGGCACGGGCGGATTGATCCAGGCGGCAGTGGGCAGCGGCGGCGGTGTTGGAGC
>VGVQ01000017.1 GCA_016874005.1 Gemmatimonadota bacterium | reverse complement strand
TGGCGATGATCGCACTCGGTCTGCACCTCCGGCACGGGATCTGGAGCGCGTTCCAGACGCTCGGCGCGAACCACCCGAACCTCGAGCGAAGCCGGTACCTGCTGGCGTGGCTCGTCGCGATCGTCCTCACCGCGGGCTTCCTGTCGGTTCCGTTCGCGGTGGCCGCGGGATGGGTTCGGTAGCCATGGATCTCAAGGCGAGGATTCCCAGCGGGCCGCTGGAGCAGAAATGGGATCGCCACAAGTTCGAGCTGAAGCTGGTGAATCCCACCAACAAGAGGAAGTACACCGTCATCGTGGTCGGCTCCGGCCTCGCTGGGGCGTCGGCGGCCGCTTCGCTCGGTGAACTCGGGTACCAAGTCAAGTGCTACTGCTTTCAGGATTCGCCCCGCCGAGCCCACAGTATCGCGGCGCAAGGCGGGATCAACGCGGCGAAGAATTACCAGAACGACGGCGACAGCGTCTTTCGGCTCTTCTACGACACCATCAAGGGCGGCGATTTTCGGGCCCGCGAAGCGAACGTCTACCGACTGGCGCAGATCAGCGTCGACATCATCGATCAATGCGTGGCGCAGGGCGTACCCTTCGCCAGGGAGTACGGCGGCGTGTTGGCGAACCGCTCCTTCGGGGGCGCTCAGGTCTCTCGGACCTTCTACGCGCGGGGGCAGACCGGGCAGCAGCTGTTGCTCGGGGCGTATTCGGCGCTGGAGCGGCAGATCGCCGCGGGAACTGTCGCCATGTTCCCCCGGACCGAGATGCTCGATCTCGTGGTCGTCGACGGCCGGGCGACGGGCATCGTGGTCCGCGATCTGGTCACCGGGGCGATCGCCACCCATTGCGCGGACGCGGTCGTCCTCGCCACCGGCGGGTACGGCAACGTGTTCTACTTGTCGACCAACGCCAAAGGGAGCAACGTCACGGCAACGTACCGGGCCTACAAGCGGGGCGCCGCGTTTGGCAACCCCTGCTACACCCAGATCCACCCGACCTGCATTCCGGTGAGCGGCGACTACCAATCCAAGCTCACCTTGATGAGCGAATCGCTCCGGAACGACGGCCGGGTCTGGGTCCCGAAGTCGGCCCGCGACCGACGGGTCCCTGGGGCGATTCCGGAGAGTGAACGAGACTACTACCTCGAGCGCAAATACCCGAGTTTTGGCAACCTCTGCCCGCGGGACATCGCCTCCCGGGCTGCAAAAGAGGTCTGTGACGAGGGCCGGGGGGTCGGTGAGACCGGCCTCGGGGTCTACCTCGACTTCGCCGACGCGATCAAGCGCTCGGGAGAGGCGACGATCCGGGAGCGGTACGGGAATCTGTTCGACATGTACCAACGGATCACCGGCGAGAATCCCTACCAGCTGCCGATGCGGATCTTCCCGGCGGTGCATTACACCATGGGCGGGCTTTGGGTCGATTACAACCTGATGAGCACCATCCCGGGGCTCTTCGTGCTGGGCGAGGCCAATTTCTCCGACCACGGCGCCAACCGACTCGGCGCGAGCGCCCTGATGCAAGGCTTGGCCGATGGCTACTTCGTGATTCCGTACACCCTCGGCAACTATCTGGCCGGCCTGAAACCGGGGATCAACTCGCCGGACGCGCCGGAAGCGAGGGCCGCCGAACGAGAAACGGTCGCTCGGATCGAGCGGCTGCTCTCCGGTCGTGGGACTGGGACCGTCGATTCGTTCCATCGCGAACTGGGCCGAATCATGTGGGACGACTGCGGCATGGCCCGCTCGGCCGATGGCCTCAAGAAGGCGCTCGGCCTCATCCCGGAGCTGCGGGATCGGTTCTGGCACGAGGTCAAGGTGCCGGGGGCCGGAGAAGGTCTCAACCAGTCTCTCGAGAAGGCCGGTCGGGTGGCGGACTTCCTGGAATTCGGTGAGCTGATGTGCCAGGACGCGCTCCACCGTGAGGAGTCGTGCGGGGGACATTTCCGGGTCGAGCACCAAACGCCCGACGGCGAGGCCAAACGCGACGACGACCGGTACTGCTACGTCGCGGCCTGGGAATACCGAGGCGAGGGCGCCCCAGCCAGGCTCCACCGCGAGCCGCTGGCGTTCGAAAACGTCAAGCTCACCACCCGCAGCTACAAGTAGCCTCGATGCGAATCGCGCTCCGGGTGTGGCGACAGCGAGACCGTGAGGATGCCGGGAGGTTCGTGTCCTACCAGGCGGACGACGTCAATCCCGACATGTCATTCCTCGAAATGATCGACGTGGTGAACGAACGCCTGATCGGCCAAGGTGAAGAGCCCATTGCCTTCGACCATGACTGCCGCGAGGGGATCTGCGGATCCTGCAGCATGGTGATCAACGGCCGGCCCCACGGGCCGCACCAGGGCACCACGACCTGCCAACTCCACCTCCGGTCCTTCGCCGATGGGGATACCATCATCGTCGAGCCATTCCGGGCCCGGGGATTCCCCGTCGTTCGAGATTTGGTGGTGGATCGTTCGGCCTTCGATCGGATCGTCGAGGCGGGTGGCTACGTCAGTGTTTCCACCGGCAACGCGCCCGACGCGAACGCCATTCCGATCGCCAAGCCGGTCGCCGAGCGGGCGATGGATGCGGCCCAGTGCATCGGCTGCGGGGCGTGCGTCGCTGCCTGCCCGAACGCCAGTGCCATGCTCTTCACGGCGGCGAAGGTGAGCCACCTCGGGCTGCTACCGCAGGGCCAACCCGAGCGGGACCGCCGGGTCCTCGCGATGGTTCGGCGGATGGACCTCGAGGGCTTCGGCGGCTGCACCAACTTCGGCGAGTGCACCGCCGCCTGTCCCAAGGAGATCGGCCAGTGGACCATCGCGCGGATGAACGGCGACTTCCTGGCCGCTTCGATCCGCGATCTGGAAGAAATGAACCTCCGGGACGAGCCGGGATAGCGCCGGTCAGGGCGTCCCGTTACCCTCCGTGTCTTCGCGCGGAGGACGGATGATGATTCCCGGTCGTTATCGAGCGCTGCTCCTGGTCGTGACTGCCGCCTGCGGGAGTGAGCCCATCTCGCCTCCCCCGGGCGGCGTCACGACATTCGTGCTCCAAAGCGCGGGCGGCGATGGGCAGCGGGGCCCCGCCGCCACGGATCTCCCGGTCGCGCTATCGGTGCGGTTGTCATCGGGTGGCGTCCCGGTCGCGGGCGCCCAGGTGGCCTGGACGATCACCGGCGGAGGAACCGGGGCAGCCACATCGACCACCGACGCGACCGGGCTCGCGACCAATTCGGTTCGGCTCGGCCCGCCGGGCACGATCGAGGTGACGGCCCGAAGCGATCGGCAGAGTTCGACGACGTTCACCCTTCAAGCGGTCGCGGCGAGCGGCAATCCGGTGCTCGTCGGCGAGGTGGCGATCCCCCCGCAATACGGGATTCACGACAGCTACGTCCGCGATGGGATTGCCTTCGTCTCCGCCTGGAACACCGGCATCATCATCTACGACGTGGGTGACGGTCGGGCCGGTGGGTCGCCCTCGAAACCGCAGGAGGTCGGGCGGCTGATCACCAGTGACAACGGCGTTCCCGGTGGCGCGGCCGTCCACAACGCGTGGTGGTTTCACAATCCGAACGGCGAGAAACGATACCTGTTCATCGGCCAAGAGGGCCCGGCAACCCTGTTCTCCACCTCGTCGGGGGACATTCATGTGGTCGACGTGAGCGACCTGCGCAATCCCCGAGAGGTCGCATTTCTCAAAATCCCGGGTGCCGGGGCGCACAACTTCTGGATGGATGAGGCCAGCCAGACACTGTACGCCGCGTATTACAACGGCGGGGTGGTCGCGCTCGACGTTTCGGGAACCCTGACGGGGGACCTCACCAGCCGGATCCGAACCAGGGTGACCCCGGGCGGGCCCGGGAACACCTTCGTCTGGGGCGTCCAGCTCTCCGGTGGCGTGCTCTGGGCCAACGACATCGTCTCAGGTCTGTGGGCGCTCGATCCCGTGACGCTCGCGACCCGCGCCGGTGGCAACAACGTTCCCGAGCGATGGGGCTCGGACCTCTGGATCCATGGAAGCTACGGTTATACCGGCACCTGGGGCGGGACCGCCCGCGGCGGGACCGGCTACGGCGACGCCATCAAGATCTGGAGTCTGGCCGGCGGCCCGGTGTTGGTCGACTCCTTGATCGTGGCCGACGTCCGCACCATCAGCGACCTCCAGGTGACGGACGACGGGCGCTGGCTGGTGGTAACGACCGAGCGACTGGCTGGTCAAGGCATTCGGGTCTACGACCTGGCCAACCCGACCAAGCCGGTGTTGCGAGGATTCACCGGCGTCGCGACCGGCTTGCACACCGGAACGGTGGCGGCGATTGGCGGCCGCACTTACGTCTTTGCGGCCAAGAACCCCGCCGCGCCGGCGCTTCAGATCTACGACATCACGCCCTAGGCCAGAGCCGATCGACGTAGTGAGGCAGCATCCGGCGCCACCAGGGCCAGTCGTGATTGACGTCTTGGCCCCAGAGGTCGAGCGTGTGGGGGATGGCCTTGGTCTGGAGCAGTCGGGAAAGGACCCGTGAGCACTCGGGCGCCTCGTAGGCTCCCTGGCCAGTGACGATCGTGATGGCGCAGCGGTTCCGCAGGGTATCGAGGTGCGGGCCGCCGAGGTTGGCCAGGTACCACATCGGGTTATTGAAATAGCAGTTGTCGTCGGAATAGCCCTTGAGGTAGTCCGGACCGAGATCGTAGAACCCGCTCATCGCGATCACCGCGTCGAAGAGGTCCGGCCGCCGGAACAGTGCGTTGGCGCAGTGGAAGCCGCCGAAGCTGGCACCCGAGGTGGCGATCCGGGCCGCCGGGTCGTTGGCGATCGCCCGGATGTAGGGCACCAGCTCCTCTTCCACGTACCGGGAGTAGAGAGCCTGCCGCCGGGCTTGCTCTCGAACCGGCAGCTGGCGGTCCATCCAGGCGAGCTTGTTGATGCTCTCGATCGAAATGACCGGAATCCGGCCGTCGAAGATCGCCGGTTCCACCGATTTGACCAGGAAGAACCGCTCGCACTCGAGGTAGTCCGCGGCGGCGGTGGGAAACAGCAGCAGAGGGTGGCCGGCGTGCCCGTAGGTCACGACCGGCATGTCCAGGCCGAGGGCCGGGCTACGCCATCCGTCGAGTCGGCGTGGCAGGGACGGGTCGAGGTACTGGTAATCCATCGATCTCTCCTTAGAGCCGCGGCAGCGTGACGCCTTGCTGTCCCTGGTATTTCCCGGCCTTGTCGCGGTAACTCGTCTCACACACGTCGTCGGCATCCGCCTCGAAGAACAGCACCTGGCAGATCCCCTCGTTGGCGTAGATCCGGGCGGGGAGCGGCGTGGTGTTGGAGATCTCCAGGGTCACATGCCCCTCCCACTCCGGTTCGAACGGAGTGACGTTGGTGATGATACCGCAGCGCGCGTAGGTCGACTTTCCGACGCAGATGGTGAGAACCTCCCGAGGGATTCGGAAGTACTCGACCGAGCGGGCCAAGGCGAAGCTGTTCGGGGGGACGATGCAGACATCGCCCTCGAACTCGACGAAACTCCGGGCATCGAACGCCTTCGGGTCGACGATCGCCGAGAGGACGTTGGTGAAGATCTTGAACTCCGGCGCCACCCGCATGTCGTAGCCGTAGGAAGAGACGCCGTACGAAATCACCCGCCGGCCCTGGGCGTCCAGCTGCCGAACCTGGGCCTCGACGAACGGGTCGATCATCCCTTGTTCCCGGGCCATCCGCCGTATCCAGCGGTCCGACTTGATCGACATCGTCCCAGTCCGAATGGTGAGCGGGGAAACGGTACGAAACGCCCCAATATACAGCCACCCCCGCCGGCTTGGGTGGCCTGGCCATCACCAGGCTAACTCTCGCGATGACGGCCATTTGCGACCGGTGTTGAGTTGAAACCCTTGGATGGCTCCGTTATGTTCGTTCGTCCGGTTCGTGAAAGTTTTCACGAACTGTCCGACCGGATCGATACGCATCCCAGGACCACGCAAGCCATCGGGTCATTGCCCATGCTTCGCTCGTACCTACCGATTCTCGTGCTGATCGCCTTCGTGGTCGCCAACGCGATCCTGATGATCGGCCTGTCGCACCTGCTCTCCTCCTACCGCCGAACGGCGACCAAAATCGCGCCCTACGAGTCGGGGGTGCCGGTGCTCGGCGACGCGCGGGAGCGGTTCTCGATCAAGTGGTACCTGGTCGCCATGCTGTTCATCATCTTCGACATCGAAACGGTGTTCATGATTCCGTGGGCGGTGGCCTTCAACCAGTTCAAGGACATGGGCGGGCTTCTGCTCGCCGAGATCCTGGTGTTCGTCGGGGTTCTCGGCGTCGGCTACCTGTACGTATGGAAGCGAGGTGCATTCCAGTGGGATTGACCCTACCACCGGCGGAATCCGGTGAGGTTGCCGCCGTTTCCCCGAACTGGGTGACGACCAGGCTCGATGCCCTGGTCAACTGGGGCCGCGCCAACTCGCTGTGGCCGATGCCGTTCGGCACCGCGTGCTGCGCCATCGAATTCATGGCGACCGCGGCCGGCCGGTTCGACATCTCGCGGTTCGGGATGGAGCGAATGAGCTTCTCGCCGCGGCAAGCCGACGTATTGATTTGCGCGGGCCGGTTGCCATTCAAGCTGGCCCCGATCATTCGGCGGGTGTGGGACCAGATGCCCCAACCCAAGTGGGCGATCTCCATGGGGGCCTGCGCCTCCACCGGCGGGATCTTCGATACCTACGCGATGGTCCAGGGGATCGATACCATCATTCCGGTCGACGTCTATGTCCCGGGGTGTCCGCCCCGACCCGAAGGGCTGATGTACGGCATCATGCTCCTCCAGAAGAAGATCAAAGGGGAGTCGATCGCCGATCCGACTCTCCGGCAAGAATTCCTGGTCGACGAGCGCGGCTTCTTCGCGCCGCCGGAGAAGGTCGACGAAATCTCGGAGCCGTTCGGCAATTCCGTCCACCAGACGCGGTCCGCATGACCGCGGAGTCGATGCTGGTTCCCGGCGTCGAAGCCCTTCGGGCCGCGTTTGGCGGCGCGGTGCTGCGCCAGACGGTATCCTGCGGCGATAGCATCGTCACGGTCGATCGCGATCGGGCCCACGAAGTGCTCGCCTGGCTCAAAGAGACGCCGGGGCAGGAGTTCGACTACCTCACCGACATCACCGCAGTCGACTACCGCGATCCGGAACGCGCCCTCGAGGTCGTCTACCAGCTCCGCTCGCTGGGGCGACGGGTCGACCTGCGAATCAAGGTGCCCCTCGACAAATCCCAGCCACTCGAAGTCGATTCGGTTTGGGATCTCTGGAAGGGCGCCGACTGGCTGGAGCGGGAGGTCTACGACCTGTTTGGGGTCGTCTTCAAGGGGCATCCGGACCTCCGCCGAATCCTGATGTGGGAGACCTACGCCGAGGGCCATCCGCTCCGCAAGGACTTCCCGCTGCGGGGCAACTTCAGCCGCGCGGAACAGACCCGGCAGGCGCTGGCCGCCAACCCCGAGGCGCACTACTCGATGGAAGAACTGTCCATTGCCGATGCGTTCGACGAATTGCCCGACGACATGAAACGACGGCTTGCCCAAGGCGAGCGCGGGGAAATCCGATGACCACTCGCACCCTCGAGATGGCGCTCGCAACCCCCGGCCTCGATCCGTCGGGGCGCCCGGCCCGCCTCCCGCTGCGCCCCAAGAAGGGTAGCGACGACGAGTTCGGCGCCGAGCATATGCTGGTCAACATCGGTCCCCAGCATCCGGCGACCCACGGCGTCTTGCGCCTGGTCCTCGAGCTGGAGGGCGAGACCGTCAAGCGCTGCATCCCCCACGTCGGCTACCTCCACTCGGGGTTCGAGAAGCTGGGCGAATACCGACACTACAACCAGATCATCCCGCTCACCGACCGGACCGACTACCTCTCGCCGATGGCCAACAACGTCTGCCTCGCGTTGGCGGCCGAGAAGTTGATGGGCATCGAAATCACCGAGCGCTGCCAAGTGCTCCGGGTGATCGCCTGCGAGATGAGCCGGATCATCTCCCACCTGGTGTGGCTCGGGACGACGGGGATCGATCTCGGGGCCTTCACCCCGTTTCTCTGGTCGTTCTACCAGCGGGAACGGATCTACAACCTCCAGGAGGCATGGACTGGAGCGCGGTTGACCACCTCGCTGACTCGGATCGGCGGGATGATGGCCGACGTTCCCGAGGGGTGGGAGGCCGGGCTGCGCGAGTTTTGCCGGACCTTCCCGGACACCTTGAACGAAGTCGACACCATGTTCACCCGCAACTCGATCTGGTGCGGGCGAACCCAGGGCGTCGGGGCCATGACCGCCGCCGAAGCGATCAACTACTCGCTTTCCGGGCCGATGCTGAGGGCGAGCGGGGTCGCCTACGACGTCCGCAAGGACCGCCCCTACCTCGGCTACGAGAGCTACGATTTCGATGTCCCGGTGGGCGAGTACGGCGATATCTACGATCGGTACCGGGTCCGGTTGGAGGAGATGTACCAATCCAACCGGATCCTCGAACAGGCCCTGGATCGACTGGCTCGCCTCGCGGGCGCCCCGGTCAACACCGCGGACCATCGAGTGATTCTCCCGCCGAAGCACCGGGCGATGAGCGACATGGAGGCGATGATTCACCACTTCAAGCAAGTGATGGAGGGCGTCGCGGCGCCCCCCGGTGAGGCGTACCTGGGGATCGAGAACCCCAAGGGCGAGCTCGGGTACTACTTCGTGTCGGATGGAACGGCGAAACCGGTTCGTTGGCGAATCAGGCCGCCTTCGTTCATCAACCTCGCCTGCCTGCCGAAGCTGTGCGAGGGCGCGCTCTTGTCCGACGTGATCGCGATCAACGCCAGCGTCGACATCGTCATGGGGGAGATCGACCGATGAGCGCGGCGACCCACGGAAGCCACGCCGAGGCGCCCTACCAGCCGGTGTTCGTCGGCGCCTCGCGGGAAAAGCTCGAGGCCTTGTTCCCGAAGTATCCGACCAAGCAGGCCGTCCTGCTGCCGGCGCTCTGGATCGTCCAGGAGGGGCGTGGCTGGATCCCGCCGGAGGGGATCGCCGAGGTCGCCGCGGTGCTGGGGTTGACTCCGGCCTACGTCCGCGGGGTGGCGACGTTCTACACGATGTATCACCTCCACCCGGTCGGGCGCCACTTCATCCAAGTCTGCGGCACCTCGCCCTGCCACCTCTGCGGTTCCGATGACGTGCTCCACGCGATTCTCAAGGAAACCGGCTGCGGGGAGCTTGGCGCGACCAGCCCGGATGGTCGGTTCACGGTCACCGAGGTGGAATGCCTGGGCGCCTGCGGTTTCGCGACCCCGGTGATCATCGACGACGACTTCCATGACAGCGTCACGCCCGAGCGCGTGCCTGGGATCCTGGCGAGGTATCCGTAATGGGCTATCCCCATCCGTCTCACCCGAAGGAGACGGTCGTCCTCTCGAAATACTTCGGCGACGCCGAGGCCCGGACCTACCCCGGGTGGGTCAAGCGGGGTGGGTACGAGGCCCTGAAGAAGGCGCTCGGAATGACTCCAGACGCCATCATCGAGGAGCTGAAAGCGTCCGGGCTGCGAGGCCGGGGCGGTGCCGGGTTCCCGACCGGGCTCAAATGGAGCTTCATGCCCAAGGGCGACGGCAAGCCGCACTACTTGGTGTGCAACGCGGACGAATCGGAGCCGGGCACCTTCAAGGACCGCGAGATCATGCGGTGGACGCCGCACCAGCTGATCGAGGGGTGCGCGATCGCCGCCTACGCGATCGGGGCGGAGACCTGCTACATCTACATTCGCGGCGAGTTCACCGAGCCGTGGAAGGTGATGAGCCGGGCGGTCGACGATGCCTACGCCAACGGCGCGCTGGGCGGCAACGTCTTCGGCTCCGGGAAGCGGATCGACATGGTGCTCCACCGCGGCGCGGGAGCGTACATCTGCGGCGAAGAAACCGCGATGATGAACTCGATCGAGGGGCGCCGTGGCAATCCCCGCATCAAGCCCCCGTTCCCGGCCCAGGCCGGGCTGTTCGGGATGCCCACTACCATCAACAACGTCGAGACCCTGGCCGCGACGAGCCCCATCCTGCTTCGCGGCGCGGCCTGGTACAAGGGTCTCTGCCTGGGCAATCCCAAGAGCACCGGGACCAAGCTCTTTTCCGTGTGTGGCCACGTGATGAAGCCGGGCAACTACGAAATCACGATGGGGTTCCCGATGAACGACCTCATCCACGATTTGGCCGGCGGGATGCGGCCCGGGCGGCGGCTCAAGGCGGTGATTCCGGGGGGCTCGTCGGTGCCGATCATGACGGCCGCCGAGGCCGAGGCATCCCTGTGCGACTATGAGGGCATCATCGAGAAGGGATCGATGCTCGGCTCGGCGGGCTTCATCGTGATGGACGATTCGGCGGACATCGTCTACGAAATCTACCGGCTGGCCAAGTTCTACGCCCACGAGTCCTGCGCCCAGTGCACCCAGTGCCGCGAGGGCACTGCCTGGACCACCAAGATCCTGGAGCGGATTCTCAAAGGGCAGGGGAAACGAGAAGACCTCGATCTCCTCCTCGACCTGTCCGACAAGATGACCGGCCGGACCATCTGTGTCCTCTCCGATTCGTGCGCGGCCCCGATCGTCAGCGGCATCAAAAAGTTCCCAGAGGAGTTCGACGCCTACCTGAGTCGCGCCAAGGCGCCAGCCCTGGCCACCGTGGGGTAGAGAACGATATGACCCAAGACCGTGTCAATGTGACGATCGACGGGGTTCCGGTCGCGGTTCCGAAGGGAACCTCGATCATCGAGGCGGCCAAGCAGGCGGGCGTCTTGGTGCCCCACTACTGCTATCACCCATCGCTCCCGTCGCCCGCCGTGTGCCGGATGTGCCTCGTCGAGGTCGAGAAGGCGCCGAAGCTGATGCCGGCCTGCGTGACCACCGTCGCCGAGGGCAACGTCGTCCACGTCAACAGCCCGGCGGCCAAGGAAGCTCGTGAATCGGTCCTCGAGTTCTTGCTGATCAACCATCCGCTCGATTGTCCGATTTGCGATCAGGCAGGCGAGTGCGAACTCCAGGACTACGTCTTTCAGGAAGGGCGGGCCAACAGCCGGTATGGCGAGTTCGCCAAGCGCTACAACCCCGTCGAGGATTTTGGACCCGACGTCCTGTATGTGGCCAATCGGTGCATCCTCTGCACCAGGTGCGTCAGGTTCATGGAGGACGTGGCGGGAGAGCCGGTCTTGAACGTATCGGAGCGAGGCGATCGGGCCTACATCGGGATCGACCCTGACCACACCCTGACGCATCCGTGGTCGGGCAACGTGGTCGATCTCTGCCCGGTGGGGTCGCTGATCTCGAAGGACTTCCTCCACAAAGCCCGCGCCTGGGATCTCGACAAGACCGCCAGCGTGTGCCCAGGTTGCACCCAGGGGTGCAACATCATGATCGACACCCGGGACGACGTGGTCGTCAGGCTGCGGCCCCGGGCGAACCTCGACGTCAATCGCCATTTCATCTGCGACGAAGGCCGGGCTGACTATCGCTGGATGAATCGCGGCGATCGGGTCGAGGCCCCCCTGCGCCGAGACGGGTCGAAGCTCGTTCCAACCGACTGGGAGCACGCCATCGCCCGGTTCGCGGAGTTGGCCAAGTCGGTGCGCTCGGTCACGATTCTGGCCTCGGGCCGGGCCTCGACCGAGGCCTTGGGATACCTCCGCAAGGCGTTCGACGGCGCCAGCGTCAGCGCGGCGGTGAAGGTGCCGACCGGGTCCGAGGCACCGCTCGCGGGAGTGCCGAACCTGGCCCTGAGGACGGAGCGGATCCCGAACCTGGCCGGGGCGCTGCTTGCCGGGTTTGGCACCGACTGGGACCGAACGGTCGCCGGGGCCGGCGCTTCCGACCTCGTGGTCTTGCTCGATGTCGAGCTCGACGATGCCGTCGCCAAACTGATTTCCGCCAAGACCGTGATCATCGCCACCGTCGATGACGACCGAGCCGGCGGAGCGGCGTTGGTTCTGCCGACCACCACCATGGCCGAGGAGAACGGTACCTACGTCAACCGCGACGGACGGGTCCAGCGCTACTTCCAGGCGAAGGCCGCGCCCGGGATGGCCCGACCCACCTGGTGGATCGCCGCGCAGCTCGCCGAGGTCGGGCGCGGAGTGGCCGCGCCGACCACCGCCGCGGCGGCATTCGCCGGCTTGGGTAAAACGATCCCGGCGTTGGCGGGTCTCAGCTACAGCGAGCTGGGCCATACCGGACGTCTGGTTGAGGTGACGGCGGGGGCCGCCCGATGACCCCGGAGATGAAGGGCTTCCTGCTGCTGGCCGTACTCAAGATGGTGGTCGTATTCACCGTCGTGATGGTCGGCGTTGCCCTCCTGACGCTGATGGAGCGGAAGGTTTCGGCTTGGATGCAGAATCGGCGGGGACCCAATCGGGTGGGCTTTGCGGGGCTCCTCCAACCGGCGGCGGATGGAGTCAAGAACATCGTCAAGGAGGAGACCTACCCGGCCGAGGCCAATTCGTTCTTGTTCATCCTGGCCCCGGCCTTGGCATTCATCCCGGCGATGTGCCTTTCGGCCGTGATCCCGTGGGCCGCCCCCGTCGACATCAGCCTCGACCGGACCCTGCCGCTGCTCGGGCACGTTCGCTACGACGGTCGGATGGCGATGGCGGTCGCGGATCTGCCGATCGGCTTCTTGTTCGTGCTGGCGGTCAGCTCGCTTGGCGTCTACGGGATTGCCTTGGCGGGCTGGTCGTCCAACAGCAAGTACAGCCTTCTCGGGGGTCTCCGGTCGAGCGCCCAAATGATCTCGTATGAGGTCGCCATGGGGATGAGCCTGATTCCCCTCTTGATCCTGGTCGGGAACGCCTCGTTCGGGGACGTCATCAAGGCCCAGCAGGACGGGCTCTGGTTCATTCTGCCGCTGACCTTGTCGTTCTTCGTGTTTCTGGTGGCCGGCTTCGCCGAGACCAACCGGTTGCCCTTTGACCTTCCGGAAGCGGAATCGGAGCTGATCGCCGGGTACCACACCGAGTACAGCGCGATGAAGTTCTCACTCTTCTTCATCGCCGAGTACGCCAACATGGTCACCGTGTCTGCGATGCTGGCGACCCTGTTCTTCGGCGGCTGGGACATTCCCGGCACCTCGTGGGATCAGAACGGCTCCACTCTCGCGGCGGTCGCGACCGGGGCGGCGATGTTCCTCAAGACCTTCTTCTTCCTGTTCTTCTTCATGTGGATTCGTTGGACGCTGCCGCGGTTCCGCTACGATCAGTTGATGGCGCTGGGCTGGAAGTTCCTGATTCCGCTCGCGCTGGTGTACCTGATGATCATCGCGGTGGCCGTCTGGATCCTCGAAGCGGTGGTGGGTATCGCCGACCCGAAGATCAAAGCGTTGATTCTCTTCGGCATGAACGCGGTGATGTGCTACGTCGTCTTCTTCATCCTCGACCGCGGTACCTTGGTCTCCGGTTCCTACCGGCGCCAGGTCCCGGCGAACGTGGGGAGCTGAGCGCATGGCGATCGGTGTCAAGGTCATGAAGCGGCCCGAAGGCGAAACGAGCTACGTTCGGGCCGCGTTGCGGGGCATGCGTCTCACCTTCAAGCACATGTTTCAACCCAAGGTGACGATGCAGTATCCCGAGGAGCGGACCACGGCGGACGCCCGCGGGCCGTACGCGATCGCGCCTCGGTGGCGGGGCACCCACCGAATGATGGCCGACGAGCAGGGGCGATCGAAGTGCGTGGCGTGCGGGCTCTGCCCCCAGATCTGCCCAGCCAACTGCATCAAGCTGGTTCCAGGTGAGGACGAGCACGGCAACCGATACCCGCTGATCTACGAGATCGACGAGTTTCGCTGCGTGTTCTGCGGCTATTGCCAAGAGGTGTGTCCCGAGGAGGCCATTCACGTCGGCGTCCATTTCGAGAACGCCGAGTATGGTCGCGACCGGTTCGTCTACGATCTCGAGCGGTTGACGTCGCAGACGCACCCGGTCTCGACCCTTTGGGACCCCGCCGACCCGAAAGGCGAATGATGACCGAGTTCGTCTTCTACACCTTGGCGGCCGCCGCGGTACTCTCGGCGTTGTTGTGCATCGTCCAGAAGAACCCGGTACCCTCGGCGCTGTGGCTCGTCTCGACGATGTTCGCGCTGGCCGGCATCTACGTTCTCCTCAACGCCCAGTTCATCGCCGCGATGCAGGTGCTGGTGTATGCCGGCGCGGTGATGGTCCTGTTCCTGTTCGTGATCATGTTGCTCAACCTGGGACACGCCAGCGAGACGGATCGGAAGCGGGGGCCGGTCGTGCTGGTGGCGGTGCTCCTCGCGGCGGGTATCGCCGCGGCGTTATTCGCGGTGCGGGATACCTCGGTCGCCAGCCTGGCTGCCCGGGTCGGCGCCCCGGAGGTCGCCAGCAGCCCGCTGGCGGCGCTGCCGGGGGCGGGACGGGTCCAGTCGGCCGAGGCGTTCACCAACCCCATCGCCAGCATCGCTCGGCCGATGTTCGAGACCTATCTGGTCCCCTTCGAGCTCACCTCGGTACTCCTCTTGGCGGCCGCGGTCGGGGCGGTCGTCCTCGCGAAACGGAAGCTCTAGATGCTACTCGGCCCGTCCCTGGTACTTTCGGCGATCCTGTTCTCGATCGGCGTCGCCGGCGTCATGCTCCGGCGCAACGCCATCATCCTGTTCATGTGCGTCGAGCTGATGCTCAACGCCGTGAACCTGTCGTTCGTGGCGCTCTCGACGGCGCACGGCTTCACGGGGCAGGTGATGGTGTTCTTCGTCATGACGGTCGCGGCGGCTGAAGCCGCCGTCGGCCTCGCGATCATCCTCGCCATCTTCCGGCACACCAAGTCAGTCGACCTCAAGACCATGAACCTCCTCCAAGGCTGATGAACCCCTCCTGGATCTGGCTCACCATCGCCCTGCCGTTCATCGGTTTCCTGGTGAACGGCGCGCTCGCCTTGGCCAAGCCGGAGGCCAAGCGGGTCGTCGCGATCGTCGGACCCGGCGTCTTGCTGGCGGCCTTCGCCGTCGCCGTCGGGATTTTCGCCGGCCTGTGGGGCAATCCCCCCGACCAGCCGTTGGTGTTTCCGCTCTGGGCCTGGATCGGGGCCGGTGGGCTCGAGATCAACCTGGCGCTGCAGGTCGACCAGCTGTCCCTCGTGATGCTCCTGGTCGTCACCGGGGTGGGCAGCCTGATCCACATCTTCAGCGTCGGCTACATGGTGGCCGATCCCGGCTTCGCACGGTTCTTCGCATATCTCAACCTGTTCATGGTCTTCATGCTGATCCTGATCCTCGGTTCGAGCCTGCCGGTGCTCTTCGTCGGATGGGAGGGCGTGGGGCTGTGCTCGTACCTGTTGATCGGGTTCTGGTACCAGGAGAAGGCCAACGCCGACGCGGGTAAGAAGGCCTTCATCGTCAACCGGATCGGCGACTTCGGTGCCCTGGTTGCGATGTTCATCCTGTTCTGGTCGCTCGGCACGCTCGAGTTCGCCGAGATCGCCACGCTGGCCCCGACCACGCTCGCGGTCGGAGGGGCCACCGTCACCGCGGCGACGCTCTTCCTCTTCCTGGGATGCGCCGGGAAGTCGGCCCAGATCCCGCTCTACGTCTGGCTCCCCGACGCCATGGCGGGTCCCACCCCGGTCTCGGCCCTGATTCACGCGGCCACGATGGTCACGGCGGGGGTGTATCTGGTAGCGCGCACCAGTGTCCTGTTTGCGATGGCTCCACTGTCGAGTGCCGTGGTCGCCGGGGTCGGGGCGCTCACCGCCATCTTCGCGGCGACGATCGGACTGCGCCAGTACGACATCAAGAAGGTTCTCGCCTACTCGACGGTTTCTCAACTCGGCTACATGTTCCTCGGGGTGGGATCGGCGGCATACACGGCCGGCGTGTTTCACCTGGTCACCCACGCGTTCTTCAAGGCCTTGCTGTTCCTCGGGTCCGGCAGCGTGATTCACGCCATGCATCACGCCTACCACGCGACCCATAGCCATGACGACGCCCAGGACATTCGCAACATGGGTGGCCTGAAACGGTACCTCCCGACCACCTTCATCCTGATGCTGTTGGCCACCCTGGCAATCGCGGGCATTCCGCCGTTCTCGGGATTCTTCTCGAAGGACGAGATCCTCGCTTCGGCTTTCGGCCGGGGCGCCGAGCACCCGATCTATTACCTGTTCTGGGCGCTCGGAGCCGCGGCCGCGCTGCTCACGGCGTTCTACATGATGCGGATGATGGCGATGACCTTCTGGGGCGAGAATCGCACCGGAGCGACGGAGCGAGAGCACCTCCACGAGGCTCCCATGGTGATGACGGGACCGCTCATCGTCCTCGGGGTGTTGTCGGTGATCGGCGGCGTCATCAACCTCCCGGCCTTCTGGCCCACGCCGCCTCACCACGGCCTGGAGCGGTGGCTCGAGCCGGTCCTGGCCCCGGCAGCGCGGCTGATGCCCGTCCAGATTCCCCACGGGGCGACCGAGTATGCTCTAATCGGCGCCGCCATTCTGATTGCGGTCGTCGGGTTGGTGGCGGGCTACCGTACCACCCTCGCCAAGCCGATCACGGCTGCCCAGCAGGCTCCGGAGGAAGTCGGGTTCGCCAAAGTGCTGTTCCACAAGTACTACATCGACGAACTCTACCACTCGCTGATCGTCAGGCCGCTGGTCGGGATCTCCAGGTTCGTGCTCTGGCGGTTCGTCGACCAGGGCGTCATCGACGGCGCCGGCGTGAACGGTTCCGCCGGGCTGATGAAGAGTCTCGGTTGGCTCGGCACCCGACTCCAATCGGGGCAGTTGGGTTTCTACGTCATCGTGTTCCTGGTGGGCGCGGTGTGGCTCCTCCACTCGGTGATCCGGTGAGGTCGCGATGAACGAACTACTGACCTCGATCGGCTACAACAACTGGATCCTCCCGGTCCTGCTGGTCGTGCCGACCGCCGGAGCGCTCGTGGTGGGGTTGCTGAAGGCCGAGGCGGCGAAGCGGGTGGCGCTTGCCGTGACCGTGATCGAGCTGGTGCTGTCGCTCGGGCTCTGGGTTTCGGTCGACACGAGCTCGGGGACCATGGAGTTGGTTCGGGCGTATCGGTGGATCCCCCAATGGGGTATCACCTTCGCCCTCGGGATCGACGGCATCTCGTTGATGATGGTGCTGCTCACCACTTTGCTGATGCCCCTCTGCGTGCTGGGGAGCTTCAACTACATCACCAAGCGGGAGCCGGGGTACTACGCCCTCCTGCTCGTGCTGACGACGGGCATGCTCGGTGTCTTCGTCGCGATCGACATGTTCCTCTTCTACGTCTTCTGGGAGGTCATGTTGATCCCGATGTACTTCCTGATCGGGATCTGGGGCGGAAAGAACCGCTTGTATGCCTCGCTCAAGTTCTTCATCTACACCATGGCCGGCTCGCTGCTGATGCTGGTGGCGATTCTGGCGATGGTGCGGGGCGCGGCGGTAGCGACCGGGACCGTGTCGTTCAGCTATTTCCACCTTTTGGCGAATGCCGGGGCCCCGGGGTTGGTGGCGATTGCCCCATGGCTGTTCCTTGCCTTCTTCCTGGCATTCGCGATCAAGGTTCCGATGTTCCCGTTCCATACCTGGTTGCCGGATGCCCACGTCGAAGCGCCGACCGCGGGCAGCGTGATCCTGGCGAGCGTCTTGCTCAAGATGGGGACCTACGGTTTTCTCCGCTTCGCGATTCCGTTCTTTCCCTCCGTGGCGTACTCGGAGCTGGTACAGGGCGTCGTCGTCTCCCTGGCCGTCATCGGAATCGTCTACGGCGCGCTGGTCGCGATGGTCCAGCCCGACATCAAGAAGCTGGTCGCCTACTCGTCGGTCAGCCACCTCGGATTCGCGATGCTCGGGATCTGGGCCGCGACCGTGCAGGGGGTGCAAGGAGCCTTGATGGTCATGATCGGCCACGGGTTCTCGACGGGTGCCCTGTTCTTTCTGATCGGGATGATTTACGAACGCCGCCACACCCGAGAGATCGCGGCCTTCGGAGGGATCGCCCGAGTAGTCCCGATCTTCAGCCTCATCCTGACGGTCGTCGCGCTGGCCTCGATCGGACTTCCCGGGCTCAACGGCTTCATTGGCGAGTTCCTGGTACTGGTTGGCTCGTTCAAGACCTATCCGATCGCGACCGGAATTGCCACGACCGGCGTGATCTTCGCGGCGGCCTACCTGCTGTGGGCCCTGCAGCGGATCATCTTCAACCGGCTCGACAAGCCGGAGAACGAAACCATTCCCGATCTGACGGTGCGTGAACTGGTGGTGCTGGCGCCGCTCTTGATCGGGATCGTCTGGATGGGTCTCTACCCGAAACCGATCCTCGACAAGATGGAACCGGCGGCGAAGCGCTATATCGAAATGGCCCGACCAGGCCAGCCGGTCGAAGGGGTGACGATCACCGCCCGCGCGGAGGGCGCCCGATGAATCCGATCGATATGCGAACCCCGCTGGGCATCGTGACCGCGATGCTACCCGAGCTGATCGTCGTCGCCACCTCGCTCGTCGTGTTGCTGCTCAACGCCTGGCGGCACCGGACCGCGGCGGACTCCCGACTGGCAGGCCAGGTTTCGTTGGTCGGATTGGTCGTCGCGTTGGCCGCCCTCGCCGCCTTATGGTCCGGCGGGGCAACCGCGGCTGGTCCGCCCCACATGGTGGCGTTGGACGGCTATCGATTCGCCGCGCTGGGCGTGGTGCTGGTGGCCAGCATCGGGGGGGTGCTGCTGGCGCTGGACTATCTCGAGCGCGAGGGGATGCTCGCTCCCGAGTACTACTCGCTCTTGCTGATGGCGACCGCCGGGATGATGTACCTGGCTGGGGCCGAAGACCTGATCGTGCTGTTTCTGGGGCTCGAAGTCATGTCGGTTCCGGTCTATGTCATGGCCGCATTCAACCGTCGCAACGTGCTGTCGGCCGAGGCCGGTCTCAAATACTTCCTGATCGGGGCGTTCGCCTCGGCGTTCTTGCTCTACGGCATCGCCCTCGTCTACGGGGCGACGGGGTCCACGGCCCTGACGGTCATCGGCTCGGCGACATCGGCCCAAGGCCTTCCAGTGATGGCCGGGCTCGGGCTGATGCTCCTGGTGATCGGCCTCGGCTTCAAGGTTGCCTCGGTACCGTTCCACATGTGGGCACCGGATGTCTACGACGGCGCCCCGACGCCGGTGACCGCATTCATGGCGACCGGGGTGAAGGCGGCCGGATTTCTGGCCCTGGTTCGGGTGCTCATGGTCGGCTTCCCCAACACCATCGACTCCTGGCAGCCGGCACTGGGCGGTCTCGCGGCGGCATCGATGATCGTCGGCAACCTGGTTGCCTTGACCCAGCGCTCGATCAAGCGAATGCTCGCCTACAGCTCGGTTGCCCATGCCGGATATCTACTGGCGGCCGTTTGGGCGGGGAGCCGAGCCGGGGCCGCGGCGACTCTGATGTACCTCGGCTCATACGTTCTGACGACGATCGCCACCTTCGGGATCCTCGGGGTCCTCGGGCGGGGCGGGGAACGCGACGTAACCGTCGATTCGGTGGCGGGGCTGGCCCGGCGCCGGCCTTGGCTCGCCTTCGCGCTGGCCGTTTGCATGTTCTCGCTGCTGGGCTTCCCGGGGACCTTCGGGTTCGTCGGGAAGTGGGCGATCCTCAGCGCGATCACCGCTGAGCACCACCGGGCGCTGGCGGTCGTCCTGGTCCTGACCAGCCTGGTGTCCGCTGGCTACTACCTCCCGATCGTGCGATCGATGTACATGAAGGACCCGGTCAGCGAGGCCAGCCATGCCCAGGCAAGCTTGCCGGCGGCCGCGCGGATCGCGGTAGCCATCGGGGTCGTATTGATTCTTGTGTTCGGTGTGGCACCCCAGCCGGTCGTGACGTCCACGGTCGAAACCGCCCGTGCGTTCGTCGGGACCGGGTTGGATCGGGTCGCGGACCTGCGGCCCTAGCCAGACGCCCGCGCGCCCGACACAACTGGCCCAGTGCTGCGCCCTCGCGCGGTACTGGGCCAATCCATCGAAGGAGACGCGATCGTGGACGTTCCCAAGACGATTTTCCGCCAGTACGACGTCCGGGGCGTCGTCGACCAACAGCTCACTCCCTCGCTGGCTATCGCCCTCGGCCGGGCGTTCGCGACCGCGGGCTGGGCCGCGTTGGGCAGGCCGCCGGTGCTCGCCGTGGGCCGCGATAACCGCCCGTCCGGGGCTGCCTTGGCGGCCGGCGTTCGGCGTGGCATCGTCGCGTCCGGCGGCACCGCCATCGACGTCGGGATGCTGCCCACGCCGGCCCTGTACTACGCGGTGCACCACCTCGAGACCGACGGGGGCCTTCAGGTCACCGGGTCGCACAATCCGCCTGAATTCAACGGCTTCAAGATGGTACTCGGCGGCTCCTCGGTTCACGGGGAGGCGATTCTCGACCTCTACGACACGATCATTGCCGAAACCTGGCGAACCGGGGCCGGGGCCGAGCGCAGCGATGGATCGGTCCTCGAGGGTTACCGGTCCGCGATCCTGACCCGGCACCGGCTGGGCCGCCCGGTCAAGGTGGTCGTCGATTGCGGTAACGGGGTGGCCAGCCTCATCGCCGAGCGGACCCTCCAGGGCTTGGGGTGCGAGGTCATTCCGTTGTTCTGTGAATCCGATGGGACCTTCCCGAATCATCATCCGGACCCCACAGTACCGGAGAATCTCGTCGACCTTCAGCGGGAGGTTCGCCGGCATGGCGCGGAGCTGGGGATCGCCTTCGACGGCGACGGCGACCGAATCGGGGCTGTCGATGAGAACGGTGCCATCCTCTATGGCGACCAGTTGCTCGTCATTCTGGGAAGGGACGCGGTGCGCCGTTTCGGGGCCGGGGTCCCCGTCATCTTCGACGTCAAATGTTCCGAGGTGCTGCCCAAGGCGTTGGCCGCCGCCGGCGCTCGGCCCGAGATGTGGAAGACCGGGCACTCGCTGATCAAGGCTCGGATGAAGGAACTCGGGGCGCCCCTGGCCGGAGAGATGAGCGGACACATCTTCTTCGGCGGGGATTACTTCGGTTTCGACGATGCCCTCTTTGCCGCCGCCAGACTGCTCGAGATCGTTTCGTCGGGAGCGGGGGGCTTGGCCCGCCTCGTGGCCGACCTGCCGGCCAGCTACGCGACCCCCGAGATTCGGGTCGACTGTCCCGACGAAATCAAGTTCGCCTTGGTCGAGAAAGCCGCGAAGCACTTCGGGTCCGGCTACCAGGTCAACACGATTGACGGAGTGCGAGTGGCCTACCCCGACGGCTGGGCCTTGCTCCGGGCCTCCAACACCCAGCCGGTGGTGGTGATGCGATTCGAGGCCACCACCCCGGAAGCGAGAGATCGCTACCAGGCGGAGTTCAACGCCTGGCTCAGGGGCGAGGGCGTCGCGGTGTGACGGCAGCATGGGGCGGTCGTCGCCGGGTCGTCTGGATCATCGGCGGTCTTGCGGCCGCCCTGGTCTTCGGCCGGTGGGCGGCCGTCTTCATCACCAACCGGCTCTGGGAGTCCCGGGTGTCCGAGGCGGCCGCCTTGGTGGGGACCCGGTTCGCCCTGATGTCAGCGGTGCTCGAGATCGCCGGGCTGGTGGTAGCGATCGCCTGGTTCGCCATCAACCTCCTGCTGGTCGTCCGGTCGGCCCTCCGCCAGTTCGAGACCCTGCCGCATCCACTCGGCACGGTCCCCGACCGGGCGGCGTACGCCGTGGTTCTTGCGGCGGCGCTCGTGGTCGGCATTGGTGTGGGCGGCGGCACCAGTCAGTGGCTGCCGGCCGTGCTCCTCGCGATCAACGGGGTTACCGTCGGGGCTCCGGATCCCCTGTTGAGGATCGACCTCGGCTATTTCCTCGGCGAGCTGCCGCTCTGGGAACTCCTCCACTCCCGCGCCGTCACGATGTACCTGCCAGGGCTCCTGGGCGTCTTCGTGCTCGCCATGATGACCGGCGTGCTGGCGGTCCGCGATCAGCGTCTCTGGCTCGCACCGCGGTCTCGGTGGCATTTCGCCATTCTCCTGATGTTGGGGGCGCTTCTCGTTGGTTGGACCTGCGCCCTGGAGCCATACCGCTTGGCTGGCAGCCGGGTCGCGTCGATCGGCCCGGCGGAGTTCCTCTTTCGGGCCACCGTCGCACAAGTGATCACCCTGTTTGCCGCGACGGCCGCTGTCCTCACCTTTCTGTGGGGCGCTCGGCTCCGGTTCATGGTGGCGCTCGGTGGCTGGGTCATTCTCGGATTGTCGGTGCTCGGTGGCACGGCGCTGATCCGGTCTCGGGCCGCTGATGGCCAGATCGGTGTCGCGGCGCTTCAAGGCCTCAGACGCCTGGACACGATCGCATTCGGGATCAGGCTGGCGGGGCCCGGCCCAGCGAGCTCCGTGGTGGACCTCGGGCCCTCACTGTGGGACGCCGATCGGCTCGCCCGGCTCGCCGAGACCGACAGCGGACGGGTGATCGACGTTCTTCCGGGCCTCGTTCGGGTCGGGTCGCAACCGGTTCGCACCTGGTTCGTCATCCGAGCCGGTGGCGGCCCCGGTGCGGACCCGGTGCTGTTCGCGGTCCCGGACGATCGGATTGGACCGTCGGGAGGCGCTCTTTCTCTTCGCTGGGGCGAGACTGCCTTTACGCCCGGACTTTGGCCTTATCTCACCCTGTCCCCCCACAGCGCCCGGCCTGGCGCCCCCGAGTACGACCTCCATCCGCAGGCACCGGGCGTGACCCTCGGAAGCCCCGCCAAGCGGATCGCAGTCGCTTGGGCCAGGCAGATTGGCGCGGTGCTACGAGCCCAACCGAATACTCGGCTCGCCTGGAACCTCGACCCCGTTGCTCGACTCAACGCGGTTGCCCCGTTCGCTCGCTGGACCAAGCCGCGAGTCGTCGTGAACGATCGGGAGACGTTCTGGGTCTCGGACGGCTTCACGACCGCCGAGCGGTTTCCAGCGAGCCAGACCGTTGCTTTCCTCGGTGCCCCGCGTTCGTACGCCCGGGCCGGCTTCATCGGCGTGGTGCGGGCCCGTGGTGGCGAAACTCAGGTATACCTCAGGTCCGATGCTGACTCGCTCTCGGCGGCTTGGGGGAGGATTGCGGCACCGCTGGTCGAGGACGCGGATGGCCTCCCGGCATGGATCGCGGCGGATCTTGGCGTTTCGGCTGAGCTTGCCAGCCTTCAGGCGCGCGCGCTGCAGTCGGCGGCGTGGCTGGGGCGAACGATTGCCGCCAGCGGTCGCCAGTCCTACCCCGTGGTCGACTTTGCCCAAGTGGGAACGGCAGCGGACCCGCATTTGGTCCCGCTGCAGGCCGAGTCGGCTGGCTCGGTCGGAGGCCTCCTGGTGCTACCGGCCGGTTCGGATGGTGCCAGCCGTTTGATCGACGTCCCTGCCGAGCTCAGCGTGTCGGGTCCACGGGAGCTCCAGCAGCGCTGGGATCGGTTTCCCTTTGCCCAGCAGCTCCGAGACTCCATCAGGGCAGCCGGTTCTGACCACCAGGCCGGTGCGATTCGCTTCGGCGTCCGGTCCGACACCATGTTCGCTTTCCAGCCGGTCTATGGAGTGGGGCCGCGGGGCATGACCGGGGTGGTGATGGTGAACGTGGCCCTGGCTCAACGCCTCGGCGCCGGCCGAACGTACCAGGAAGCCTGGCAAAACCTCCGCGGAGAGGTGGCGCCCAAACCGGTTGGCTCGGACCTGTCGGCCCGGCTGGAGGAGGCCAGACAATGGCTCGACCAGGCCGATGCCGCCCTTCGCCGCGGCGACCTGGCCGAATTCGGTCGCGCTTTTTCCTACCTGCGGGCGCTGCTTGGGCCGGGAAGCGCCCCGCCAACGAGCCGCGATACGACCGCTAAGTGAAGGCATTGTCGGTGGTTGCCCTGTGCTGCTACCTTTGGCCGCCGCCCGCCGGAGGACCCGAGGGGCGGAGATCTCTTTCCAGTCAAACTCTATCGAGGCACCCGTGAATCTTCACGAGTACCAGGCTCGCGAGTTGCTCAAGGCCGCCGGGATTCCGATGGCCGAAGGCGGCGTTGCCGCGACGCCCGAGGAGGCCGCGAGGCTGGCTGAGCACATCGGGCAGACCGTGGTGGTCAAGGCACAGGTCCACGCCGGCGGCCGCGGAAAAGCCGGAGGGGTCAAGCTGGCCAAGAACCCGGCCGAGGCCAGGGACCAGGCGAGCCGAATCCTGGGAATGACGATCAAAGGGCTGGTGGTGCAGAAGGTCCTCGTGGTCCCCGCGGCCGACATCGTCTCCGAGTGCTACCTCGGCCTGATCATGGATCGCGAGAGCCAGCGGCCGCTGCTCATGGTGAGCCCCGCTGGCGGCGTCGACATCGAGGAGGTCGCGGCCAAGACGCCGGAGAAGATCCACCGGCTCGCCGTCGATCCCCGATATGGACTCCTCCCGCACCAGGCACTCGGTTTGGCGTTGACTTTGTACCGGAACTTCGACCAGGTCAGGGCCGCCGCGAAGATCATGGGGCAGCTCTACCAGGCCTTCATGGAGAACGGGGGGTCGCTCGCGGAAATCAACCCGCTCGCCACCACACCCGACGGCCGGGTCGTGGCACTCGACGCCAAATTCGTGGTCGACGACAACGAGCTCGATCGTCGAGCCGATCTCGCCGCCCTCCGCGACGAATCGGCCGAAGCGCCGAGCGAGGTCGCGGCTCGTCGAGCCAGCCTGACGTTCATCAAGCTCGATGGCAACGTTGGCTGCGTCGTCAACGGTGCCGGACTGGCGATGGCGACGATGGACCTGGTGAAGTACTATGGCGGAGAGCCGGCGAACTTCCTCGATATCGGGGGCAGCTCCAATCCCGAGAAAGTCGTGAACGCGCTGCGCATCATCACCAGCGATCCGGCCGTCAAGGTCATCCTGTTCAACATCTTCGGCGGGATCACCCGAACGGACGACGTGGCCAACGGAATCGTCACCGCGACCCGGCAGTTCAAGGTCGACCTCCCCATCGTCATTCGTCTTACCGGAACCAACGAGCGCGAGGCCGTGACGATCCTGCAGGGCGTCGGCATGCAGGCGTTGAACGACATGGACGACGCCGTGAAGCGGGCCGTGGCGTTGGCCAAGGAGGCCAAGTGAGCGTCTTCGTCGACGCGACCACCCGGCTGGTGGTCCAGGGAATCACCGGCCGGGATGGGTCGTTCCACACCAAGCAGATGGTGGCCTACGGCACCAACGTCGTGGCGGGTGTTACCCCAGGCAAAGGCGGCCAGACGTTCGAGGGGTCCGTTCCGGTGTTCCACACCGTGGCGGAAGCGGTCCGGGCTACCGGTGCCAATTCGGCCGTGATCTACGTCCCGCCAACACTCGCCGCCGGGGCAATCGCCGAGGCGGCGGATGCCGGGCTCCGTCTCATCGTCTGCATCACCGAGGGAATCCCGGTCCTCGACATGACGAAGGTGATGCCTTTGGTTCGCGACCGGGGAGCTCGGCTGATCGGTCCCAATTGCCCGGGCCTGATCACGCCGGGGGTAGGGAAGGTGGGGATCATTCCCGGGTCGATCTGCGCCCCAGGTCGAGTCGGGTTGGTGTCGCGAAGCGGAACGCTCACCTACGAGGTCGTCAACCACCTGACCAAGGCCGGCGTCGGCCAGAGCACTTGTGTCGGGATCGGCGGCGACCCGGTGATCGGGACCAACTTCATCGATGTGCTGGCCGCCTTTCAGAGTGACCCGGATACCGACGCGATCGTCATGATGGGCGAGATTGGGGGGACCGACGAACAGAAAGCGGCCGACTACATCGCCAAGAACGTTACCAAACCCGTTGTCGGGTTCATCGCTGGCCAGACGGCGCCGCCTGGCCGGCGAATGGGGCATGCGGGCGCCATCGTCTCCGGCTCTTCCGGGACGGCCGCGGAAAAGATCGCCGCGTTCAAGGCTGCCGGAATCTCGGTGATGGAGCGGCCGATGGACGTGGTGCGGCTGATCAAAGAACGCTTGGGCAAGTAGGAGTGACCATGGCAGGTCGAATGACTTTGGGGATCGTCAAACCCGACGCCGTCGCGAAGAGCCACCTCGGCAATATCATCGCGCACCTCGAGAGCGCCGGCTGGAAGGTCCGGGCCGGACGGCTGGTTCGCCTGGCCAAGGCTGAAGCGGAGGCCTTCTACGAAGTGCACCGAGGGCGACCTTTCTATTCTGAGCTGGTCGAGTTCATGTCGAGCGGCCCCTGCTTCCCGATGGCGCTCGAGAAGGACGATGCCGTGGCTGCTTTTCGCGCCGCCATTGGCGCCACCGACCCAGCGGAGGCAGCGGCGGGCACCGTCCGGCGCCTGTATGCCGAATCGAAGGGCCGAAACGCGGTTCACGGCTCCGACAGCGACGAGAACGCGGCCCGCGAGATCGGCTTCTTTTTCCCGGAGCGGGAGCGAGCCGGCCTGTGGGGATGAGGTCGAGCGGCCGGCCGTTCGACTTGATCTAAACCAGTTCCCAGAATAGCTTTACAGGCTATGCTCCGGATTGACGTCCGGGAACTTCGCAAGGGGCCAGTCGCAACCCAAGCGGTACTCAGTCCCTCGGATCCGTTGTTCGAGGGGCTCGCCATCAGCCTCGCCGAGCCGCTGGCCGTGGACGGCACACTGGAGGCGACCGGGCGTGGGGACTTCTTCTGGCACGGGCGGTTGCAGGGGCTATTGGATACGGCCTGCCGCCGATGCTTGAAAGACATGAGCACGCCGATCGAGGTGCCCATCGAGGCGCTTTTCACGGCCGATCCCGACTTGCAGGACGACCCGAGCGTATATCCGCTGCTGGAGCCGGTCTCGCACGTCGACGTCTCCGAAGCGGTACGGGAGGAACTGGCACTTGCCGCGAGCCAGTTCCCGCTCTGTAAGGACAGTTGCGCTGGACTGTGCCAGCGCTGTGGCGCCGATTTGAACAACGGGCCTTGCGGATGCCCTGCATCCAAAGCCAAACCCTGAGGACACCATGGCGGTACCGAAGAGAAAAACGTCGAAGTCACGAAAGCGGATGCGGCGCAGTCACCACTCCGCCGCCGGCATCGCGCTGCAGCCATGCCCTCGGTGCAGCTCGCCGAAGCTGCCGCATCGGGTCTGCGGTTCGTGCGGCTACTACGGCGGGAAGAAGCGCCTCGAGGTCGAGGACTGACCCGAGTGGTCCGCGTCGCGCTCGACGCGATGGGCAGTGACCACGCTCCGGCTACCGAAGTCGAGGGCGTGGTCAGAGCACTCGGCGAATTGCCGCCGACATTCGGCGTGACCTTGGTTGGCCAAGCGGCCGTGGTCGAAGCCGAGCTGGCAAAGTACCCGAATCTCGATCGGTCCCGGGTCCATGTCGCCGACGCCCCAGAAGTCATCACGATGGCGGACAAACCCCTCGACGCGGTCAGGAAGAAGCGAAAGAGCAGTATCGTGGTGGGCCTCGGTCTGCAGTCGGCCGGGAAGGCCCAGGCCTTCGTGTCGGCTGGCAACACCGGCGCCATGCTTGCCGCCTCGACCATCCTGCTCGGCCTCCATCCGGGCGTCGATCGAGCGACGGTCGGGACGCTCCTGCCGACCGCGGAGGGGCCGGTGCTCTTGCTCGACGCCGGCACCAATCTGGACTGTTCGGCCCGGGAACTCCTCGGGTTTGCCTACCTCGGGTCGGTCTACGTTCGCGACATTCTCGATCGACCGTCCCCGACCGTCGGGTTGCTCAATGTTGGGGAAGAGGAGGGCAAGGGCAACGCGATCGTCAAGGAAGCCCACCTGCTCCTCAAGACCGCCCCCGGCATCAATTACGTTGGCAACGTCGAGGGGCGGGACATTCTCTCCGGCCACCCGTCTCGGGGACGGCTCGACGTGGTGGTCTGCGACGGCTTCGTCGGCAATGTCGTGCTCAAGTTCTACGAATCGGTTCTGGGTCTCGTCCGTTTGCTCGCCAGTCGGGAGGGCCTTTGGGATCGACCCGAAACCCGCCGCGCCTTCCGGATGTTGGACTATTCCCAATACGGTGGCGCTCCGTTGCTCGGGGTGAAGGGAACCTCGATCATCTGCCACGGTAGCTCGAACGCCCACGCCATCATGCATGCCCTTCGGGTTGCCGTCCAATCGATCGACCGCGACGTGAGCAGCCACATCGGCCGCGAGCTGGCGAACCGGGAAGCGGCGCAAGCCTGATGCGCAAACCTTTCGCCCGCATCGCCGGGGTTGGCTCGGCGGCGCCCGACTTCGTCATCACCAACGCCGATCTCGAGAAGACGCTCGAAACGTCCGACCAGTGGATCGTCGAGCGAACCGGCATCCGAGAGCGTCGCAAACTCCGCGACGATGAAAGCCAGACCGACTTGTTCGCTGCCGCCTCGCGCGATGCACTGACCCGGGCCGGCGTGGGCTACTCTTCGGTCGACACGATCATCTGTGGGACCTGTACCCCCGCTCGCCGCCTCCCGTCCGCCGCCTGCGACGTGCAGGCCCGATTGGGCGGGGGCACCGCTGCTGCCTTCGACGTGGTGGCCGCCTGTCCAGGCTGGCTGTACAGCCTGACGGTTGCGGAGGGGATGATCGCAAGCGGCGCCAGCCGGCATGTCCTCGCGCTGGGGGGCGATCGGGTTTGGTCGATCGTCGACCAGGGCGATCGCAACACCGCCATTCTCTTCGGCGACGGCGCGGGCGCCGCGGTCTTGGTGCCGGCCACGGACGACCGGGGGATTCTGGCCACCTCGCTGGGTGCCGAGGGCACCTTGTCGGACCTGCTCTACATCCCGGCCGGTGGATCGGACGAGCCACCTTCCACGCAGGTGGTTGCCGAAAAACGCCACCTCCTTCGGATGGCTGGCCGCGAAGTCTTCAAGGTGGCGGTTCGCCGGATGGCCCAGGCCTGCCATCAAGCCCTCGGAAAGGCCGGCCTTCGGGCCGAGGACGTCGACCTGCTCGTGCCCCACCAAGCCAACCTGCGGATCATCAACGCGACCGCCGGGGAAGCGGGCGTGCCCCTCGAAAAGGTCATGGTCAACGTTCAGCACTACGGAAATACCTCGGCCGGGTCGATCCCGTTGGCGCTGGTGCAGGCCGAGCGCGAGGGCCGCCTCCAACCCGGAATGGTAGTCCTCCTGGTGAGTTTCGGGGCGGGCTTCACCTGGGGGGCGGTGCTGGTTCGATGGTAACGGTGCTGGTGTTTCCGGGTCAGGGTGCCCAACGCGTCGGGATGGCGCGGGATCTCGCCGAGCGATTTCCCGCCGCGACCGATTGCCTTGCGCAAATCGACGCGGCATTGGGGTTCGCCTTGACGGACGTCATGTGGCAGGGCCCCGAGGACGAGTTGCAGCGGACCCTCAACACCCAGCCCGCCATCCTCGCCCATTCCGCCGCCGTGCTGGCTGTTCTTGGCGACCGGCTGGGCCCCGTGGCTGGCGCGGCCGGCCACAGCCTGGGCGAATACAGCGCTCACGTCGCGGCCGGCACCCTGACGCCGATCGCCGCGGCACGGCTCGTTCGGCAGCGCGGCGAACTGATGCACCAAGCGGGGACCGAGCGGCCCGGGGCCATGGCCGCGGTGCTCGGTCTCGATGGCGACCGGGTCGCCGAGCTGTGCGGCGCCGCCTCGGGTCCGGCCGGCGAGGTGGTCGCGGCCAATCGAAACGCGCCCGACCAGACGGTGATTTCCGGAGATCCCGCGGCCGTTGCCCGAGCCTCGGAGGCGTGCAAGGCGGCCGGGGCAAAGCGGGTCATGGCCCTCAAAGTCGGCGGCGCCTTTCATTCCCCGCTGATGGCACCCGCGGCGCGGGGCCTGGCCAATGTCCTCGATGAGGTTGCCTTCGCTGATCCTCGATTTCCGGTCGTCGCGAACGCCACCGCGGCTCCGGTCCGAACCGGTCGAGAGGCGAAGCAGTTGCTCGAAGCCCAGGTGACAGCGCCGGTCCGGTGGGTCGAATGCGTCCTGACCCTGGCTGAGATTGCCGGCCCTGGTCCGCTGCGGTTCGTCGAGATTGGACCGGGCAACGTGCTCACCGGCCTCACCAAACGCATTCTGCCCGACGCCGCGACCGTTTCGCTTGCGACGGCGGATGATGTGGAGCGGTTTCTCGGATGAGCACGACCATCGACCTGGCTGGCCAAGTTGCCTTTGTCACCGGCAGCACCCGCGGGATCGGCAAGGGTGTCGCGTCGGCGCTGCATCGCGCCGGGGCGTCGGTCGCCATCGTGGGGCGCGATATCGCCCAGGCCCAACGGGTCGCCGCGGAGCTTGGCGATCGGACGGTCGGCGTCGCCTGCGATGTCGCCCAAAACGATCAGGTCGAGGCCGCGATCGCCGCCGCCGAGTCGGTTCTCGGGCCCATCACAATCCTGGTCAACAACGCCGGGCTGACCCGTGACAACCTGCTGATCCGCTTGAGCCCGGACGATTGGGATGCCGTGCTCAACGCCAACCTCAAGGGTGCCTTCCATACCACCCGCGCGGTGATCAAGGGCATGATGAAACGGCGAGCCGGTCGGATCATCAACATCGCCAGCGTCGTGGGCATCACGGGAAACAAGGGCCAGGCAAACTATGCCGCCAGCAAGGCTGGGCTGATCGGCTTTACCAAGTCCGTGGCCAAGGAGTATGCCAGCAGGGGCGTCCTGGTCAATTGCGTGGCCCCTGGCTTCATCGAAACCGACATGACGGCTGCCTTGCCCGCGGATGCGCGGGCCGCCTTATTATCCCAGATTGCGCTGGGACGGCTCGGGCAACCTGACGACGTGGCAGGTGCGGTTCTGTTTCTCGCCTCCGACCTCGCTTGGTACCTGACCGGGCAGGTGCTCGTGGTGGACGGCGGGATGGTCATTTAACCCAGGGGACGACATGAGTGACATGGTGGAGAAGGTCAAAGACATCATCGCCGAGGAACTGGGCGTTGAACGCGAGAAACTCACCGACCAGGCCAATTTCATGGAGGACCTTGGCGCCGATTCGCTCGACACCGTCGAGTTGGTGATGGCGTTCGAGAAGGAGTTCGACATCGACATCCCCGACGAAGAGGCCGAGAAGCTCAAGACGGTGGGCGATGCGCTCAAGTACCTCCAAGACAAGATGGGAAGCAAATAGGTGGCTGGTGCCCGCGTCGTCGTCACCGGGATGGGAATGGTCACGCCGCTCGGCCTCACGGTCGAGGAGACGTGGACCAATCTGCTGGCCGGCAAGTCCGGGGCTGGTCCCATCGCCAAATTCGACCCGAGCCGGTTGCAGGTCCGCTTCGCTTGCGAGGTGAAGGGGTTCGACCCGCTCCTGTACATCGATCGGAAGGAGGCCAGGCGCTACGACCTGTTCCTCCAGATGGCGCTCGCCACCAGCCACCAGGCCATCGTGCAAGCCGGGCTCGAAGGCAAGTTCCCGAGTCCCGAACGAACCGGCGTCATCATCGGCAGCGGGATCGGCGGGATGATGACCTTCGAAGAACAGTGCCTGGTATTCCTCGAGAAGGGCCCCGATCGGGTTTCGCCGTTCTTCGTCCCGATGTTCATCCCCGACATCGCGTCGGGAATCGTCTCGATCCGCTACGGCCTCAAGGGTCCCAATTTCTGTACCGTCTCGGCCTGCGCCTCATCGGCCCATGCGATCGGTGAGGCGTTCGAATCGATTCGAGCCGGCAAAGCCGACTGCATCGTGGCAGGGGGCTCCGAGGCCGCCATTACCGGTCTCGCGATCGCAGGCTTCCAGAACATGAAGGCGCTGTCGACCCGAAACGACGAGCCGACCTTGGCCAGTCGGCCGTTCGACCGGGGGAGGGATGGTTTCGTACTGGGCGATGGCTCCGCGGCGGTGGTGTTGGAGAGTCTGGCCCACGCGACGGCCCGAGGCGCCACCGTGCTCGGCGAAGTCGTCGGGTACGGCATGAGCGGGGATGCCCATCACATGACCGCTCCGGCGCCCGACGGCGAAGGCGCCCAGCGCGCCATGCGGGAATGCCTCGCCGATGGACACGTCGAACCGACGATGGTGGGGTACGTCAACGCCCACGGGACCTCGACCCCCCTCGGCGACGTCGCCGAAACGAACGCGGTTAAGCGGGTATTCGGCGATCACGCCCGGAAGCTGATCTTCGCCTCGACCAAATCGATGACGGGCCACCTGCTCGGAGCGGCGGGCGCTCTCGAGTTCGGGGTCTCGTTGTTGGTTGCGACCACCGGCAAGATCCCGCCCACGATCAACCAGACCGATCCCGATCCGGAGTGCGATCTCGACTGTGCTCCGAACCACGCTATCGAGCGTTCAGTCGACGTCGCGATGTCGAATTCCTTCGGCTTCGGCGGCCATAACGTGGCGTTGGCGGTCCGCCGGTACCTTCCTTGACGGTTGGGCGCCCGAGTCCGGGCGCCGACGACCTCGATCGCGGCCAGGTGGTCCGGCCGGACAGACAGGCTGCCTCAGTAGAGGAACGGGATCAACTTCCGAACCCGGGCTCGGTAGTCGGCATAGCCAGGGTACCGGTCCAGGAGCCACCGCTCCTCGCGCGAGGCTTTCCGGTCGAGAAACACCGCCAATAGCGACGCATAGCCGAGCGTGAGGGTGCCTCTGGCGAAGAGTGCCCAACCGAAGGCGAGCAGGATGACGGCCGAATAGATCGGGTGCCTTACCAAAGCGAATGGACCGGTCACGGCAAGCTCCGAGTCCCGGGTCGGCGCCGGGAGCGGGGTGAGCGAGCGGCCAAGTCGTCGAACGGCGAGCGCGAGCACGATGGCTCCCGCGGCCAACAGCACCGCGCCGCCGGGCCTGGCGATCGCCTCGACCAAAGCGGGCCAGGCGGGCCACCCGGGTAGGGAACGCGGGCCAAATGCCACCAGGCCGAACAGCCCGAGTTGGGCTACGACGTACCACTCACCCCGATTCCCTCGCCACCAGCTCATCCTCGAGCGCTCCTTCCGGCCTCGGTTACGGGGGTCGGTGGCCGGTCCCGACCGCCGAGCCGCGACCACGGCCCGTTGGTGCCGGCAACTCCCCCTGCGGTGCCCAGCCAGCTAGATTGCAACTGCAGCCCTAAGTAATTCCGCCGAATGGAGATAGGATGATTGCCCCTCCCAATCCGGCCCACTTTCGCGATCCAGCGCTACGGCCGATCGCGGAGAAGGTCCTGGGTGGAACCCGACTCGACCCGGCCGACGGCATTGCCCTGTTCGAAACCTCCGATGTCCTGAGCCTCGGAGCCCTCGCCGCCTACGCCAACGCCCGGAAGAACGGCGACCGGGTCTTCTTTTCGGCCAATCAGCACCTCAATCCGACCAACGTCTGCGTCCTCCGCAACACCTGCGTTTTCTGCTCCTTCGCCCGGCTCCCGAAGGAAGACGGGGCATACACCCGTTCGCTCGAGGAAGTCTACCAGGAAGCGGCGCACGCCGTGGGGGCCCCCACCACCGAGTTCCACATCGTGGGCGGCCTCCATCCCAAGCTGCGGCTGAGCTACTACGCCGAGATGTTTCGCGGCTTGAAAGAACGTCACCCGACGATTCACATCAAGGCGCTCACCGCCGTCGAGATCGCCCACCTGGCCCGGATCGAAAAGACCACGGTCGAGGCCGTGCTGCTGGCCCTTCGCGACAGCGGGCTCGACACCATGCCGGGCGGTGGCGCCGAGGTTTTCAGCACGGCGGTCCGGGCCACCATCGCCGAGCGTAAGCTCACCGGGCAAGAATGGGTCGACGTTCACCGGACCGCGCATCGGCTGGGTATCCGAACCAACTGCACCATGTTGTACGGCCACGTCGAAACGGCGGCCGACCGGATCGAGCATCTGACCATGCTGCGGGACCTCCAAGACGAAACCGGGGGTTTCCTCACCTACATTCC
Organism: Gemmatimonadota bacterium; assembly: GCA_016874005.1. Lineage (GTDB taxonomy): Bacteria > Gemmatimonadota > Gemmatimonadetes > Gemmatimonadales > GWC2-71-9 > SHZU01. The sequence goes on along the minus strand of VGVQ01000017.1, from coordinate 58,611 downwards.
GCTGGCCTATCACCCCGACCACAACGAGCTGGGCGAGGAGATGGGCCGGGTCGGATCGGCCACGACGGGTTACGAAGACCTGAAGAATGTGGCGGTTGCCCGGTTGTATTTCGACAACATCGACCACATCAAGACCCACTGGCCCATGGTGACGCCGTTCATGTCGCAGGTGGTGCTCGGGTTCGGCTGCGACGATGTCGAGGGCACCGTGGTGTACGAGCGGGTGTATCACGAGGCGGGTGCCAAGACCGCGATGCACTTGCCGTATCGCGGCCTGGTGGAGCTGATTCGAGCGGCCGGCAAGCGCCCGGTCGAACGGGACAGCTTCTACCGGCCGATCCGTGACGCTTTCGACGATCTCGAGGAGCCCCCTGTAGCGGGGGCGTTCGCGCCGTCGGTGCACGCCGCATGAACCACGACCGTCCCGTTCGCCTCGGCCGGATTCCCTGGATCAACTGCCAGCCGGTCTACGGTGCCATCGATCGCGGTCTGATCGCGGTCGATGCCGAGGTCGTGACTGGGACCGCAGCCGAGCTGAACGACCTCCTCGCCGCCGGCGAGCTCGACGTGAGCGTCGTGTCGGCGGTCGAATACGCCCGCGGGGCCGCCTCCTATCACCTCCTCCCGGATCTCGCGGTCAGTTGCGACGGCCCGGTCCGAAGCGTGGCGCTGTTCAGTCGCCGGCCGGTCCACGAACTGGATGGCGCCACCGTGCTTCGGACCGCGTCGTCGCGGACCTCCGTGCTGCTGCTCGAGTTGCTCTGTCGGCATCGGTGGCGGGTCCGGCCCAACTTCGCCACGGCCCGAGCGGAATCCGCCGATCTCGAGAGCTTGTCCCGATTGCCTCACGAGGCCGTCCTGGTGATCGGCGACGCGGCCCTGGTGCTCGCCGCCAGGGGGCAGTACCCCTACATGACCGACTTGGGCCTCGCCTGGAAGGAATGGACCGGGCTCCCGTTCGTGTTCGCCGTCTGGGCCGCCCGGCGGGATGCCGATCAGGTCAGGGCCCGGGCGATTCATCAGGCCTTGCTGGCTTCGCGCGCATGGGGGCTCGACCATCTGGACCAGTTGGCCGCGGACGCCGCGACGGCCGCGACGCTGACGGTTCCGGCGACCAAGGCCTACCTCGCCGACCTCGACTACGCCCTGTCCTACCGCCACCTCGCCGGCCTGACCGATTTCTTCCGGCGGCTCGCCCATGATGGCCTGGTACCGGACGGATCGCTGTCGTTCCTCTCCGCCGCCTAACGAACCGGGGCAGCCATGATCGATCGTCAATCGCCCGAGTTCCTCGAGGTCGTCGATCTCTATCGACGGGCTCCGCTTCTCGAGTTGGGTCGCCTGGCCGATGCCGAGCGGTATCGCCACCACCCCGAGGACGTGGTGACCTACATCATCGACCGGAACATCAACTACACCAATGTCTGCGTCGCCGACTGCAAGTTCTGCGCGTTCTATCGTCGCCCCAAACATGACGAGGGGTATGTCCTGCCATTCGAGAAGATCGGCGAGAAGATCGACGAGTGTCGGGCGATCGGTGGGGTGCAGATTCTCCTCCAGGGCGGCCACAACCCGTACATTCCGTTCGAGTGGTACCTCGAGTTGATGCGGTACATCAAGCGTCACCACCCGATTCACATCCACGGGTTCTCGCCGTCCGAGGTCGTCTTCTTCAGCGAGCGGTTCGGCCTCTCGGTGGCCGAGGTGATCCGCGAGCTCAAGGCCGCGGGCCTGGACAGCATCCCCGGTGGGGGCGGCGAGATCTTGGTCGACGCCGTCCGGGAGCGGGTCGCCAAGAAGAAGGCCCAGACCGACGAGTGGCTCGGGGTCCAGGAGGAGGCCCACCGTCAGGGGATGAAGACCTCGGTGACGATGATGTACGGACTGGGCGAATCCGATGAAGACCGGATCGAGCACTTGTTTCGAGTCCGTGAGGTCCAGCGCCGGACGGCTGGGTTCACCGCGTTCATTTGCTGGCCGCTCCAGCCCGATGGGACCGAGATGGCCGACCAGCCGAAGACCGACGCCGTGACCTACCTGCGGACCCTCGCCATCAGCCGAATCGTCTTGGCCAACATCCCCAACCTGCAGTCCTCCTGGGTGACCATGGGGCTCAAGGTGGGGCAGGTCGCCCTGCGGTTCGGGGCCAACGATTTCGGCAGCCTGATGATGGAGGAGAACGTGGTTTCGGCGGCGGGTACCACCTATCGCGCCACTCTCCGCGAGATGGAGCGGGCCATCACCGACGCGGGCTATCGGGTCCGCCGTCGCCGCCAGGACTACACCCTGATCGATGAACCACCCCCGGCCGTCGCGGCGGCCTGAACGGCTCGTCATGGATCGAGCCGGCATTGGGTACGACTCGCACCGATTCGCCGACGGCCGTCCGCTCATTCTGGGCGGCGTGGCCATCCCCGCGGAACGGGGCCTGGCCGGGCACTCCGATGCCGATGCGGTCTGTCACGCGGTGATCGATGCCCTGCTGGGCGCGGCGGGCGCCGGTGACATCGGCACCCGGTTTCCGGACACCGATCCGCGGTGGAAGGACGCCCGCTCGCTGGATATGCTCCGAACGGTCGTCGCCGAGTTGGGGGCCAGCGGTATCCGGCCACGCCATGTCGACGTCACCGTGATCCTGGAGCGCCCCAAGCTGGCCGACTTCAAGCTCCCCATCGCCGCGAGCCTGGCAGGTGCCCTCGGACTCCATCCGGGTTCCGTGAGCCTGAAAGCGAAAACCAACGAGGGCATGGGTTTCGTCGGACGAGGCGAGGGCATCGCGGTGCTGGCGGTCGCGACGGTGGAGGGGCCCTGATCGAGTCGGTGCTCCAGGCGTTGGCCCACTGGCCACCGGTGCTGGTCTATCTCCTGATTGCCGTCGCCTGTATGGTCGAGAACGCCTTCCCGCCGTCGCCCTCGGACGTCTTCGTGGCGATGGCGGCGTTCCTGTCGCATCAAGGGCACTACGACCCGATCCTGATTTTCGTGGTGGCCTGGACCGGCGGGTTGATCGGCGCCGTCGGGGTGTGCTACTTTGCCAGAAACCACGCCGACCGGCTGACCTCCTCGCGACTGGGACGGGCGCTGCTCCCCCCCGAGGCGACCGCCTTTCTGCTAAAGGAGTACGGCCGGTACGGGGCCCTCGGCATGTTCCTCACTCGGCTGCTTCCCGGATTCCGCTCGGTGGTGGCGCCGTTCGCCGGGTTGAGCCGGCTGAGTGCCCCGCAACTCCTGATCCCCGTGGCATTCGCCACCGCGCTGTGGTATTCCATGCTGGTGTGGGTCGGCGCCGTGTTGGGAGATCAGTGGGACACCGTCGTGACCATTCTGGATCGGATCTATGGCGCGTTAGGCATCGTGGCCGTCGCGGTCGCGATCGGGTTGCTGGTCTGGGTCTGGCGCCGCTGGCGGCGAGCCCACCCGTGACCGGTGAGCTCGACCGCCGCTTCGGCCTCGAGGGGTTTCGAGACTACCTCGCGCTCGAGGCGGGCCACAGCCCCCACACCGTCGACAACTACCTCCGCGATCTCCGCCGCCTCGCCCGCCATGTGGACGGCCTCGGCGCGACGGGGCCGGGCGCCATCACCCGGCCGATGCTTCGGGCCTTCGTCTTCGCTCTCAAGGACCTCGGTCTGAGCCCGGCGACGATCCGCCGCCATGTCTCGTCGATTCATACCTATTTCGGATTCCTCCTCGGTGAGGGCGCGGTGACCGACGATCCGAGCGATCGGCTCGAGGTCCCCCGGCGGGGGCGGGCGCTCCCCTCAGTGCTCTCGGTCAAGGAGATGGAGGCGCTCCTGGCGGCGGTCCCTCTCGAGGACCCGATGGCCTGGCGGGACCGGGCGGTCCTCGAACTGGGGTATGGAGGCGGATTGCGGGTCTCCGAACTGTGCGACCTTCGGCTCGAGGACCTGGCGCTCTCAGACGGGATCATCCGAGTCGTGGGCAAGGGCAACAAGCAGCGCCAAGTGCCGATTGGCCGCAAGTCGCTCGCCTCGATCAGCGTGTACCTCAACTCGCTGCGACCGAGCCTCGATCGAGGGCAGAGCCAAGGTTGCCTCATCCTGAGCACCAGGGGGCGTCGGCTCAGCCGAGTCGGTGCCTGGGGGATCGTCAAGAAGGCCGCCGGCCGGGCCGGGATCAAGAAGAGGGTAAGCCCCCACGTCCTCCGGCATAGTTTCGCCACCCACCTGCTGGAGGGCGGCGCCGACCTGCGGGCGGTGCAAGAGCTGCTCGGTCACGCGGATCTGTCGACGACCCAGATCTACACCCACGTCGACAGGGAGTACCTCTCCGCCGTTCATCGGCGCTATCACCCCCGGGGGTAGATCTCGTGGTGTTGGTGGTAAGCCCTTGAAACCCCATTAGATATCGTTACGTTACAAGATGTAACATGAACGCGGCCTCGGGGCCGTGGAGGTAACCATGAGCGGGATGCAGGGATACTGGGCTAAGATCGGCCTGAAAGCCGGGCTGATCTTCGTTGTCGGATTCGCCATCATTTCGACCTTTCGGAGCACGAAGCGCAAGGTCGTTCGGGTGGTCGAAGGCACCGGCGACGTCACGATCCCCCTGGCTTTCGTGCCATTCACCTTCGACGGCGAGCGCCTCGGGACCTTCCGCAAGCTGGTGATCCATCGCGCCGGGCCCGACGAACCGAGCGGCGTTGACGTCACCATTCGCATCACCGACCGAGCCCAGCTCGGGCGGCTCGCCGGGTGCGAGGTGACCGTCGACGATCCGACCCGGATCAACGAACACACGACCTTTCGGTGTGTTCAGGCCGCCGATAGCGGGCTGGAGGGCTTTGGCTCCCTCGTGATCCAGACCAAGGACGGGCAGGGACGCTGGGTCGACGCCGAGCGCCTTACCATCAAGATCCCCTCACAGGTGGCGGAGCGGATCCGAGGTACCGCCGATCCGGCGGCCGAGGTCATCGAGGCGGAGAGCGGGCGTTTCAGCGAGATCGGCGACAGCCTGGGAGCCTTGGGCGCCGCGTTGGCCACCGCGGCCTCGGACTCGGCCCGCGCCGAGATCCATGAGCGAATGAGCGAGCTGCGGGACCAGATGGCCGAGGTTCAGCGGGCGGTTCAGGCGGCCGCCCAGAGCAAGGCGCGGTCAGCCCGGCATCGGGCCGCGGTAGCGGGCCACGAGGTACCGGCAAAGCCGGCGCCGCCGCCCAAGCCGTAGGGCCGGTTGGAAGTCATGAGATCGGTTCGAGCATCGGGAGTCTAAGCAGTTGTAGTTCAAGGTCTTAAGGTATTGTCAAGGGGCCAACTAGAGCGCGGCACGACTTTTGACAACGGTCGGCCGCGCTCTTACTTTGGGTGATGCCCGTGCTCGGAGTGATCCCGGCCAGGTTAGGCTCGACCCGGTTGGCGCGCAAGCCGCTGCAACTGTTAGGTGGGGTGCCGCTGGTGGTTCGGGTGCTGGAACGGGTTCATGCCATCAGGGTGGCCGACGAAGTGATCGTGGCCACCGATGCACCGGACATCCAACAAGCGGTCGAACGGGCCGGCGGGCGGGCGGTGCTCACCGCCGCGAGCCACCAGTCGGGGACCGATCGGGTGGCGGAGGTTGCCCGCCGGCCGGACTGCCGCCGTTTCGACGTGGTGCTGAACGTCCAGGGAGACGAGCCGTTCGTCTCGGCCGAGGCGGCGTTAGGCGCTGTCGGGCGGGTCGAGCAGGGTGACCAGGTCGGGACGGCCGCGGTGGCGCTCGCCGAAGACCGTGCCGGCGATCCCAACCGGGTCAAGGTCGTGTTCGACGGTCGCGGCCGCGCCTGGTACTTCTCCCGGGCCAGAATCCCGCACCCGGGGAACCCCGAGGCCCATCCAGGGTACTGGCAGCACGTCGGGATTTACGCCTATCGCCCGGCGGCGCTCCAGCGGTGGGCGGAGGCCCCCCAGTCGGTGCTCGAACGGGCCGAACGGCTCGAACAGCTTCGAGCCCTCGAACTCGGGCTGTCCATCGGAGTGGCGGCGGTTGAAGGGGAGGCGGTCGCAGGAATCGATACGGCGGACGACTTGGCGCGCGCCGAAACTGCGTGGCACACTCTGGCCCTTGGGGAGGGGCGGCAATGACCGCGAACGGGAATACCAAGTTCATCTTCGTCACCGGCGGGGTGGTGTCGTCGCTCGGTAAGGGCATCGCGGCGGCATCGGTCGGTCGGCTCCTGGTCCAACGGGGGCTGTCGGTCACCCTCCAGAAATTCGATCCCTACATCAACGTGGACCCCGGGACCATGTCGCCGTTTCAGCACGGCGAGGTCTACGTGACCGACGACGGCGCCGAGACGGACCTCGACCTCGGCCACTATGAGCGGTTCATCGATCGATCGCTTTCCCAGCAGAACAACATCACCACCGGCCGGATCTATCAGACGGTCATCACCAAAGAGCGGCGGGGCGAGTACCTCGGCTCGACGGTGCAGGTCGTTCCCCATATCACCAACGAAATCAAGGCGGCGATCCGCCGAAGCGCGCCGGGCCACGACGTGGTGATCACCGAGATCGGCGGCACGGTGGGCGACATCGAGTCGTTGCCGTTTCTGGAGGCCATCCGCCAGTTTCGACAGGAGGTGGGGCGGGAGAACGCGCTTTTCATGCACCTGACCCTGGTCCCCTGGATCGCGGCCGCCGGCGAGCTGAAGACGAAGCCCACCCAGCACTCGGTCCGTGACCTGATGCAGATCGGGATCCAACCCGACGTCCTCATCTGCCGCAGCGAGCACCCCCTGTCCGCCGAGATCAAACGCAAGATCGCGCTGTTCTGCAACGTGGATTTCGGCTGCGTGGTGGAAAGTCCGGACGTCGAATCCATCTACGAAATCCCGCTCCGCTTCCTCGAGCAGGGGCTCGACCGTCAGGTCTGCGAGCGGCTCCACCTCGAGACCACGGAGCCAGACATGTCCGGGTGGCGCGAGATGGTGACGAAGATCAAGTCGCCGCCCGCCCGGGTGAAGATCGCGGTGGTGGGGAAGTACACCGACCTTCATGATGCCTACAAGTCGGTCCAGGAGGCGCTGCTCCATGGCGGGATCCCCAACGATGTGGGGGTCGACATTCAGTGGACCTCGAGTGACCGCTTCGTCGACGACCAGGCGGCCGGTGAGGCCCTCGCGGGGGTGCATGGCCTGTTGGTGCCCGGTGGATTCGGCGTTCGCGGCGTCGAAGGGATGGTCGAAGCGGTTCGCTGGGCGCGGGAGCGGCGGTTGCCCTTCTTCGGGATCTGTCTCGGGATGCAGGTGGCGATCATCGAGTTTGCCCGCAACGTCTGCCGTCTCAACGCCAACAGCACCGAATTCGAGCCGAAATGCGAGGATCCGGTGATCTCGTTGATGGCCTCCCAACGCGAGGTCGCGGACATGGGTGGCACGATGCGGCTCGGGGCTTATCCGGCCCGGCTCCGGACAGGGAGCCTGGCCGCGCAGGCGTATGGCGCCACCGAGATCAGCGAGCGACACCGGCACCGCTGGGAGGTGAGCAACGCCTACCGCGATGTGCTCGCCGAGCATGGGTTGCGGCTGTCGGGGCAATCCCCCGACGGCGGGTTGGTCGAGATCGTCGAGTTGCCCGACCATCCGTGGTATTTGGGGTGTCAGTTCCATCCGGAGCTCAAGTCCCGGCCGACCCGACCACACCCGCTGTTCGCGTCGTTCATCGGCGCGGCCAAGCGACACGCGTTCGGAGAACGCGAGGCGCCGATGAGCGTGCGACAGCATTTCGCCGCGGCCCGGTGACCGACTGGCGGTTTCGCCGCCCGGACCGTCCCACCCTGATTGCCGGGCCCTGTGTGGTGGAAGGGTTGGCTGTCATGCGGGAGACCGCCGGGAGGCTCGCCGAACTCGGAGATGCCCTCGGCATCCCGGTGTGTTTCAAGGCGAGTTTCGACAAGGCCAATCGATCTCGCCCCGACGCGGCCCGTGGGCCCGGGATCGAGCAAGGCCTCGCGACGCTCGAGCAGGTCCGCCGGGAGACTGGCCTTCCCGTCCTCACCGACGTGCACGAGGTGCACCAAGTCGGGCCGGTCGCCGCGGTGGCCGATGTGCTCCAGGTGCCGGCGTTCCTCTGCCGCCAGACCGATCTCCTGGTTGCCTGTGGCGGCTCGGGCCGGCCGGTGAACATCAAGAAGGGGCAGTGGATGGACCCGGCCGGCATGGCCGGAGCGGTTGAGAAAGTGCGGAGTTCCAGCGGGGGGGCTGTCGAGCTGGCTGTCACCGAACGGGGGACGTTCTTCGGTTACGGCGACTTGGTGGTCGACATGCGCGGATTCGATGAAATCCGACGGGTCTCGGGAGCCGCCGTCGTGTTCGACGCGACCCACTCGGTCCAGCGGCCGGGTCGCGGCGCGCAGGGCTCGAGCGGTGGCAATCGGGCCGCGATTCCCGCCCTGGCATTGGCGGCGGCCGCGGCTGGGGTCGACGGGTTCTTCATCGAAACCCACCCTGAGCCCGCGAAGGCGGCGAGCGACGCCGAGACGCAGTGGCCCTTGGCCGAGTTGCCGGCGTTGCTTCGACGTTTGCTCCGAGTCTGGCTCGCGGCGCGGGAGCCGTGATGGACGCCGAGGTAGCCAGAGCCATCCGGCTCTTGGTGCTCGACGTCGACGGCGTCCTGACCGACAACGCCGTGTTCCTCGGGGTGGTCGACGGGAAGCGGGTCGAGTTCAAGCGGTTCGACATTCAGGATGGGCTCGGTATTGGGCTGCTCCGAAGTGGACCGATCGAGGTCGCCTGGCTCAGCGGGCGCGTCTCCGAAGCGACGACCCTCCGGGCGGTGGAACTGAGGATCAAGACGGTCATTCAAGATTCGGGTGCGCGGAAGCTCGCGGCGATGGAGCGGATGCTCGAGGAGCGGGGACTGGGATGGCATCAGGTGGCGTATGTCGGCGACGATCTGGCGGATCTTTCCGCGATGGAGCGGGCCGCGCTTCCCATCGCGGTGGCGAACGCCGTGGCCGAGATCAAGCGGATTGCCGCCGTGACTACCAGCCGCCCCGGTGGGTTCGGCGCGGTTCGCGAGGCGATCGAGCTACTGCTTCGCGCTCGGGGAGAGTGGGACGCCGCCGTCGCCCGGTATCAAGAGGCCCGGGACCAATGAGCGACCTCACCGAGATCGTCGCCATCGGTCGCGAGGTGTTGCGCCTCGAGGCCGAGGCGCTGGTGGCCGCGGAACGGCGCTTGGATGCCGCCTTCGCCGGCGCGGTGCGCCTCATCGTCGACTCCTCCGGTCGGGTCCTGATCTCGGGCGTCGGCAAATCGGGACTGGTGGCTCGGAAGATCGCGGCAACCCTCACCTCGACGGGTACCGCCGCGACGTTCCTCCACCCGATCGACGGACTCCACGGCGATCTTGGCATCGTCGGCCCCGGCGACGTGGCGATTCTCCTGTCCAAGAGCGGCGAGACCGAAGAGCTGTTCGGCCTGATCGAGAGCCTCCGCAGTCGCTCCGTGCCGATCATCGCGGTGACCGGTGCGACGACCTCCACCCTCGCCCGGGCCGCTCAGGTGACCCTCGACGCCGGGGTGGCCACGGAGGCCTGCCCCCACGACCTGGCGCCGACCTCGAGTACGACCACGGCCCTTGCGTTAGGCGACGCCTTGGCTGTCGCGGTCCTTCGCTGCAAGGGCTTTTCCCCCGACCAGTTCGCCAATCTTCACCCCGGTGGCCGGTTGGGCCGACGACTGCTTCTCCGGGTTTCCGAGGTCATGGTGGCTCCGGGACCGCTGCTACGGCCGACCGACGCGATGGGGCGGGCGGTCGAATCGCTGGCCCATCATCGAGGGATCGCCCTGATCGGCGAGGGCGGCAAGCTCGCCGGCGTGGTTACCGCGGGCGATCTCTCCCGGATCGCGGAACGATCGCCGGGATATCTCGAGATCCCCCTGGCTTCCGTGATGACCACCAACCCCCGGACCATCGGCCCGAGCGAGCTGGCCGCCAGCGCGGTCGGCCAGATGGAACGGCACGGGATCATGGTGCTGCCGGTCGTCGATCCCTCGGGCGCGGTGGTGGGAGCGGTCCACCTGCACGACCTGATGCGGGCGGGCGCGGTATGACCGGGCGTCTCCTCGCGGTCGGCTGGGTCGTAGCGCTGGTCGGTTGTCAGGATCAGGGCACCCGGCCGAGCCCCTCGGGCGTCGCCGCCGACTCGGCCGACCAGGTCATTTTCCAGATGACCACCCGCGGCCATGAGGATGGCGGCCGGCGAAGCCACGTCACGGCCGACACGGCATTCGTCTATCAAGCCGCTCAACGAATGGATCTCCGACAACTCAGGGTGGTCTTCTTCGACGCCAACGGCTATCAAAGCTCGGTGTTGACGGCGAAATCCGGGATCTACAACCTGACCAACGGAAGCCTGGACGCCCGCGGGAGCGTATTCGTCGAGTCGAGCGACGGAAGGAAGCTCACCACCGAGCACCTGATCTACGACAAGGGTCTGCTCCAACTTCGCAGCGACACCACCTTCGTCTACGACTCCCGCACCGAGCACCTTCGGGGGACCGGGTTCACCTCCGACCTCGAGTTCAAGACGGTCAGAGTCGACAAACCGGTCGGCTACCATCGTGGCGCCGGCGTCACGATTCCGGGACAATGACCGTTCCCATCGCCTTCGTCCTGCTGCTGCTCGGGGCCGCCCCGCTCGCGGCCCAGCCCCCGGCCCGGATCGACCCGGCCGACCGGTGCCAGATGCAGCTGGTCCGAGTCCGCCGCGAGGGAATGCGGACCGAGCCGACGCCCGGCGTCACCAATTTCTTCGCTGGCGGTGACGTCCACGCCCGTTGTCGCGGGCGGAACATCCACATCTATGCCGACAGCGTGGCGTCCTACGGTGGCACTGTCTTTCAGTTCCTCTCCCAGACCAACCGGGTGCGTTATCGGGACTCGGTCACCCATCTCGATGCGGACCAGATCACCTATTTCCGCGACAACGAACGGGTCGAGGCGCAGGGCAACGTGGTCCACAAGGACCTCAAGGCGGGCTCATCGATCGTCGGTCCCCGGGTCGACTACTACCGCCCCATGAAGCAAATCCGCCCCGAAACCGAAGTGATCGGATACAATCGACCGACGATCAAGTACGTGGTCCGCGATTCGCTCGGCAAACCCACCGAGCCGTACACCATCGTAGGCAACCAGGTGAGGGCGGTCGGTGGCAACCTGATGTTCGCCGGCGGCAACGTCACGATCGATCGGTTCGACCTCCACGGCGCCGCGGATTCGATCTGGATCGAAAGCGGGCGGCTCGAGCGCGGCGAGATGCTCCGAAACGCCAACCTCAAGAGCATCACGGACGACGGATTCACCCTCGATGGCGTCAATATCGATCTCGGGCTCAAGAAAAAGGAACTGAGTTCTCTCAAGGCCAAGCTCAAGGCGCGGCTGGTCTCGCCCGATGTGACGATCGACGCCGACTCCATTCTGATCGAGATCCCCGAGCGGCAGGTGGAGCGCACCCGCGCGTGGGGCAAGGAAATCCGGCCGGTGGCGGTCTCGGGAACGTATCAGATCAAGGGCGACTCGTTGGTCATCGAGAGTCCCAAGCAGAAGCTCTCCAGTGTCCGCGCCTACGGCGGTGGTTGGGCCGGGCTGGCGCCGCCGACCGACTCGGCGGCCGGGCCATCGACAACCAGCCGGCGCGATTGGATCTCGGGGGAAAAGGTGGTCGCGACCTTCGTCGAACGCGATTCGGCCGGGGTAACCAAAACCGCGATCCAGCGGCTCGAGGCCGAGGTCAAGGCGGTGTCGTTCTACCAGATGGCGGCCGAAGCCAATCAGCCCGCTGGCTCGATCAACTACACTCGCGCCGACCGGATCATCGTCACGATGAAGCTCACGGCCGACACGACGACGGTCGATCGGGTCGAGGCCTTCGGCTCGGTGGACGGCGTCCACCTCCAGCCGCCGACTCCTCGACGTGATACCCTCCGGGTGGCTCGCCCCGATACGGCCGCCGCGAGGGCGCGATGACATCGGTCCTGGTCGGCGAGAAGCTCAACAAGGCCTTCCGGCGCCGGCGGGTGGTCCGCGATGTCACCCTGGATGTCCGCCAAGGGGAGATCGTCGGCCTGCTGGGCCCGAACGGAGCAGGGAAGACCACCACCTTCTACCTGATCACCGGGTTGATCCGGCCGGATTCCGGTCGACTCCTCCTCGATGGCGGCGACATCACCTCGCAACCGATGTATCGCCGGGCCAGAAACGGGATCGGATACCTGGCGCAGGAACCCACCGTGTTTCGCCGGATGACGGTCGAGGAGAATATCCTCGCCATCCTCGAGACGCTCGACCTGCCGGGGGCGGAGCGCCGGGCTCAGCTCGATCAGCTGCTTGGCGAGTTGGGGTTGACCCAGCTGCGGACCAACCGGGCGTACAGCTTGAGCGGCGGCGAGCGGCGTCGGTTGGAGATCACCCGGGCGCTGGTCACCCAGCCAAAGTTTCTGCTCCTGGACGAGCCGTTCGCCGGGGTCGACCCGATCGCGGTTCACGACATTCAGACCATCATCGGCAACCTCAAGCACCGTGGCATCGGAGTCCTCATTACCGACCACAACGTCGAACACATGTTCGAGGTGGTCGATCGCGCGTACATCATGCACGACGGCGAGGTCCAAGCCGCCGGCACGGTCCAGGAGCTCGTCTTCGATGAGAATGTCTCTCGTATCTATCTCGGCCCGTACATGACGGCTCGACTCCGCGACCGCTTCAGCCGGCCGGAGGTCGTCTCGTGAAGACCGGCCTCTCCCAGCACACCGGTCTCCGCCAGGAGCTGCGAATCAATCCGCGGCTCTATCAGGCGATGGACATGTTGTACATGCCGATGATGGATCTCCAGCAGCACCTCAAACAGGAGCTGCTCACCAACCCGTTTCTGGAGCTGCTCGAGCCGGAGGAGGAAGAGCAGGACCAGCCCGAGACCAAGCAGGAGGTCGAGAAGGAGAAGCAGGAGAAGGAAGAGGAGATCGATTGGGAAGAGATCCTCCTCAATGGCTTCGACGTCGGCGGGACCAAGGCCCAGTACGAGGACCAGGAGTACCTCGAGCCGGTCTCGGTGGCCCAGCCGGATTTGATCGACCATCTGCGGGAGCAGCTCCAGTTGCTGCACCTGTCTCCGCGGCAACAGCTCCTGAGCGAGGAGTTCCTCGGCAACGTCAACGAGGAAGGGTATCTCACCGCGTCGCTCGAGGAGATTCTCGGATCGGTGAACTCGCTCCTCGAGGCACATGGCACCGCCGGTGCCGACGAGTCGGGCCTGCCTCTGGAGGATCGCTCGGTTCCGGCACCGAAGGTCATCACCCCGCCGATTCCGTTCTATACCGGCGCCGAAGTGGAAGAGATGCTGGCCCTGATGCAGCGGCTCGATCCGCCGGGCGTCGCGGCGCGCGACCTCCGGGAATGTCTCCTCCTCCAGATCGTCGAGGCCAAGGAGGCTGGCACCCTCGTCCATCGCCTGGTCGCCGACGCGTTCAACGATCTCATTGCTCACCGCTGGAACGACCTCGCCAAGCGATTCGGAGTCGAACCCCAGAAGGTCCAGGCCGCGGCCGACTCGCTCGCCCGCTTCGATCCCAAGCCGGGGCTCAAGCACTCGAACCGCAGCGATGGCTACATCATTCCCGACCTGATCGTCGACAAGATCGACGGCGTCTATCGGGTGTCGCTCAACGACACCGGGGTTCCTCGGTTGCGGCTCAGCCGGTCATACCAAGACGTGGCTCGGGACAAGAAGCAGCTGACCCAGGAGAACCGCGAGTTCATCGCCCAGAAGATGAACAGCGCGAACTGGATGATCCAGGTGATCGAGCAGCGCCGGCAGACGATGCTCAAGGTGATGAACTTCATCGTCGACCGGCAGCGGGCCTTCTTCGAGAAGGGGGTGGAGTACCTCAAGCCGCTCACCCTTCGGGAGGTGGCCGAGGTCATCAGCATGCACGAGTCGACCGTATCGCGAGTGACCAACGAGAAATTCGTTCAGACCCCGCGGGGCGTGCTGCCGCTCAAGTTCTTCTTCTCCAGCGCGCTCACCACCGCCTCCGGGGAGGACGCCAGCGCCCGATCGATCCGGGCCAAGCTCCAGAAGATGGTTGGTGACGAAGAGTCGGCCAAGCCGCTGACCGACCAGCAAATCGTCCACATGTTCAAGGAGCAGGGCATCCAAATCGCCCGCCGGACTGTGGCGAAGTACCGCGACCAGCTCGGCATCTTGCCGGCCAGGATGCGGAAACGGGTATGACCGCAACCGGCCCGCTCGACGTGAGCGTGCTCGTTCCCGCGAAGGACGAAGCGGCGAACCTCAGCGAGTTCGTGCGGCAGTGCGCAGCCGCGCTGACGCCGGCCGGCTTCTCGTTCGAGGTCGTCGTCGTCGACGATGGTTCCCGGGATGACACGCCGGCCGTATTGGCCCGCCTTCAGGCCGAGTATCCGTTCCTCCGTGTCATTCGGCACCGCCGCCAGCGGGGTATCGCGGATGCGCTGCGAAGCGGTGGCGAGGCGGCAGTCGGCGATGTCCTGGTCTTCTACCCGGCGGACCTCCAGTACAAGCCGGAGGACATCCCGACCCTGGTCCGGCCGATCCTCGCTGGCGAGGCCGACATGGTGACCGGCTCGAAGCAGGGCAAATACGAGAAGGCTTTCGTGAGCGGCATCTACAACGGGCTCTGCCGTTGGCTGTTCGGCGTCGAGGTCGACGACCTCAACTCGGTCAAGGCCTACCGGGCGGAGATCATGCGGGTGGTCCCGATGCGGCCCGACTGGCATCGTTACATGGTCGTGATCGCGGCCGTCGAAGGCTTCCGGCTGACGTCGCGGCCGGTGCCGTTGTACCCGAGGACCGCCGGCGCATCGAAGTTCACCTGGACCAGGATCCCGATCGGCGTGTTCGACTTGCTGTCGGTCTGGTTCCTGCTCCGCTTCGGCCGCAAGCCGATGTTGTTCTTCGGGGTATCGGGGGCCGTCCTGTTCGCCGTGGGGCTGGTGGCGGGAATCGTCGCCCTGGTGCTCCGCTTTGGCTACGGCATCGGGTTCCGCCCGCTGCTCAATCTCGTCGAGACCATGGTCATCAGCGGCATCGCGCTCTTTGGATTCGGTTTCGTGGCCGAGCTCATTGCCGGTTTTCGAGAGGAAATGCGCGAAGCCCAACGGTTCCGCTCGGGGCCGCCCTCCTGACGCCGATGCGGGTGGTGTTCCTCACCCACAACTACCCTCGGCAGTCGGGCGATCTCGCCGGCGGGTTCCTCCACCCCCTCGCGCTGGCCCTTCGTGACCGGGGACATGACATCCGGGTGGTCGCGCCGAGCGACGCGGGGCGGGGCGGCACCGACTACCTCGACGGGATTCCGGTGCGTCGGGTGCGCTACGCGTCGGCCGCCGGCGAGCACTTCGCCTACACCGGACGGATGGCTGAGGCGACCGCCTCCCCGGCTGGATGGCTGGCCTTGCTCCGGTTGCTCCGAGGGTTTCGGCAGGCAACCCGGATGGAGGCGGCTGATGGCGGCGACGCCGTCGTCCATGCCCATTGGTGGTTCCCGGCCGGGCTGGCCGCCCCGCCGGAACTGCCAACCGTGGTGACCCTCCACGGAACCGACGGTCGCCTGTTGGCGGGACGAACCGCCCGATGGCTCGCCCGCCGTGCCATGGCGCCCAGCAGACTGGTCACCGCGGTGAGCCGTTCGGTGGCGGCAGCCGCGGCCAGCGCGACCGGGCGGCCGCTCGGTTCGATTCCGGTCCAGCCGATGCCGTTGCGGGTTGCCAGCGTCTCCCGGTCTCGGGGCGGCGGCGGCGTGGTTGTCGTGGCCCGGCTCACCGCCCAGAAACGGGTGCACCTGGCGATCGAGGCGCACCAACGGCTCCGCCTCACCCGTCCCGACCTCAAGCTGACGATCGTGGGTGACGGCCCGGAGCGAGCGCGGCTGGAACAGCTCGCGCGGCGCTTGGGTACCAGCCAGGCGATCACCTGGACGGGAACGGTGGCCCCAGCGGATGTCCCCGGCGTCATGGCCAACGCCGACGTGGCCGTCCTCCCGGCCGAGGCCGAGGGTCTAGGGCTCAGCGCCGTCGAGGCACTGGTCGGCGGAGTTCCGGTGGTGGCCTGCCGCGACGGCGGAGGCGTGCTGGACATCATGGCTGAGCCCGGCGCGGGCCGGGTATCGGATCCCGATCCCGTGGCCATCGCGGCCGCCGTCGACGATCTCTTGAGCACTCCGGCGGGGCGCGATCGGGCCGCTACCGCGGGCTCTGCCTGGCTCGAACGGCTGGCCCCGGCGGCGGTTGCCGAGCGGTTCGAGCGCTGGTACGAACAGGTTCGCCGGAGGTAGCTTCCGTGCCCAACCGCCGAGAGCCCAAAGAGGCCCGAAGCAAGACCGAGGGAGTATCCGTGACACCTAACGACGCTCCGTCGGGAGACTTCGAGCCCAAGCACCCCGGGCTGGTGGCCTTCCTGATCTGCCTGGCGGCCGTCATCCCATACTGCTGGCCGATGGCAACCGGCCAGTTCCTCGCCGGCCCCGCCTCGGATCAGTTCATCGCGGGGTACAGCTTCCGTCACTTCGCCGCGGAGTATTTCCGCGATCACGGCTCCATCCCGCTGTGGAACCCGTACCTCTTCGGGGGGATGCCGTTCGTCGGGGCGGCCCACGGCGACATCTTCTATCCCACGGCAGCGCTCCGCTGGATTCTGCCAACCGACGTCGCGATGAATCTCGGGTTCGGGATCCACATCGTGCTCGCCGGGGTCGCCACGTACGCGCTCTTCCGGGCGCTCCGGATCAGTTGGGGCGGGGCCATCGTCGGGGGGCTGACCTACCAACTCAGCGGCATCGTGCTCTCGCAGGTTCACCCCGGCCACGACGGCAAGCTGTTCGTCTCGATGCTCGCCCCGTTGCTGTTTCTAGGCATCCTGCGGGCGGTGCGCGATCGGGACGGCCTCGGCTATGGGATCATGGCGTTGGCAACCGGCCTCTCGCTTCAAGGCCACCCCCAAGCCAGTCAGTACCTCCTGATCGCCGGGGCCATCTGGGGCGCCTGGTGGACGTTCGGGAGCGAAGGCCCGAAGGGCACCGAACGCTGGCGCATCGTCGGGATGGCCGCCGTCGCGATGGCCGTCGGCGTCGGCCTCTACGCCATCTACGCGCTTCCGATGCTCGAGTACGTGCCGTACAGCCCCCGGGCCGACGGCGGTGTCAGCAGCGGGTGGGAGCACGCCACCTCGTACGCTCTTCCCCTCAACGAAGTGCTCGGCGTACTGCTGCCCAAGATCGATGGCGGCGCCCACGGCTACTTTGGACGAAACGGGATCCGCCACCACGCGGACTATCTCGGAGCGACGGCGGTCATCCTGGCGATCGGAGGGCTGGTCGGGACCGAGCGTCGCACCGCTCGATGGGCCATGGTGACCGTCGGAATCGTCTTCATGCTCGTCTCGCTGGGCGGCGCGACGCCGTTCTTCAAGCTCTGGTTCGAGCTCGTGCCCATGGCCAAGCGGCTTCGGGCACCGGGAATGGCGTTCTTCCTCGTGGCGCTTCCGGTCGCATACTTCGCCGCGGCCGGCACCGAACGGCTCCTCCGTTCGGCCTTCTCGACGACCCGGCTGTGGGGAACGACCGCCGTCGTCGGGGGGCTCGGGTTGGTGGCGATGGTGGGTGGGCTGCAGTTCGTCTCGGAGGACATTGCCCGGACGCCAGGATACCAAGGCTTTCTCGAGATGGCCATCGCCAACCGTCCGGCCCTCGAAACCGATGGGCTCCGCCTGTTGCTCACGACCCTGGCGGCCGCCGCCGTGGTGTTCCTGGTATCGCGGCGGACGCTCAGCGGCGGCCTGGCAATCGGATCCCTCGTCCTCGTGGGCGCCGTCGAGCAGTGGACCGTGCTGCGGAGCTATTTCGTCTTCTCGCCTGGAGCCGCGATCAGCTACGGCGCCGATCCGATCACCACCCGAATGAAGGAAGCTCCCCTCCCGTTCCGGGTGTTCGCCCCGGAAGGACCGCTTGGCCAGCTCAATCCGTACCGGGGCGCCCGCCTCATGGCGGAGGGCATCCCGGCGATGTTCGGTTACCACGGCAACGAGCTGAGCAACTATGACAACCTGCTGGGAGGGAAGGGCCGTTGGCAAAACCAGGTCAACCCGAATATCTGGCAAATGCTCGGGGTGCGTTTCGCCGTCTTGAACCAACCGCAAGAGCTCCCGGGATTCCGCCAGCTGCTCGGCCCGATCGAAACGCGAGGCGGACCGGCGTACCTCTATGAAGCCGACACGGTACCGCCCTACGTTCGAGTCGTTCGGGGTGCGGCCAAGTTGCCCGAGAATCAGCTCGCGGCGACCGCGGCCGATCCGCGGTTTCCGTTCGACCGTCTCGCGATCTTCGCCGACACGGCAAGTCTGACCCCGGCTCCCCTCGAGCAACAGATTCCGGAGCGGTCGGCGCTCCTTGCCCGGGTGACGAAATGGGAGGCCGGCCGAATCGAGGTCGCCATCGACGGCCGCTCCGATCAACCGGAGTACCTCATCGTCGCGGAAAACTGGTATCGCGACTGGACCGCCACGGTCGATGGCACCAGCGTTCCGGTCCACCGCGCCCAGAACACACTGCTGAGCGTCGAAATCCCGCCAGGAGCCGCCCAAGTCGTCTTCGAATACCGTTCGAAGACCTATCAACGGGGTCGCTTGATCAGCTTGACGGCGCTCGCCGGGTTGGGAGCCCTCTTCGCGGTGCCCCTCGTGCGGCGGAGATCCGGGCGCCCATGAGTGATCGGTATCTCGTCATCCTGCCAACCTACAACGAGGCCGAGAACCTCTCCCAGATCGTTCCAGCCATTCTCGAACAGGACGATCGGCTCGAAGTTCTGGTAGTCGATGACGACTCCCCGGATGGCACCGGGGCACTCGCCGACCAGCTTGCCGCGGCGTTCGCGCGGGTCCACGTACTCCATCGGGCCGCGAAAGAGGGATTGGGGCGAGCGTACCTGGCGGGCTTCGGCTGGGGCCTCGAACGGGGCTATCACCTGCTGTTCGAGATGGATGCCGACTTTTCGCACGACCCGAAGTTCCTCAAACAGCTGATTGCGGCGACCCAGGAGGCCGACTTGGTACTCGGGTCCCGCTACAAGAGCGGCGTCAACGTCGTCAACTGGCCGATGTCGCGGCTCTTGCTGTCGTACTTCGCCAACATCTACGTCCGCTGGGTGACCGGTCTTCCGCTCACCGACGCCACCGGTGGGTTCAAGTGCTTCCGGCGCGAGGTGCTCGAGGCCCTCCCGCTCGGCAAGATCAAGTCGAACGGTTATGCCTTCCAAATCGAGATGAGCTTCCGGGCGTGGCGGAAGAAGTTCCGGCTCGTCGAGATCCCGATCGTCTTTACCGACCGGATCGAGGGTACCAGCAAGATGAACAAGACCATCGTCCGCGAGGCGGTCTGGATGGTCTGGTGGCTGTGGATTTCCGATCGGCTGGGGCGCCTGTGACCGCCAGCCGCTTCTACAAGATGACCGGCTCCGGGAATGACTTCGTCGTCCTCGACGCCCGAACGCATGCCATGGACCAGTGGTCGCCCGAACGGATCGCCCTCGTTTGCGACCGCCGCCGGGGCGTGGGGGCGGATGGCGTCGTATTCGTCGGCCCGAGCGAAGAGCCCGCGAGGGAAGGGCGCCCACGAGCCGTCAGAATGGCCTACTTCAATGCCGACGGGTCCCACGCCAACATGTGCGGAAACGCCGCTCTCTGCGCCACTCGACTCGCGGTGAGGCTGGGGCTGGCTGATCCGGAGAGGGTAGTGCTCGAGACCGATGCCGGGTGGCTCGAGAGCCGGTGCGTAGGCCAGGACTGGGCCGCGGAACTCCTATTTCCGACTGCGGAAATCCCCATTCCGATCGAAATCCCCTTGGTTGCCGGGGAGCGGTCGGCGTTCCAAGGAACCGTCGGCGTTCCTCATACGGTCATCGTGGTGGCCGACCTGGAGACCGTGGATGTCGCCGGCCGCGGACGGAGCCTGCGGTTCGACCCGAGGTTTGGCCTGGCCGGGACCAACGTCAACTTCGTCGGACCGGACCGCGGCCAGGATGCCGACTGGAGCCTCCGAACCTATGAGCGCGGGGTGGAGGGCGAGACCTTGGCATGTGGTACGGGGACGATCGCGGCGGCCCTGGCGCTGGCGGCAGGCGGGGCCTGCCGAATGCCAGTGAGGATCCGATCACGAAGCGGGTTGATCTACGGCGTGTCCGGGCGGATTGCCGGCGCAACGGCCGACGAGGTCTGGCTTTGTGGGGAGGGGCGGCTGGTTTTCAGCGGGGAGTTTGCTGCCGTGGAGTAGTTATCCACGTTTCTCCACAATTGTAGTTAACATAATACATCTTATACGACATACAACTTGAACGAATGCGTCCGTCAAATCGGTGTGGCGTGCCGGTCGTCCAGCGGCTCGTCAGGCCCGGCTGACTGAGCCTCGAGCTACCTGCTCAGCTCGGCCAGCCGGACCTGGGCCTCCGCCACCCCGGCGGCTTCCTTGGGGTATTTCGTGATGATGTCCTGGAGGACCTTGGTCGCCTCCGCGGTGTTGCCCTGCACTCGGTAGGTGCGGGCCGCCTGGAGCAAGGCATCGACCTTCCTGAAGGCCTCTGGCGCGAGCTCAGCGGCCTTCAGGTACTCGGCGGTTGCCTCGGTCCCCTTGCCGAGGTTCTCGAGGGCCATGGCCAGGTGAGCGTGGGCGGCAGCCGCGAACCTGGCCGGCGGGTTGGTGGCGGCGAACTTCTTGAGTTCGTCGGCGGCCAGCTGGGCTTGCCCGGAGAGGAGCCGGACCTGGTTCAGGGCCAGGACCGCCTCGAAGGCGGCGTCGGTGCCGGCATAGGTCTCGGCCACCCGTTGGAGTTGGCTGGAGGCCTCCGGGTAGTTCGAAGCCTCCATGGCCGACCGGGCCCGATCGAGGGCGTCCAGTGCCTGGGTTTGTTTCCGGCGCCCGCTTTCCACGACGTACCATCCGATCAATCCCAGCAGCACGACGGCCCCAGCCACGATGGACAATGGCTTCTGGTGCTGCCGAATCCGGCTGAGGAGATCGTCGCCATCAGCAGCGATTGCCGACTGGGCGACCCTGGTCTGGGGCGTCGTGGGATCAGCGGGGGAATTGCTCATTCGGTCGTCAGCCTAGGGCGAGGGCAAGCGCGCAAAGATAACATGCCCCCGAGAGGATTCGAACCTCCGACCAACGGTTTAGGAAACCGCTGCTCTATCCATCTGAGCTACGGGGGCGCAGGGGGGAAGCTAATCGAGGCACCGGTCGCCGCCCAGATTCCGCCGCCGCGATCACGAATGTCACAAGTGACAAATCAATCGGTGATTTTGGTAGAGGTAGCTACGGCAATCCGTTACTATTCAACAGGTTCCGTCATGACCTTGAAGTGGCGCGGGAGGCGGCACGGCGCGCTTTCGCGAACTCGAACACCATCGGCATCACCGAAAGTACGATGATCGCGATGATCACCATCCCGAAGTTCTCCTTTACCACCGGGAGATTGCCGAAGAAATACCCCGCCCAAACGAAGATCCCGACCCAAGCAACACCGCCTCCGACGTTGTAGGCCAGGAATCGGGCGTAGTTCATCTTCCCGACCCCGGCCACGAAGGGCGCAAAAGTCCGAACGATCGGGACGAATCGGGCCAGTAGGATGGTCTTTCCGCCGTGCTTCTCGAAGAAGGCCTGGGTCCGGTCGAGGTAGCTCTTTTTGAGCCACCTGATCTCGCCGGTGAAGGCCCGGGGCCCGATCCACGCCCCCACCCAGTAGTTGACGGTATCGCCGGCGATGGCCATCGCGGTGAGGAGAAAGAACAGGATCCACGGATCCAGGCTCCCCAGGCCGGCGAACGCCCCCGCCGCGAAGAGGAGCGAGTCCCCAGGCAAGAGCGGCATGATCACCAGGCCGGTCTCTGCGAACACGATCGCCGCGAGTATCCCGTAGGTGCCCAGCCCGTACTTCGAGATCAGCTCGCCCAGGTGCTGGTCGAGATGGAGGATGAAATCGATGAACCAGCGAATCAGGTCGATCATGGGCCTACCTAGTAGCGATTCCCGTGCCTATCCCCGAAATCCGAACTGACCGAGTAGCGGAACGAAACGCACATCCGACAACGGGGTCGTTTCCAGGGTGCCGTCCGGCAACTTCTCGACTCGAACCAAGGCCTGCTCGTCCATGGTGCCAATCGGTACCACCATCCTCCCCCCGGGTTTGAGCTGTTCGACCAGCGGGGCCGGCACGTCCGGGGAGGCCGCGGCAACGATGATGGCGTCGAACGGGGCGAGCGACCGCCAACCCAGCGTTCCGTCGCCGACGACCACCGCGACGTTGCGCACTCCCAGTTCGTCCAAGGCCTGGCGGGCCCCGGTGGCCAGCGCCGGTACTCGTTCCACCGCCACGACATTACCGGCAACCCGGGCCAGCAAGGCCGTTTGGTAGCCCGACCCCGCCCCGACCTCGAGGACTTTCTCCTTCCCGGTCAGGCGGAGTTCCTGAATCGACCGGGCCTGGACCCAGGGTTGGGAAATGGTCTGGCCCGCCGCGATCGGCAGGGCGCTGTCCTCATAGGCCCGATGACGGACCGCCTCCGGTACGAAGCGGTGCCGAGGTACGGTTGCGATCGCCTGAAGGACGGCGAGGTCGCGGATCCCCTTTGCCTGGAGCGTTTCGACCAGTTGTTGCCGATATCCGGCGAAACCGTCCGCTACAGGCTGAGCGACCATGATCTCACGGTTTCGATGAGCGGGTAGCTGGTCAGATCCATGTGCAATGGGGTGACCGAGATATAGCCATCCTTGACCGCCTGGTGATCCGAGTCCTCATCGCCCGTCCAGGTCACGTCGCCGCCCCCGATCCAGAGGACTTCCCTGCCCCAGGGATCGTTCATCCGGGTAATCGAGCTGGAGAAGTACCGGCTACCCAGCTTGGTCACCTTGAGCCCTTTGACCTCCGAGGCATCGCGTCGTGGAAGGTTGATGTTGAGCAGGGTATCTGCCGGGAAGTCGCTGATCGCGGTGATCTGGCGGATCAGCCGAATGAGGATCACCTCGTAGCTCGCGATCAGGGCCGGGTCCCGTCCGGCGAACGAGAACGCCACCCCGGGAACTCCGAGGGTCACGCCCTCCATCGCGGCGCTGACGGTGCCGGAATACAGGACATCCTCGCCCATGTTGGGCCCGTGATTGATACCGGAGAAGACGAAGTCCGGACGTTCCGGCAGCAGTGCCCCGATCGCGAGCAGGACGCAGTCGGTCGGGGTGCCGTCGACCTGAAAGGCACCGTCCGGGGTTCTGGTTGGGCGCAGCGGCCGGTGGAGCGTGAGCGAATGCGACGTTCCGCTTTGCTCCCGGTCGGGTGCCACGACGGTGACCGTTCCCACCTGGCGGCAGGCATTGGCCAATATCCCGATGCCGGCGGCGAGGATCCCGTCGTCGTTGGAGACCAAGATGTTCATGGAGCGTTCGCGTCGGTTGAGGGGGGTGGGGTCCGCCGTTTCGCGGTCCTGCCATCGAGGGTATCCAACACGGCGTTGAGGGCATCGCGGATTTCCGACATCGTTTGCCGCGACGCGGCTCGAGCCGCTTCCTTCTTGAGTTCGCCCGAGCGACGAAACTGCTCGACCCGCTGGCGGGCGCCATCGATGGTGTATTTCTCGGCGTAGAGCAGGTGCTTCACCAAGAGAATCATCTCGACCTCTCGGCTCTTGTAGACCCGGTTGCCCGAGCGATTCTTCGCCGGGTTGAGAAACCGGAACTGGCCTTCCCAATAGCGGAGGACGTGCGGCTTGAGGTCGGTGAGGGCGCAGACCTCGCCGATCGAGAAGAATTCCTGGGTGGGGCGCGGGTTCATTCGCCGTGCTCCGACTTGGGCGACCGCTCCATCAACTCGCCAATGGCCCGTTGTGGGTCCTGCCGATCGAACAAGATGGCCGAGACTTGGGTGGCGATCGGGAGCTCGACCCCGAATCTGGCGCCGAGCCGAACCGCGGCGCGGGCGGTATTGACCCCTTCCGCCACGGTTCGATGGTGGAGCCGGTAGCTCTCGAGCGACTGCCCCTGGGCAAGTGCCACGCCGAGGCTTCGGTTGCGGCTCAGCGCGCCGCAGGTGGTCAGGATCAAGTCGCCCATGCCCGCCAGCCCGGCGAAGGTTCGCGGATCGGCACCCATCGCCGCACCGAGCCGGCCGATTTCGGCCAGGCCCCTGGTGATGAGGGCGGCCCGGGGGTTGTGGCCCAGCCCGAGGCCCTCGAGCATGCCGGCGGCGATGGCGATGACGTTCTTGAGGGAGCCGGCCAGTTCGGTGCCGATCAGGTCGCCGCTGGAATAGATCCGGAAGTAGGCGGTGGTCGCCAATGATTGGACCGCTAGCGCTGCCTCGGCGTCCGGCGACGCCGCGACGACGGCGGTTGGCTGGCCCTGGTACACCTCCGCCGCGAAGCTGGGCCCCGACAGCGCAACGAACCGATGCGGCGGGAGGAGCCGGCAGGCCACCTCCGACATCAGTTCGAGGGACTCGGTCTCGATTCCCTTGGTGGCACCGATCACCAGGGTTCCGGCCGAGATCAGCGGGGCGACCTGGCGGAGCAGCCCGGCCGTGACGTGACTCGGTGACGCCACGACCACCGCCCCGGCGCCGTCGAGAGCCATGGCCAGATCATTGGTCGCCCGGAGGCCTGGCGAGAGGGGACATCCCGGCAGGAAAAGGGGGTTTTCGTGGGTCGCGGTGATCGCCGCCGCGACCTCCTGCTCGTAGGCCCACAACGTCACCTGGTGATCCTGTCGGGCCAGGAGGTCGGCCAGGGTGGTGCCCCAACTCCCTGCCCCGATCACCGCCACTCGGGTCACGGGGCCCCCCGGCGTCCAAATCGGTTCTCGGTTCCGGCCAGGAGCCGTCCGATGTTGGCTCGGTGCATCGCGATCACGAAGACGGCCATTGCCACCAGCGCCGCGACGACGGGACGCGAGCCGGGATCGAGCAGGAAGGCCGCGGGGGGCAGTGCCGCCGCGGCGACGATGCTTCCCAACGACACGTACCCGGTGAGCCGAACGACGACGGCCCACAGCCCGAGCGCCACCAGGGTGGCCCAGGGCGCGACCCCGAGCACGACCCCGGCGGTGGTGGCCACGCCCTTGCCGCCCTTGAATCCGACGAACACCGAGAAGACGTGGCCGACCACCGCGGCCACGCCGAGCGCGAGCGGCCACCAGGGCCCGTCGCCGGCCCGCGGCCCGAAGACCCAAACCGGGATGGCGCCCTTCGCCAGGTCGAACAGGCCGACCGGGATCGCGTAGCGCCAGCCTAACGACCGATACAGATTGGTGGCCCCGAGGTTCTTGCTGCCGACTTGCCGCAAGTCGATTCCCTTGGCCAAACGACCCACCAGGTAGCTGGTCGGGATGGAGCCGAGCAGGTACGAGACGATCAACCACATGGCCGCGGTCATTCGCGACCCTTCCGGGCCCGGAGCCGCAGCCGGACCGGGACACCCTGGAACCCCCAGGCGGCCCGAAAGCCGCGAAGAAGGTAGCGCTGGTAATGCTCGACGACGTCGTCGGGGCGGTTGCTGACGATCGCGAAGGTCGGAGGCGCCACGGCGACCTGTGAGGCATAAAGGAGCTTGACCTCCTCCCCCTCCCGTTGAGGCGGCTGGCTCCGCGCCACCAAGGCCTCGAGCACCCTGTTCACCTCGGCCGTCGGGATCCGGCGATGCCGGTCGCGGGCCACCTCGAGCACAGTGTCGAGGATCTTCCTGGCGCGTTGACCGGTCAGGGCCGAGAGATAGACGAAGGGCACGTCGGCCAGGAACGGAGCCTTCTCGGTGACGATGTCGAACCCTCGTTTGGCGGTGTTCGGGTCCTTGGCTTCGACCAAGTCCCATTTGTTGACCGCGAGCACCAAGCCGGCCCCGCGGTCCCACACCTCGGTCGCGATCCGCAGGTCCTGGGCATGAACCCCATCCGTCGCGTCGACGACAAGGACGGCCACGTCGGCCTCTTCCAGCGCCCGGCGAGTCCGGACCGTGGAATAGAACTCGACGTCATCGTCGACCCGGGCCTTGCGGCGCAGACCAGCGGTGTCGACGAAGCGAATCGCCTGGCCATGGTAGTTCAGGACCGAATCGACCGCATCCCGGGTAGTGCCGGCCTCGGGGGAGACCACGTGGCGTTCCTGACCGAGCAGCCGGTTGGCCAGCGACGACTTGCCGACGTTCGGCCGGCCGACGATGGCCACCTTGATCTCGACCGCGGTCTCAGAGCCATCGGATTGGGGCAGCTTCGCGACGACTTCGTCGAGCAGGTCGCCGCTCCCCTTGCCGACCGAAGCCGAAACGGGGACCGGTTCGCCGAGGCCCAATCCGTAGAACTCGTGCTGAGTCGGGAAGGCAGGCAGGGTGTCGACCTTGTTGGCCACCAGCAGCACCGGCCGCTTGGTTCGGCGCAGGTATGGCGCGATGGCCTCGTCGAGCGGGTGGAGGCCATCCTTGGCGTCCACCACGAACAGAATCAGGTCCGCCTCTTCGACCGCGACCTCCGCCTGGCGCCGGATCAGGCGATCCATCGAATCGTGGGAGTCCGGCACCAGCCCCCCTGTGTCGACCACCCAGAACGACCGGCCGTTCCAATCGGCATCTCCGAAGTGGCGGTCTCGGGTGGTGCCGGCGCCGTCGGCGACGATCGCCTGGCGGCCTCCGACCAACCGGTTGAACAGGGTCGATTTCCCGACGTTCGGGCGCCCCACGATCGCCACGGTAGGCCTACTCATCGATCGCGTCCGCGAAGGTCTTCGACAGCCGAGCGGGCATCGGCAGCCGGCGGGTGACATCGGCCCAAGCGGTGCCATCGATGAACAGCAGGTCGTCGTTGACGGCCTCGCCCGGGATCAGGGCCAAGTCGAATCCGCGTTCCGCCTCGAGCGCCGCCAGAATCTCACGGCCGCCCAAGAGTCCCGCCGTGGTGACCCGCGGCCCGAAGACCTGATTCACCACCGGGATGAGGCGGAAGCGCGCTCCGCTGGCCGTTTCGAGCGGCTGGAGCACCTGCGGCATCAAAGGCGACATCGAGGTTCCGGTGACGATCGCGATGTGCTTCCCGCGCCAGGACCCGAATCGGTCACTCGCTTCCGCGATGATCGTCTGGAGCCAGCGAACGGCTCCCACCCCGTTCTCGACTTGATCGAAGCTGCCGTAGCGGTCCGCTGGCGGCAGGGCGCGTCCGGCCCGCAGATACAACTCATCCGCTCCGAATACCCAGGTTTCTCCCCGTTCGGCTTGGGCCGTCTCGCCCCAGCGCTCCACCGTATCGATGGCCCGGCCGCATTCGTCGGCCGTCGGCTCGCGGCAAAGGTGGTGCTTGCTGAACTCGGTGAGGCCGACGGGAACCACCGAGACGCTCAGGACGCTCGAGCCTAGCCGGTGGAGATCAGCCAGGGACTGGTCGAGGATGGCTCCGTCGTTGACCCCCGGTGACATGACGATCTGGGTGTGGAATCGGATCCCGTGCGAGGCCAGGTGTCGCAGTTGGTCGAGAATGTCGGGCGCCGTCGGGTTGCGGAGCAGGTAGCGTCGGGTAACCGGGTCGGTCGCATGAACCGAGACGTACAGCGGCGAAAGCCGGTACTCGATGATTCGGTCGACGTCCCAGGGTTTGAGGTTGGTGAGGGTGGCGAAGTTGCCATAGCGAAACGACAGCCGGTAGTCGTCGTCGCGGATGTAGAGGACGTCCCGGAGCCCGTCCGGGTTACCATCGACGAAGCAGAAGTCGCAGCGATTGGCGCAGCGGCGAATCCTCGGGGGCTCCAGCGTCAAGCCAATGGGATCGTCGAGATCACGTTCGACCTCGACCTCGAGTTCTTCCCCAGTTGGCTGCCTCGCCACCAGGGTGAATTGCTCGTCGGCGGTATGGAATTCCCAGTCGAGGAAATCCTCGAGATCCCGGTCGTTCACGCTGATCAACTCGGAACCGGGGCAGAGACCGATTTCGGCCGCGATTGAGCCAGGGAGGACGGAGGCGACCCGGATCATCGTCGTGGTGGGGTGGTCGGAGCGGGCGGTCTCACCCCGGCAAAGATGCCCCTAGTTGCTTGTTTTATCAAGACTTACCACCATACCGCTCATCTATTTTCGAGGCTGGACTTGAAAACGAAACGGCCATCCCGTGGTGGGATGGCCGTTCGAGGTTTTCTCGCTTCAGAGCGGGCGACGGGGGTCGAACCCGCGACCTCAAGCTTGGGAAGCTCGCGCTCTGCCAACTGAGCTACGCCCGCATCTGGCCGGAATAATGGGCGGGGATTCCTCGCCCGTCAAATCACTCCGGCCAGTCCCATCTACCTCGCCCGGTACCGCCAGCCGGCGATGTTCTGGCCCTTGGCGTCGATCGAGATCTTGTGCTCGGCGCCGGTGGCCAGCTGGGGCACCGCGACCTCCTTGGTATCCACCACGGTGCCGGCCGTCGTCACGAACTCGACGACCAAGGTCACCGCGGTCACCTTGATGGCCTTGCCCTGGGCGTCGGTCGGGGCCCGACCGCGGGCGACCCCCTCGAGCTTGGCCGCCGACCGGCCAATCGCAAACGCCGCCATTTCGATATGGAGCGGAAGCCCCACGAGCTTCTCGGCGGCCTTGAGCACTTCGACGTCCTTCTTGAGCGCCTTCTGCCCCTGCCCGATCAGCCGGTAGACGTCCTCGTTCATCGGTTCGATTTCCGCCAGCCGACTCGCGGTTTCGACCAGTTTGTCGTTTTCCTTCAAGGCGAGGTAGGCGTTCGCCAGGTTGTACACCGCGTCGCGGCTGTACGGGTTCCGGACCGACGCTTTCCCGAACGCGGTTGCCGCTTCCTGGTACTTCTGGGCGTTGAACGCGGAGACCCCGATCGCCATCAGGTCCTGCATGTCGAGGGAGTCGAGGTTCTGCTTCGACATTTCCGCGATCATCGCGTTGTCGAGCGCCGAGGCGCTGTCGGCCATGCCGGCGTCGCGAAAGGCCTGCGAGAGCGACTTCCGGGCATCCATGTTGGCAGGATCCCAGCTCAGGTACTTCTGGAGGACGGGGACGGCCTCCTTGGCCTTGTTGGTGCGCTGGAGCATGATCGCCAGGTTGAGGGCGCTGCTGTTGCGGCTCTCGATCATCGAGGTGTCGGCTTCGGCGCCCTTCTCGGCGATCGCCAGGGCCTTGGCGAAGTAGGCCGCGGCGCTGTCGTCCTGCTGGCTGTTGGCGAACAAGACGCCCAGGTTGGCGACCACCTCGGGGCGTTCGTTGAAGAGCCGGCTGGCGTCTCGGAACAGCACGATGGCCTGTTCGGTCTCGTTGTTCTTCTGGAGTTCGAAGGCGGCGGTCGCGAGCTGGGCCCAGTTGTTCTGCCGCTGCTGGTCGATGTCGAGCTCGCACTGCGGCTGCAACTTGACCGCCCTGGCGAACGCGGAGTCCACTCCGCCCACATCGCCCTGCATCAAATAGACTCGGGCGAGGTAATACCAAGCCGCGGCGCTGCTTCCTTGCCCCTCGGCGAGCGCCTGGGTGATGAGTTCGTGGGCGAGCTTGAGCTGGGCGGCCTTGTCCGCCTTCGGGTCGTACGACTTCCGAAGGGCCTCGACGCCCTTGGAGGTCTTCCCCTCGGGCTTGAGAGGGCAAAGCGGGACGCTGAACTTCGCCGGCTGTACCTCGGCGAGCTTGGGCTGGAGAATCGGTCCTTGGGCGAACGCCGTACTCGCAACGGCGCAGGCCAGAGCACCGGACCAGATGGGCTTCATTCGTTAGGCTCCTTCGGGGGGTCGTTGTCGTGGCGCCCGGCCGACCCCGTCCCCTGACGGGCGTGTCCGAGCGCTTCCTGCTCTAATCTACGTGCCAACTCGTGGGCGGGTTGCCCGGCCCGTTTGGCGGCGGCGATCACATCGTCGTACTCCGGTTTGACGCGGGGTCCAGCCGGTCCGTGAAGAGTCTTGACGCGGACCGGGACACCTCCCGGCCCCGGTACCGACCAGTGCTCGCGAGGGAGCGCCTGGCGGCTGACCGTCGTCGTTCGAAGACCGGCCGTGGTGCTATGGCGGAAGAAGGCTTCGGCTACGGCGGCCAGCTGTTCCGGTTGGGTCAGCGCCTCGACCCGGAAACCGATCCGGCCCTTCTTCATCTGGGTGGACCAGCTCACGACGTCCACCGCGCCGGCCGTGACCAACTCATCCCGCAGGGCCGTGAGATACTCCGGACTGAGGTCGTCGATGTCGGTCGACACCATCACGAGTTCTTGGGCCGAGGGGGTACTGAGGGGCTCAGCGAGCAAGATCTTCAGAACGTTGGGATAATGGCCCGGATCCCTGCCCCCGGCTCCGTACCCACAGCCGACCGCGCGCCACCGGCCGACGGGGCCGTGACCGCCGGTGAGCGCCTGGAGCAGGGCGGCGCCCGTTGGGGTCGTCGCCTCGCCTTCGACGGGGCCGTCCGGACCGATGCTGAGCCCCTCGATCAGGAGCGAAGTAGCAGGCGTTGGCACCGGCAGCACGCCGTGCGCCGCTCTCACCCACCCGCTCCCGAGTGCCAGCGGCCGGGTGACGACCGAGGCAACGCCGAGCAATTCGAACCCGAGGGCCGAGCCAACGATATCAATGACCGCGTCATAGGCTCCCACCTCGTGCAGCGCGACCCGTTCCGGTGCGACGCCGTGGATCTTCCCCTCCGCCGCCGCGAGCCGTCTAAAGGCGGCCGATGCCGTTGCTTTCACTTGGGGCGGCAGGTCCGCGTCGGCGATCAATGCCAGCAGCTCCGAGACGTGCCGATGGGCATGCCCCGGGTCGTCGTGGTGGTGGGTACCGCCAAGATGCGCGTGCCGGTGGTCGGGGGAGCCGCCCGGGGAGGCGTGGTGATGGTGGTGTCCATGACCGGAGTCGTGGTCGTGCCGATGCTCCCGAATCCCGAGAAAGTCGGTATCGGAGACGTCGCCCGGTTCCTCGGTTGCACGTCCGAGGCGAACGGTGACCTTGGTGGCCTTGATCGCGCTTCGCATCACGGCGGCCACCTCGACGGACACCCCGGGAAGCTTGAGCCGCCGCGGCAGCTCGACCAACCAATCCGCCGAGCCGATCAACTCGACCAGGGCGCCAAGGACCATGTCGCCCGCGATTCCGCAAGCTGGATCGATAATGGCGAACCGTCGACCGGACATAGACTTAGAAATATCGCCCCCGGTCCGGTCAGGGGCAACTGTTCAGCGGTAGAGCCAGCCGGCACCGGTGTTGAACACCACCACCTCATCGTTGGGTCCAATTCGACCGGCGGCCGCGAGGCGTCGGGCAGCCGCCAGGGCGGCGCCGCCCTCGGGCGAGAAGTCGATCCCTTCCGTGCTGGTTCCCAGACTGGCCGCGGCGGTCAGATCCGGATCGTCGATCGCGATGGCCGTCCCACCGCTTTCGCGGATGGCGCGCAGCATCAGCGAATCGCCCAAGGGTCCCGGGACCCTGAGGCCGCTGGCCACGGTCCAGGGATCGGGCCACGGGGTGCACTCGTCGGCTCCTCGAGCCAGCGCCTCGACGACCGGGGCGCAGCCGGTGGACTGGACCGATACCATTTGCGGCAATGGCCCGGTAATCCACCCGGCCGCGGCAAGCTCGCCGAATACCTTCCACATCCCGATCAAGCCGGTGCCGCCCCCAGTGGGATAGAGAATGACGGTCGGGAGCCTCCACCCCAGCTGTTCGGCCAGTTCGAGCCCCATCGTCTTCTTGCCTTCGATGCGGTACGGCTCCCGCAGGGTCGACAAGTCCATCGCTCCCGATTCGGAGGCGTACGATCGGGAGGCCTTGCCGCAGTCACCAATGTGGCCGTCGAGCAGCTGGAGGTCGGCGCCGAACGCCGCGATTTGGGTGAGGATCGGCTTGGGAGTCGTTCGCGGGGCGTAGACCCGAACGGGAATGCCTGCCCGCGCCCCATAGGCCGCCGCGGCCACCCCGGCGTTCCCCGCGGTGGGCAAGGTGAAGGCCGTCGCGCCGCCCAGCCGGGCCCGGTGGATGGCGGCACAGAGCCCGCGGGCCTTGAACGAGCCGGTCGGGTTGGTGCCTTCGTCTTTGACCAGAAGGCGGGGCAGGCCTAACGTCTCGCCCAACCGCGGGGTCACGAGCAGCGGCGTGCTCCCTTCGCCGAGCGTCACCGGATCTTCGCCCGGCATGATCGGCAGGAACGAGGGCCAGCGCCACAACCCGCTTCCTGGCGGCCGATCCCGTTCGGCGGTGGTTGGGGTGCGTCCCCGATAGCGCACCAACCACGGCTTGGCGCAGGCTGGGCACACGGTCGGCAGGCCGTCGGCTTGCCGGGTCGCGGCGCACCGAGAACACTCGAGGTACCAGTCGAAAGTGGCGGTCACTCATTCGTCCTGGAGTTGGGCGATGATCCGCGCGGCGAGCGCGGGGGAGATCCCGGGAACGGTCGCGACCTCGGCCGGGGAGGCGGAGCGCACCCCGGCCAGGCTCCCGAATCGTTCAATCAGGGCACGGCGTTTCGCCGGCCCTACTCCCGGGACGTCGAGCAATGCGGAGGTGATGGTCCGCTCCCGCCGGCGGGCTCTGTTGTAGGCGACGCCAAAACGGTGGGTCTCGTCGCGAAGTCGCTGGAGCAGGCGGAGCGCGGAGCTTTGGCGAGGGAGGCGGAGTGGCTCGGACCGCTCGGGGAGGTAGATCTCCTCGTCGCGCTTGGCCAGCGACACGAACGGAATCTCGGTGACTCCGACCGCGTTGGCGGCGGCGAGCGCGGCGCCGAGTTGGCCCTTTCCGCCGTCGATGACGAAGAGATCGGGAAGCGGCAGCCGTTCGTCGAGTCGGCGGCGGAAGTATCGGGTGATCACCTCGTGAATCGCGGCATAGTCGTCCTGCTGGGCGACACACTTGATCCGGAACTTCCGGTACTCCGCCTTCTTGGGCCGACCGGCCTCGAAACAGACGAGCGAGCCGACCGTGTCGCGGCCCTGACTGGTCGAGATGTCGACCC
This sequence comes from Gemmatimonadota bacterium, assembly GCA_016874005.1. Classification (GTDB taxonomy): domain Bacteria; phylum Gemmatimonadota; class Gemmatimonadetes; order Gemmatimonadales; family GWC2-71-9; genus SHZU01. Next base: position 25,650 of record VGVQ01000017.1, on the reverse strand, counting down.
CGATCATGATCCGAGGAACCGCCGATAAGCCAAGGGCCCGACCCAGCGCGTACACCGGATCATCGGCTCGCTCGTCGGTCTCGAACGACTCGAGCCTGAGGCTCTCGAGGAGGTGCTGGGCGTTCTGGTCGGCCAGGGCGAGCCAGCGGGCGCCGGTGCCCCGCTGGGGTTGTTGCCAATGGGTCTCCTCGGCGAGTGCCTGGAGTTCGGTGAAGTCGGCCGGGGCGAAGGGGAGCAGGACCCGCCGGGCCCGACCCTCGGCGATGAGGTAGTAGCGGACCAGGAACGAACTCAAGATCGTCGGGTCCGATTCCTCGTTCAGGTTGTCGAGAATCCGGTGGTCGCGGGCGATCAGGCGTCCCTCGCGGACCCGGAGCAGCACGCAGACCGCGTCGTCACCGTCACGGGCGTAGCCCACCACGTCGGCATCGCCGCCGCCGACCAGCTCGACCGTGGCGGGGGCATCGAGCTGGTCGAGCCACTTGAGGGCGTCGCGGAGGTCGCGGGCCCGTTCGAAGTCTTCGCGGGCGCTCGCGGCGTGCATCAAGTCCCGCAACCGGCCTCGGACGTCGACGGTTTGCCCTTCCAGGAACCGGACGACTTCGTCGATCATCGACCGGTAGTCGACTTCGGATTGCCAGCCGACGCAGGGCGCCTTGCAGCGCCCGATGTGATAGTCCAAGCACGGGCGCTCGCGTCGGACCGCGGGGAGGTCGTCGGAGCAGGTCCGGACCGTGAAGATCCGCCGCACCAGGGCGAGCATCCGCCGCATCGCGGCGACATCGGTATAGGGCCCGAAGTAGCGCGCCCCGGCGATGTCGCGCCGGCGGGTCACCAGCACCCGGGGAAACGGCTCTCGGACCGTGACGACGATCGAGGGATAGCTCTTGTCGTCCTTGAGTCGAACGTTGAAACGCGGTTGATGCTCCTTGATCAGGTTGTTCTCGAGCAGGAGCGCCTGCGCTTCGTTGCCGAGGACGATGGTTTCCAGGTCTCGTACCTGGCGCATCAGCAACTGGTTCTTGAGCGGCTGGCTGGGCTCCGCGGCGAGGTAACTGCGCACCCGACTCCTGAGCCGATTGGCTTTGCCGACGTAGAGAACTCTCCCCTCGGTGTCCTTCCAGAGGTAGACCCCGGGCCCCTCGGGGAGAACCTCGAGCTTGCGGTCGAGCAGCGCCCGCCAGTCGTTCATCGGCGCCTCGCCGGCAGGAGGCGGTGGGCCTCGGGCAGTGCGAACCCGATCGTCACCGCCCCATAGCCGGCCGCGAAGGTGACCAGGGCCGCGAGGGCCGCGACCCACGCCGGCGCGCCACCTAACGCCGCGCCGACGCCCCACCCTGCCCCCCCAGCCACGATCGCCGCGACCCAGACCCGAGTCCCGAAACCCCGATCCGTTCCGGGCTGGAGGCCTCGATCGCGGACCGACCGCCGGAGCAGGCGCCACTCGACCAGCCCGCCGAGCACCCAACCCAGCGCGAGGCCAACGGTCCCGAACTTGGGATCGAGTCCGAGCCACCGCGGCCCAAACAACGCCAGGGCCGCCCCGACCGAGGTCGACACCACCAACCGGAGGATCGCGAAGCGAAGCGGGCGGACCGTGTCACCGAAGGCGAAGTGGGCCGTCGCGTAGAGCCGCGCCGATGCCTGGGGCACCAGACCGAGGGCGGCGGCGCCCATCGTCGCGTGGAGCCAGGTCAGGTCAGCCGCCGTGAACGCGCCCGATCGGTAAACCAGACCGCCGATGTGGCCGCCTAACGCGACCAGGGCCACGGTCGATGGTACCACGAAGAACGCCATCTGTCTGAGCGGCCCCACCAGTGCCGAGCCGCTCGGCCCGGCGCCGGCGACGGTGTCCTCGGCCAAGGCGGGGAGGATGGCCGCGGTGACCGAAACGACGAAGAGACTCAGGGGCAAGGTGTAGAGCAGCTGGGCGTTGGCGAGAGTGGCCACGGCCCCAATGGGCAGCCAACTCGCGAGCCAGGTGTCGATGAACGCCCCGATTTGAACCACCCCGCGGCTGAGCACCGCGGGGCCGAAACGCTCGAGGACGGTGCGGACTCCGGGCGCCTCGAAGTCGGCAATCGGTCGGATCGCCCCGGCGACCCGGATCACCGTCGGGAGCTGCACCAGCAACTGCAGGCTGCTGCCGAGCAACGCGCCCCACGCCGCCCAGATCACCCCGCCGTCCGATCGGTCCGCCCCGAGGAACAGTGCGCCGATGATCGCGGCATTCCAGACCACCGGGGCGGCGTACGAGAGGAAGAACCGGCGATGGGTATTCAGGACACCGATACACCACGCCGAAATCGCGAGCAGCCCCACGCTCGGAAACAACACCCGGGTCGCGGTGATCGCGAGCGACCGCCGAGCACCCTCGAACCCCGGCACCAACAGGTCCACCAGGACGGGCGCCGCGAGCACCCCGAGGGCGGCCACGATCGTCACCGCCAGCGCCAACAGTCCGAGCAGTCCGTTCTTGAGGCGTTCGGCATCCTGGGTGTTGCCCGACTTGATCAGTCGGGCATACTCCGGGACGAAGGAGGCGGACATCGCTCCCTCGCCGAGCAGGTTCTGGACGACGTTGGGGATTCGGAAGGCGGCCGCCAAGGCGTCGGCGGCCGGCGTGCTCTGGCCCAGGAAATGGGCGATCGTCTTCTGGCGAGCGAGTCCGGCGAGCCGGCTGGCCAGCACGCCCGCGGCGACGAAGAACGAGGCGCCGCGACTTTGGGGGATCAGCTGGCCGGCGGGGGTGGGAGGGTCGAACGGCTTGCTGGATTCTCGAGCAGCTTCTGCAGGAATTGATTCTCTTCCCGGAGGCTCTCGACAGCTCGGCCCAGTTCGCCTACCTCGCCCTCCAAGACCTCGATTCGCTGCTGGAGCGCATTCAACTCGGGTGGGCTGCGATCCGGCCCTTCGAGCCGCCTGGCGAGTGCCCGACCGACTGGGGAGTCGATCACGATCGCGACGATCGGAATCATCAAGGCGAGGAGCACGAGGACGCCAAAGAGGGCGAGCATTGGATCGAGTTTAGGGGGTGGCGGGACGCCCTTCAAGGGCGCTCCCGTACCAGGCCTCGATGTGGGCGGCCAGGTCGCCAATGAGCCCGAGCCCGTAGCGGCCGATCAGGGCCGGTAGACCAATCACCCGTTCCTGCTCCTTGCCCATCGGCATGATCGCCGCGCGGGCTCGGTCGAACTGACCCAGCAGCTCGCTCTGCCGCCGTTTCTGGGCCGCCAGAAGGCGCTTTTCGAGGTCAGCGACCTGGCCCAAGGCGCCGCTCAGCGCGTTCGCTACCGGCCTGGCCACCGTCGGGTCGATGGCGTCCGCCACAGCCCCAAGGCGTTGATAGCCCGATTCGAGATCGGCACGGAGCTGGGCAAAAGCCGGCTCGAAGTCGGGTGGTACGACACTCCGGAGCACCCGACTCTCGACGGCTCGAGCATCGGTCCGGATCTCGCCTACGGAGGTCCGGAACTTCTCGACGGCCCGGGCCACCCGCGGCTCGACCAGAATACCCGACCAGCGTGGCACCGGGGTCTGCCGCTCGATCGCGAGCGGTCGATAAAGGGCCTCGGCCAGCCGGAGATAGCGAAGCTCGCCGGGCCCGGCCAGGTAGGCCACCGTCGGCAGCAAGGCCGATTCGACGACCGGGCGCAGCAAGACGTTCGGGGTGAATCGGTCCGGGGAACGATCGAGGGCCTCGGTCGCATCCGCCAAGGTCAACGCGGTTCCCGCCCGCCGGGTCTGGAGGCCGCGCTGGGTGGCGACTAGGCGGTCGCGGCCCGACTCGGAGTCGGCGAACACCAACGTCGCGCCATCGCCGACTTTGACATCAGGCGCGAGCCCCTGCCCTTCCAGCTCGCGGAGTCTTCCGGCGAGCAACCGATCCAACTCCTCCGCCCGCTCCAGGGCGGTCCGAATGACGGGCTTGGCCGCCAGCCGAGCCGCTGGGTGGGCCGGGTCGAACCACGCGATTCCGAGAGGCCCCAGAAGCTCCGCCATCGCCCCGCCGAAGGCCCCGCCGAGGGTGGCCCCGACCCGATAGTGGCGGCGGAGCCAGCCGATGGTATGGTCGCGCGCCGGCCCGTCCGGCAGGTCCCCCTGCAACCGATCGAGCAGCTCGAAGGCTGCCTCGGGCAGCGGCTCCTGACCCATCGACCGCTGGGGCGCATCCGCCGGCCTCGGGGGAAGCGAAGCCGAGACCAAGCTGCCGTCGAGGCCGAGCCAGGTGGTTCTAGTGGCCTCCGGGTAGTCGTGATCGTCGGCCGCCGACCAGAACACCGGAACCACCGGGCGGCTCCAGGCCCGTTCGAGGTGAATCGCGAGGGCCCGGGCGGAGAGCGCTTTGTGGATCGTGTAGAGGGCGCCGGTGAACAAACCGGGCTGCTGGCCCGTGGTCACGACCAAGACCCGGGGGTCGGCCAGCTTCGAGGCGACGGACGAGCCGACCGGGGTACTGAGGGCGGCCAGCAGGGCCGGTGCAATGCCGCCTGGGCGCTGCGCCGGTACCGACACCTCCGCCAGCAACGGGGTATCGACGAACGTGATCACCGGGTTGCCTCGTCACGGTCGCGATGGATGCGGCGGGGGTGCCGTCTTCGAATCATCCGGTGAGAATCTCCCTCGACCCTATTTGTGATATCGCTCGCCACGGATAATCGTCCAGGCCCGGTACCACTGCTCGAGCACCACCACCCTGGCCAGCTGGTGGGGCAAAGTCAGGGGCCCGAGACTCCACCGATGGTCCGCGCGGACCAAAACCCGCTGGTCCAGGCCACTTGCCCCGCCGATCACCAGCGCCAGCGGGCGACCTCGTTCGCGCCATTGCGCCAGCGCCTTGGCGACGCCCTCGCTCGTCCAGGCCGTTCCACCGCGGTCCAGGGCGATGACGGTCGTCCCCGCCGACATCGCCTCGATCAACCGATTGCCCTCGAGCCGGCGCTGCACCTCGCCCTCGCCCGGCGACTCGCGAAGCTGGCGTTCCTCGAACGGACCATAACGGCGAAGGCGCGCGAGATAGAGATCGCACGCCTCCCGGTATGCCGGCGCCAGCTTGCCGATCGCGAGCAGCCTGGTTTCCACGCCGCTATGCGTACATCCCACGCAGCCGATGCACCTTGGCCACCCGATCGATCGCGACCATGTAGGCGGCGATCCGCATGCTGACGCTGTGCCGGGCAGCCATGCTGGCCACCTCGGCGAACGATTCGACCATGATCCGCTCGAGCCGCTGGTTGACGGTCTCCTCGTCCCAGAAATAGCCGCCGCGATCCTGGACCCATTCGAAATAGCTCACCGTCACGCCGCCCGCGTTGGCCAGGATGTCGGGAATGACCAGGATCCCCTTCTCCTGGAGGATGTGGTCGGCCCCGGCGGTGGTCGGACCGTTGGCGCCTTCGCAGATGATTTTCGCCTTGATCCTGCCAGCGTTTTCTTCGGTGATGACGTTCTCCAACGCGGCGGGGACCAGCACGTCGGTGTCGAGGGTCAACAGCTCGGCGTTGGAGACCTTGTCCGCCTTGGTGTACGTCTTGAGGAACTTGTGCTCCTTGACGTGGCTCATTACGTCGGCCAGGTCGAGACCGGCAGGGTCATAGATCCCGCCATCCTTGTCGGACACGGCGACGATCTTCATGCCCAGGTCGGCCATCAGCTTGGCGCTGATCGACCCGACGTTGCCGAACCCCTGAACGACCACCCGGGTGCCATCGGGCCGAATGTTGAGGCGTTTGAGCGCTTCGCGGGTAACGATCATGCAGCCCCGTCCGGTCGCCTCACGACGACCCAGCGAGCCGCCCATCTCGACCGGTTTGCCGGTGACCACCGCCGTGACCGTGTGGCGCTTGTGCATGGAGTAGGTATCCATGATCCAGGCCATCATCCGCTCGTTGGTGTTCACGTCCGGCGCCGGGACGTCGGAATCGGGTCCCAGGGTTTCGATGATTCCGGACGTGTAGCGTCGGGTGAGGCGCTCGAGTTCGGGCATCGACATGGTGGACGGGTCGCACAGGATCCCTCCCTTGGCGCCGCCAAAAGGGAGGTTCACCACGGCGCATTTCCATGTCATCCAGGCCGCGAGGGCCTTGACCTCGTCGAGGGTCACCCCCATGTCGTAGCGAATACCGCCTTTGGCCGGGCCGCGGCCGGTGTTGTACAAGACCCGGTACCCGGTATACACCTCGACCTGCCCGTTGTCGCGGAGGAGCGGGCAGGCAACGATGATCTGTTTTTCGGGGTGTCGGAGGACGGAGTAGAGACCCGGTTCGAGCTTGAGTTTCTGGGCCGCAATGTCGAACCTGGCCATCATCGACTCGAACGGGTTTTCGCCGCCAAGGAAGGTGTCTTTCTCGGGGCGGATCTGGCCGTGCGTTGACGCCATCGTAGGCTCCCTAATTGGGCTCAAGTGCAGGTGTCACAGTAACTTACATCAGTTGGGGTCGGCTGACGAGGGCCCCGAGCCTTTGCCGGAAGGCCGTCTCCCCCGCCTCCCACTCCACAGCAAGAATCGCGACCAGCGGTTCGGGGACACTGGCCGGCCACCGATCGGCGAGCTTGACGGCGTCCTTCTCCGTCACGACGAGATGATCGGCCTTGCGGCGGGCTCGCGCCAGCCAGGCGATATCCGCATCGTCGAACTCGTGGTGGTCCGGCCAGGTGGCGACCTGTACCTGGGCGCCGGTGGCCTTCGTCTGGGCGATGAAGCTGCCAGGATCCGCGATGGCCGCCGCCGCGACGACCCGCGCCCCGTCGAGAATGGACGGAGCGGATGGACGACCCGACACGAGCCCGTGGTAGCCGGCTACGCCAAGGTGAATCCGGGCCACGGGTGCGTTCGTCCAACGCCCGATTTCGGCGGCCGCTGCTTCGGCGGCGTCCTGCCCGGCCCGTTTCCGGGTGACGAGCACGAAGTCCGCTCGAGCCGCACCCTTGAGCGGCTCCCGCCACGGTCCCGCCGGGAGACACCAGCGCGAGGCGTGGAGCGCCTCGGCGCTGACCACGAGCACGTTGAGGTCTGGCTGGACGTCGCGCCGCTGGTAGGCGTCGTCGAGCACCAGAATCGTCGCGCCGCGTTCGGCCGCTTGCCGCGCCGCGGCACCGCGATCCGGGTTGGCCACGACGACGGCCTGGGGCACGCCACGTTGGTGCAGGAGGACTTCGTCCCGGCCGTAGCCTCGGAGCAAAATTCCAGGTATCTGGCCCATTTCGACGTACCGCTGGGCGATCCAGCGGGCGACCGGGGTCTTGCCCGACCCGCCAACAGTCAGGTTGCCCACCGCGACCGACGGGAGTCCCAGCGACGTCGCCCGGAGGACACCAGCATCGAAGGCCGCGTTTCGGACGGCGGCGGCCGCCTGCCAGAGCCCGGACAGCGGAACTAAGGCACCGCGGGCCAGCTTGGCGGGCACCCCGTTCCCGGTCCAGAGCCACCGAATCAATCGATGCCCGTCGCCGCGCCGACCGGTCATTCCAGCTCCCTTTCGATCGAGTTCAGCGCCCCCGCCGCTTCGACGGTGGCCGAACGCCAGTCGTCACCGGTGTTGGCGGGCCAGAGCAGGCTTCCATAGCCGACGCGGACGGCCGCAAACGGTTTCGGGATCAGGAAACGGTCCCACGATTTGAGCCTCCACGCCCGGGTGGCCACCGCGTGGATCGGCAGGATCGGGACGCGGGCCCGAGCGGCCGCAGCCAAGATACCAGGCTTGATCTCGCGCCGGGGACCCCGAGGCCCGTCAGGCGTCATGGCCACTGGAATCCCGGCCCGTAGCGTCCTCACGGTTTCGAGCAGGGCTCGGGCCCCTCCACGGCTGCTGGATCCGAGAACGCACCGATACCCGAGTCGCTCGGCGAACGCCGCAAGGTAGCGACCGTCTTGCGCTTCACTGACCACGATGGCGATGTCCTGCCCCCGATGATACCAGAGGAGCGGAAGGAGGACTTCGTGCCAGAGCATGAAGACGAACGGCCGCCGGGCGGCCTGGATGTCCCGCCAGACGGCCTCGTTCCGCGTTTGCCACCGGATCGAGCGGAACAGCGGGCCGAGGGTTACCACCCCGACCCGGGCCGCCGCCGCGGGGGCCGGCCGCCACCTCACGGCAACAACTCGGCGGCCATGTCGACGACCCGCTCGGCCGCCCCGGGACCACCCAGACGACGGCGGACCTCGGCGAACGCGGCCCGCTGCGCCAGGGCCGCGGGGTTGTGGCGATCGACGAGCGGGGCGAGTTCGGTGACGAGACGCTCGGCGGTGAGTTCTTCCTGGAGGCACTCGGGGACCGCGGGGGTGTCGAGAATCAGATTGACGAGGCCAATCCAGCGGACCCGCATGACCCGCCTGGCAAACCAGGCCGTCAGCGGGTGGAGGCGGTAGGCCACCACCATTGGGACGTCCGCGACGGCCGCTTCGAGCGCGCTGGTGCCCGATTTGATGAGGGCCGCGTCGGCGGCAGCCAACACCAGGTCGGATTGTCCCGCAACCAGTTCGACGCCCGAGGATCCTGGGTACTGTTTGCCCGGGACGGTCGCCACGAGGACCCGATCGACCTGGCCGGTTCGGGCCAGCGCGAGCCCCGCATCGCGAAAGGCGACCCAGTGCCGGTGGAGTTCCTGATTTCGACTTCCCGGAAACAGCGCTACGACCCGATCGCTCGCGGTGAGCCCCAGTCGACGGCGGGCCTCATCTCTGCCGATGAGGTCACCTCGGTCCATGAGTGGATGGCCGACGTATCGGGCGTCGAGCCCAAGACCACGGAGGAACGGCTCTTCGAACGGGAAGATCACCGCGAACCGATCGACCGCGGCGGCGAGCCGCTTGGCCCGGCCGGGGTTCCAGGCCCACAGCTGAGGCGCGATGTAGTGGAGGACGCGAACCCCGCTTTTCCGAGCGGATTCGGCGACCCGAAGGTGGAAGCCGGGATAGTCGATCAGCAGGACCAGATCGTACGCCCCCGCCCGGAACCGGGCTCGGAACTCCCGGAGCAACCGATAGTGAGCCGGGACCTTGCCAAGGACCTCGGCGAACCCCATGACGGTATACCGATCCATCGGCCAGAGGACCGTCGCGCCGGCGGCGGCCATCGCCGTCCCGCCGAAGGCGTCGATCTGGGCGTCTGGCCAGCGAGCTCGGAGGGCTCGAACAACGGGGCCGCCGTGGAGATCGCCCGAGGGCTCACCGGCGCTGACCAAGATTCTCGGCGTCACGCGCCCGCGATGGCTTCGCCGACCCGAAGCGCCAGGGCCAGCGCCGCGCGCCCCTCCAGTCCGGTGACGATCGGTTCCGGCCGCCCGCGGACAGAACCGACGAAGCTCGCCAGCTCGGCGCCTAACGCATCGCCAGGGGGGGCTTCGAGCTGAACGACCTCGACGAGGTCGTCGAGTGAATTGGCGGTCGAGGGCCGGGAGGACCGCAGCCGCATGAATACCCCGGTGCCGGCCGCGAGATCGAGCGAGAAGTAGCCGTTTGCCTGGAACAACCGGAGCCTGCGGACCCGGTCTCGGGCGGCGCGCGAGGCCGTGATGTTGGCGACCGCTCCACCGGCGAATTCGACCCGGGCATTCGCGATGTTGACGTGCGGGGTCAGGACCGCCACCCCGCTCGCCCGCACCTCGGTCACCTCGGCACCGCCCGACAGGTGCAAGACCAGGTCGAGGTCGTGGATCATCAAGTCGACCAGCACGGCGACATCGGTGCCGCGGGGCTGAAACGGCGCCAGGCGGGTGCTCTCGAAATACCTCGGCTCGCTCAGGTACGGCCGGGCGGCTCGGATAGCTTGGTTGAACCGCTCGACGTGCCCCACCTGCAGCGGGACCCCGTTGCCGGAGGCGGCGGCAAGCAAGGCATCGGCTTCGGCAAGAGAGGCGGCCAGGGGCTTTTCCATCAACACGGCCCGGGACCGAGCGAGGGCCCGAAGGCCGACCTCGGCATGCGCCGCGGTGGGGACCGCCACGGTGACCGCCTCGACCCGCTTGAGAAGGTCGTCGAGGTCCGGGAAGAACCGGGTCCCGACCGCGGCGGCGACCCGAGCACCCCGGTCGGTGTCGATGTCGTGCACCCCAACCAGAGCCGCTTCCTCGGAGCGAGCGAGGTGCCTGGCATGGTGCTGGCCTAACGCTCCGACTCCGATCAACCCGATCGGCAGCAACCCCGTCACTAGGGGATACCGCGGTTCGACCGCTCGACGAAGTCGAGGAAGAGGCGGACCTCGTCGAGCGGTGGCAGCTCGGCCCGGGCTCGCTCGCCGGCCTGGGTGATGTTGAGATCCGAATTGAAGAACAGCCGATAGAGCCGTTTCAGCGACCGGACCACCTCCTCGGTCAGGCCGGCCCGCTGGAGTCCGACGGTATTGAGGCCGTACAGCTCGACCGGATTGCCAACGGCCTTCACGAAGGGTGGGATGTCCTGATTGACTCGCGAGCATCCCCCGACGAACGCGAGGGCGCCAATGGTGGCGAACTGGTGAATCGCGACCAACCCGGAGAGGGTCGCCCGGTCATGCACGCTGACGTGGCCCGCCAGTTGGGTGCCGTTGGCGATGATGACGTGGTCGCCGATTCGGCAGTCGTGGGCGATGTGGACGTAGCTCATGATGAAGCACCGAGCGCCGACCCGGGTGAGCCCGGAGGCCGTCGTGCCCCGGTTGACGGTCGCATACTCCCGGAGCACCGTCTCGGTGCCGATTTCCACCCAGGTCTCTTCCCCGCGGTACTTGAGGTCCTGCGGATCCCCACCGACGACCGATCCGACACCCACCTGGACCCGCGCCCCGAGCCGGCTGTTCCGCTCGATCGTCGCCCGAGCGCCGATCCGGCAGCCGTCCCCGAGCTCGACGTTGGGCCCGACGATCGCGAACGGTCCGATTTCGACGTCGGCGCCGATGACCGCGCCAGGATCGATCAACGCCGACGGATGGATCGCGGAGGTGGCGGTCACTTGTCGACCACCATCGCCATCATATCGGCCTCGCAGACGAGCTGGCCGTCGACGTAGGCGAGGCCGCGAAGACGACAAGTCCGGCCTCGCAATTGCACCATCTCCACTTCTTGGCGAATCTGGTCGCCGGGCACCACGGGCCGGCGGAACTTGATGTTGTCGAGCGACATGAAGTAGACGACCTTCTCGCCCGGACCGTCCAACTCGTCCATCAGCAGCATCCCGCCCACTTGGGCCATGGACTCGACGATCAGCACGCCCGGCATGATGGGGTGGTCAGGAAAGTGGCCTTGGAAAAATGGCTCGTTGATCGTGACGTTCTTGAGCCCGACAACTCGCTTGCGCGGCTCGATCTCGAGGATCCGATCCACCAAAAGGAACGGGTAGCGGTGAGGGATAACCTCGAGAATCCGGCGGATGTCGAGCACCTGTCCGCCTCGTCGTGACGCCGAGCGAACGATCATCCGCGCCAGCGCGACGTTGCCCTCGTGGCTCGGCCTGGTCGCGATCACATGGGCCCGAAGCCGACCCCCGGTGAGACCCAAGTCACCGACGATGTCGCCGACCTTGTGGCGCACGAACTCATCGGCCCACCGCAGCGGACCGTTCAGCACCCCATCCTCGGACATCACCACCGCCGACTCGACGGTAGCCCCCTTGAGCAGGCCCTTGGCCCGCAGGCCATCGACTTCATGGGCGAAACCGAAGGTTCGGGCCGCCGCGATTTCCTGGCGGAAGGCCTTGTGGGTCACGTCGAAAGTGCCAACCTGTCGGCCGATCAGGGGATGATCCCACTCGATCGTCGCGGTGATGCGCAACGCCTTGGCGGGCGCGACCACATAGCTGGCCTCGCCGACGGTGAGGGTGAATGGTGTCGCCACCGTGAACACCGTCGGGTCGCCAGGATTCTCGGCGATCCCACCCGATTCCAGGGCCGCCAAGTAGGGCTGGAACGATCCATCGAGGATCGGCGCCTCGGGGCCGTCAACCTCGATCAGCAGGTCGTCCAGCTCGAGGGCGGTCACCGCCGCCAGCAGATGTTCGACCGTGTCGACCGTCTGGCCGTGCCGACCGAGCGCCGTTCGGCGTTCGGTGGCATCCACCTGGTCGACGCTCGCCGCGAATTCCGGCTGACCGTCGAGGTCGACCCGGCGGAAGCGAACGCCCGAGGCCGCGGGCGCCGGGAGGCAGCGCACCGTCGTGGTCGCCCCGGTGTGGAGGCCGGTTCCGGTGACCGCCACCGGCCCGGCAAGCGTCCGTCGGCTCATTCGCCTCCTGACCGCGTGACCATGTCTTCCAATGAATCGATGATCGGGACCAAACGATACAACGCTGCCTGGGCCCGGAGGAACTCCCGATGGGGGCGGGCCGGAAAGCCGCTGACGTCGGTGCCGGCCGGGACTTCGGAGATGACCCCGGATTTGGCACCAACCCGGACCCGATCGCCCACGGTGAAGTGCCCCCCAACCGCGCTGTGGCCGGCCAGGATCACGTCGTTGCCGATCCGGGCGCTGCCGGCAACGACCGCGCCGCCCATCACCAAGCACCGGTTCCCCAATCGGGCATTGTGTCCGATGTGGACCTGGTTGTCGATCCGGCAGCCCGTTCCGATCTCGGTATCGTCGAGGCTGCCGCGGTCGATACAGGTGTTGGCGCCGATATGCACGTCATCTCCCACGACGCAGCCGCCGACGTGTGGGATGAGATGGTGCCCGGCGCGATCGCTGGCGTAACCGAACCCAGTTCCGCCAAGGACCGCGCCCGCCTTGATCCGTGCCCGCTGACCGATTCTGGTCCGACGGTGGCAGACGACATGAGCCCCGAGGTCCGATTCCGCACCGACGACGACCCCTGCCTCCAGCACGGCTCCCGGGCCGATCCGAACCCGATCGCCGAGGACGCAATCGTCTCCGATGGTGGCGTAGGCCGCGATGGTCACTTCACGGCCGAGCCGGACGCCCCGGCCTAGAACCGCAGTCGAGGCGATGCCTGCGGTGGGGGCCGGCTCCGCAAACAAGGCTCTCAGCGCGACCATCATCGCCGCGCTCGGGTCGGCGACCGCGATCCGAACCCGCGGTCCATCCAGCGGCAGCGCCAGTTGTTCCGGGACCAGGACCGCACCCGCGGCCGAGCGAGTAAACTCGTCGAGATACCGGGCCGAGGTCAGGAAGGAAAGCGCACCGCCGTGGGCCCGATCGAGCGGGCCCGCGGCGGTGATTGGGAGTGAGCCGTCGCCGGCGAGACGGCCGTTGACGAGGGCCGCAATGGCCGCCGCGGTCATTGGCACGGCGGCGTCGGGCATCGCTAGTTGGTCTGGGCCAGCCGCTGCGCCACTCTCATGGTGATGTCGAGAGATTTGTCGAACGACACGATGTTGATCGACGCCTGGGAACTCAAGTCGATGATCATCGCGAAGTTGCCCTCGGCGCGGACGCCGTCGATGACGGCCTTGAGGCGTTCCTGGAGGGGCGTCAGCAACTCCTGCTCCTTGCCTCGGACCTTGTTCTCGAGCGCCTGGAGCTTGCCCTGGAGGGTATCGCCTTGGGCCTGGAGTTGTCTCTCCTTGGCGGTCCGGTTGGACGGCGTCATCATGGCCTGGCTTTGCTGGTACTGGGCTACCGCGGTGTCGAACACGGCCCGGAGTTTCACCGCTTCGGCCTGGGCGCCCTCGGCCTCCTTGGTCCACAAGCTCTCGGCCTGGGCGTAGCCCGGCATGCCCTTGAGGATGGCCTGACTGTTGATGAACCCGACCCTGCTGCCGGCGGTCGAGGTCTGCGTTGGGGTCGCCGCGGGCCTGGCTTGACCGGATTGCGCCCAAGCCCCGGCCCCGGCGCCGGCAGACAGCGAGAACACGAGCACTGAGAGACTACCACGGACGAACGACATCAGGGTCCTCCAGCCAAAGACCGTAAGCTACGGGTTAGAAGAAATTGCCCAACCTGAAATGTAACTGCCAACCGGGCGTGGGTCTGCCGGTCTGATCGGTTCGATCCAGGCCGTAGCCGAGATCGATACCGATTGGACCCAGCGGGGAAATGAGCGCCACCCCGGCCCCGACACTCCGGAACAACCGGGTCGGGTTGTACTGGCGAGCCCGGGCGTAGACGTTGCCCGCATCAGAGAAGATGTTTACGTAGAACTGCTGGCTGATTCTGGCGCCGGCTTCGATCGTGAAGGCCGCGTAGGACTTGCCGAACGACTCGGGGCGGACCGACGAACCGCTCGCCGAGGGGTCGTAGCCCCGCGGGGTAATGGCGAATTCGTCGTAACCCCGAAGCGGCACCCCGAATTGCACGCCGCCCAACGAATACAGCTCGAAGAAGAACGGGCCTACGTCTCCGAAGACGAACCCGGACTTGGCGGTGACCCCGAAGGTGAATTGCACGCCGCCGCCGAAGTTGTCGCCCCCGGCTCGGCCAAGCGGAGTGTACCACTTGCCCTCGAGGTCCACCTTCTGGTACTGGCCGCTCCCGCCAAGAACGCCGCCGTTGGTCTCGCCGGATACCGTGATCGCGGTGCCCGCGATCGGGAACGGCAGCCCGATTCGGGTGTCGCGGACCATGCTGAGTCCGAGCGACGTCCGGCTGCAGCCGTCGCACTGGAACCGGGTGGCGATGTCTTCCGGGTTATCGGTCAATTCGTTCCGCTGGAACCCGAGGGACCCGAACAACCGGGTGTACCGCGAGCCGAAGAAGGGGAACCCGAGTTGGAGGTTCGCGCCGACGCGGCGGATTCGGCCCAGATCGCCGACGGTGTAGCGCTGCCGGCTGTTGAACAGGGTCAGGGTGCCTGAAATCCGGCTGTCCCGAATGGCGGGGTCCGAGTAGCTCAGGTTGAAGTCGTTGATGTTGCGACCGAACTGCCATTGCACTCGCCCGCGCTTCCCCTTGCCGAAGAGATTGGGCTCCTCCAGCCCGAGGAAGCCACCAACCCCGACCCCCTGTCCGACGGACGCGCCGAAGTTGATGTTGCCGGTGTTCTTCTCGGTGACCCGGAAGACCAGATCGACGTCGACCCCGTTTTCCGCGGGATTGACGTCCGGCGGCGGCATCGGCTGCTCGAAGAAGTTGAGATTCGAGACGTTCTGGTACGACCGAATCAGCATTTCCCGATTGAAGGTCATCCCCGGCAGCAGAACGATCTGCTCGCGGATCACTCGTTCGTGGGTGACCTCGTTCCCCACCACGATGATCTTGTTGATCGTGGCCGGCTGTCCCTCCACGATCCGCCAGTTCAGGTCGACGATGGGTTGGCCATTGGGGCCCGTTCGTCGGGTTTCGGTCGGCTCGACGGAGGACTGGATGTAGCCATTGTTGAGGTAGACTTCTCGAACCTTCTCGGTCGCCGCCTCCCACTGGGCCCGGCTGAAGGGAACCGCGATCTCCTCGCCGGTCCCGGCCACGACGGCGGTTCCGAACGGGAAGAACAGGCTCAGCTGGTCGGTGGAAAACCGGCGGTTGCCCGCGATCTCGAACCGGCCGACACGATAGGGCTGGCCCTCGTCGAGCTTGATCTTGAGGATCGCCTTGCCCGGAGCCGTATCGGCCACCAGGGTGTCCTCCAAGATCCGCAGGTCGACATGGCCGCGGTCGGCATACCATTGGGGGATCTTGTTGCGGAGATCCTCTTCGACTTTCTCCTCGTTGTACTCACCCTTGCGGAACCACCAGAATCCCTCGGGTCGGGAGGACATCCCCTTGACGATGTCTTTGGCTTTGAACTTGGAGTTGCCTTCGACGATCACCTGGCTGATGACGACTCGGCCACCTTCCTCGACCCGGAACTCGAGGTCCACCGCATTGCTCGAATCCCGGGCCGATTCGACCGCGGCGACCTTGACGGCGTAGTAGCCCTTCTTCTTGTAGAGCGAATCGATCGCGGCAATCGACCGAGCGACACCGACCCGATCGATCGGCCGACCTTCGAGAACGGCGACCTTCTTGCGCACCGACGGCTCATCGAGGCGCTCCACCCCCTTGAGGCTCCACCGGAGCAGGGTCGGGCGCTCCTTGACGATGATCGCGAGGATGTAGTTGTTGTCGACGTCGCGGCCTTCGATTCGAACGTCGTCGAACTGGCCGGTTTGGTAGAGTCCGGTGATGGCTCGCTGAATGGCGCGGTAGTTCGCGACCTGAAACAACTGGAGGCCCGAGAAGCTGATGATCTCGTCGGTCTTGAGACGGCTGTTTCCTTCGACCACGATGCTGTCGACGACCGGCGGCGGGGCCGCCGGCTGGTCTTGGGCCAAGCTGGCCCGGGCGGCCACCGACAGGGCCGCCACCGCGACCAGCAGGCCGCGCCCGCACCACCCGAACGCCTGTTTCATCGCACCACCGACCCGATGCCCGACATCCGTCTCCCGTCGCAATGCGCCTACAGATGCGACCCAGAGAGGGCCCGGAACACCAGCTTGTCGCCTTCGGGCGCGAGGTCGACTTCGATCTCCTCGTTTCGCGCCAGGTCGCCCGCCAAAAGCCGTTCGCTCATCGGATCTTCGATGTACTTCTGGATCGCCCGCTTCAAGGGACGCGCTCCGTAGTTCTGGTCGTATCCCTTGTTCACCAAGAAGTCGGTGGCGGCCTGGGTCAGCTTGACTTCGTTGGCGACCCGCTTCTCCAGTTCTCTCAGGAGAATGGTGACGATCTTCTCGATGTGGCTCTTGTCGAGGTGGTGGAACACGATGACGTCATCGACCCGATTGAGGAATTCGGGGTTGAAGACTTTGGCGATCTCCTCCTTGACCGTCTCGGCGATCTTGGTGAACGACTTCCCGGCGCCGGTCTGGTGAAAGCCGAGCGACTTCGACTGGGTGATGTCCCGGGCGCCGACGTTGGACGTCATGATCACGACGGTATTCTTGAAGTCGATCATCCGACCGTAATTGTCGGTGAGATGACCCTCGTCGAGCACCTGCAACAGGATGTTGAAGACGTCGGCGTGAGCCTTTTCGATCTCGTCCAGCAACACGACCGAGTACGGCTTCCGCCGGACCGCCTTCGTCAAGGTGCCCGAGTCCTCGTAACCCACGTACCCGGGAGGCGCGCCGATCAGACGCGACACCGAGAACTTCTCCATGTACTCCGACATGTCGACCCGAATCAGGGCCGACGGATCGGCGAAGAGAAACTGCGCCAGCGATCGGGCCAACTCGGTCTTTCCCACCCCAGTGGGGCCGGAGAAGATGAACGAACCGATCGGGCGGCGTGGGTCCTTGAGGCCCGCGCGAGAGCGACGAATCGCTCGCGATACCGCCGCGATCGCCTCCTCCTGCCCCACCACCGACTTGTGGATTTCGTCCTCCATCCGGAGCAGCCGGGCGGTCTCCGCTTCCTGAAGGCGGGTCAGCGGGATGCCGGTCCACCGCGACACGATGAAGCCAATGGCCTCTTCGTCGATCACGGGGCGCTTGCTCTGCCGGTCGCGCTCCCATTCCTCCTGCTTGAGGCGGATCCGGTTCTGCAGGTCCTGCTCGGAGTCGCGGAGCGAAGCGGCTCGCTCGAAATTCTGGTCTCGAACGGCGTTTTCCTTCTCCTGATTGACCTTCTCCAACTCCGTCTTGAGCTGGGCCAGTTCCGGCGGCGGGGCCTGGCTGGCCAGCCGGGCCCGAGCCCCGGCCTCGTCGATCACATCGATGGCCTTGTCCGGGAGGAACCGGTCCGTGATGTACCGTTCGGACAACTCCGCGGCCGCCTGGAGCGACAGGTCGGGGATCACCACCCGGTGGTGGTCCTCGTACTTCTTCCGAAGGCCCTTGAGGATCTCGATGGTCTCCTCGACCGTGGGCGGATCGACGATGACGGCCTGGAACCGTCGCTCCAGGGCTCCGTCCTTCTCGATGTACTTGCGATACTCGTTGAGCGTCGAGGCACCGACACACTGCAGTTCGCCGCGTGCCAGCGCTGGCTTGAGCATGTTGGACGCGTCGATCGCGCCCTCGGCGGCGCCGGCTCCCACCAGGGTGTGAAGCTCGTCGATGAACAGGATGATCGCCTTGTTTTGGGCGATCTCGTTCATCACTGCCTTGAGCCGTTCCTCGAACTGGCCCCGGTATTTGGTGCCCGCGATCACGGCAGCCATGTCCAACGACAGCACCCGATTGTCCCGGAGGACGTCGGGGCATTGCCCGGTCGCGATCAGGATGGCGAGTCCCTCGACGATGGCCGTCTTGCCAACCCCGGGCTCGCCGATCAGGACCGGGTTGTTCTTCTTTCGACGGGCCAGGATTTCCATGACCCGCTGAATCTCCTTCTGCCGACCGATGGTCGGGTCGAGCTGGCCCTCCGCCGCGAGCTGGGTGAGATCCCGGCAGAAATGGTCGAGGGCGGGCGTCTTCGACTTCTTTTCCGATTTCGGGCTACCGCTCGACGCCGGCGGCGTGGTCGGCGCGGCGCTGGCGGACTGCGGTGGCATCTCGCTGCCGAGCAACCGCAAGGTCTCCGCGCGGGCTTGCTCCAGGGTGACGCCGGCATCGGTCAGCACCTGCGCCGCGATGCCCTTCTCCTCTCGGAGGAGCCCGAGCAATAGGTGCTCGGTCCCGACATACGAGTGGTTCAGCTCGCGAGCCTCGGTCATCGCCAACTCGAGCACCTTCTTCGCCCGCGAGGTGTAGGGCAAATCCGGCCCCGGCGCCGAGGTTGCCTTCCCCTTCTTGACCGTCTCCTCGATCTTCTGCTGAATCTCCTCGAGGTCGACGCTCAGGTTGGTCAGCACCGCGGCCGCGACGCCTTCCCCCTCGCGGATCAGCCCGAGGAGGATGTGCTCGGTCCCGACGTACTCGTGGTGGAGACGAGCCGCCTCCTCCCGCGCCATCTGGAGGACTTTGCGCACCCGATCGGTAAAGTTGTAACCGTTCATCTGACCCTCACTCGGTCCGCCGGACTTCGGTTTCCAGGACGCGTCGTACCAGTTCGGCACGACGCAACGCCAGTTCCTGATCCGACACGTCGCCACCAGCCGCCGCTTGCAAGTGGGCGGGCTGGGTGAACACCAACAAACGGTTCAGCGCATAGAGGCTCACCGAGGTGATCAACCCGAGGCTCACCCCTAGCCGTACGCCGCTCAGCAGGTTCATGGTTTCCTCGAAGGACAGCGATCGAGCATATCGGAGCAACCCGAACGCCCGCCAACACTTGTCCTCGAGAATCGCCGGCGCGTCCCGAAGGAGAACCTGCCGCGCCTCCTGTTCGACCTCGACGATCCGGCGCACCGTGTTGCGGAGCCGGTCGATCAGGTCGCCCTCGCTCCTCCCCAAGGTCGTTTGGTTCGACAACTGAAAGAAGTTGCCGACCACCTCGCTGCCCTCCCCGTACAAACCCCGATAGGTCAGACCGAGGGCGCTCAAACCGTGGAGCGTCTTGCTGATCTCCTTCGTCAAAACCAAGCCGGGCAAGTGGATGAGCACCGATGCCCGGAGCCCGGTTCCGACGTTCGTCGGACACGAGGTAAGGTAGCCAAACTGAGGGTGAAAAGCGAAGGCAAGTCGTTGCCCCAGTTCAGCGTCCGCCGCTGCCACCGCCTCCCATGCCGGCCCAAAATCAGCCCCGGATGCCATGGCCTGCAGCCGGAGATGATCCTCCTCGTTCACCATGACGGCCAGGCGATCCTGCAGGAGCAGTGCCCTGGCCCGCCCGGCGGCGCCCAGCCCACCGAGCCCAGCAAGCTCCCGGCTGATCAGGTGCCGTTCGAGCAAGACCCGGCGATCCAGCTGAGAGAGCCCGTCGATCCTCAGTTCCACCGCTTGGCCGAGCGAGGAGGTCTGTCGTGCCGCGGTCTCGACCTCCTTGACCAGCTCCTCGTACTCGGCCGGATCCATCCGTCCGGCGAATCGCCTCCCGCTGATGTTCCTGGCAAGCCGAATTCGAGTGGACAGGACCAGGTGGCTCTCCGGGCCACTCGCATCGAGCCACCGTACCCCGCCGTCGGGGAGGAGTCCGAAGTCGATCATTGGCGCTCCCGGAGCCGGTCGCGGATTTCGGCGGCACGTTCGAATTGCTCGGCGGCAATCGCCTGTCGCAATCGTTCCTTGAGGACGGGGATGCTGTCCGCCCCATCGGCACCGGGCACGGTTCCCGCCGGGCCTCGGCCGTGATGGTGGTCGGCGCCGTGCACCCGTCGAAGCAGTTCGCGCAACGGCTCGGCAAAGGTCTGGTAGCACTGCTCGCACCCGAGCCGGCCGGTTTGCCGGAAATCGTCGAGCCCCGCCCCACAGCCCGGACACACCTCGGCCACGCCTTGGGAGTTCGGGCCGCTCTGGCCTCCCGCCGCGGCCAGGGCCGCCAGTAACCCACCGAGCGGGGTATCGGCCCCGGCGCCGGAGGTCTGAATCCCCTTTTCGGCGGCGCACTTCGCGCAAAGAGGGATCTTGTTCACCTCACCGGACTCGATCTGGGTGAGCTCGATCACGCTCTCCGCCTCGCCGCAATGGGAGCACCGTTTAGCCATCGAGCCTCCCGGGGTCGCCGCCCGCCTCCTGAACGAGGTGTCCCCTCTCGAGTCTTAGAACCCGGTCCGCCCGGGCAGCCAGGTCGCGGTTGTGAGTGGCGACGACCACCGCGGTCTGAAAGGTCGCCCGCAACTCGCTCAAGACCCGGTGCAGCAATTCGGCGTTGGGCGGATCGAGGTTGCCGGATGGCTCGTCCGCCAGGACCGCGACCGGCTCTCGGGCCACCGCCCTGGCAACCGCCACCCGTTGCCGCTCGCCGCCGGACAGCTGGGCTGGAAAGTGATCCACTCGGGCCCCGAGTCCGAGGGTGTCGAGCACCGCCCGGGCTCGAGCCTCGGCGGCGGGCTCCGGCGTTCCGCCGATCAACATTGGCAGGGTGACGTTCTCGAGCGCGGTGAAGTCGCGGAGGAGATGGTGGAATTGGAAGACGAATCCGACGTGCCGGTTCCGGACCGCCGCGACCTTCGTGTCGGTCAACGGGGCCAGGTCGCGTCCGGCCAACTCGACCGCGCCCTCGGTGGGGCGGTCGAGCCCGCCTAACAGGTGCAGCAAGGTACTCTTCCCCGCCCCGCTGGCGCCGACGATGGCCACGAACTCGCCCGCCGCCACCTCGAAGTCGAGGCCCGCCAGCACCCGAACCGGGGGGCCGCCCCCGTCGGCGTAGACCTTGCCGAGCGCCCGAGCCGCCAGTACCGCGGTCATTCGTGCCTGATCGCGTCGACGGGTTGGAGGGCCGCGGCCGCCCGCGACGCGGGAAGGGTGGCCGCCAGCGAGATCGCCAGGCTCACGGCCACGACCACCAGGACATCGAGTGGCCGGATATGGACCGGCAGATGATCGATGAAATAGACCGACGGGTCGATCTTGATCAACTCGGAGCCGTCGAGCAGGTAGCCGACCGTTAGGCCGAGCAAGAGACCCAGGGTGGTGCCGACGAGGCCGATGGCGGTTCCCTGGGCCAGAAAGATCCGGCCGATGCCGCGAGGCACCAGGCCCATGGCGAGGAGGATCCCGATCTCGCGGGTCTTCTCACCGACGATCATCGTCAAGGTGCCGATGATGTTGAAGGCCGCGACGATCGTGATGAAGGTGATGATCAGGCCCATGCCCAGCTTCTCGAGCTTCAGCGCGCCGAAGAGGCTCTGGTTCTGGTCCTGCCACGCCATCGTTCGGATCGGATACCCCAGCCGATCTTCGATTCGGCGGCCGACCTCGCGGGCGATCCACGGGTCGGTGAGCTTGACGGCGATCCCCGATACCCCGTCGCCGAGGCCCGCGAATCGTTGGGCGATGTCCAGCCGAATGACCGCGAAGCTGTCGTCGTATTGGAACATCCCGGTCTCGAATCGCCCGGTGACCTCGAACTGCCACCGGCGGAAGTCGGGCAACCCGGTGGCCCGGTTGATCCGGTTGATATCACCGGCCGACACCAGGGTCACGACATCGCCGATCTGGACCGAAAGGCGCTCCGCCAATCGATAGCCGAGCACGATCGCGCCATCGACGCTGTCGCTGGTGGGCTGGAGGCGGAGGTCGCCGGAGGTGACCGTGTAGGGGAGCGTCGTCACCGACGCCAAACCGGTATCGGCGTCGAACCCGACGATGTCCAGCGCGGCCGGATAGCCGGCGCTGTTGATCGCCATCGACTTGACCAACACCTCCGGGGCGGCCGCGACCACTTCCGGTTCGGTCTCGAGGCTATCGATGACCTCCCGCCAGTTGTCGACCCGAAGGTTGGCGCCGTAGGTCAGCACGTGGAGGTGGGGATTGCCAACCAGGATCTTGTCCCGGAGGTCGTCGTGCAGCCCGTTCATGATACCAAGAACAACGATCAGGGCCGCCACCCCGATCGCCACCCCGGTAGTCGCGATCTTGGTGTTGAGACCAGTGAACCGGGACGCCTTGCGCCCCCTGAGGTAGCGCCAGGCGATCCGACGTTCGATCGCGGTCGGCAGGGGACTCGGCATCGGTCCTTACCCGTTCCCCGCCTCGGGGCGCATGGCCGGGAAGAGGATCACGTCGCGAATCGAGGCCTGATTGGTCAGCAACATCACCAGCCGGTCGATGCCAAGGCCAAGCCCGCCGGTAGGGGGCATCCCGTACTCGAGGGCGCGAACGTAATCGGCGTCGAACGGCTGGGCTTCGTCGTCTCCCGCGGCACGCTGTCGGATCTGGTCTTCGAACCGGGCCCGTTGGTCGTCCGGGTCGTTCAGCTCGCTGAAGGCGTTGGCGAGTTCCTTGGTGTTGACGAACAGCTCGAACCGTTCGACCACGCCCGGCTTCGATCGGTGAACCTTGGCCAGCGGGGAAAGCGCCACCGGATGATCGACCACGAAGGTGGGCTGAACCAACGACGGCTCGACGTAGACCTTGAACAGTTCGTCCATCAGGCGTCCGCCGGCCAGCAACCCGACCGCGTCGGAGGGTTCGCCCCGACGAATCAGCGCCGCGCGCATCGCCGATTCGTCTCCCCCCAACACATCCACCCCGGCGCGTTCCCGCACGGCGTCGACGAAACTGAGCCGTGGCCACGGCGGCGTGAAGTCGATCCGGCGATCCCCGACCTCGAGGACCGGGGTCCCGTGGCAGTGATGCACCAGCCCGGGGAGCATCGCCTCCATCATCCTCATCATGTCGGTGTAGTCGGCGTAAGCTTGGTAGAACTCCAGCATGGTGAATTCCGGATTGTGGGTCCGGTCCATGCCCTCGTTCCGGAAGTCGTGCCCGATCTCGTAGACCCGATCGAACCCACCGACGATGAGGCGCTTGAGGTACAACTCGTCGGCGATTCTCAGATACAGCGGCATGTCGAGCGCGTTATGGTGGGTCACGAACGGCCGGGCCGACGCGCCCCCGTACAGCGGCTGCAACACCGGGGTTTCGACTTCCAGGTATCCGCGTTCGTCCATGAATCGGCGGATGAACCTGATTACCTCCGCGCGGATCGTGAATACCCGTCGGACCTCGGGGTGGACGGCGAGGTCGGCGTAGCGCTGCCGATAGCGAAACTCGGAATCCTGCACTCCGCCGAAGGTGACCACCACCCCCTCGTCCGTCGTTTGACTCTTGCCCCTCGGCAATGGCTTGACGCTCTTGGTCAGCATCTCCAGGGAGGCGGCCTTGACCGAGACTTCTCCCGACCGGGTTCGAAACAGGGATCCGCTCACCCCGACGAAGTCGTCGAGGTCGATCAGCTTGGCGACCTCGAACCCGGGGCCCAACCCGTCTTGCCGGGCGTACACCTGCAATCGCCCGGTATGGTCCTCGAGATGAAAGAACATGGTCTTCCCTTGCGAGCGGAGCGACGCCACCCGCCCGGCCACCCGAACCTCGGGGCCCGTCTCGCCCATCTCGTCGCGATAGAGCCGAACCGCCTCCGCGGCATGATGGCTTCGGTCGAACCGGTACGCATACGCCGGGACCCCTAACGTGAGCAGCTTGTCCCGGCTCTCCCGCCGGGCCCGTTCGACGTAGTTCGCCTCGTCCCGATCGGTCATCGAACCGACCCCCCGAACCGCTTGAGGTAAGTCTGGATGAATTCATCCAGGTCGCCGTCCATCACCCGCTGGACGTCGGGTACCTTGAGCTCGGTCCGGTGATCGTTGACCATCGTGTAGGGCTGAAACACGTAGGAGCGGATCTGGTTGCCCCAGGAAATGTCCGTCTTGGTCGCCTCGATCTTCGCCCGCTCGGCTTCCTGTTCCTCCAGCTTGCGCTGGTAGAGAGCGGCCCGGAGCATCTTCATCGCGGTTTCCTTGTTCTTGTGCTGACTGCGCTCCTGTTGGCAGGATACCACGATCTTGGTCGGCAAGTGCGTCAGCCGCACCGCTGACGACGTCTTGTTCACGTGCTGGCCGCCCGCGCCAGAGGCTCGGAACACGTCCATCTTGATGTCCTCCTCCCGCAGCTCGATCTCGATGGTGTCGTCGACCTCGGGATAGACGAAGACGGATGCGAAGGAGGTATGGCGCCGCGCCTGGGAGTCAAACGGCGAGATCCGGACCAGGCGGTGGACTCCCTTTTCCGCCTTGAGAAAGCCGTAGGCGTAGTCGCCGTCGATCTCGAGGGAGGCCGACTTGATCCCGGCCTCTTCGCCTGGCTCGAGGTCGAGCACCCGGACCGTGTACCCCCTCCGTTCCGCCCAGCGACGATACATCCGGGTCAGCATCTCGGCCCAGTCCTGCGACTCGGTCCCGCCGGCCCCCGGATGGATGGTGAGCAGCGCACTTCGATGGTCCTCGGGCCCTTGGAGCATCGACTTGAGCTCGAAACGGGTGACGGCCTCGTCGAGCGACGCCACCTCCCCGTCCAGCTCGGCGGCCATCGTCGGGTCCGGTTCGAGTGCCAGCAACTCGCCGAGGCCCTGAGCGTCGGCGATCCGCCGGGCGATGTCCTCGGCTGGGACGAGCCAGGACTTGAGGGCCTTGATCTCCTGGACTACCCCGCGGGCCCGTTCCTGGTTGGACCAGAACCCCGCGTCGAGCTGCTCCGCCTCGAGCGCCGTGAGGCGTTTCGCTTTGGCGCTGAGGTCAAAGAAAGTCTCGGAGTTCGTTGATGCGGCGCTCGAGCTCCGGAAGTTGATCGACGGCGGGCATGTTCCCTCACTTGGGTTCGGTAACGCGAGAGCCGGCCACCGGGCCGGCTCTCGTGAAATATAGCGGGGCGGCCACCCCGAAGTCCCTAGGGAAAGACGGCTTGCCCGTCCGCCAGGATCTCGTTGAGGGCCTGGTTGAAGAACGGGGTCGACTCCGCCAGGTCGCGTCCCACCTGGTCGACGTACTCCTCCCAGCTCTTCCGGATCTCCTCGTCGAATAGCTGCTTGAGCGACCCGTTCTGGATGCCTTCGCGCCGCTTGGCCGGGTGGTAGACGACCATGTCCGAGATCAACGCCCGCGCCAGCCGGCGCGCTTTGGCCGACGGATCCTGGCTCAGGAACGGGTTGACCCTGGCCCGTTTGACGGCCGTGGCTGGGGCCTGGGGAGCTGGTCGCGGCGGCGGCGCCGCGGGCTGGGTCGGAATCGACCGAGCCGTGGCGGGCGGCGCAACTGGAGGGGCTGGACGTGGTGGCTCGGGGCCGCGCCCAAGCCCCCCCATCGGGGGGGTGGCTGGCGGTGCGGCTTGAACCGGGGGGCGAGCCTGGAGGGCCGCGGGTGGTGTCCTGGTTCAGCGGAAATGTGACTCGGTGGCTGTGAATTAACGCACCCCGGGTGGTTCGGCCAGCGCCAGCATCGCCCGCGCCGCGCGGCGGCGGTCGCGAGCCGTTTCGAGCTTGCGGTCCCGC
>VGVQ01000016.1 GCA_016874005.1 Gemmatimonadota bacterium | reverse complement strand
TGGTAGAGGAGCATGACCACGCCGGTTTCCGCGGCGACTCCAGCCAACGCGATGAACCCGATCGCCACCGCGACCGACCAATGGTAGCCCAGCAGCCACACGAACCAGACCCCGCCGATGAGCGCGAATGGCACCGAGAGCATGACCAGGGCGGCTTCCGCCAGGCTCCGGAAATTGAGGTAGAGGAGCAGGAAGATGGCCAGCAAGGCGCTCGGGACCACGATGGCCATCGCCGCGCGGGCTCGCTCGAGGTACTCGTACTGCCCGCTCCACACCAGCCGGTAGCCCGGATCCAGGCGAACCGCGGCAGCGACGGCCGCTTTGGCTTCTCGAACGTAGCTTCCGATGTCCCGGTCCGCGACGTCGATGTACACCCAGGCCGTGGGGACGGCGTCTTCGGTCCGCACGACCATCGGCCCAGTGGTCTGGCGGATCGTGGCAACCTGGCCTAACGGGACGAAGGCCTCCGGTTCCGGGGCCCCGCCCATGGCGGCCGACCTGGTGTGGGCCGTCGGCACCAACACCGCAGCCAGCCGTTCCGGGGTATCGCGCAGCTCTTGCGGGTAGCGAAGCCGGACGCCGTAGCGCTCCCGGCCTTCGACCGCCTCGGTGATCGTCATGCCTCCCACCGCGGTCGCGATGACTTGTTGGACGTCGCCGACGTTGAGACCATGACGTGCGGCGGCGGCTCGATCGATCCCGATGTCGAGGTAATAGCCCGACTCGGCTCGCTCGGCGTAGACGCTCCGGGTTCCGGGCACCTGCTTCACGACGCTCTCGACCTCGCGCCCGATGCGTTCCAGCGTCGCCAGGTTCGGCCCGAAGACCTTGACCCCGACCGGAGTCCGGATGCCGGTGGCCAACATGTCGATCCGCCCCTTGATCGGCATGGTCCAAGCGTTGGTGACGCCGGGGATCCGTACCGCGCTGTCCATGGCCGCGACCAGCCGTTCGCTCGTCATCCCAGGGCGCCAGGAGCGTTCCGGCTTGAGCGTCACGATCGTCTCGAACATGTCGAGGCCTGCTGGATCGGTGGCGGTCGTGGCGCGGCCCGCCTTGCCCCAGACCCGCTCCACCTCGGGAAACCGAGCCAGGGTGGCATCTTGGATCCGGAGGATCTCCCGGGCCCTCGCGATGCTGATACCAGGCACGGTGGTCGGCATGAAGAGCAGGGTCCCTTCGTCGAGCGGCGGCATGAACTCGCTGCCGAGCCGGGACCACGGGATCCAGGTGAGAATGGCGGCCGCCAGGCTCAACGAGATGACCGCCGTCCGGTGGGCCAGCACGTAATCGATCACCGGGCGGTAGCCCTTGATCAACCAGCGGTTGAGCGGGTTGGCCTTTTCGCCCCGGATTCGGCCCCGGACGAAGAGACCCATGGCCGCGGGCACGACGGTGACCGCGAGGAGGCTGGCCGCGGCCATGGCGAAGGTCTTGGTGAAGGCGAGCGGCCGAAACAGCCGACCCTCCTGGCCTTCGAGGACGAACACGGGGAGGAACGACACCGTGATGACCAGCAGCGAGAAGAACAGGGCGGGTCCCACCTCGATGCTGGCGGCCACCGTTGCGGACCAGCGCTCGGCAGGCGATAGCTGGTCGATGTCCAGTCGGCCGCTCGGGTCACCTCGTCCGGCAAGTCGCCGTTCGAAGTGCTTGTGGAGGTTCTCGATCATCACGATCGCGGCGTCGATCATCGCCCCGATGGCGATCGCGATGCCGCCGAGCGACATGATGTCCGATCCGACCCCGGCGCCCCGCATGGCGAGGAAGGCGAGAAGGACCCCGAGCGGCAAGGTCACCACGGCGACCAGGGCGGAGCGGAGGTGCCCGAGGAAGATGAAGCAGACCGCGGCGACCACCAGGCTCTCCTCGAGCAGGGTCACCCCGAGATTGCGGATCGAGCGATCGATCAGTTGGCTGCGATCGTAGACCGGGCGGATCACGACCCCCTCGGGCAGCGAAGGCGCCAGTTCCGCGAGTCGAGCGGTGACTCGCCGGATGGTGGTGCGGGCGTTCTCGCCCGAGCGCATCACCACGATCCCGCCGACCGCGTCGCCCCGGCCATCCAACTCCGCGATGCCCCGGCGCACCGCGGGGCCGACCGTCACCCGTCCCAACTCGGCGACCCGAACCGGGGTGCCGGCCGGGGTCGCATCGACCACCACGTTTTCGATGTCCATCAGCGATCGCAGGTAGCCCAGTCCTCGGATCATGTACTCGCGCTCGGCGAGCTCGATGACCATCGCGCCGACATCCGCGTTCGCGTTCCGGATTGCGTCCATGACGCGACCGATCGACACGCCGTAGGCCTGGAGGCGAGCCGGGTCGAGGTCGACCTGGTACTGCTTTTCGAAGCCCCCGACCGAGGCGACCTCGGCGACTCCTGGAATGGCGGTGAGGCTGAAGCGGAGCTGCCAATCCTGGATCGCGCGGAGTTGAGACAAGTCGTGCCGCCCGGTGGTGTCCTCGAGAGCGTATTGATAGACCCACCCCAACCCGGTCGCGTCAGGTCCCAGGACCGGCCGAGCCGCCGGAGGGAGTCGTTGCGCCAGGCCGTTGAGCGACTCCGAGGCCCGCGACCGGGCCCAGTAGAGGTCGGTTCCGTCCTCGAACAGGACGTAGACGAAGGAGATCCCGAAAAACGAATAGCCGCGCACCGACCTCGCCCCGGGCACCTTGAGCAACTCGGCGGTAACCGGGTAGGTGACCTGGTCCTCGACGATCTGTGGGGCTTGTTCCGGGAACTCGGTCTGGACGATGACTTGAACGTCGCTCAGGTCGGGGAGCGCCTCGAGCGGGGTCCGCCGAATGGCGGCGATCCCCGCGACGACGACGGCGAGCACTCCGAGCGCGACCAGGACGCGGTTGGCGACGGACCACTGGATCAGCCGCGTCAGCATGGGGCGCTACCGGCGGGGCGTGGTGGGGTGCGAATCGCGAGCCGGGTGGGCGGTGCCCGCGGGCGTCATGTCCATGCCCGGCATCCCTCCCATCCCGCCCAGCATGGTTCCGAGATTGGACTCGGCGTCGAGGAGGAAGGTGCCCGACGCCACCACCGTGTCGCCCAAGGCGAGACCCGCGATGACCTCGTAACGAGTGTCGTCGGATCCGCCTAACGTGACCTCGCGCGGCTCGAAGCGACCGTCGGGGCGCTTGAGGAACACCAGGGTCCGGGCGCCGGTCACCAGCGCGGCCGAGCGGGGGATCGTCAGCGCCGCCCTCGCGAAGCGCGCCAGCTCGAGCGTCGCGTACATCCCGGGCTTGAGCGTCAGGTCGGTGTTCGGCAAGCTGACCCTCACTCGAGCGGTTCGGGTCGCCGCGCTGACGCTGGGGTAGAGGTAGGCCACGGTTCCGCGGCGGGCAACGCCGGGGAGCGCGGTGAATCGTGCCACCACCGGCGCGCCGAGTCGGATGTCGGCCAGATCACGCTCGTAGACGTCGCCCTCGATCCAGACGATGCGGAGATCGGCGAGGCGGTAGAGCGGATCACCCGGCATGATCCGTTGCCCGGCCGTGACGGACTTCTCGACCGCGAAGCCGGTGGCGGTCGAGCGCAACGGGAAGGTTCGACGGACCTGCCCCCCGGAAGCGACCGCCGCGATGACGTCCGCGGGGACGGCCCAGGCCGCCAGACGGCGTTGGGCCGCGTCGACCATCGCCGCGGCGTTGAGGCGGGCCTCGGCGGAGGCCGAGTCGAGCTCGCGGAGGAGGCGCTGGGCGAGGATCAGCTCCTCCTGGGCGGCCACCACCTCCGGAGCATAGAGCTCGAGCAGTACTTCGCCCGCCTGGACCGACCGGCCGGTGAAATCGACGCCCAGTCGTTCGACGAAGCCTTCGACTCGAGTGGTGACGGTGGAGAGGCGTGACTCGTCGTACCCGACGATCCCCACCAGCCGGATCTGCCGTGCCAGCGACACCGTGTCGGCGGGAGCGAAGGTCACGCCAATGAGGCGTTGATCGGCGGCGGCCAGGGTCACCACCGGGTCGGCCGCCAGCCCGCCGGCCTGCATGGTGGCCATGTCGTGACCGGAGTGGTCGGTCGCAGGATCGGTCCGGCCCCACCTCCACGCCGCGAACCCGGCGGCGAGGACCGTTGCACCCAGGGCGATTGCCCCCGCCATCCGACGAATGGTGATCATCGTGAACCTCCCTCGGCAGTGACCCCGAATTCGATTCCGGTCAGGTATTGGAGTTCCGCGACCGCACGGGCCCGGTCAGCCTCGAGCCGGACGACGTCGAGCTCGATTCGGATGACCGCCAAATGAGCGGATCCGACCGCCTCGAAGTCGATGGCCCCATTCTGGTAGCCGGCCAGCGCGGAGGTCGCCGCCGCCCGAGCCTGCGGGGCCAAGGTGGAGCGCGCCAGCTCGACCAGCCGGTTGGCTCGACCGAACGCCACCGCGAGTTCCCCGATTCGAGCCGCGAACTCCGCCTCGATCGCGGTGGCCTCCGCCGAGGCCATTCGTTCCATCGCGGCGGCCTCGCGCTCCATCGCTTGCCGAGCGGGTCGCGACCACAGCGGGATCCGTCCGCCGATGCTGAGGGAGACCATCCGATCGGTGCCGGATTCGCCGAACATCGGCTGCTGGCCGTATCCCAGGCCGACTTCGAGGTCCGGCCACCGTTCGGAAGCCACTCGCTGACGCTCGTGGCCCCAAGCGGCTCGACCGCTGCGGAGCCCGATGACCGAGGGGTGATCGGTGACCGCCCGTCGAATCAAGCTGTCGAGCGGCGGGAGCGAATCCGGCAGGGCAGGCAGGCTCACCGCCCCGATCGGCGTGTCCGGCGGGCGGACCAGGAGACCGTTCAGACGAGCCGTGCCCTCCTGTCGGTCGGCCCGCGCGACGATCTCCTCCTCGGCGAGGCGAGCCAGCTCGAGCTGGGCGCGGATCAACTCGGCCTGGCTGGCGCGGGTCGCCGCGTACCGAGCCCGACTGACGGCATGCAATTGCTCGAGGGCCGCCCGCGAGACGCCGAGGAACGCGACGGTTTGGTCGGACTGACGGAGGGCGATGACCGCGTCGGTCACCTGCCAACGGAGTCGCCGGTCGGCCTCGGCGACGGCGCTCTGCGCCGCCTCCGCTCTGGCCTGGGCCGCCTGGGTCGTCAGGCGGAGCCGGCCGCCGAGGGGAATGGCCTGGACCAGTCGGATCTGGTCCATGGCGACCGGCGAGCTTCGCCCGAACCTCGGGAGCGAGCGGTTCATCGAGCCGATCTCGAGCATCGGGTCTTCCGGCCGGCCCACCGCCTTGACCTGCTCGGCCGCCGCGAGCTGGCGCTCGCGGGCGGCGACCAAGGCGGGATGCGCGGCACGGGCAAGCGCGACGAACTCGTCGAGCCGGCGCGGGCCAGGTATCGTGTCTTGCCAGTCTGAGGCAGCGAAGGCCAGGACCAGCCGAATTGCTGAGGTCACTCTCGAATGCTCCGCGTTGGGTGGCGACCCGCGGGGCGGGCCGCCAGGGACCGGGGCCGAAGGCCGTCACGACGGCCAGGGCTGGGTGGTGCTGTTAGGCGCGCGGAGGGTGGGTCGGGGGGTCTTTGGCGATCGAGCCCAGCGCCGAGGCCGGGCCAGTTGGGAGGGCCGGCAGCCAGTCGGGCCGAACCGTGGTCGCCGAGGCGGCCAGCAGTCCGATCGGCGCGAGCCCGCAATGGCTCGTGGCATGGCACGAGGGCGTCGCGCAGTCCTGGCAGGCGTCGGTCGATTCGCAACCCGAGGTCTGGGCATGGTCGGAGCCATCGTGGCTCTGCTGACAATGCCGTTCGGCCGCGTGGATCGGCGTGACCGAACGGAAGCCCGGCATCATGACGACGATCAGGGCCAGCAGCAGGCGGAGCCCGCGCCCGAGCCGGGTAGCTACCATGGAGCCAAAGTACGACACCAGCCGGGCCTCAGCATGAAGGCCGAGTGAATGCGAAATGAACCGACGCACCGGGCGGCCGAGCTTCCAGGCGGGCAGGCTCAGGACCCCAGCACGAACCGGCAGCCGTTGTCCTGGGCCAGGACGACGGCGAAGACGCCGGAAGGCTGCATCGTTACCCCGGGGACGACCATCTGCCGGACCTGCGCCATGGCGTCCTCGTAGCGGACCTTGTCCTTGTCCATCACCAGTTGGGCGCAGTCGCGCAGGGCCAGCGAACAACCGAGCACCGTCGCGCCACCTTTGATCAGGTCTTCCAGGGTGAACCCGGCGAATTCGCCCGGCAGGGCCGCCGCGCCGGTGCGCTCGATGGCGGGATTCTTCGCGAAGGGCTGACGGCTCGCGGGATCGTGCACGTTCCATCGCTTGGCGATGTCGTACTTGGTCCAGAACCGGTTGTCGAGCGCCAAGGCAATGCCGTCGTGACGGAGCACCACGACGGTGTTGAGGCTGGTCTCGGGGACGTTGAAAATGGTGGCGTATTGCCTTCGCCAGATCGCCGCTCGCCAAACCCCGTAGCCGTCCTCGATGGCGGGAATGTCGAACACCGCCCGGTACTTCCCGGTCAGCTTCTTTGCCCAGCCGAAGTCCCAGCCCCGGGCAGCCGGCTGGACGAGCGCGGGGTCGAGGGGCAGGCTGCCTAACGTTGGCCCCGCGAAGGCGCCAACGGCCAGGGTGCCAAGGAACTCGCGTCGGGCGGTGGTCATGCCGACCTCGGGTGAGGGATGGCTTCACGATTGACCAGCCGGGGTGAAACCAGGGGGAAGGAATCATGAGGGCACCTTCAGACACCGCGGCGACCGGCGAAAACCCCCGGGGGACCGTCCGGGGCGACCGAGCCGGCCACCGGGACGGCCGGGATGGCAGGCTGGCCGATCGGGTCGGCGGCGCCTAGACTTGCGGGAGCCACTCTGGAGCCGAAACTTCGACCACGGGAGCGCAGCACGATGACCTCGACCATGGGGCAGGACACCGCGACGACACGCCGGACCGCCGAGCAGTTCTTCGATGCCTGCGAGTCTGGCAAGGGATGGGAGGGCTGCAAGGCCTTCTGTCACCCGGGTGCGACGTTTTCGGCGCAGGCCGGGGCGCTGGCCGGCATCACCACCCTCGAAGCCTACACCGACTGGATGAAGGGACTGTTCACGCCGGTGCCGGACGCCCGATACGAGATCAGGGCCTTCGCCGTCGATGAGGCTCGGAACATCGCCCTCGGTTTCGGGGTGTTCCACGGGACGCACACCGGCCCCGGCGGTCCGGTCCCCGCCACCGGGAAGCGAGTGGCGGCGGACTACGTCTATTCCATGGAGTTCGAGGGTGGACTGATCCGGCACATGACCAAGATCTGGAACGACGGGCACAGCCTGGCGCAGGTGGGCTGGGTCTAGCGCCGCCGGGCGCCGCTCAGTCGAGGTCCGGGAGCGGCGTCGTGTCACCCGCGGTTCGGATCCTGTTCCTCGCCGACAGCCACCTCGGGTTCGACCTGCCGATCAGGCCGCGAGTGGCCAGGAGGCGGCGGGGCCACGACTTCCTGGCCAATTACGCCGCGGCGTTGGAGCCGGCCAAGAACGGCGAGGTGGATCTCGTCGTGCACGGTGGCGACGTGTTCGACCGGCCGGGCGCCATCGCGAGCCTGGCGTTCCAGGCCTTTCAGCCGCTGGTCGAGATCGCCGAAGCCGGCATCCCGGTGTTGGTGGTGCCCGGCAACCACGAGCGGTCGGAACTCCCCCACCTTCGGCTGGCCCGGCATCCCAACATCCACGTCTTCGATTGCCCGAGGACCTTCGTCCGGACGGTCCGCGGCGTCCGACTCGCGATGGTCGGCTTCCCGTATCATCGCCGCGACGTTCGAAGCCGGTTTCGCTCCCTGATCGCCGAGACGAGATGGCAGGAAGAAGAGGCGGATCTCCGCCTGCTGTGCCTCCATCACTGCGTGGAGGGGGCGACGGTCGGGCCTGGCGACTACGTCTTCCGGGGTGCCCCAGACGTGATCCGGCCCGGCGAGGTCCCGCCATCGTTCGCGGCGGTGTTGTCCGGGCACATTCATCGACATCAGGTCCTGACCAGGGGGCTCGACGGGGCCCGACTCGCCGCGCCGGTGTTGTACCCCGGGTCGCTGGAGCGGACCTCGCTCGCGGAGATCGGCGAGCCGAAGGGACACCTGATCCTGACCCTCGACCCGTCGGCGAGCCCGGTCGTCCGGTGGGAATTCCGGGCCCTCCCGGCTCGGCCGATGGTTCGCCTCGAAATCGCGGGCGCCGAACTTCTCCCGGCCGACCTCGATCGGGCGATTCGAGGCGCGGTGGCCGCCGGGCCGGAGGACGCGGTGCTCTCGATCCGGGTCAGTGGCCCGTTGACGGCCGGCCACTGGGCGGTGATGTCGAGCGGCCATCTCCGGCGCTACGTCCCAGCGACGATGAACGTGGAGGTCCGCCCAGCGGGCGGTCTCGATCGCGGGGCGCTGGCCGGGAGGCGAGGCGGGGACCGCGGCGTGCCTAACGAGGCGCCGGCGGCCCGCTCCCCCGCCACCAGGGGCGATTCGAGGCGCGGTGGCCGCCGGCCCGGAGGACGCGGTGCTCTCGATCCGGATCAGGGGCCCGTTGACGGCCGGCCACTGGGCGCACAGGCTCCGGGAGTTCTGCCCAGGGGTGCGCCCCGGTCCCCTACCGGCATCGCCACCAGTCCGGTATCTATTGGAGGCCCTCCCGAAAACAGCTGAGGAGCCCGTGAAGATCACGATCAACGGCAGCGAACACGACCTCGACGTGCCTTCGGAGATGCCGCTCCTTTGGGCCGTGCGCGACATCGCCGGCTTGACCGGCACCAAATACGGCTGTGGCATCGGCCAGTGCGGCGCCTGTACGGTCCACCTCGACGGGGTGCCGACCCGCTCCTGCATCGTGGCGGTTGGGAGTGTCGGGGCGAAAAAGGTCACCACCATCGAGGGGCTGGCGGCCGGAGGCCAGGACCATCCGGTCCAGCAGGCTTGGCAGCAGCTCAACGTCCCCCAGTGCGGCTATTGCCAGGCGGGACAACTGATGACCGCCGCCGCCTTGCTGGCCGCGACGCCAAACCCCAGCGAGGACGCCATCGACCGCGCGATGAGCGGGAACCTTTGCCGCTGCGGGACCTACCTCCGAATCCGCCACGCCGTGAAGCTGGCGGCCGAGATCCGGGCTGGAGGTGCCAAATGACCGCGTTCTCCCGCCGTGAGTTTCTCCGGGTCACCGCCGTGGCCGGGGGACTCCTCGCCACCATTACCCTACCCGGCTGCCGAACCGAGGATGGGGCCGGGGCATCGACGCTCGACCCGAGCCTGTTCGTCAGAATCAACGACGACAACAGCATTACCATCACCGTGGCAAAATCGGAGATGGGGCAGGGGGTGCGGACCTCGCTGGCCATGCTGGTCGCCGAAGATCTCGATGCCGATTGGAGCCAGATCAAGGTCGAACAGGCGTCGTATCACCCCAAGTACGGCGAAATGGGTACCGGCGGCTCGGGGAGCGTGCGAGACAACTGGAAGCAGATGCGCGAAGCTGGAGCCGCGCTCCGGGCCATGCTGGTGGCCGCTGCCGCGAAGGAGTGGGAAGTCGAGCCCGCCGAATGTCGGACCGAAAACTCGTTCGTGATCCACGAGGGCAAAGGTCGCCGAGCCCACTACGGCTCGCTGGCGGCCAAGGCCGCCAGCCAACCGGTCCCGAGGGAGGTCGTCGTCAAGCCGAGGGCGCAGTGGACGCTGTTGGGGAAGGACAAGGTCGGCGTGGACGTTGCCGACATCAGCCACGGTCGAGCCGGCTATGGACTCGACGTCAGGGTTCCCGGAATGCTGTATGCCTCCATCGAGCGGACCCGGGTCTTCGGAGGCACGGTCAAGTCGGTCGACAAAGCGGCGGCCCTCGCGGTTCCCGGAGTCAAGGATGTGGTCGAGATCCCGGCGGTCGGCAATGGCGTCAACATCCACGCTGGCGTGGCGGTGGTCGCCACCAACACCTGGGCCGCGTTGCAGGGGCGCCGGGCGCTCAAGGTCGAGTGGGATACCGGTCGCCGGGCGGCGGAATCGAGCGAGAGCTACCGGAGCTTCATGGCCGCCGCCGTGGAGAAGACCGGTGAGGAAACCGTGAACAAGCGGGGCGACCCGGACGCGGTCTTGGCCCGGGCGAGCACGGTGTTCTCGGCCACCTTCGAGACCCCGTTCTTGAGCCACGCCACCATGGAGCCGATGAACGCCACCGCGAGCGTGGTGGGCGACAAAGTGGAGGCCTGGTCGCCGACCCAATTCCCGGATTGGGGTGCCCAGGCCCTCGCCCAGGTCCTCAAGACCGCCATCGAGAACGTCCAGGTCCATACCACCCTGATGGGCGGTGGCTTCGGCCGCCGGATCAATCCGGATTTCACCGTCGAAGCGGCCCTGGTCTCCCGGCAGGTTAAGCAGCCGGTCAAGGTGGTCTGGACCCGGGAGGACGACCTCCGGCACGATTTCTATCGTCCCTGCGCGATGCATCGGATCGACGCATCGTTAGGCAGCGACGGGATGCCCGAGGCCTGGCGCCACCGGATCTCGACACCGTCCATCGATGTGAGCTACGGACCGAAACCCAAGGCGGGCTGGGGCCCCAACGAAGCCGACGGCTCTGGTAACATGTCCTATCGAATCCCCCATCGGTCCTGCGAGTACACCCTGCTCGACAGCGGGGTTCCCCGGGGGTGGTGGCGGGCCGTCAGCACCACCCACGGTGTCTTCGCCACCGAGAGCATGATCGATGAGCTGGCGGTGGCAGCCGGGAAGGACCCGGTCGCGTTTCGAATGGCCCTGATCGACGGCTACACCTTGCCGCAACCGCCCGACAGCGACCGGTTCGCCTTCGATCCGGCCCGACTCAAGGGCGTGCTCGAGGCGGCGGCCGCGAAAGCGGGATGGGGACGGACCTTGCCGCCCGGGCACGGCATGGGGGTGGCCTGCAGCTTCGATCACCTTGGCTACGCCGCCGAGGTGTTCGAGGTCTCGGTCCGCGCCGACCGGCTGCGGATCCACCGGGTGGTCTGCGCCGCCGATTCCGGACCGATCGTCAACCCCACCGGGGCGCGAGCCCAGATCGAAGGCGGCATCATCCAGGGGCTCTCGGCCGCCCTCAAGGAGCGGATTACCATCGCCGGCGGCGCCGTGACCCAGGGCAACTTCGACAGCTACTCGCTGCTCAGGATCAACGAAGCCCCGACCGTGATCGAGGCCTATTTCGTCGAGACCGACACCGTGCCGACCGGCCTCGGCGAGCCGTCGGTGCCGCCGGTGGCCCCGGCGCTGGCGAACGCGATCTTCAACGCGACGGGCAAGCGGCTCCGGACCTTGCCGCTCGATATCAAGCTCGCCTGAGGGTGCCCTCGCCGGTCGCCATCCGCCTGAGGGTCAATGACGCCGCCTGGTCCGGGACGATCGATCCCTGGACCACCCTGCTCGAGCTCCTCCGCGTCGAGCTGGGGTTGACCGGCACCAATCGGGGTTGCGACCGGGGAGAATGCGGGACCTGCGTGGTCCTCGTGGACGGCCGCCCGGTCCCGAGCTGCCTAACGCTCGCCCTCAGCATCGACGGGGCGGCCGTGACCACGATCGAGGGCCTCGCCAGCGACGAATCGCTCCATCCGGTCCAGCAGGCCTTCGTCGACCACGATGCCCTCCAATGCGGGTTCTGCACCCCCGGGCAGATTCTCGCGGGGGCCGCCTGCATCGCCGCCGGCCGGGCCGGCTCGGACCGTGATATCCGCGAGTGGATGAGTGGCCAACTGTGTCGTTGCGCCGCCTACCCCCAGATCGTCGCCGCGATCCGGTCCGCGGCCAAGTCGGGATGACGCCGCGGTACCAGTTCCATTCCGCCAGCTCCGTCGCCGAGGCGGTTCGGCTCGCGGCGTCCGGGGCGGCCGTTCATGCGGGCGGGACCGAGTTGGCTCCCTCGATCGCCGACCGGCTCGTGACGCCGGATGCCGTGGTCGATATCGGGCGGCTCGGCCTCGACCGGATCGAAGGAGACGATCACCGGCTCCGGATTGGGGCCACCGCCACGATGGCGGCGGTGGCCGGCCACCCAACGGTCAATCGCGAGGTGCCCGCCCTGGCCGAAGCGATTCGCCAGGCCGCCAGCGAAGCCATCCGGCAGCGGGGGACCATCGGCGGCAACCTGCTCCAGGGGCCCCGATGTGCCCACTGGCGACTCGGGCCGAAAGCCGAGGGGGGCGCCCCCCGGTGCGAGCTGCACCGTCCCGGGGGCGGCTGCGCGGTGCGCGAGAAGGGCGGCGACGGCCGCCGAGCCGCGGTGGCGAGCGGGCCTGGCTGCCCAGCGGTTCACCCGTCGGATCTCGCGGTCGCCTTACTGCATGCCGATGCCACGCTCGAGATCGTCGGACCCGACGGGGAACGGGGAGTGCCGCTCGCGGACCTTTTCGCCGGCGGCCCCTCGATACCGCCGCTCGCGGCGGGTGAGCTGATTCGGGCCGTCGAGGTGCCGCGCTCGCTCCATGCCCGCTCGGCCCGGTTCGGCAAGGTCAGGGATCGCGCCTCCTTCGACTTTGCCTTGGTGAGCGCCGTGGTCTCGGGGACGGCCGGCGACCGTCGGATCGTCTTGGGTGGGGTGGCCTGGGGCCCCCGCCGATGCCCGGTGGCGGAGCCGCTGGTGCCGGCCGGGGCCGATTGGCGGACCGTGCGTCGGGCCCTGACCGCCGAGCTGGCTCAAGCCGGAGGAGTCGCGGAGGCCAGGTATAAGATTGAGTTAGCAGCCCGATTGGTGGCCAGCCTGTTGCCCGAGGCGGCCCACAGCGGCCCCGCCGAGGGTCCGGCCGAGGCCGGGTCTCCGCCGAACGAGGCTCCGCACCAGGACGGCCTCCTCGGGCCCGGCGCCAAGCTGCCCCGCCACGATGCGGTCGACAAGGTCACCGGCCGAGTTCGCTACCTTGCCGATCTCTCCGCCCCCGACGCCCTCGAGGGCGTCTTCGTTCTGGCGACCATTCCGGCCGGTCGGGTGGCCGGGCTCGACCTCGGGGCGGCCAAGGCGGTCGCCGGGGTGGTTCGGATCATCGGGCCGGGAGACCTTCCCCACATCGAGCCGATCACCCATTGGGCGGCGGGGCAGAGCCGGGTCCTGCTGATGGACGACGTGGTGCGACACGAGGGTCAGCCCGTCGCGCTGGTGCTCGCGACGACGCCCGCCGCGGCGCGGGAAGCGGCCGGACTGGTCGAAGTGCGTTACCAGGCGACCGATGCCCGGACCGATTTCGCGGCGTTCGAAGCCGAAGCCCAAGCGATCGACGACTGGGTGGCCTCGGATACCGCCGTCGGCGACGTCGAGCGCGGGGTGTCCGAAGGCGCGGCGGTCGTCGAGGGGCACTACACCACCGCCGATCGCCACCATGCGGCCCTCGAGCCGGCCGGCGTCATCGCGCGATACCGAGGCGAGCGCCTCGAGGTCGAGACCTCGACCCAGTGGGTCTATGGGGTTCGGGCGGCCATCGGCGCGGCGCTCGGGATGCCGCTCACGGCCATCCGGGTTCGCACCCCGGCGGTGGGAGGCGGTTTCGGGGCCAAGGGCTCGGCGTGGGGCCACGAGATCCTCGCGGCGCTGCTCGCCAGGGAACTCGGGCGGCCGGTGCGGATCGTGTTGCCCCGGGCTCACACCTTCACCCTCCACGGGTACCAGCCGGCGACCCGGCAGCGGGTGACCGTGGCGGCCGGACCCGAGGGGCGGCTCACCGCGATCCGGCACGAGAGCCTGAGCGCGGCGGCAATCGACGAGGATTACCTCGAACACGGATCGTTAGGGTCCCGAACGTTGTACCGCTGCCCCAACATCGCGACCCGCGACCGGCTGGTCCGGCTCCACCGGCCCCAGCCGACGTTCATGCGGGCCCCCCACGAAGGCCCGGGCATCACCGCGCTCGAGATCGCCATGGACGAGTTGGCGGTGCGACTGGAGATCGATCCGGTCGAGCTGCGGCTCGTCAACGACGCCACGGCCGACCCGACCAGCGGCCGGCCGTTTTCGAGTCGCCGCCTGGCGGAATGTCTCACCATCGGGGCCGAGCGATTCCAGTGGCGGCGCCGAACCCCGGAGCCGGGATCGATGCGGGCCGGCGAGGTCCGGATCGGCTGGGGCATGGCGAGCGCGTTGATGGCCACCTTTCGATTCGCGGCCTCGGCGAGGATCACCCTCCGCCGCGACGGGCGGGTGGTGGTCGAATCGGCGGCCCACGAGATCGGCACCGGGGCGGGGACCACGCTGGCGATCGTGGCGAGCGAGGCGTTAGGTGTCGATCCCGGCCGGATCGAGGTGCGCCTTGGCGACACCGATCTCCCCGAGGCGGGGGGCACCTTCGGGTCGGCTACGACCCTCTCGGTGGGCTCGGCGGTTCGGGTCGCGGCCGAGCGTCTCAAGGCCAAGCTCGAGGACCTCGCCGGCGAGCCGGGGCTGGAGGCGCGGGAGTACCCCGACCTCCTGGCCCTGCGCCGACTCGATCAGGTCGAGGCGGAGGGCTCCTGGGCCCCGGAGCGGAATCAGCCGCTCGCCATGAACGCTTACGGGGCCGTGTTCGTCGAGGTGCGGGTCGACCCGGCCCGTCCGGTGCCGAGGGTTGCCAGGGCGCTTGGCGTCTACAGCGCTGGGCGGATCGTCAATCCGGTCGGGGCTCGCGGTCAAGCGGTGAGCGGGATGATCTGGGGGTTGGGCCAGGGGTTGCTCGAGGACTCGCGCTACGACCCGGGCACCGGGCGTTTCCTGGCGCGAGGACTCGGCGGCTACCAGGTGGCCACCCATGCCGACGTCGGGGCGTTCGAGGCGCACTTCGTCGCCGAACACGACTCGGCGGCGAGCCTCCTTGGCGCCCGGGGCGTCGGCGAAATCGGGACCATCGGGATCGGGGCCGCGATCGCCAACGCGGTCTACCACGCAACCGGTGTCCGGGTCCGCGACCTTCCGATTCGGGTCGAGGCCCTTCTCGGCGCGGCGTTCTGAAGCGCCGCTTCGACCCTACGCCGTCGGCTTGGCGGCCTTGCCCACTCCGGCCTTGCCGATCGTGTTGTTGTCGGTCCCAAACCAGATCTGGCCGGTCTTCGGATCGAACACCATGTGGCGAATCGTGCCGGCCCCGCCGGGGATGGCCACGTTGGCGACGAACTGTTCGGTCTTCGGGTCGAAGGCAACCAA
Organism: Gemmatimonadota bacterium; assembly: GCA_016874005.1. GTDB lineage: Bacteria > Gemmatimonadota > Gemmatimonadetes > Gemmatimonadales > GWC2-71-9 > SHZU01. The sequence continues at coordinate 83,829 of VGVQ01000016.1, read as the reverse complement.
CTTGTTAGGTTGGACCCCGGTCTCCACCATCCAGATTCGGTCGAAGTCATCGGTGGTCATGGCGTAGGGCAGGGAGGACCGGCCACTCGGCGCCGGCCATTCCTTGATCGCTCCGGTGTTCGGGTCGAGGCGGCCCAACGTCCCACCGACGTAGTCGCCGTACCAGACCATCCCGTTCGAGGTGAGCGCGATCCGTCGGGGTCGGCTTCGCGGGTTGGGGAGGTCATACTCCCGGAGGGCCATGGTGTTCGGATCGATGGTGCCGATCTTGTTGGTGCCGAAGAGGTCGAACCACGGCCGACCGGTTCGGTCGATGAGGATCCCGTACGGTCTCGCGTTCGGGGTCGTCACCTTGACGAGGTCGATCTTGCCACTCCTCACGGCCAGCTTGCCGACGAAATTGCCACCTTGAACGGTGAACCAGATGTCCCCGGCCCCGTCGAACACCATGGTATGGGGATCGCGGGCGGCGCTGTCGGGCATCGGGAATCGGGTAATGGCCCCGGTCTTCCCGTCGATCTTACCGATCATGGCGTTGCGGTTGCCGGCGTACCATCCGTTGCCGGCCCGGTCGACGATCACGGTGTGGGGGTGAGTGCCTGGGTCGATGGCGAACTGCTCGAATTTCGTGGTCGTCGGATCGAAGCGCGCGACGTAATTTCCGGCTTGGCCCACGAACCAGATCCGGCCATCGGGCGCGACGTAGGGGTCGCGGGGGCGGGACTTCTCCCAAGGCACGGTCCATTCCTCCACCGGAATGCCGGGGGTCTGGGCCAAGGCCAACTCGGTCGCGAAGCCTGGGGCCGCGACCAGGAGGAGCAGGCCGGTCGGGTGACGCATCGATGGCTCCCGTGACGGGTTCCAGTAGATTACCGCCGTCTCCCATGGATCGGTAGCAGTGCGCTTGGTGGCGGCGATCCTCGTTGCGGTGCTTGGCGCGGTGCCGCTCGGCGCCCAGCAGAGCCGTGCCGCCGACTCGGTCCTGGCGCGGCTCGAGCAGCGCTACGATTCGATGCGGTACCTCCGCGATCAGCTCGAGGTCACCAAGGCGCGCGGCACCGCGGCGAATCGATGGGGCGTTTCGAGGGCCCGACTCGAAGCCGAATACGAGGCGGCCTGGCGGGCGCTCAACGACGGCTTCGAGGAGCCGGCAGCGGCTCGACTCGTCGGTGAGGCTGCTCGGGCGGTTCAAACCATGATGGCAGCGCACCGCCGCTCGCCGAACCCTGATGCCACATCGATTGGCCCCGAGACGGCGCCGTATCTGGCTGGCGCGGCCAGCGGCTCCGAGGCTGAGCGTCGCGTGGACTCGTTGCAACGCGCCATCTACGCCGATTACGCCGCCGGGGCATCGCAGATCGTCGTCGACGGCGATACTCTCGACCGTTTGACCATCTTGGGCCGGCTCGGTACGACCGAAGACCGGGCCCACCGGGAACGCCTTTGGCGGGCACTCGACCAAGCCTGGCGGACGGTGAACGGTCACGGCGAACCTGACAGTCGCTACGCTCGACTGCTGGCGCTGCGGGCGGAAGCCTGGCGGGGCGGAGTCACCCCGATGGCGCGACTCGCCGAAGAACTCGGCCTGACGATCGAGCGGGCGGAGCGATGGTTGTTGGCGGGGCTTGAGACCTGGCGATCGACCCTGCCGGACTCGTTGGTCGAACCCTGGGACGTCTATTATCGCAACGGGGCGGCTGCCAGGCGGCTCGGGACCCGGCTCTCTTTGGATTCGATCTTTGCCCTCAACGATCGCTTCTACCGTACCCTCGGCGCCGACATCGGGGTCTTGGGGGTCCAGTACGCCAACCTTCCAGGACGGGTGCCGGTCGCCTACACCACGTTCGGAGCAACCGGCCGGTGGCAAGGAGCGGCGTGGGTCAGGATGGAGCCCTGGGTCTTCACCGGGTACCGCATCGGAGGGCTCGATAACCTCAACGAGCTGCTCCACGAAACCGGTCACGCGGTGCACATCGCGGCGATCCGGGCGCGCCCCGCCTTCAACGACTGGCCGGACAGCGATGTGTTCACCGAGGCGGTGGCCGACCTCGCCATGCTCGAGATCTACGAGCCCGCTTGGCAGATGGCCTTCCTCGGAGACTCGGTGGCCCTGGAGGAGTCGCTCCGCGCCAAGTACGCCGCCATCGTCTTCGACATGGCGTGGGCCCTCTTCGAATACCGGGTCCACCGGGCCGGCGCGCCGCCGCCCAACCGACTGTGGACCGAGATCGCCGCCCGGTACCTGGGCGTCAAGCCCCACCCCGAGTATTCCTGGTGGGCCGCCCGAGGCCAGCTGATCAACTCCCCGGGCTATCTCTCGACGTATGCGTTAGGCGCCTTCGTGACCGCCGACCTTCGCGCCCAGGCCGCCCGCCGCTTCGGTCGGATCGCGGGCGGCAATCCCCGCTGGTATCCGGGCGTCTCCCGGGCGCTCTTTCGGTTCGGGCTGACTCGGCCTTCCGCGGCCGTGGTTCGCGAGTTCCGCGGTCGACCGATCTCGCCGGATGCCCTTCTCGCCGACCTGCGACGGATCAGAAGACCCGGACGTCGGCGAACAACCCCAACACCGCGGTCACGTGGGCGAACTGGTCGAACGTGGCCCCCTGGATGGCGGGGCGCTCGGTGGTGAGGAACTCCCGGAAGGCGGTCTCCTCGGTGTCATTGGTAATCTCCGCGAGCCCGCTCCGGAAGGTGAACGAGTAGACGTAGTCCTTGTTGTTGACCGCTTCGGTGTCCCGGGCCACTCGCAGGGTGTAGCTCCCTTTGACCAGGCGCAAATTCGTGTCCGAGATCAGGTCTTGCCAGGCCTCGTGGGCGCCCCCCGAGTCGGGGTCCGAGTCCGCGATGATCTGTCCCGATGCGGAAAGCAACTGGTAGCGGACCGTGCCGGCCTTGGCCACCTCGTTTCCGGCCCCGTCCTCGCCAACGAGTTCGCCGGTCCGAACCCGGACGAACTGCTCCGCGGTAACCCCGAAACGGAAGTGGTCCCACCGGTCGCCCGGCGACAGCGAGCTGTTGACGGAGACCTTCGAGCGCCCCTCTTCGAGATTGCCGACGTACCGCGCCAGGCCCCGGGTGTCGAACCCGAGGTCCTGCGAGAACCGGCTGAGTAGCACGGGGCTGGTCATTGGAACTGTAGTATCGGCTGGCTCGGCCGACGAGTTGAGGGTTCGAGCCTCCCCTCTCTGCTGGAGCCCCCGCTCCGGCTGGGTGGCTCGAGCCGGTTCCTTGCCAGGCCGCGTTCGGTCGGCCGGGGTCGAACCCGGTGGCGCCGTTCCGGCCTTCCCGTTAGGGACTGGGGCCAGGTCGCAACGGCCTCAGCCGACCCGGGTAGTTGGTGAGAATCCCGTTCACTCCGCGCCGCCAGAGGCCCGCGGCCGTCGCGGGGTCGTCAACCGTCCAGACATGGACCGGTCTGCCGAACCGATGAGCACCGGCGATGAAACGGGGGGTGGGGACTTCGATCCGACCTTTGTACCGGTGCGGGACGGCAAAGCAGACCGCGGCAGGGGGCCGCCGCGGGCCCCCGACGAAACCCGCGGCGAAATGCCTGACGATGTCGCGCCGCGCAGCACCCACGAGGATGTTGCCGCGGCGCAACGGATCGAGGGCCCGGTAGTCGAATGAGGCGACCACAACTCGACCCTCGGCGCCTGATCGCCGAATCTCATCGAGAACCGCGACGCTGGCCGAAGCCAGCTTGATCTCGATCAGGAGCGGGAGTGCCCGGTACCGATCGAGCACTTCTCGAAGGGTGGGAACCCGGACCCCGGTACCACGGTAGGGAAACTCGCCGGGGTGCGGGCAAAAGGTGGCACCGGCATCGGCGTCGCGGAGCCGAGCCAGCGGAAGAGCGGCGATCTCGTCCGGCCAGCCAGCCGTTCGGGTCAGGGTCGGGTCGTGGTGGACCACGGGAACGCCATCGGCGCTGAGTCGGACGTCGAACTCCAATGCCTCGGCTCCCTGTTCGATTGCCAGGTCGAACGCGGGGAGGGTGTTCTCGGGGGCCAAGCCGCTCGCCCCCCGGTGCCCGATGACGAGCTGGGCTGCCGGGTCGATGAGGAGGTCAGCGATCACCGAGGCGGTCGAGGCGGGCACCGCCGGAGACTTGGGCCCCGATCAGGTCGATACCGTCGGCGCCGAGCGGGATCCGGACGGTCACGGTCCTGCCGCTGGCCGGGGAAACCAGCCGAATGTCGACTTGGAGAGCCGAGTCAGCCGCCTCGGTGGGGACCAAGACCTGGAGGGTGTCGGTCGACCGCCGGCCGCCTCGAAAGACGGCGAGCTCGCCGGCCGCAAAATGGTCCGGCCGGTCGGTCCGGACCACGAATCGGGCGATCGGACGCTCCTCGTCGGTCCAGGTGAGCACCCCCGCCACGGTTGCGTCGCCCTCCGCTTCGGGAGGGGCTGCGGCCGAATGGGTGTCGTGGAAGCCAAGGAGGCGGACCCGGCCGGGTTCCGGTCCTTCGAGCCTGATCGGCGTTCGGCTGGTGGTCATCAAGGCCCGGCCGCTGATCAGGCTATAGTAGGTGATCAGGTCCTGACCGCCGCAGCAGCCCCGAGCTACCATCCGATAGAGCGAACCCGTTGCCGCGCCGGTGACTCCCCGGCCGCTGATCCGAAACACCGGCTCCGCGCTGGCGGTGTCCGGTGCCCACGCCGTGATGATTGCCTCAGAACTGACGCTCCCAGCCATCAGGCAATGCCGGATATCGTAGGATTCTTCCAACACCAGCCGCCGGACCGGTGACTCGCCGGGCCCCCGAACTCGCACCAGCCGGAACTGGCGGTTGACGGTCTGAACGGACTCGCATCCGGCGGCATCTCGATAGAGCCGGAGCTCGGATCTGGCCTGGTGGGTAACAGTGCCCCGGGCCGCCACGGGACCACCGTCGGTCCGAGAGGCGCTCGGCGGGAGCGACGAGACGGTACACCCGAGAACAGCCAGGGGGGCGAGCAGGACGGACCCGCGCAGGAAACCGGTCACAGAAAGTATCGCCACTGGGTTCGGAACCGCGGGAAATCTACCCTGAGTGCTGACCTCTGCACATGTCGTTTCGTCGCGCTCGATCATGACGGATTGACACGGGCAGACTGCTCACCGGCTCGTGAGAAGGGGGTCACCTGGCCGCGACCGGGCCTCGCGATCGGGGCGGAACGTCAGTATGAGCGGGGCGGTTAGGCAGTGCCGCCTCCCCTGTCGGCGATGTGGCACGAATTTGGAACTGGATTGACGCCGAGGCGTTCCTGCTTGGAGACGCCAGAACCGATGACCGAGGGTCAGGTGGCCGTGGGGGGGCCGCCGGACCGAGCTGAAAGAGGGTGGCCCGTGCCAGATCCAATTCTGTTTCACCTCCACCAGGCTAAGCAGTCGGCACAGTGGTTTGCCCAGCTCATGCAGCTCGATCCCGAGTTGATGATTCCGGCAGCCCTTCCCCTGGTCGCGGCCCGGTTGATGGGTGCGGGTGGGGTCGACGACGACCCGGACGAGGACCTTGGCGAGGCGGCCCTGGGCGTCTGACCAGCTGGCCCGCCTCAATCCACCTCGACCCGGTAGCCCGCCGCCAGCGCGTTCGTCTCGTTCGCCATCCCGATCACCGCCAGCAGTTCCCCGAACATCTCGTCCGTCATCCCCTTTTTCCGAGCCGCCCCCGTGTGGGAAGCGATGCAGTACTCGCACCCGTTGGTGGCGCTGACCGCGATGTAAATCAGCTCCTTGGTCAGGGGATCCAGGGCGCCGGGCCCCATGACTTGCTTGATGCTCTGCCAGGTTCGTTCGAGGGTGCCGGGGTCGTTCGCGATCGCTTTCCAGAAATTGTTCACCCTGTCGACCTTGCGGGTCGCCATGATGTCGTCGTACACCGCCCGAACCCGGGGTGGGGCATCTGGGTACTCGATCAAGGGAACCGCCGCCATGTTCGCTATTCTCCGAGCAGGCCGTTGAACAAGAACCGATAGGTGCCATGCGGCTGAGACCGGAAGGTGACCTCCGGGCCATAGAGGTAGAGCTTCCCGCGGCCAACTTGGGCCTCGACCGCCGCGATCCCGCCTTCGAGATACGTCTGACCCCAGGCCCAACCGCTTCGGAGCGGTTGGGCGGTTGCGAACCAGGCCACCGGTTTGACACCGCGGGCCGGAGCGTCCGGGAGGAGGCGGAATACCGGGCTCTCGTCGAACATCACAACCGCGGTCGAACCCATCCCGAATGCGCTTTGGGCCGTGGTGTCGATGGTCACCTCGAGCAGCGAGGCCGGAACGTAGAACCGTTCTCTGGGAATCGGGCGCACGGCGCCGGTTGGCGTCCGTTCGACCAAGTGGTTGTCGACCGGAAGCCCCAAGTGACGGGCAAGAGCGGTCGAACCGCCGATCGTGACGATCCGGCCGCCGGCCTCGAGGAATGACTTGAGCGCCGGAATGGTCTTCTCGGCGGTGACCCGGCCAAGCCACTCCTTGAACTCGGCCGGGATGTCGTCTGACGGGGGCGCCTGGTTGCGAAAGAAGGCAGCCATCGGGTTGCCGCTGGTCGCGGCGCCTGGCGGGGTCGGAATCGCCCCGTCGACGAACACCAGGACGTCGAACCCCTGGTTCAAGCTGCCCGCATCGAGTCGCTTGACGAACACCACCTCGAACGGAAACTCGAACCGCTCGAGGATCCAGCGGACCCATCCCGACGGCATCGACCCGCCGTATTGGTCCCAAAGCCCGACTCGGACCGGTTTCACCGGCCGCCCGCTGCCCGATCCGACCCCGACGACCAATCCCCGTTCCTCGACCAGGGCCCGGAGAATCCGAGTGGCCTCGCCGCTGGCAGGAATCACGAAGTCGGTGGCGGTCGCCTCCACCCGCTGCTTCGCGGCCAGGAGTCGGTTGACCGCCAAGTAGCTGTCGTTCTGTGACCGGGCCAGGCGGTAGCGCCCGGCCGATGGCAGTGACGCCGTCACTGGTGGCTTGGCGAGGACGTCCGGGACCTTCGCGCAGGGGCAATCGAAGGCCTCGCGGATCCGGTCGTATTCGACGCCCATCTGCATCGCCAGGGTGTAGCCGGCGTTGTCGTAGGGCGCCTTCGGCGGACCACCCGGGTAGGGGATATCGTTGGGATAATCCTGCGGCTCCATCAAGTCGAGGACATGGGCCCGGAATGCCTGAGCGGCTTTGATCACGTACGATCCGGACGGATAGGATACTCCGCCGACGGCGAACGCGGCGGTCGAGCGATGGACCTCGACCCCCGATTCGATCAGGGCGTTGACGAACTTGGTCGCGGTCAGGAAGTCCGGTTGATCCGAGGGGAGGACGTAGCCGCGGGGGTCCCGGTCTTCCGGCTTGCGGAGCATCGCGAAGTACTTCGGGTCGAGGGTCCGGGCCCCGAAAGCCGGAACGGCGTTGGTGCGAGGTTCTTTGGCCGCCTCTTCCTGCATCGCCGCCACCCGCTTGGGGTAGATCGTCCAAGAGTCCTGGCTCCCCTTGGCGATCGCCGAACGGCCCATCAGGTAGACGTTGTAGAGGAGGTGCTCGCGGTACCGCGAGGCGTAGTCGAGGATCGCTCGGTTCGCGGTGATCGAATAGTCCACCGACTGCCGGAACTTCCAGGGTCCCGGCATGATCGGGAAGGTCCCGTTGCCGTCGGCAACCAGCCGGTCGGGTACCAGCGGAATCGACATCGGTGTCGGGCTGCCGATCGTCTCCGTCAGGATTCCGATCATGTTGTGGAAATACGCCGTGGTCCGAAGGCCGCCGTTCCACCACGTCTGGTAGCTGGCCGACTCTCGCTGCACCACGCCCGGCTTGTTCTCCTGGGCGAAGCGGTTGTGCATGATGGTACCGACCACGTTGAGCGAGTTGATCAGGATCGGATCGATCAGGTAGTTGTGGGGATCGCGGAAGGGCGGGGCGAACATCACCGCGCCGGCCGGGCCGGTTTGGTGGTGGTTGTACATGATCTGCGGGTTCCACTCCCGGTACATCACTCGACTCATGTTCTTCGACTCGGGCATCGCGTTCATGTAGAGATCGCGATTGTTGTCGTGGCCGATGTACTTCTGGTAGAGCCGAGGTAGTTCAGCGGTGGTCCGCTTGAGGGGGTCGGACCGTCGCAGGTACCAGTTGGACACCAGTTCCATTCCGTCGGGGTTGGCGTGCACGACCAGTTGGACGACGTCATCGAGCAGGCGAAGCGTTTCCTCGTCGCTCCGCGAGGCCATCTGGTAGACGTGCTCCATGAGCTGAGCCGCGCCGAGCACCTCGGTGGCATGGAGGCCGCCGTCGATCCACACCACGGCCTTCCCCTCTTTCGCCATGGCGCGAGCCTCTTCATCGGTGACTCCCTCGGCCCGAGCCAGCTTGCTCGAGATCGTCCGGAGCCGATCCAGCCGGGCGTGGTTGGCTGGCGAGGTGACGATCGCCATCAACTGATCGCGGCCCTCGGCGGTCTTCCCGATCGAGACGACCACGATTCGATCCGACTCGGCGTCGAGTTTCTTCCAGTATTCGGTCAGTTGGGTGTAGGTGGCGAGCTGGTAGTCGTCGCCGATGTTGAAGCCCAGTGATTGCTTGGGGCCGGTGACCTGCTGTCCCGCCAGCGGACCGATTGCCCACGAGAGGGCGACCAGGACCGGGGCTGAGCGACTGAACATGGTGAACTCCGGATGCTCGGTGGGTTTGGCCGGGAAATTAACTGGTTGGCCGGTGGGCCTGGAAACCGGCCATGGCCCCTGCCTTGCTGTGCAAACCAATGCACCCCAGTCGTCCCCTAGGGGTCGCGCAGGGCTAACTGTACCAGCTGGGCCGACTTACAGCCACACATCTCAGCTGATTTCTTGAGGGTACTCGAATGGCTTGGTTACGCCTTTCAGGGGTCGTTCTTGCCGGGATCGCGATCTCGGGATGCCGAGAAAGTACTCCGCCGGATTCCGATCCGACCCGCAAGGCATCTGACCAGACCGACTTGGCGACGGTGTATCCGTCGAGCCGTGGGGTGTCGTTTGCCACTTACCTCGGTGGTGTCGGGGTCGAGACTCTCCGGGACGTCGCCGAGGGACACGGTGGCAGGCTGTACGTCGTCGGCGGTAACAGCACCGGCAGCTTTCCGGTGTTTGGCGGGTTCGACTTGACCTTTGGCGGCAACGGCGACGGGGTTCTCGCTGCCCTAACGCCGACCGGCCAGCGACTTTGGTCGACCTACTTCGGCGCCGGTGGAAGCGACGAGGTGACGGCGGTCGAAATCGCCCCCGATGGCTCTTTGGTGGTCGCTGGCCGAGCCGGACCCAACCTGCCGGGGGCCCAGTCGGGGTTCCAAGCCGGATTCGGTGGCGGTCAGCAGGACGGATTCATTTGCCGGCGGTCGAGCGACGGCCGGCTCCTCTACTGGTGCTCTTACCTGGGCACCGGCGACGACCACGCGGTTCACGACATCGCGGTCGACGGGCGCGGGTTCATCTACGTCGTTGCCGGCGTCGAACGGGGCGGGTTTCCGGCCGCCTGGTTCCGCCGGGGGATGTGGTCGGCTCGTCGCGGCGGCAAGGACCTCCTGCTCATGAAGCTCTCGCCCAACGGCTCCGGAATCGTCTGGGCGACCTATCTCGGTGGCCGCGGCGATGAGGTCAACGCGACGGTGCGGGCGAATGAGTCCGGAGAGGCGCTCGTCGCCCTGACCACCGCCTCGCGCGAACTGCCAACCACGCCCGACGCCGCTCAGCGGAGGTTTGGCGGCCAGACCGATATTTGGGTGGCCCGCTTCAACGCCGAGGGTGCCTTCGTGTTCGGGACCTACCTGGGAGGTTCCGGGCTCGACGCGGTGGGGAGTCATGGCCTCGCGATCGATCATTACGGACGCTACCTGGTGGCGGGGTCGACGACGACCGCTCGGCTCGCCGGAAGCGCCCGCGGGTTCCAGACGGCGTTCGCTGGCGGCGGCCGCTCGCCCAGCCCGGACCTCCCGATTCATGGCGACGGGTTCGTCACTTTGCTCTCGCAAGGCGGCCGCGACATCATCGCGACGAGCTATCTCGGCGGCTCGGCGGCCGACGGGGTGGAAGCGGTGAGCGTCGACGTCAACCGGGTCGTCTGGCTCACCGGAGCCACCCACAGCACGAACTTCAGGGCCACCTCTGGCGCCCACCAGGCCGCCGTCAGCGGTGGGCGCGACGGATTCGTGGTCGGCGCCACCGGTGACCTCAAGCAGCTGATCTACGCCAGCCTGCTGGGCAGTGAAGCCGACGACGCGGGGCTTTCGATCGCGGGCCGTTGGGACGGGGGCGCCTTCGTCGCCGGATCGATCAGCGGGGCCAACTTCCCGACCATGGGTGCGGTCCAGTCGCGCCACGGCGGCACCGTCGACGGCTTGGTGGTGGGAATCAGGTGACCCCGTCGCGACGTTAGGTCTTCCGGTCGGCTCGGCTTCCCGCGGTTCCACGACGATCGGGCGGGAAACGAAGCGGGACGAGTCGCACCCGACTCGTCCCGCTTCGACCTGATTGGAAGGTGGACCGACCGCCCCGACCTGGCGGCGTTAGGCCACCCGGTCGGTGCAGGTCGACTGCTGCTGGTTCCCGGGTGCGTTCGGATTGTTGAGCTCGTCGAACGAGATCGGGAAGTTGACGTCGGTGCCGTAGGTCGGGCCCTTGAAGTGGGTGCCGGTCGGGAACACCGTGTTCTGGGCCCGGCCATACTGCCGGATCAGCCGGCGAAGGTCGCCAAGCCGGTGGCCGGTGGAGAACATCCAGAACGCCCGCTCGCGGAAGGTGAGGTTCACCCGAGCGGCGGCGTCGCCGGGATCGGCGAGCGGGGCGAGGCTCGCATTGGTGGCCCGTGCCTCATTGAGTTTGGCGAGCCAGGTTGTGACGTCGTTGGCTCGGAGCGCCGCCTCGGCGGTAATCAGGAGGGCCTCGATCCCTGAGGCGATGGAAACCGAGGAGAGGCGAGCGTAGGTGTCCTGCTGCACGAAATCGGTCGACGAGTCGAACGCCTTGGGCTTCGGCTTGGACGTGGGCAATCGGGGATCGGCGGCCGTGACGAAGTTGAGCCCGACGCCGCCCTCCAGTTCGGCCACCACATAGCGGCTGGCGCTGTTGTTGAGGGACCAGATCTGGTTGATACCCGCGTTCTCCGAGTGGGTGACGTCCCACTTGAAGGTGGTTGGCACTCCCGCGACAGCCTGGGCGGCCGCGGCGAACTGACCCCGGTTGAGCAACGCCCGACCCTTGACGACCTTGGCCAGGTTGGTCACCCGGGCGCCGTCGGAACCCGCGACGTAGAGTTGGGCGGAATCGGCTGAGGCGATCGCCCGCGCGAAAGCCGAGTCGTAGGGCAGCGGTGCGCCAAAAACCACGTTCGCGCCGTCGTAATCGCTGAAGGGGATCCCGTTGCAGTAGGTTTCGCCGATTTGGTTCTCGACGAAAGCTTTGATCGCGAACATCATCCCGATGTTGCCGCTGGGATTGGGGCTGAAGGTTCGAAGCGCCGCGATCGCGTCGTCCGACAGGTTGCGGACCCGGTTCAACGCCCGGAAATCGTCGTCGAGGAAGCTGTTGGTGACCGCGATGTTCCGCTGATCGGTCGAGTTGCGCTGCTCGAAGGTGTCGCCCGAGATCCATTCGTCGGTGAGCAGGCCCGAGAAGACGAAGAACTCGCCGCCCGAAGTCGCTTGGGCCAGGCGGAGCAACGCCCCGTTGCGCAGCGCGATGGCGCCGGCCGCCGAGTTGGCGTCGAGAATGATGTCCGGATCGGTCACTTCCACGATGCTGTCGCAGCTCGCCGCCACCCCGACCGTGAGGCCGAGGCTGACGACGCGGCGCACCGAGCGAGAGAGAGTCGATAACATGGTCGTCGGTATCCTTTAGAACGCCACGTTCAGCTTGAACGTGAAGTAGGTCGGAGGCGGTTGGGTTTGGAAATCGCTGACGAAGCCCGAATTGCTGCCGAAGTAACCGCCTTCGGGGTCGATGCCGCTGTAGCCGGTGATGACGCCGATGTTCCGCGCCGAGGCCGTCAGGGTCATCCGCTCGGCTCGGAACAGCTGCGAGACCGACCCCGGGAGAGTGTAGGTGGCCGATAACTCACGGAACCGGAGGAACGAGTTGTTCTCGACGTAGCCCCACTGGGTTCGGCTCGGATGCACCCGGACCGCGAGGGCGCGGGCCTGCTCGTCGAGCGGGGCCGCCGGGTCGACCGCGCCGCGGCAGTTGAGCCGATTGTCGCACCGGATCCGCTCGGTGCCGTTGAGCTGGTAGCCGCCGGCCTTGACATCCACGAGCCCCTGAATCCGGAGCTTCCGGCCAAAGATGTCGAGGCCGGTGAACAACGAGATCTCGAGCGGGTGGTTGGGCGCGCCCACGTACTCGGCCGTGTCGCCGACGGTGATCTCGCCGATCGCCAGGATGCCGTCGCCGTTGGCGTCGTTGTACTTCACCGGTCGGAGGAAATAGCCGTTGACCGGGAAGCCCTCTTTGACGGAGGTCACAGTCCCGATCTGGGGCGGCGTTCCACCCAGGCTGGTCACCTTGTTGTCGTTGTACGACATGCTGATGGTGGCATCCCAACCGATCGACCTCTGGTTGAGCAGTTGCATGTTGAGCGCCGCCTCGATCCCCTTGTTGCGGACCCCACCGAGGTTGTCGAAGCGGGTGGCCGCGGCACCGACCGACGGTGCTACGATTGTGGCGATCAACGCGTCCTTCGACTTCTTATGATACCCGGTGACCTCGAGATTGATCGCGTTGTCGAACAGGCCGAGGTCGAAGCCCGCTTCGATTTCCTCGGAGCGTTCCGGCTTCAGCGCCGCGTTGCCCAGAGCCGAGAAAACCAACGACGGCGTGTCGGTCAGGTCGAAATTGGTGGTCGTCGGGATCAGGAACGGAATCGCGTCGGTGTTTCCCGGTTGACGGCCGCTCGCGCCAAAAGCACCCCGGAGCCGAAGGCTCGAGATCGTGCTCGACTTCGGGAAGAAGGGCTCGTCGGAGATCACATAGGAAAGCGATGCCTTGGGGTAGTAGACCCGCCTGAAGTTGTTGCCGAAGGCGCTGTTTCGGTCGGAGCGAACGGCGCCGGTCAGGTAGACGCGGTCCTTGTAGCTCACCGATTGCTCGGCGAAGAACCCGAGGGTGATGCTTTCGACCGTCGACTCGTCGGCGGAAATGATCGCACCGGCCGTCACCGTCGTGGCTCCCGGGGGTAGCTGCGACCCGCTGGCGCCGTTGCGGGTGAACTTCTCCTTGATGTACTGGAGGCCGACGATCGACTTGAGGCCAATGGTCTCGCCCAGCGAGTAGGTCGCGGCGGCGTTGGCGTCGCCGGTGTAGACATAGTTGCTGGTGCGGTTGTTGGTCTTGAAGCCAAGCTTCGAGGTGCCGAAGTAGGTGCACTCGTCGCGGCGGCAGATGTCGGAATCCTCCCGAGCCGCGAAGTCGAAGCCCATGGTGGCCTTGGCGGCAAGCCACGAGAGCGGCCGGTAGTTCGCCGTGGCGCTGGTGATGGTCCGGTTGATGTCTTGGCGAACGGTCTCGGAGAAGAACTCGTCCGGCGTATAGAGTCGATAGCCGAAGTTCGTCCGGGTGACGCCGGCAGCCGGACTCACCACGTTGTTCTTGAACCCGGGCCCGCCGTAGGCGTTGGACAGCAGCCCGGTCGTGTTGTTGTCGGTTTGCGGCAACCGTTGGTTGCTGCTGACCACACCCGCTGAGATGGCCAGGTCGGCCTTGTCGCCGAAGTTGGTGTTGACGTTGGCGCGGAGGTTGACCTTGCGCAGCCCGTTGGGCCGGACCTGTTCACCGAGAAGGTCGGTGATCCCTCGCTGAGAACGGAGCCGATTCTGGAACTCGGTCGGCATTTGGAGCACGCCGACCTCATTCTCCCATTCGCCGGAAACGTAGTATCGAATGTTGTCCGTTCCGCCGCTCACTTGCATGCCGTACTGGTTACGGTATCCGGTACCGTTCGGCGACGCCTGCGGATCGGCGAAGAGGTTGTAGCTCGAGACGCTGTCCTGGCGGCAGAGACCGCCGGCGAACCGGTCGAGCAGACACTGGGTCGAGTTGGACACGCTCGAAGTCGTGGCCGCGGTCGTCCCGGTGGTCCAGGCTCGGTAGGCCACCGGATAGTCGTTGTAGTCCCGAACGAAGCCCTGCTCGCCGTAGACGCTCCACTGGGTCTTGCCGGCCTTGCCTCGCTTGGTCTTGATCACGATGACGCCGTTGGCGGCGTCGGTGCCGTACAACGTCGCCGCCGACGGCCCGCGAACCACTTCGACGGCCTCGATGTCCTCGGGGTTGAGATCGTTGATCCGGCTCGGGTTGGTGCCGCCGATCCCGATCGACGAGGAGTTGACGTCGCTCCAAATCCGGACCCCGTCCACCACGTAGATCGGGTTGTTCGACAACGACAGCGACGAGTTGCCCCGGATCCGGATCCGCTGACCGCCACCGGTCAGGTTGTTGCCGAAGACCGCTACCCCCGGGATCTTGGCCGAGATCACGTCGGCCAGATTCGTCACCGCGGTGGTTTGGACCAGGGGCGCGGCGTCGAAGGCGGCGACCGAGTTGCCGATGGTTCGCTTCGACTCCTCCCCGGTCGCCGTCACGACGAACTCGTCGAGCGAGTATGGCGTCAGGGTCAGCTCGACATCCACCGTGGTGGTGCCACCGGCAGTAACCTCAGCCGGCCGGCTTCCCGCCGCGTAGCCGATTTGGTAGACCCGAACGGTCTGGGTGCCGATCGGCACGCTGGTAATCCGATACCGGCCGTCCGCGTTGGTGGGCGCCGTCAGCGCCGTGCCCACGATGCTGACCCTCGCCCCGACGAGGGGCTGCTTGCTGGCGCCGTCGACCACTCGACCGGTCACGGTGCCATTCTGCTGCGCGGCGACCGGGAGGGCGGCCAAGGTGGCCAGGGCCAGCGCCACCAGCGAACGCTCGAGTCTTTTCCTCATTCAGTCCTCCCTGCGGCAAGGAAACGGCGGGTTTGCTCCGATTCGAGCAGTCCCCTACAGGCACTCAGTGTGCCGTATTGATAAACGGCGTAGTGCGTTGTCGTACAACGACTTGTGACATCGTATTCGGGTCGTTGGGGTGTGTGCGAACGACACGATCCCCGTGGCATCCTGTGTCCAGTGGACACGCTTCGCCCGGCGACAAGAAAGTCACCGGTCGGCCTCGGAGCAAGGCCTGCTACCAACCATCGGGATAGACCGTTGGAATCGAGCCGGCGAGGCGAATGAGTTCCTTGGCGGCCGCGGTGTACGGCAGGAGTGCGGCGAGTTCCCCGCGGGTGACCTTGATTCGGCCGGTCATCAGGCCCATGACCGGGGCGAGCCGACCTTCGAACAGATCGCGCCAGGCTCGTGGTGCCGCCTCGAGGAGGAACCGTGCTTGGGCCACATCGTCCGGTGTCGCCGCGCGAGCGGTGCGGCACTCGCCATGCCAGACGTCGAGGAAGACCGCCGCGGGCGCGGCGTCATCTGTCGCAACCGCCGCGATGCTTCCCTCCCAGGTTGCCGCGGCGGCTTGGTACTCCGGGCTGGCGTTGAGCGCCGCACCCCAGGCCTTGGCCCATTCCTCTGAAAACGCGGTGCTCATGGAGTGACGAAAGTAACAGCGTCGCCAGTCCCGTTCCCGGGGTCAGGCGGTCTGTCCGCACAGCTCGGCGGCCTCTTCAATGCCGTGCCGCAGGTAGATCTGAAACAGGTCGGCCCCTCGCCCGGCGAGATACCCTTCGACCAGCGCGAGCCCGAGGGCTCGGCGAGGAACGGGAAGCCGGCGCCGAGGCAGGCGCGCCGAAACCGGCCCGATAGCCGGCGGGGCCGGGATGGAGCTTGCGCTCACCCAACCGGTTCGCCAGGGTTACTTTCCGTGGCCCCATCCAGAGTTCAATGCAACCAGACTGGATCCTCAACCTCGCCGGGCTGTTGACGGCGGCCGCGATGGCCGGCATGCTCGCCGGGGTACTGATGTGGTTCCGAGCCCGCTTCGGCGGCGAGCGTTACCGCCTCTGGAGCCTCGCTTGGTTGGCGGCCACCGCCTTCTACTTGCTCGGGGCTTCCGCCTTCAGCGTCTACAGTCTCTGGCCGGTGGCCCACCCGATCCGGATTGCGGTGTCCGTTTTGGGGCAAGTCATCGGCTTTGCGTCGTTGGTGTGGCTGGCGGCCGGAACCCGGATGTTCGTCAAGGGCCAGGTCCAGGCAGCGGGCGTGGTTCAACGCGGCTTGATCGCCGCGTTCGTCGTCGGGGCGGGATGCGCCCTGGGATTCGTGACCGTTCCGGGGGCGATCTGGGAACGGTTCCTGCTCCGGGTCGGGATCCACGCGTTGGCCTCCGCCGCCGTTTTCTGGTGGGCCGCGCGCCAGCTCGTCAGTGCGGGGTTCGCCGCCGCCCAGGGGCCGCGGCGGATGCTGGCGGGAGCGTTCGGGCTGTACGGCCTGGTCCAGTTTCATTATTTCGTCTATGCGGCGATCCGGGCGGCAGGGGTCGGTCCTGATTACCAGATCTCCTATCTCGCGTTTCTCGACGTCCTGCTTCTCGCCGCCATCGGGATTGCGACCGTCGCCGTGGCGCTCGATGACCAGCGACTCGAGACCGAAGCCAGTGCCAGGGCGGCCCGGGACGCCGAGGCGGCGCTTCATCGCCAGGACCGTCGCTACCGCCGCCTCATCGAGCTGACCCACGACATCATCACGGTGCTGGACGCCGACGGCGTGGTCCGGTACGAGAGCCCGTCGATCACCCGGATCCTCGGGTACGGGCAAGACGAGTGCGTCGGCCAGATGGCGTTCAGCTACGTTCACCCGGAAGACCTCCCCGGCGTCTTGGCGAGCTTCCAGGCCGGGTCGGTCTCGAAGGAGCCAACGGCGCACCGGTTCCGGTTCCGGCACAAGGATGGCCGGTGGGTCTGGCTCGAGGCGATCGGGCAGGTGGTCGACGATGGCGATGAGCCCTCGGTCATCGTCACCTCCCGCGACGTGACCGATCGCGAGCGACTCGAACGGCAGCTGCTCGAGGCTCAGAAGATGGAGAGCGTGGGCCGGTTGGCGGGCGGGATGGCCCACGACTTCAACAACATCCTGACCGTGATCAAGGGCAACGTGGAACTGGCCCTCCACGGCTTGCCCCATGGGTCGCCGATCCGGGCCGACATCGAGGACGTCGGCGACGCCGCGGAACGGGGTGGCGACCTGACCCGGCGGTTGATGCTCTTTGCTCGACGCCAACCGGTGGTGGCCAAGGTCGTCGACCTCAACGAGGTGGTGGGGCGGGCCGACAAGCTGATCCGCCGGCTCATCGGCGAGCGGGTCGATCTCTCCGTTCGGCTGGCCTCGCGGCCGATCCGGTGCCGAGTCGATCCGGGTCAGATCGAGCAAGTCCTCTTCAACCTGGTGGCGAACGCCAACGATGCCATGCCCGGGGGCGGAGCCCTGACCGTCGCGGTCGGGGTCGCGGCGATCACCCGGTCGCTGTCGTTAGGCACCCTTCCTCCCGGATCCTATCTCACCATCGCGGTCCAGGACACCGGCGTCGGGATGAGCGAGGCGGTCAAGGCCAGGATCTTCGAGCCGTTCTTCACGACCAAACCCGCCCACCAGGGCACCGGACTGGGCCTGGCAACGAGCTACGGGATCGTCTGGGAGGCCGGCGGTTTGATCGAGGTCGCCAGCGCCGCGGGGGCCGGCTCGACCTTCACGGTGTATCTCCCGGAAGTCGCCGAAACGGAGGTCCACGTTGCCCCTCATCCGACCGCGCCGGTCCGCGGCGGCCGCGAGCGGCTCCTGGTCGCCGAGGACGACGAGGCCGTTCGGCGGATCGCGGTGGTGGCCCTCAAGGACCTCGGCTACCAAGTCGTCGAAGCCAAAGACGGCCAGGACGCGCTCGACCGGGCCGCGCCCGACGTCGAGCTCCTGGTGACCGACGTGGTGATGCCCCGCCTCGGCGGCATTGGGCTGTTCCAGCAACTGCGCCAGCGCAACCCGAACCTGCCGGTGGTGTTCACCAGCGGTCACACCGACGAATTGCTCGACGCGAGCGCGCTGCCGGTCCGTTCGGCATTCCTCGAGAAGCCCTACGCCCCCAACGACCTGGCCGACCGGATTCGGCGTCTGCTCGACGCCGAGGTGCCTGCCTAACGGCCGCCCGGTGCGATCCGACGTCCTTGCCTATGTCGCCCTGGAGGTCGCCCAGGCGCTCATCGCGGCGCTCGCCGCGGCGGCCCATTTCCGGTTCCACCGCCAGAACCCCGAGCAGTTCCTCGGCCTCTGGGGCTGGAGTTGGCTGGCGCTGGCCACCGCCAGATTCATCGGTGCGCTCGGGGTCCTAGTCGCCCCGCAACAGGGCCTCCTCGATCCTCACCAGCCGGTCCTTTCCTTCGTCGTCCAGGTCACGAGCTACCTCGCCATGCTCACGCTCGTCGCCGGGGCCTTCGCCCTGATTCGGGGCCGGCCGTTATCGACTCGGTGGCTGGTGGGAGTCGTCGGCGGCGGGCTACTGGCGGGTGCCCTGCCGGTCGCGATCCCGATGTTCGAGGCGACCCGGTTCACCGTCCAATTCGTCGTTCGCACGGCCGCGGGGGCGCTGGTGTGCGCCGTAGTTGGCGGCTGGATCTGGTGGTGCCACCGAGCCGCGGCGGACCTCGGTCCCCGGGCAACCGGCCTGTCGATCGCGGCCTTCTCGCTGCCCTTGCTGGGCTACGCCTGGGCCACCAGTCGCGGTGCCGGCTACTCGGCGGAACTGTCGCTCGACGGGCTCGTCCTGGCCGGGATCGCCCACACGGTGGTGTCCGCCGCGATGGCCATGTCGATGATCGTCTGGTTGGTCGAGTTGGAGCGGGAGCGCGGGCGTGCCGCCGAACGAGAGCTCCATCGAGAACTCGAGGCCCGCGAGCGACGACTTGCCTTGGCCGAGCGGATGGAGAGCGTCGGCCGGCTCGCCGGCGGCGTGGCCCACGATTTCAACAACTTGCTCACGGTCGTCAAGGGAAACGGGGCGCTGCTCCAGCGGGCCTTGCCGAGCGGATCGCCGGAGCGGGAATGGCTCGATGAAATCGGCCAGGCGGCCGATCGGGGAGCCGGGCTGATCCGGCAGCTGCTGGCGTTCGCTCGCCGGCAGCCGGTGGAGCCTCGGGTCTTCGAGGTCGGCGAGCTCGTCACCAGTGTCGAACCGATCGTTCGACGGCTGCTCGGCGAGAACGTGGCCCTCACGGTCCGACTCGGCGAGGCGCCCAGTTGGATTCGGGCCGATCCGAGCCGGATCGAGCAGGTGATCATGAACCTGGCGGCCAACGCCAAGGACGCGATGGCCGAGGGCGGTCGCTGCGATCTGGCGGTCGCGAACCTGGTCGATCCGGTCTCGGGCCTGGCTCGCGTCCGGCTCACCTTCACCGATACCGGGCATGGGATGACAGCGGAGGTGCAAGCCCGGGTGTTCGAACCGTTCTTCTCGACCAAACCACCAGGGTTCGGAACCGGTCTTGGCCTGGCGACGGCATACGGGGTGATCGAGCAGGCCGGCGGAACCATCATGGTCGACAGCGAGGTGGGCCGCGGCACCACCTTCACCATAACCATGCCTGCCACCGACCCGGCGCCCCCGCCGGAACCCACCAACGCGGCTCGGAATTCGGCGGGCGGCACCGAATGGGTGATGGTGGTGGAAGACGAAGCGGGGGTCCGCCGGGTGGCCTCGAGAGCGCTGGCGGGGCAGGGATACCGGGTCGTCGAGGCGGCCGATGGGATCGAGGCGCTCGACCTCCTCGCCCGAACGCCGCAGCTGGCCTGCATCGTTTCCGACGTCGTGATGCCCCGGCTCGGCGGGGCGCAGTTCGCCCGGTGGCTCGAGCAGCGCTACCCCGAGGTGCCGGTCATCTTCACCTCCGGATACACCGGTAGCTTCGTGCCGCCGGCTTCATCGCGGACTACTTTTCTCCAGAAACCCTATACTCCTGATGATCTGGCCGCGGCCGTGCGGCGGGTCATCGATCGAGCCCGGTTCCAATGACCGCTCCAGCCAACCCGATCCGCGCTCCGCGAGGGCCGGCCCGCTCCTGCCGAGGCTGGCACCAGGAAGCGGCCCTCCGGATGTTGATGAACAACCTCGATCCGGAGGTCGCCGAGCGGCCCGAGGAGTTGATTGTCTACGGCGGCGGAGGCAAAGCGGCCCGCAATTGGGCCGCCTACCACGCCATCGTCGCCACCCTCCGCCGTCTGGCCGACGACGAGACGCTGCTGGTCCAAAGCGGCAAGCCGGTTGGCGTCTTCCGAACTCACGACGAAGCGCCCCGGGTCCTCATCGCCAACGCGCACCTGGTGCCCCGATGGGCCACCATCGACGAATTTCGCCGCCTCGATCACCTCGGCCTGACCATGTACGGCCAGATGACTGCTGGTTCGTGGATCTACATCGGAACCCAGGGGATCCTCCAGGGGACCTACGAGACCTTCGCCGAGTGTGCCCGGCAGCACTTCGACGGGTCCCTCGCTGGCCGCCTCGTGGTGACTGGGGGGCTCGGCGGCATGGGTGGGGCTCAGCCGCTCGCCGCCACCATGAACGGGGCCGCGTTTCTCGGGGTGGACGTCGATCCGACCCGGATCGAACGCCGGGTGGCCACCGGCTATTGCGACCGTTTGGAGACCGATCTCGATACCGCGCTCGGACTCGTCCTCCAAGCAAAGACCGAGCGGCGAGCGTTGTCGGTCGGCCTGGTTGGCAACATTGCCACGGTTCTTCCGGAGCTGGTCCGCCGCGGCGTCGCGGTCGACGTGGTGACCGACCAGACTTCGGCCCACGACCTGCGGCTCGGTTACCTCCCGATCGGCGAGACGGTCGAATCGGCGGCGGTGACGAGGGAGCGTGACCCGAGAGGGTACGAGGAACGGGTCCTCGATTCGATGGTGGCCCATGTCACCGCCATGCTCGCCCTGAAGCGTTCCGGGGCGGTGGTTTTCGACTACGGCAACAACCTGAGAGGGCAAGTTGCCGACCGGCGCGGGATGGCCGAAGCGTTCGACTTTCCGGGGTTCGTTCCGGCCTTCATCCGGCCGCTGTTCTGTCGCGGCGCGGGACCGTTTCGGTGGGCCGCCCTGTCCGGGAATCCGGCTGATATCGCGGTCACCGATGACGCGGTGCTGGCGACCTTTCCGCGCCACGAGGGGCTCCGGCGCTGGATCGAGCAGGCTCGCGCCAAGGTCCACTTCCAGGGTCTGCCGGCTCGGATCTGCTGGCTCGAATATGGCGAGCGCGCCGAGATGGGCGAGCGATTCAACTGGTTGGTCAAGCACGGCAAAGTCGAAGCCCCGATCGTCATCGGCCGCGATCATCTCGACTGCGGCTCGGTGGCGTCGCCGAATCGGGAGACGGAAGCGATGAAGGACGGCTCGGACGCCATCGCCGATTGGCCGCTTCTGAACGCGATGCTCAACACCGCCTGCGGCGCCAGCTGGGTCTCGCTGCACCACGGCGGGGGCGTCGGGATCGGCTACTCGATTCATGCCGGCATGGTCATCGTGGCGGATGGCACCGAGTCCGCGGACCGGCGGCTGCGGCGGGTGTTGACGGCGGATCCCGGCACCGGCGTCATGCGGCACGCGGATGCCGGCTACCAGGAGGCCATCGAGGTGGCCCGCGAGCGGGGCGTGGATCTGCCCATGCTCGCCGACGGGGCGCGGCCCCGTCCGTCGTGAGCCCCGATGCCCGTTCTCCGAAACATCGCGATCCTCTACCAGTGCCGGGCCGCCGGCGGGCAGGCCGAGGTGCACCCGGTGCCCAACGCGGCGCTCGCCTGGGAGGATGGCACCGTGGCGTGGGTTGGTCCGGAGGCCGCACTCCCGCCGGCCTACCGAGACTGGCCGGTCGAGGACGCCCGGGGCCAGATGGTGATCCCCGGCCTGGTCGACTGCCACACCCACCTGGCCTTTGCCGGCTGGCGGGCCGAGGAGTTTGCCGAGAAGCTCGCTGGCGCCAGCTACCTGGACATCGCCAGGCGGGGCGGCGGGATTCTCTCGACGGTCGTCAAGACCCGGGCGGCCACCGCGGCCGAGCTGGCGACACGCTGCCTCGGGTTTCTGGACCGGATGCAGGCGTTAGGCGTGACCACGGTCGAGGCAAAGACGGGCTACGGGCTCGATCTCGCCACCGAAATCCGGCTGTTGCAGGTCTACCGGACGGTGGCTAGCCGGTGGCCCGGCCGGGTGGTTCCCACGCTGCTGGCCGCCCATACCGTTCCGCCGGAGTTCCGCGATGACCCCGACGGCTATGTCGGATTGGTCGTCGACCGGATCATCCCGGCCGCGGCCGAAGGCGGGCTGGCTCGGTTCTGCGACGTGTTCGTCGAGGACACGGCCTTCACGGTCGAGCAGGCGACTCGGATCTTGTTAGCGGGCCGCCGTCATGGTCTGGTGCCGAAGCTCCACGCCGACCAGATCACGGCCGGTGGTGGTGCCGAGTTGGCTGCCCGGGTCGGAGCCGCCTCGGCCGATCACCTGGAAAAGGTATCTCAGGAGGGAATTGCCGCCATGGCGGCGGCGGGCGTGGTGGCGGTGACACTCCCGATCGCTTCGCTGTATTTGAATGTCGCGCCGACCAAGGCCAGAGACCTGATCGCGGCCGGAGTCCCGGTGGCGGTGGCCACCGACTTCAATCCGGGGTCGGCGCCGAGCTACGACCTCCATCTCGCCATGATGCTGGGGTGCACTCTCCAGCGGATGACCCCGGCCGAGGTGCTCAAGGGCGCGACCCAGGTGGCAGCCCGGGCCATTGGACTGGCCGACCAAGCGGGCACCTTGGAGGCAGGTCGTCAGGCGGACTTCGTGCTGATCGATGCGCCGTCGGTGGAGCAGTGGCTCTACCACTTTCGCCGCGAGGCGGTGGGCGGCGTCGTGCTCGGCGGGCGGTGGGTCAGTTAGGAGGCGCCTGTCAGGAGGGCGGGTGTTGGGAGGTGGCGCGCGGGCGGCGATGGTCGGCGACAAGTCCGTTTCGAGCAGGAGCGCGCAGCGTGTCCAATCGACACCGGGCCCGATGACGTCTGTGTCGTTCTGACGCTCAGGTGCCCGCGGAGGCAAGGGCTATCCCGTTACCGGGCAAAAGGATACCGCCGGTGCGGGAATCGGCGCGGCAGTTGCCTAGGCGATGGGTTCGGACTGGAAGGGCGGCTTGCCAGTTGGCGGATCGGGCACCATCCTCAGGGCCTTCGGAAATCAGTAACAGATCCGCATCGTGCCAGGTGGGGAGGACACACGGTGGGGACGCCCGACCGCGAGTCACGGGAAGGTGGTTCGCGTTGGGTCGTTGGCGGCAGCAGTCGATACCGGTGGTTTGGTCAGGTTACACAACACAACTCGGGGGTTCGATGGGTATGCATCGTAAGATCCTGAGACTGGCGGCGGGCCTCATGGTCCTGCCTGGGTTACTTGCGGCCCAGGCTCGTCAGATCTCCGGCACCGTGACCCGCGTCGGGACTGGCGCTCCGATTCCGGAGGCCACTGTCTCCGTCGTCGGTACGACCAACTCGGCGCGCACCAACGCGCAGGGGCAATTCGTGGTGTCCGCCCCGGCCGGTGAGGTCCGGCTTCAGGTCCGGGCGATCGGGTTCACCCGCAAGGACGCCATCGTCCCGGCCGGGAACAACACGGTCAACTTCACCCTCGATCAGGACGTCTTCAAACTCGACGAAGTCGTCGTGTCCGGCGCGGCGACCACGGTCGAGCGGCGTCAGGCGGCCACCTCGATCGGGTATGTCTCGGGCGATGACGTCACCAAGGTGGCCTCGGCGTCGATCGAGAGTGCCCTCCACGGGAAGCTGGCGGGCGTCAACATTCAGGGCAACGGCGGCGCGCCGGGCGGCGGACTCCAGCTCCAGATTCGAGGCACCAATACGATTCTGGGCGCCTTCGATCCGTTGTTCGTCGTCGACGGCGTCATTTATTCGAACGCCCGGATCTTGGGCGGTCGTTCCACCATCGACAACGGCGCCAGCGTCCTCGAAGATGATCCGGCCAACCGGCTCGCGGACTTGAACCCGGCCGACATCGCCAGCATCGAGGTCCTGAAGGGCGCCGCCGCGGCGGCGATCTACGGATCCAAGGCTGCCAACGGCGTGGTGGTCGTCAAGACCATCCGCGGCGCGGCCGGCACGACCCGGGTCAACGTATCGCAGCGGCTCGGCACGTTTGATCTCCTCCGTAGATACGAACCGCGGATCTATGCCAGCGTGGCCGAGGCGGCAGATCCCAGCACCGGACATGGCGCGTCCGCCGGCACGTTCCTCCAGGGCCGAAGCCTGGAAGCGTTCAACCACTACGAACAAGTCTGGGGCAAGAAGCGTCTCTCCTACGAGACCGTGGCGGACGTGAGCGGCGGTACCGAGACCACCAAGTACTTCATGTCGGCCACCTGGAAGCGAGACAACGCGATCGAGCCGGGCACCGGCTTCAGCCGCCAGGCGCTCCGGGTCAACCTCGACCAGAAGGTCGGCAGCAAGATCGACATCTCGGTCTCGAGTGTCTTCAACCGGGCGCTTCATGCTCGCGGTTGGGGCAACAACTGCAACAACTACGCCTGCTTCGGATACGCGTTGGCGTACATTCCGAGCTTCATCGACCTGCGCAAACAGAGCGACGGCTCCTACATCAACCCGGCGATCGGTGGCGGGGTTTCCTCGAACCCGCTCCAGACGGCTGAGCTGGCCCGCAACGAAGCCGAGACTTTCCGCTTCACCGGCGGCGTCAACTTCACCTACAACGCCTACACGTCCGAGAAGTCCAGCTTCCGAGTGGTCGGATCCGGCGGTGCCGACCTCTTCAGCCAAAACGACGACCTCTGGTCGCCGAACGAGTTGTTCTACGAGTTCAGCCAGGCCCGTCCCGGCACCTCAATTCAGAACAATGGTAAGAACCGGCAGATGAACTGGAACCTCGGCGCGGTCCACACGCTGCGCACCGGCGGGATCCAGTTCACCACGTCCGGCGGTATGCAGTACGAGGACCGCCGGCTGTTGACCACGCGGATCACCACGGACAACCTGGTGCCTGGCCAGCAGAACGTGAACCAGGGCACCAACGTCGTGGCGGCGCAGACGCTGACCCCGGAGCGGACCTTCGCGTTCTACGGTCAGGAAGACCTTTCGCTGCTCGACGATCGCCTCTTGATCTCGGGTGGTGTCCGGTCCGAGCGCTCGAGCGCCAACGGCGACATCGGCAAGTACTTTGCCTATCCCCGTGTCTCCGCCAAGTACAGCATCCGCGACATCATCGGCTCGGGGAGCGAGCTCAAGCTCCGGGCTGGCTATGGTCAACTCGGTAACCAGCCGGTCTTCGGCAACAAGTTCACCTTGCTCAACACCCCGCAGCTTGGCGGTCGGAACGGCTTCGCCGTGGCGACCACCGCCGGCGACCCGACCATCAAGCCGGAACGCGTCAAGGAAATCGAAGGTGGCTTCGACTTGAACTTCTGGAACGGCCGGATCAACATCGACGTCACGGCTTTCCGCCGCCAGACGACGGACTTGCTCCTGAGCCGGACGCCGGCCCCGTCCACCGGGTTCACTGCCCAGATCTTCAACGGTGGTCAAATCTCCAACAAGGGCATCGAAACAGTCTTTGGTATCACCCCGATCCAGAAGTCCAATTTCAACTGGGTCTCCTCGACCTCGTTCACCTTGGTTCGGTCGAATGTCGACTCCTTGCCGGTGCCGGCCTTCCGGCCCCCGGCCTCCGGCTTCGGTGGTCTCGGCGTGCTCTTGATCGCCCAGGGCAAGCCGTTGACCCGTGTCATCGGGCCGAAACTCAACCCCAGCGGAGGCGTCGTGCAGGACGACGTCGGCGATACCAATCCCGACTTCCGGATGGGTTTCCAGAACAGCTTCACCTACAAGAACCTCAACTTCAGCTTCACCGTCGACTGGCAGAAGGGCGGCACGGTCACCAACCTGACCCAGCTGCTCTACGACGACGGCAAGACCTCGAGTGATTTTGGCACGCCCGCGTACGAGGATCGGTGGTTCCCCCGGGGCTTCGCCGGCCAGGGTATCATCACGGTGTACATCGAGCCCGCCGATTTCGTCAAGCTTCGCGAGGTGTCGGTCAACTGGGGTCTGCCTCGTTCGGTCAGCGAGGCGTTCGGTCTCGGCGTTCGTGACGTGCGTTTGGGCGTCACCGGTCGCGACCTCCTCTGGTCGACCAAGTACTCGGGCCTCGATCCGGAAGTGGCGAACTTCGGTGCCGCGGCGATTCGTTCCAACGTCGACGTGACGCCGTATCCGCCGAGCCGGAGCGTCTTCTTCAACGTCGCCGTGAGCTACTAGGAGCCATGACAATGACGACGACTAAACTCAGCAGAGTGGCGGGAGTCGCGGCGCTGGTGTTCGCGGCCGGATGCTCCGACAGCCACTACAACATTCTCAACACCAACGCCCCGACGGTGGAGCAGCTCACCGGCGCGCCCAACAAGGCGATTCTCGGCCGCGCGGCGCTCGGAGCGGCCGCCTTGCTGGCCAACGACCTGGGTGGCGAGATCTCTTTCTTCGCCATCTTTGGCCGTGAGGGCTATAACCTCTTGGGCAACGATCCTCGACTCACCCAGGAAATGCTCCGGGGGCCGCTCGAGGCCGGCGGCTTCGGCGGGGCCAACTTCACCGGCAAGTACATAGCGCTCAGAACGATCAACGAGTACCTCAAGGCCATCGACGCGGCGCCGGATCTGACCGCGGCCGAGAAATCGGCCTCGAAGGGCTATGCGAAGACCTTGAAGGCCGTGCTGCTCCTCCGCACGATCGTTCGAAACGGCGTGCTCGGGGCGCCCATCGCGGTCGAAGTCAGTCTGAACGACCCGCCGGCACCGTTCGTGAGCCAGGCGGGGGTCTATACGTACATCTTGGCCCAGCTCGACGAGGCCCGCAGCGACCTCAACGCAGGTGGCACGGCGTTCCCGTTCAACACGCCCTCCGGCCACGAAATTGCCAACACCCCCGCGAACTTCATCAAGTTCAATCGCGCGATCGCGGCCAAAGCCCAGGTGCTTCGTTCGACCTTGGCTGGAGGTGGCAATGCGGCCTACACGGCGGCACTCACCGCGCTCAATGAGTCGTTCATGAGCCGGACTGGGGCGTTGAGCAACGCCGTGAGCTACGCCTACTCGTCCGCGTCCGGCGAGCCGAACAACCCCATTAGCGAGAACCTTTCGGCCCAGCGGTTCTACATTCACAACTCGGTTGTGAGCGGAGTCCAGCTCAAAGGCAATGGGCAGCCGGACAACCGGTATGCGGCGAAAGTGAAGCCAGCCATCGGTGACGCGGTCAACCGGACCCAGGGCAGCCTGCCGTTGCACAACTTCAAGCCGGCGATGTACAACAACGCCGATGGTACCGCCGACCTTGGTGCCGATATCCCGGTCATCAAGAACGAGGAGCTCATCCTCCTCGCTGCCGAGGCCAATTGGTTCGCTGGCTCGAAGCAGCAGGCAATCGACGACATCAATCTCATTCGGACCACGTCCGGTGGATTGGCGCCGACCTCTTTGACCACGTCGTCGACCAACGCGCAGTTCATCACCGAGTTGCTGTACAACCGGCTCTACTCGCTCTTGTGGGAGCAGGGCACTCGGTGGGTCGATGCCCGCCGGTTCAACTTGCTGTCGACGATTCCGCTCGATCGTGCCGGCGACGTGACGTTCCAGAACATGCTGGTCCCAGCCACCGAGTGCGACGCTCGCGGTCTCTCGGTGCCGTGCACTCCGCCAACGCAGTGAGTTGATCGGCGGAGGTTGCGGTACAACGAGGGGCCGGGTGATGAACCCGGCCCCTCGTCGTTCCGGCCTGCCCCGACCTAACGCCACAGTGCCGAGCGGGTCTCCTCCCAACCGTCCGGCTTCAAGTGCTCGAGGAAATAGCTCACCGTGGTCTTGAGCCCGTGGACGGCGTCGGCGCCAGTCAGCACGTGGCTCCCGAGCGGGTAGAGGGCCACATCGACCGGGCGCCCCGCGTCGATCAGCCGGCGCAGCAGCGACATGACGTTGGCCCCGAGGGCGTTGCGGTCATCCGTGCCGTACATCACCAGCAACCGCCCCTCGAGGCCGGCCGCGAGGGGCAGGGGGTCGCCCAGGGCGTACCCCTCCGGGTTGGCCGCCGGGGTCCGCATCATCCGCCCGATGTATTGGCGGGGACCGTTTCGGAGGTCGGTAATCGGGGCGCCCGAGACGCCGACCTGAAAGACGTCGGGGTGCCGGAGCAGCGCCATCAGCGTCAGATACCCGCCGTGGGAGATCCCGGTGATCCCCACTCGCCGGGCATCGAGGTACCGCCGAGCCGCCAGCTGTCGCACCGCAGCCGCCTGGTCGTCCACATCGACCTGCCCGAGCCGGAGGTAGTTCCCGGTCTGGAACGACTTCTCCCGATCGAGCGTCCCGCGGCCGTCGATCTCGAGGACCAGAAACCCCAGCTGCGCGATCGCCGCGGAGTAGTCCGCGCTGGCGTACTGGTCCCGCACGGCCTTGGTGTGGGGCCCTCCGTAGACCGAGACGATCACCGGGTATCGCTTGGTCGAATCGAAGTCGGCGGGGCGATACATCAGGGCGTGCATCGGGGTCCGCCCGTCGGCGGCCACTAGCGACAGCAACTCGGGCCGCCGCAGCGTCATGGCCACGGCTCCGCTGGTGTCGGAGTGGGCCAACCCCCGGATCACCCGGCCGTCGATGGTCTTGAGGACCACTGACCACGGCCGGCCCAGCGACGAATGCCGGTCGACGAAGACCCGCATCGCGGGGTCGAGCGAAACCGCGTGCCAGCCCGGCTCCTCGGTCAGGCGGGTCAGGCCCCGGCCGTCCAAACCCACCCGGTATAGATGCTGCTCGAGGCCGAGCTCGGTGGCGGCCACGAAATAGATCCGGCCTTTGGCCTCGTCGACCCCGACGACTTCCTTGGTGACGATGGGGCCGTCGGTCAGTTGGGTTGCCGCGCCGGACCCGCGGTCGTGCAGGTAGATCTGCCGGCGGCCGCTCTTCTCGGAGCTGAACAAGAACCGGCGGCCATCGGCCAACACCCGGAAGTTGTGGATCGGGTCGAGGTAGGCGGGGTCGGTGTCGATCAGGAGTGACCGGGTGGCTCCCGTTTCGGCGTCCGCCACCATCAACTCGCGGCGGTCCTCCCACTGATCGACCACCTGGTAGGCGAGTTCGCGACCATCGGAGATCCACTCCAACTCGCGGAGAAAGGGGCGCTCGACCGTGCTCCGGGCGATCAGGAGATCGCGCTTGGAGGTGAGGTCGACGATGTGGAGTTCGAGGGTCGGATTGGGGTCGGTCGTGAACGGATAGCGGATCGACTCCACCGTCGCGGCGCGGCTGGTGTCCCGAAGCAGCGGGTACCGGGAGATCCCGGTCTGATCGGCCGTGAGGTAGGCGATCTTGTCGCCGCGGGGCGACCAAAGCCACCACGGGCCGGCCCCGAGGAACCCGACCAGGTTGTCCTCCGAGGTTCCCCGCGCGAGGGGCGACTCGGCGCCGGTCGCCGGGTCGAAGAGCCAGAGGTTGTCGTAGTCCCGGATGAACGCGTACCGGCGCCAGTCGGGGGAGAAGCGACCGGGCTCCTCGGTCGCGAGATCGAGCGGACCGGTCTTGGCTGGGATCGGAATCCGGTGGACCATCGCGGAATCCAGGGCCACCACCATCTGGCGATCGCCGTGTCGGAATGCCAACCCGCGGCCGTCCCGAATCACCTCGAACTGGCGGAGCGGGAGGCCTTCCCGCCGGAGCAGCGCCTCGACTTCGGCGGAGAGGAACGGGGTCCGCCGTCCCGAAAGCGGATCGACCCGGGTCCACCGGCCGGCGGTGTCGGCCGGCGGCTCGAGGTAGCCTAGCGACCCCGGCAGCCAGCGCACCGAGCCGGGCCCGACCAAACGGACCGCCCCGCCTCGGAGGATGGCCCCGAACCGTTCGACCGCTGTGGTCTGGGCCGCCAACCAAGCCGGTGCCAGTGCCGCGACGACTCCGATCGCCAACCCGCGCATCAATCTCCTCCAAGACCGGCGGTCAGGGGCCGCCGAACTTGCCCTCGACTGTCGCCAGCACCGCCGCCTCCAGACTGGCCACCTCGGCGGCCATCCGGGCGCCATCCGCCAGTAACTCGGACACCGCCGATCGATCCTCGAGGCTCGCCACGTTGGTTCGGACATTGAGCCAGGCGCCGAGCAGGGCGGACCGGGCGCACAACGCCCCCACCCCCGCGTCAGACGCCGAGGCGGGGTTCCCTTGGGCGGCCATGGCGGCCAGCAGCGGGAAGGTGGAGTAGGTCGCCTTCATCACTCGGAATGGCACCTCGATCGCGCCTTGGTTGGCTTCCTCCTTCGCCCGCGCCCTGGCGGCTTTTTCGGCCTCGGTCCCCTTGGGCAGGCCCATCGCGGCCAAGACCCGGTTGAACGCGGCGGTGTCCTCGTCGACGAGGCTGAGCAGCTCGTCCTTGAGTGCCTGGCCCCGAACGGCCCACTCCGAGAACTCCTCCCACCGGTCGTCCCAGCCCCGCTTGTGGGACGACAAATTCGCCACCATCGTGCCCAAGGCCGCTGCCAACGCGCCGAGCAGCGCCGATACCGACCCGCCGCCCGGGGCAGGCGATTCGCTCGCGGCCTCGTCGACGAAACCGGTCACGGAACGGTCGACCAGCCGGGTGAGGCCGCTGTCCCGGAGCCGGTATTCGATGATCCGCTCGGCGGGGTGGAACGGGGCCAGCTCGTCGAGGCCCAGCGACGTCACCGCGATGTGGATCAACTCGCGCTCGGAGACGCCCAGCGACCGCTGCTGTTTCCGAAGGAAATGGCGGCCGGCGTCGAGCAGCGTCGCGAGCGGCACCAGGCCAACCAGTTCCGAACCGGTGACCCGGACACCGCGGGCCTCCGCGGCGCGGCAGACCTCGTCGAAGGCCGCGTGCAGGGGCGTGACCGCGAGATTGGTGAGGTTCATCGAGACCTGGGCCTGGCCGTATTCCTCGATGAACCACCCGATGGCCTTCACGGCCTTGAGGGTCCCGGGGATCGAGACGGGGTTGCCGGTGTCGTCGCTGACGACCGACCCGGTCAGTGGGTTGCCGTGGCGCTTGGGGCGGCCAGCCTCCCGGACGTCGAACGCGATGGCGTTGGCCCGCCGAGTGGAGGTGGTGTTGAGGTTTACGTTGTAAGCCACCAGGAAGTCGCGAGCCCCGATGACGGTGGCGCCGGCGATCGGATTGAACTCCCGCGGCCCGAAGTCCGGCGCCCAGCCCGGCTCCTTGATCTTCTTGAAGAACCCCTCGTACTCGCCGCTTCGGATCACGGCCAGGTTCCGCCGGGCTTCGTTCGGTTGGGCATGCTCGTAGAGGTAGACCGGAATGCCCAGTTCGGAGCCGACCCGGCGAGCCAGCTCGGTGGCGAGCGCGGCGGTCTCGGCCATCGAGATCCCCGCAATCGGTATCAGCGGACAGACATCGGTGGCGCCCATCCTGGGGTGCTCGCCCCGGTGGCGCCGCATGTCGATGACCGTCGCGGCCATTCGGATGGCTCGGAACGCGGCCTCGACCACGGCGTCGGGCTCGCCGGCGAAGGTAACCACGGTGCGATTGGTCGATTTGCCCGGGTCGACGTGGAGGAGCTTGACCCCTAGAACCCGTTCGACCTCGTCGGTAATTTGGCGGATGACGCCGGCGTCCCGTCCCTCGCTGAAATTCGGGACGCACTCGATCAGCTTGGCCATATCGTCCTTATGAACCCGGAGGCGCCCGGGTTTTGGTTGGTCGTCGCGTACTGGCTGCCCGCGAGCGTCGCGGCCCGACTCGCGGGCGCGGTGCCTCCCAATCTAGCCCCCGAGGTCCCGAATGCCGACCCGCAAGAACTCGAAGCGCCACGACGCCTCCAGGCCCGGGCCGGTTACCCCGCTTGCTGGGCCAGGGGCCGATCTGCCGCCCAGCCGCGACGGTCACCGGCTCGGCCGCCGCGGGTTCATGGCTCTTTGTGCCCTCGCCGGGATCTCGCATCCGGCCTTCGCGGAAGCGCTGTGGCGCAAGGCATCGGGCCCGGCCGCATTGACCAACGAACCCGACCAGGAGCCCCAAACCCCGACGATCACCAAGGAGATGGTCGTCGGGGCGGCGGCGTTGATCGGGCTCGAGTTCACCGACCCCGAGGTCGACGAGTTGGTCAAGACGCTCGGTGCGACGATGGCCTCGGTTCGGACCCTGCGGGGGGTGACCGTGCCCAATGCGGTCCAACCGGCTCTCAGATTCGATCCTGAGCTGCCCGGCCGGGCTACCGGAGCGGGCCCCCGGATCCGCCTCGGTGAGGGGCGGCCCAAGAGACAGGGGCTGACCAAACCCTCCGATCCGGCGGCGCTGGCGTTCCTGACCGTGGCCGAGCTGGCGGAGCTGGTGCAGACGAAGCAGGTCAGCGCCATGGAGCTGACTCGGCTCTACCTCGACCGGATCAAACGGCACGATGCCGTCCTCCAGAGTGTCGTCACCCTGACCGAGGAACGGGCCCTCAATCAGGCCCGGAAGGCAGACGACGAGATCGCGGCCGGCAAGTACAAGGGCCCGCTCCACGGAATCCCGTGGGGCGCCAAGGACCTCTTTGCGGTTCCCGGGTACCCGACGACCTGGGGCACCGGGCCGTTCCGCGATCAACGCCTCGACGAAACCGCCACCGTGGTCGAACGCCTCGACCGGGCGGGTGCGGTGCTGGTGGCCAAGCTGACCCTGGGCGAGCTGGCCATGGGCGATGTCTGGTATGGCGGAACCACCAAGAACCCTTGGAAAACCGACCAGGGTTCGAGCGGCTCCTCCGCGGGTCCGGGGTCGGCGACGGCGGCCGGGTTGGTGGGGTTCAGTATCGGAACCGAGACCCTCGGCTCGATCGTCTCGCCGTCGACCAGGAACGGCGTCACGGGTCTCCGCCCCACCTTCGGTCGGGTCAGCCGTCACGGGGCGATGGCGTTGTCGTGGTCGATGGACAAGGCCGGTCCGATGTGCCGATCGGTCGAAGACTGCGGTCTGGTGCTCAGGGCCATCCACGGGGCGGACGGCCGCGATCAGTCGGCAGTCGACCGGCCGTTCGGGTGGAGTCCGGGCAAGGGAATCGCCGGGATCCGGGTGGGATACCTCAAAGCCGCCTTCGACGCCGAGCACGACACCAAGGCGTTCGACGATCGGGCCCTTGCCGAGTTGCGATCGCTGGGGATCTCGTTGATCCCGGTCGAGATTCCCCTCGACCTGCCGGTGGCGGCCACCAGGATCATTCTCCAGGCAGAATCGGCCGCGGCCTTCGACGCGCTGACCCGGTCCAACCAGGACGATCAAATGACGCGGCAGGGGGCCGGGACCTGGCCGAGCAACTTCCGCTCCGCTCGCTTCATTCCGGCGGTCGAGTACATCAACGCCAATCGGGTCCGAACCCTGCTGATGCGGCAGATGGACGAGTTGATGCGGCGGGTCGATGTCTTCGTAACCCCGAGTTTTGGTGGCCAGGTGCTCTTGGTCACCAATCTGACCGGCCATCCCTCCCTCACGCTCCCGAACGGCTTCAGGGACGATGGCACGCCGGTCAGCCTCTCGTTCATCGGCCAGCTCTGGGGCGAGGCCAACCTCCTCGCCGTGGGGAAGGCCTACCAGGAGGCGACCGGTTTCCACCGCAGGCATCCGGCCTTCGGATGAGAAGCCGGACCAACGCGGCGCCAGACCGGAGCCTTGACTAGCCCATGTCCCTCTTGCTCGAAGAGCTGTCCTGGACCGACGTCCAGCGGCTGATCGAAGGTGGCAAACGAACCGCCATCGTGATGACCGCCTCGATGGAGCAGCACGGCCCCCACCTGCCCACCATGACCGACACCGCCATTGGCTACGCGGTCGGGCTGCGGGTGGCCGAGAAGCTGGGTGATGCCCTCCTGGCACCGGTGATCAGGCCGGGTTGCTCCGACCACCATCTCGCCTTTCCGGGAACCCTGTCGATTCCCGAGCCGGTGTTCATCGAGACCGTCGTCGGGTGTGTCCGCAGCCTGGTACCGCACGGATTCACCAGGTTCGTCCTGCTCTCCTCCCACGGCGGCAACTTCGCCGCTTTGGAAAAGGCCGCCAATGGGTTGCGAGCCGAGTTCGGGCCGAAGGGCGTCACGATCGTCGATTTTGCGGGGCGGGAGGCACTCAAGGAAACGATGGCCGCGATGATCGGGGCGGCCGCGAAGTTCGGCCGACCCCAGGACGTCGACGCCATTCACGCCGACGTGACCGAGACCTCGGTCCTCCTGGCACGGCATGGTCACCTGGTCAAGATGGATCGCCTGGAGATCGGCAAGATGGGCCGCATCGATCTCGACGAGCTGCTCGCCAAGGGGCTTCGTGCCATCACCCCCAACGGCATTCTCGGCGATCCCCACGGCGCCACGGCGGAGATCGGTGAGGCCGTCGTCGAGGCGCTGGCGGAGCGGATCGCGGTGGCCGTGCGGTAGCCTTACATCGCGTAACTCGCCTGCAGGCCGAGCGGGATACCGAGCATCCAGAACAGCATCAGCAACACCGTCCATGCGACCAGGTGGCAGATCGAGTACGGCAGCATCAGCGATACGATGGTGCCGATCCCGGTGCCGGTGACGTAGCGCTTGGCGTAGACCACCACCAGCGGGAAGTAAGGCATCATCGGAGTGATGATGTTGGTGGAGGAATCGCCGACTCGGTACGCGGCCTGGGTCAAGTCCGGCGAGATCCCCAACTGCATCAGCATCGGCACGAAGATCGGCGCCAGCAGCGCCCATTTGGCCGATGCCGAGCCGATCAGCAGGTTCACCGCGGTGGTCAACAGGATGATGCCGACGATCGTCACCTGGGCCGGCATGGCCATCGCCTTGAGGAAGTTCGCCCCCTTCAAGGCGAACAGGGCACCCAGGTTCGATTGGCCGAACGCCGCGATGAACAGCGAAGCGAAAAACGCCAACACGATGTAATACCCCATCGTGCTCATCGACTTGCTCATCGCCTGGATGATGTCACGATGAGATTTCACGGTGCCGCTGCTGTACCCGTAGACCACGCCGGGCAGCAAGAACAGCAGCATGATCAGCGGCACGATGGCCCGCATCAGTGGCGCCGCGGCGGCGGTGAGGGCCCCTTCCGGCGACCGGAACGGCGAGGCCGCCGGCGCCGAGACCAGGGTGAGGATCACGACCCCGCCCAGCATGGCGCCAAGGGCCGCCCGCAAGCCCCGGCGCTCCTGCGGCGTGAGCGCCTCCATCTTGGGCATCGCCGCGGCGTCACCGTCGACGGTGGTGCCCTTCAAACGGGGCTCGATGACCCGATCGGTCAGGAACCAGCCCACGCTCACGATCAGGAAAGTCGACGCGATCAGAAAGTACCAGTTGTTGAGTGGGTTGACCTGGCGGCCGGGCTCGATCAGCTGGGCGGCCTGCTGGGTCAGTCCCTGCAGCAAGGGATCGAGGCTCGACGGAATCAGGTTGGCGCTGAACCCACCGGACACCCCGGCGAACGCGGCCGCGATACCGGCCAGCGGATGGCGACCCGCCGCCGCGAACATCACCGCGCCAAGCGGAATGACCAGGACGTAACCCGCGTCCGCCGCGGTGTGGCTCAAGGTGGCGACGAAGATCAGCAGCGGGGTCAACAACCTGGGGGCCGTGATCCCGAGCAGCCCCTTGAGGCCGGCCGTGATGAACCCGGTGTGCTCCGCGACCCCGACACCCAGGAGTGCCACCAGCACCACGCCCAAGGGGTGAAAGCTGGTGAAGGTGGTGACCATGTTGGACAAGAAGGTGGCCAGGGCCGAGCCGGTCACCTGATTGACCACCTTGATGGGCTCGTTGTTTCGGGGATCGATCTCGGTGAAGGCAACCGGGGCGAGGAGCGCCGAAATGGCCCAGACGAGCAGCATCAGCACCACGAAGAGCAGGGCTGGGTCGGGCAGTTTGTTCCCAATCCGCTCGATGGTGCCGAGGATCCGATCGAGGCGGCTCTGGGCGGGTGCGGTCACGGGCGATCCTGGAGAGGGCGACCGACCAAGGTACCGCCCGGATGGGGGCAAGGGAACCGGCCCGGCGGCGGCGGGCTCTTGGGCCGGTGCCTCCAGGGGTACCGCCCTGGCGGCTGCCGTGCTACTCCCGCAAGTAGCCCCAGGAATGGAGCCGATCGACGTCCTCGTACCACCGGTCGCCGATGTCCTTCCGGTAATACATGTTGGGGATCATGATGTTGTCGATCCGGCCGTAGGCTTGCCGCTGGGCCTGGCGCATCGTCGGTCCGGCGCCCACGACGATCAATACCACCCCACTGGTACCGGTCACTACCCACTCGCCATTGACCAGCTTGACGTCTTCGATGTGGACGCCTTCGCGGTTGGGCTTCTTGAAGATGATCACCGCGTCCTTCGAGTTCCGGAGGAAGGTCTCCCGGTCACTGAACGGGAAGGGCGGAACCACGACCCGGACCCCGACTTGATAGCCGGCCCGGACCTTGAGCCGGGTGGCGGTGCCGTCGGCGAGCTGGCGGAGGAACTCGCCGATCGGCGTCGTCATCGCTTCCTGCTGGATGCTGATGGTCGGGTAGCCGAACCGGGCGGTGAACTCGAGCGGATAGATGCCATTCGAGTTGACGATACAGTTGACGTCGATGTACCCGACATAGCGTTCCCGGCGGAGCCGGCTCTCCATCTTGCCCAAGGTGGCCCGGAAGATCTTGTTCGGTTCGGACCAGAACATCGCGGTGCCCATTTCGCCGGTGGCCGGCCCGATGTCGCCCGGGAAGAGTTTCTTGTGCTCGAAGTTGACGCAAATCGGGTAGACGAACTCGTTGCCGTTGAAGAAGGCCCCCGTGGCCACCTCGACCCCCACGATCCGCCGTTGGAGCTGGAATTCCTTGATCCGGTCGGCCCAGGCGCGCTGGTAATCCTCCAGAACCTGGATGACGTCTTCGCCCTTCTCCTCCTCGCCGACGAACAAGAGCTGCTTCATGTTCTGCGCTTCGCCGCTCGGCTTGATGACGTATCGATTGGGGTTGGCCTTGACGAAGGCGATGGCGTCCGCGAACGAGGTGAAGTTCTCCTGCGGAATGATCGTGACCCCGGCCGCTTTCAACTCGGCCTGACCGAAGGCCCGATCGTCCTCGAGCCGGTCGCTGTATGGGGTGCCGCCCACCACGAGCTTCCCGGCCTGACGCATCCGCTGGGCGTCGGCTCCCATGCCCAGGACGTCGTAGAACACGATCACCTCGGCCCAGGTCGCGTCCCGCTCCCAGTCGTCCGATTTGGGGACGAACCCGTTCGCGATCTCG
This sequence comes from Gemmatimonadota bacterium, assembly GCA_016874005.1. GTDB lineage: Bacteria > Gemmatimonadota > Gemmatimonadetes > Gemmatimonadales > GWC2-71-9 > SHZU01. Next base: position 46,581 of record VGVQ01000016.1, on the reverse strand, counting down.
CGGTCCTCCTCGGCCTTGATGAAGTACTTGACCTCGTGGCCCTCCTTGGCCACCTCCCAGGCGATGTCGCTGATCAGGGCATCGTAGGAGACGAAGAGAAACCGGGTCATCTGGCAGCCTCGCGTGGTTCGGTGCGTCCGCCCTACCGGAAGGGGAATCCGCCCCCGAGCGGGTCGTCGGGGTCGAACCAGAAGGTCGACCGCCCGGTGACGGCGCCCGTCGGGTCTAGGCCGGCCACTGCTGGGTGACGCAGTGGACGGCGCCGAGTCCCCAGACCAGGTCGGTGCACTCGATTGGAATCACGGTGTGTCTCGGGAAACAACCCTGGAGGGCGGTCCGAGCCGTCTCGTCGCGGTCCCGGTCGTAGGCCGGCATCAGGACCACTCCATTGGCGATGTAGAAGTTGGCGTAGCTCGCGGGGAGCCGCTGGTCATCCTGGTACATCGGGCGGGGCATTGGGAGCGTCACGATGTCGAGCGGCCGCCCGTCCTGGTCCACCATCGAACGCAGCCGTGACAGGTTCTCGCGCAGCGGGCGGTAGTTGGGATCGGCCGGGTCGTCCTCGATGACCGTCACGACCGTCGTCTCATCGACGAACCTGGTGAGGTCGTCGACGTGGCCGTCGGTGTCGTCGCCCTCGATCCCATCCCCCAGCCAGAGGAAGTGGTGCACCCCCAGGTACTCCGCCAGGAATCGCTCGATGTCCGCCTTGGCGAGGGTCGGGTTGCGGTTGGGATGGAGGAGGCAGGACTCGGTGGTCATCAGGGTCCCACGACCGTTGACCTCGATGGAACCGCCTTCCATCACGATCCCGGGATGAACGCAATCGATCCCGAACTCCGCGGCGATCCTAGACGGAATCACGTCATCGTCGTCGAACGGCGGATACTTGCCGCCCCAGGCGTTGTAGCCCCAGTCGACGACCCGCTGTTCCCGGCGACCGTTCACCTCGCGCTGGACGAAGATCGGGCCGTGGTCCCGGCACCAGGCGTCGTTGGTCGGATGGTGATGGAAGAAGACGTTGCCGGTGGGCACCGCCGCTTTGGCCAGCGCCTCGCGAGCCGACCTCTCCATCGCGTCGTCGGCCACATTGAGGTGGACTTCCTCGCGGGGAGCAAGGTGGCGGACGATCTCCGCGAAGACCGCCGGCACCGGCTCGAATTTGCCTGGCCAGGACGACTCCCGATGGGGCCAGGAAAGCCAGGTGCCCCGGTGGGGGGCCCACTCGGCCGGCATCCGGAACTGGCTCCTGGTGGCCGCCGCGCTCCTTCGGCGATCAGTCACCGAGCCAGCGCTTGGTGATGCCATCGTAGGCGTCGATCCGGCGATCCCGAAGGAAGGGCCAATGGGTTCTGACTTCGTCGACTTGACCGAGGTCGCAGCTGACGATCAGGGTCTCCTCGCCCTGGCCACCCTTGGCGAGCACTCGACCATTGGGGTCGGCCACGAAGCTGCCGCCCCAGAACTCGATTCCGCCGCTAGTCGACGGCTCGAAACCGACCCGATTGACCGCCGCGACGAAGACGCCGTTGGCCACCGCATGACTGCGTTGGATCGTCTCCCAGGCCGCCTGCTGGCGTTCGCCGTACTCGGCCTTTTCCGGTGGCAGCCAGCCGATGGCGGTCGGATAGAAGAGCAGTTCGGCGCCAGCCAACGCGGTGAGTCGAGCGCCCTCCGGGTACCACTGATCCCAACAGACCAGCACCCCGATCTTGCCGAAGGCGGTCTGCCAGGCGCGAAATCCGAGGTCGCCCGGAGTGAAGTAGAACTTCTCGAGGAACTGGGGGTCGTCCGGGATGTGCATCTTCCGATACTTGCCCAGGTAGCGCCCGTCGGCATCCAGGATCGCCGCGGTGTTGTGATAGAGGCCTTGGGCCCGGCGCTCGAACACCGAGGCGATGATCACCACGCCGAGTTCTCTCGCCAACTCGCCCAACACCGTGGTGGTGGGACCGGGGACGGCCTCGGCCATGGCGAAGAACCGGTGGTCCTCGGTCTGGCAGAAGTAGGGCCCGAGAAACAACTCTTGCAGGCAGACGATCTGAGCCCCCCGGGCCGCGGCCTCGCGGATCCGCTCGATTGCCTTGGCCAGATTCGCCTTCGGGTCGGGGCCGCAGGCCATCTGCGGCAGCCCCACCACCACGGTGCGAGTTGGATTCGCCATCCCGCAAATCTAACGTCCCCCTTATCATCCTTCTATGGACTCGCCGGCGTCTCTTCTGTCGCTGCCGCTGGCGCTGCCGGTCACTGTCGCGCTCTTGGGTGCCGCGGCTCCGCTCTTGGCCCAACCGGCGAGTCTCTCCAGTCGCCTGACGCTCTACGGAGACAACACCGAGTTCTTCACGCCGTACCGACGAGGCGAGACGATCCTCGGCGGCCATTTCACCAGCCGCTTGGTGGTGGAGCCATCGTCCCGCTTCGGGTTGCACCTCGGAGTCTTCGGGGACGTCCGGTGGGGGTCGACGGATTTCCTCGATCGGGTCAAGCCGATCTTATCGCTTCGCTACCACACCGAGACCTCGCTCGGTGTGATCGGCACCCTCGAGACCGATCGCCGGCATGGTCTGCTAGATCCCCTGGCCGTCAGCACCTTGGAGTTCACCCGGCCGATAGAGTACGGGGTCCAGTGGCGCGAGCGACGCCGGCGCTGGGACGCCGAGGTGTTCCTCAACTGGCAGGTGGTGGGGACCACCCGGCAGGCGGAGGTGTTCGACTACGGCGTGGTCCTGCGGCTGAAGCCGGTGCGGCGGTTGGGACTGGTGTACCAGCGGCACGACCTTCACCGCGGCGGCCAACTGGCCGAAGACGGGGAGCCGGTTGCCTCGAACTCCGGCTCCGCCGCTGGCGTCGAGGTCGCCGAGCCGCTGGGAGGAATTGGCACTGCCAGCGCGGCGCTGTACCGACTTTGGAGCCGCGGCCAGTTGGGTCCAGCACGGCCCACCGGTCGCCCCGAACGCGGTGCGGGGACCTTCCTCAAGGTTGGGTTAGCCCCGAAGCCCGGCTTCGAGGTCTTCGCGGTCCAGTGGTGGGGACGCGATTTCCTGGCCGAGGAAGGCGACCGGAACTATGGCTCCATCGGGCGCCGGGAGACGAGCTACCGCTCCCGGCGAACCTACTTCGAACTCGGGATGCTGCGGCGGGCCCGGTTCGACGGTGGGGTCGAGGTCGACGCCGAGTTCCGGTTCCACCGGTTCGACGGAGGGGTCCGGAGCCCGGCGTTATTCGATTCGAGTTGGGAGTACTCGTACCGGCTGGTGGCGCGGGCACCGATCGAAGTTCGGTTGCGGTAGCTCCCGTGGGTATCTTGCCGAGGTCGACGCCGGGTCGGACGCCGGGGTCGACCAGCCGGCTCGTCCCAGCCGACCAGCATCGAAGCCGATGAACCGCACGGAGGCCTCGAGTCCTCCGAGGCAACCCGAGAGGAACAGAAAATGGTGCTCGCCTTGCTCACCCTGGCGGTCGCTCAGCAGCCGCCCGCCAGGATCGCCCGGATCGAGATCGCTCCCGCCAAGGCGGAGATCCAGGTTGGCCAGACCCTCCAGATGTCGGCCAAAGTGCTCGACGAGACGGGCCAACCGATCGCCAATGCCCGGGTGCTCTGGTTCGGCGGAGGTGACGGGAGCGTCGATACCACGGGCCTCGTTCGGGGTGGCTTCCGGGGCTACGTCCAGGTCGTTGCGATGGCGGTCACGCCCGCGGGGCGAGTCACCGAGCAGGTCAGGGTCAAAGTGACGCCGGCCCCTGCCGCCAGACTGGAGTTGGCGACCACGAGCTTGAACCTCGCGGTGGGGTCGCGCTATTCGCTCACCGGCACCCCGAAGAGCGTCGAGAACGACGTCCGCTATGACCCGATTCGGTTCGTGTCCAGTGACCCCAGCGTCGTCGCCGCCACCGAGGACGGGCGGCTCCACGCCCTCCGGCCCGGCACCGTCACGGTCACCGGGTCGGCGGGGAACGCCAAAGCGGCGGTCGCGGTGCAGGTGGTCACGGCCGTCCCGGCGTCGATCGCCATCAGCCCGCCCGCCTCTTCGGTCAAAACGGGCGACGTGATCCGCTTCCAAGCCGTCGTCAGAGACCGCGCCGGCCGAGCCATCGAGGGACTGGGCCTTCGGTGGTCGGTGGCTGCCGTCGCCGCGGGAGCGGTGGCGCAAATCGATGACGAGGGGGCTTTCGTCGCGGAGGAGCAGGGTAGCTACACCGTCACCGTCGCTGCCGGATCGGTCTCCGCCGACGCGGCGGTCCGAGTCGGCACCCGGGGCGTCGGCCGCGGGATCGAGGTCGTCGGCCGGGTCCCGATCGAGTTCCAAGGCGGCGAGGTCTGGGCCCATCCTGACGGCAACTGTGTCTACTACACCACCATTGGCGACCGGCTCTATTCGATCGACGTCACCACGCCAAGCGAGCCCAAGATCGTCGACTCGATGATGATCGACGCCCGGCACATCAACGACGTGATGACCACCGAGGACGGCAAGTACGGCGTCTTCTCGAGGGAGAACGCCTCCAACCGGAAGAACGGCATCGCCATCTTCGACGCCTCGGACAGCTGTCGTCCCAAGGTCATCGCCGACTACAACGAGACCGTCTCGGGTGGGGTCCACTCCGCCTACGTCTACCAGGGCCACGTCTATCTGACCGACGACGCCACCGGCTCGATGCGGGTCATCAGCATCAAGGACCCCTACCACCCGCGGGAGGTGGGCCGCTGGCAGACCAGCCAGACCGAAGCCGGCCGCTACGTTCACGATATCGATGTCCGCGACGGACTGGCCTATTTATCCTACTGGAACGACGGCCTGATCGTGCTCGACATCGGAAACGGGATCAAAGGCGGCTCGCCGGAAAAGCCGGTCTTCGTTTCGCAGCTCAAGTACGACCTCGACCACCTCTACCGGCGCGTCGACGAGATGTACGGTCTCGGTGCTCGGGGTACCCACACGGCCTGGCGCCACAAGAACTACGTCTTCATCGCCGACGAGGTCTATGCCAGCGGCGCGGCCAAGGGCCACAAGGATGGCAACGACCTGACTTGGGGCCGGCTCCAGGTCGTCGATGTATCCAACATCGAACGGCCCGAGATCGTCGCTTGGTACGAGCCGACGGACGGCGGCGTCCACAATCTCTGGGTCGAGGGCGACTCCCTCTATATCGGCGCCTACCAGGGCGGCGGCCGAGTGGTCGACATCTCCGGCGAGCTGAAGGGGGACTTGCTGCGGCAGGGCAGGGAAATGGCCTGGTTGTTCACCGCCGACGCCGATGGCCACAAGCCCCGGGCGACGTTCACCTGGGGTGTGGTGGTGAAGAACGGGCTGATCTACTTCAACGACATCAACACCGGCCTGTGGATCACTCGCCTGGAACGGAAGGATCGGCCGGTTCCGTAGCCGGGGGAGTCGGGTTCTCGGCTTCGACGAACCCACGTCCGGACCCGATCGACCAGCCTAGGACCAGGGCCTGGCCCTGGATGGTGCGATCGAAACCGCGCTCGCTCTTGGCGATGGTCTCGATCGGGTAGCCCCATCGCGCCGTCGCGTCGGTCCGGATCGTCACCTCGTGGGCTAGCGACCATTCCGTGGTAAACCAGGTTGCCCCCGGAAGGGCATCCCACTCGAACTCGACCCGGAGCCGTCCCCGGTCGTCGATGCGAATGGTCTTCCGGAGGCCGTCGAATTGGGTTCGAATCACCGCGACCCCGGCCTCGAGGCCCGCGGTCGAGCCGCCGTTCGCGCCACCCCAGTCGCGCAGCCGCGGGATCGCGCCAGCCACCCAGTCGGCCACCGCCTCGACCGGTCCCACGATCGACTCGAGGCCGATCGCCCGCGGCCATCGGTCCGCCGGTGGCAGCTGCGCGAGCCGTAACGACTCTTCCAGGTGGTGGATGCTCGGGGCGCCGGCCGAGTTCGCCTCGGGCTCCGACCGTCGTTGCCGTTCTCGTTCCACCGCCTCCTGGTGATACCCCTCGTGCCGGCGGGTCAGGACGTTCGCCGCGTTGCGAAGGCTGGCGAACGAGGTCCATTCCTCGATCGCGGCACCGCGGTGCGGGGCGATCAGCGCCGAGAAGGTCGCGCTGTGTACCCACCACTCCCGGTGGCCGTCGCAGTCGAGATCGATCGGCTCGATCGCGAGCCCCTCGCCGGCGCGGAGGGTCTGCTCGGCCTGGGCCAAGGCTCGCCAGATACCATCGCGGAGATGGGGAAGGTAGAGCCCGCCGAACACCCCGTGCCAATAGGCGTCATTGCACTGCGCCTGCCCGACCGCCCGGCGCGCGCCGGCCGGGTCGCCGCGCTCCCGGCACAGTCGCGACAGCACCAGCATCTTCTTGTGCATCCGATTCGACTCGGGGTACTTGGCCAGGAAATGCCGCCAGTGGCTCCCCCTGATCAATGCCCCGTCCTTACCGCTGATCCGGGCCTCGCCAAGGAAGTCCTCGAGGTGCTTCAGGCGAACGGCTTGCCCGGCCGGCAGGGCCCAGCCTTCCATCTCACGGTAGGAGGCGCTGGGCAGATAGGCGAGCCCGCCGCTCGGTACCTCCTCGACGATCTCGGCGAAGGTGGCGAGCCGCGCGATCCCGTCATCGGCCAACCGCTGGAGCGTCGCGGTGAAATCGGCCATCCAGCCGCTGCCGTACACCCATTCCTTGGTTCCGGGCCACCCACCGAACTTCTCGCCATCGTCGGCGAGCACCGCAGCCGGGGCCTCGTCTCGATGGAGCTGCGCCAGGTAGTCGCCGAGTTCGGCCGGCGGCCGTCGAGGAAGGTCTCCTGGTCGATCCCCATTTCGTCCCAGACCGGGCCGGTACAGGCGACCAGATGATCGACATCGAAGGCATCGTGGCCGGCGGGGACCGGCGTATGGGTCGTGAATACCGAGGTCGACCGGATCTCCGCGACCGCCTCGGCGAAGGGCATTCCGGCGACGGTCAGCTCCCGAACCCGCTCGAGCATCATGAACGCGGCGTGGCCCTCGTTGGCGTGCCACACGCCCGGGTCGAGCCCGACGGCTCGGAGAACTCGGACCCCACCCACCCCAAGGAGCCATTCTTGCCGAAGCCGAAGATCGGGTCCCCCGGCGTAGAGCTTGCTCAGGAGGGCGCGGTCTTCGGGGTGATTGGACTCGAGATTGGTGTCGAGCAGATACAGCGGCACCCGCCCCACCTTCATGGTCCAGACCCGGACGTAAACCGGGCGGCCGAATGTCTCGACCACCGTCAAGTGGGATTGGCCGTCATCGCCCCGCAGCTCCACCAACGGCGTTATGATCGGGTCGACGTGGTCATCGCTGTCTTCCTGCCAGCCGTCGGCCCGGAGCCGCTGGTCGAAGTAGCCTTTCATGTACGACAACCCGATCCCGACGAACGGAAGCCCGAGGTCGGAGGCGGTCTTGCAGTGGTCGCCGGCGAGAATGCCGAGCCCGCCACTGTAGATCGGAACCGAGTTGTGAAGTCCGAACTCGGCGCAGAAGTAGGCGATCGGGCGGCCCCCCACGTCGGGGTTGCGGCGCCCGAACCAGGTCCGATCGTGCTGCCGATCCCCCGCCATCCAGGTCATGACCCGGTCGTACCGAGCCAAGAAGGTGGGGTCGTGGGCCAGTTTCTCCAGGCGCGACGGCGGCACCTCGCGCAGCATTTCGATCGGGTTATGCCGAGTCTCCCGCCACAGGGGCGGGTCGATGGTCCGGAGCAGGTCGCGGGCCTCGCGGTTCCAGCTCCACGACAGGTTCGTCGCCAGGGCGGCCAGACCCTCGAGCCGGGGCGGTAACACCGAGATCTTCTGCCGCAATAACGGCATGCCGTCTCCTAGTGAACCAACTTCTTGTAGCGGATCCGATGGGGTTGGTCGACCGCCACTCCCTTACGGCGCTTGTAGTCGGCCGCGTAGTCCTGGTAGTTCCCCTCGTACCAGTAGGCTTCGCTGTCTCCCTCGAAAGCCAAGATGTGGGTCGCGATCCGGTCGAGGAACCACCGATCGTGGCTGATCACCACCGCGCACCCGGCAAACCGCACCAGCGCGTCCTCGAGTGCCCGGAGCGTATCGACGTCCAGGTCGTTGGTCGGTTCGTCGAGCAGCAGCAAGTTCCCGCCGGATTTGAGCAGCTTGGCCAGGTGGACCCGGTTGCGCTCTCCGCCCGACAGCACCCCGACCTTCTTCTGTTGGTCGGCACCCTTGAAGTTGAAGCCGGCGCAATAGGCCCGCGCATTGACCTGTCGCTTGCCGAAGTCGAGCACGTCCTTGCCTCCCGAGATCTCGTCGTAGACGCTTTTGTCCGGATCCAAGGCATCGCGACTTTGGTCCACGTAGGCAACCTGAACGGTCGAGCCGACCACCAGCTCGCCCCCGTCCGGCCGCTCCTGGCCCGTGATCATCCGGAACAGCGTGGTCTTGCCGGCGCCATTCGGGCCGATCACCCCGACGATTCCACCCTTCGGCAGTGCGAAATTCAGGCCGTCGAAGAGCAGCGTGTCGCCAAAACCTTTCTTCAGGTTCTTGGCGATCACCACCTCGTCACCGAGCCGAGGCGGCAACGGGATCGAGATCTCGGCGGAGCCCTCCTGTTCCTTCTCGCCCTCGGCGAGGAGGTTCTCGTAGGCGTTGATCCGGGCCTTGCCTTTTGCCTGTCGCGCCCGGGGTGACATCTTGATCCAGTCGAGCTCTCGCTCGAGGGTCCGTCGCCGGGTCGAGGCGGCCTTCTCCTCTTGCTCGAGGCGCTTCTGCTTCTGGGCCAGCCAACTCGAGTAGTTGCCCTGCCACGGAATCCCCTCGCCCCGGTCGAGTTCGAGGATCCACCCGGCGACGTTGTCGAGGAAGTATCGGTCGTGCGTGATGGCGATGACCGTGCCAGGGAAGTCCGCCAGGTGGCGCTCGAGCCAGGCCACCGATTCCGCGTCGAGGTGGTTGGTGGGCTCGTCGAGCAACAGCATGTCGGGCTGCTCCAGGAGCACCCGGCAGAGGGCCACCCGCCGCCGCTCGCCACCAGAGAGCCGGGTCACCTCGGCATCGCCCGGCGGGCACCGGAGCGCGTCCATCGCGATATCGAGCTTCCGGTCCAGTTCCCAGGCCCCCATCGCCTCGATCCGAGTCTGCAGCTCGCCCTGCTTCTCGAGGAGGGCGGTCATCTCATCGTCGCTCATCGGCTCGGCGAACTGGTTGCTGATCGCCTCGAATTCCGTGAGCATCGCTCGAACCGGGGCCACGGCCAATTCGACGTTGCCCCGAACGTCTTTGGAGGGGTCGAGGGCCGGCTCTTGGGGGAGGTATCCGATCCGGATGCCGTCAGCCGGTCGGGCCTCGCCGAGGAAGTCCTGATCGACCCCCGCCATGATCTTGAGGAGACTCGACTTCCCAGCGCCGTTGGAGCCGAGGACGCCGATCTTGGCGCCAGGGTAGAAGGAAATGAAGATGCCCTTCAGGATCTCCCGGCTCGGGGGGACCACCTTGCGGAGGTCGCGGGTCGTGAAAATGTATTGGTGGTTGGCCATATCCGTGGGGGAACTTAGACAGCCCCCCACCCCATCGCGAGGCCCCAAGACGTCCGGTCGCCGATTCAGCCCCCGAAACCCCTTGTCATCACTACCGGCCCAGCCGCCTCGGGACTGGTGGTTCCATCGGGCCTCTCTGCGCCTCACGGCTCCCTTGGATCGCGATCCAACAGCCGTCGGCGGCCGGAACCGACCGGAAGGGGCCCCACCAAGCCATGGCGATGGCCGTGGAACCCCGGACCGGCCTCCTGTACCGGCCTTCTTCGGTCCCCGCCGGAAGGGCCTCCCTTGTTTTGGGCCCGGGGTGCCCCGATTTTCCAGCCATCGAGGAGGTACGATGGTCAAGGTGACGTTGGCGGCACTCGCGCTGATCGGCTTCGCCGGTCACGCCACCGCGCAAGAACGACCGCAACCGAAGCCGCTCGCGGTTGGCGCCCAGGCGCCCGCCTTTTCGCTGCCGGCGGCAACCAAGGACGGCGTCTCTCCGAAGGCGGCCAGTCTCGCCGACTTCAGGGGACAGACGGTCGTCCTAGCGTTCTTCCCCAAGGCCAGGACCGGTGGCTGAACGGCTCAGATGAACGCGTACCGTGATCAGTACGCGACGATCTTCAACGGTGGTAAGGGTGTTGCCGCGTTCGCGGTCAGCGTCGATCCTGACACCACCCTCGCCAGCTGGGCGGCGGAGAACCGGTACCCGGTGACGTTCTTGAGCGATGTCGGCGCCGACGTCGGCAAGAAGTATGGGGTGGCCATTGAGACCCGTATCGGCATGCTCAACGCCCGGGTGGTCTACCTCATCGGCCCGGATGGCAAGATCGCCCACGTGATGTCGCCATTTCGCGAAACGGACCCGACGGCCTACCAGGAGCTCGAAGCCGCGGTCGATCGGCTCGCCAAGTAACAAGTCACCTGCTCGTCGGGCGTCTCACAATGGGCCGCTCTCGCGCTCCGGTCGAGTCCACGCTGCCAATCCGCAGCGTGGTCTCGAACCCGCTCCGCCGGTAGCTGCGGGCGATAGCCAGGCCGATTCGCCGGGCGGTGCGGTCGTCCGCCGCCAGCGCGAAAATCGTCGGCCCGCTACCAGAAATCGAGCAACCCAGGCTCCCGGCGGCGAGGGCAGCGGCCTTCGCCTCGACGAACCCGGGGAGCAACGGGGCCCGGGCCGGCTCGGCGATCCGATCGTCGATCGAGCGGCCGAGTAAGGCGAGGTCGCCCGTCGTTGCTCCGGCCACCACCCCCGCCACCTGAGCCGCTTGGTACAACGCCGTCGATCGACTGACGGTGTCGGGCAACGCGGAGCGCCCGTCCCTGGTCCTGAGTTCGTAGCTCGGCTTCGCGAGCACGATCCGCAGTCGGGCCGGCACCCGGAGCCGGATGACGTCGATCGGATCGATGCTTCGGATCAGTGTCATCCCACCGAGCAGTGCCGGGGCGATGTTATCGAGGTGGCGCCCGGCCACCGCCTCTTCCGCCACCAGGGCCGCCTCCATCAGCCTGGTGGCGTCGAGTGGCGATCCCACCAGCAGATTGGCCGCGACGGCACCGGCGACCGCCGAGGCCGCGCTGCCTCCTTGTCCACCAGCGAGCGGGAGCCCCTTCTCGCACCAGATCCGAAGCCCGGTACGTCGGCGCGCCAGCCGGAATACCGCGGCAGCGGCGATCGCCGCGGCATGGCGGTCGGGGTCGGTGGAGAGCGTCGGATGACCGGCCTCGGCGACCTCGATCTGGCCGCCCCGGGTCCGTTCAGCCGTCACGCTGTCGCCGGCGCCACCCACGGCGAGTCCGATGATGTCGAGGCCGGGCCCGAGGTTGCCGATCGACCCCGGAGCGAACACCCGCACGATCGTCATGTAGTTCGCTTCCTCGGCGTGGCGACAGGAGTCGCAGAGTATTCGAGTCCCGACGGAATGTCCACCTGTCCAAGGCCGCATCGGCGATGTAAATTCGCCTCCGCGTTACCGGACCGGACCCGAGCAGGGTCTTCGCCCGCAACGGTCACAGACGCCCGGCGCGTGGGGCAGGGCCCCCAGCCAACGCACCGCTGTCACCCAAGAGCGAGGTACGATGCGGATTGCAGTTCTGAGGGAAACCGCCGCCCGCGAGCGGCGCGTCGCCCTGGCGCCAGCCACAGTCGACCGCCTCATCAAACAGAAACACCAAGTCGTCGTTCAAGAGGGGGCCGGTGTCCAGGCCTTTTTCCCCGACAAGCTCTATCAGGATTCGGGCGCCTCGATCGCGCCGACCGTCGCCGCGGTGACCGCGGGCGCCGACCTGATCGCGAAGGTACAGCCGCCCACCATCGATGAGGCAGCGGCGCTGCCGCCCGGTGCCGTCCTGGTTTCCCTGATGGCGCCGCACGCCTCCGGGTCGCTCCTCGACGCGCTCGCCAAGGGCGGCGTCACGGCCCTCGCGCTCGAGCTGGTCCCCCGGACCACCAAGGCCCAGTCGATGGACATTCTCTCGTCCCAGGCCACCATCGCGGGTTACCAGGCGGTGCTGCTCGGAGCGCATCGGATGGGGCGGTTGATGCCGATGCTCACGACCGCGGCCGGGACCCTCACCCCGGCCAAGGCCTTCATCATCGGCGCCGGCGTGGCCGGGCTTCAGGCCATCGCGACGGCGCGCCGCCTCGGGGCGGTGGTGTCGGCATTCGACGTCCGCCCCGTCGTCAAGGAGCAGGTCCAGAGTCTCGGTGCCAGCTTCGTCGAGGCCGAGGCGAAGGCGGAGGGAGCCGGCGGATACGCCAAGGAACTGTCGACCGATCAACAGCAGCTGGTGCTCGCCGCCATCGCGAAACACATCAAGGACATGGATCTCGTCATTGCCACCGCGGCCATCCCGGGCAAACCGGCGCCGCGGCTGATCACCAACGAGATGGTCGAGTCGATGCGCCCCGGCTCGGTGATCGTGGACGTGGCCGCCGAGACCGGCGGCAACTGCGAGGCGACCGTGGCGGGCGAAGAACGATCGGTCGGTGGGGTGACGGTCATCGGGCCGCTCAACCTCGCCAGCACCATTCCCAACCACGCCAGCTTCATGTTCTCGCGGAACATCCAGTCGCTCCTCGACCACGGCGTCAAAGACGGCGCATTCCAAGCCAACATGGACGACCCCATCATCGGCCCGATGTGCGTGACCCATGGGGGCGCCGTGCGCTATGGGAGGACCCAATGATCGAAGCGCTCCTCGGTAGTGTCGTGATCTTCACGCTCGCCACCTTTCTGGGCGTCGAGCTCATCAACCGGGTGCCCACGACCCTCCACACTCCCCTGATGTCGGGTGCCAACGCCATCAGCGGGATCACCATCGCCGGTGCCCTGATCGTGGCGGGCGGTGGCCACGGGTGGATCTCTACCGTGATCGGTTTCCTGGCCGTGGTCTTCGCGATGATCAACGTGGTCGGCGGGTACGCGGTGACCGATCGGATGCTCCAGATGTTCAAACGCAAGCCGGGGGCGAAGTGATGTCGCACGCCGCCGTCATCCTCAGCTATCTGATTGCCTCGGTGCTGTTCATTCTGGGGCTCAAATGGCTCTCGAGCCCCGCCACGGCCGTCAGGGGCAACCGCGTTTCGGGCGCGGGCATGCTCATCGCGATCGTCGTGACCTTGCTCGACCAGGCGATCCTCTCGTTCGAAGTGATTGTCGCTGGCCTCGTGGTGGGCAGTGCCGTCGGTCTCTGGATGGCCCGGTCCGTCAAGATGACGGCCATGCCCCAGATGGTCGCCTTGCTCAACGGGCTCGGCGGCGGCGCCTCGCTTCTGGTCGGAGGCGGCGAGTTCCTCAAGTCGGAGCTGGTCAACGAGAACCTGACCCTCGACGTCTCGATCACCATCCAACTCAGCATGTTGATCGGGGCCGTCACCATCGCCGGCAGTCTGATCGCCTGGGCCAAGCTCCAGGAAGTCATGACTGGTCGGGCGATTACCTTCCCCGGCCAGAAGGTCCTCAATGCCCTGTTGTTTCTCGCGGTCGTCGTGCTGAGTGCCTACCAGATCTCGGTTCCCGAGTCGTTGCTGTGGCCGTTCTATGCGGTGGTCGGAATCTCGCTGCTCCTCGGCATCCTGTTGGTGATCCCGATCGGCGGGGCGGACATGCCGGTGGTGATCTCCCTGCTCAACTCCTATTCCGGGATCGCCGCGGCGATGACCGGTTTCGTGATCAAGAACGACGTGCTGATCATCGCTGGCGCGCTGGTCGGGTCGAGCGGCATCATCCTGAGCCAGATCATGTGCAAGGCGATGAACCGATCCCTGGCCAACGTCTTGTTCGGCGCGTTCGGCGCCACCAGCGCCTCCACCAAGACCGCCGAGGGCCTGACCGCCCGCCAGACCGCGGCGGACGACGCCGCCGTGCAGCTCGCCTACGCGAAATCGGTGATCGTCGTGCCGGGGTACGGGCTCGCCGTTGCCCAGGCCCAGCACCTCGTTCGAGAGATGGCCGACCTGATCGAGAAGAAGGGCGGGGAGGTCAAATACGCGATTCATCCGGTAGCCGGCCGGATGCCGGGACACATGAACGTGCTGCTTGCCGAGGCAAACGTACCGTACGACAAGCTGTTCGATATGGACCAGATCAACGCCGAGTTCGAGCGGACCGACGTCTGCCTCGTGATCGGCGCCAACGACGTGGTCAATCCGGCGGCCCGGACCGACCCTGGGAGCCCGATCTACGGGATGCCGATCCTCAACGCGGACAAGGCCGCTTCGATCATCGTGCTCAAGCGAGGGATGGGGGCCGGCTTTGCCGGGATCGAAAACGAGCTCTTCTTCAACCCCAAGACGGCGATGCTTTTCGGCGACGCCAAAGGCTCGCTCCAGAAAGTGGTCACCGAGCTGAAGGCGCTCTAACACGGGCCGCCCGCTGGCGGCCGGGGAGGACCGCGGTCATGTCGCTCCGCCGCCGAGAATTCGTTTCGGCCGCGGCCTCGCTTGCGGGGTACCCGGCCGTCCCAGTCGGGAGCCGCCCAACCGACTCCGACCCTCTTGGCGTCAGGCCGGACTTCCCGATTCTCGAAAACGGCCGGACCTACCTCAACTCGGCGTACATCACCCCATCGCCACGGTCCGTGCTGGCCGCTGGGATTGCCTTTGCCGAGGCAAAGAGCACCCGGCCCATGACCGTGGCCGAGCTGCTCGCCAGGGCCAACGAAGTTCGGGCCCAGTTCGCCCGTCTGATCAACGCGACCAGTGAGGAGATCGGCCTCGTCTTCGCCACCAGCGAGGGCGAGAATATCATGGCCAACACCGTCCCGATGGGGCCGGGTGACAATGTGGTGGTCGATAGCCTCCACTACGAGGGTGCTCTGGTGGCCCACCGGCAGCTCGAGCGGCGGCGCGGCGTTGAGCTGCGAATCGTGGAGCACCGCGATGGGCTGGTCAGCACCGCTGACATCGCCCGGCGGGTCGACCGCCGGACCCGGCTGATCTCGGTGTCCTACGTCTCGTCGATCAACGGCCTTCGCCACGACGTCCGCGGTCTAGCCGACCTCGCCCATGCCCATGGTGCCCTGCTCCACGTCGACGCGATCCAGGCGCTCGGGATGTTCCCGGTCGATGTGCGGGCCGATCAGGTGGACTCGCTCTGTGCCGGCACCTACAAGTTCCTCCTGGGTGGCTTTGGGGTGGCCCCGTTCTACTTGAGGCGGGACCTCCACGATCGGTTGGACCCCGACCGTTTCGGGATCTTCGGCGTCGAATCCCAGACCGCCGATCACCGTTTCCAGGTGCGTCGCAACGCTCGGCGCTACGATTACGCGACGCTGCCGTTCGCCGAAGTTCACCAACTCGGCGCCGGATTGGGGTACCTCGAACGGGTCGGTGTCGACCGGATCGATCGCCACTGCGAGGGTCTCGTCAGGCGGCTCGAAGCCGGACTGCTCGACCAGGGGCATCGGCTCTTCACGCCGCGAGGCAATCGGTCGTCGATACTGTGCTTCCACACCGGGCGGACCGCGGCCGAGGTGAGAGCCATCTTCGAGGCGGCCAGGCTCGACGCCACGGTCCGTGAGGGCCACGTTCGGTTGTCCCTGGCTCTGTTCAACAACGCCGAGGACGTCGAACGGGCACTCGACCTGACCAAGTCACTCGCCCGTTAGCGCCCCAGTCGCTTGAGTGCCTGAATCGCGGCGAGCCCGAGGAGCGCGGCGGCGGCCCCGGCGGCAATGAGGGGTACCAACTGTCGGCTCAGAAAGGCCGAGCTCCCGTAGACCGTCGCGATCGCGTAGGGGATTTCGGCAAGGGCGAGGGCGGCGAGGTACCTTCGAAACCGAAACCGGGCCAGACCGAAGAGATATCCCGGCAGCTCGGACGGCACCGCCAGTTGAAACAGGAGGATCCAGCCGAAGGTCCCCTTCCGGTCGGCTAGGGACTGGTACCGGCTCAGCAGTCGCGGCGAAACGAGTCGCTCCACCACCGGCCGACCGAGCCAGGCAGCAATGCCGTACGACGTCATTCCCCCGATCACCCAGCCAATCCAGAGCATGGCCACGCATTGCCACTCCCCCCAAACCGAAAGTGCGGGGGGGACCAAGACCGCGCTCGAGAAGAAGGCCAGCATGGCTGAGGCCGCCGCGAGCACGATGAAGAGCAATGCCCCGAGGGCGCGATGTTCCGCGATCGCCGCGCCGGCGGACCCGAGGGCAGTCGCGAGGCGGTCGTGGACCGGGCCGAACGATGCGACCACGGCGAGCCCGACGCAGGCCGCCAACAAGACGGCCGCCCGCCGCCATCCCGTGCTGCCAAGGCCGTGGGGATCAGACATTTGGGGGAATCTTGGGTGGAAAGGGGGGCCGGGACCAGCCCGCCAGGGCGGTGCCGCCGCCGTGCAATCCAGCGGGGGCGCGGCGTCTCCCATCCGGGTTCGGCGTGGGGTGTCCGAAAACGGGCCAGCTGGCAGGGCTGTTTGGCCCTGGTGGGCCAGGCGATCGCAACGTTTTCCTCCCCTTGGGCGTTATACAGGAGTGAGCCGCTCGGAATTGGGCTGAATCCGCAAACCCATATCGCAGGCGGCTTTAGTTAAGTTGTTGATTTTTTTGGCGTTAGGTAGTATATTGTCGCCCCGAAAGGGCCGGGGATTTCGGGGGAGTTTCGGACCCGGTGGCAGGAACACAATCTAACTGTTTGGAGGGCCTAAGTGACTCTTCCTCGTGCGAAGCGCCGGGCGGCTCGACCTGCCCAGATCGCCCGTGCGGTGGACGAGGGCCGCGAGAGCCTCGACCTGTATCTGGATGAGATCTCCCGGGTACCGCTGCTCAGCCGAGACGAGGAGATGGAGCTCGCTCGCAAGGCGTTCCGGGGCAATATCATCGCGCAGGAAAAGCTGGCTCGGCATAATGTGCGGTTCGTGGTGTCGGTCGCCAAGAAGTTCCAGAACCGGGGTGTCCCCCTCGTCGATCTGATCGGCGAAGGCAACCTGGGTCTGATGACCGCCGCCCGGAAGTTCGACCCCGATCGTGGGGTGAAGTTCATCTCGTACGCGGTGTGGTGGATTCGGCAGGCGGTGCAGGCGGCGATTGCCCGGCACGGGCGTCCCGTTCGGGTGCCGCTCAACCGGACCGCCGACCTGTCGCGGCTCGGCCGGACGACCACGCTCCTCAAGGAGCGGCTCGGTCGGATGCCGACCACCGAAGAGCTGGCCCGGGCTACCGGCCTGACGCCAGAGGCGGTGCGTAGTCTCAGCGCGTTGAACTCCGAAGCCGTGCGCCTCGACCACCCCACTCGGGACGGCGATGGCAACGAGCGGATGGAACGGTTTGCCTCGGCGGACCAAGAGGGAACCGATAGCTCGACCCTGGCGAACAGCCAGACCACCGACATCGAAGCGGCGTTGGCCACCCTGCCGCCGCGCGATGCCAAGGTGCTGCGCCTCTATTTCGGCATCGAGGACGGCAATAGCCGCACCCTCGAGGAAATCGGCCGGATGATGGGGGTCACCCGGGAGCGGATCCGGCAACTGCGCGACCGGGCCCTGCAGCGGCTTCGGGAAGGGGAGACCGGCGACCGGTTGAAGGACTTGGTCGCTTGAGGTGAGCCGGTCGGACAGGCCATTCGAGAACGGGGAGCCCAAATGGGTTCCCCGTTTTTCGTTCGTTCGGTTGCTCGAGCTGATGGCCGTTGGCGACCGCTCGGTTGGACGCCGTGCAACGGCGGGTCCGGCGGCGGGCCGTCGCCGCTACTCCCGTTTCGGTTCGGCCTTCGCCCTCGCGCCGAGCTGAGGACAGGCCTTCTGGAAGGCCTCGAACACCTCGGGCCGCCACCAGCCGCGGTTGCGGGTCATCATTTCCAGCGCCGCGTCCGGCGTCATCGCGTCGCGATAGGGTCGATCTGATGTCAGCGCGTCGTAGACGTCCGCGCAGCAGATCAACTGCGCGTTGACAGGAATGTCATCGCCGACGAGGCCGTCGGGGTAGCCGGTCCCGTCGAACTTCTCGTGATGCCACCGAATCATCGGGACGACGTCCCACGGGAGTTCCATGCCCCGCAGCAGCGCGAGTCCCCACTCCGGGTGTCGCTTGATCACCTCGAACTCCTCGTCGGTCAGCCGACCCGGTTTGTTGAGGATCTCGTGCGGAACGTGGATCTTTCCGAGGTCGTGGAGGTAGGCTCCTATCCGGACCGTGTCGAGCTCGACTTGCGAGTGGCCCATCGCGCCCGCGATGGCCACCGCATACTCGGCGACCCGCTCGCAATGTCCGTAGGTATAGCTGTCGCTCGATTCGATCGATCGGCCCCATTCCCGTACCACGGCCATGTAAGTGGCCTCGAGCCATTCCCTCTTGGCGTCGACGTCCACAACCTCTTTGCGGGCGTCGACCCGGCCGAATAAGCGGGTGGCCTCGAGCAGCGCTGCCAAGGCTTCCTGGTTGCGGCCGAGTGTCTGATAGAGCAGGGCGAGCTCGCGGGCGACTTCGGCCTCGCCGAGTGCCTGACCGCTCGTCGCGAAAAGCTGTCTGGCGCGGGACAGTCGGGCTTCGGCCAACTGCACCCGCCCGGTGTCGCGGTAGACCATTCCGGCGAGCTTGTAGGCCCCCGCGGAGTCGGCGTGGGATTGGAGCTGGGCAAACACCGCCAACGCCCGGTTGGCGTGGGTCAGCGCCTCGTCGTACTGCTGACGCGCGAAGAGGACCTCTCCCGCGTTGAGCACGCACAACGCGGCCAAGTGGGTGTCGCCGAGGCGGGCCGCGATCGCCTGGCTGGTCCGGTAGGCGAGTTCGGCCTCGTCCCAGCGACTCCGGTCCGCGGCGATCATCCCGAGGTTGTGGTGGGCGATCGCGGTCCCTTGCTCGTCACCCGCCGAGATGAAGGCCTCGAGCGAAGCGAGGTAGTGGGCTCTGGCGCCCTGCCAATCACCTCGGACGTTGGCGATGATGCCCAAATTCTGAGCCACCCTGGCCCGAAGGGCCGGATGCCGTTCGCCGACCTCTGCCGCCTTGGTGAACAGAGCGACCGCCGCCTCGAGATCCCCGGTCTCCAACTCGATCGCGCCGCCGATGTTGAGCGCTTCTGCCGCCCGACGTTCATCGCCGGCGGCGACCGCCACCTGGTGACCGCGACGCCAGAGTCGCCGCGCCAGATCGCTCTGCGATTGGCGATGACGGAGGATCGCGAGTCGCTTGAACGCCTCGGCAGCGACCCCGGGGTTGGCGCACTCCTCGGCTGACTCCGCAGCGGCCTGATACAGCTCGGCTGCCTCATCGACCGCCCCATGGCGGTCGCGGCCCTGGGCTGCCGTGAAGAGTTCGGCCGCCGGGAGGACGCTCATCCGTCCGCCAGCCGCCGGCTGGGCGCTAGGTCGGGAAGTGGTCCGGTCTCGTCGTCCCATTCGATTTCGAATCGGTCCTTGAGGTCGGACGCCCCAAGCCGGACGAAGCTCGCGATCGCCTTGGCTCGCTCCCTTTCGGCCGCTCCCACATCGCCCGCCGCCTTGAGGGCCAGGGCGAGAATGGCGGTCCCCTCGGCCACGAGCAGCGCGCTGTGGGCTCGGGCGGCCGCGGTGACGAGCACCGTCGCCTCGACCACCGCTTGGGACACCAGTCCGGTCCGAAGGGTCAGCAGGGCGCTGAGTCTACGGGCTTCGAGCCCGAGGAACGGGTCGGCCGAGCAGCGGACCAGCGGTTCGGCTTCGATGAGGTCGCCACGGGCGCCCTCGAAGTCCTCATGCTCGAGCCGCATGTCGGCACGCCCCAGTTGACAGAGGGCGATCAGGCTGGGTCGACCCGATCGGCCCGCGAAATCGAGGGCCCGTTCCGCGGCGTGCGCGGCATCCCGGAAGGCACCGAGTTGGCGCAGCCGCAAGGACAGGTTGTGCCACGTTTCAGCGGCCCCAACGATGTCGCCGGTGGCGGTCATGGCCGCGATGGCTCGCCGGTAGAGGTGCAGGGACCGGCTGCTCTGCCCGCGCAAATGCGCGATGTTCGCCAGATTATTGATGGTTCGGGCGACCATCGCGGTGTCACCCAACCGCCTGGCCATCTCTTGCGCGGCTTCGAATCGATGGCTGGCTCGGTCGATTCGTCCTTGCTCGAAGTCGATCGCGCCCAGCAGGTTGGTGGCGCACATGATGCCGACGGGGTCGCCCTGGCGGTGGAACGCGGCCAGGGACCGCTCCGCCAAGTCCGATCCCGTCGCGAGGTCACCCAGTCGAACGGCGGCGCTCGCGGCGACGAACTGGTTGGCCGGCTGATTCGCCTCGGCAGCCGAGAGCGACCGATACCGAGCCGTCGCCTCGACGAACCCCGCGGCGTCGTAGTACCGGCCCAACTGCTCGTCGAGGCCGGTGCGTGGAGTCGTCATCGACCGTTACCAGGCCACCGCGTACCGGGAGAAGTGGTCGAGCTTTCCCTCGACGAAGTTCTTGGCCGGTCGGTCGGCCGAGGGCATGACCTCGAGAATCCGCAAGGCGTCGTCATCGGTGTAGACCACGAACTTCGTGTTCTTGATCTTGTCGCAATGGCCGTAGTCGAGCCGGAGTGTCGCTGGAGTCCTGAACACCAGGCCCGAGGGGTAGAGGTGGACCGAGGCGGTGGCGTCCATAACGGTTAGGCCGGAGATCTCCACGGTGGTGCTCAGGGCCCCCGCCGGAACCGTGAGCGTGTGGCGGCCTATCCGCAGGGTGCCACCAGCCGGCCCGATCGCTGCCTTGGCGTAGCTGATGGGCTCGATCGAGCAGGTCAACGTTTTGAGGGAGGCCTGCAGTTGCTTTTCGAGGCTGGACCACGGGGATATGACAAACTGAGGTCCCGGGATCTGGTTGGAGGAAGGGCTTGTCGTCTCGATGGCTTGGCAGCCGAGGAGCGCGAGGCCGAGTGCCGCGGATGCCAATCGTCGTCGAAAGGTGATGCTGATCATTGGGCCGGTCCTTCCCACGCTGGGCGTCGTCAGAATTGGCGAGTCGCCGTTCTCGGCGCGGTCCAGGGGCAACTGATATGCCGGTCAACCAGCGCTATAGGTGTATGAAGACCAGCCGGTATAGTGTTGTATGGTGAATCTAAGACGTTATTTAACAACGGCTTACCTAGGTGGCAACCGACGGGGATGACCGCCCAAATATCGGTCGACTGTGGCGAAACCTGGCGGCTGGGCACTGCAAGAGTGCAGCTGTTGCAGCGGCGGAATTGTGGCGTCCGGTTGTCGCAACCCCGCCACGAGTCGTCACCGGTCGGACGCGTTCTCGGTCAGTCCTCCCTGTCGCGGGAGATCGCGAGCCGCACCCCGGCATTCACCGCCCGCCCATCCCAAGGCCCCCAGGCATCCACGAGCCACCGACCGTCGGGAGCCTGCGAGGGCCGAACCAGGGGCGCGACTCGGCTTTGCCGTCGGTCGGTCACGTTCTCGGCGTTGAGGAAGAGCCGGATTCCACCCAGCCTCCGTTCGACCAAGAACCCCACCACCGCGAATGGGCGACTTGCGCTCCGGTAGGGATCTTCTTCGAGTTCCTGCCGGCCGGTGTAATAGAGCTCGAGCCCGATCCGACCCCAGTCTTCCCGCTCCCAGGCCGCGACGGTGCCAGCGGCATGTCGGGGCGTCAAGGGAATGGTGCGTCGAATGGGAGCGTCCGGGGTGGGTTCGCTGGTCGAGGTGTAAGTGTATGACGAGGTGACCGTCAGGTTTCCGGTCCGCAGCCGCAGAAGCAGATCGACTCCCGCCGCCCGAGTTGGCCCGGAAGCATTGACCAGCTCGAGGGGCAGGAACGGGTTCGCCCTCTGTCGTACCTGCACCGCTCGTTCGATCGACGACGCGAAGGCGCCCAGATGGAACTCGGCTGGGCCCAGAAGCACTCCGACGTCGACCGAGCCGCTCAGGGCTCGCTCGGCCCGAAGCGCGCTCGGCGGGACCAGGCCCAAGAGGCCGACCTGCTCGGTGCGGTCGGTGAGCGGAGTCGGGGCGAAGAACCCGCCCCCCCCCGGAAAACCGCACCTGCCAGGTGCCGCCGGGCCGCAGCAGCGTCGAGATCCTGGGACTGACGAAGGTGCCGTAGCGGTTGTGGCGGTCGAGCCGAGCGCTCGCGGTGACGGCGAGGCGCGGGTCGGGGTCGAGTTCACCCTGCACGAAGACCGCGGGAACGGAATGGTCGTAGTCCATCGAGCCGGGCAAGGGGGAATAGCGGAACTGGTCGGCGCCCCAAGCTGCCCCGACGAGCCACGAACCCAACGCCCCGCGCCGCAGCGCGGTGAGTTCCACCAGCCCGGTGAGGTGCCGATCCGGTTCTTCCGAGAAGCTCCAGGTCCGGCGGTGCCACCGCGCGGCCAACGAGGAACGGCCAGCGATCTGCCAGCCTTGCCCGAGCGGCCAAGAGGCGACCACGCCGGCGTCGAACTGGTCGGTGGCGAGCCGCTCCACGAACGGGACACCATCGGGCGCGGCCCGCCCATCGAGTGTCCCACCCCGCCGCCGTTCAATGGTGGTACCGCCGACGAGGAGCAGCGAGGCCCCGCCCCGGTCGGACCACCGGAACCGGGGCCGCAACACCAGTCGGTCGTAGCCGGGTACGTCGGCGAAGCCGTCCCGGTTGATGTCGCGGCGACTCTGGTGGTGTCCCCCCGCCAGGAGCGAGTACCGCCACCCCCCGCCGGCGGTGCCCGCGGTGAGGGCCACGGCGTCGGCACCGCCGAGTGTGGTGGCGTTGAAGAGCAGGTCGGTGCCAGGCTCAGGATCCCGCGAAATCAGGTTGATGACGCCACCCATGGCGGCCGGGCCGTAGAGCGCGGCCGCGGCACCCTTGATCAGCTCGACCTGGGCCAGGTCCATCGGAGGAATCTGGAGGGGCCCCAGCCCGCCGACCTGCGCCCCGTGGAGGGGAAGGCCGTCGGAGAGGACAGCGGTATAGCGACCCCGAAGGCCCTGGATCCGGATCGCGGCGCTGCCTAACGTCGATGCGCCGCCTTGGATTCGGACCCCCGGCGTCTCGTTCAAGAGCATGGTGATGTCGCCCGGGGTCATCAGCAACTTCTCCTCGACCTCCTCGGTATCGAGGACCTCGACCCGGAGTGCCTGGTCTTCCACCCGGCGTCCGGAGCGAGTCGAGTGCACGGTGAGATCCTCGAGTTCCACCGCCACCGGGCGAAGCGAGAACGCGACGGTGACCTCGCCACCCGGGTCGATCGTGACCGTGCTCGAATCGGGCTCGAATCCCACTCGAGCGACCTGGATTTGGTATCGCCTTGGCGCGAGGAGCACCACGACGATGCCATCGCGGTCGGTGGTGACTCGGACGGTGTCGACCGCGACCGAGGCCCCGGCCAAGGGCAGGGCGGTCGTCGTCGAGGCCACCCGAACGGTCAGACGGCCCAGGGGCTGAGCCGCGGCCGTCTCGACGGCGGACCACCCCGCCGCCAGGCCGGCCAGCATCAGGCGCCGAGCGCAGTCACGAACCGCGCGGGCCCACCATCGCGATCGCATCATCGACTAGGACGAGCGGGTCGGGTGCTCATCGGTCGCTCCCAAGGCGGCCACGGCCCCGCTGAAATCCAGTTCGAGGCCGTGCGGCGCGAGCAGAGCAGCGACGGTGGACGCCTGAATGGTTGCCTGGGCGGATCGAGTGAGGTCGGCCGCCACGACCTGGACCCCTCGGCTCCGACATTCCCGAATCATGTCGGCGAGGACCCGTAGTCCGGTCGCGTCGATGATCGGGACGTCCGCCATGTCGAGGATGATTGCCCTGGGGCGCCAATGAATGCCCCGGAGGGCGTCGGCGAACCGTTGGGCCGCGCCGAAGAAGATCGGCCCGTTGAGGTCGAACACCTCGACATCCCGCGGCACTCGGCGGTGTCGGGCCTCGAGCTCCGCTTCGGAGGCCTCCTCGGAGGCTCTCAAAGCGGTGGCGATCGGGGCGACCTCGGTTGCTTCGGCCATCCGCTTCATGAACAAGAACGACGCCAGCACCATCCCGACCGCGATGGCCACCGTGAGGTCGACGAACACCGTCAGGCCGAACGTCGTCAGAAGCACCACGGCGTCGGACCTCGGGCCTCGCAACTCGGTGCGAAAGGTCCGCCATTCGCTCATGTGGTAGGCAACGACGGTCAAGATCGCGGCCAAGGTTGCCAGCGGGATGTGCGCGGCCCATCGGCCGGCGAAAAGCGTCACGACGAGCAGCGTGAGGGCATGGACGATGCCAGCGATGGGGGTCCGGCCGCCGTTGCGCACGTTGGTCGCGGTCCGAGCGATGGCCCCGGTCGCAGGAATGCCGCCGACCAGGGGCGAGGCGATGTTGGCAACCCCCTGGGCGACCAACTCCACGTTCGATCGGTGCCGCGAGCCAATCATGCCGTCGGCCACCACGGCCGACAGCAGCGACTCGATGCCGCCGAGGAACGCGATGGTGAAGGCCGGTCCAATCAGCTCAACCACCATCGCCTCGGAGATCACCGGCAAGGTCGGTCGCGGCAACGAGGCGTCGATGATCCCGAACCGTGATCCGATCGTGGCGACCGGGAGCTCGAGCAGCGCGACCGCGATCGTCCCCGCCAGCAGGGCGACAAACGGCGCCGGGACCTTGGTGCTGAGCTTGGGCCACCCGATCAGGATCGCGAGCGTGCCGAGCGAGACGCCGATCGTGGCGAGGTTCGCGGTGTCGAGGGCGGCCAGGTACGCCGACCAGCGGCCCAAGAACTCGGCCGGCACGGTCGCGACCGACAGCCCGAGTAGATCCTTGACCTGCTGCGAAAAAATGATGAGCGCAATCCCCCCGGTGAAGCCGGTCACCACCGGGAAGGGGACGTACCGGATCATGTCGCCGAGCTGGGCCAGTCCGGCGGCGACCAGGAGGACCCCGGCGAGCAGCGTTGCCACGATGAGGCCGTCGATCCCGTGGCTGGCCACGATGCCCGCCACCACCACGACGAATGCGCCGGTGGGGCCACCGATCTGGACCCTCGAGCCACCCAGGACCGAGATCAGGAAGCCAGCCACGATGCCAGTGTACAGGCCGCGCTCCGGGGTCACACCGCTCGCAATCGCGAAGGCAACGCAGAGGGGAAGAGCGACTATTCCCACCACGATTCCGGCTCCGAGATCCGCGAGGAAATCCTCGCGACGATAGCCTTTCAGCGTGGTGAACAGCTTGGGGACGAGCACGCCAATCCCTGGTCCGGTGAGTGCCCGAATATAGGGGCCCGGTCAGGGTTCTTGCCGACCATGTGGTGGCCAACCGGACTGACCGGCTCAAAAGACCGGGACGGGGTCGGGGGCCCGGACTGAGGGGGCTCGAAGGAGTGGTTTTCGCGCCGCCGTGACCGGCGGGTCGACCGGACTAGGCTCGGAACATCCGAAGGACCCGAGGCAGGATACCACCGTGGCGGTAGTACTCGACCTCCACCTTCGAGTTCAGCCGAACGACGGCCTGGAAGGTGATCTGCGAACCATCCTCCCTGGTGGCCGTCACCGGTACTTTGCCGCCCGGCACCGGACCGGCCGCGACCCCACGAATGGTGAACGTCTCGCGGCCGCTCAACCCGAGGGTTTCACGGCTTTGACCCAGCTCGAATCCCAGCGGCAGCACGCCCATCCCGACCAAGTTGCTCCGGTGGATGCGCTCGTAGCTTTCGGCGATTACCGCGCGGACGCCGAGGAGGGCGGTCCCCTTGGCGGCCCAGTCGCGGCTCGACCCGGTGCCGTACTCCTTGCCCGCCAGGATGACGAGCGGCGTCTTCCGTTCGAGATAGCGCATCGCGGCGTCGTAGATCGAGACCACCTCGCCGGTGCCAAAGTCGAGGGTCCAGTTTCCCTCTTTGTCCGGCACCAGCTTGTTCTTGATCCGCACGTTGCCGAAGGTGCCCCGCATCATGATCTCGTGGTTGCCGCGCCGGGCCCCGAAGGTGTTCCAATCGGCTGGCTGGACGCCACGGGCGAGGAGAAATTTCGCCGCCGGCCCGTTCTTGGGGATCGACCCGGCCGGCGAGATGTGGTCGGTGGTCACGGAGTCGCCTAACGAGGCGAGCACCCTCGCGCCGACGATGTCGCTGAAGGCGGCCGGCTCCTTCGGCAGGTCGATGAAGAACGGCGGCTCCTGGATGTAGGTCGACTGCCGGTCCCAGGTGAACCGACTGCCGGTGGGGACCGCCAGCCGTTGCCACTCGGTGTCGCCCTCGAAGACCCGAGCGTATTGGGTGGTGAACAGCTCGGGTTTGAGCGATGCTCCCATGACCTGCCGGACTTCGTCGCCCGAGGGCCAGATGTCCGCGAGATAGACCGGTCGGCCGTCCGACCCGGTGCCGAGGGGCTCGGTGGCGAGATCGATGTCCACCCGACCGGCCAGGGCATAGGCGACGACCAACACGGGCGATGCGAGGTAGTTGGCCCGGACCTGCGGGTGCACTCTCGCCTCGAAGTTCCGGTTGCCGGAGAGGACCGCAACCGCCACCAGCTGTTCTTTCTCGATCGCCTCCGCCACCGGGTCAGGCAGCGGCCCGCTGTTGCCGATGCAGGTGGTGCAGCCGTAGCCGACGGTCTGAAAGCCGAGCCGGTCGAGGTACGAGGTCAAACCGGCGTTGTCGAGGTAGTCGGTCACCACCCTGGAGCCGGGCGCCAGACTGGTCTTGACCCAGGGCCTGGCGGCCAGGCCCCGTTCGACCGCTTTCTTCGCCAACAAGCCGGCCCCGATCATCACCGAGGGGTTCGAGGTGTTGGTGCAGCTCGTGATGGCCGCGATCACCACCGAACCGTCTCGGATTCCGGCCTGGTTGCTTCCCGGCCGGGTTCCGGATTCGCCGCTGACCCGCAGGCCGGTGACGTTCTGGCCGAAGTTCGCCTTGAGGTCCTTGAGCCGAACCAGGTCCTGAGGACGCTTGGGACCGGCCAAGCTCGGCTCCACCGTGCCCAAGTCGAGTGTCAGGGTCGTGGTGAAGCGGGGATCGGGGGTCCCGTCGGTCCGAAAGAAGCCGTTTTCCTTGCAGTACCGTTCGGCCCGATCGGCCTCGGTCCGCCGCCCCGTCCTCCGGAGGTAGTCGAGCGTCTCGGCGTCGACCGGGAAGAAACCCATGGTGGCGCCGTATTCGGGCGCCATGTTGGCGATGGTAGCCCGATCCGCCAGCCCCAAGCTCGACAGGCCCGGTCCGAAGAATTCGACGAACTTGTCGACCACTCCGTGTTTTCGCAGCTGCTGGGTGGCCTGGAGGACCAAATCGGTGGCGGTGGTGCCGAGCGGCAGCTCGCCAACCAATTTCATGCCAATGACTTCCGGGATCAGCATGAAATATGGCTGGCCCAGCATGACGGCCTCGGCCTCGATCCCGCCGACTCCCCAACCCATCACCCCCAGACCGTTGATCATGGTGGTGTGGGAGTCGGTCCCGACCAGGCTGTCCGGGTATGCCACCGGTTCGCCATACTGGTCGCGGAGCTGGACCACCGGGGAAAGCGCCTCGAGGTTGACCTGGTGCACGATCCCCATCCCGGGCGGAACGACCCGGAAATTCCGGAAGGCCCGTTGAGCGAACTTCAGCAGTTGATAGCGCTCGGAATTGCGTTCAAATTCCAGGGCCACGTTCTTGCGGAACGCGTCTGCCGATCCGTAGTGGTCGACCTGGACCGAGTGGTCGATGACCAAGTCGCACGGCACGACGGGGTTGATCCGCTCCGGATCTCCGGCCATCGCCGCCATCGCGTCCCGCATTGCCACCAGGTCGACGACACACGGTACGCCGGTGAAGTCCTGGAGAACCACCCGGGCCGGCATGAAGGGGATTTCGGTCGAGGTCGAGGGCTGACCGGTCCACTTTGCGATTAGGCTGACATGGTCTTCGGTGACGATCCCGCGGCCCGCGTGGCGAAGGGCGTTTTCCAGCAGAATCCGGATCGAGAATGGCAGTCGGTCCAAGTCGGTGATACCTTGGCGGGCCAGTTCGGGGAGTCGAAAGACGGTGACCCGGTCGGAACCAAGGGTCAGGGAGCCGCGGCTTCCAAACGGGTTGGGCGTGGTCATGTGGGAAACTCGGATTTGGCTGTGGTCGTAACGGCCGAAAGATAGTTGAGGCGAAGGCGAGAGGCATGGCGACGGCGCTGCCGCTGGCGATAACCCGCACCGACGACGGGCTGTGGTTCGACTGGGATCGCGGGGGCGATCGGACTTGGATCGCCGCCCGTTCGCTCAGGCTGGCCTGTCCGTGCGCGCAGTGCGTCGAAGAGATGACTGGGCGACCCCTCCTCGACCCGCGGTCCATTCCGCTCGACATCAGCCCCACTCATGTCACCCTCATCGGCGGTTATGGGATCAGGGTACAGTGGAGCGACGGCCATGGCACCGGGATCTACACCTTCTCCTGGCTCCGGGACCGTCCCGGCGATCCGGCGCCCGCCCGATCATGATCATCGGCCACCGATACTGGATCTTGATCTGGTACGGCATCCTGGCCATCGGGGTGCTCGGGTTCCTGACCGCGGCGTACTGGGGTCGCCGGACCAGCTGGAAGAACGTCGATGAGATTCTCCGTGCTGTCGGCACCATGGCGGTGTCGATCGGCATGTTGGTTTTGCTGAATCGGGGCGGGGGCGGCTTCGGCGAGGCGTTCCTGGTCTTGGCATTGTTCTGCTTCGTGCTGGCCTTTGTGCTCGGCCGCCGGGGAGCCGACAACCCCCCTGGCTCCGGGCCGCATTCGGAGGCCCCAGAAGACGAATGACGGCCGGGTGGGTTGGCCGCCGCGGAGCCGGACTGGCGGTGGCGCTCGCGGTGACGGCTGTAATGGCCAATGCCCAAGTCACCGGCCCGTCGACGGGCGGCGCGGCCGCCGTCGCCAACGCCGGCCGAATGCTCGGCCACACCAAGCGGGTCTTGATGGTGGGGGCCCATCCCGACGACGAAGACACCGAACTGCTGACCTACCTGGTCCGCCACGAAGGTGCCATCAGCGGTTATCTCTCGCTCACCCGGGGCGAGGGTGGCCAGAACCTCATTGGGCCCGAACTCGGGGAAGCCCTCGGACTGATTCGAACGGAGGAGTTGCTGGCCGCCCGGAGTCTCGACGGGGCCCGGCAGTTCTTCACCAGAGCGTATGATTTTGGATTCTCAAAAACCCTCGAGGAGACACTCACCTTCTGGCCTCGGGACAGCCTGCTCAAGGACGTCGTCCGGATCGTCCGCAGGTTCCGGCCGCAGATCCTGGTCTCGGTCTTCTCCGGTACCCCCCGCGACGGCCATGGGCACCATCAGGCAGCCGGCTGGGCCGCTCGGGAGGCATTCGCAGCCGCCGGCGACGCCACCCGGTTTCCCGAACTCTTGGTTGACGAAGGGCTCGAGCCCTGGCGTCCGGTCAAGCTCTATCGGTCGGCCCAGTTCGATACCACCGGCGGTCAGGTAACGCTCGACGGCGGCCGGCTCGATCCGGATATCGGGCAGTCCTATCACCAGATCGCGATGCGGAGCCGAAGCCGGCACCGCTCTCAGGACATGGGCGCGCTCCAGGAGATCGGGCCGAGCCCGATCAGGCTGGCGCTCTTGGCCGATCGATCCGGTGGGGGGCCCGAGTTGTTCGCCGGGATCGACACCAGCGCCCCGGTCGGGGGAGTCGAAGCCGCCGATCTCATGGCCATTCGGGCCGCCAAGTACCTGGCCGATCGCCGGGTGATCTTGGACGCGATCGCGGACCGCTCGAGGTTGGTCGCCGGGCAACGTTTCGGGATTCGGGTCTCGGTGTGGAATGCCGGGCCGGCAGCAGTCGAGGTGGCGCCGCGACTCGAGGTTCCGCGGGGTTGGACGGTCAAATCCGACTGTCTCGGCCGGGTCACGCCGGTGGCGCCCGGGTCGGTTTCGCACTGCCCGGCCGAGGTCTGGCCGGACCCGGCGGCCCGGCCCACGGTGCCGTATTTCCTCGAGCAGCCACCCCATGGGGCCATGTATCGGTGGCAGGCTCCGGCTGCGACTCTGGGGAACCCATTCGAGCCGCCACCAGTGCTGGCCAGCCTCGCGGTCGATGGCTTCCCGGTCGACCGCGAGGTCGTCTATCGCCATCGGGACCAGACCCTTGGCGAGGTTCGGCGCCCGCTCGCCGTGGTTCCCCGCGTGGGCGTGAGGTTGTCGCCGGAGGTGGCGGTTTGGCCAGCCGCCCGGGCGCCGGTCGCCGATACCGTGGTCGTCACCCTGGTGCACTCCGGAACCGACTCGACGGTGGGAACGGTGGGATTGCTACTGCCGGCGGGATGGCCTGAAACGCCCCGACAGCCGTTCCGGTTCACTCGCGATGACGAGCGCCGAACCTTGCGCTTCCCGGTCAGGCGCCCTGCGACGATGGCCGAGGGAGCCCACACCATCCGGGCGGTGGCGAGAGATCAGTCAGGCCGGCACTACGATGCCGGTCAGGTGACGATCGCGCACCCGCACATCCGGGATCGGTCCTATCCGGCGGCCGCCGCCGCGACCATTCGCGCCGTACCGATCGCGCTCCCGGCCGTGCGGCGGATCGGCTACGTTCGGGGCGCCGCGGACCAGGTGCCCGAGGTCCTCGCCCAGCTTGGCCTCGGGGTCGAGGTCCTCGACGCCCAGGCGATCGAGCGGGCCGATCTCAGCCGGTTCCAGGTCGTCGTGATCGGGAGCCGGGCCTACGAGACCGAGCCGAGCCTGGTCGAGAACAACGACCGATTCCTCGAGTACGTCCGCCGTGGGGGACACCTCGTCGTCCAGTACCAGCAACATGGGTTCTTTGCCGGAAATTACGCTCCCTATCCCCTCGCGGTCGCCCGGCGCCATGACCGCGTCACTGACGAAACGGCTCCAGTCCAGGTGCTCGATCCCGACGACCCGATCTGGCGGGACCCCAATCGGATCGGCCCGTCCGACTGGGAGGGTTGGGTCCAGGAACGGGGGCTGTATTTTGCTCGCACCTGGGACCCGCGCTATCGGCCGCTGCTGGGCCTGAGCGACCCGGGCGAGCCCCGGCTGGACGGGGGGCTCTTGGTCGCGTCGGTTGGAAAGGGGACTTATCTGTATACCGGGTTGGCGTTCTTTCGGCAGTTGAAGGCGGGGGTACCGGGGGCGTTCCGCCTGTTTGCGAATTTGCTGAACCCGGTTCTTCGCTCGCCGGCGCCTTGATGATCGCCAGCCACGCTCGAGCACTACTCGCCGATCCGGAATTCCGCAAGCTGTCGGTGCTCATCGGGACCGGCTTCATCGACATGGTCGGGTTCGCGATCGTGTTCCCGTTGATGCCATTCTACGCCCTCGAGTTGCGGGCCTCACCCGCGATGATCGGGTGGATCATGGCGGCCTATTCGCTCGCCCAACTCGCCGCCGCGCCCATCTGGGGCCGGGTATCCGATCGGCGGGGAAGACGGCCGGTGCTCCTAATCGGGCTGCTGGCCTCGGCGGTCGCCTACGTCGTCTTCGGTTTCGCGACCTCGGTGGGGGTGTTGCTCGTCTCCCGGATCATCCAAGGCCTTGGTGGGGGGACGACGGGCGTCGTGCACGCCTACGTCGGCGACGCGATCTCGCCAGCTCGCCGGACCCAGGCCTTGGGCTGGCTCTCGGCGGCAAGTGCGTTGGGGGTGGCATTCGGTCCGGTCATCGGCTCGGCCGCCGTTCAGATCCATCACGCGGGGCCCGGCCTGGTTGCGGCCGCGCTGTGCCTGATCAACACCGTGTTCACCTGGCGGTGGCTGCCGGAATCCAAGGGCCCTCAGGCCACCCCGGCCGACGGTCATCGCCGGCGGGCGCCGATCTGGCTTCCGGTCTGGTCGGTCGTTTCGGCGCCTCGGCGGCCGGTGTCGCGACTCACCTGGATCTACGGCGCCGGAATGCTGGGCTTTTCGGCGATGACCTCGGTGCTCGCGCTGTTTCTTGGGGCCCGCTTCGGCATCAACGAGAAGACCATCGGGTATTTCTTTCTCTACACTGGGATCCTCTCGTTCCTGATGCGAACGATCGTGCTCGGCCCGGCCATTCGGCGCTTTGGCGAGACAGGGGCGGTCAGGCTGGGGACGGTGGCGTTGGTACTCGGGCTCGTGGCTTACCCCCTGGTGCCGAGCATCTGGATCTTGCCCATCGCGATGACGTTCGTTCCCGTCGGTACGGCGCTGCTGTTCCCGGCAACGACCGCGTTGTTGTCGAAAGCGAGCGATCCGGCGGCCCTCGGCGGAACGATGGGTGCGGCTCAGACCTTTGCCGGGGCGGCGCGGGTGATTGCCCCGATCCTCGCCACTCGGGCCTTCCAGGAATTCGGACCCGGGAGCCCGTTCTACCTGGCCGCGTTGATCGTCGCCGGCGTCGGCGTGCTGGCATTCCAGCTCCACAACCAGTCGATTCCGCGCCCGGTTCCGGAGTCGCCATGAGGTTTACCGCACCGGCCGACTTTGCGGCCGCGAGCTGGGACGAGATCGCGGCGGCTTACGATTGCCTGCTGGCTCAACCGGTCGACCACGGCACCGTGGCCGGATGGCTCGCGGAATGGTCGCGCCTGGAGTCGAACCTGTCCGAAGCGGCATCGCTGGCCATGATCGCCTACACCTGCGATACCGCCGATTCGGCCAAGGAGGCGAGCTATCGCCGTTTCGCGGTGGAGATCGGTCCCCGGGCAGAAGAGAAGTCGGTGGCCCTGGCGCGCCGGCTGTGTGCGGTCGGCTACGCCCCGCCCGATTTGGCGCCGGCCGTGGCGAGGTTTCGACGGGCGATCGAGGTGTTTCGTGAGGAGAACGTACCGCTCACCGCCCAGCTCGAGGAAACCATCGCCGAGTATCAGCGGCTCACCGGCGGATTCGAGGTCGAGTTCGAGGGCCGCAGACTTCCGATCCCCCAACTCGCTCCATTTCTCCAGAGTCCCGACCGGGCCAGGCGGGAGGCGGCTTTCCGCGCCGGGGTTGGCCCTTACCTCGGTCAGCGCGAAACGATGGCGCGGCTGTTCGATCGGCAGCTCGAATTGCGGAGGCAGGTTGCCCGAAACGCCGGGTACGCCGACTTCCGGGACTACAGTTTCGCGGCCAAATGCCGCTTCGATTACACCCCCGGCGATTGCGAGCGGTTCCAGGCGGCGGTCGAAGCAGTAGCCGTCCCCGCGGTCGCTCGCCTTCGTCGGGCCCGCGCGGCTACCCTGGGCGTCACGGAACTTCGGCCCTGGGATCTCGCCGTGTCGCTCCACCGACGCGAGCCGCTCCGCCCGTTCTCCGATGGCGCCGACCTGACCCGGCGGGCGCAAGCGGTCTTCGATCGGCTGGACCCGGTTCTCGCCGCCCAGTTTCGCGACATGGCCGGTCGCGGCCTCCTCGACTTGGACAGCCGTCCCGGCAAGGCTCCGGGCGGCTACTGCGACACCCTTCACAGCCGCGGGGCGGCATTCATCTTCATGAATGCGTCCGGAGTCATGGAGGACGTCGAGACCCTGCTCCACGAGGCCGGTCACGCGTTCCACGCATTCGCCTCCCATCGGCAACCGCTCATCTGGCAGCGGCACCCGTCCTCCGAATCGGCTGAGCTGGCCTCGATGTCGATGGAGCTGTTAGCGGCGCCTTTGCTCGACGGCCCGGGCGCCTTTCTGAGTTCTCGCGACGCCGCGATTGCTCGGCTCGAGCATCTCGAGGACGTCTTGGTCACTTTGTGCCACGTGGCATCCGTCGATGCCTTCCAGCACTGGATCTACACCGATCCTGCCGGCTGTGACGCGCGGGCGCGGGATCAGGCCTGGCTTTCGATCCGGGCCCGTTTCGAGCCGATCGTCGATTGGGGTGGTCTCGAGGCGGAGCGGATCGCCAGATGGTACCGCCAACTCCACATTTTCCTCTACCCGTTCTACTATATCGAGTACGGGATCGCTCAGCTTGGGGCCCTCCAGATTTGGCGCCGGCATCGGCGTGACCCGGGGGACGCGCTGGCCCGGTATCGGGACTTCCTGGCGTTGGGCGCGACTCGGAGCCTGCCCGAACTCTACCGGGTCGCCGGGGCCTCGCTGGTCTTCGACGCCGGATCGATGGCCGAGCTGGTCGCCGAGGTCGAAGCCGAGATTGAGTCACTCCGGGCCCAAATCGGGCGGGAGGGGCTGGCGTGAGGCATCCCTTGTCCCCTGACCCGACCTGGGCGAAATTTCCGCGATCAACCACCCTAACAGGACACTGAATGGCGAAAGAAGAAGGCATCGAAATGGAAGGGCTGGTCCAGGAGGTGCTGCCAGACCGCAACTACCGGGTACTCCTCGACAACGGACATACCATTCTGGCGTACGCCGCCGGGAAGATGAGCAAGTTCAAGATCCGGGTGCTCGAGGGCGACCGGGTCAGCGTGGTGCTTTCTCCCTACGACCTGCGGCGCGGCCGGGTGATCTACCGCCACAAGTGAAAAAGGGGGCCGCCTTCGGCGGCCCCCTTTCGAGCGCGAGGACTCGCCTCGGAACTCTGCTACTTACCAGCCTTGGTGACGTTCTCCGCCGCGGGGCCCTTGGCACCCATGACCATGTCGAACTCGACCCTTTCGCCCTCGGCCAGGCTGCGGAAGCCATCCATCTTGATCGCTGAGTGGTGGACGAAGCAGTCCTTCTCGCCGTTCTCCGGGGTGATGAAGCCGAACCCCTTCGCGTCGTTGAACCACTTCACGGTGCCAGTGATGCGAGCCATTACGCCTAACTCCTCAATTGGTGAACACCCAAGGACGGTACGGCGCACGGGCGCCGCCGCCCCAACTACCGACGCGAGCCCATCCCGCGCCGGAAAAACCCAAAGGACCCGAAGCGACCGCAGGCCGCGGGTCTGAATTCACGCTTCGGTTATCGGCAAAAGGAAACCAACGACGGCCCCGCCCTAGAAACGCCGACAGAATCTGAGTCGCCGGCCCGTGGCTGTCAAGATCCCGGGCACTTTTCCTGGTTAGATCCGACGAAGCAAGGCCCGAATCGGCTCAGCGACCGCCTTGGTCCAGCCGTGGCCGGCGGCGCGTTGATCGCGCCTGACCGCCCGATTCAACGCTTGGAGGAACTCGGTGGCCGTCGGGTACCGGGCGTTGCGGTCCGCCTGAAGGGCGAGCCGGAGGACCCGATCGAGCTCCTCGCCAACGTCGGGCCGTTCCCGCCGGAGGTCCGGCAGGCGGTTCGTGGTTTGCTTGGCCAGCACCGCCTCCGGGGTGGTCCCGGTGAACGGAGGGGTCCCGAGCAGAAGGAACACCGCGACGGCCGCGATGCTGTAGAGGTCGGTGCGGACGTCGACCCGTTCCCCAAGGAGCTGTTCCGGGGCGGCGAACTGTGGCGTGCCGCTGCGGCTCGACGCCCCGCCGTACTTGCCGAGGCCCCGAATGGCCATTGCCAGGCCGAAGTCGGTGATCCGGAGCCCGCCGCCCCTGGCGATCAGGAGATTTTCGGGTTTGAGGTCGCGGTGAACCAGGCCAATCGCGTGGGCGTGCGCCAGCGCCGAAAGGGCCTCCCGGAGGAGCCAGACGACCCGTTCCAACGGCAGCGGCCCCTCCTTTTCGACCAGCTGGGCGAGATTGGGTCCCTCGACCAGTTCCATGGTGTACCAGAGGAGGCCGGCCCGCCCCCCGATCTCGTAGATGTTGACGATGTTGGGGTGGTTGACCCGCGCGGCTAGCTGGGCCTCCCGCCGGAACCGCTCGACCACGGCGGGATCCTGGGTCAGGACCGGGTGGAGCACCTTGAGGGCCACCATCCGTTCCAGCTCGAGGTCGCGCACCCGATAGACCCGGCCGAACCCGCCAGCCCCGAGTTGCACCAGGAGTTCATAGTCGTCGCCTA
The DNA here is from genome assembly GCA_016874005.1 of Gemmatimonadota bacterium. GTDB lineage: Bacteria > Gemmatimonadota > Gemmatimonadetes > Gemmatimonadales > GWC2-71-9 > SHZU01. Next base: position 10,958 of record VGVQ01000016.1, on the reverse strand, counting down.
ACGCCCGCCGCAGCCGCTTCTCCCAGGCCCGCGGTCCCTCCTCGTTCGCCGGGGGCGTCGCGTCGATCGTCGACAGGGTGGTGTAGGCTCCGGCGTCGGAGGCAAAATCCTCGAGCATCTCCGAGGCGGAGAGATACCGCTCCGCGCCGATCGGACGCATGGCGCGGAGAATCACCCGTTCGAGCGCCTGGGGGCAGGCCGCTCGGAGCTGCGACGGCGGTACCAGTTCGGCAGGGTCGAGCGCCGGCTCGGTGCCGGTAATGGCGTAGTAGAGCACCGCGCCGGCCGCGTAGACGTCCGCGGTCGCGTCGCCCAACCCGCCATCTCGAACCTCCGGCGCCATGAACTGGCTGCCGCCGGGCGATTCGTCCGGCGGAACGTGGGGCAGGGTAAAGCTGCAGAACCTCAGATCGGTGATCGTGCCTCGGCCGGTGCTGCTGACCAGCAACGAGTTCGGGACGATCCGGCGGACGATGATCCCATTGGCGTGGGCATGTTCGAGGCCGCGGAGCAGGTCGCGCGCCAGCACGTGGACCTGAGGAATGGGGCGGGGCCCCCGGGCGTTGGCGTCCTGGAGGCCCTCCGCCTCGATCCAGTTGCCGATTCGGTAGGCGATCTCGTCGACGATGCCGACGTCGTACACGTGCCGGATCGCCGGGTGGTCCAGTTGGCCGAGCGCTTCGGCCTCCCGGAGAAACCAGGTTCGCAACTCGGCGCTGCTGTAGAAATTGACCCGGACACTGACCCGGCGGCCCAACAACGAATCGCGCCCGACGAAGAGGACCCGCTCGGCCGAGGCGGCCACCAGTCGTTCGAGGCGGAAGCGCGCTCCCAGCCGCCGCTCGGTTGCCGCGAAGAGCGACGCGTGGTCGAGCGCGGTCACTGCGACCCGGCGGTCTTCACCGTGTTGCCGCCTTCCCGCTTCGCGGCGTACAGGGCGGCGTCAGCGGCCGCCATGACCGCGGCCGGCGTGAGTCCGTCCCTCGGGGCCTCCGCCATGCCTATGCTGAGCGATCCGATGCCGAATTCCGGGTACTCCCGCAACAGGTCCCGGAAACCGTCCTGGACTCGTTGGATGAACCCGGTGGCCTCGGCGGGATTGGTCATTGGGAGGACGACCAGGAACTCGTCACCGCCGAGCCGGCCGACCACGTCGAGGGTTCGAACCTGCCGCCGGAGCAGTTGGCTCACCAGCACGAGGTATCGATCGCCGGCGGCGTGCCCGAGCGAGTCGTTGATCGCCTTGAAGCGATCGAGGTCGACCATGACCAGCGTGGTGCGGATCTGGTGCCGAACACTCCGGGAAATCTCCGCCTCGAGGCGCTCCTCCAGCGCGCGACGGTTGAACAGTCCGGTGAGCTGGTCGGTGGTGGCGGCGCTCTGGAGCCGCTCGACCAGCTCGGAGTTCTTCAGCGCGATCGCGCCGGCAAACGCCAGGGTGGTCGCCAAGTCCCGCTCGGCCCGCGCGTATGGGAGGCCGTTGAGGCGTGGCCCCAGCAAGAGGACTCCGACCCGTTCCCCGCTGGCGTCGAACGGCACCACCAACTCGGTCCCTTTGGGCAGCAAGGCGGCGAGCTCGACCTCACCCTGGTCGGTCACCCCGCTTCCGATCGGCATCAGGGCTTCGAGTCGCTCGCGACTGAGGCTGTCCGGAACCCGTTCGCGATCGAGCGAGCGAGCCGATCGCGGGACGAAGGTCCCCCCGCTTGGCCGGTAGAGGCAGGCCCACCAGGCGAAGAAGACCTCGGCCATGAAGTCGAGCACCAGATGCTCGGTGTCCTCGGTCGAGTGGGCCGACGACAGGAGCCTGGCCACCTGGCGAAGTGCCCTGAGCTGGAAGACCGCGTCGTCTAGAGCCCGCTGGCGTTCCACCAGCACGCTCCGCAGGTCCATCAACAGGGCCAGGCCGAATCCGAGCTGGAAAGCCACTGAGCGGAAGCCATTGGCCGTCGCCGCGGTGGTCGAGATGACGAGGGTGGTATCGCCGCTGGTGTGCCGGACCAGCTCGACAGGGGCTTCGGTTTGGGCCTGCGGGCCCACCGGCGTCACCGCGTGGTCGGATCCCGTTACGGTGAGCCAAACCTCGTCGGTACCGAGCCGATCGGCCAGAATCCTCCGGCACCGCTCCAGCAGCTCGCCCTCCGTCCGGGCTTGGCGGCAAGCCATGGCGAAGGCGCTCGTCAGGCCGTCCAGTGCGGTAATCGCGGTATTCTGGCTACTCATGGTCGAATAATAGAACCCTATCCGGCTCTCGTGAACCGGACCCAAGGCCCTGTCAGGTCTCAAGTTCGGCCACCCCGGGCCGATATCAGACTCACGGTGGCGGGCAGGGTCCATGCCAACCGGCACTTTGCCACCTGGGGAGGGCAGGATGTTCGCGATGAAGTTGCTGGCGGCCGGAGGAGCCTCCTTCGGGGGGGCGATGTTGCTCGGGGTGCTGGCCGGGGCCGGCAGGGAGGTGAAGCGGAGCGGGGAGGACCTCGTCAAGCTCCAGGAGCAGGTGGACAGCCTCAAGACGGTGCTAGCGCAGGCTATGTCGGCTCGCGGGTTCCCGGCCGGTCGGCCCAACGTCGCGACCGATTTCAACGAGGATGTCGAGACACCCCTGATCGACCCCTCCAGCTTCGTCGATCCCTTGGCCAGCGTAGTGGGACATGTCCAGCTTGGCAAACAGGTGTATGTCGCGCCGGCGGCGTCGATCCGGGGCGACGAAGGGCAGCCGATCTATCTCGGCGACGGCGCCAACGTCCAGGATGGTGTCGTCATCCACGCCCTCGAAACGGTGCAAGAGGGCAAGTCGGTCCCCGGTCGTACCTACAACGTCGGCGGCAAGGAGTACGCGGTCTACGTCGGGAAGCGAGTCTCGATGGCTCACCAGGCCCTGGTCCACGGACCGGCTCGCGTCGACGACAACGTGTTCGTGGGGATGCAGGCCATGGTGTTCAAGGCAGCGGTCGGCGAAGGGGTCGTCATCGAGCCGGGAGCGAAGGTCATCGGGGTGACGATCCCACCTCATCGCTATGTCCCGGCCGGCCAGACCGTGACCGACCAAAAGGTGGCGGACCGGCTCCCCCAGATCACCGATGACTATGCCTTTCGGAGTCTGAACGACGCCGTGGTGCACGTCAACAAAAGCTTCGCGGCGGGCTACAATGCCCTCGCCAAGGAGGCCGAGGCCCAGGCCCGCGGTGACCGGACGAACAGCGGCGGGGAGCATGGCGATGAGGGTCGCGGGACCACGCCGGCGAAGCAGGACAAAGAGGAGAAGCCGAAAGCCAAGAAGGGCCACTGATCGGGCCAGAGGCGGCTAGCCGCAACCCTCCCGGATCCGCTCGGCGAGTTCCCTGGCGCCGCGGCGGTACTCCGCCACCATGCCGCCGCGGGCCCACTGCGGGTGGTGGGTAATCATCTCGCCGAAGGCCTCGAGCCACCACAAGGTATCCCCCGGGGTTGGGACGTCGACCGCCTCGAGGTACTCGACCCCGAGCCGCCGAATCGAAACCAACGCGGCCCCGATCCGGTGTAGTTCCCCGGCAACGCAGACGTCTACCGCGCCGCTCGGCGCCTCGGCGAGCTTGCTCAGTTGCTCGAATCGGGTCGCCTTCCAGCTGCGTTCCCGACCCAGGACGTCGAATCGCGGCTCGGCCGCCGCGCGTACCAGGTCGGTTACCGCAACGCCGAACTTGTCGCTAATGGGCCCCCACCAGGTCGCCTGCTGGCCGTGGCTGGCCGCGTCGATCAGCGGTTTGAGGATGCTCGCGACGATGGTGTGCTCGTCGGCCCCGTGCCGGGCAAGGATCACCGCGACGCTCGAGCAGGGATCAGACAGGAATGGCTGTCGTAACGGGAGACCCGGCCGGGATGATGCTTCGCCACGAAGGCGAGCGCGTGGTGAATTCGGTCGGAATACACGATGGGTTACCGGAGACCGGTCAACTTATGCGTCTGGAGCGAGAGCCGCCACTGGGGGTGGTCGAGGCAGTACTGGATGGCCGCCGTGGTGTTGGCATCCCGGGCGGGACCATCCATGGGCTGCAAGAAAAAGTGGCGAAATCGGAGCCCCGCGAACTGATCCGGAGGCGCGCCCTGCTGTGGATAGACGAGCTTGAGCTCGTCGCCTTGGTCGACGACGATCGGCCCACCCGCCTTGGGGCTCACCGTGACCCAGTCCACCCCGCCGGGGACCGCGATGGTGCCGTTGGTTTCGACAGCGATGTCGAAGCCGGCGGCGTGGAGCGCGTCCACGGCCGCCGCATCGAGCTGGAGGAGGGGTTCACCCCCGGTGCAGACCACATACCGGCGGCCGGCGGCGTTCGGCCACGCGGCCGCGACAGCCTCCGCCAGGGCGCTCGCCGTCGGGAACTTACCGCCCCCGGGTCCGTCCGTCCCGGCGAAGTCCGTGTCGCAGAACTGACAAATCGCCTCGGCGCGGTCCGGTTCTCGACCCGTCCAGAGGTTGCACCCCGCGAACCGGCAGAAGACCGCGGCGCGACCGGTTTGGGCACCCTCACCCTGGAGGGTGTAGTAGATCTCCTTGACCGCGTAACTCATCGCGGCTGGTATGGAGCTGGATCGGGAATGCCCACCGCCGCGAATCCGGCCAAGCGCAGCCGACAGGCGTCGCACCGTCCGCAGGCCCGCCCCTCGACGTCGGGGTCGTAGCAGCTCCTGGTCACCGAGTAGTCGACTTCGAGGCTCAAGCCTCGGCGGATGATATCGGCCTTGCTCAGCCAGATCAGTGGCGTGTGGATCGTGGTCAGGGACCCCTCGACCGCCGCCTTCGTCGCGAGGTTCGCCATCTGCTGGAAGGCGGCGATGTACTCGGGACGGCAGTCGGGGTAGCCGCTGTAGTCCACCGCGTTCACTCCGATCACGATGTCGCGCGCGCCCACGACCTCGGCCAAGGCGAGGGCGTAGCTCAGGAAGATGGTGTTGCGGGCCGGCACGTAGGTAATCGGAATCTCGCCGGGTACCAGGCCCGCGCCGTCCTTGGGGACGGGCAGGGCCGCGGTCAATGCCGATTTCCCGAACATGGCGAGGTCGATATCGACGATCGTGTGGTGCTCGACCCCCTGCTGCCGAGCGACGGCCCTGGCCGCTTCGATTTCGCCGGCGTGACGCTGGCCGTACCGAAAGCTCAGGGCGTGCGGGGTCAACCCCAAGCCCCGAGCGATCGCGAGGGCCGTTGCCGAGTCGAGCCCACCCGAAAGGAGGACGACCGCGTCGCTCACCGACTCGGGTCCAGCAGTGCCTTCAGCGCGTCGCGGAGCCGTGGCTGCCGGAATTGGTAGCCGGCCCGATCGAGGGCTCGGGGAAGCACCCGGGCGCTGGCGAGGAGTCCCTCATCGGCGAATTCGCCTAACAGGAGCCGGAGCAGCGGCGCTGGTGCGCACAACAGGGCCGGCCGATTGAGTACTTGAGCGAGTGTCTTGGTGAACTCCGCGTTGGTCACCGGTGCCGGCGCGGTGAGATTCACCGGACCGGACAAGGGTCCCTCGACGAGGGTGACCAAGGCGGCCACGGTGTCCGATTCGCCGATCCAGCTCATCCACTGGCGCCCGGAACCCAACTGGGCACCGAGCCCGACCCGGAAGGGCAGCAGCATTTGGCCGAGCGCTCCCCCGCGGGTGCTCAACACCAGCCCAAACCGGGCCGCCACGGTTCGGATCCCCCGGGCCGCCAGTGGGGCCGCGGCGGCCTCCCAGGCCACGGCGAGGTCGGCCAGGAAGCCGGTGCCGGGGCCATCGGCCTCGGTCAGTTCGGCGTCGCCGCGGTTGCCGTAGTAGCCGATCGCTGAGGCCGCGACGAACGCCGACGTTGGCTTCGCGCCCGCCGCGACCGCGGAAGCCAGATGGCCGGTGGCAGTGACGCGGCTCTCCCAAATCGCGGCCTTGCGAGCGGGGGTCCACCGGCCGGCCGCGATGCTCTCGGCCGCCAGGTGCACCACCACGTCCACATCGGCGAAGGTGGCCGGGTCGGTCGGGCGTCCATCTGGAGCCCATTGCCGCTCGGTGGGATGTCGAGGCGGGCGACGCACCAGGCGAACCACACGATGCCCGCGTTCGGCGAGGACCGGAATCAGCAATCCTCCAATCAGTCCGGACGCCCCGGTCACCGCCACGACCAAGGGGCGCGGCGATTCACCTCTGCCTCCCTCCGCGGCGGTGCCTTTGGCCATGTTGGCAAGATAGCGGTCTTACCTGGCGCGCTGCACCCTCGTATCATTCTGCCCGCGAAACCGCACCACAGCGAGGGCGCCATTAGCAACACCCATTGGTCCGTCAAGGACGCCGAGAAACTCTACAACATGGCGGGGTGGGGGCAGGGCTTCTTCCGAGTCAACTCGGAGGGCAACGTCGAGGTGCATCCCGATCCCCGGAACGGTCGAGCCCTCGACCTCTACCGCTTCGCGCTGGATCTCAATGCCCAAGGAGTGCAGCTCCCGCTCCTGATCCGTTTCTCCGATATCCTCCGCGCCAGGATCGAACTGCTCGCCGGCGAGTTCCGCCGGGCCATCGATGAATTCGGCTACCAGGGCCAGTACACCACCGTCTATCCCATCAAGGTGAATCAGCAGCGCCACGTCATCGAGGAGATCGTCGAGTTCGGCCGGCAGCACGGTCTTGGGCTCGAATGCGGCAGCAAGCCAGAACTGCAAGCGGTGCTCGGAATCACCGATCGTGCCGATCACCTGATCGTGTGCAATGGATACAAGGACGAGGAGTTCCTCCGGTTTGCCCTGATGGCTCAGAAATTGGGTCACACGGTGTTCATCGTCCTCGAACAGCTGTCCGAGGTGGACGAGGTGCTTCGGGTGGCCGACGAGCTCGGGGTGGAGCCGCTTCTGGGCACCCGGATCAAGCTCGCGACCGAAGGGTCGGGTCGCTGGGCCAAGAGCGGGGGAGAGAAGTCGAAATTCGGTCTGAGTGCCCCCCAATTGCTGCGGTTACTCGAGATGCTCGAGTCCGCGGGCAAACGAAACACCCTCAAGATGCTGCACTTCCACCTCGGGAGCCAGATCACCGACATCCGTTACATCAAGGCCGCCTTGGAGGAGATTGGCCGCTACTATGTCGAGATCAGGGAGCTTGGCTTCGACTTGACGCACGTCGACGTGGGCGGCGGGCTCGGTATCGACTACGAAGGCTCTCGGACGACTCGCCCGGCAAGCATGAACTACACCCCCCGCGAGTATGCCAACGACATCATCTACGGCCTGGGCACCATCTGCCGCGAGCAGGGCATGCCGATGCCGAACATCATCTCCGAATCCGGTCGCGCCCTCACGGCCCATCACGCGTTGCTGCTGGTCAACGTGACCGACGTCGAGGCGCAGACGGAGCCGGTGGTCCCCCCCCGCCGTCCCGACTGCCACCGGGTCCTGGTCGAGTTGCACGAGAACCTCGAGTCGCTCTCGCTCGACAAGGTCGACGAGGTGTTCCACGACGCCGTCGCGGCAAAGGAACGGGTTCAGGAGCTGTTCGCCAGCGACGCCGTCACCCTCCGCGAGCTGGCCGACATCGAGGAGCTGTACCTCTGTACCATGAATGCCATCGCCAAGCTGATCGGCGACGACCGGGCATCGTTTCAGGAAGTCTCGGGCCACATCGAGACGGTCCTGGTCGACCGCTATTTCTGCAACTTCTCGCTCTTCCAATCGTTGCCCGACAACTGGGCCATTGATCAGCTGTTTCCCATCGTCCCGATCCACCGGCTCGACGAGGAGCCCGTCCGTCGCGGTACCCTCCAGGACATCACCTGCGACTCGGACGGAGTGATCGATCGGTTCGCCGGCGGCCGGAAGGGGAAGCCCTGTCTCGAATTGCACCCGTACCGCTACGGCGAGCCCTATATCCTCGGGATGTTCCTGACGGGGGCCTACCAGGAGATCCTGGGGGATCTCCATAACCTCTTCGGCGATACCAACGCCGTGCACGTCCGGGTGACCGACGCGGGGTACGAGATCACCGACCTCGTCCACGGCGACACGGTGACCGAGGTGCTCAACTACGTCCAGTTCCACCCGGCCGATCTGCTGGCGAATTTCCGGCGCAAGGTCTCGGCGGCGGCGAGGCTGACCCGCAACGAGGCCAACGCGTATATCGCCGACTACGTCGCCGGGCTCGAGGGGTATACCTATCTCGAGGGCGACATCCCGGTGGCCGAGCCGGTCGAGCGGTAGCGCGGTACCGGCTTCTCCGACCGGCGGTCCTACCCGACCAAGGCCCCTTCCCGGACCGGGGCCAAGGACCGCCGGAGATCCCGCGCGAAAATGGCCCGGGTGAACTTGCCCATGCCGGACGGATGCTCGACGAAGGTGTTGACCCGAGTCAGAATTAGCGCCTTCTTGTCCGGCGCCACCTCGGTCTGGAGGTTGCCCCCCTCACGGTCCGGATATGGGCACCTGGATGGCCTCGCTCCAATGCGGTCCTGCGATCTGACTCGATGGTTCGCCAGGGGTGTCCAGCGCAAGGTCCCGTCACCGTGGCCCCGTCTGGCCGCGAAACCGGGCAACTGCTCATGCCCCGGGCGGACTGCCCAAGTTGTTTTCGCAGAAGTATTTCCAAGCCCTCGCGCTAAAGGTAAGCCAGTCCGCATGTTGCAGCGACGCATCATGTGGGCAGCAGCCAACACCCTCGCCGCGGTCAACTGACGCACTGCAGCGGTATCAGCGAGCCGAAAGCCCTTACTTCCGGGCAACGATGGGCACGAAATCCCTGGCCGCCGGGCCGGTATAGATTTGCCGCGGTCGGGCGATCTTCTGGTCCTTGTCGCTCAGCATCTCCTCCCATTGGGCCAACCACCCGGGCAGCCGCCCGACCGCGAAGAGCACCGTGAAGTAATCGGTCGGGTAGCTCATGGCCTGGTAGATCAGCCCCGAGTAGAAGTCCACGTTGGGATAGAGCTTGCGCTTGATGAAATACTCGTCTTCGAGGGCAATCCGCTCCAGCTCGAGAGCGATCTCGAGCTTGGGATTGAGTCCGGTCTCGGCAAAGACGTCGTAGGCGGTCTTCTTGATCAGCTTGGCCCTGGGATCGTACGACTTGTACACCCGGTGGCCAAACCCCATCAGCCGCCCCTCGCCGGCCTTGACCTTCGCGATGAAGGCGGGGATCTGCTTTTTGTCGCCGATCTCGTCGAGCATCTCCAAGACCGCCTCGTTGGCGCCGCCGTGAAGCGGGCCGTACAACGCCGCGACGCCCGAAGACACCGCCGAGTACGGATCGACGTGGGACGATCCCACCGAACGGACCGCGCTGGTCGAGCAGTTCTGCTCGTGGTCGGCGTGGAGGATCAGGAGAATCTCCAGGGCGCGCTGGAGGACCTTGTTCGGCTTGTGGAGGCCGCCGATCGAGAACATCATGTTGACGTAGTTCCCGATGTAGTCGAGGTCATTCCTCGGGAACTCGTAGGGAAGGCCCCGCGAGTGCCGGAAGATGAAGGCCGCCAGGGTTGGGAACTTGGCCATCAGCCGAATCCGTTGTACGTAGCGGTTGGCGGGGTCGGCGATATTCTTGGCGGCGGGATAGAAAGTCGACAGCGCCGCCACGGTGCCCACCATCATGCCCATCGGGTGGGCGTCGTAGCGGAAGCCCTCGAGGAACTTGATGATGTTGGTGTGAACGTAGGTGTGGTACTTGATGTCGTTGGTCCACTTGTCGAGTTGGGCCTGGGTTGGCAGCTCTCCTTCCGCCAGCAGGTACGCGACCTCGAGGAACGTCGCCTTCTCGGCCAACTGTTCGATCGGGTACCCTCGGTAGCGAAGGATGCCGCGGTCGCCGTCGATGAAGGTGATCGCGCTCCGGCAGGCGGCGGTGTTCATGAACGCCGGGTCGTAGGTCATCAGCCCGAAGTCGTCATCGTCCACCTTGATGTTGCGCAGGTCGACGGCCTTGATGGTGCCTTCCGCGATCGGGAGCTCGTAGGACTTCCCGGTCCGGTTGTCGGTAATCGACAGCGTGTCCTTGGCCATGAGTGCCATGTCTTTCGGTGGCGGTGAAAACCGGGCGGGCCCTTCCGAGCCGCGCGAGTGCAAAATAAGCCGGACCGCAAGGAAGTTTGGAGTTCCCTCGGACCCCCGCTTTCGAGTATCGGTCCCGGGCCGGCTACCTGTACCGCTGGCCGGCTTATTTTGACGGCGTGCAGAGTCCTGATGGTGGTCGAGCGGAGGCGCTGATCGATCGGCTGCTCGCCCCGGGGCCCGGCCTTGGCGGGGAACTGGACCTTGCCCGAATCGTCGCGGCGCGGATCGGGAGCCCGAAGATCGACCTGGCCAGTATCGTCGCCGCTTGGGTCGCGGCCTTTCCACGGCTCGACCTGGCCCCCTCCCTCCGCGCCGGCCTCGGCGAGTTGGCCGCCACCGGCAGGCCTCCCGCCGAAGCCGACGGCGCCGAGGACCTCGGGGCTGCCGCCGTCGTCCTTCCCCTGGTTGCTCGTTACTGGAACAACGACCGAGCCCTCGTTTCCGCCGCCTTTCACCTTTCCAGGCTGATCGATCCCGTTCCCAGCAATCAGTGGCGGGCAGTGGGCGTAAGTCTAGTCACAGCATACTTTTTGCAAGGGCAAACCGACCCGGTGCCAGAGGTCGCGGCGGCCTTGCGGGCCAATGACGCGCCCGAGGGCCTCGGCCGGGCACTTGCCCGGATCCCGGTCTGGCATCGTTCGGAGGGCCATGGCTCGGGCGATTTCGAGGGCCTGCTTTGGTGCCTTTTCCACGAGAAACCGGGAGCCCAGTTCCCGGTGACGCTGCGGGATCGGGCGCCGCTGGTACAACGTCTAGCCCGGGTGATGGACTTCGCCCGAATCAGGGAGCGCTGAGTGGATCGACAGTGGTCGGGTACGCTGGTGGTATGGGGAGTCTGTCCTGGTTCAGCGGAAATGTGACTCGGTGGCTGTGAATTAACGCACCCCGGGTGGTTCGGCCAGCGCCAGCATCGCCCGCGCCGCGCGGCGGCGGT
>VGVQ01000015.1 GCA_016874005.1 Gemmatimonadota bacterium | reverse complement strand
TCGCCGGGGTCGTAGCTCTCCACGCAGGAGGCGATGGCTTGGACGGTGTCATGGGCGCGGGATCGCAACCACAACCAGCAGCCACAGAAGAGCAGCACCCCTACGACGAGGTGCGCTAGCCCCTCAGCCTCAATCGCCGGGTCGCCGGCGAAATTAGGTCCCGGAAGGGGAAAGCCGAGCCATCGCACAAACACGTAGACGGCCGTGTACCCTACCCCGGCGACCACCGGGACAATGAGTCCGAGGCCGCCCGAGACGAACCAGGTCTCACCCTGACTGCGAACGGCAAACGCTAGCAGGATCGCCGTAAGCGGGTACCAGTGACGGACCGTCCAGCTTGCCTTGGTGGGGAGGGGGGCCGTCACCTGTTGGTACCTCGCGGGGCGACCGAAGCAAGCGGCTTCGTTTGCCGACGGTAGGCAGCCCACGCAAGTCCTACTGCCACCGAGCCCAGCAGAATGACGGCTCGCCGTCGCTGAGTTTTCGCCTGGACCAGTTCGCCAGTAAAGACCTGGACTGTGACCCGAGCCTCAGCGGTGCGGTTCGACCAACCACGAGAAACCGCTTTGTCGAACACCGACATTTCACGCGCTCGGCCCAGCTCCCAGCTCTCCACGATCGCGGTCCACTCGGAGTAAGACAGCACGGCCCCTGCGACTGCGAGGCCAGCGGCCACGGCGAGACGGGACGACGTTAGCCAACGCGCGAGGACCATGGGTCACCCCCCACCGGGAAGGAAGGGGGGGAAGCCGGACACCCCGGTCATATCCACCGCCTGGAGGTCGTGCCCCCAAGATCGCTTTAGCCAGACCCAATGCCCGAAACAGAGGTGCAGCACCATTCCGAGCGGGGGGATGGCGTAGAGCGGGCTCCGTACCTCGGCCCCACTCTCGTGCCAGCAATAGGTGCAACAGCCGAGCGGAGGGGCGGTGGCACCGTCGTATCGCCTCCCATCCTGGCGCACTTTCTTGTAACGGCGTTTGGCCATGGCAGCAACTATCCTCGTCGACGGAGTGGAATCACAGGCACCTCAGCAGCCTTCCCGAGCGCCCGCTCGAACTCAGTCCCGATCTGCTCAGCGGCATCGCGCACGGGGTCCGACCCACCGAGCTGGATGTAGCGGGCGGTCGTCTTCGGGTCCTTGTGTCCCGCGACCGCCTGGAGAACAGCGAGGGAGACCCCGGCGCCCGCCCCCGCGGTAACGTAGTTGTGCCGGAAGTCGTGAAGTCGGAAACCCCTCGGGAGGCCGGCTCGGGTACGAATACCGACGCGGGGTGGCCTCGCCATGGCGCCCTGCACACGGCCTCGGCGCAACACGCTGGACCGGGGTTCGTCCACCCAGAGCCGCTTGAGGGGTTCCTTGAGCGACTGTCCATCCGGCCCGGAGAAGACCCGCTCGTCGGGGTGCCCCCTGGTGCGGCGAGCGAGAATCGCACGGGCGAGGGCGTTTAGCGCTCTCCCGCTCTCCCCCGTTTTGGTTTCGGCGAGCAGCGCCCAGCCGAGGGTCGGGTCAACCTCCCGCCACCGGAGATGGTACGCCTCGGCGCTGCGGAACCCCGTGACGGCGAGGAACTGTAGGAGGTCGAGGGCGTCGCTGTTCCCGCCCTCTGTGCGGACTTGGTCGATCACTCCCCAGAGCTGCTTGAACTGGTCGGGGGCGAGTCGCAGCCCCTTCGCTTTCTCAGGGTACTTTTCAATGCCCTGGGCGGGGTTCGGATGGTCTCGATATGCGGCATTGATTGCCCAAGCAAACAGGGCGGAGAGGACCGCCAGGACGCGGTTGGCGGCCACGGGCGTGGACCTCAGCTCTCGGTGCAGCCGTTGTACGTCAACCTTGGCAAGGTCGCGCACCTTCCGTCTTGCGAGGACGGGGGCGATGCGTTTCGTGAACAGCCACTGGTACTCCTGCACGGTTCGAGGCTTCCGACGGGCCCCCAACCAATCGAGGTAGGCTGGGAACAGTTCGCCCAACGTCTCAGCTTCTTGTTCCCTCCGACGTTGCCGGGCTGCCGTTCGCACCTCGGCGCCGGGATCGGAACCCATAGCGACCTGGCCCGAGAGGCGCTTCGCTTTAGCCCGCGCCTCTGCGGCGTTGCCCGGCTGGTACTCGCCGATCACCACCTTCTTGGTCGCCCGGTCCCCCTGTGCGCGGTACTTGAGGAAGAAGGTCCTTCGCCCGTGCGGGCGAATCCTCAGGCCGAAGCCTTTGACTTTGGTGTCCCACCACCACGTCTCGCCCAGGGCGGGAGCTGTGGTGCGATGGACAAAGGTCTCAGTGAGGTGCTGCATCGGCATGATCCTCTCTCCCGAGGAAGAGTGCCAGGGAACCCTCTGGGGAACCCACGTCCACCTGAATGTCGGTAAACGATCACGAACCGTCAAGACCCCCTAATAGCCATACTGGTAACGTGTTGCGCCGTCGAAGCGTGGACAAATCGCTTCCCGGTGCATCGGCATGATCGGCGGATACTCTGACTCTGGATCAGAAGAGTCCTGGTTCGAGCCCAGGAGGGGCAACTGACAAAGCCGCCGTGAGGCGGCTTTGTCGTTGCACCCTTCGGTCTCGCTGGTGCTTCTACGCCACTGTCGTTCCACAGTGGCGTGGGGGGTCGAGTCCCCGCGCCGTTGACGTTGGCCGGGGCGACGGAAGGGAGGCCCGAGGAGCCTTCGAACGCGCGTAGCGGTCCGCCAGGTTGGTCCTGAGCCGTTCGATCGTCTCCAGGCGAGACCCCGAGTTGTGGAGGTGATGCCGCGTCGGGCTCAAATATGCCGATCGAGGGGCTCAATGCGCCAGCGTCGCCGCTCTCCCCGCCAGGGAGCCCTCGTGCTACTTTGGATCGCTCCGCTGCGGGAGCCACGGAACCCGATCATGCGCGCCACCGTCACTGTCGCCCACGGCGACCGAAGCCAACTCGTCTACCGTCCCGACTACCCCGATCCGATCGCCGGGCCAGGCGAGGTCATCGTGGCGGTCGCGGCGACGGCGCTCAATTTCCACGACATCTTCACCCGGCGGGGGATGCCGGGCATCAAGATTCCCCTGCCGGTCATCGTGGGCTCCGACATCGCCGGGACCGTCGCATCGTTAGGTGCCGGTGTGACCGGTTGGTCGATCGGGGAGCGCGTCCTGGTCGACCCGGTGTCCCGCGACGGCCCGAACTTCGGCATGCTGGGCGAGGTGAAAGACGGCGGCCGGGCCGAGTACTGCAAGGCGCAGGCAACTCAGCTGCTCCGGGTCCCGGAGGGGGTGAGCCTCGAGGCGGCGGCCTCGCTGCCGCTCGCCTACGGGACGGCCCACCGGATGCTCACGACCCGGGGCCGGGTGGCGGCTGGCGAGCGGATCCTGGTCCTTGGCGCCAGTGGCGGGGTCGGGGTGGCCTGCGTTCAGATCGGAAAGCTGCTCGGCGCCGAGGTAATCGCCTGCGCCAGCTCGGAGGCGAAGCTCGACCGGTTGAAGGCCCTTGGCGCGGACGCCGGGATCAATTACGCCGAGACCAACTTCTTCGAGGCGGTCAAGGAGCGTTACGGCAAGCCGCGCATCAGCGGAGGCGGTGGGGTCGACGTCGTCGTGAACTTCACCGGGGGCGATACCTGGCTCGACAGCCAGAAGTGTGTCCGGCTGGGCGGCCGGATCCTCACCTGCGGGGCGACCGCCGGTTTCAACTTGGCCACCGATGCCCGCTATCTCTGGACCTTCGAGCAGGAACTGATCGGCTCCAACGGCTGGACACCTGAAGGATTGATGGAGCTGATGGAGTGGATTGCCGCGGGACGGCTGGCGCCGGAGATCGATCGGGTGTTCCCCCTCCCCGAGGCGGCGGAGGCCGAACGGCTGCTCGAGGACCGGGAGGTGGTGGGGAAGGTCCTGATCAAGCCGTAGCGCGGAGGACTCCGGCCTCCAGCAGGGTCTCGACCTCGGCTGGCGACATGCCGAGACGTTTCTGGCAGACCGCCCTGGTATCGCCGCCGAGGACCGGCGCCGCCGACTCGACGGCGCCGTAATCCCTGGAGAACTTGAGCGGTGGCCCGGTGACGGTGACCTCACCGGCGGCCGGATGGGCTGTGGTGGGGAACAGGCCCCGAGCCGCGGCGTGGGGGTCGGCCACCACCTCGGCGAAATCGGCCACCAGGGTACCGGGCACCCCGGCGCGGCGGAGTCGCTCGAGCCAAGAGTGCGCTGGTGCGGCCCGGAACCACTCGGCGATGCTCGCCTCGAGCGGACTCCGATTGACGACCCGGAGGGCGTTGGTCAGGTACCGGGGATCGGCGGCCAGGTCGGGGCGTTCGATCGCCTCGCAGAAGTCCCCCCAGATCTTGTCGCTCCCAACCGCGATGGCGATATCCCGGTCCGCGGTGGGGAAGCAGGCGTAGGGTACCACCGTCCCGAAGGCCGTGCCTAACGGTCGCGGGGGCTGCCCCAGGCCGAAGAAGTTGGCGAAATTCGACGCCATCGAGGAGATCATCCCGTCGAACATCGAGACGTCGACCAGTTGCCCGTGCCCGGTCCGGTCCCGGCTTCTGAGCGCCATCAGGATCCCGATGATCGCGAACATACCGGCGGTGACGTCCGCCACCGAATGGCCCGAGCGGACGGTCTCGCCGTCAGCGGTACCGGTCACGCTGATCAGTCCCGAGGCCGCTTGGAGAATCAGGTCCATGGCCGGTTCGTCGCGGCGAGGGCCGGTCTGGCCGAAGCCCGAGATCGAGCAGTAGATGAGCCGCGGGTTGAGATCCCGGACGGCGTCATAGCCCAGTCCGAGGCGAGTCATGGTGCCGGGACGGAAGTTCTCCAGGAGGACGTCGGCTTGGGCCACCAGCCGGCGGCAGACCTCGACACCGCGGGGATCCTTGAGGGAGACCGCGAGCGATTGCTTGCCGGTGTTGAGACCGAGGAAATACGACGTTTCGGGGCCGCGCAAGGGCGGGCCCCAGGCGCGGCCGATGTCGCCCTCGAGGCTCTCGACTTTGACGACATTGGCGCCGTAGGTCGCCAGGACCATCGAGGCGTAGGGGCCGGCCAGCGCGTGGGAGAAATCGACGACCGAAAGGCCGTCGAGCGGCCTGGTCGGCGCGGTGCCGCCCTCGTTCACTGCGCGGTGGGCACCGCGCCAGTCCGGATCGGCTTCCCCGGCATGGCCCCCTTCACCAGTTGCCCGTCACGCACCACGAAGGCGCCCCCGACGAGCACGTGGGGGATGCCGGCCGACGGTTGGGTCGGCTGCTGGAAGGTGGCCCGATCGATGACGGTTTCCGGGTTGAACACGGTGATATCGGCATCGGCGCCGACGGCGAGGCGGCCCTTCTTGGCCATCGCGGGCGCCGCGGTTTCCAAGCGACGGGCCGGCAGGATCGTCATCCGCGATAGCGCGTCCATCAGCCCGAGCACCTTCCTCTCGCGGGAGTAGTGCCCCAGCACTCGGGCGAAGCTCCCGGCGCCGCGGGGGTGGCCGGTGCCGTTGACGAAGGGCACCCCGTCGCTGGCGATCATCACGCCGGGGTGGCCGATGACCTGGTCGACGAACTCGTCCTTCATCATGTAGATGATGACCCAGCCACCCTCCTTGCGGTACTTGTCGAAGGTGGCCTTGGTGAGCCGCTCGCCGGTGGCGGCCCAGGCGAGATCGCCGTAATCGATCTTGAGGTTGCTCTGCCAGCCGGGGTTGAAGAGGGCCGACTCCAGCGCCGTCGACGCGGCGGTGTACGGGTAAACCTCGGTGGTCAGGTCCTGGCCGGCGGCCTTGGCGGAGTCGATCAGGGCGAGCGCCGCCGGCGCGTCGGACCCGCTGCTGCTCCCGAGGTGAACCACATGGAGCGCGGCACCGGTCTTCCGCGCCGTGGTGATGGCTTCGCGAATCGGGGCGATCCCGAACGCCCGGGTGTGGACGAACACCGGAACCTTGCGTTCGGCGGCGATCGCGAACATCTGCTCGATCTCCGCCCCAGACGCCGCCGGGACATAGTTGATCCCGAAGCCCACGCCGAGGGCCCCCTCCGAAAGTCCCTGCCGGATGGCCCCGCCCATCTTCTCGATCTGGGCCTCGGAGGCCGGTTCGTTGGCGCCGGCTGGCATCGGCCCGATCAGCGCCGCCGTCTTCTCCCGGTTAACGAGCCAGTGGCCGATTTCGACCCCGTGAAAGGCATAGAATCGCGAGGCGATGTGGCTCACGGTCGCCCCGAAGTTGATCGGCGACTTGCCCTCGCGGGATTGGTACCACGGGGCGACCGGATAGACGCCCACCTCCATCTCGAGGGCGGTCGTAACACCGTCTTGAGCCTGGAGTTCCATGTCGCCTTCGGTCTGGCCGTGGGCGTGCAGGTCGATGAATCCGGGGGCGACCACGTGGCCGGAGACGTCCACGACCGTGGTGCCGGCGAGCGGGTCCGCGGAGATCGCCGCGATCTGGCCGCCGGTGATCCCGATGTTGCGGACGGAATCGAGGCCGGAGGCGGGATCCATCACCCGACCGCCGGCCAGCACCAGGTCGTAGCTCGGGGCCTTGGAGCAAGCGGCCGCCAGGAGAAGCAGGGGAAGAACGCGCATGTGCGGGGATCCGAAAGGTGTCGAAACCGACGGGGATCAGGACGTTTCGTGAAAGGACAATTAACCCGTTGAACGGGCCCCGCGCCAGTCCGGGTACCGGGCCGAAACCGGGTTGCGGCGCGGGTAGCGGCGCGGTATTCTCGGGCGCGCCTCACCCTCCCGGAGAACCGATGCCGACAGCCGACGCCACGGCGGCGGAGTACGTCGCCGCCCGCCCCAAATCGGCCGCCGCCCACCAACGCGCCAAAGGCTACTTCGCCGCCGACGGGGCGACCCACTTCACTCGCGCCGCGGTCCCGTTTCGGCCCTACATCACCCACGCCGCCGGCCCTCGCAAGTGGGACCTCGACGGCCACGAATACCTCGACTGCGTCATGGGCCACGGCGCCCTGGTGCTCGGCCATGCTCACCCGGCCGTCTCGGCGGCGATCGCCGCGCAGGTGCCCAAGGGCGCGCACTACGGCGACAACCACGAACTCGAAATCGCCTGGGCCGAGGGGATCCGCGGGCACATGCCCACGGCGGAACGGATCGAGTATTGTGCCTCGGGAATGGAGGCCACTCAGCTCGGCCTCCGGCTGGCTCGGGTATTCACCGGACGGAAGCGAGTTCTTCGCTTCGCCGCCTGCTACCACGGCTGGTCCGACGAAGTCACCGCCCCCGGCTCGGCGGGCGCCATCGCCGAGTACGTCAAGGTGATCCCGGCCGGCAATCCCGACCTGGTGAGCCAGGAGCTCGCCAGCGGCGAGTATGCCTGCGTTCTGATCGAGGGCGGGGGGGCGCGGGTGTCCGGGCGCTCGCCGATCGCGCCTGATTTCTACCGGGCGCTGCCGGCGATCTGTGCCAAGGCCGGCACGGTGTTCATGCTCGACGAGGTGGTCACCGGGTTCCGCGAGGCGGCGGGCGGCTGGCAGAGCGTGTTGGGGATCAGGCCGGATCTCACCACGATCGGCAAGGCGGCCAGCGGTGGGTTGCCCTCGGGGATCCTGCTCGGTCGGGCCGATATCTTCGCCTCGTTGCATCCGGCGTCGCCCCCGGATCGGTTGGTGGTGCATGGCGGCACCTGGAACGCGGTCCCGATCACCTGCGCCGCGGGGATCGCGGCCTGCGAGACCTACCGTGGCGGTGAGCCGCAGCGCCGGGCCGCCGAGGGAGCGGCTCGGCTCCGCTCGCTGGCCAACGCGGCCTTTCGTCAACGGGGACTCGCGGCGCGGGTATACGGCCGGTCGATCGTTCATATCTACCTGGGGCCGGTGGAGCGAGACGATCCGAACAACGATCAGCCGCCGACGCTCGAGCTCGCGAAGCTGTTCGACAAATCGGCCGCCAAGCGATACGGGCGGCTCGATCTCCACATGCTCAGTCGGGGGGTTGCGACGCTGCGGGGCGAGGCGTTCATTTTCTCTTCGGTGCACACCGATCAGGATGTCGATCGGACCGCCGCCGCGCTGGTCGAATCGGTCGCGGCGGTCGCCGCCGACGGCCTGCTCTAGGTTCGCGGCCATGTTGGGATGGGCGTTCGCGCTGGTGGTTGCCCAGGAACCCATCGTCCTCGAGGCGGGCCGGATTCTCGACGGCCGAGGCGGGGTCATCCCGGCCACCCGGATCGTGGTGAGCGGCGGCCGGATCGAGCGCTTCGACCCGGCCGCCACCGGGCGTCGCTACGATCTGGGCGGCTACACTCTGATGCCGGGGTGGATCGACGGTCACGTTCACCTCGATTCCTTCTTCGGTGCCGACGGCCGCTTGGCCGCCGAGCCGACCCCGGCCGAGCTGGCGTTAGGCACCGCCGGGAGCGCCTGGCGGACCCTCCTCGCCGGGTTCACCACGGTCCAGGCCCTGGGGGAAGCGTCCGACAAACCGGTTCGCGACGCCATCGACCGCGGACTGCTGGCGGGTCCCAGGATCCTGACCTCGCTCGAGTGGATCGAGGGCAAGGGCGACTCGTCCGGCAGCGACGACGATCTCCGGGCGCTGGTCCGGCTCCGAAAGGCCCAGGGCGCCGACCTGGTGAAGATCTTCGCCTCGAAGAGCATGCGAGTCGGCGCCGGCCCGACCTTGTCGGAGCATCAGCTGCGAGTCCTCTGCGACGAGGCACGAGCCCTCGGGCTCCGAAGCGTGGTCCATGCCTATCGGTCGCAAGTGGCGGTGGCGGCCCGGGCGGGTTGCAGCCAAGTGGAACACGCCACCTATGCCACCGGGGCCGACATTCGGGCGCTCGCCGAACACGGCACCTACTTCAGCCCCCAGGTCGGCATCGTGATCCAGAACTACCTCGAGAACAAGGCCCGGTATCTCGGCTTCGGCAACTACACCGAGGAAGGCTTCCGGATCATGGAGCGGGATCTGCCGCTCGACTTCGAGGTATGCCGGCTCGGGGTCGGCACGCCCGGGGTCAAGACCATCTTCAGCACCGACGCGACGGCGGGGGCGCACGGCCGGAACGCGGAGGAATTCGTGGTGCGGGTCCGGGAATGCGGCCAAACCGCGATGGCCGCGCTGGTCTCGGCCCAGTCGCTCGCGGCCGAGGCGCTCGGGATGGGCGACCGGATCGGCACCCTCGCGCCGGGGTATCAGGCGGACCTCATCGCGACCGACGGCGATCCGTCGGTCGACATTACCGCCACTCGGCGGGTGGTGTTCGTGATGCGGGCGGGGGTGGTATACCGCTGGGACGGACGGGGTAAGCGTTAGGCAGCTTCGGCCGCGCGGCGGTACAGCTCGGCGATGGTTCGAGTCTGGCCTCCGATGGTCCCGGTCCCGACCGGCCGTCCGTCGACGGCCACGATCGGCATCACCTCGGTCGTGCTCCCGGTGAGGAAGATCTCGTCGACGGCCGCGAGCGCGGACTCGGGCAGTGCCTCCTCGAGGACCGGAATCCCCGCCTCCCGGCAGCATTCGATCGCCACCCCACGGCTGATGCCAGCCAGGATGTAATTGCCGAGGGGCGCGGTCCGGACCACTCCGTTTTGCACCGCGAAGAAGTTGGTGTGGGAACCCTCGAGCACCATCCCGTCTCGCACGAACACCGCCTCGAAGGCCCCGGCGGCCTGGGCCTCCTGATTGGCGAGGCAATTGGCCGCCAGGGAAATCGCCTTGATGTCGCACCGCGACCAGCGGAAGTCGGATCGAGTGATGATCGCGCCCCCGGTCTCGCACTGGGGCTTCCGAGCGAACCGGGCCGCGAAGCCGTAGACGGTCGGCGGCACCGCCGGCACCGGAAAGGCATGGGTCCGCGGCGCGCTCCCGCGACTGATCTGGAAATGCACCAGAGACCGGGGCGCTGCCAGCAGGTCGTTCCGGCGGAGCAACTCCCAAGAGACCCGCTCGATCTCGGCCAAGTCGACGCCCTCGATCGCCATCTTGGCGAGGCTCACGCCCAGCCGATCGAGGTGGAGATCGAGGCGAAGGAAGCGTCCGGCGTAACACGGCGCCACCTCGTACACCCCGTCGCCGAGGAGCCAGCCGCGATCGTTGGGCGAGATCCGCACCTGATCCCGCGGCATGAAATCGCCGTTGAAATAGACGATGTCGCTCATCGTGAGTCTGCTCCGATCGGACCGGCCGCGATCAGCGCATCGAGCGCGGCCTGCGGATACCAGTACCCCCGGACCATCACCCCAGCGCGCAGCCTCAAGCCGTCCAACGAGGCGAGCGGATCGCCGCCGACCAGTTGAAGGTCCGCCTCCTGGCCCACCGCCACGCGGCCCCGGACCCTCGACTGGCCGAGGTACTCGGCTCCACGGGCCGTGGCGATGGTGAGGATCTCGGATCGGCTGAAGCCACCGCGTTCGAACAGGGCCAACTCGTCCTGGAACGCAAAGCCCTGGAGCCAGGAGTCGGTGCCGATCAGGAGTTTGGCGCCGCCTTGCCCGAGTGCCCGGGCGAAGTCGAGCTGGGCATCGAGGGCCCGTTGGGACGCGGCGAAGTCGGCCTCGGTGAAATCGGCGAGGTAGCTGATCTTCGAGCGATCCGGCGGCGAACCCGCGCTGAACAGCCTCGCCTCGGGGCGAGCCATCAACGCGGCGTACTGGGCCGCCGGGAGCATGTCGTTCGCCACCACGAAGGTAGGGCAATTCCAGACGCCGGCGCGAACCGTGCGCCGGACCAAGTCGGGGATTCGCGAGCGGTCGATGTTCGTCCAGGCGAGGGTGCGGGACTTGAGAGTCGCACCCGGTTGGATCGGGGCATCCGCTGGCACCAGCTCGCCGATGTAGCCACGGAGGTGCTCGATCGACCGTTGCTTCGCGGCCAGCGCGCCAGCCAGTCCGATCTCGAAGGGGACATGTCCCGCCACGGGCAGGCCGAGTTGTCGTGCCACGGTGACGATGGTGTCGTACACCGATTTGGGGACGCTGTTGTACACCTTGATGAAGTCGAACCCGGCGGCGTGCTGGGCGACCACCTCGGCCCGGGCAAGGGAGGGATCGGTCACCACTCGCATCACGGGCTGCGATGGTGGCGAACCATCGATGATGGCGCCGGCCGTGACGATTCTCGGGCTCGGGATCGATCCCTTCGCGGCGGCGTCGCGCCAGCGAATGGTCGCGGTGTCGCCCCACATCACCCGGATGGTCGTGATGCCGTTGGCCAGGAAGGTGATCAGGTCGAACGGGCGCTGAGGGTGGGTGTGCATGTCGGCGAACCCGGGGAAAAGGAACTTCCCCCGGCCGTCGACCCGCTCGGCCGAGGCCGGCACTCTCGCCGCGCCGGCCGCACCCACCCAGGCAATCCGGCCGTCCCGAACGATGACGGTTTGATTGGTGGTGACCCGCCCGCTCGTTGGGGATACCACCGAGACGGCAATGAACGCGGTCGTCGCGGCCTGCATCATCGCAAGTGTCAGCATGACGAAATCTGCCCGCCAGAGGGAATGGCTTTGCCGTACTCTATCCGCCGAGCCACCCGAACGCCACTTCAGAACGGGCTGGTCTGGGGCGCCGGTGCCTCGCCGAGCGGCAGCCCCACCCAGCGACGTTCTCGATGAGAGAGGGCCACCGCATTGATGATCTCCTGGACTCGAGCGCTCTGGGCGAAGTTGCCCTGGTTCTCGGCGCCGCCCGCGAGAATCTCCTCGCAGAAGTTGTGGACCAAGTTGCCGTAGAATGCGGCGCTCCAAGGATCGTCGTCGCGAAATCCCGGCGGAAAGTATCGGGCCGGAATCTCCCGCTGAACGAACTCCACCGCGGCCGCGGTGGCCGTGTGAATGGTCTGGATCACTCCGAACTCCTCGACCAGCCGGACCTTGATGGCCCCGGCCGAGCCGTACACCCTGGCTTCGATTCCCGGGTAGTTGCCGACGGTGACGTAGCTCGACTGCATCGAGTAGATCGCCCCGTTCGCGGCTCGAGCCATGAACAGGTCGGCGTCGTCGATGTTGATGCGCTCCCGCTCCACGTCGAGATTGGTCCGGCGCCGGTACGGCACCAGGTTGGCAAGCAGGCCCACGACCTCCACCAGATCGGCACCGACCATCTCGAGCCCGATGTCGATGGTGGGCGCCCCGTAACCCTCCAGCGACGAGACGGTGATCCCTTCGGGCGAGAGGTCGGTTCCCCAGGGGGCCTCGCCAACTGGCTTGGTCTTGTGGATTCGCTTGTCCATCGGGTTGTCCGGGTCGAGCCACTGAGAATTCTGCTCGTAGCCGTTGAACACGAATGGGTCGCCGATGAAGCCCTGGCGGATCAGATCGAAAGCGTACATCACCGCCGGGGCGTAGCGGAAGGTGAGTCCGACCTTGGTCTTGAGGCCCTTCGATTCGGCCAGCCGGTGAGCGCGCTGGACGTCGCGATAGTCGTGGCACACCGGCTTCTCCACCAGACAATGCTTGCCGGCCTCGAGAACCTCGAAAACCAGGTCTTGATGATCTCCCCTGGTGACCACGTCGATGACGTCCAAGTCGCTGCGGTCCAGCAGGGCGCGGTAATCGGTGGCGACCTCGGGGATGGCGAACGCGCTCGCCTGTCGCTCGGCCAGGGAACGGTCCAGGTCGCACAGCACCACCGTCTCGGCGAGCGGGGTGCGATGAAATCCGGGGAGGTGCGCCGAGGCGGACCATCGCCCGGCGCCGATTACGCCGACTCTGAGTCTTGGGGTCATTGGTCGCTGGGTTGGGATCGTCAGATGGGCCGGGTCCGCGGGCGCAGTGCCTCGCCGCACAGGTTGACGCCGAGGATGACGAGCAGGATGGCGAGTCCGGGGAACACGGTGAGCAGCGGCCGGGTCGCCATGGTGGCTTGCGCGTCGGTGAGCATGTTGCCCCAGGTGGGCGTCGGGGGTTGAACGCCGAGGCCCAGGAAGCTCAGGGCCGACTCCACCAGAATCGCGTTGCCG
Source organism: Gemmatimonadota bacterium (assembly GCA_016874005.1). Lineage (GTDB taxonomy): Bacteria > Gemmatimonadota > Gemmatimonadetes > Gemmatimonadales > GWC2-71-9 > SHZU01. Next base: position 87,791 of record VGVQ01000015.1, on the reverse strand, counting down.
ACCGCGATCGTAGCGCTCACGGCCAGGACGCCGGCCGTATTGGGGAGGAGGTGGCGTCGGATGGTGCCGTAGCGCGATTGGCCGAGCCCCTGCGCGGCGGCGACGAACCCGGTCTCCCGCAGGGTCAGCACCTCGCCGCGAACCACCCGGGCGGTCGTCATCCAGCTCAGGGCGGCGATCGCGGCGATCAAGGCCGGCAAGCTGTTGCCGGCGTAGGCCCCGAGGACGATGGCAATCGGCAGCGTCGGGATGGCCAGGGCCACGTCGGTGAGCCGCATCAGCAGGTTGTCGACGCCCCCGCCCAAGTAACCAGCCGTTGCCCCGACGCCGGCGCCAACGGCGGTGGCGAGCAGCGCCGCCAACACGCCGAGGGCGAGCGACGCCCGGCCGCCAAAGAGGAGCCGCGACAGGACGTCGCGACCCAACTCGTCGGTCCCGAGCCAGTGGGCGGCGCTGGGGGCGGCCCGAAGCTGGGTCAGGTCGACCGCATCGGGTGGGTACGGGGCGATCCACGGGGCGGCGAAGCAGACCGCGGCGAGGGTCACGAGCGCCGCGACCACGATTCGAGCGGAACGGTCGAGCCTCATCGCAATCGGACCCGCGGATCGAGGGCGCCGTAGATCAGATCGGCGACCAGGTTCATCACCACCACCGCCAGCGACCCCAGAAGCAGGATGCCCATCAGGAGCGGATAGTCCCGGGCGTACATCCCCTGGACGAAGAGCCGGCCGATTCCGGGCCAGGCGAAGATCGTCTCGGTGACGACCGCCCCGGTGAACAACTCGGCCAGATTGATCGTGACCACCGAGGCGACCGGGCCCAGGGCGTTGCGGAGGAGGTGAGCGCGCCGCACCGCGACGATCGAGAGACCCTTGGCCATCGCGGTCCGGACATGGTCTGACGCGGCCGCCTGGAGCAGGCTGGCCCGGAAGTACCGCGACCAGCTGGCGACGTACCGGGACGAGAGGACCACGGCCGGCAGCGCCAGGTGGGCGAAGTGGTCGCCGAGGGAGGTGGCCCCGATGGTGTGGGTGCCGGAGATCGGGAGCCAACCTAACGTGACACCGAACACCAGCTGGGCGACCAGGCCGAGCCAGAAGATCGGCATCGCCATGCCAAGGAACGCTCCCCCGGTGGCGATTCGATCGGCCCAGCCGCCGGGCCAGAATCCGCCGATCGCCCCCGCGCCGAAGGCCGCCAGGGCGGCGATCGCGAACGCGGCGCCCATCAGCTCGATCGTCGCCGGCAATCGCTCCCCGATCATCTCGAGCACCGGTCGGCTGGTCGAGAAGCTCGCGCCGAGATCGCCGGACACGGCGGCACCGAGCCAGCGGAGGTACTGCACCGGGAGCGGCTGGTCGACGCCCAGCCGGGCGCGATATGCCTCGATGGCGGCCGGATCGACGAAGCGGCCCGCGGCCAGCAACGCCCCTTCGGGGCCACCCGGGGCCGCCTGAATCACCGCGAAGACGACGATCGAGATGCCGAGGAGGAGCGGCACCATCTGCAGCAGGCGACGACCGAGGTACCCGCTCATCGCGTCAGGGAGCGAGGGGCCACTCGAAAACGTTCCAGAAGCTGCCGAAGTTGGTCCCGCTCCCTCGATAGTTGCCGATCGATCGGCTCACCACCTCCGGTACCACGTTGTAATAGAGCGGCAGCGTCCGGGCGGTCGCGACCAGCATCTCCTGGGCGAGGTCGAGGTCGCGCTTGCGGCGATCCGGGTCCAAGGTTCGGTCCGACCGCTCGAGGATCGAGTCGAGCGCCGGGTCGCAGAAGCCCGTCATGTTGTTGGCGCCGTCGCAGGCGTAGAGCCCGGTCAGGCTGGGATCGGCCGGGAGAAACCAGGCGCTGACGATCGACTCCCATTGCCCGGTCCGCCACCGAAGGGTCCAGGCCGCGCTCTCCAAGGTCTCGAACCGGACTTCGATCCCGACGGCCTTGAGCTGGGCCTGGATCACCTGGGCGACGGCGATTCGGTCGGTCGCTCCGGCCCGATTCAGCATCGTGAAGCCGAGACGCTCCCCGTCCCTCTGCCGGACACCGTCGGGTCCGGCCGTCCAACCGGCCTGGTCCAGCAGTGCGGCGGCCTGAGCGGGGTCGAAGGCCGGATGAACGGCCCGAGCATCGTGGTACGATGAGGACACGTTGATCGGCGAGTTGGCGATCGTCACGGTGCCCTCCATCAACTGGGTCGCGATCGCCTCGCGGTCGATGGCGTGGGCGATCGCCTGCCGGACCCGGAGATCGCCGAAGAGCCGGCGACCCCGGTCCGACTTGACGTTGAGGTCGAGGTGCATGACGGAGTTCGAGTTCACCAGGTGGGTTCGAACTCCCGGGAGGCTCTGGATCTCCTTCACCTGTACCGGGAGGATCCGCCCGAAGTGATACCGCCCCGCCTTGAGGGCGTTGAGCCTGGTGTTGGCGTCGGGGATGAAGGCCCAGACGATCTCGTCGATGGCTGGCAGGTCGGCGCCTCTCCAGTACCGATCGTTGCGGACCACCCGGATATACTCGCCACTCTTCCATTCGGCGAACCGAAACGGACCGGTGCCGATGGTCTTGCTTCCCCGGTTGTATGGTTCGTAGCGGACGATTTCTTCGGCGCTCATCGAGCCGAGGATGTGCCGGGGCAGGATCGCCTCGAAGAGACCGTCGTAGTAGGCGTACTCGCCGGACCAGGTGAACACCACGGTGGTGTCGTTCGGCGTCTCGCAGCCGACGATGTTCAGGTACTGCTCGCGGTTATAGGTCTCCGACTTGGGGTCGATCACGAAGCGCCAGGTGAAGCAGACGTCCGCCGCGGAAAAGGGCGCTCCGTCGTGCCATAACACACCCGATCGGAGCGGCCAGGTCGCCCGGACCTGTCCGTTCGGCTCGACGGTGAGGAGCCCGTTGGCCATGGTGGGGATGGCCGAGGCCAGGACCGGGACGTATCGGTTGTTCTCGTCGGTGGTGACCAAGCCTTCGATCATGGTGTAGCTGATGTCGGCCAGGTTCTGACTGGTGAACGGGTTGAGCAGGTCGATCTCGCGCTCGTAGGCGACTCTCAGGATCCGCCGGTCGCCGGCGCCGGGTCCATCGCCGCAGGCGGCGAGCACGCCGAGCGCGATGACGGTCAGGGATCGCGCGGTCATGCCGGTTCGTCGAACATGGCGATCGATCGGTTCGAGTGCATTCGGCCGTGGAGAAACTCCAGGAACGCTGCCTGGTCACCGGGGCGAACCTGCCGCCAAACGTCCGCGACGACGCGCTCCCCCCACCAGTAGGACCAGATCAAGACGGCGCGTGCTGGGGCGCCGATGAACGCCAACCGATTGGCCACCCAGCCCTCGCCGCCGAAGAGGGTCATCGCGCGGAGCCAGTCGGCAACCTCGCCGGCGGGCCATCCTAACGCGTGGAGTCGCCAGGCTGCCTGGGTTCCGATCGCCGCCCGGTATCTCGTGGCCACCGCCTGAATCCGGTCGTCGAGGGCCCTGTCCCACTCGATCATCGCCATGCCGGCGTCGGCGATTCCCTCGAACACCGAGCTCGAGACGGTGTTGACGACCGAGAGGAGGCTGTCCGCCGCCGAGCGCCCCCGCGCGTGGAGGGTCTCGCGAAGTTTGAACTGAACGTAGTGGCCTGGGCAGCCCTCGTGAACGGCCAGGTGCTTCAAGGCCGGTCTGGTCAGGGTCGGATCGGTGTTGAGCTCGACCGTGCGCCGGAGGTAGTCGCACCGGGCGTTGAACGCGACCCCGCTCACCGCGGTCACCGTCATGCCATCGGAGCGGGAGGCCGGAATCGGAAGGAGGTGGCATTCGGTCCTGGTCCACGCCTCGTCCATCAAGTCCGCCAGGGCTGCTGGAACGGCATCGGCGGCGACTCGGTTGGCTTGCTCCCAGGCGGCACACCGCGCCGCCAGCGGGCCCTGGTAGCCGGCCTCGGCGAGCAAGGCCGCCAGCTCGGCGCGGAGCGAATCGACCGCGGCCTCGGAGGCGGGCTCGGCCGGGACCCGGAGGAAGCGACGCAGCTGCCCCGCGAAGTCGAGCCGTTCCTCCCGCCAGTCGATGAAGGCGGCGGTCGCGTCGCAGAGTTCGCCGTAGTAGACCCGTCGATCGGGCTCGGGGAGTCGCTCGGCGTGGCGGGCCAGCGCGGCGAACTCGGTCCGGGCGGCTTGGTAGGTCGGAAAGTCGGCGGGCCGATAGCGGCCCCCGGTGTCGAGGTTGACCACCACCAGGCCGTCCGGGTCGCCGCTTTCGGCCCGAAACCGGCGATCGACGCCGAGGATGGCCTCGGCCATCCGTTCGCCGAACTCGAGGGTCGCCTTGGAGAGCGTCATGGGGATCGGAATGTAGCGCGCCCGGCCGGGCCCGGCACACCGAGACAACCCCAGTTCAGGACGGTGGCCCGGCGGACCTGGGACGATCGGAACTTCATGCCATACGACTACGCGATCCACCCGGTCAGAGCGTTGTTTCTCTGGCGGGCAGCCATCGAATTCGTCACGGTGCCCCAGTCGCGACTGTTCATAGGTACGATCGACCGGAGGAGTTGAATCGGATCGTCGATCGGGTTCCGAGCGGGTCCGGTTCCTGACTCGGATTGCCGCCTGGCCCGGGTCGGTGCCTACCGAGTCGCGGCTTCCGTTTCCCGGAGCATCTCCTGGGCGATCAGCGGCACCGGAAGCGAGCCGAACGACAGCAGTCTGTCGTGAAAGGCCTTGAGCGAGAAACCGTTCCCGCCTCGCTGGGCGAGTTGCCGCCGCAGCTGATGGATGCCCTCCAGCCCGAGCAGGTAGATGACCGCGCCGCCCGGGAACATGCTGTTCTTGGTGACTTCGGCGGCGGCTTGCTCCCCGGTCATGCCGGCGCGCTCGCGGTAGAACCGAGCGGCCCGCTCGAACCCGAATCGGCCGCTATGCAGCTCGACGTCGACGATGGCACGGGCGCAGATCCGCCGCCTGGTCGCGATCTCGTCGAGCCGCTCCTCGGGGGTGAGGTAGCCGATCTCGGCCATCAGGTCGGTGGCATAGCAGGCCCAACCTTCGGCCATGGTTCCGCCCGCCAACATCGCGGTTCGCGAAGCGCAGTCGACCGCCGCGATCCGGCCGATCCGCGAAGCGGACCGATAGGCGTACCAGTTCTGGAGGTGGTGTCCGATCCCGCCGTGGTGAATCACGTGATTGAGCCGTACCGCCGAGTCGCCCGGATGGTCGTCGGGGACGAGATACTCGTGCGGCTCGGGGTGCCCGAAGGCTGCCGGGGCGCGGTAGTGCAGGAAGTAGAGGTCGGGAGCGGCCGCGGCGGCCCATGATGGGCGGGGGCGATACCGAATCGGGAAGTCGGGCCAGGTGATCAAGTCCGCCGCGACGGCCCGCGCTCGGGCTGCCTCCCACTCGCGCTGGTAGTCGAGCGACGCGCCGCTCGCCGCCGGCATCGTCCGTCCCGCCGCGGCGAGTTCCGCTTCCGCCTTGGACAGCTCCTCTTCGGTGAAACGCGCGATCTCCGCCGGGGACTGGTCGGTGAAGTGGGCCTCCCGGAGCAGCAGCGTCAGGGCCTCCTCGCCGGCGGCAGCGCGGCTGGAAGCGCGGGGCGCTAGCTGCCCGAGCAGGTAGTCGCGATAGTCGCTCACCGCCGCGGCGGCCGCCGCGGCGGCGCGGTCGAGAGTTGCCGGGCGGCCTTCCAGGGTAGCGATGCCCTGCTCCAGGAATGCCAAGGTCCCTCGGCATTCGCGAAGGGCTCGCTCGATCCACGGCAGCGGCGCGGTTCGGATCTGGTCGCGGGCTTGGGCGAGAAGCCGGGGCACCGCGGAGAGCCGGGCCTCGAGAGAGGCGAGCCGAGCGGGGTAGGGCGCGAAGTCCGAGAGGAGAAGAGACATCGCGCCAAACACGGCTTCGCTGACCGCGAGGCTCGGATTTCCGCGGGGGCCGTGGTTCGATCCGAACTCCCAGAGCTGGGTGGTCAGGAACCCGAATGCCACTCGCAGGTCGAGGCGCTCGATCGGGGTGGTTTTCTCGAGATCGATGGTAGCCCCGTCGCTGAGCAGCGAGGCCATCTCGATGACCAGGTCCGCCAGGCCGCGATCGGAGAAATCGGGCAGGAGGGCATCGTGGTCGTGGATGCCGATGAAGGTGGCGTTGACCGGTCGGCGCCGGCAATACGCCGCGAGAAACCGATTCAGCCACTCGGTAGGCGACGGGGGCCGGGGCGGGGTGCTGGTCATCGGAGCCCAATCTAGTGCCGAGGCTGATCTCGCGACGGTCGCGCGCGGGGCGGGGGCGCTTGCGACACCCAGGTCGCGGCGCGATCGTTGGCCCATGACCTGGCAACGCGAAGTCGACGAGCTGCGCCGCCGCCAAGCGATGGCGCTCGAAATGGGCGGCCCCGAGAAGATCGAACGGCAGCGCCAAGCCGGGCGGCAGACCATCCGGGAACGATTCGACCAGCTGCTCGACGCCGAGTCATTTCACGAGATCGGGGGATTGTCCGGTTTCGCCCAGTACGACGAGCACGGCGAGTTGAAGAAGGTCACCCCGACCAACTATCTCTTCGGCCGGGGACGGATCGAAGGCCGGACGGTGGTGGTGACCGGGGACGACTTCACCGTCCGCGGGGGCGCCGCCGACGCCTCGATCCACGAGAAGCTGATCGCCGCCGAGCAAATGGCCCACGAGTACCGGCTCCCGATGGTCCGGCTGATCGAGGGCACCGGTGGGGGCGGGTCGGTCAAGTCGGTCGAGTCGAGCGGATACACCTATCTCCCGCGCCTTCCCGGCTGGGATCATATGGTCACCAACATGGCTACGGTGCCGGTGGTATCGTTAGGCTTGGGTCCGGTCGCCGGCCTGGGGGCGGCCCGAATGGCCATCAGCCACTACTCGGTGATGATCAAGGGCCAATCACAGCTCTTCGTGGCGGGCCCGCCGGTGGTGGCGGCCGCGGGCGAGAACCTCACCAAGGAAGAGTTGGGCGGAAGCCAGATCCATACCCGCAACGGCGCCATCGACGAGGAGGTGGAAACCGAATCGCAGGCCTTTTTCGCCGCGCGGCGGTTTCTCTCCTACCTGCCCTCGTCGATCCACACCCTTCCGCCGCGGGTAGACCCCAGCGACGACCCCAACCGCCGGGAGGACTGGTTGATCGGCGCGGTGCCGCGGGATCGCCGGCGAGTCTACAAGATGCGGCCGATCCTCGAGGCCGTGTTCGACAAAGAGTCGGTCTTCGAGATGGGTCGCTATCAGGGGCAATCGGTGATCACCGCCTTTGCCCGGCTCGACGGCTGGCCGGTGGCGGTCCTGGCGTCGGATCCGTTCGTGTTAGGCGGGCTCTGGACCGCGGCGGCATCCGAGAAAGTGACCAGGTTCGTCGACCTGGCCCAGACCTTCCATCTGCCGCTGGTCCATCTGGTCGACAATCCCGGGTTCCTGGTGGGAAGTCGCGCCGAGCGGGAGGCGACGATCCGGTTCGGGGCCCGCGCCATCACCGCCATCTACCAGGCCACGATCCCGTGGTGCACGGTGGTGGTGCGGAAGGCCTTCGGAGTCGCCGGCGGGGCGCACTGCAACCACACCCGGGTCCGTCACATCTTCGCCTGGCCTTCGGCCGATTGGGGCTCCTTGCCGATCGAGGGTGGGATCGAGGCGGCCTACAAGTCCGATCTGGCGGCGTCGGAAGATCCGGTCGCGCTCAAGGCGGACCTCACCAAGCGGCTCGACCGGGTCCGGTCGCCGTTCCGCACGGCCGAGCGGTACCTGGTGGAGGAGATCATCGACCCGCGCGACACTCGGCCGATTCTCTGCGAGTTCGCCAACCTGGTGGCGCCGCTCCGGGAGGTGGGGCCAAGCCGGTTCGGGATGCGGCCGTGAGCCAAGGACCCAGTCTCCGGTTCCGCCGCTTCTGGCCGGCGCGCCGCTGAGCGTCAGGAGCCCTGATCCACCGGCACCAACGGCAAGTCCCAGTGCGCCATCAGTAGCTCGAACCGGCGCTGCTCCTCTCGTTCGAACGTGGCCTGATCCGGGTACATCGCTTTCCGCTGCGCCTCGGTCACCGCGCTGGGCGACAGCGCGGCCTCCGCCGAGGCGAAGACCAAGGTGACCCGGTAATCCCAGCGAGCGTCCTCGGTCATGTGTTCCCGGGGCGCCTCCATCCGGATCTCGACGATCCGCCCCATGTCCCGTTCCTTCTTGAGAATCGGGAGGTGGTTCTTGAGGAAGAGCTTGAGGAACTCGGCCTGGAATCCCCAGCGAACCTTGTAGTAATACTCCACCGTGTACGTCGGGGCCGATTCGGCGGCGGGGGACGAAACGGGTAGGGCCGCCTGCGCGGCCAGGAGCAGAGGGGCGATCAACACGGGAGGTCCTGGAAGAAGGGTGGTTGAAACAGGTACCGCGCCTTGGCCGGTGTCAAGCCGTTCCGGTTATCAGTTCGGCCGGCGCCGAGCGTACCCTGGTGGATGTCGAGTTGCCGACCCACGAGCCGAGGCCCCAGATTATGGTCATGCCGGTCACGCTGCGCCGCTACACGGTCGACGAGATCGACGCCTTCCCGCCCGACGGCAACCGGTACGAGCTGCTGGACGGGGTGCTCTTCGTGAGTCCGGCACCCGGCCTGGCGCACGGAATCGTCGTCTTCGCGTTGGGCGCGATCTTCCGCGAATTCCTGGCGCCTGAGGTTGGCGCGTTCGTCGCCGGCCCCGGCGTGGTGGAACTTCGGCCGAGTCTGCGAATGGAGCCGGACGTTCTCGTCGGGCGACTGGGCACCGGCACCGGGTCCGGATGGGACCGGGTTGCGGAACGGTGGCTCGCCATCGAAGTCTCCGGCTCCGGGTCGCGAATCTACGATCGCGACTACAAGCGTACCAGCTACCTCGCCGTGGGGATACCGGAAGTCTGGCGGGTGGAACTCGAGGCCAGGAAGCTGTTCCGTCATCGGGCCGGCGAAGACGAGTGCGAGGTCGGTGATCGAGTGCTGTGGCGGTCCCCAGGAAGCGGCCGGGAGTTGGAAGTTCGCGTCGCCGACCTGTTCACCGGCCTGCCCGACTGAACTCGGATCGTTTCGGCCCCCCTACCGGGCCGATCGCGCCAGCAACTCCTCTAGATGACGCCGCCACACCGCCGCCAGGGTGTGGGTGCCGTGACCGCGGGTCGATGGGCTCGCCGGAACGAGGATCGCTCGACCCCCGACCACTCGGGCGATTTCGCGTTCCAGAATCCCCAGCTCCGGGGGGTTGATCAGGTCGTCCGCGAAGTTGATCGCCACGAGCGGCGCGCGGATCTTCTCCAACCCCGGCCCAGGATCGTAGTCCCGCGAGGCCTCGACCTGAAAGAGCAGGTCGTTGGCGTCCGCGCCGCGAACCGATGCCGCGAGCGCGGCATCGAGAACCGAGTCGGTGCGGGCCAGGGTCGGAGACTCCTCCTGGCGAATCACCGGGTTGCTCCCCATCAGGTAGAGCATGCCCTGCGCGGTCCGCAGGCTGGGCGGCTGGGTCGGGTAATCGCCCCCGTGCCACGCGGGGTCGTTCCGGATGGCGTCGATCACCACTCGGCGCCAGACCCGGTTGCGGCCGGAGATCTGGGTCGGCAAACTCGCCAGCGGCAGCAAGGCATCCATGAACCCCGGGTAACGTCCGCCCCAGAGCCAGGTATGCATGCCGCCCATCGACGTCCCCATTACCAGCCGCAGGTGGTCGACACCGAGCCCCTCGGTGAGGAGGCGGTATTGGGCGTCCACCATGTCGAGGTAACCGTACCGCGGGAACTTGGCCCGGAGCCCGTCGCTCGGCTTGCTGGACCGGCCATGTCCGATGCCATCGGGCAGGACGATGTAGTATCGAGTAGCATCGAGCAGGCCGCCGGCGCGAAACAGCTCGCCGGCGAATTCGGCCCGGAGAAATTGCGCCCCGCTTCCACCGGTGCCGTGGAGGATCAAGACAGCGTTCCGGACGACCCCCCGAGCATCCCTCGCGGGGGTGCCCAAGGTTCGGTAATGGACCCGCAACTCCGGGAGGGTCTCGCCGGAGCTGAAGCGATAATCGCGAATGGTGAAGGTGCCCTCTGTCGGTGTCTGGGCCTGACTCGGGCGGGCGGCGATCGAAACGGCCAGCAGCAACGCCGGATGGAGCCAGCTCATCTGAGTCTCCGGGGTCAGGCTCGGGGCTTGGTCTGCCCCAGCCGGTGCAGGAAGATCGCCGCGCGGGTGATCAGGGTGGGGAACACGGCCAGGTCGGCGGTCTCATCGGCGGTGTGGTCGTTGGCCCCCGCCGCCCCGATCCCGTCGATCGCCATCGGCACCAGGCCGGCGGTGAAGGAGACGTCGGCCGCCCCGGCCCGCATCGGATCGGTCGCGGTCACCGGACCGAACCCGAGGTCGCGGCTCGCTTGGTCGTAGATCTCGAGCAGAGTGCCGTTCCCGGGAGCGGGCGGGAGCGGAGGATAGCCATCCTCGAAGTCGATCCGGGCGCTCGTCTGGGGCTGGTTTGCCGCGACGATCTCCCGCATGGTCCGCTTGGTCGACTCGAGCTGGTCGGCCGAGAGGATCCGAAGGTCGCCCTTCACGACCATCCGCTCCGCGACGATGTTGGTCTTGCCCATCGCGGTGCCGTGCAACCCCGTGGTGTCGACCGCCACCTGGGTCCCGCCTAACGCCAGGCCGGGATTGAACGTCAAGAACGGCTGGCCAGCCAACCGCTGATGAAAGGCATCGAGGATCCGGGCCGCCTCGAAGATCGCCCCGCTGCCGTTCTCGGGCCGGAAGATCTGGGAGGAATGCGCCGGCTTGCCGGTGACCGTAAGGGTCCAACCGGTGAAGCCGCGCCGCGCGATCACCGCCTTGTGGGGATCGCCGGAGCCGTTCTCGAACCCGATCGCCATGTCGGCCCGCCGCGCCAGCTCGAGCAGGCTGGCGCGGGCGAGCGAGACCGGGTCGCCGGGATCCTCCTCGTCGCCGGTGAAGATCACGGTCAGGTCGAGGTCGTCCAGCAATCCGGCCGCGCCGAGCGCTTCGAGCGCCTTGACGATGATGACGTCGCCGCCCTTCATGTCGACGATCCCGGGCCCCTTGGCCCTGGTGGAATCGATCCAGGTCATCCGCTGAAACGGGCTCGACTGTTCGAACACCGTGTCGAGATGGCCGATCAGCAGCAGCCTCGGGCCCCTCCCGCGGCGCTCGGCGATCAAGTGACCGGCCCGGCCGAATGGGGCGCCATCGACCCATCGGGTCGAGAATCCGAGCCGGTCGAATTCCGCCTTGAAGACCTCGCCCACCCGGCGAACGCCAGGGAGATTCAAGGTGCCGCTGTTGATGTTGACGACCCGTTCGAGGAGGGCGACCGCGCTCTGCCCATTGGCTTGGACGTGCGCGGCGATGGCTCGCTCGGCCCGAGACAACGGGGCGGCTTGGAGCAGGGTGAGCGTCAGGGCCAACGAGAACATGATCGGATCCGCGAAGTGGTCAGGCGAGTTGGAACACTCTCAGGGCGTTGCCGCCAAGAAACAAGGTCCGCGCTTCGTCATCGAGCGGCAAGGACTCCACGCCCTCGAGTGCCTTGGCCGGCATGATCATCGGGTAGTTGGTGCCGAACAGGACCTTGCGGCGGCCATGCCCGCGGAGGAAATCCACCCAACGCCGCCGGATAGCGCTTGACGGTATAGGCCGAGGTGTCGAGATAGACGTTCTCGTGCTTGGTAGCCACCGCGATCGCCTCGTCGGTCCAGGGATATCCGATGTGTCCGCCCACGATGACCAACTCCGGGAAGTCGATCGCGACCTGATCGAGATAGATCGGCCGGCCGACCTCGGACGGCATCAGCGGTCCGGTGTGCCCGATCTGGGTGCAGAAGGGCACGCCGAGCTCGCAACAGGCCACGAAGACCGGGTAGAAGCGCCGATCGGTCGGGGGCACCTCCCAGAGCCACGGCAAGACCCGGATCGCCTTGAAGCCAAGCTCCTCGATGCATCGACGCGCTTCGCGGATCGCGCTCATCGGCTTGCCGATGTCGACGCTGCCCACCCCAATGAGCCGGTTCGGCGCTTGGGCGACGAAGCCGGCGACCTCGTCGTTGGAAATCATGACGTTCCTGGGCGCGACCCAGGCCGAAATCAGGGCCCGGTCGATCCCGCCCTGATCCATGGCCGCCAGGGTCGCCGACACCGGAAGCTCGGCAGTCGGCGCCACCGTCTTGGTCCAGCGCCGCAACGAGTCGAAGATCGGGTCCTGTGAGTGCCGCAGGGTGGGGTGCTGGGCCCAGGCATCGATGATCATGTATCCCTGCTCCGATAAAGGCCCGCGGTCGCCGGGGGCCAGGATGCAGCGGGGCGAAATCTACGGTTGGCGGCTCGGGCCGCGCCATTGCCGTCGGATCCGGCGCCGGCGCGGCGCGCCCGGGTCAAAGCCTCGGGCCCCGCCTCGAAAACGGCGGTTCCTCCCCGGGTAGTTGCGCCGGGGCCGGCCGTGGCGGATAGTTGTCCCTATGACCACCCACCCGCCCGAGCTGGGGATCCTCTTGGACGGCGCCGAGCCAGTTCGGGTCGAGGCGGCATGGTCGGCGTTGCTCGACCGATACAGCCGGCTGCTGCTCAAATCGGTCGGGACCCTGGGCGGCGACGCCGATGCCAGGATGGACCGGTATGCCTACGTGGTCGGGGAGCTTCGACGAGACAATTTCCGGCGACTTCGCGGCTACCGGGTCGACGCCACCAGCGGTTTCGGTGCTTGGCTCACGGTGGTTGCCCGGCGGCTCGCCCTCGACCATGAGCGGACTCGCTACGGCCGCGGGGATCGCGGCGACGGGTCGGACGAGGCGCGGGCGATTCGTGCCGCGCGGAGACGCCTGACCGAGCTGGTCGGGTCGGCCATCGACCTCGAGGTTCTCCCTGACCAGCGGAGCGATGCCGCCCGCGATCTCGCCGAGCGGCAAGTGCGCGAGGTACTCGAGTCCTGCCTCGCGGGACTCGACAGCAGAGATCGACTGTTGGTACGGCTTCGGTTCGAGGACGATGTTCCCGTCAGGCAGATCGCCGTCGTGATGGGATTTCCGACCGTGTTCCACGTGTATCATCGCCTTCGGGCGGTGCTGGACACGCTCCGCCGCGAGCTGGGCGAGCGCGGGGTCGAGGGAGTCGACCCATGAACGCAAACCAGCGAGAGCAGTCCGTTCTTGGTTCCCGATGGCGGATCAGCAGGAGCGGGCCGGGGGGAACCGCCGAATGACACCATGAGCACACTGCACGTCGACCACGACCAGCTCGCTGCCTACGCCGAGCGCCGGCTCACCCCGACCGAGTACCAGCGGGTGGAGCACCACCTCGCCGACTGCGCCGAGTGCCGGCGAGACGCGGTCGCCGTGACCCTGGTGCTCCGGTCCGACCGTCGCCGGCGCGTCCTCCGGGTTGCCGCGCCCCTGGCCGCCGCCGCCGCCCTGTTGTTCGTGCTGTTGCCGCCGAAACCCGGGCCGGAAGAAACGCCGCGGTTTCGACCGGGCAGCCCTCGCGAAGCGGCGACCGTCATCCCGGTGTGGTCCCCGACGACCGCGGCCACGCCGGGCTCGGACCGGCGGCTGATCTGGGGGTCGGCGGGGCCGGGCACGCTGTACCGCCTGACGGTAACCGACTCGAGCGGTGGGGTCGTCTGGACCCATCAGCTCGTCGACACGATCGCCGCCATTCCGGACAGCGCGTCGATTCGCGCCGGCGCGAGGTACCATTGGTACGTCGATGCCCTCCTCGTCAACGGCGAGCGCGCCACGACCGGTCTTCGCGATCGCCGGCTGGCGCCGTGACTCCCGGGCGGGGCCCGCGACTTCGCGCCGCGGCGGTTACCGCCGTTTGTGTCCTCGGCGGGTGTCGCGACCGCGCCATCCCCACGGCAGGCCCCGTTGGGCCCGATTCCCTGGTGGCGGCCGCCTTCACGGCCTACTGGTCTGGCGAGACCGATTCGGCCGCAACCTTGTACCATCAGGCGCTCCAGCAGTCTCGAACCCGCGCCGATCCGGCGAACGAGGCGAAGGCGCTGACCGGACTGGCCAGGGTTGCGTACCGGCGGAGCGACTACCAGGAGGCGCGCCGGCTCGGACAAGAATCCCTCGAGTTGAAACGCCAACGGGGGCTTCATGGCCAGCTGTTCGATTCCCACAACCTGCTCGGGCTGATCGCGCTGCACGAGGGCCGTTACTCGGAGGCGATCAGCCAACACGGGACGGCGCGCGAGTTGGCCGAGGCCGCTGCCGACACCACCAACCTGGCGAAGGTGTGGACCAATCTGGCCCTGTCGCACATCGAGCTGGGCGAGTTCGCCGAGGCTAGGGTCCTCCTGACGCGGGCGCTTCCCGCGGCCCGGGTTTCTCGAGACGGAGTCATCGAGGGCCGGGTCCTGACCAACCTCGGGATGCTGGCGGTGAGAACCGGATACCCGGACTCGGCGGTGCCTTTGCTCACCGAAGGGCTCGCGATTCTGCGAATCGCCGGTGACGGCGACGGCGAACAGAACAACCTGGGGCAACTCGGCACGGCGTACGCCGCGCTCGGGGACCTGGCCCGGGCGATCGGCTACCTCGACAGCGCGGTGGCGCAGGCTCGGCGCACCGAGTCGCCTCGCGAAGAGGCCAGCGATCTGGAGCAGCTGGCGGCGCTCCATCGCGAAGCGGGCGAATTTCCCCGCGCCCTCGCGCTGCTGGAACGGGCCCGGGAGATCAATACCAGGTTAGGACTGATCGAGGAAACCGGGCTCAATCTCCGCGCCGCGGCGGACATCCACCTCGAGCTCGACAACCCCGAGATCGCCCTGAGCCTGGTGGACTCCGCGGTGACGACCCACCGGGCCGGGGGGCGCGGTTGGCGCTCCTGGGAGACTATCTGGTCGCGGCCCGCGCCGCGGCTGCCGGCGGGCAGGGCGACCGCTCGCGGCAGGCGCTCGAGTCGGCCGCGGCACTCGCCGATCGGATGGGGTCGCCGCCCCTCAGGGCCCGGGTCGCGCTGGCCCGAGCGACGATCGCCGACCGGGCCGGAGACCCGAGAGAGGTCCTCCGGGCGCTGAGCGATGCCCGTCGCGACCTGACGTTCGCCGGGCTCGATCGAGACTGGGAGGTGGCCTGGTTGGCCAGCCGGGCCTGGGCCGGTCTCGGCCGAGGCGACTCCGCGGCAGCGTTAGGCCGCCGCGCGGTCGACGCCGTGGAACGGATCCGCGCCGAGCTGGGATCCGGCTGGAGGCAAGCGAGCTTTTTGGCGGAGCGGGGCGAGGTCTATGGCCACTTGGTGGAGGTGCTCTTGAGCCAGGGGCTCGCCGCCCAAGCGCTCGAGATCGCCGACGGAGCGCGGGGTCGCGTTCTGCTCGACCGACTGGCGACAGTTCGCGGGAACTCGACCTCCAGTGCTTGGGAGTTGGCGGCGGGCGAACGACAACTCCAGAGCCAGATCGAACAGCTCCTGGGCCGGATCGACGGCCTCGAGGGCCACGCCGACGAGGACCTGTCGCGACGGTACCGGGCCGAGTTGGACCGGCTCCACGACAACCTCGAACGGATTCGTTCGGAGTTCGCCGCCGCGCTGATTCGAAGCGAGGCGGGCGAACCGAACCGGATGGCCATCTTGGGCGGTCGTCCGGACGCGGCCCGACTGCAGGCGGCGTTACGGCCGGATGAGGCCCTGCTGGAGTATTTCATCGGTCTGGAGCGGTCCCACCTGTTCGTGGTAACGCGAGATCGGATCGCCCCGCTGGCGCTCCAACTGGATCGGGCCGACCTCGAAGCGCGAGTCCGGGTCGTTCGTGAGATCCTCGCCCGACGGGCCGCGCCCGACGCGGTCGACCCGGCGCTGGAGGCGCTCCACGAACTGCTCCTGGCCGGAGCCCGGAACTCTCCGCTGCTCGCCGGGGTCCACCGGTTGGTGGTGGTCCCCCACGGAATCCTGGCCCACTTGCCGTTCGGCGCCCTCAAGGACCGAAAGACCCGGCGGTACCTGATCGAGGATTACACCCTCCTGTCGCTGCCCTCGGCCGGGGTGCTGCCGGCACTTCGCGGCGCGGTCAGGACCGCCGAATCCGCGGGGCCGATCGCCTTCGCCCCGCTGGGCGACGAGCTGCCCGGGACGGTGGCCGAGGTCCGTGCCATTCGGACTGCGATGCCGGCGAGCCGGGTCATTACCGGGGCACAGGCCAGCGAAGACCGCGTCCGCCAGGCCCTCCGGGTCAACTCGATCGTCCACCTGGCTACCCATGGAGTCCTGAACGCCCGTAACCCGCTGTTTCCCCGCCTCGAGCTGAGCGCCGGTCGACCGGGGGCGAACGACGGCGCCGGTAACGATGGCCGGCTGGAAGTGTTCGAAGTCGATCGGACCCAGGTCGGTGCGGCCCTGGTCTTTCTTTCTGGCTGCGAGACCGGGGTCGCCGGCGGGGCGGTGGCCGGTCAGGCCCGAGGCGAAGACTACACCACGCTGGCTCGGGCGTTTCTCCATGCCGGGGCCGCCAATGTGATTGCGACCCTCTGGCGGATCGAAGACGAAGGTGCCGCCGCCTTCGCGGCCGCGTTCTACCGGGAGCTGGCTAGGACCGGGGCGGAGAACCGAAACGAGGTCACCGACGGGCTGGCCTTCGCTCAGCGGGAGATCCTCCGACAGCCGCGATACCGGTCGCCGTTCTACTGGGCGGGGTACCTCCTGAGCGGCTCGGGGGACCTGGGTGCAAGGCCGAGACCGGCCGTCCGTTCCTTGACAGGGTAGACTTCAGGGTACCCTTTTGATCCCCTCCTTCCTTGAGGGGGCCATGTTCGTTCGCCACCGCGCCGGGATCCCGTTCGCCGCTTCGGTCGCCCTGATGGCGGCTGGCTGCCACGAGCCCACCGGTCAGACTGAGGCCGTTCTGTCCACGGCTAGGGCTGCCGGGAGCGCCACCCCGACGGTCACGACCTTCAACCCCAAGGAGGCAATGCAGGACACCACCTTGGACGTCTTCGTCACCGGCACCGGGTATGACGCCAGCTCGTCGGTAACGTTGCTCCTGAATGGCAAATCCAGCACCAAGGTCAAGACCAACAGCACGACGCTGATCAGCTCGACCGACCTGGTGGTCAACGTCACGATCGCCGTCGATGCCACGGTGGGCGAGTACGAGTTGCAGGTCGCCAACGCCGGTGGGAAGAAGGGGATCGGCATCGAGAAGTTCGAGGTGCTCGTTCGGACGAATCCCGGGCAGTGGGATGCTCCCGAGTTGACCATTTCCTTCGGGCAGGGGTCGGGAGGCACCGACGCCCTGCGGGGAGACGACGCCGGAAACACCAGCTATCCGGATCCGGGCCACATCAGCAGCAACGGCAATCTGATGTTCTGGCTCAACACCGGCCACGCCAGGGCGGTGCGGGTCAGGACCACCGCGTTCGACGGGGAAACCCGCGATCGGATCTTCACCAACACTCACGTGAACCCCGGGGGAGACAACTCGTTCGGGCTGCTTGGAATGGTTCCGGGGACCAGCGGCACCGCGGTGCTCGAGGCCGAGCTCAACATCGGGCTCGAGCCGGTCCGGGTGGTTCGCTATGGGAAGGACTGCAAAGGTGCCACGATCTCGGGGAACCGAGTCGTGACCACGCGGTCGCTCGATGGACGAACCTGGACGATCGTCGGGTCCGGCGGGGTCGACTGCCAGCAGGGCTCGAAGAAACCGGGACTGGCCCAGGTCGGGACTGCGGGGCCGTTCTCGATGACGCTGGTCTGGCCGTAGGAAGGCGGGCCGGCGGGTAGCCCGCTGGCCCGAAATGAGAAAGCCGCCGGCTGGAGGATCTTTCGAGGGACTCGCCAGCCGGCGGCACCGAGACACGAAACCCGGAGGGCTCCGTGTTGGCGCCTCAATCTATCGCTCGCCGGGTGACGGCGCCACGGATCGTGGCGTGGATGATCGTCGATCTTCGATTCACCAACCCCAACCCGCGCCGGAGCACATCATGACCAGGACTTCCTCGCATCATCGCGTTGCCCGACTGATCCCAGCGATTCTTTCGGCCGGATCGGCTCTCGTCGTCGTCGCCGGATGTTCGACCGAGCTGCCGACGACGGTGGCCGACCAGGCTCAGCCGCCATCCCTCCCCGCGCTCGCCCCCCCCGGTTGACTGCGGCGGCCAGATCGATCTCACGATCACGATGGCCCAGGATCAGAGCGGCACCGACGCGATCCGCGGCGACGCCTCGGCGGTGTACACCGAAGGCGTGGGCGGCGTCGCGGCTCACGCCTCCGGGGCGAACGGCAACTTGATCCTCTCGGTGCAGACCTCTGCCCGACGGTATAACTGGACGGCGAGTACCGCGAGCGGGGTATCCGACGACCGGCTCTACACCAACAGCCACACCAACCCCGGTGGGACCAATGGCTGCGGATTGGCGGGGATGGCGAATGGCAGCACCGGCTCGGCGGTGTTCGAAGCGGAGCTGCTGAAGGGGGCCACGAACATCGACGTCATCCGTTACGGGAAGGACTGCGCCGGGAACGCGGTGGCCGGTGAGCGCGTCACCACGACCCGATCGGCGGATGGCAACACCTGGACGATCGCTGGCAGTGCGGGACGCTACTGCACCAAGTCGGGTCGGAAGCTGGTCCAGTCGGGAACCACTGGCGGGTTCAGCATGACGTTGGTCCGGCTCTAACCACTGGCCGATGCCGGGGCCCTGATCGGGTCCCGGCAATCACAGCGCTCGGGCTCGAGGCCAGGGCCACCCCGTCCGTTTGCGGTTTGGCCCGACCTGAGGGAGTTTTCGACTCCCCAGGAGGATCCATGCCGTTCCACCGTTGGTTGCCACTCGCCGTGGCGATACTGTCAGCGCACCGGCTCACCGCCCAGGAATCGTTCGCGACCGTCCGCAACGGCCCCACCCCGCTCCCCTTGGGCACCATCAAAGGCGAGCGCTACAACCGCCTCGTCATCCGCGGCGCCACCGTCATCTCCGGCCGAGGAACACCCGGCAGCAACCGCGCCATGCCGCCAGAAGGCCCGGTCGACATCGTCATCGAGAACAACACCATCACCGATATCGTCCTCATGGACGCCGTCAACGTGGCGAGCGGCGGGCCCAATTTCAAACGCCCCACCGGCGACAAGATCGTCGACGGCAAAGGGATGTTCGTGATCCCCGGCCTGGTGGAGATGCACGCCCACCTTCCTCCGGCCAACAGCGAACTCGGGCCCCGCGGCCTGGACTACGCCTATCGCCTCTACCTGGGCCACGGGATCACCACCGTCCGCGACGCCGGCACCGGCGCCGGTCTCGAGCGGATGACCGAACAACGCCGTCGCGCCGACGCCAATCAGCTGGTCGCGCCCCGGCTCGTCCTCTGCCAGCGCTGGCCGTTGCCGCTGCGCCGCTGGGATATCGGCAACACCCCCGACAAAGCCCGCGCCATGGTCCAGGAGTTCAAGACGCTCGGCGCCGATTGCGTCAAAGTCTCGAAGAGTCCCGGCCAATATCCCGACGTGCTCGCGGCAATCGCCGACGAGGCCAAGAAGCTGGGGATGTTCGTGATGACCGACCTCAAGGTCTCCGAAAGCGACGCCCTGGTGGCCTCGAACGCGGGGGTCAAAAGCATCGAGCATTGGTACGGGGTGCCGGACGCCGCGCTCCGCGGCTCCCAGAACTTTCTCGCCGATTACAACTACTGGGATGAGTTAGACCGCTTCCGCTACGCCGGCTACCTCTGGTCCGAGGCCGACAAGGACCCCGATCGGCTTTCGGCGGTGATCGACCGGATGATCGCCAACGGCACCAACTGGAATCCGACCATGACCGTCTACGAGGACAATCGCGACGTCTGGCGCCGGGTCGGCCTGCCGGTCAAAGAAACCCTGATGCACCCGAGCGAGATTGCGGCCGGGCCCGATTCCACCACTCACGGTGCCTTCAAACGGGAATGGAAGACGGCCGACGAGATTGCCTGGAAGAAGAATTTTCAGATCTGGATGAAATGGGTCAAGGCGTATCACGAACGTGGTGGCCAACTCACCGCCGGCAGCGACGAGAGCGGGATCGGCGGGATTGGGATGATTCGCGAGCTCGAGCTGATGCAGGAAGCCGGCCTGCACCCGCTCGACGTGATCAAGGTCGCCACCACCAACGCGACCGCCGCGCTCGGCATGAAGGAGCACTGCGGTATTCGGGTGGGTTGTCGCGCGGATTTGGTTGTCGTCAACGGCAACCCGATCGATAACTTCAAGGTCATGTACGGACGCGGCTATGGGATGGCGGGCCTGGTGCCCCGGGGCGAGCAGTGGAAACACGGCGGCGTCGCCTGGACCATCAAGGACGGGGTGCTCTTCGACGCCCAGGGTCTGCTTCGCGAAGCCGAGGGCTACGTGGAACAGGAAAAGGCCCGCCTCAAAGGCAAGCCGACCGCGCCGTGACGGCCGTCGCGATCCCGGTCGATCCGGTCCAGGTCATGGTCTCCGGCCTCTACCAGCGGCCGGAACGAGCCACCGCGCTCTATGTCCTCGGGCACGGAGCCGGGGCCGGGATGCGCCATCCGTTCCTGGCCGACATGGCGGACGCGCTGGCCCGCCACGGCATCGCGACCCTCCGCTACCAGTTCCCGTATATGGAGACGGGCAGCAGCCGTCCCGATTCGCCGAATGTGGCCGTCGCCACGGTCCAGTCGGCGGTGCAACGCGCCGCCGAGCTGGCCCCCGATCTCCCACTCATCGCCGGCGGGAAGTCGTTCGGCGGGCGGATGACCTCGACCGCGGCCGCCCGGCTGCAACTGCCCCGAGTCCGCGGCCTGGCCTTCCTGGGCTTTCCGCTCCACCCCCCCAAGAAGCCGTCGGTCGCCCGGGCCGAGCACTTGGACCTGGTGACGGTGCCGATGCTGTTTCTCCAGGGGACCCGGGACGACCTCGCCGACCTGGCACTGATGACCGAGGTGGTGGCCCGGTTAGGCAAGTCGGCGACGATGGAGATCATCGACCAGGCTAACCACGCCTTCGAAGTGCCGAAACGGACCGGACGCTCCCGGGGCGAGGTCATCGAGGGCCTGGCGGCCGCCATCGCTCGGTGGAGCGCCGGTCTTCCCGCCTGACCCCAGATGACTCACCGCATCACCCCATCCGAGAGCCAATGGGCGGCCATCGAGGCACCCGATGGACCGGTGCTCGTGGTGGCGGGCCCCGGCGCGGGGAAGACCCTCTGCCTGATCGAGCGGATCCGCTTCCTTATCGCCGAACGCGGGGTCGACCCGGCCCGGATCTGCGCGGTGACCTTCACCAACAAGGCCGCCGAGGAATTGGCATCGCGCCTGGCCCGCGACTTGGGCGAGCGGGCCGAGCCGGTCACCCGGTCGACGATCCACTCGCTCTGCGTCAAGGTGCTCCGCGCCCACGGATCGAACCTCGGACTCGAGCGCGGCTTCGGGATAGCCGATGACGAATACCAGAAGGAAATCCTCGGCAAGATGAAGTACCCGGCCAAATGGCGGAGCAAGCTGCTCGGTCGCTTCAGCCTCCACCGGCTCGGCCTCGAGCCGCTCAGTCCCGACGACGAGAAGTACTTCGACCGCTACCGGACCTATCTGGCCAAGCGGCGGATGCTCGACTTCGACGATCTGACCCACCTGGTGGCCGAACTGTTCGCTGCCCACCCCGAGGTCGCGAAAAGGGTGGCAGGCCAGTGGGATCACCTCTTGGTCGACGAGTTTCAGGACCTCAACCCGGTGCAATACCGGATCGTCAAGACGTTGGCGGCCGAACACCGCAATCTGTTCGCCGTGGGAGACGACGAGCAGTCGATCTTTTCGTGGACCGGGGCCGATCCCGCTCAGCTCGCGAAGATGAGCGAAGACTTTGCCGGGACCCGGCGGTTCGTCCTCAAGGAGAACCGGCGCACCGCGCGGCACATCTTCGGCCTGGCTCGGCGACTGTTGGCGTCGAACCCGTCGTTGTTCGAGACCAAAGAAGTCGTGGCCGAGCGGGAGAGCAGCCACCCGGTCCAGGTGAAAGAGTTCGCGGCCGAAGGCGACGAGCTGGCATGGCTCCTCGCCGACCTCGCGAGCGACCGGGAAGCGCACGGGCTCGCCTGGGGCGATTACGCGGTGCTCTATCGCAAACACGAGATCGGGGCCGCGTTGGAAGGGGCCCTGGTGAACGCGGCGATGCCCTGCCGGCTGGCTCACGGCCGCGCGGTGGCCGACGACCAAGTCGTCCGCTATCTGATCGGCGCGCTCAAGGTGATCGCCAACCCGGGCGACTCGATCGCCAACGAGGGTTTCGTCCGCCAGGTGCTCCCGCCCAGCCTGACGGACCGGGTCAGGAAGCTGGCCGAGGTGGAGAAGCTCGGCTTCATGCCGATGCTGCGGCGCCGAGCCCGAGAACTGCCTAACACTGACGAAGACGGGAGGAAGATCCGTCGCGCGCTCTACGCGATGCAGAATTTCACGGCCCTGGGCGCTCGGCATCAGCACTTGCCCGATCTGATCGCCGAGATCCTCTCCCAGCGGGTGGGAGCCTACCGGACCGCGCTCGAGGATCGCGCCGACGAACTCACCGACCCGATAGCGAACCCCGCCGCGGTCGCGTTGGCGGCCAAGCTGCAAGCCGCCCGGGCCTCGAAACGCCGGATCGTGATCGAACGGCTCGGCGGGGCGGAGATCGGGATCGCCGGGATGCTCAACGGGGCCGGCTTCCGGCTGGTGGACTACCAGGGCGTCGGATCGGCGCGCCAGGACGACCTCCCGTTAGGCACGGCCGATCGCGGGGGACCGGCTGGGCTCGTGATCACGGTGTTCAAGGCGCTCCAGCTCACCGGCACGGCGGCCCGCGACAGCTTCCGCGACTTCGTGGTGGTGGATCTCGAGACGACCGATCGCGATACGGCCACCTCGGAGATCGTCGAGATCGCCGCGGCGCGGGTCCGCGAGTGGAGGATCGTCGAGGAGTTCCACAGCTTGGTCAAGCCGCGGGTGCCGATCGCTCCCCAGGCCGCCGCCACCCATGGCTACACCGAGGCCCACCTCGCTCAGGCGCCATACTTCGAGGAGGTCTGGCCCGCCTTTCAGGCCTTCATCGGCAGCGACGTGCTGGTGGCCCACAACGGCTACGACTTCGACTTTCCGATCCTCCGGCGGATGTCCGGGGACAAGTCATTCGTCAGCTACGACACCCTCCCGCTCGCCCGCTGGCTCCGGTTAGGCAGTGCCAAGCTCGAGCACCTGGCGGAGCGGTTCGGGGTCGATCCCGGCGATCCCCACAAGGCATTGTGGGACGTGCGAACCCTCGCCCAGGTGTTCCGGAGGCTCGAGGAGGAGAAGGTGGGCCGGAGCCGCCGGGTGTCGATGTCGAACCTGCTCGACTACCTCGGGGTGGCCTTGGCGCTCCTCCCGCCAGACCCCGGGGATCTCGCGGCCGGACCCGTCAATCATCGGACCGAGGCCGAGACCCTGCTCGAGGTGACCCCGCTGTTCGCGCTCGGCCGGTACAGCAACTGCCTCGACTTCTATCGCGCCGAGCGAGATCGGATCGGCGGGAGCGCCCCGCCGGTCGAGGCCCTGATCGATCGGCTCGGCGGGCCCGAACGAATGGCCAGGATCCGGGCCGAGAAGCGGGCCGATCAGCGCTACCCGCAGTCGATGGCGCGACTCCGACGTCTCTTGGACGGCATCGGCCCGGCCAGCCTCGAGGAGGAGATCCAGGATTTCCTGGGACGAGTCGCCTTGTCGAAATCGGAGGGCGTCGAAGCGGACCCGGCCCGGATCAATCTCCTCACCCTGCATTCCACCAAGGGCCTCGAGTTCTCCCGGGTCTACATCGTGGGGGTCGAGGACAGCGAGTTGCCGGGGACGTCGGGCGGGCGTGCTCCGGGGAAGGAGGAGGTCGAGGAGGCCAGGCGACTCCTCTACGTCGGGATGACGCGAGCCAAGGATCGGTTGACGCTGACCAGGGCCACCCGCCGACTCGGCCGGCCGACCGGGGGGCGGCAGTTCCTCGATGAGATTGGGATCTGAACGGACCGGAAATCCGGCGCGGTCGCGACTCGTCACCGCTGGCTTGATGGCACCGCTGCCCGGTGCTAACCTCTCCGACCGGTTTCGATCCCGCTTCCTGCTGCCTGGAGCTTCCCCGATGTCTCCCTCGGTCCGCGGACACTTCCTCTGGCATGAACTCCTCACCACCGATCCCGATGGGGCCAGGAGGTTCTATGGCGGAGTAGTCGGGTGGTCTACGACGCCGTGGGGTGATTCGTATTCGGTCTGGATGACCGGTCAGACACCCCGCGGCGGCATGATAGCGATGCCGGCCGACCTCAAGGCGAAGGGCATCCCGCCGCACTGGGGGACCTATATCGGGACCGACGACGTCGATGCCACCATCAGCCAAGCCACCGGACTCGGCGCTCGGGTCGAGATGGCGCCGATGGATCTGCCCGAAGTGGGGCGGATGGCGCTGCTCCAGGATCCGCAGGGCGCCCTCTTCTACCTCTTCAAGCCGACTCAGGAGGGGACGCCCTCCTTCCCGGCTACTCCCGGCGGGTTTGCCTGGAACGAGCTGGCCACCACCAACTGGCCGGCCGCCTTCGACTTCTACTCGGCATTGTTCGGGTGGAAGAAGGGCCAGGCAATGGACCTGGGCCCGGCGATGGGTCTGTATCAAATGATCGAGGTGGGCGGCCACATGGTCGGGGCGATGTACAACAAGCCGCCGGAGATCCCGGTGCCCAATTGGTTGCCTTACGCCGAGGTGGCGAGCGCCGCGGGCGCGGCCGCGGCGGTCACCGCGGCCGGCGGCACGGTGATCGCCGGGCCGATGGAGGTGCCCGGTGGGGCCATCGTCCAGTTCATGGACCCGCAGGGCGCGGTGTTCGCGGTCCACGCCAGCGCCGTTCCGGTAGCGGCCCCGCCCAAACCGGCCGCCCGGAAGGCAGCGCCCAAGCCGGCCGCCCCGAAGGCAGCGTCCAAGCCGGCCACGACGAAGGCGGTCAAGAAGCCGGCGAAGAAAGCCCCGGCGAAGCCAAGGCGGAAAGCGGCGAAGAAGCCGGCGAAGAAGGCCCCGGCGAAGCCAAGGCGGAAGGTGGCCAAGAAATCGGTGAAGGTCGGGAAGAAGGCGGCCACACGGTCGCCGAAGAAGACGGCGGCAAAAACGCCGGCCAGGCGCGTCAAGCGCCGTCGTTAGCCAACCGGCGTCCTGGCCCGCCTAACGGGCCAGGACGCTCCACAGCTTCTCCGCGACCGGCGGCCCGGACCCGGGCGAATGGTCGTGCTTGAAGAACACGAAGGCGTCGCTGAATGGCAGCGACTTGATCCGCTCCGACCAGGCGCCGATGGTCGAGTCCTGGTAATCGAACCGATGGAGTCGGAGGTAGCCCCAGGAGGCGGTGGCGATCACCGGCGCGGCAAGCTCGTCCTGGTCGCTGATGCACAGCGCCACGTCTTTCGCCTTCAGGGCCTCGAGGACCTGATCGTCGTCGAACCACGACGGGTGGCGGAACTCGATGGTGACTCGCCAGCGCTTGGGGAGGGTCTCGAGAAAGTCCGCGAGACGAGGGAGGTCCTTCTTGAGAAACGGGGGCAGCTGGAACAGCGTCGAGCCGAGTTTTGGGCCCATCACCGCCACGGTCTGAGCGAGGTACCCCACCAAGTCACCGGCGTCGCGAAGCTGGGCGTGGTGGGTGATCCGCTGCGTGGCTTTGATGGCGAAGCGAAAACGGTCGGGCACCGCGGCCGCCCAGTCGAGGAGGTTCTTCTCCCGCGGCATCCGGTAGAAGGTGTTGTTGATCTCGACCGCGTTGAATTTCGAGGCGTACCAGGGCAACATCTCGGCATCGGGCAGCTTGGCCGGATAGAAGGTGCCCTTCCACTCCTTGAACGCGTACCCGCTGGTCCCGACGTAGTAGGTCATCCGGCCTTGCGATCGCCGTCGCCGGCGCCGCGGGCGAGGCTCTGCTTCAAGGCCTCCATCAGATCGATGATCTTGCCGCCGCCGTCCTGGGCTGGCTCCGAGGTGATCTCCTGGCCCTCGACTTTCTTGTTGATGGCTTCGAGGACCCGTTCCCGAACCTGGTCGCGGTACCGCTCGGGGTGAAACTCGTTGCTGGCGGCCTGCTCGATCAACTGCTTGGCCAAGGTCAATTTGGCCGGCCTGACCTCGCCCTCGCCCAGCGGCACCTCGCCGGCCGGCTTGAGTTCGTCCTGGTAGTGGAGCTGCTCCATCACGATCAGGCCGTTCATCGGCCGGAGGAGGACCAGGTGTTGCTGGCCCCGGGCGGCGTACTGGCCTAACGCTGCCCGTCCGGTATCGGCGAGGGCCTGGGAGAGGAGCCGGTAGGCCCGGTCGCCGCCCTTGTCCGGCCCGAGGTAATAGACCTTCTCCAGGTAGACCCGGTCCACCGTGGCGAGCGGGACGAATTCCGCGATGTCGATGGTATTGGTGGCTTTCTCTTCGAGCGCCTTCAGTTCCTCGGGCCCGAACGTCACGTACTGGTCCTTGGCGAATTCGTAACCCTTGGCCCGTTCTTCGTTCGGGACGATCTCGCCGTCCTTGGGGCAGATGTACTGCTGCTTGAGGCGGGTCCCGCATTTCTTGTGGAGCATGTTGAAGGAGATGGCGCTGGCCGACTCGGCCGAGGAATAGACGTGGACCGGAACGGAGACCAGGCCGAAGGAGATCGTGGCGGTACCGATGGAACGCGCGGGCATGGCAACCTCGTGGCGGTGGAACGCCGCCTCAGCGGCGATGTTAGGCTACTCCCCCGGCCGGCGGATGGCAAGGAGGCCGCCGGGCCGCCGCTCCCTTGCGTCAACGGCCCGGTCTGTCGATTCTCCCCCGTCCCCCACCCATCGAGTCTCTTGCCCATTCACGGCCTGCTCGACATGACCGACCGCGGTCACGGCTTTCTCCGCCGCAAAGAAGCCGGATACGCCGCCGACCCCAGAGATCCCCAAGTCCCCGAACGGACCATTCGCCACTACCGGCTGAGGCCAGGCGACGAGCTGGTCATCGAACCCGGGATCGGCCGGCCGGCGGGCGGATCCGGGGCCCGCGGCGGCCGACGCGGTCGCCGTCATCGCGGCGGACATCGAGATCGTCGCGAGCCGGGCCGGGCTGGCGGCGCGAGTGGGGGCGGGCGTGGGGGTGGGGCCCCCGGGGACGGGGGTCCGATCGATGCGGCTCGGGGAGCGGGCGAGGCCGATGGAGCGGATCGAGTGCTCTCGATCAACGGGGTGGCCCCCGAAGAGTCGAATCAGCGACGGGAATGGGAACGGCTCCCAGCGATCCATCCCAATGAGCAGCTCCGGCTGGAGTGCCGCTTGGTGCGGCAAGGCCAGATCGACTACACCACCAGAGTCATTGACCTGCTTTGCCCCTTCGGCAAGGGACAGCGCGCCCTGATCGTGGCCCCGGCCAAGGCCGGCAAGACCATGGTGCTCCAGGCCATCGCGGAAGGCGTGATGACCAACGAGCCCAAGGCGGTGCTCTACACCTTTCTCGTCGACGAGCGGCCCGAGGAGATCTTCGAGATGGAGTCGGCCGGGTTGGGCGAGGTGATCGCCTCGAGCTTCGACAACCCACCGAGCCGGCACGTCGAGCTGGCCGAGCTGCTGATCGAACGGGCCCGGCGGCAGGTGGAGCTGGGTCGCGACGTGGTGCTCATCGTCGACTCGCTGACCCGGCTGGCCCGGGCCTACAACACGGTCGTCCAGGGCTCCGGCCGAACCCTGTCGGGCGGCGTCGACGCGCAATCGCTCGAGCGGCCCAAACGGTTTCTGGGCAGCGCCCGCAAAGTCGACCCGTCGGCCGGGACCGGGTCGCTCACCATCATCGCCACCGCCCTGATCGATACCGGTAGCAAGATGGACCAACTGATCTACGAGGAGTTCAAGGGGACCGGCAACAGCGAGCTGGTGCTCAGTCGCGAGCTGGCCGACCGGCGGGTGTACCCGTCGATCGACATCGTGGCGAGCGGAACCCGGCGAGAGGAACTGTTGCTTGGCGCCGAAGCACTGGCCGCCGCCCATGTCATCCGCCGGCGGATCGACCGCCAGACTCCGATCGCCGCGATGACGGACTTGCTGGTCGACCTCAAACGCTACCCCACCAACGCCGAGCTGATCGGGGCGTTGGGGCGTTAGTCGGTGAAGGGGTTGACCACGGTGACGCCGTCGAGTCGCCACCCGGGTTGGAGATCTTCCGAGTAGAGCCGGGTGCAGCCGGAGGCCAGCGCGGCGCGGACCACCAACGCCTCCCAGAACGACAACCGATGAAGCCGGTGGAGGTCGATCGCGCCGAGGATATCGTCGCTGCCGATCGCCACCAGTTCCAAACGGCCGAACAGCTCGAGCTTCCGCCGCGCGATGGCGGGATCGACCCGAAGCTTCGTGGTGGTGGCGACGAAGTACTCCTGGAGCACCTGGGTCGACAGGACCCCGGTCCGGCGCCGCCGGTGGTCGGCGAGGAGCGCCAGGGCGCGCTCCTGCTTGACCGGCGAGTCCACGTCGTCGGTGTAGACCAGGATGTTGGTGTCGAAGAAGCTACGTGCGCTCATGGAGCGACGCTCGGTCGATTCGCACCCCGCGCGAATGCCCCTTGGCCTCCATCGACAAGACGGCGAGTTCCTTCAACTCGGCTTCCATTTCGCCCTCCCCGGCCAGGTAGGCCAGATAATCGCGGATGGCCTGGTTCAGGCTCTTGCCCATCGCCTCGGCGGCCTTGCGGGCTCGCTCCACCAGGCGCTGATCCACGGACAGCGTGATGTTCATGTCCACATAATATGTGGACACAGGTATCGGCGTCAAGTTTACCTCGCGTTCGTCGAGGGACCACAAGCTCGCCGCGCGGCGGTGGGTCGCGGTAACCAATTGAACGCAAACGACATCAAACAAACGCAGCCGAGGCGGTATTATTGACTCGGATCGCCCATGACCGACCCCGAACCGCCATCCGGGCCAGGGCCCGGCTCAGCGCCGGCCGAGACACCCGCCGACCAGCTGGCTGCGTACCGGGCCAAGCGGTCCACCGACCGCACCCCGGAGCCATTCGGCGGTGAGGCCGCGCCGGCCGCCGCGCCCGGCGGCTTGTTTGTCGTTCACAAACACGCCGCCCGCCAGCTCCACTACGACTTCCGGTTCGAGATGGACGGCGTCCTCAAGTCGTGGGCGGTGCCGCGGGGCCCCTCATACGACCTGGCCGACAAGCGCCTCGCGGTGCGGGTCGAGGACCATCCACTCGAATACGGCGACTTCGAGGGGATGATCCCGGAGGGCAACTACGGAGCCGGCGCGGTGGTGGTCTGGGATCGGGGAGAGTGGGTGCCGCTCGAGGATCCCAAGGCCGGGCTCGAGAAGGGCAAGCTGTTGTTCGAGCTCAAGGGTTACAAGCTGCATGGCCGCTGGACCCTGGTGAAAATCAAGAAGAGCGAGAAGGACTGGCTCCTGATCAAGGAGCGCGACCGTTGGGCCAAGAGTCCGGGCGAGGAGTTCCCTCAGGAGTCGGTGCTCTCGGGCCTCACCGTGGAGGATTGGAAAGCGGGCCGCACTCCCGCCGACGTGCTTCGGGAGGATTTGGTCCGGCTTGGGGTGCCCCGCCGAGCGGTCGAGGCGGCCACGGTCGAGGTGATGCTGGCCGAGCCGTCGGATCAGGTATTCACCAGGGACGGGTGGCTCTTCGAGCTCAAACTCGACGGCTACCGGTTGGTCGCCAATCATCGCCTGGGCGAATCGCAGTTGTTCACCCGGAGCCAGGCCGACTACACCGCCGTGTTCCCCGAGATCGCCAAGGCGGTCAAGGCATTGCCGCTCGAGAACGTGGTGCTCGACGGTGAAGTGGTGGTGCTCGACCCCGCGGGGAAGCCGAGCTTCTCGCTGCTGCAGCGGCGGGGGCGGCTCTCCAAGCCGATCGAGATCCGGCGGGCGGCGATCGAGTTGCCGGCCACTTTTTTCGTCTTCGACTTCCTCGGGTTCGAGAATTTCGATCTCCGGGGATTGCCCCTGGTCGAGCGGAAGCGGCTGCTCAAGCGGATCCTCCCCCCGCTCGGTCCGATCCGCTACCTCGACCACATCGAGACCGAGGGCACCGCGTTCCTCGAGCAGGTCGGCAAGATGGGGCTCGAAGGGATCGTGGCGAAAAAGGCCGACGCGCCCTATCGCGCGGGGAGGTCGCCGGCGTGGCTCAAGCTCAAGGCGGAGCGAACGGCGGACTTCGCGATCGTTGGGTACACCGAGCCGCGAGGCGGCCGGGCGGGGTTCGGAGCCTTGCAGCTGGCCGACTTGGTGGGGGGGGCGGTTCGTCTACGCCGGACGGGTGGGGACCGGTTTCGATGATCGCTTGCTGGCGGACATCCGAGCCCTGCTGGATCAGGACATTCGGGCGACGGCTCCCTGCGACGGTCCCTTGGTTGCCGCCGAGGCCGAACCGCGCCCGGCCGACCTGATTCCCGAGACCAAGACGACGACCTGGGTCGAGCCCAGACTGGTGTGCGAGGTCCGCTATACCGAATGGACCCCCGACGGGGTCTTGCGCCATCCGACGTTTCTCAGGCTCCGCGACGACAAGCGGCCCTCGGACTGCGATCGCCAGGGGTCGGGGTCGCCCGCCGCCGCGGCCGACGATCCTCCGGCGCCGGCGCCGCCGGCCCCGGTCGCCAAGACGGTGGCGTTCTCGAACCTGGGCAAGGTCTTCTGGCCCGCCGAGAAATACACCAAGGGTGACCTGATCGACTATTACCGGGCGATCTCGCCCTGGCTGTTGCCCTATCTGATCAACCGGCCGGTGGTCCTGACCCGGTACCCCGACGGGATCGACGGGAAGTCGTTCTATCAGAAGGACGCGCCGGAGTTCGCTCCCGAGTGGATCCGGACGGTGCCGATCTGGAGCGAGGACACCCAGCGTGACATCCGGTACTTCGTCTGCGATGACGTCGAAACGTTGGTGTACCTGGCGAACTCGGGGACGATCCCGCTTCACATCTGGCAGAGCCGGATCGGGTCGCTCGAGCTGCCCGATTGGTGCGTGATCGACTTGGACCCGAAGGACGCCCCGTTCTCGGCGGTGGTGGCGGTGGCCAAGACGGTGGATCGGCTCTGCGCCTCGGTGGCGCTGCCGCACTACGTCAAGACCACCGGCAAGACCGGACTGCACATCATGATCCCGCTCGGGCGGCAATGCACCTACGAGCAGTCCCGAACGTTAGGTGAGTTGATCGCCCGGCTGGTGATCAAGGAGCATCGGGACATCGCCACGATCACCAGGCAGATCCAGAAACGCGGCGACAAGGTCTACATCGACTACCTCCAGAATCGGCACGGGCAGCTGATCGTTTCGCCGTTCAGCGTCCGACCGTTACCGGGCGCCACGGTATCGATGCCGCTCGAGTGGGACGAAGTCGACGAGGAGCTGGACCGGCGCCGGTACGACTACACCATCAAGACCGCCGTGGCGCGGATGGAAGCGATGGCGGGCGACCCGCTCCGGCCGGTGCTCGACCAGAAGCCCGATCTCGCGGCCGTGTTGACCCGGCTCTCCGCGGCCCACGCGGGGTAGCCGCACCAGGAGGATCGAATCCCGTGCTCGAGAAGATTTCTTCGGCCCTCGGAGGGCTGCCCATTCCGGCGGTGGTGGCCCTCTTGGCGCTGCTCGCCACCCAGCTCTCACTGCAGCTGTACTGCCTCTACGACCTGAGCCGACGGCTGAGCGTCCCCGGTGGGAAGAAGTGGCGTTGGGTTCTGCTGATCGTCGTCGGCAACCTGGTTGGGGCGATCCTCTATCTGGCCTTGGGAAGATCGGCGCCCCTGGCGGTGAGCGATCGGAGCCCGAGTCGCTCGGCCGACGATCGACAGCGGGCGCTCGACCGGATCTACTCCGACAAGAAGCCATGAGCACCCCGACTCCGGCCGTCTCGGTCCGGGCACTCACCAAGCGGTTCGGCAACGCCACCGCGCTCGACCGGGTCGAGTTCGACGTTCCGGCCGGGTCGGTGTTCGGGTTTCTGGGGCCGAACGGGGCCGGGAAGACCACCCTGCTGCGCATCCTCACCGGCTTGGCTCGGCCGACCTCGGGGACGGCCTCGGTCTTCGGGGTCGACCTTGGCGAGCGGGGCACCGAAATCCGCCGGCGGATCGGGTTCCTTCCCGATGTCCCCGGTTTCTATCCGTGGATGACGGCGGCGGAGTTCGTGAGCTTCGCGGGACGATTGGTGGGCGTCGACGTCGCGACCTTGCCGGGCCGGGTGGAGGCGCTGCTCGACTTGGCCGGCCTGAACGGGGTGAGCACCCGGATCGGGGGCTATTCTCGGGGGATGAAGCAGCGCTTGGGCGTGGCCCAGGCCCTTGTTGGGGCGCCCGATCTGCTGCTGCTGGATGAACCGACCAGCGCCCTCGATCCGATCGGGCGGCGGGAGGTGCTCGAGATGATCGCCTCGCTCCGCGGTCGTACCACGGTGTTCTTTTCGACCCACATTCTGGCCGACGTCGAGCGGGTTTGCGACACCGTGGCGATTCTCGACCGGGGCCGGTTGGCGGCGTTCGACACCGTGGCCGATCTCAAGCGCCGGGCCGCCACCGAACGGATCAGCATCGTGGTCGACGGCGACGCGGCCGAGCTCTGCGAGCGGCTCCGATCGCGACCGTGGGTGCAGGCCATCGATCGAGATGGCGCAACGCTTCGGATCGTGGCGGCCGACCTCGCTCTCGCCTGTCGCGAAGTGCCCGAGGCGGTCGCCTCGCTCCGACTGGGATTGCGCCGGTTCGAGGTCGACGAGGCGAGTCTGGAGGAGGTCTTCGTTCGAGTGGTCGGGGAGAAGGGGCGATGAGCGGCTTCGGCGCGTTCTTCGTCAAGGAGTTGCGAGAGATCGCCCGGACCTGGCGGATCTGGGTGATTCCCGGGATGATGCTCTTTTTCGCCGTGACGAGCCCGATCGTCGCGCTCCTGACCCCCACGATGCTGGCCTCGCTGGCCGGCTCTCAGCCGGGGATCGAGATCACGATCCCCGACCCGACTGGTGCCGACGCTTATGGCCAATTCATCAAGAACCTGTCCCAGCTGGTGACCTTGGCCTTGATCATCGCCGGCGCGGGACTCGTCTCGGCCGAGCGATCGGCGGGAACGGCGATCCTGGTGCTCACCAAGCCGATATCCCGGTCGGCTTTCGTTCTCGCCAAGCTGTTGGCCGAGTTGCTGCTCCTCTTGGTGTTCGCCGCCATCGCGACGATGGTCTGCCTCGCGGTGACCAGGTTGCTCTTCCCGCCGCTGGCCGCCGCGCCGCTGCTCGGCGCGGTGGCGGTATGGCTCGTCTCGGCGGCGTTGCTGGTCTCGGTGATGACCTTCTGCTCGGTGGCATTCCCGTCCCGGGGGGCGGCGGCGGGAGCGGGTTTGGGCTACCTGTTCGCGACCCTGCTGGCGTCGATCTGGCCGCCGGCGGTGCGGTACAGCTTCGTCGGCTTGAGCGACGGCATCGCCAAGGTACTCGGTTCGAAGCCGGCGGAACTCGGTTGGCCGCTCGCCACGGCGGCGATCGCCGCGGTCGCGATCACCGCGGCGGCGGCGTGGGTCTTCGAACGGCAGGAGCTGTAGCCGGCGGTACCGGGGCGACCGGCCGTGGGGTGGTCGGGGCGAACCACGCCGCGACGGCCTCGCCGGCGCTGGTCAGTTTGGCCGCGGCCCGGCCGAGCAGGTAGCCCACCGCCGTCGGCCAGTCGAGTTGCTGAACCGCCTTGGTATCGGCGAGGGATCGCATCAGCTCGGTCCGCATCCGCCACAGGAGCGGGCCGGCCGACATGATCGGGTTGAAGGTCGGATCGTAGCGAACTCCGACTCCTTCGATCAACGTGGACGTCCGGGCGAAGTACACCAGATCGCTTGGCAAGCGGATCGGCCAGTTGTACAGCTCCTGGAGAATCTCGCGGGTCAACAGCTCGATCCGCTCCCGTGTGGTGGTCCGCTGGGCCGCGAGGTCGAGCAACAACTCCACCAGCCGCTCGATCTGGGCGCGATCGGCGCCCGGTTCCACCAGTCCCAAGGCGTAGAAGCCGTCGACCACGCCCGGGGCCTGGTTCTGAATGGCCGCGAAAACGGTGTCGACGAGTTGGCGGCGCCGGGTTCGGTCGACCTGGATCACCACCCCGAAGTCGAGCAGCACGATTCGGCCGGTCTCGTCGACCAAGACGTTGCCCGGATGGGGGTCGGCGTGGAAGAGTCCGTCGATCAACATCATCTGGATGTACAGCTCTTGGAGTCGCTCGACGATCGCGTCGATGCCGAGTCCGCCGTACGATCTGCCCCGCTCGAGCGCATCGATTCGGGTACCCGAGACGAACTCCATGACCAGCAGGTCGGGGCCGGATAGCGCCAGGATGGCTTCGGGGATCCGGATTCTCGGGTTACGGGCGAAGTTGGCGCGGACCGCCTCGAGATTCCGGGCTTCGACCGCGAAGTCCATTTCGTCACCGATCCGCCGCTCGAACTCCTCGACGATGGCGAGCAGGGCTCGAGTATGGACGTTAGGCATGAGTTGACTGATCCGGCCGGTCAGCCGGCGTGCCACGACGAGGTCGGTGGCGACCAGGGCCCGGACGCCGGGCCGGAGGACTTTCACGGCGACCTCGCGGCCCCGCCACCGAGCCCGATGAACCTGCCCCAGCGACCCGGCGGCGATCGGCTCGAGGTCGAACCGGTCGAAGACGTCTTCGATCGGCGCTCCGATCGCCCGTTCCACCGTGGCTCGGATCGCGGCGGCGGGAACCGGGGGGACCCGATCGGTGAGAGTGTTGAATGCCTCGGCGTACTCGGCAGGCAGGAGGTCCGTTCGGCCGGCCAGCAGCTGGCCCAGCTTGACGAAGCTCGGGCCCAGGGTGGTGATCGAACGGAGCACCCGGGCGGCCCGGCGTTGGTGAAAGGCGGCGGTGCGCTCGGCCGGCTTGCCCCAGAGCAACCAACGCTTTCGATCTCGGAGCACCGAGACGATGAGCGGGATCGCGTGGCGGAGAATCGAGACGACTCGCATGGCGGCGGCAATCTAGCCGGCTGAGCGGGACAGTGCGCTGTTAGGCAGACACGAGTCGCCCCGGCGAGATTGGACCCCCGCCGGG
The DNA here is from genome assembly GCA_016874005.1 of Gemmatimonadota bacterium. Lineage (GTDB taxonomy): Bacteria > Gemmatimonadota > Gemmatimonadetes > Gemmatimonadales > GWC2-71-9 > SHZU01. The sequence continues at coordinate 52,787 of VGVQ01000015.1, read as the reverse complement.
GCGACTCCTGTCCGGGCCGACCGAGGTCAGCTGGTCCGAGGCGGTGACGCCATGATCCCGGCCAAGCCCCGCTGACCCAACATCCGGTTGAACGCGGCGACGTCGGTGTTGATCACCCGGTCGAGGGCGCTTCGGGCCGCGCGGACCCGCTCCTTGAGGACGTTGCCGACGTCCCGTTGGGGCTGGGTCACGGCTTCGTCGGAGCTGCCGACGTCGTTGATCAGGTAGACCAGCTTCTCGGCGGCCTTGGCCTGGTAGCGGATCAGGTCCTGTCCCCGACCGGTAATCCGCAGCTGCACCAGGTCTTCCTCGACCGCGATGAGCTTCCGCTCCAAGCTATCGGCGGCCGCTTTGACGTCGTCCTGGGTGGCGGTGGCCTTGAGGGTGGCCAGTTGGGCCCGGGCCGACTCGATCGCGTTGACCATGTCGGCCGCGCTGTTGAGCTCGCCCGTCAAATCGCGGTGCAGGGCGGCCTTCTGCTCGATGTCCGTCTGGGAGCCACCGGTATTCGGGTCCTTGCGAACCTCGAGCGGCTGGGTCATCTCCTGGCCGCCGGCCGTGAGTCGCACGGTGTAGCGGCCCGGCGGCATCAACTCGCTGACCCGCTGGACGCCGGGCGATGGTCTTCCCTCGGTCGGGACCGTGACACCGACGGCGTACAATGGCGGAGTCCTCATCCGGAATTCCTTGGACCGATCGGACTGGAGGTCCCAGTACACCCGGTTGATGCCGGCCTGTGCCGGGCCCTTGAGGGTCCGGACTTGGCGTCCGGACGGGTCGAGAATCGCGATCGAGACGCTGTCGGCGGCCGCGGTCTTGAGCCAGTAGTTGAGCGATGCCCCGTAGGTCGGATTGGTCCCGGTGTTCGGGTCGTAGATCGGTGCCATGATGCTCTCGGCCACCCGGAACCGATAGGCGGGCCGGGGCGCGAAGAAGTGGGCGTCCTTGGCGGCGATCTCGGCGGTGAGCTGCTGGAGCGGGGTGATGTCGTCGAGAATCCAGAAGCCGCGCCCGTAGGTCGCCAGCACCAAGTCGTTGAAGTGCTCCTGCACCGTGACGTCGTGGACCGGCGCGTGGGGCAGATTGTTCTGGAGCGGTTGCCACAGCTCGCCGTCGTTGAACGAGAGGTAGAGGGCGTTCTCGGTGCCGAGATAGAGCAGCCCGCGGCGAACCGGGTCTTCCTTGGCCCAGTGGGCATAACTCAACGGTGAGGTCATGACCCCGGCATTGATCAGCTTCCAGGTCCGGCCGAGGTCGGTCGTCTTGAAGACCCAGGGATTGCGGTCGTTGACCTGATGCCCGTCGATCGTCAGGTAGGCCGTGTTGGCGTCGTAGCGCGACGGCTGGATGTTGCTCACGGTGCCCCATTCGTGCATCCCGGGGGCCTTGGGGGTCACGTTGGTCCAAGTATGGCCACCGTTGGTCGTCACGTGGACCAGCCCGTCGTTGGTGCCCGCCCAGAGCAGACCGCGGGTCAGCTTGGACTCGGCCAGCGCGAAGATCACCCCGACATATTCGACGCCGATGTTGTCGGGGGTGAGGCCCCCGGAGAGCTGCTGGCGGTTCTTGTCGCCCCGAGTCAGATCGGGGCTGACCTCGCGCCAGGTTCGGCCCTGATCGGTGGTCTGATGGACGTGCTGGCTGCTGACGTACACCGTGTTCCGGTCGTGAGGCGAGATCACCAGCGGGAAAGTCCATTGGAAGCGGTACTTCACCATCTCGGCCGAATGACCGGCGGTCATCTCGGGCCAGACTTCGACGTTGGTGGCGACGTTGGTGCGGACGTCGTAACGGGCCACGATGCCGCCCACCGCGCCAAACCCCGACGCCGTCGACCAAACCAGGTTGCTGTCTTCGGGATCCGGGGTGGCCCAGCCGCTCTCGCCGCCGCCGACCGAATGCCAGAGACCCCTCGGGATGCCGGCATCGCCGAAGAAGCTCGCCATCCGGCTGTTGCTCGGGCCCCGGGCCGAGGGCCCATCCTGCCGATTCCCGTAGACGTAATAGGGGATCCGATTGTCGACGGTGACATGGTACATCTGGGCGAGTGGCAGTTGGGCCATGTGCCAGGTCCGGCCCCGATTGGTCGAGACCGATGCTCCCCCATCGTGGGCGACGATCATCCGGCTCGGGTTGGTCGGGTCGATCCAGATGTCATGGTGGTCCCAGCCGGGGACTTCGGCCGGCGGGGGGTCGATGGTAGTGATCCCGCCATCCAGCGTCTTGGCCCAACTGGCCGACAGGAAGTAGGCCTCGTTCTCGTCGTCGGGCATGACCGACATGCGGTTGTAGTACTGGGTCCGACCGGCCAGCTGGCGGTCGTGGCTCACCACCCGCCAGGTCGCCCCGCCGTTGTCGGTCCGCCACAGCTCGCCGGATTCCGCTTCCACCCCCGGAAGCGGGACCCCGTCGCTCGTTTCGACCAGGGCATAGACCCGGTTGGGGTTGCTCTGGGCCACGGAGAGGTCCACCTTGCCGAACGGCTTGGTGGGGAGCCCGTTGCCCGTTAGGCGGGTCCAGGTGGCGCCGCCATCGGTGCTCTTCCAGATCCCGCTGCCCGGCCCGCCGCTCTTTCGGCCCCAGGTCTTGATGTCGATTTGCCAGGTCGTCGCCCAGACGATGTGGGGATTGGTCGGGTCGTACTCGACGTCGTTGGCGCCGGTGTTCTCGTCGACGAACAGCACTCGAGTCCAGCTCCGGCCCCCGTCGGTGGTGCGAAAGACGCCCCGCGCCTGCGAGGGGCCGTAGGCATGGCCCACCGCGCTGGCCAGCAGGGTGTTGGGGTCCTTGGGGTGAATCGCGATCCGGGCGATCCGGCCGGTGCTGTCGAGGCCCATCCTGGTCCAGCTCTTGCCGGCGTCGGTCGACTTGTAGATCCCCCAGCCGATCGAGATGTTGCTGCGCAGGTTCGGCTCGCCGGTGCCGGCCCAGACGATGTTCGGATCGGATGGGGCCACCGCGATCGCCCCGATCGACGAGACCGGATGGCCGTCGAAGATCGGCGCCCAGTGAATCCCCCCGTCGCTGCTCTTCCAGATCCCGCCCGAGGCGGCCCCGGCGTAGTACACCGCCGGATCGCCGACGGGACTCGACACGGTCACCACCCGGTTTCCTTCCGGGCCGATTTGCCGAAAGCCGAGCTGCTTCATGAGGTCCGAAGCGATCAGCGGTCTGGCCTCGGCCGGCGGCGCTTCCCGCCGGCGTTGTGCCGAGGCGATCGGAACCAGACCAAGGATGACAGCGGCGGCGAGAAATGCGGGTGTCGGGCGCATGAGTGGGTCTTCGGAGGATGTGGTGATGGAACGCGATAGCACGCCCGAGAACAATAAGTCCAAACGGCGGCCGTCGCGAGTCTCGGCGGCCGCGGCGCGTTGACCGGGCGGAACGGATTCGGTAGGCTCCGGGAATGAAGATCGCCACCTGGAACGTCAACTCGATCCGAGCCCGGTTGCCCAGGCTGCTCGACTGGCTCGGCCGGGCGGCTCCCGATGTGGTCTGCCTCCAGGAGCTCAAAGTCGCCGACGAGGAGTTTCCCGGCGACGAAATCGGCGCGGCCGGCTACCGCAGCGTTTGGCACGGGCAGCGCACCTACAACGGGGTGGCGATTCTGGCGCGCGGCCCGTTGACGGACGTCGAAACCGGTCTTGGTGACGCGTCTGACGATGATCAGGCTCGGGTCATCGCCGCGAGCTACCAGGGTATTCGGTTCCTCTCGGCCTACTTCCCCAATGGCCAGACGGTCGGGAGCGACAAATGGACCTACAAGCTCCAATGGATGGAGCGACTGGGTGGCTTCCTCGGGGCACGGTACTCCCCGGACGGCCCCCTCGTGTTGTGCGGCGATTTCAACGTCGCGCCGGACGATCGGGACGTGGCCCGGCCCGAGGAGTGGGCCGGGAGCGTTCTTTGCCAGGCGGAGGCCCGGCAGCGGCTGGCCGCCATCGCGACCTGGGGTTTCGTCGACGCCGTCCGCCTCCACCACCAGGGACCGGGTCCCTATTCGTGGTGGGACTACCGGATGCTCGCCTTTCCCAAGGGGAACGGACTTCGGATCGATCACATCTTCATCACCAAGCCGCTGGTGACCAGGTGCACCGGCGCCTGGGTCGACCGGAACGAACGCAAGGGCAAACTGCCCAGCGATCACGCGCCGGTGGTGATCGAGCTCAGCTGAGTCACGAACGGCACTCGAAGTGCGACTCGTCGTCACCGCTCCCGGTGCCGCGATACACGGCCCGGGCGGGGTAGGCACACAGCGGCCGGGTCTTGGTCGGTTGGCCGCCGGCGCCGAGCTTGGTGGCCGTGAGCCGCTCCGGCGCCTGCTTGGTCTCGACCCAGGTGCTGATGGCCTTGGCCCAGTCGACCCGGTCGGGGGCGGGGCCGCCGGCGCAATGGAGGACGCCCGGCATCAGGAAGAGCCTAACGTGATCGCCCGCGTTTGGGGTCTTGGCGAGGACTCGACCGTGGTAGTCGATCGTCGCCAGGGCGTTCAGGGCCGGATCCGACCAGCCATGCCAGAGCAGCAAGCGGCCGCCCCGCGCGGCGAAGGCCGATAGGTCGGGGTTGTCGGCGTTCAGGACGGTCCTGGCGAGTCGGGTATCCCGCTCGGCCCCGGTGAGATCGTAGCTGGCGTAGTTCCATTCGGGGTCCTGGAAGACCAGGTATTTGAAGAACTCCGTCCCGAAGGCCCACTGGGCGCTCGGGACCGAGGGGTTCGCCGTGGTCTGCCCCCGGCCGGTGATCCAGTCCGCCCAACCGCCCGGTTGGCCCTCGCCCCCGACCGGCTGGCCGGGATAGACCACCTGGCCGGTCCGGCCCGCCACCGGCCGGTAAATGGTCGCCGCGAGGCGTTTCTGGGCCGCTGTTAGGCAGTCCCTCCGCCGGCCGGCGGCGCAGGTCGGGATCCGCTCCAGGCTGAATCGACACGACCGAGGATCGTCGATGACTCCGTCGGTCAAGCCATCGGCGCCGTCGCAGGCCTCGAGCGTTTTGGCCTCGATCACCGCCAGCGCCTCGGGCGTGAGGATCGGACGGAGGCTCGCCGGATTCGGGAAGGCCGCTTTGATGTTGCGAACGAACGAGTGGGCGATCTCGGTGAAGTTGAACGCCGGCGCTCCGGAGACGATCCCGTCGAAATCGTTGGGGTATCGCTGGGCTTCCATCAACGCCTGACGGCCGCCGTTGGAACAGCCGACGAAGTAGGAATAGTCCGGATCGGCTCCATAGTGGGCCCGGATCACCGCCTTGGCGGCCTCGGCGACCCGGTGAACCGCCAGGTGACCGTAATTGACGAACCGCTCGAGATGGCCCAGGGCCCAGCCGGCCTGAATCGGCGATCCCTGATGGCCGGTGTCGGTGCCGACCGTGGCATAGCCCGCGTTGACTTCCTCGCTCGGCGCGCTGACGGCGCCGACGAACCCGCCCCCACCGCCCATCAGGAAGCGGCGGTTCCAGTCGCTGGGCAGGTACCCGAGGAAGTTGATCTCCTGGCCGACCACGCCCCGTACCCGACAGTGGGCGACCCGGATCCCGGTGGTCGCGTCGGGGCGCGCGGCGACGGCGACGGCCTCGGTGATCCGGACGTCGGGTAGCCTGAGGCTCGAGAGCGTTTCGCATGCCGGCGCCGGCGAGCGGAGGTCCCGGCTGTCGGCTTCGGCTGGGGCTACGTTCGACGCTGCGGCGACAATCGTCAGGACCAGTCGGGTCATGTTTCGCTTCGGTGGTGGGGAACGAGAAGCTACCCGAGCCCGAAAGCCATGGCCAGACGTCCGGGGCGGGGTGGCCCGGCCACCGGCGCCCATGGGCCTGGCTCCGGGACTGGAAGCCGGACGCCGTTCTCAACTCGGGAGCCGGGCGGTCGATACCCCAAGACCATGTCGGCTCAATATGACTTCGATCTGCTCTGTATCGGCTCGGGCCCGGCGGGGCAACGGGCGGCGGTGCAGGCCGCCAAGGCCGGGCGCCGGGCGGCAATCGTCGAGCGGCGGCTGGTAGTGGGCGGGGCCTGTCTCGACACCGGGACCATTCCCTCCAAGACCTTCAGGGAGGCGGTCCTCAACTTCGCGGCCCTGCGGGATCATCCGGAACGCCGGCGATTCGCCAAGCTCGAGTATCGGCCCAGCGCGGATCAATTGCTCGACCGGGTCGGCCAGGTGGTTCGCGACGAGTGCGGAGTGATCGAGGATCAGCTCCGCCGCAACGACGTCACCATTCTCAGGGGTCAGGCGAGCTTCGTCGGTCCCCACACGGTGGCCATCACCAGCCCGGATGGACGCCGAGAGGTCAGCGCCGAGAGCATTCTGGTGGCCTGCGGGACTCGGCCGGCGGATCCGCCGGGAGTTACCAGCGACGGCGAGGTGGTGCTGACCAGCGACGACATCGCCCGTCTCACCAAGTTGCCGAAGAGCATGGTGGTCGTCGGCGCCGGCGTCATCGGGATCGAGTACGCCTCGATGTTCGCGGCGGTCGGGGTGGAGGTCACCGTGGTGGACCGCCGAGAGCGCCCGCTCGAGTTCCTCGACCAGGAGATCGTCGACGAGCTGATTCACCAGATGCGGCGCAAGAAGGTGACCTTTCGCCCCCGGGAAGGCGTCGAGCGGATCGAGGTGGTCGAAGGGCCGCCGCGGAAAGCCCTCGTGATGCTCGAGTCCGGCAAACGGATCACCACCGACGCGGTGCTGTTCTCGATCGGTCGGGTCGGTGCCACCGGCGACCTCAACGTGGCCGCGGCGGGTCTCCAGGCCGATGGCCGGGGCCGGCTCACCGTGGACGAGCACTACCGCACCCCGGTTCCCCACATCTTCGCCGCCGGCGACGTGATCGGCTATCCCAGTCTCGCCGCGACCTCGAGCGAACAGGGCCGGTTGGCGGCGTGCCACGCGTTAGGCCTTCCCGCCCCGCCGATGGCGGCGCATTTCCCGATTGGGATCTACGCCATTCCCGAGATCTCGATGGTGGGCGATCCGGAGCACCTGCTCACCGAGCGGAAGGAGCCCTACGAGGTGGGAATCGCCCGGTATCGGGAGATCGCCCGGGGCCAGATCCTGGGCGACGGTGATGGAATGCTCAAGCTGCTCTTCGGGCGAGAGGATCGCCGGTTGCTCGGCGTCCATATCATCGGGACCGGCGCCACCGAGTTGTTGCACATCGGCCAGACGGTGATCGGGCTCGGTGGCGGGCTCGACTACTTCCTCCGAACGATCTTCAACTATCCCACCCTGGCCGAGTGCTACAAGGTGGCGGCGCTGAACGCGGCCAACAAGCTGGCGGCCTGACCCCCGGGAAGTGACCGGCCGGTCAGGTATGGGCGACCGGCCGCCTGGTCCGAAGCTCCCGGAGGACCGAGCCGATCCGATCGAGGGCCGGCTCGACGATCGACCGGCCGACTCCGTGGGTGATCCGGAGGTGATCCTCGGCGCCGAGGTAGACGCCGGGCGCCACCAGGACCGAGCTGCGGCGACGGATCTCGTCGGCGAGCCGGACCGAGTCGATCGGCAAGTGGTAGCGGACGAACGCCATCGAGGTCGCCTCGGAGGCGGCCACCGAGACCAGGTCGAAGTTCTCGCTCAGCCAGCGGTCCATCAGCTCCCAGCCGGCGCGGGACAGCGCCCGCTGCCGGGCGATGAGCTTGGGCCGAATGGCCGGGGACAGCGCCAGCTCGGCCAGGCGCATCGAGGGGGCGGCCGCGGAGATGACGGTGTATTCGTGGCGGCGCCAGATGTCGTCATAGACAGAAGATGGGGCGACGAGCCAGCCGATCCGAAGCCCGCTCAAGCCGTAGGCCTTGGAGAGACTGTTCACCGCGATGACCCGGTCGTACTCGCCCCAGAACGATGGCGTCTCGTCGTCGCTGTAACGCTCCCCGCCGCGATAGACCTCGTCGGCCAGGATCCAGGCGCCGACCCTCGCCGCGATCGCCACGATTCGGTGGCGCTCCTCGGGGGTGAGGATCATCCCGGTCGGGTTGTTGGGGTTGACCAACGCGATCATCTTGGTGCCCGGTCCGACGATCGCGGCCAACTGGTCGAGATCAGGGCGCCAGCCGTTGCCGGGGTCGAGGCGGAACGGGTCGACCGTCGCCTCCTGGGCTTCGGCCAGGCCGTACACCTGACGGTACCCCGGCTCCATCAAGGCGACCCGGTCGCCCGGGCCCAGCAGCGTCTGGCAGGCGATCTGATTCGCCTCGGCACCACCCACGGTCACCAGGACGTTCGCGGGGGCGGCCCCGGGGTAGAGGCTCGCGATCCGCTGGCGCAGCACCTCGGTGCCGTTGACCATCGGGTAGCCCAATTCGATGGTCAGGAACCGGTCGATCTCGTCGGGAGGCAGGACCTCGGCCAGCGGGGCGCCTTTGACCGAGCTGTCCGCGAGGTTGAACTCGACGGCGTGCTCGAAGTCGGACTGCCATCGCTCCAATTCGAAGATCCGGAAAGGCATAGATGCATTCCATGATGCGGGTGGTCGATCACGGGGACGTTCAGGAGATCGAGCTCTCGACGCCATTTAGTCGTGCCGCCGGGGTGAAGATAAGCGTTTTCCTGACCGGCGACACCCTGGTGGACACCGGGTTTCCCCGGGCCGCGCCGGTCATCGCGCGCCTGCTGGACGAGCGCAGAGTCCGTGGCTCTGTCGTGACCCATTGGCACGAGGACCACTCCGGCAATCTGGCGGTGCTCGCGGCGCGCGGTGTCCCGATCGGGTTGACCGACGCGACCGCGGCGCGCCTGCCAGAAACCACCCGACTTCCGTTTTATCGGTGGGTCTTCTGGGGGCATGCCCCGGCCCCGCCGCGGTTCGAGCCGTACTGCCTGCCCGACGAGCTCGAGGTGGTACCCACTCCCGGCCACAGCGACGATCACCGGGCGATTTGGCACCCCGCGACGGCAACCATCTTCACCGGCGACTTGGTTCTGGGAGTTCGAGTGACGGCGGTGCTGGCCGATGAGAATCCCCGCCAGAGCCTCGACAGTGTCCGTCGGGTACTCGCCCTCGAGCCGGTCCGGATCTTCGACGCCCATCGTGGCTTGATTCGGGAGCCCAAAGGGTTGCTCGCGGCAAAGATCGCCTGGATGGAGGATACCATCGGTTCGATCGAACACTTGATCGATCAAGGCCTCGACGACCGGCCGATCCGAAATCGGGTGCTGGGCCGCGAGGATTCGGTTGGCAGGATCTCCTTCGGCCAGACCTCGAAGCTCAATTTCGTGCGGGCGGTGCGGCGCACCGCCCGAACGCGGTGAGGCACGTCAGCTCGGTGGGGGCGAGATCCGGTAGTCGGCTGGCGGAGTCCGGCCGAGCAAGTGCTGAACGAAGTAGTCCCAGGTCCGTCGCTGAAGGTACGGATTCGGGGTGAGGTTGTGGTCGGCGTCGGGCACGACCAGGAGATCGAAGGTCTTGTTGGCCTTGATCAGCGCATCCACCAGGCCAATGGTGTGCACCGGGTGGACGTTGTCGTCCAGGTCGCCGTGAATCAGGAACAACTTGCCCTTGAGCTGCGAGGCGTAAGTCTTGTTGGCGGCCGCGGCGTAGTTGTCCGTTTTGGCCACCGTGTCCGCCACCAAGAGTCCCTGGAAGCGCTCGCCCCAGCCGTGGTAGTAGCTCCGGTTGTCGTGATTGCCTGCCATCGAGACCGCCACCCGATAGAAATCCGGGTACTTGAGGATGGCCGCGGTGGAGGCAAACCCGCCGCCGGAGAGACCGTAGATCCCCACCCGGTCGAGATCGAGCGCGGGGATCCGGGCGCCGAGCTGCTTGATGGCGGCCACGTGGTCGGGGAGGCCGTGATCCCCCATGTTGCCCCACCACGCGGTGGCCAACGCCTTGGAGCGGCCGGTATTGCCGAGGGCATCGATCGAAACCACCACGAAGCCGAGTTCCGCGAGGGCCTGGACCTGGCCACCGGCGGCATAGCTGAACGCCTCGCGGCTCGGGAAGAAGTCCTTCGGGGCGGGCGAGATCAGCGGCCCGGGGTAGATGTGGTCGATCACCGGGTACCGCTTGGTCGAGTCGAAATGGCTCGGTTTCCAGATCACGCCCCAGATGTCCGTCACGCCATCCCTGGCCTTGGCCGAGAAGACCTCGCCGGGACGCCAGCCGGTGGCGAGGAGATCCTTGGTGTCGGCCCGCTCGAGCTCGGCGATGACCCGGCCGTCGACGCTCCGGATCACCGTGACCGGCGGAGTGGAGACGGTCGAGTAGCTGTCCAGGAACCCCCGCCCGGTCGGCACCGGCGTGATCCGGTGGTTGGCGTTCTCCGGTGATAGCAGAGTGAGCCCGGTGCCGTCGAGGGCCACCGAATAGAGATGGAGGTAGTCGGGATGGCGGTTCGGCTCCCGGCCGGTCGCGGTGAAGAAGACCCTGCCTAACGTCTCGTCGACTCGTACCACCGAAGCGACGTTCCAGGGACCCTGGGTGAGCCGCAGCTTCACGGTGCCGTTGGGCCCGAGTCGGTAGAGATGACCGAAGCCGTCCCGGCTCGAAAACCACAGCACGTCGCCGGACCGGAGCACGGGCCAGTTGGCTCCGCCCCCCGGGGCGGAGAGGAGGTCGGTCCCACCGACCACGTAGGTCGGGGCGCTGTCGGCGGCGAGCACCTTGATCTCGCCATTGGCTGCCTCGGCCCCGATCAAGCGGACCCGTTTCGGCCCTCGATTGACGTGGGTGAAGTGGACCCGGCTGCCCTCGGGGTTCCAGGCGAACGGGTAGCGGCCCGGGCCCCGGAAATCGTAGAAGCTCATCGCCGGCTGGGGCTCGACCTTCACCCGGGTCACCGCGCGGCTCGCCACTTCGGCCAGGTAGGCCTCCACCAGCGTCACCGCGGTATCGCCGGGAAGGGCGTAGGGGTAGGAATAGGTCGTCGGCCGTACCGTCGTCATGCTGGTGACGCTCACCGTCGCCACGTTCCGGAGATCGTAGCGGGCAATCGCGAGTCGCTTCGAGTCGGGCGACCACACAACGTCGGGCGGGAACTGCAGCCGCATCCGGATCTGGGTCGGCAGGGGTGGCGTCGTTCCGTAGGGGCGGTCGGCGGTGCCGTCGGTGGTGATCTGGATCGAGTCGGCTCCGGTCGCCGGGCGAATCCAGATGTTGTGGCCCGAGGCGAAGGCGTCCCAGCGTTCGTCCGGCGACCGGACGAAGCGAGCGCGACTCGGCAAGGTGTCGACCTTCGCGCAGAGGTAGGTCCCGAGGTCGCAGCGGAAGCCCCGCCGGCCAACTCGGAGCCGGAGGGTCCGCTCGTCGCGGCCGTCGTCGTCGAACGCCACCGTCGCGAAGGGCAACTTGCCGGGGTCGAAGGCCGTATCGGCGGCGAGGGAGAGTGCCGCCGCCAATCGGGGATGGTCGAACAACGGAGACTTCGCCCCGGTGGTCGGATTGACCGAGACGAACTGAAAGCCGGAGCGGGTGTGAACCCGATAGTGGAAGCGGGTGCTGTCGCGGAACCAAGTAGGTATTACCTGGTCGTGATAGAGGTGTCGGAGGGCGTTCCAGGTCATGAGCTGCTCGGCGCGCTGGTAATCCTGGGCCGTCATCGGGGTCGGTCCGACCAGGGTGGCGAGCAGGAGCGCCGCGGGCGCCGGCGCGAGGGGGAGGAACGCGGGCCCGCGTCGGGCGAGCGATGCTGAGTTCATCTGAGGTAGCGCTGGCGAATGTGGTAGCGCCAAGATACCGCGCGCGGACCGCGGCGGCGAGCGGTGGCGCGGTTGGTTGGCGGCGGCGGCTGTTCGGGTTTGGGTCGCCGTCAATCCGAGGTATCTTCGACGGCAGGATTCCCACCGAGGCTGCCATGAATCGTTCGTTGCTCGTGTTGCTCGCCGGGGCGGTGGTCGCTCCCTCAACGCTCGATGCCCAGCGTCCCGTCAAACCGGTGCTCCATGGCCGGCACTGGGTCGCGATCACCGGGAAGCCGCTGGCGGCGACGGCGGGTGCCAGGATCTTCCAGCAGGGCGGCAACGCGGTCGACGCGGCTGCCGCGATGCTCGGTGCGGTGGCGACCATGTGGGACGTGCTGAGTTGGGGCGGCGAGACGCAGGCACTGATCTACCACCCCGGCCTCAAAAAGGTGATCGGGATCAACGCGCTGGGCGTCGCCCCGACAGGGGCCACGGTCGAGTACTACCGATCCAAGGGCTACAACTACCCGCCCGAGTTCGGGCCGCTCGCCGCGATTACGCCGGGTACCCCCGGTGGGCTGCTCGTCATGCTGGCCGAATACGGGACCATGAGCTTGGCGCAGGTGCTGGCCCCTGCGATCGAGATGGCGGATGGGTATCCGATCGAGGACCAGGCCGCCAACAGCATCGAGAACGCCAAGGCCCGCCTCAAAGAGTGGCCCTACTCCAAGGCGGTGTTCCTCCCTCATCTGGGCGGTTCCCGTGAAGCGCCGGTGGGCGGGGAGATCTTCCGGCAGCCCGACCTCGCCGCGACACTGCGGAAACTGGTCGAGGCCGAGGCGGCCGCGCTCAAGAAGGGCAAGTCACGCAAGGAGGCGATCCAGGCGGCTTACGACCGGTTCTACAAGGGCGACATCGCGGCCGAGATCGCCCGCGGCACTCAGGAGCAGGGCGGCTTGATCACGACCCAGGACCTCGCCAATTGGGGGGTGAAGATCGAGGAGCCGCTCTTGGTCGACTACAAGGGCATCGAGGTCTACAAGCTGCGGGAGTGGCAGCAAGGGCCGGCGCTGCTCCAGGCCCTCAATATCCTCGAGAACGTCGACGTCAAATCGATGGGCTACAACTCCGCCCGCTACGTTCACGCCGTCTATCAAACGATGAGCCTCGCCTTCGCCGATCGGGATTTCTACTACGGCGATCCGGCGTTTCCACCCGAGGAACCGATCAAGGGCCTGTTGTCGAAGGAGTACGCCAAGCAGCGGTTCCAGCAGATCGACTGGAGCAAGAACGACCCCACCATCAAGCCCGGCGACCCCTATCCTTATCAGGGCGGGACCAATCCCTTCGCCGACCTGCTCAAGAGCTGGCCGCCCGCTCCGAAGCCGGTGTCGGCCGCGACCGGTCACGGCGGCGGACCGAGCGATGGGGGCGGGATGTCGTTCGACGAGGCATTCCGGGCGGGGACGACCTCGATTCAGGCGGTGGACAAAGCGGGATGGGTGGTCTCGATCACGCCGAGCGGCGGCTGGATTCCGGCGGTGATCGCGGGTAAGACCGGTATCGGTCTGAGCCAGCGAGCCCAGAGCTTCGTGTTCGACCCGGCCGAGAATCCCTTCAACGTCATGCAGCCGGGCAAGCGGCCCCGAGTGACGCTCACCCCGACCATCGCGCTCAAGGATGGCCGGCCGTTCCTGTCGTTCGCGGTGCAAGGGGGCGACACCCAGGACCAGAACCTCCTCCAGTTTTTCCTCAATGTCGTCGAGTTCGGGATGAACGTGCAGCAGGCCGCGGAGGCGCCCAACATCGCGAGTTATCAGATGCGAAGCTCGTTCGGGGCTCACGAGTCCCAGCCGGGGCGGCTCACCCTCAACGAGTCGATGCCGGCCTGGGTGCGCGACGAGCTCAGGCGAATGGGCTATCGCCTCGATTTCTCGCGGAGCACCTCAGGGCCGATCAACGCCGTCTTCTTCGACTGGAAGCACGGAACCTTCTGGGGCGGATCGAGCACCGACGGCGAGGACTACGGAATCGCCTGGTAGCGGCTAGCCGGGTCGACCGTAGAGCACCGCGGTCGATCCGGATCCGGCCGTGAACATCGCCCGCCGGTTGAGCCACACCGCCGCGACCGCGACGAGGAGGAGGATCGGGGCGTCATAGGGCTGGGCGTCGGGCCAGGCGGGCCCGTTTGCCTGGAAGTGCATCAGGGCCACCACGAGCAGGCTCCCGGCGGCGGCGTTGAACATCGCGGTCATGATGACGCTCATCGCGACCACGCCGACGAAGAAGGCGGGGAACGACCAGTTGCTCTGCGGGGCGCCGCTCAGCAGGAACGCCGGGATGTGCCACAGCGCCCAGATCACCCCCACGATCAGTCCAGCCCAGATCGGTGCCAGCCGCCGCTGCAGGAGTGGCAAGGCCAACCCCCGCCAGCCGAATTCCTCGATCGGACCGATCACCAGGGCGGCGGCCGTGGCGGGGATGACTCGGTACCAGGGCTGAAACGGAAAGGGCGCCGACAGGGTCCCCTTGATCGCGGCGCCCGCGTAGAAGATCGCGGGAATGCCGACGATGATGAAGAGCCACCACGCGACCGGCATCCGCCACAAGGTGAGCCTCCGGAGGAACGCTCCCAGTCCCCCGAGTCCGTGATGGTGCCACACCAAGGCCACCGCCGCGATGGCCGGGGAGTAGACCGCGAGAACGAAGAGGGGATGGGTTCCGCTCATCGGGCCGAAGATCGCCTCGATCCGATCCGGGACCGCCATCAGCAGGGCGAACAGGCCCCAGGTGAGGCCGAAGGCGATCGCGACGAACAGCGCGAGAGTCCGCTGGGACATCGGTCGGTCGACCCGGTCCGTCATTGGCTCAGCTCCGCTGGGGTGGTCCGATCGGCGATTCGGCTCGGGCGCATGAAGGAGATGCGCCCGAGCGAACCCGTCGCCAACTCAGGTTACTTCTTGGTGAGGGTCGACTTCCCCGGTGCGAGCTGCGAAATCACCCAGCTGTCGAGCCGGAAGGTGGTCGGGTTGCCCTCCCGCCGAGTCCAGAAGCCGGCAGCCGCGGAGTCGATGGCGATCGCGGCGAGGACCCGTTCGCCCGCGCCCTTGAGCCGAATCACCAGGTCGGGCTTGGCGAAATCGGCCGAGTCGATCTGTCCCTGGGTCGGGAACCCGCCCGCGTCGAGGGCACGGTACTGGCTCAAGAGCGAGGCCACGGCGCCGGAATCCGCGGCGGCGCCGTCGACGGTCCAGGCGGTACCGGCTTTCGCTAACGTCACGGTCTCCTTGGGTCGCACGATCTCGACCCCCACGACGCTGTCGGGCTCCACCGCCGCGATCCGCTTGTCTCGCCAATCGTCCACTTGGCGCTCGATCAACTCGAAGAGCCGGCCTTTGACCTGGTAGACCTGATTCTGGCCCGGAAGCCGAAGGTAGGCGCTCTCCCAGCTCGAGCCTCGCGACCCGACCAGCACCTCGGCTTGGAGTTGCTCACCCTGGCGAAATTGGAGGCGCTTGGCCCCGGCCGAATCGATTCCCAGCCTTGGATGAGAGCTGGCCGCTTCGGCGACCAGCTCGCTCCGCGACGTGGTATCGGTGAGGGCCTCGAACAGCTGGGCCACCAGGGTCGCGCCCGCGGCGAGGCCGTTGACGGTCCAGCCGGTTCCGCTCTTGGCGAATCGGATCGTGTCGCTCGACCGGACGATGGAGATCCCGTCGACCGCGCCCGCGTCGACCTTGGGCATCGCGAATGACCCGGCGGCATCCCGCCCGGCCCGGCGAAACATCGAAAGCGCCAACCAGACCACGAACAGGGCCGCCAGGACGGTCGCCAGGCGCTTGAGGGCGTTGGTACTCATGCCGCCTCCGTGGCGATCCGGGGATAGCTCTTGGTCGCGAGCTTACGCCGATTGAGCAGCCGGACGAACCCGTAGATGGCCAGCAGGATCGGCAGGCCGGCCACATTGAAATATTTGACGCCGTTTCGGAGGCCGTTGCTGGTGAACAGCAGGGGCGGCGGGCGGCGATCCTTGGCGCGGATCCCGATCAGCGCCTCGTCCTGGGCCAGCCAGTCGATCGCGTTCAACGCGAAGGCAATCGCTTCGGGGCTTCGGCGGGCGAACTCGTCGCTCGCCATCATGGCGTTGCCCACCACCACCAGCCGAGCGCCCGCGCCACCGTCCTTCGGCGCGACCTGAACGCCGAGAATCCGCTTGGCGAGGTTGCCGGAGGGGAATTCCTGACTCGGGTCGATCATGGCCTGTCCCGCCGACACCCCGGCGTCGTCGGAGGTGACGATGAGCGGCACCACGCTGCTCTTGGCATTGCTGACGGTGTCGAGGCTGCTGGTCCACGCGAGGCTCACTTCGGCCAGATCGGCGTTGACCACGGACGCCTTGGTGCTCTGGCCTCGAACGAAGTACGGGTACGGTCGAAGCAGCCGGCCGAAGTTGGTCGGGACCCCGATGACCTGGTTGGCCCGGAGGTCGTAGACCATGTCTTGCTTGATCTGGACCCCGTAGTCGGACAACAGGGCGTTCCAGACCACGTTCCTGCCCTGGGCGAAAGGCCCTTGGGGCGAGACCATCATCCCACTTTCGAGGATCAGCGCCTTGCCGCCTTGGTCGAGGTAGGCCTTGACCCGTTCGATCTGGCCGGTGGGGACGCTATCGCTGGCGGCCGCGATCACCACCGCGGCCAAGTCGGCGGGAAGGGCGGAATCGCCGATCGGGGTCTCGACGGCGTACGATCGTTCCAGCTCCTGGCGGAGTGCCCCATAGGAGCCCGCCTGGGGATCGGTGAGGAGCGCCACCTTGGGCTTCGCGGTCCGGGAGAGATTCCGGATCGTGGTCGCCATCCGATACTCGAGGTCGTCGGTGCGCTGGATGAAGGGAATGGTCTCTTTCTTGTCGGCGTGCTGGACCACCAGACCGAAGAACCCCTCTTTCACCTGGAGCTCCGACTGGCCGACGACGTTGAACTGGACCGGAACGACGCCTAACGACCTGGCGTCCTCGGCGGCGGTCGCGTCGGTTCCCGGGTCTTTCTCGATCACCCGGATCTTCCCGCCGCCCGCGCTCTTGAGATCCCAAAGGAGGTCGTCGACGTCGCGTTTGTTGAGGGCAAACTCCGCCGGCAGCTCCTTCGAGGAGAACAGCTTGATGGTGACGATGTCCTCGAGGCCCTTGGCGATGTCCTTGGTCGCTTTCGAGAGGGTATAGGCGTTCCCAGGGGTGAGGTCGATCCGGCCGCCGATTTGGCCGCCCGCGAGATTGACCGCCACCAGCACCGCGATCAAGAGGAGCGCGCCGAGCCGGAGCCGTTGAGCCGGCTGCGACTTGGGGGCGAGCCGCCGCCGCATCAAGACGGCGTAGGCCAAGACCAGGAACACGGCCGCCAGCGAAAGGAAGTAGAGCAGGTCGCGGAGATCGAGCACCCCGCGGCCGATACTCTCGAAGTGGGCCAGCACCCCGAGCCGAGCGGCGACGGTGGCGAGGATCGGGGGCAGGCCGACCAGGAGCGGGTCGAGGCCGACCAGGATCAGCACGAACATCACCGCGACCGCGAGAATGAAGGCGGTGATCTGGCTCTTGGAAAGACTCGAGGCCCAGACCCCGACCCCCGCGAACCCGGCGGCGAGCAGCCCGGCGCCGAGGTACTGCGCGATCACCGGTCCCCACTGGAGATCACTGCCGAAGTCGAGCCCGATCGGAATCAGCAGCGTGGTGGCGAGCGCGCCGAGGAGCACCAGTAGCACCCCGAGGTACTTCCCGATCACCAACTCGGCCTCCGAAAGCGGCTGGGCCAGGACGATCTCCAGCATCCCGCCGCGGTTGTCCTCCGCCAGCGCCCGCATCGCCACCGCCGGGACGAAGAACAGGAACACCCAGGGCATGAAATCGAGCATCGGGCGGAGCGATGCGGTGTTCGACAAGTAGGCGTTGCGGAAGAACATGAAGGCGTTGATCGCCAGGAAGACGATCAACAGGACGTAGCCGGTGGGCTGATCGAACAGCGATTTGACTTCCCGTCGGGCGATCGTCCAGATCCGATTCATTGGGCGGCTCCCGAGTTGGCGGTGATGGTGAGATCGCGGAAGAGGTCCTCCAGGCTCCCGGCCTCCTGATGGAGTTCGTAGACCGTCCATCCCTTGGCGACGGCCAGCCGGAACAGCTCGGGCCGAACGTCGCCGCCCCCGGCGACGGTCAGGGACAATCTTGTGTTACCGCCCGGCGCCGACGCCGCGTCGACTCGAGCGACCCCGGCGACCGCCCGGACCCCCTCCGCGATCCCATCGCCCGAGGCCTCGAAGGTGACCGTGGTGGCCCCTCTGGCGCGGTTGAGGAGTTCGGTCACCGGCCCATCGGCCGCGAGCCGGCCGCGGTTGATGATCAGCAACCGGGAGCAGGTATGCTCGACTTCGGTGAGGACGTGGGTCGACAACAGCACGGTCCGGTCCCGGCCGAGATCCCCGATCAGCCGGCGGATCTCGACCCGCTGGTTGGGATCGAGGCCCTCGGTCGGTTCGTCGAGCACCAGGAGATCGGGCCGGTGGAGGATCGCCGCCGCGAGCCCGACCCGCTGCCGGTAGCCCTTGGACAGCTCGCCGATCGGGCGGTAGTAGACCGACTCGGTGGCGGTGGACTGGACGGCCTCGTCGGTCCCCCGGCGTTGGTCGGCGGGGGCCATCTTACGGAGCCGGGCCACGAACTCGAGGTACTCGCTCACCAGCATCTCGCCGTAGAGCGGGTTGTTCTCGGGCAGGTAGCCGATCCGCTGCTTGGCCCCCTCGCGGGCGTCGGCGAGCGGGGTCCCGTCGAAGGTGATCGACCCTTCGTCCGGGTCGAGGTATTGGGTGATCATCCGCATCGTGGTGGACTTGCCGGCGCCGTTGGGCCCGAGAAAGCCGACCACCTCGCCGCGGCCGATCGAGAACGAGACGGTTTCGACGGCCGTCACGCCGCCGAAGCGTTTGGATACGCGATCAAGAGTCAGGAGTGACATACGCCTACGGAGGTCTAAGTACGTTTGGGAACATCAGTTTATCGCGCGATCGAGAGTCGATCAAGGGGCCAATCACTCCACCCCGAAAATCGGCCAATCGCTGCCTCGTGGGCCTGGGCCCCTGCTCGACGGTGCCCACCGACGACTCAGCTGGTCCCTGGGCGTCCCCCTCGGCAACTGCAATCGAGGCAGCCGTGGTCGGCACAGGTCCCGCACGAACGGACCAGCTGGCGGCGGAGGGCGTCCCGGGCCCGGAATACCCGTACGGCGGCGTTGCCCGCGCTGATCCCCGTCTCGATGGCGAAGTCCTTGACCGCCACGCCGTCCAGCTCGACCCGCCGAAGGGCCTCACCGTACTCCGGCTTGAGTGTCTCCGCCAGAACCGCGACGCAACGGCAGAGGGCCCGATCGGTGTCGTGGTCCGGTTCGTCGGTAGCCTCGAGCTCTCGGGCGAACGCCTCCAGTGCCCGGCCGGCCGAGCCCCGCCGCCGATAGTGGTCGATAACGGCGTTGCGGAGGACCCGGTAAAACCATGGGACCAGTGTCTCATCCTGGCGTTGCGGCGCCCGACCGAGGCCCCGGACGAAGGCGTCCTGGAGCAGGTCCTCGGCGGTGTCGCGATCCCCGACCCGACGTTCCAGGTAGCTCAGGAAAGCCTGGTGGTTGGCCACCAAGCGCTCGACGACCGACTGGGTGGGCGGTAGGCTTTCGTCGCCGTCGGACCGGGCCGATTCGGCTGGCTCGAATCGGGAGGTATCGTCTTGGGCCATCGAGGTGTAATGCTCCGGCGCGGACTGCGTAATTCGGGATGGTAACCCGAAGGGCAGGACGGACTCAACCCTGCAGGAGGGTCAAATGGGCGCCCACGGCCACGGCAGTCACCACGGTCACCACGACGGCCATGTCCATTCCCACGCCAGCGCCCCCGGCCCGGGCCCGGCGGCCGCGGCGCCCCTCGCCGAGGACCCGGGTCAAGCCCCCGTCCCGAGCGGGACCTGGACCTGCCCCATGCATCCGGAGGTCGTCCGCGCCGGCCCGGGCCAGTGCCCGATCTGCGGCATGGCCCTGGAACCCCGGATCATCACCACCGCCGAGGAAATCGCCAATCCCGAGCTGGACGAGATGACCCGTCGGTTCTGGATTTCGGCCGCACTGAGCTTGCCGCTGGTGGCGTTGGCGATGGGTGAGATGCTGTTTCGGGGGACCTCGATCTCGGGCTGGCCGCTGGTCTGGGGTAGCGCCGCGCTGGCGACGCCAGTGGTGCTTTGGGGCGCCTGGCCCTTCTTCACCCGGGGCTGGGCGTCAGTCACCGCCCGCAGCCTCAACATGTTCACGTTGCTCGCGCTCGGGATTGGGGTGGCCTGGCTCTACAGCGTCGCCGTGGTCGCGGTTGGTCTGGTCGCGCCGGAGGCGATCCCGCCGGAGTACCGGGATCATGCCGGGGCGCCGAGCGTCTATTTCGAGGCCGCGGCGGTCATCACCACCCTGGCGCTCCTGGGTCAGGTGCTGGAGCTTCGCGCCCGGAGCCGGACCGGCGGTGCCATCCGGGCCCTGCTTCGTCTCGCGCCCGAGACCGCCCGCAGGATCGAGCCTGACGGTGCCGAGATCGACGTGAGGCTCGAACAAATCGTGGTCGGTGATCGACTCCGGGTCCGCCCTGGCGAGCGGGTCCCGGTCGACGGCACCGTCCTCGACGGCGGCTCGGCGGTAGACGAATCGATGCTGACCGGCGAGTCCATTCCGGTCGAGAAGTCGCCAGGAGCGACCGTCACCGGAGGGACCGTTAACGGAACCGGGACGCTGGTCGTCGCGGCCACCCGGGTGGGTGCCGATTCGGTGTTGGCGCAGATCGTCCGAATGGTTGGCGAAGCGCAGCGGAGCCGAGCCCCGATTCAGCGCGTCGCGGATCAGGTCTCGGCCTGGTTCGTACCGGCCGTGATCGTGATTGCACTGCTCACCTTCTGGTCTGGTGGCTGATTGGACCGGATCCGGCGGTTACCTACGGCGTCGTCAACGCGATCGCCGTGGTGATTATCGCCTGCCCCTGTGCCCTCGGGCTTGCCACCCCGATTTCGGTGATGGTTGCCACCGGCCGGGGTGCGACGGCTGGGGTTCTCTTCAAGGACGCCGCGGCTCTCGAGAAGCTGGCGCGGGTCAGCACCCTCCTGATCGACAAGACCGGCACGCTGACTGAGGGCCGGCCGCGACTGGAGACGGTCGAGCCAGTCCCGGGGTGGACCGAGCAGGACCTGCTCCGGCTCGGGGCCTCGCTCGAGCGGGCGAGCGAACACCCGTTGGCCCGGGCCATCGTCGAGGGGGCCGATGGGCGCGGTATCGAACTCTTGCCCGTCAGCAACTTCGGCTCGGTCACCGGTCAGGGCGTCGCCGGCACCGTTGCCGGTCTGGAGGTGCTGTTAGGCAACGCCCGGCTGCTGGAATCTCGGGGAGTGGCGGTCGGGGCTCTCGAAGAGCGGGCCCGAGCCCGCCGGGAGCGGGGCGAAACATTGGTCCTGGTCGCGGTCAACGGGGCGCCCGCGGGCCTTCTCTCGGTGGCGGATCCGATCCGGGCCTCGACGCCGCCGGCCCTCGCGGCCCTCGTCGCCGACGGCGTGGACGTGGTGATGGTGACCGGAGACAGTCGCGCCACGGCCGTCGCGGTGGCGGGTCGACTCGGGCTGAGCCGGGTCGAAGCCGAGGTGACCCCGGATCGGAAGCGAGCGGTGGTGGAGGAGTGGCAGGCACGAGGCCGGCCGGTCGCCATGGCCGGCGACGGGGTCAACGATGCCCCGGCCCTCGCCAAGGCCGACGTCGGGATCGCGATGGGCACCGGCACCGACGTCGCGATCGAGAGTGCCGGTATCACTCTGCTCCACGGCGATCTGGGTAGCCTGGTTCGGGCCCGCCGGCTGTCCCGGGCCACGATGACGAACATTCGCCAGAACCTCTGGTTCTCGTTCGGCTACAACGCCCTCGGGGTCCCGATTGCGGCCGGCCTGCTCTATCCGTTGGTCGGATGGCTGCTGTCACCGATGGTGGCCAGCGCGGCCATGGCGTTGAGTTCGGTCTCGGTGATCGCCAATGCCCTCCGGCTTCGAAAGGTCCCGCTCTGATCTGCCGGTCTGCTCACGCCTCGATGATGCCGAGCGGCGGAGTCGAGCGCCAGCGGCCCCGGGTGAAATCAGGGATCGACACCGGCTTGCTGCGAGCGGTGAGGGACTGCTCGGTGATCGAGGTGATCACGCTCCAGGCGGCGGCGTCGTAGACGTTCTGGTCGGTCGGGAGGCCGCGGCGAAGGCAGTGGATCAGCCGAAGGTCCTCGAGGAAATCCATCCCGCCGTGGCCCCGGCTTGCCTGTTTGACCCCCTCGCTGGCCCAGAGTGGATGGTCGTGGCTCGCGAACCACTGCTCGACCGCATCCCACCGGTCCTCCCGTTCGCTCGCTCCCTCGATATACACCCGACGGGGATAACCCTCGACCAACCCCTTGGTTCCCTGGAGCAGGTATTTGCGGCTGTACGGCCGCGGCAGGTTGGTGTCGTGGGTGAGATAGATCGTCTGCCCCTTCACGGTTCTGATCAACGACACGTTCACGTCGCCGAGACGATAGCGCTCTCGCCGCTTGGGACTGTCGGCCGGGAGATGCTCGGCGGCCCAGTTCTGGAGGCCGCGGGACGGACCGCTCATCGAGACCAGATAGTCGAACTGGTTGCCCCGGTTGATGTCCATCGCCTGCGCGATCGGTCCCAGACCATGGGTGGGATAGAGGTTGGCGTTCCGGGCGATCGAGTGGGCCCGGCGCCAGAGACCTTCCCCCTCGTCGGCGAATTTGATGGCTCGCAAGTCGTGGTTGTAGCCGCATTCGCCGTGGAGGAGCTCGCCGAGGAGGCCCTTCCGGGCGAGGTGGAAGGCCAGCAACTCCAAGCGGTCGTAGCAGCAATTCTCCATCATCACGGCGTGCTTGCGGTACTTCTCGGCGGCCTCGACGAGCTGCCAGCATTCCTCCACGGTGGTGGCGGCGGGGACTTCGGTGGCGGCGTGTTTACCGTGCTTCATCGCCGCGAGCATGATCGGGACGTGCCACTCCCACGGAGTCGCGTTGTAGACCAGATCGAGGTCCTCTTCGGCGCACATCCGCTCGAAGTCGCGCGGACCGCGGCTGTAACCGGTCGGCCGAGGCTGTCCGGCGGCCACGATCAGGTCCTGGGCCTTGGTCACCTTCTCGGGGACGATGTCGCCGATCGCCTTGAGCTCCACGCCCTCGATGGCGAGCAGGTTCTCGACGTGTACCATGCCCATCCCGCCGACTCCGACGAAGCCGACCCGAACTCGGTCCATCGACGGGGCGGCGAAGAGGGTGCCCGGCTGCTCGGGCATCCCGGCGGGCAGGAGCGTCGCGCCGACCGCCCCGGCGGCGGTCGTCGTGAGGAAATCCCGGCGGGTCGTGGCTCGGCTCATTGGGGGCTCGCTACTGGGATGTCGGGAGGGCCGCCGGGTAGCCGCGGGCACTGGCGGGGGTCACCGTCCGCACGAAGTCCGCGAAGGCCGGCAGGTAGGTATCGCGATCGAGTTCCCAGGCCGTGTCGTGGTCGCCGCCGAGCGGGACGAAGCGCTTGGGGTGCCTGGCCATCTGGAACAGGCGCTCGCCATGACGGAACGGAATGGTGCCGTCGTGGCGAGCGTGCATAACCATCAATGGCACCTGCAAACCGGCGATCTTGGCGCTGTTGTCGAACCGCACCGAGGCGAGCTGGCGAACCGGCAACCAGGGATATCGCTCCTTCCCGACGTCGGGCACCGAGGTGAAGGTGCCTTCCACGATCAGCCCGGCGCTGGGCACTTCGGTCGCCAGGGCGGTCGCGACGCCGCCGCCGAGCGAGTGGCCGTAGATGACGATCCGTTCGGCCGGCACGGCCAGGCGGTCACGGAGGAACCGATAAGCGGCGAGGGCGTCGGCCTGGAGGCCTGGTTCGGTCGGCTGGGCGTCGGTGCTGGTTCCGTATCCCCGATAGTCGAAGGCCAGCACGTTGAACCCGGCCCGGTTCAAGTCGGCGTAGAACCGCTGGCGCCGGAGCAGGGTGATGTTCCCGGCGTTGCCGTGGCAGGAGAGGATCCAGGGTGCGGTGGAATCGGCGACCCGGACGATCCAGGTGGCCAGCTCGATGCCGTCGGTGGAGGGGATCCGGACCTCTTCGAGGGCGAGCCCGAGAGAGTCCGCGAGCGGGATCGACTCCCGCCCGCCGTAGGCGGCCGGCTGGAAGACCAGATTGGTCTCGTTCAGCTTGAGAAATCCGATCGCGCCGCCGTACCCGGCGACGATCAGCGCCGAGGCCCCGAGTCCGATCCGCCGAATCATGTCTTGGGCGGGCCGGCCAACGTCGTGAGCATCCGGTACCAGAAGGTGACGGCCTGGTGGAACTCCTTCACCCCGACTCGCTCGTCTCGACCATGGGCCCGGACGTCGTTAGGCTCCTCGAAAATCGCGCTGACGCCGTAGACCGGGATCCCCGCGTTCCGGACGTAGAGACCGTCGGTCGCGCCGGTCGACATCTCGGGGATCACCGGGACCCCGGGCCAGGTGGCTCGAACCAACTCGGTGATCGGTCCGAGCACGTCGGCCCGCAGCGGCGAGGCGGGGCTCGCGGTCGGTTGGAAGCTCACCTCGATGGAAATGGCGGAGTCCGCCATGACCCGTCGCATCGTCGCCGCCACCGCTTCCTCGGTGTCGTCCGGGACCATTCGGCAATTGACCGTCGCTCGGGCCAGCTGCGGCAAGGCGTTGTCGGCATGGCCACCGAAGAGCCGGGTGGCTACGCAGGTGGTCCGCATCACCGAGTTGTAGTATGGGGACAGCGCCGATAGCCGTCGAGCCGCCGCGGGGTCCGCCCGGGTGGCCAACGATCTCATGTCGGCCGCGGTTTGCCCCTTCTCGGTCCGGGCCGTCTCCCGGAAGAAACCGCGGCTCACCTCGTTCAAGCGGACCGGGAACTGGTAGCGGCCCAGTCTGTCGAGACCTCGGGCAAGCCGGTAGATGGCGTTGTCCGGAACCGGAATGGAGCTGTGGCCGCCCTTGTTACGGACTTCGAGGGTGAAGGTGAGGTAGACCTTCTCGCTCGCCTGGACCCCGAAGGCGAGCGGCTTGCCGTTCTGGAACGCGCCCCCACCCGCATCGGTGTTGAGGGCGTATTCCGCGTCGACCAGCGACCGGCGCTCCCGGAGCAGCCACTTGATGGCGTCGCCCGCCAGCTCCTCGTCCGAGGTGAGGGCCATGACCAGGTCGCGATCCGGAACGAAGCCCTCGCGCTTGAGCCGGACGAAATTGGCGACCAGCGTGGCGACGCCGGCCTTGTTGTCCGAGGTACCGCGCCCATAGTAGAAGCCGTCGATTTCCTGGAATCGGTACGGCTCGAACGACCAATCCTCTCGCCGGGCGTCGACCACATCCATGTGGGCCAGCAGGAGGATCGGCTTCTTGCCGCTGGACCGGCCTCGGTATCGGGCCACCAGGTTCGGGTACCCCGGGGCGTGACCCTCGATGACGATGTCCTCCGCCGCGAACCCGGCGGCCCGGAGACGAGAGGCGATCTTTTCGGTGATCAGGTCGAAGTGGCGGGCCGAGTCGCTGGTGTTGATCTCGATCAGCTCGGCGAGGATCTCCCGCTCGATCGCCCGATGACCGTCTTGCGCCGACACCGCGGCGGCCCAGCAAGTTGCCAATGTCGTCGCAAACAACGCCCGCATGCCGATGCTCCCGAACGAGGGTGACTCGCGGGGCAATATACCGGCAGGACGACGCCCGCCGCGACGCCCAAGGGGAGGGATGGCGTCGGGCGGGCGTCACGGAAGGGGAGCCGCTAGGGCAGCGGTTTTCCCTCCCGTTCAACGATGGCAGGCCAGTTGGCATCGGCCTGCTTGAGCCGACCTTCCGGGTCCTTCTGCCACAGCGCGAGGACCGATTTGCTGTTCTGGAGCACCAGTCGGCCGTTCATGATCGTATAGGCTTCCGGATCGACGGGTGCGAGATACCCCCGCGATGCCCCGTAGCCGCAATACCCGCCGAACTGGGGGGCGTACTTGGCTGGATTCGCGACGAACAGGTCACGGTGCTCGGCCGAGGCGAACCGGTAGGTTCCCCCAACGTGGGTGGCGGTGATCGTCGGGTTGCCTCGAACCGGTCCGGTGGCCATGAAGTAACTGACCGGGTCGTAACCCGCGAGCGCGAGACCCTGCTTGGACTTGTTGAGGACCACTCGGGCGGGGACGTCCTGAGCCGCGGCGGTCGCCGCACCGGGCCCAACGGCGGCTAGACCGATGAGAAAGAGGAGGCGTTCCATGCCCGAAAGAACGCCGCCGGCTGTCGCCAGGTTCCCGGAGGTGGTACTCTACCGGCGCAACCCACCACCCGGAGTCCGCCGATGTCCCTCCAAGGCAAGACCCTGTTCGTCACCGGGGCGAGCCGAGGCATTGGTCTCGCGATCGCCCTTCGTGCCGCTCGCGACGGCGCCAACGTCGCGATCGTGGCCAAGACGGACGCGCCCAGTCCGAAGCTCCCCGGTACGGTGTTTACGGCGGCGGCGGAAATCGAGCAGGCCGGGGGCCAGGCGCTCGCCTGCGTCACCGACATCCGGGACGAGACCGCGGTGGCCGAGGCCGTGACCCGGACGGTGGAGCGCTTCGGCGGGATCGACATCCTGGTCAACAACGCCTCGGCGATCAGCCTGACCGGGACCCTCGAGACTCCGATGAAACGGTACGACCTGATGCACCAGGTCAATGCCCGGGGAACCTTCCTCTGCTCCCGGCTCTGCGTCCCCCACCTCAAGCGGGCCTCGAACCCTCATATCCTCAACCTGGCGCCGCCGCTCAACATCGAGAGCAAATGGTTCGCCCCGCACGTGGCGTACACCATGGCCAAGTTCGGCATGAGCCTCTGCGTGCTGGGCATGCACGAGGAGTTCCGGGGCGACGGGATCGCCGTCAACGCGCTGTGGCCGGCGACCGGGATCGATACCGAAGCCATTCGGCTGATCGCCGGGCAGGAGGCCAGGCGCCGCTGCCGCCTTCCCACGATCATGGCCGACGCGGCCCACTGGATTCTCACCCAGCCCAGCCGGACGCTAACCGGTCAGTTTCTGATCGACGACGACGTGGTTCGCCGGGCCGGGATCAGCGATCTGTCGATCTACCGGTACCCAGGCGTGTCCGAGGAGGAGTTGATCAGGGACTTCTTCGTTTGAGAACGGCCTGGCCGAGTCCCCAACCGTCCTATTCCAGCGACCCGGCTTCCAACGACCCGGCGGCATCGGCGACCCAGGCCGCGAGGTAGCTCGCCAACGAGGGCCGCACCAGGATTCGGTAGCTCGGCTCCGGCGACCGCTGCCAGATGGTGATCGGCACCCGGGCCATCGAGGTCTGGGCGATCGACCCCACCCCGAAGGACCGGGGATGGAAATCGATCGAACACCCGCTCGCCAGGACCGCTCGAGCCCCGTCGCCGGCGAGGTCGAAGCCGACCCAGTTCGATGAGAGGTCGATCACCGCGCCGGCACCGGTGGCCCGGAGGACCTGCTCGAGATCAGATCCGTTCTCCAGGCTGCTCGCGATCAGGAACTCGTCCGGTCCGAGCCACAGCACCTCCCGTCCGCTGACCGAGGCGACCCGGTTCTCGCCGGGCAGGGCACCGAGCGCCGCAACCAAGCCGCCCAGGGCCCGCGCTCGCGCCCCGCTCGCCTCCGGCCCCTGACCGCGGCCTGCCGGGCGCACCGCGGTCAGGGCGCCGAGGTCTCGAACCGGCTCGAAGCGCAGCCTAGCCATCGCGGCGGGCCCCCGCCTTGTCGTAGAACACCGGATCGACGATCTCGACGGCGACCGTCCGGTCCTCGAGCGGCGCGTGCACGATGTGACCGATCCGATCGCGGCCACCCCGAACGAGGGCCAGGCCGAACGAGCGGCCTAACGTCGGACTCGGATGGCTGGTGGTGACATGGCCGATCATGGTCATCGGCTTCGGCTGGGTCGGGTCGGCGACGAACTGGGCGCCTTCCGGGAGGACGATCGCGGGATCGCTCGGCAAGAACCCCACCAGTTGCTTCCGATCCGACCGGCGATGGGTTGCCATCTCCAGCGATCGCCGGCCGAGGAAATCCTTGTCCGAGATCATCCAGCCGAGGCCCGCGTCGATCGGGGAGGTGTCGGCGTCGGTGTCCTGGCCCACGATGAGGTAGCCCTTCTCGGCCCGGAGCAGGCTGAGGGCCTCGAGACCGTACCGCGCCATGCCAAGAGGCGTTCCGGCCTCGAGCAGGGCGTTCCATACCGCGAGCCCGTGGCGGCTTTGGACCATCACTTCGAAAGCCAACTCGCCGGAGAAGCTCACTCGGGCGAGCAGGCCGGCGATGCCGGCAATGGTGGCGGGGCGTACCCCCAGGAACGGAAAACCCTCCCGCGACAGGTCGCAGGTCGGCGCCACGGATTGGACGACCGTTCGGGCCTGGGGCCCGGCGACCGCGTAGGTGGCCCACTGCTCGGTGGTGGAGGTGGTCCAGACCTCGAGGTCGGGCCACTCGGTCTGACGCCATTCTTCCATCCACTCGAACACGCTGGCGGCGTGGCCGGTGGAGGTGGTGACGAAGAACCGGTCGGGGGCGAGCCGCATCACCACGCCGTCGTCGAACACGGTCCCATCGAGCCGGCACATCGCCGCGTATCGGGCTCGGCCCACCTTGAGGCTGGAGAGCCGGTTCAGGTAGAGCCGGTCGAGGAACTCCGCCGCGTCGGCTCCCTGGACCTCGATCTTGCCTAACGTACTCGCGTCCATGATCGCGACCCCGGTCCGGACCGCCCGGGCTTCGCGGGCCACCGCCTCAGCCATCGTTTCACCGGGCCGGGGGAAGTACCTCGGGCGCTTCCACTGTCCCACGTTCTCGAATACCGCGCCCGCGGCGACGTGGGCCGGGTGGGCCGGGGTGGTGCGAACCGGCTCGAAGAGGTCGCCGCGGGCCCGGCCGGCCAGGAGGGCGAAGGCGATCGGCTCGGTGGGCGGGCGTCCGGTGGAGACTCCGAGGGGCTTCTCTGACCCGAGCCGGTCGCTGGCGATGGCCCCCGCCGCCGCCTTGGCACTCTTGCCCTGCTCGATACCGGTGCCGGCCAGGGTGTAGCGCTTGAGGTGCTCCACCGAGCGGACTCCGGCTCCGAGGGCTCGATCGAGGCCGGCCACGGTGACATCGCGATGGAGGTCGACGAACGACCGGGTCTCGTCACCATCGGGAGCCGGCACCTGCCAGAGCGTCGTCCCCGGCGACCGGTCCCAGTCCGGGCCAACCACCGGGCGGGTCGGACCCGGGCTGCCGAAGCCGACCGCCTCGGCCGCGGCCACTCCCGCATCGAGCCCATCGAGGAGGCACTCCGCCAGCGACCATTGGCCGGCGGCCGCACCGACGATTCGGTGGCTCTGGTCGGGTCGCTGGGCCGGGAGATCGAGCAGCGGTTGATAGCCGCCGGCGACCGCGAGTACCTCGCAGGGCCACTCTCCTTGGCGGCGGCCCGCTTGGAACCTCGCCGCCGCGAGGAGCCCGGCTTGGTCGGCCCGGGTGCCGGCGACGACGGCGTTACTCAGGACCTCGATGCCCCGGGCCCGAGCCTGTTCGCCGACCGGACCGATCGACTCCCTGGCATCGAGCACTCGGACCAACACCCCTGCCTCGACCAGGTCGAACGCGGTGCGATAGCCGTCGTCATTGGTCGTGAACAGCACCACCGTCGCCGGCGCGATGCCGTGAAGATGCCAGTAGCTCCGCACCGCGCTGGCCAGCATGACGCCGGGGCGATCGTTGTCCTGGAAGACGACCCCGCGCTCCAGCGCCCCGGTGGCGACGACCACGGCCCGAGCTCGGACTTGCCACAGGCGGCGGATCGGCCTGATCCGATCGGGCGGGGTGGTCTCGGGGAGGCGTTCCACCAGGACGACGCCGTTTTGGTCGAGCGAAACCGCCGCCGTGGTGCGCCGGAGCGCGGTCACCTCGGGGCGGGCCGCGAGGTCCCTGGTGATCCGGTCGACCCAGGCCAGCGCGGGAGCGCCGTCGATCAGCTCGAGGTCGCGACCGAGCGCGCCACCCCAGCGGGCGGTGGTCTCCACCAGGATGACTCGCGCCCCGCCCGCGGAGGCCGCCCAGGCCGCGGCCAGTCCGGCCGGGCCGCCACCGACCACCAGGACGTCGCAATGACCATGACGCTTTTCGAACCGGGCCGGATCGTCGCCTTGGACCAGCGTTCCCTTGGTCGACAGCCCCCGGGCCACCAGCCCGTGGTGGAGGTCGACTGTCGTGGCCCGCATCAGCGGTTCCGAGGCACCGCCCTCGCCGATCTGGGCGAAGGCGTGGGCCTCCTCTAAGCCGGCGCTCATCACTCCCCGCGGGCGCCCGAAGGAGACGCTGGAGCCGACGACCCTAACGCCGTTGGCCAGCAGTCCCGAGGCGAGCGTGTCGCCGGCCAAGGCGTCGAACGCCGTGCCGTTCCACCGGAACGAGAGCGGCTTCGCGGGGTCGGTCGCGGTGCCGGGCCGAAGCCGCCTCACCGCGCCCGCTCCGGCGGTTCATCGAGTCGGTAGGAACCGAGAATCCGATGGCTGGTGGTGTCGCGGATGACGTGAAACCACTGGCGGCAGCCGGCCGTGTGCACCCACCGCTCGCGGTAGGCCCCGGCTGGGTTATCGCGATAGTAGAGGAACCTCGCCCAGGCCGCTGGGTCCGCCTCGTTCCCCGGGAAGCGAAGGTGCGCCTCGCCGCCGTAGCGGAACTCCGGCTCGTCGCGCGGACCGCACCAGGGGCAACGGATCTGGAGCATCAGTGGGCCACGGCGGCAGCGCCGTGCTCGTCGAGCAAGTCGCCCCGCTCGAATCGGTCGAGGCCAAACGGGACGACCAGAGGATGGGGGCGGCCATTCGCGAGAGTGTCGGCGAAGACCCAGCCCGACCCGGGGGTCGCCTTGAATCCGCCGGTGCCCCAGCCGCAATTGAGGAACAGGTTCTCCACCGGGGTGGGACCGATGATCGGCGAGGCGTCGGGCGCCACGTCGACGATTCCGGCCCAGGTCCGAAGCAGGTGGATCCGGCCGAACAGCGGAAACAGTTGGAGGGCGTCGGCCACCTGCTGCTCGATGATGTGAAACGAGCCCCGCTGGGCATAGGAGGTGTACCCGTCCCGGCCCGCCCCCATGACCAGCTCACCCTTGTGGGCCTGGCTCAGGTAGACATGCACCCCGCTCGACATCACGACGCAGTTGAGCACCTGATCGACGATCTCCGAGACCAGCGCCTGGAGCGGAGAACTTTGGATCGGCACCGGAAACCCGGCCATCGCCGCCAACAGCGGTGTCCGGCCCGCGCCAACCAACCCGATCCGGCCGGCACCGATTCGTCCCTTGCTCGTCACGATCCCGGTGACCCGGTCGCCAGCCTTCTCGAACCCGGTGACCTGGCAATCCTGGATCAGATCGACGCCCAAGCGGTTGGCGGCTCGGGCCAAGGCGAACACCACCGCGTCGTGACGAGCGATGCCGCCACGCCGCTGGAGGAAGGCACCGACCACCGGATACCGAATGTCCTGCGAGGTGTTGATCAGGGGACAGAACTCCTTGACGCTCTCGGTATCCAGCCACTCGGCGTCGATGCCGTTCAGGCGGAGGGCATGAACCAGTCGGGTTCCGCTCCGGACGTCGGCCTGGGAGTGGTGGAGCTGCAGCACGCCGCGCTGATCGAACAGCAGGTCGTAGTCGAGGGCTTCGGCGAGCGTCTCCCAGAGCTTGAGCGAATGCTCGTACAACGCGGCGCTTTCGTCGCGGAGGTAGTTGGAGCGGATGATGGTGGTATTCCGGACCGCGTTTCCGCTGCCCAGCCAGGCCCGTTCGACCACCGCGACGTTGGCGATCCCGTGGTTCTTCGCGAGGTAATACCCGGTCGCCAATCCGTGCAGTCCGCCGCCCACGACGATGACGTCGTAGCTCGGTTTCGGGTCGGGGTTCCGCCAGAGAAAGTCCGGGTTGTGGAAGGCGTGTTCGGGCACCTGAGTCGGGCACGTCGGCGGCAGGGGAGCCCAAGGTTACTCCGACCGGCCGGTCTGGTCCAGTTGTGTCACCGCGCCAGAGCGGGGGCTGGCGCCCCGGACCGGCGCTCGGGCTATTCCCGATCGTTCCCGGTCGGAATCGGCTCGGTCGGGAGGCCCTCGGCCACCCACCGCTCCCAGCCTCCGACCAGCGCCCTCGCTCGTTTCCAGCCCGCGATTCTCAGCTCTCGCGCCACCCGGGCGCTTGTCGCTTCGTTCGTTCAGGCACAGTACGCCACCAGCCAGTCGTGCTTCGGCAGCGCCTGTTCCGCCGCGCTCTCGACGGCGCGGTCCGGCGGGATCCGAACCGCGCCGGTCGCCTGGAGGTCGGCCCCGCGATAGCTCCCCGCCGACCGAACGTCGAGAATCCGGATCGGTTGCTGTTGTTGCACCAGGGCGCGGTACTCCTCCATGGTGATCAGCTCGCCGCTCGTCACCAACGCTCGGTCGCCCCGGCCGCCGCTGGTCACCGCGTGGACGAGCCGCCCGTGCCAGACCATGACCATGGCGCCGTGGACCACCACCGAGAGCAAGACCACCAGCGCCACGACGGGAAACAGCTCGGCGGCCCGATCGACCCCGGCGAAGAATGGCAAGAGCACGAGCAAGAGCGAGCTCAGGGCTCGGGGGCCGAACCATACCACGTAGCGCCTCGCCTCCGGCTCGATTTGTCCCCGGAGGGCGATCCACAGCACCAGCGATCGGCCGAACAGGGCGACGGCCGCAAACGCCAGCACCGGTGCGCTGACGACCTCGAGCCCGGTCCAGATCAGGGAGGTGCCCACCGCCACGAAGGCGAACAGGAGGAACATCTCCGAGGTCGCCTCGCCGTAGTCGTGGAAACAGTCGCACAGCTCGACGTCGAGCAGCGCCACCGCGAGCCCGGCGGCGAACGCCGCCATGAATCCGCTGGCGTGGAGCGCTTCCGCGGCGGCGTAGGCCGCGAAGGCCACTCCGACGACGTAGAGGGACTCGTAATCCCGCCGAACCCCGTAGCGCTGTCGAACCGAGACGAGGAGCCGCACGGCGACGAACCCGATCAGGGCGCCAACCGCCGGGCCGAGCAAAAAGACGTTGAGTCCCACCAGCCCGACCGTCGCAAGGGTCGGCGGCGTCGGGCCGAGCCACACGATCGCGACCAGGACGATCGGGAGGACCACGACGTCGTTGAGCCCGCTCTCGACGCCGAGCGCGATCCTCGCCGAACCGGGAATGCCGGGACGACGCAACAGGGTCCGCATCATCACCGGGTCGGTACTCGCGAGCGCGGCACCGAGGATGGCGGCCAACGCGGGCGACAGGTCGAGGAGCCACCAGGCGGCGAAGCCCACCAGGGTGGTCGTCAGCAGGGTCCCGGGACCGAGCACCAGCACCGCGAGCCGGAGGTTCCTGATCACCTCCTTGCCGTCGATCGTGAGCGCGTCGGTGAAGAGCACCAGGGTCAGGCTCAAGGTCGCGATGATCGCGAGGGCAGGCGACGCGAGGCCCACATCGAGCAGGCCGAGCCCCATCGGCCCGATCGCCAAGCC
Source organism: Gemmatimonadota bacterium (assembly GCA_016874005.1). Classification (GTDB taxonomy): domain Bacteria; phylum Gemmatimonadota; class Gemmatimonadetes; order Gemmatimonadales; family GWC2-71-9; genus SHZU01. Next base: position 19,554 of record VGVQ01000015.1, on the reverse strand, counting down.
GAGGAGCAAGAAGACCGCGACCGGGGGCACGGCCCGCTTCTCCACCACGCCCGAGAGCAGGCTGGCCGCCAGGATGACGACGCCGATGGTGGCCAGCGTCGTGGCGAAGGTGGCGGGATCGAAACTGGTCATGGGAGCCGCCGGCTCCGCCGTCCCGAGAGACGCTGCCGGAGCCAGACCTGGTGACGGTGGAGGTAGCCTAACGTCCGCATGGTCCACACCAGCCAATCGGGCGCCGGTCGAATCGGCCCGCTCGGGATCCCCGGCGCCCCGATGGCCGTGGCCCAGCGCCAACAGGCGTCCCAGTCGAATCGCCAGACGTCGTCGAGCCATAATTTCCGGGTCCCGTAGCGGGCAAACGCCCGGAGCACCTCGATATCGTGCCAGTGGTACTCCGGGTCCGACACCGTGTGCATGTCGATCCCCATCGCTTCCCAGCCCCGGAACCACTCCGCCCGGCTGGGCTCGTATCGGCCGTCGCCGGTGAAGTCGATGTGGTTGAGATAGCGGAGCCGGCGCTTGAACACCGGCGGGCAGGTACCCAGGACGTTCTCCACCACGCTGTACCACCGCAGCTTCGCCGCCATCGCCGAGGTTCGGAGCGGGGCATAGTGGAGCATGGTGATGTCGTTGAACTTGAGCCGGGGCGCGCCGGCTGGGAGCGGCACTCGACCGCTGTGAATCGGCCGTCCCTGGTGCTCGGCACCGTCGTCGACGTACCCGAACGGTCGCCACCGCTCGTGCCGAAGGCATCGGTCGGTGGTGAGATAGAGATCGACCAACTCGAAACAAAGGATGGTGCCGGGCGGGGTCGCGAGCAGTGTCCGCCAACCGGCTCCTTCGAGGGCGTTGGCGGCGAGAATCTCGTCGGCGTCGAGGGCGAGCAGCACCTTGCGACCGGGGACTTCGGCCCGAGCCCGGTCCAGCAGCAGTTTCTGGCGCCGGGCCTCGTCGAAACCGGGATCGTCGTTGTCGATGACGAGCGCCTTGGGGTAGCGGGCCGCGATCGCCCGGGTATCGTCGGTGGACCCTTGATCGGCGAGGATGATCCGGTCGGCGAACCGCGAGGTGACCGCGAGGAATCGGTCGAGGATCCAAGCTTCGTTGCGTACCGGCGTCAGCACCACCACGGGGCCGGATCCGGGCGCTGGATGCGGGACGGTCACGGTGGCGAAGATAGGTCTTGGCTGGGAAGCCCGGCAAGGCACCCGCCGGTCATCCCCTTATCTTCCGGCCATGCGGCCGATCTTTGGCGCCTTGGCCACGCTGGCGACCCTCGGGATGACGAGCCCCCTCCCGGCGCAACCCGATCCCCTCGCGGGCAGTCCCTCCCGTTTCACCACCCTGGACGGTGCCCGGGTTCACTACAAGAGCCTCGGAACCGGGCGCGCCGCCGTGGTCCTGATCCATTGTTGGGCCTGCGACATGAACGTCTGGCGGGCCCAGGTTCCCGTGCTCGAGGGGCGAGTTCGCATCATTGCCTTGGACCTGCCTGGCCACGGGCGCAGCGACAAGCCAGCGGTGAGCTATACCATGGAGCATTTCGCGCGGGCGGTGCAGGCCGTGCTCCGAGCCGCCGGTGTCGAACGAGGTTACCTCGTCGGCCATAGCATGGGGGTGCCGGTCGCTCGGGAGTTCCTTCGGCTCTATCCGACCATGACGGCTGGGTTCGTCGCGGTCGACGGCTGGCTGGTCTCGCCAGGCCTCGATCCAGCCGCGGCCGAGCGCCAGGCGAAATTGTTCGAGGGTCCGGGGGTGGCCGAATTGTTCGTCCAGATGATCGAACCGATGTTTCCGAGTCCCGACCACGCCGTCATCCGGCAGCAGCTGATCCGCACCGCCCAGGCCACACCCCAGCACGTGGTGGCCTCGGCGATGCGCGGGATGCTCGATCCGGCGATTTGGCGGGATCAGCCGATCGGTGTTCCGCTGCTGGTGGTGATCGCCAAGGGCCCCAACTGGCCAGCCGACTACCAGGCCCGGGTCCGCCGCCTCAACCCCGATCTCGAGTACGAGGAGCTCGAGGGCGTCCACCACTTCCTGATGCTGGAACGCCCGGACCTCTTCAATCCCCTCCTGATCCAGTTTCTGCGGGGGCTCGGCGCGCTGGCCGGGTGACCGGCGCTCGGCCGCCGCCGGTGGCTGCCGAGTTCACTCCTCGCGCAAGACGACCGCGGGATCGGTGCGAGCCGCCCGCCGGGCCGGAACCCAACTCGCCGCCAGCGCCACGACCAGGCAGCCGGCCGCCGTGATCGCGAACACGGTCGGGTCGAAGGGCCGGACCTCGAAGAGGAGCCCCTGGAGTAGTCGGGTCAGGCCCAGCGCCGCGACGAGGCCAATCACGATGCCGACGGCGGTAAGCGAGAGCCCCTGACGGGCCACCAGCCCCACGACCTGGCCGACGCCGGCGCCAAGGGCGACCCGGACCCCGATCTCGCGGACCCGTTGGGTCACCGTGTAGGCGAGCAGCCCGAAGAGGCCGAGGCCGGCCAATCCGGCGGCCAGCCCGCTGAAAATCGCCAGGATATCGCCCACGACCCGCGTCCCGCCTAACGCCGACTCGAAATACCCTTCCATCGTTTCGACGCCGTCGAGGGCCACGTCGGGATCGAGCTCCTCGACGAGGCGCCTGAGCGGCTCGGTGGCGGCCCGCGGGTCGGCTCGGGTCGCCAGGATCACGGTCATGACGCGGGACCAACTCTGGCCGCTCTGGTGCGCCGCCACGTACGCCTGGATCCGGGCGGGGCTCTCCAATTCGTAGTGGCGGACGTTCTTGACCACTCCCACTACCGTGCGGTACACCGGAATTGGCTCCGTCGTGCCCGGCGCGGGCGGCCGTTTTTCCCAGGTGACCCGCTTGCCGAGCGGGTCCTCGTTGGGCCACAGTCGTTTTGCCATGGTTTCGTCGACCACGGTCACCGGCAACCCGCCGTCGCGGTCCTGGTCGGTGAGAAGCCGCCCGGCCAGGAGCGGGATGCCAAGCGCCGCGAAGTAGTCCAGTGTGACCATGTGAAACTGCACCGACAGGGCGTTCTCCGGGACCGCCGGATCGTCGCCCTCCTTGACGAGACTGTTCTCCCAACTGCTACCGGCGAGGGGCACCGTGTTGGCGATGGCCGCGTGCTCGACGCCGGGGATGACCGCGGCGCGTTCCAGGAGCCGGTCGTGGAAGGCGAGGACCCGGTCGCGGTTGCCGTAACGCGCCGCCGGCAACGGAACCCGGGCGGTCAGGACGTTCCGACCATCGAACCCTTTGTCGACCTGGCGGAGATTGCCGACGCTCTTGATCAACAGCCCCGCGCCGCAGAGGAGCACCAGCGACATCGCGACCTCGGCCACGACCAGCGCCGAGCGGAGTCGTTGCCGCGAGACCCCGCCGATCGCCCGGGCGCCGTGGCGGAGGTCGTCTTGGGCCGTCCGAGCGCTGCGCCACGCCGGGACGAGCCCAAAGCCGACCCCGGACGCGACGGCGGCGGCGATGGCGAAGAGCGCGACGGGGAGATTGATCCCGATCCGTTCCGCCGCGATCGCCGGGAGCTCGGCCGCCACCAACGGCACGAGGAGCTCGATCCCAAGCCGCGCGAGCCCGAGCCCGAGCGCTCCGCCGGCGACCGAGAGGATCGCGCTTTCGATCATCAGGTTTCGGACGATGGCGCCGCGACTCGCACCTAACGCCGCTCGGACCGCGATCTCCCGCCGGCGCGCCTCGCCGCGCGCCAGCACCAGGCTGGCCACGTTGGCGCAGGCGATCAACAACACGAAACCCACCGCGCCCATCATCACCAACAGGGGAGTCCTGGTCGGCCCGACGCTCTGCTCGACGTACCCGTGGAGTTCGGGCTTCGCCACCCTCGGACCTGCCAGCTCGACCATTTCCTGGCGGACACGGTCGAAATCGGCTTGCGCCGCGGCCAGGGTCACCCCGTCTTTGAGCCGGCCGACGGCCCACGACCCCTGCGAGCAGCCCCGATCGTCCCAACAGAGGCGGTTCGCGAAGTACCCCATCGGCAAGAACAGCTCGGCCTCCGGGGTGGGAAAGGTGAACGATGGCGGCATCACGCCGACGATCGTGAACACCTCGCCGTCGAGGGTCACGGTCTGGCCAATCGGGTCGTCGGCCGGATCGAGCCGGCGAGTCGCAAACCGGTGACTGACCACGATTGCGGCCGGCGCCCCCCGGTCGGTCTCCGCCGCGGTCAGCGTCCGGCCCCGGGCCGGCGGGACCCCAAGGACCTCGAAGAACGGCCCCAGGATCAACCGCCCGGCGACGACGGCGGGCCGATCTCCGCCGGTCAGGGTGAAAGAGCGGCTGGCGTTGAGCGCGATGCCGGTCAAGGTGCGGTTCCGGTCCCGCCAGTCGCGATAGTTGGGGATCGAGGTCGAGATCAGGAACTCGCCGCCGCCGATCATCCGAACGTCCGGTCGAATCAGCCGGTGGGGCTCCTGGACCGGGAGGGGTTCGAGCAGCACCGCGTTGACGAGGCTGAAGATGCTGGTGTTGGCCCCGATCCCGATCGCGATGGTTGCCACCACGACCAGACTGAATCCTGGTCGCCGAACGAGCGATCGAATGGCGGGTCGCAACTGATCCGTCATGGGGGCGTCCTGGGCGCTGGGACCCGATTTGATACTGGCCCGAGGAAGAACGTTGCCAGCTTGGGGGCGGGCCCACTGCCGCGGCTCCGCGGTTTGGGATATTCTCCGCATCCCGTCCTCGCGGAGTTGAGCCCACGTGGCCCACGCAGCGCCCGGTGCCGCCATCAGCCCAGCGTTCATCGACCAGGTCCGGGGACGGTTGGCGGCGGTCACCGTCCCCCATTTCATCGATGGCCGGTGGTCTCCGGGGGTCCGGAACGAGACGTTCGAGACCCTCGATCCCTCGACCAACCGCCCCCTGGCCCGGGTCTTCCGGGGTCATGTCGAGGACGTCGATCGGGCCGCGATCGCCGCCCATCGGGCTTTCGGGTCGTGGCGCCGCCTGCCGCCGAAAAGCCGAAAGCGCCACCTCCTCCAGATCGCCGACGGGATCGAGAAACACGGAGATGAGCTGGCGACGATCGAGTGTCTCGACGCCGGCCAGGTGATCCGGGTCATTCGGGCCCAGATTGCCCGCGCCGCCGAGAACTTCCGGTTCTATGCCGAATACGTCGAGAAGGCCATGGATGGCCGCACCTACCCGGTTGGCGAGGAGTGGCTCAACTACACCGTTCGGGTCCCGGTCGGCGCCTGCGGAATCATCACGCCGTGGAACTCGCCGCTGATGCTGTCAACCTGGCGGATCGCTCCCGCCTTGGCCGCGGGGAATACGGTCATCTTGAAGCCGGCGGAGTGGTCACCCCTGACGGCCTGGAAGCTGGCCGAGATCATTCAGGAGGCCGATCTGCCGCCGGGCGTGTTCAACGTGGTGCAGGGATTCGGCGAAGAAGCCGGCGCCGCGCTGGTGACCCATCCGCTGGTACCCCTCATCACCCTGACTGGCGAAACCTCCACCGGCTCCATCGTCACCAAAGCGGCCGCCGACCAACTCAAGCGAGTCTCACTCGAACTCGGCGGCAAATCCCCCTCGGTGGTCTTCGCCGACGCCGATCTCGACCGGGCCCTGGATGGCACCGTGTTTCAGATCTTCAGCCTCAACGGCGAACGCTGCACCGCCAACTCGCGGGTCCTCATCGAGCGGCCGATCTTCGACGAGTTCGTCGCTCGGCTGGCGGAGCGGACCCGGGCCGTCGAGGTGGGCCATCCGCTCGAGCCCGCTACCGAGGTGGGGCCGCTGATTCACCCCGAGCATCGCGACCGGGTGCTCTCGTATCTCGAGATCGGCCGGCGGGAGGGCGCCTCGGTCATCGCTGGCGGGACCGCTTGGGGCACCGAGGGCAACTACGTCTCGCCGACCCTGCTCTCAGGCACCAACCGGATGCGGGTGGCCCAGGAGGAGATCTTCGGCCCGGTCCTGCTCGCCATTCCGTTCACCGACGAGGCGGACGCCCTCGCCCAGGCCAACGACGTGCGGTATGGACTCGCCGCCTACCTCTGGACGGGAGACGTCGGTCGGGCCCATCGGATGGCGCTCGGGATGGAGGCCGGGATGACCTGGATCAACAGCCACAACGTCCGCCATCTTCCCACCCCGTTCGGCGGCATGAAACACAGCGGGACTCACCGAGAAGGTGGAGAGTACGCCTTCGAGTTCTACACCGAGCTCAAGCACATCGCCGTCCCGCTCGGCAATCACGCCATTCCTCAGTTCGGCAAGCGTCAGGAGGGGTGACATGGCGGCGCCCGAGATTCTCCGGATCGGTCACCTGGTCGTGGTGGTCCGCGACCTTGCCGCGTCCCGGCGGTTCTACGTCGACCTGCTCGGCCTCAATGTTCTCCACGAGGGGCCCGAGGCGATCTACTTGCGAGGGATCGAGGATCGGGAATGGACCTTGAAACTGGAACGAGGCGACCAACCCAGGGTCCGTCAGTTCGGCTTCAAGGTCGCCGCGGACCGCGTCCTCGATGAAATCACCGACCTCGCCCGTGCGGCGGGACTCCCGGCCCGACGGGAGAGCGAATTGGACCGGCCCGCCTTGCTTCGGATGACCGATCCGTTCGGGTTTCCCCTCTCATTCTACTTCCAGTCGGTGAAGCACCCTTGGCTGTTGCAGCGGTACGATCTCCATCGGGGGCCCGCGATCGCCCGGATCGACCACTGCAACCTGTTCTGCCCCACCGTCGGCGAGATGGCGGACTGGTATCAGTCGTCGCTTGGCTTTCGGCTGACCGAGTACACCGAGGACAAGGACGGGGTGACCTGGGCTGCCTGGATGCATCGAAAAGGCAACGTCCACGACGTGGCGGTGACGAATGGGACCGGCCCGAGGATGCACCATTTCGCCTACTGGGTTCCGGAGCCGGGCCGGATCTTCCAGCTGTGCGATATCTTGGCCGGGGCCAGTCTCGAGTCGGCGATCGAACGTGGCCCAGGCCGCCACGGGATCTCGAACGCTTTCTATTTGTACCTTCGCGACCCGGACGGCCATCGGATCGAACTCTACACCTCGGATTACCTCACGGTCGATCCGGACTTCGAGCCGATTCGCTGGGACCGCGATGATCCCCGCCGGCAGCAGCTCTGGGGAGGGCCGGCGCCGAAGCGCTGGTTCACCGAGGGTACCCCGGTGGAGGGGTTCGGCGGTGGGGTTGAGCCGGTTCGTGAGTCGACGCTCTCCGGCATCCCGACTTACGTCGCCTGATCGCCATGGGGCTGATCGACTCGATGGTGCCCGGGCGCCATACCGTGTACGCGGCGGCCCTGAACCGGTCGGCGACCCTGGCGGCGCTCGGCGATGCCTTGCGCCAGCCGCCCTATCAGGCGCCGCCCCGAGCGCCGGTCTTGCACCTCAAACCCGCGAACACCTGGAGCCGTCCGGGTGCGCCGGTCCGCTGTCCGCCCGGCGCCGAGGCGGTGGCGCTGGGCGGCGGCATCGGGTTGGTCGTCGGGCGCCGGGCGACCCGAGTCGCGGAGAGCGCCGCCCTGGATCATCTGGCCGGCCTGGTCGTCGTCAACGACGTTCACGTCCCGTACTCGTCGCATTTTCGACCGGCCATCGCCCAGCGGTGCCGGGATGGGTTCTGCCCGTTCGGTTCGCTGGCATCGCTGGTCTCGGGGACCGACCCGGATCGGCTCGCGGTCACCGTCGAGATCGACGGCCGGACCGTCGCGCGCGAGGGTCCCGGGTACGTCCGGAGCGCCGCCCGGCTCCTCGCCGATCTGACCACCTTCCTGACACTGGCGGAAGGCGACGTGGTGCTGCTCGGTGAGCTTGCCGACCCGCCGCTTGCCCGTCCGGGGCAATCGGTGCGAGTGATCGTCGACGACGTCGGCGACCTCGTCAACCCGATCGTCGCGTGACCGCTCGCCAAGGCAGGATCCTGCTGGCGGGGATACCGACGCCGGTCACCGAAGGGGAGGGCGGGGTTCGCCTGCCCGATGGCCGAGTCGTGGCGGAAGGCGAGGTCCACTGGCTCCCGCCCGTGGTGCCACGCACGACCTTCGCCATTGGCCTCAACTACGCCGACCACGCCAAGGAACTCGACTTCAGGCCGCCCGACGAGCCGCTGGTGTTCCTCAAAGGCGCCAACACCTTCATCGGCCACCGCCAACGGACCCCACGCCCCGCCGACGTAACCTTCATGCACTACGAGTCGGAACTGGCGGTCGTGATCGGAACCGGAGGTCGGGGGATCTCCCGGGAGCGGGCCCTCGACCACGTCGCCGGCTATACCGTGGCCAACGACTACGCCTTTCGCGACTACCTCGAGAACTACTACCGCCCCAACCTCCGGGTGAAGAGCCGCGACCGCTCCACCCCACTCGGTCCCTGGTTGGTCCCCCGCGAGCGGGTGGCCGACCCGCAGGCGCTCGAGATCGTCACCACCGTCAACGGGACCGAGACCCAGCGGGGCCGGACCTCCGAGATGATCTTCGGGGTGGCCTGGCTGATCGAATTCCTCAGCGGCTTCTTGACCCTGTCCTCGGGGGACGTCATTCTCACCGGGACACCCCACGGGCTGGCGAATGTCAAGCCGGACGACGAGGTCGTCTCGGAGGTGGTCGGGGTCGGCCGGTTGATCAACTACGTCGAGAAAGAAGCCTGATGCCGCATTTCGTGGTCGAGTATACCGCGAACCTCGACGCCGAGGTCCGAATCGGTCGGCTGCTGACCGCCGTCAACGAGGCGATCGCCAAGCGACCCGAGGTGTTTCCGATCGGGGGGATCCGCTCCCGCGCGGTTCGAGTGACCGAGTACGCCATCGCCGACGGGGCCGCCGACTATGCCTTCGTCCACGCGGTCCTGACTATTGGCTCGGGCCGTTCCGCCGAGCTTCGGCGGGCCGTCGGCGACGAGATCTTCGCGGTCATGAAAGCCCACTTCGCCGAGCTGCAGTCGAAACGCTATCTGGCCCTGTCGCTGGAGTTGAACGAGTTCGCCGGGACCTGGAAGGCCAACAACATCCACGAACGGTTCGAGGGCCGATGAACCCTAACTTAATCGCGGAGCTGGCCCAGCGGCTCGACCAGGCCGAGCGGACCCGGGTCCAGATCCGGCAGTTCTCGCTCGAGTACCCCGACCTCACCATCGAGCAAGCCTACGCCATTCAGAAGGCCTGGGTGGACCTCAAGGTGAAAGCGGGCCGAACGATCAAAGGCCACAAGATCGGGCTGACCTCGAAAGCGATGCAGTACAGCTCCAACATCGACGAGCCGGATTACGGATCGTTGCTCGACGACATGTTCTTCGAGTCGGAAGCCACGATTCCCGCGGATCGGTTCATCGTGCCGCGAGTCGAGGTGGAGCTGGCGTTCATCCTCGGCAAGCCGCTCTCCGGTCCGAACTGCACCATCTTCGACGTGCTGGACGCAGCGGCCTACGTCACCCCCGCGGTGGAAATCATCGACGCGAGGATCGAGCAACTCGATCGCGATACCAAGGTCACCCGGAAGGTCACCGACACCATCTCCGACAACGCGGCCAACGCCGGCCTCATTCTGGGCGGCCGGCCGTTCAAGCCCGCCGAAGGAGACATGCGCTGGGTCGCGGCGATCTGCTACCGCAACGGAGTGATCGAAGAATCAGGGGTGGCGGCCGCGGTGCTCAACCATCCAGCCAACGGGGTGGCCTGGCTCGCCAACAAACTCGCCCCCCACGGCGTGACGCTCGCCGCCGGCGAGGTGGTCTTGGCCGGTTCCTTCGTTCGTCCGATCACCGCCCGATCGGGAGACACCTTTCAGATCGACTTTGGCCCCCACGGGGCGATTGCCTGCCATTTCGCCTGACCACTGGGCCTCGAGCCAACGATGAGTGAGGCCTGGACCAGCCGATGGCGCTGGGCGGTGCTGGCGCTCCTGTTTGCGTCGACCACCCTCAACTACCTCGACCGAGCCATTCTCGGGGTGCTGTTGCCGGTGATCCGCCAGGACATTCCGATCGACGCCAAGACCAATGGCTGGATTACCGCCTCGTTTCAGATCGCTTATACGATCGGCGCCCTGGGCTGTGGCTGGTTGCTCGACCGCCATGGCAGCAAGATCGGGATGGCGCTGATGGTCGCGATCTGGTCGGGCGCGGCCGCCTTGCACGCTTTCGCGACAGCGCCACTGCAATTCGGTGCCTGGCGGGCGGTGCTCGGACTCGCGGAGGCGGGCAATTTTCCGGCAGCCGCCAAGGCGGCCGGCGAGTGGTTCGCGCCGAAGGAGCGCGCCTTCGCGATCGGCGTGTTCAACGCGGGAACCACGGCGGCCTCGGTCCTCGGTCCCCCGGCGTTGATCGCTCTGCAGAAGTCGATCGGCTGGCAGGCGTGCTTCGTGTTGGTGGGTGCCCTCGGCGCCCTGTGGCTGGTGGCCTGGTGGCGGTGGTTCTGGACTCCTGCCCAGCCAACGACGCCCGGCCTGGTCCCGGCGGCTCCGCCGCTCGGGCGGATCCTTCGGCGGCGGGAAGCGTGGGGCTACGGGATCGCCAAATTCTTCACCGACCCGGCCTGGTGGTTCTTGCTGTTCTGGCTTCCGCTCTACTTCAAGGACGTCCGCCAGCTGCCGCTCGAGCAGGTTGGTTGGGCACTCTCCGCGGTATACCTGATGGCCGGGCTCGGCGCGGTGTCGGGCGGCTGGGCGTCGGGGCGCCTGATGGGGGCCGGGTGGCCCCGGGGCCGGGCCCGGAAAACCGTGATGCTCGGGTGTGTCCTGCTGATGCCGGCTGCCGGCTTCGGCGCGATCGTCGAGGAGCCACTGGCCGCGATCGCGTTGGTGAGCGTCGCCGCTTTCGGCCACCAGGCGTGGGCGACCAACCTGTTCACCACCGCGACCGATGTGTTCCCGGGAAACGAGGTCGGGCGGGTCGGCGGGTTCGGGGGCATGATGGGAGGCGGGGCCGGGGTGATCTTCTCGGCGCTGGTCCCGGGCTACCTGGTGGGCCGCTTCGGCTATCAGCCGCTGTTCGTGGGGATGGCCGCGTTCTATTTGGTCGCCTGGCTCGCCGTCGATCGCCTGATGGGCAATCTCGAGCCTCGGGCCACCTGAGGTCGAGCCCCGCGCCACCTCAGCGACCACGGCCGACTTGCCGCCCATTGTCTTTCGAGGGCAATATTGCGGGGGGCGTCGTTGTTCCGGCCCGGTCGTCTCGCCGGGCCCAGCGCGTCTTCCGTGGGAGTCTTCCAAACTCGGAGCATGACCGTGCACCGCCTCGCCTTGCTCGCCGCCATCGTCAGTCTGCCCGCCTGTGCCAAACCGCCATCTCCAACCGCCGAGCTGAGCGCCGATCTCGCGGCGTTGCTCGACTCGACCGTTCGCTCGACCGCTGAACTACCTGGCGCCATGCTGCGGGTCGAAGCCCCGTCGCTCGGGTTCAGTTGGACCAAGGCGGCTGGTCTGGCCCAACGGGGCGGTGATTCACTCCGGGCCGATCAGACCTTCCGGGTCGCGAGCATGACGAAGACTTATGTCGCCGCCGCGATTCTCAGGCTGGTGGAGCAGGGGAAGCTCGAGCTGGACGCCCCGATCGCCCGCCATATCCTCCCGGCATCCGTCACCACCATCGCGAAGGACGGCTACGACGCCAATCGGATCACCGTTCGGATGCTGTTGCAGCACACCAGCGGCCTGTTCGACTTCGCCACCCAGGCCACGGCGAGCGGATCCCAGCTCCAGGGCGGGTATTCGGAGCGAGTCATGGCCGACCCGAAGCACCGCTGGACCCGGGCCGAACAACTCCAACTGGCGATCGAAGTCGGGGCGCCGTACGGACAGCCCGGCGAGGTCTATCATTACAGCGACACCGGGTACATCCTCTTGGGCGAGATCCTGGAGACCGTCACCGGGCTGTCGATGCAACAGGCGGTTCGGGACCTGGTCGGCTACCAGCGGCTGGGGGTGTCCAACACCTACTTCGAAACCCTCGAGCCGGTGCCCACCTCGGCCGGGCCCCGAGTCCACCAGTACATGGGCGCGGTCGACGCCAACGACTTCGACGCCTCGATCGACCTCTACGGCGGAGGCGGCCTGGTCTCCGACCTCCCGGACCTGGCGACGTTTTTTCGCGCCTTGGTTCGCGGCGAAGTGCTCGAACGGCGGGCGACGCTCGACTCGATGCTCGCCCCGACGCCGCAGAGCGCTGGCCAACCGGGGGTGGGTTACGGTATGGGGATCGGCCGCGGCGAAGCCGACGGGGTGGTCTGCTACGGCCACGGCGGATTCTGGGGCACCCTGGCGCGTCATTGTCCCGAGCTCGACATCACGGTGGTGGGGGCCGTGACCAACAACGAAGCCAACGCCGCCTTGCGAGCTTTGACCCAAGGGGCGATCCGAAGGGTGGCCGATGCCGTCAAGCAAGCCGCCCGCAGTTGAACCCGGACCTGTGGAGAAGACCGTGAAGCTCGTTGAGGGCGCCCCCACCGAAGCGGCAATCGGCGAGGGGTGGGTAGCTAGCGATCGGATGTTCGAGGTTCATTCGCCCTTCGATCAGGCGCTCCTCGCCACGGTGACCGATTGCCAGCCGGAGCACGCCCGCGATGCCGCGGACCAGGCGGTCAAGGCCTTCGCGGCCTGGAAGAAGACCACCCCATTCGAGCGCTCGGCGGTCCTGCGCAAGTGGTATGATCTGATCCTCGCCAAGCAGGATGTCCTGGCCCGCCTGATGGCGCTCGAGATGGGCAAGCCAGTGACCGAGGCGCGGGGTGAGGTCCGCTACGCGGCTGGCTTCGTGGAGTTCTACGCCGAGGAGGCCAAACGGGTGCACGGCGAGACGATTCCGAGCCAGTTCGCCCACAAGCGGCTTTTCGCGACGAAACAACCCGTCGGGCCCGTTTACGCGGTGACGCCGTGGAACTTCCCGGCCGCCATGATCACCAGAAAAGCCGCGCCGGCCCTGGCCGCCGGCTGCACCATGATCGTCAAGCCGGCCGAGCAGTCGCCGTTGACGGCGCTCGCCCTGGCCGCGTTGTGGCGCGATGCCGGCGGCCCCGCCGCCGCGCTCCAAGTGCTCCCCTGCCGCGATCCGGTCCCGGTCTCCAGGGTCCTGATCGACGACGACCGGATTCGCAAGCTGACCTTTACCGGCAGCACCGAGGTGGGAATCAAGCTCTACGGTCAGGTGAGTCAAACGGTCAAGCGGCTCTCGCTCGAGCTCGGCGGCCATGCGCCGTTTCTGGTATTCGACGACGCCGACTTGGACCAGGCGGTCCGCGAGGTGTCTTCCGCGAAGTATCGCAACACCGGGCAGACCTGCGTCTGCGCCAATCGGATCTACGTGCACGAGCGGATCGTCGCCGAGTTCGTGGAGCGCCTCGGTGCCGCGACGGCCGCGCTCAAGGTCGGCGATCCGCTCGACGCCGCGACCCAGATCGGCCCGCTGGTGGATCGCGACGTGTTCGGCAAGGTGTCCGCCCACGTCGCCGACGCGGTCGACAAGGGTGCCCGGTTGGTGACCGGGGGCAAGCCGTTAGGTGGTACCCTGTTCGCTCCGACGGTGCTGGCCGGCGTCGACCCTGCCATGCGGATCATGCGGGAGGAGACCTTCGGGCCGGTCGCTCCGGTCCGGGCCTTTCGCGACGAGGCCGAGGTGGTCCAGGCGGCCAACGACACCCGTTTCGGCCTGGCGGCCTATCTGTGGACCAAAGACCTGAGCCGAGCGTTCCGGGTCAGCGAGGCGCTCGACTACGGTATCGTCGGGGTGAACGATGGGGTACCGTCGACGGTCCAGACGCCCTTCGGGGGGGTGAAGCACTCGGGGCTGGGCCGGGAAGGCGGCCACTGGGGCATCGAGGAATACCTCGACGTCAAGTTCATCTCGATGGCGCTCCAGCGGGGGACGTAACCAGGCGGGGATGGACACCAGGTCCACCGGCGGTCCTGGCGGAAAAAGAGAACGGGGGAGCGGCACTGGGCCGCTCCCCCGTTCGTTTCTCGACCAGCGGCCGAGCTAGTTCTCGACCAGGATCAGGAACTTGGAGTTGGTCCAGAAGCTCTCCGGGTTGGTTATCTGGAGGCTGCCCCGGACTTTGCCCTTCGACTCCGCCGCGACGTTGGCGAAGGCAATGTTCTGGTTGGTGACGATCTTGTACTGCTTGTCTGCCCGCGGCAACGGAATCTCGGCGGTCTGACGCCGATCGATCGCGGTGAAGGCCGAGGGTTCGAGGTTGTCGGCCGGCTTGAGGGTCTCACCGGTGCGGGTCACCAGGAGGAACCGGGTCCCGCCCACTTCCTTGATGATCCCGCGGTCGAGTAGCTCCCGCTTCGAGCCGGCGATGTAATACACCGTGTTCTCGCGGGTGGTCAGGGCCGAGACGGTGTCTTGGAGCACCGTCTTCTCCTGGGTCAGGGTGGTGATCGTCGCCTTGCTGGTGTTCAACTCCGACTCCAGGGTGGCGATCGTGGTCTTCTGACCGTCCACCATGGCGCGGAGGCCGTCGATGGTGGTCTGGAAGTCCGCCAGCACGACCTTCAGGCTGTCGTTGTCGCCGGTGAGCGACTTGATCCGGCGCTGGCTCGCGGCCAGCCGCGACTCGCTGCTCTTGACCCGCGCGGTCAGGTCCTTGACCTTCTTCAAGACGAGGGCCCGTTCGGAGGGCGAGGCCGCCAACTGGCTCTCGGGCGAAACGACCGGCTCGACAGCCGCTTTGCGGGACCCGACGGTCGCCAGTTCGGTGTTGATGTCGGCCAGGAGCTTGGTGGTTTCGGCCAGGTCGCGGAACAGACTGTCCTTCGCGGCCGATACCGTCGTGAGCTGCTGCACCTGGGTCCGGAAGAACTCGGTCGAGTCGGTCGGGATGGACTGCACCAGCTGGCCGCGAGGGGCCGAGTTGCAGGCCATGGCCGTCAGGGCAACGACGCCGGCGAGTAAACGCTTCATAGGGGAACACGCCTCCTGTGGTTGACGGGGCCTATCCCCGCCAGGGCACTGCAAGTCGAGAAAGATGGCATTGGCCAACGACAAAGCCAAGGGACGACTGGGCATGCCGCACTTGCACATTGAGCGGATCACCGAGCGCTTGACGGGCTCGTGATCAGAGGGTCACATTATTGTCAGATAACAAGTTTGCGCCGTTTCACCCGGTCCACTCGTCCCCAGTTGAGGAACTGCATATGAACCGCCGCTCGTGGCCGCGTCTCGCGGTCTTCTTGAGCCTGGTCGCCCCTGGGCTTGCCTGGGCGCAGACCGGCTCCATTGCCGGCAGGGTCGCCGATAGCACCAAGGCGGTGCCGTTGAGCGGTGCCCAGATCCTGGTCCGGGACGCCAACGGCCGCACCGCGGGCTCCGCGGCGAGCGGAACGGGAGGCGCCTACCGGGTCGATAACCTGGCGGCCGGGAGATATTCGGTTCTCGTCACCCTGATCCCCTACGCGCCGAAACGGTTCGATGGAGTGACCGTCCAGGCCGGAGGGACCACCACGGTCGACGTGGTCCTGGTCGGCCAGGTCTACCAGCTCTCCGAGGTCCAGGTCACCACGGTTTCCCGGGTTCCCGAGAAGATCACCGAGGCGCCCGCCAGTATCACCGTCATCCCGGCAGTCGTCATCCAGGAACGCCCGGCCCTGTCGGTGCTCGATCACCTCAAAACCGCGCCAGGCATCTCGTTCTCCGAAGGCGGCTTGGTGCAATCGAACGTGGTGTCCCGCGGCTTCAACAACATCTTCTCTGGGTCGCTCTTGACCCTGATCGACAACCGCTACGCCTCGGTTCCGTCGCTTCGGGTCAACGTACCAGCCTTGTTCTCGAGCACCAACGACGATATCGAGCAGCTCGAATTCGTCCTGGGGCCAGGTGCCGCCCTGTACGGTCCCAACGTCACCAACGGCGTGCTCCACATCATCACCAAGTCACCGATCAACTCCCCTGGAACCACCGTGTCCCTGGAGAGCGGGTTCCGCTCCAGCTCGCCATCGGTCGCGGGCACCAACGCCGACGACGGGGCCGCCGGGATTCTCAAGCTCGGGTTCCGTCACGCCACCCGGTTCTCCCCGAAGGTCGGCTTCAAGGTGTCGGGCGAATACCTCAAGGGCACCGACTGGCGCTACGCCGACCGAGGCGACACCCTGAGTCCGGGAGCTACCCCGACCACCCGGGCTCGCTGCACGACCACGGTCATCGGCTGCAGGGACTTCGACCTCCAACGCTGGGGCGGCGAGGCCCGGCTCGACGTCAGGCCGGACGAGAACACCGAGTGGATCACCAGTTATGGCCGGACCCAAGCGGTGAGCCTGATCGAGCTGACCGGGATTGGCGCCGGCCAGGCCCGCGATTGGCGCTATCAGCACATCCAGACCAGGTTCCGCTACAAGGACTTCTTCGCCCAGTTCTTCGGGAACTTCAGCAACGCCGGTGAGACCTTCCTGCTCCGCGACGGCAACCCGATCATCGATAACTCCCGGGTGCTGGTGGGTCAGCTCCAGCACGGCTTCGCGGTGGGCTCGAAGCAGACCTTCATCTACGGCGTCGACTACATCCACACCGACGCCCGCACCGGCGGCACCATCAACGGGCTCAACGAAGGCGACGACACCATCAAGGAGATCGGCGGCTACGTCCACAGCGTCTCGCGGTTGACGTCGAAGCTGGATCTGGTCACCGCGCTTCGGGTCGACAAACACAACGAGTTGGAGAGCGCGGTGTTCTCGCCGCGGGTGGCCCTCGTGGTCAAGCCGAACGAGGACAACAACGTCCGCCTCACCTACAACCGGGCCTTCTCGACACCGAGCAACAACAACCTGTTTCTCGACGTGCTAGCCGGGGCGGCCGGACCATACGGGGTTCGTGCGCTCGGGGTGCCGAAGTCGGGCCTCCGCTTCCGACTGAATGGCGGCTGTCAGGGTGGGCTCGACAATCTCTGCATGCGAGCCATTCCGGTGCCCGGCACCCCCACGGCGCTTCTTCCGGCCAACGCCGCGCTGCTGTGGCAGGTGGCTGTCGGAGTTCTGCTCGCCGATCCGCGGGTGCCGGCCAACGCCAAGCAATTGCTGGGGCTTCTCGGAACCCCGTCGCCAGCCCAGGTCCAGACGGTGTTACGGCTGCTCAACGCGACCACCGGGCAGTTCACCGCGATCAATCCAACCCAGGTTCAGGACATCGGCGCCCTCAGGCCGAGCATCAGCAATACCCTCGAAGCCGGCTACAAGGGCAACTTCGGCGGCAAGGCCCGGTTCTCCGTCGACGCATACTTCGAGCGTCGCGAGAACTTCGTGGGTCCGTTGATCGTCGAAACGCCTAACGTCTTCCTCGATCCGGCCACGCTCGGCGCCTTCATTCTCGGTGATCTGACCGGAAAAGTCGGCCAGGCCACCGCCGCCCAAGCCACCCCCGGACTGGTCGGACTCCTGGCTGGCTTGCCACTTGGCGTGGTGATTCCCAACGACGGCGGCGCCCTCACCAATCGGCCGGACATCTTCCTGACGTACCGGAACTTCGGCTCGGTGGATCTGTTCGGCGCCGACATGGCATTCGATTACGTCGCCAATGACCGCTGGTCGTTTGCCGCGACCTATTCCTTCGTCAACAAGGACTTCTTCACGGCCGAGGAGGTCAACGGGCCGACCGGCATCGCCCTGAACGGCTCCAAGAACCGTGGCTCGGCGACGATCCGGCTCCGCAATGATCCGCAGGGATGGGCGACCGAGCTGCGATTCCGCGCGGTGAAGGGCTTCCCGGTCAACTCCGGCGTGTACGTCAGTCCGCAGCGCTCCGATGGCAGCTTCGTGCCGACCGACAGTTACGGGATCTTCGACCTCCAGGGCAGCTTCCGGCCCAACGTCGGGACCCGGAGCATGCTGATCACCGCCAGCATCAACAACGTGCTCAATCACGCCTACGCGACATTCGTCGGGGTCCCCAAACTGGGCCGGACGGTCATGACCAAGGTCTCCTACACCTTCTGACCCCGTCGATCGGGTTCCCAGCGCCGGATTAGGCGGCATCGGGGGCGGGTCATTCCCGCCCTCGTTTGCAATCAGGAGGTGTCCATGAACAACCTGGTAGCGAAGTTCCCGTCGTTACCGTACCTCGTTCCGTTCGCGACGTTCGCCCTGCTCCTGATGATCGGACCGGCGCTGCCGCTCGACCCCCGGACCGAGGCCATCGTCCGGGTCGGGGTGCTCACCGCCGTCATCGTGCTGATCGCTCGGCCGGCCCTCACTTTCCGGATGGTGAGGCCGCTACAGACGGTCGCGGTGGGGATCGGCGTCTTCATTCTCTGGATCGCCCCGGACCAGTTGATCTCCGGCTATCGCGAAAGCGCGGTGTTCCAGAATGGCGTGACCGGAACGGTCGAGTCGTCGATGACGGTGGAGATGCGGAACGATCCGGTGGTGGTGTTCCTGCGGTTCGTCCGGGCAGCGTTGATCGTGCCCATCGTCGAGGAGTTGTTTTGGCGCGGCTTCCTGAGCCGCTGGGTCGACAACATGGACGACTTCCGAAAGACCCCGCTCGGTCAGTTCAGCCGGTTTTCATTCTGGGCGGTGGCGATCCTGTTCGCGATGGAGCATGGGCCCTATTGGGAGGTCGGGCTGGTGGCCGGGATCATCTACAACTGGTGGATGATGAAGACCAGGAACCTGGGCGACCTGATCTGGTGTCACGCGGTGACCAACGCCTGCCTGTCGGGGTGGGTCTTGGTGACCGGTCAGTGGCAGTACTGGTAGGGAAGGGGGCAGCGGCCGGGGCGACACCCGGGAGGATCAACTCTCCGGGGCCGTCGGCGACACTTCGCTCAGGACGCTGTCGGCTTCGAGGAAGATCCGGCGAACCCCTTTCCAATAGCGGGCCTTGAGCCGGCTCACGTCGCTCTCGATGACGCCCTTACGCTTGTTGGCCGCGTGGACGTACTTCCCTTCGCCCACGTAGATCCCGATGTGATCGACCCGTCTGCCCTTGCCGAAGAACAGGAGATCGCCCGGAAGGAGCTGGGTCGTGTCTTTCGCCACGGGGAGCCCCGTCAGGGCTTGTTGGGCGGCCGTCCGAGGCATCTCGCGTCCGAACAATCCCGCGATCCACTGGACCAGCGCGCTGCAGTCGAAGGCTCTGCCGGGCTCGGAGGCGCCGTAGCGATACTTGAGCCCGACTTGCTGCTTGGTGAGCTGCACCAAGGAATCGCGCCCGGCGAGCAGCGTTCGGCTCAGCGCCTCGAATGGCTTTGCCGGCGCGGCCAGGTCCGGCTTGCCTTGCGCGAGCGACCCCGTCGCGGTGGTTGCCGCGAGTGCCAGAGCGAGCCGAAAGGAGCGTCCGCGAGCCATGAGGGTGGGCAAAATAGCCCCACGGGCCGGGTTGGTCCACCGTAGAAAGGCCGAACACAGCCCTTTGCGACGGCCGCGTCGGGCGGTATACTAGTTGACTGTACCACCTGAACGTTAAGCGACGCGGATACGATGCGCGGGGTCATGGTACTTCCACTTGATGGGCCTGGGATCGTCGTTGTAGTGACGGATGTAGCGCATGATCCGACGGGCCAGATCCTTCGTTGACGTGAAGATGCCTCGATGGATGAGATCGCGTTCAATCTTCGCGAACCAGAGTTCCACTTGATTCA
>VGVQ01000014.1 GCA_016874005.1 Gemmatimonadota bacterium | reverse complement strand
TGAATCAAGTGGAACTCTGGTTCGCGAAGATTGAACGCGATCTCATCCATCGAGGCATCTTCACGTCAACGAAGGATCTGGCCCGTCGGATCATGCGCTACATCCGTCACTACAACGACGATCCCAGGCCCATCAAGTGGAAGTACCATGACCCCGCGCATCGTATCCGCGTCGCTTAACGTTCAGGTGGTACAGTCAACTAGCCGCCGAGGAACTCGGCCGCCCGCGCCGGCGTTCGGCAATCGACCGCTGACCGATCTGACGAGGCTTCGTGCCGACATCGCAATTCCCAGCCCGGGCGTTTCCGCTCGCGATCTTCGCCGGCGTCCTCGGCCTCGTGGCCGCGGCGCCGTCGGTGGCTTGGGCGTACTGGGGCAGCTGGCACTACCGGATCACCAACGCCCTGTACTTCGGGCCCCAGTATGTCTTCCCGTTCGGGTACACCTGGCGCCCGCTTCCGGAGCCGAGCCCCGACGCCCATCCGATCGGTCACCTCGCGTCCGCCGCGGTGTGGATCGGGGTGGCAGGCGGGTTCGGCTGGCTGGCCCGCCGGCTGTCCGCCGGCCGGGCCGCCTGGGCCGCGGTCGGCGTCATTCTTCTGGTGACCGCGGCCCTGCACCTGGCGGTCCGGGCGCTGGGGTGGCGGTTCTGGTGCGACGGGCCGTAGCGGCAGGAGACGATCCCGCTGGAAGAGCAGCGCGGCGGCATTCGGAATCAGTCAGGGCGATCCCGCGAGCGGCGGGGCCGAGGCGGGTGGACGGCGATGCCGAGTGGACTGCTCGTAGTCATAGGCCAGCCGGATCAAGGTCGCCTCGCTCCAGGCCCGACCGAAGAACTGGAGGCCGGCCGGGAGGATCCCGCCGCGAAGGTAGCCCATCGGGACGGTGATCGCCGGGAATCCGGTGCTCGGGCTGAAGAGCTGGTTGTTGTCGCCGTGGGGGGTGGTGAGGTCGCCGATCTTCCGGGGTGGATTGCTCCAGGTCGGGTACACCAGGGCGTCGAGCCGGAGTCGGGCCATTTCCCGATCGACCGCCGAGCGGAGCTTGGCCCGGAACTGATCGCGGGCCTGGCAACCCGGGCTCTGATCGGGATCGCCATCGGGCGCGGCTTGGCCGGATTGGAGCCGGGCCTCGATGGACGGGTGGAATTTTCGCGAGGCGATGATCTCGCTCAGGCTCTTGACCGGGACCCGGTCGCCATGGCTCGCTAACCAGGCATTGAGGTCGCGCTTGAAGGGAAAACAGACCCCGGTTTGGGCTCGGCGCCAGGCGTCGAGGCTATCGATCGTTACCGGGTCGACCACGACGGCCCCCGCCCGTTCCAGATCCCGGAGCGCCTGGCGGAACACCTCGACCACCTCGGGGTCGGTGGTGGGCGACTGGTACGCCTGGCCGAGTACCCCGATCCGGGCTCCTCGGAGGCCGCCCGGCATCAAAGCCGCCCAGTAGTCGACCGGCGGCCGCCCTCGACTCGCGGCGGTGGCGGGGTCGGCCGGATCCTCGCCCACGATGACCTGGAAGACGGCCACCGCATCGGCGACCGAGCGCGCCATCGGCCCCGCGATATCGGCGGCCAGATTGAGCGGGATGACTCCGCCTCGACTGGTCAGCCCCATGGTCGAGCGGATCCCGACCAGGGCCTGATGGGCGGATGGCCCCCGAATCGAGTTGCCGGTGTCGGTACCGAGCCCGACGGCGCCGAGATTGGCGGCGACTGCGGCGGCGGTGCCACCGGAAGAGCCGGCCGTGACCCGATCCAGGGCGTAGGGGTTCTTGCTGTAGCCCGGGAGGATCGAGCTGACGGTCTCGTACGGGCTGAAGGCGAACTCCGCCATGTTGGATTTGGCGAGCACGACCGCTCCCGCCGCTTTGACCCGGGCGACTTGAAAGGCGTCCTTCGACGAGACGAATCCGGCCAGGGATTGCGAGCCGGCGGTCACCGGGAGCCCGGTGGTCTCGAAATTGTCCTTGACGATCATCGGGACGCAATGGAGCAGCCCGGCCGGGCCGGTGGCCGTTAGGCGGCGGTCGAGCGAGTCGGCGATGGACCGGGCCTCGGGGTTGACGACGACCAGCGCGTTGATGGCCGGGCCGTTTTGGTCGTAGGCGTCGATCCGGCGGAGGTATTGCTCGACCACCGCCCGGCAGGTGACCCGCCGGGAGCGGAGCGCCGCCTGGAGGTCGGCGATGCCGATTTCTTCGATCCGAAACGGTGGCTGCGCGGCGGTTGCTTGGCTCAAGGCCAGCAGCGAGGAAGCAAAAAGGGGCATGACGCTAAGGTCATGCCCCTCGAGTCGGGGCGCAACCGCGGTCGAGTCCGCGGCGCCGGCCGGGGGGCGGCTCGACCGGGCTACGGGGTCGGTGGGAGCGACTGCCAGATGATGTGGCGGATCATCCACTTGCCGTCGTACTTGGCCAGCAGGAAGTAGTCGGTGCCCCAGTATGCGGTGAGCTTGGCCGCGGCGGTCTGGTCTTGGACGTCGAGGATTTCGATCTGCTTGGGCGCGTTGGGGGGCGTCTTCGTCTTGCCGGCTTTCACGTCTCGGGCGAAGCTGAAGAACCGGGTCCACGGAAAGCCGCCGCCCTGGTAGGCCCCCTTGTCGTTCTTCCAGAAGCCGAACTTGTCGACCTCGGGCCGCACGCTCCGGAGGAAGCGGGTGCTGTCGCCCTCGTAGAAGCCCTCGACGTAGTCGAGCACGGCGGCCCGAACGCCTTCTTTGTCGGCCGGGGATTGGGCCGAAACCGGCGCGGCGAGGATCGCTGGCGCGGCGAGCAGGACGAAACCAAAGCGAAATGCCATCGAGCCGATCCGAGTTGGGGGATGGTCAAAGATACGCTCTCCGGGAGGAAACGGTTTCGGGGCCTCGGTTACTTGCCATCCGTCCCAAAACCGGGCAACATAGGCCTCACAACCGTCACACGGATGCGGGTTTCAATGGCTCACGTGGTTGCGTTATTCGTTTTTTCGCTCGGCGCCGGCCTGTCCACTTCGCTCGCCGCTCAGAAGGTCGACACCACCGCCTTCGGGGCCTTGTCCTGGCGGGAGCTGGGTCCTCAGCGGGGTGGCCGCTCCGTCGCGGTGGCGGGGTCGGCCAGTCGGCCCCAGGAGTACTACATGGGCACCACCGGTGGCGGGGTGTTCAAGAGCACCGACGGGGGTGATACCTGGCAGCCGATCACCGACCGCTACTTCGGGGGGACCATCGGGGCGATCGCCGTGTCCGAATCCAACCCGGACGTCGTTTATGTGGGCGGCGGGGAGTACCCGATCCGGGGCAATACCTCTCACGGCGACGGCGTCTACAAGAGCACCGACGGCGGCCGGACCTGGAGCTACCTGGGCCTGGCGGAAACCCGGCACATCTCGAAGATCAAGATCCACCCCAAGAACCCCGACATCGTCTACGTCGCGGCGTTAGGCCCGGTGTTCAGCACCGCCTCGCCGCACCGGGGCGTCTACCAGTCGACCGACGGCGGGCGGACCTGGAAGAACGTGCTCAAGCGCCCCGGGAACGACTCGACCGGCGCGGTGGAACTGGTGATGGATCCGAGCAACCCCGAGGTTCTCTACGCCGGTCTCTGGGAAGCCTATCGGAAGCCGTGGCTGATGAACAGCGGGGGCCCCGGGAGCGGGCTGTTCAAGACCACCGATGGCGGGGCCACCTGGAAAGAGATCACCCGGAACGCCGGTTTGCCCAAAGGCGCGATCGGCAACGTCGGGATCACGGTTTCGCCGGCCAACCCGAAGCGGCTCTGGGCGATCGTGGAGGCCGACGACGGGGGGGTCTTTCGCTCCGACGACGCCGGCGAGACCTGGACCCAGGTGAACGACGAGCGGAAACTCCGCCAGCGGGCCTGGTACTACTCGCGGATCTTCGCCGATCCCAAGGACGAGAACGGCGTCTACGTGCTCAACGTCCAGTTCTGGAAGTCGACCGACGGCGGAAAGACGTTCCCGCGGCCGATCAACACCCACCATGGCGACTATCACGACTTGTGGATCGCCCCGAACGACCCGATGCGGATGGTGGTCGGCGATGACGGCGGCGCGGAGGTCACCTTCAACGGCGGGCGGAGCTGGACCGACTACGACTACCCCACGGCGCAATTCTATCACGTCACCACGACCAACCACTTCCCCTACCGCGTCTGCGGGGCCCAGCAGGACAACAGCACCCTCTGCATGTCGAGCCGGCCCCAGCCGTCGAGCCACTTCGCCGAGTTTTATGACGCTGGCGGCGGCGAGTCCGGTTACATCGCGGCGCGGCCGGACAATCCCGACATCATTTTCGCCGGCTCCTACGGGGGCTACCTGACCCGGAAGGACACCAGGAGCGGGATCGAGCGCGACATCAACCCGTGGCCGCTCAATCCGATGGGGCACTCGGCGGTGGACGCCAAGTACCGGATGCAATGGACCTTCCCGATCGTCTTCTCGCCCCACGACCCCAACACGTTGTACGTCGGGTCGAGCGTGGTCTTCAAGACCACCAACGAGGGCGAGAGCTTCACGGCGATCAGCCCCGACCTGACCCGAAACGACCCCAGGACGTTGGGTCCGTCCGGGGGCCCCATCACCAAGGACCAGACCTCGGTCGAGTACTATGCCACGGTCTTCACGATCTCCGAGTCGCCAGTGGAACAGGGAGTGATCTGGACCGGTTCCGACGATGGCGTGATCGCGGTGACTCGCAATGGCGGCCAATCGTGGGAGCGGGTCACCCCCCCGGGACTGCCGGAGTGGGCGCGGATCTCGATCATCGAGGCGTCGGCCCATGCCAAGGGCACCGCCTACTTCGCGGCGAATCGGTTCCAGCTCAATGACTTCGGGCCCTATCTCTACCGAACCACCGACTACGGGAAGACGTGGACCAAGATCGTCGCCGGGATCACGCCGGGTGAGTTTGCCAGGGTGATTCGGGAAGATCCGGTCCGGCAGGGCCTCTTGTTCGCGGGGACCGAGCGGGGCGTCTGGGTCTCGTTCGACGACGGGGCCAACTGGCAGTCGCTCCGGCGCAACTTGCCGCCGGTCCCGATTCACGATCTCCAAGTCAAGGAAGGCGACGTCGTGCTCGGGACCCACGGCCGGGGATTCTGGATCATGGACGACATTTCGTCGCTCCGGCAGCTCCGCGCCGAAGTTATGGCCAAGGAGGCCCACTTGTTCCAGCCGCGGGATGCCTATCGTACCTTCGGCGGGGTCTCGATCCAGTACTGGCTCAAACGGCCGGGCCAGAAGGTCACCATCGACTTCCTCGACGCCAAGGGCCAGACCATCCGGAGCTACGGCAGCGACCCCGATCCGCTCTGGGTGGCGGACAGCCTCCGGCTGATGTCGGCCGAGCAGGCTCGGTTGGACAGCCTGGCGGCGTTAGGTGTGCTGCCGGAGAGCGCTCGCCGCACGGCGGCGGTCCAGCGCCCGACCCCGTTTTCCAACTTCGAGGGGGGCTATCGCTACGTTACCCTGCCGAGCGTTCCGAACCGCGCCGGGGCCAACAGCTTCAGCTGGAACCTCCGGTACCCGGATGCCGTCGGGTTCCGCGGAATGATCATGTGGGCGGCCGGGTTGCAAGGGCCGATCGCGCCGCCCGGGAGCTACTCGGTGCGGCTCACCGTGGGCGACAAGAGCGATACCCAGACCTTTCGGCTGCTCAAGGATCCCCGATCGCAAGGGTCGCAAGCCGACCTGGAGGAGCAGTTCAGCTTCGCGATGCGGATTCGCGACAAGACGTCGGAGGCGAACAACGCGGTCCGCACCATCCGCAACGTCAAGGCCCAACTCGCCGATCGAAACCGCGGGATCGCGGCCGGTCGCGGGGTGGCCCTCGAGCGAGTGGTGACCCCGTTCATCGGGCAACTCTCCGCCGTGGAAGGTGAGATCTACCAGGTCCAGAACAGGAGCGGACAGGACCCATTGAACTACCCGATCAAGCTGAACAACCAGATCGCCGCCCTCCTCGGGGTGGTGACGAGCGCGGAAGCCAAACCCACGGCGCAGTCGTACCAAGTGTTCACGGTTCTTTCCGCCGAGCTCGATAGCCAGCTGGCCAAGCTCAAGAGTCTGCTGGACGGCGGGCTCGCGGCCGTCAACGCCGAATTGGGGCGGCTCGGTCTCGCGGCGGTGACGCCGGCGGCGACCGAGATCGCGGAATCGAGCGGGCGATGACCAAGTCGTGGTGGTGGCTGATGGCAGCGGCCGTGGCCGGCTGCGGGCCGAGCGCCTCGCGCCGGGCGGAGTCGGTGCCGGCCGAGCCGCTCCCGGATGGGGCCGACACCCTGGTGGTCGGGTGGGCCCAGATCCCCGAAGCCGCCTGGCTGGGTGGCCAGCGGTGGGTGCTGGTGGGCGCCGATCACGACGTCGTGGCGGTGGCGGACTTCGGCGCCAAGACCGTCCAGCCGTTAGGCGGCGCGAAGAACCCCGAGATCGGCAAGCCGTACGGCGTCTTCACCATCGGCGACACCGCCTTCGTCGCCGATTGGGGGAAGAGCCGCCTCTCGATCTGGACCGGCGCCGGCCAGCTCGTTGGCTCGGTCCCGGCGCCGGCCGGTACCCGGGGAATCCTGCCCAAGGGGCGGGACGCCGCCGGTCAGTACTACTTCGAGATTCCACCGATCGCCGGTCCCGACGGCAGCGGGCTGCGGGACTCGTCGTTACTGATCCGGAGCAACTCGACCCTGACCGAGTTCGACACCATCGCGGGCCTCGCGCCGTTCGACGTGGCCGAGATCACCGAGCAGCGCGGAAAACGGTTCGAACGGATGATCTTTTCCGGCAACGACTGGTGGGGGGTTCGGCCCGACGGGATGCTCTGGATCGCCAGGGTTCGGCGGAACGAGGTCTCTCATTTCGTCGGTGGCAAAGAGAAACGGGGCGAACGGCTGCCGGACCCGGTGTTGGACGTGACCCGCGCCGACCGGGAGCAATACGTGAACACCTTCCCGGAGGAGCTGCGGCCGATGGCGGAGAAGCTCCCCTTCGCTCCGTTCAAAGCCAATTTCGAGCGGGGCTTCGGGACGCCTGAGGGGCTGATCTGGCTCAGGAAATCGAAAGCCGCCGTGGATTCCGTGCGCCGATACCAGGTGGTCGACACCGAGGGGCGCCTGCGCCGCGTCTTCACCGCGGTGGGGGCCGGCGTGATCGTGGCCGCGTCCGCGGAAAGCGCCTTGTGGGCGGAGCAATTCCGAGGCGGGGTCCGGTTGATGGAGCTGCGCCTGCCCGCCCCGCCGGCGGCAGCGGTGCCATGAGGGCGCTGTCCGGGTGGATGGTCGTCGGTGTCGGACTGATCTCGTGCGGGAGCCCGGCGCCGGATTCGGTGGTGCTCCACAATGGCAAGGGGTACACGGCGGTCCGAGGGAAGGACTGGGCTCAGCGGTCCTGATCTCGGGTGACCGGATCGTCGCGGACGACCAGCCTGTTCACCATGGTGAACGGTCGAGTGGCGCGGGATAGCCTCCGATGGCGAACCGGCGGACGCTAGGGGCCGAGTCCGCTTCCGCTTTGGCCCGGCCGCGGGTAATCTGTAGCGAACCAGCCGCACCATATATCGAGGAGGAAACATGGCAACCATCACCATCAACGGCGAGGCGCGGGAAGTCAGCGCCGACCCGTCGATGCCGCTGTTGTGGGTTCTCCGTGACGTGTTGGGCCTGACCGGCACCAAGTACGGGTGCGGGATCGCTCAGTGCGGGGCCTGCACGGTCCATCTCGATGGCACCCCAGTTCGCTCCTGCAGCGTGCCGCTGTCCGCTGTCGGCTCCAAGCGGGTCACCACGATCGAAGGCCTCTCCCCCGACGGCACCGACGCGGTTCAGCAGGCCTGGGTCGAGCTGCAGGTTCCGCAGTGCGGCTATTGCCAGAGCGGACAGATCATGTCCGCGGTGGCGCTGATCACCGCCAAACCCAACCCGACCGACGCGGACATCGATCAGGCGATGAACGGGAACATCTGCCGCTGCGGTACCTACCAACGGATTCGGGCCGCGATTCACCGCGCCGCCGAAATCAAGCGAGGCTGATCCGATGACTGCCACGACCTTTTCGCGTCGCGATTTCGTCCGGATCGGCGTCGCCGCCGGCGGTGGTCTGATGGTGTTCGGCTGCGGGCCTTCGACCGGCGGCGCGCCGGCCGGGCCGGCGGGTCCCTTCGCCCCCAACCCTTTCATCCGCCTCGATCCGAACGGCACCGTCACGGTGTTCGCCAAGCACCTCGAGATGGGGCAGGGGACCTACACCGGCTTGGCCACCCTGATCGCCGAGGAAATGGACGCCGATTGGAGTAAGATCGTCGTCGAGGGCGCCCCCAACGACACCGAGAAGTACAAGAACCTCGCCTTTGGCATGATGGGAACCGGGGGGTCGAGTGCCATCGCCAACTCCTGGGAGCAGCACCGTAAGGCTGGCGCAACCGCCCGCGCCGTCCTCCTCGCCGCCGCCGCCAAGCAGTGGGGCGTCTCGGCGGGCGAGCTGACCACCGAGCCAGGCGAAGTCGTCCACGCCAAGAGCAACCGGCGGGCATCGTACGCCACCCTCGCCGGCCTCGCCGCCACGCTCGCCGCCCCGGCCGAGGTTCCGCTCAAGGATCCCAAGGACTTCCGGTACATCGGGAAGCCCGGGCAGGCCCAGCGTCCCGACGCCAAGCCCAAGAGCACTGGGCGGGCCACCTTCACGCAGGATGTCAAACTCGACGGGCTGCTCACCGCGGTGGTGGCCCATCCCCCCTTGTTCGGCGCCAAGGTCAAGTCGTTCGACGCGGCCAAGGCCAAGGCCGTGCCCGGAGTGACCGAGGTGGTCCAGATCCCGACCGGCGTGGCGGTGCTGGGAATCAACTTCTGGGCCGCCAAGAATGGCCGAGATGCCCTCACGGTCGAGTGGGACACCGCCGAAGCCAACACGGCTGGCACGGCCGAGATCATGGCCGAGTTTCGGGAACTCGCCGGCAAGCCGGGCCGAGAAGTCAGGAAGGTCGGTGACGCCGAGCAGGCCCTCTCGGGTGCCGCCAAGACGGTCGAGGCCAGCTACGAGTTCCCGTTCTTGGCGCATGCCTGCATGGAACCGATGAACTGCGTGGTCCAGCTCAAGCCGGACAGCGCCGAGTTGTGGTATGGCGCCCAGTTCCAGACCCCGGATGGCGGGGCCATCGCGGCTTTCACCGGACTCAAGCCGGAGCAGATCAGGATCAACATGCTCTACGCTGGCGGCAGCTTCGGTCGGCGGGCCAACGGCAAATCCGACTTCGTGATGGAAGCCGTCACCATTGCCAAGGCGATCAACGGCTCGGCCCCGGTCAAATTGGTCTGGACCCGCGAGGACGACACCGCCTCAGGCTACTTCCGACCCGCCTTCCTGCACCGGGTTCGCGGCGGGCTCGATGGGTCCGGCAACCCGGTGGCCTGGTCCCACCGGGTCGTTGGGCCGTCGATTACCGCGGGGACCCCGCTCGATAGCCCGGACGGGAATGACCAGGCCGTGCATGAGGGCGTCAGCGATCACCCCTACGACGTTCCGAACATCTTCGTCGACGTGCACCAGCCGAAGAGCGGGGTGCCGGTGCAGTGGTGGCGGTCGGTCGGCCACACCCACACCGCGTTCGCGGTGGAGATGTTCGTCGACGAGATGGCCAGGGCCGCGGGCAAGGATCCGCTCGAATTCCGCCGAGCCCTCCTCGGGAAGGACCCCCGCCGACTCGCCGTGCTGAACCTTGCCGCCGAGAAGGCCGGTTGGGGGACGCCCCTGCCCGCCGGGCGGGCGCGCGGCATCGCGGTGCACAAATCCTTCGCGACCTACGTCGCCGAAGTGGCGGAAGTCTCGCTGGTCGGCGGCAAGCCGAAGGTGCACCGGGTGGTCTGCGCCGTCGATTGCGGCATTGCGGTCAACCCCGATGTGATCGCCGCCCAGATGGAGAGCGGGATCGCCTATGGGCTCGGGGCTGCCCTCTACGGTCAGATCGCGGTGGAGCGAGGCAAGGTGGTGAGCACCAACTTCGACAAGTACCGGGTCCTCCGGATGGCGGAGATGCCAGCGGTCGAGGTTCACATCATGCCATCGACCGAGCAACCCACCGGCGTCGGCGAGCCCGGGCTGCCCCCGATCGGGCCCGCGGTGGCGAATGCCCTCGTGGCGCTGACCGGGAAACCGGTTCGAAGAGCGCCCTTGGTCTGAGTCGGCCCGGGGATCGCCACGCCGCGCGGGGCGCGGGCTTCCGGCCCGTGCCCCGTGTCACATCCGGACCCGCCAGACCCGCCGGATCAGACCGGCCTGGATGTCGTACATCCAGATGGCGCGGTTACGCTCGCCGGGTTTGGCATCCCACACTTCGTTTTCGATCACGAAATGGCCGTCGACGATCCGCGGCTCGACCCGGACGGGTGGGAGTGGCTGCTTGAACACCGTCTCGTACTGGGCCCGGATCGCGGCCTTTCCCCGCCACAGCTCCTTACCCGAGGGAAACTCGAACACCACCGCGTCGTCGGCGTACAGTGCCATGAAGCCGTCCAGATCGCGTTGGTTGAACGTCTCGATCTGGCGCCGGACCACGGCGGTCGGGGTGGTGTCGGGTGCCTGGGCCGCGGCGCTCGAAAAGCCGAGGGCGACATTGAGGGCGACGGCGACCGCGGTTCTCATGGGCTGGTTCCTGGTGGGTTCGGTGAGTGGCTCGATCGCTGCCGGGCACCGCGTCCTGGCGGGCGGGAGCGATCGCCGGTTGGCTCACGGGTCGGAGTTGCCCGACTCGGAACTGCGAGATTCGGCCGCCGGCGTGGCCCGGTCCTGGGCCGCCAGCCGGTTCAGCCGTCGCTGGCGGCCCTCGTCGTACCACCGGCGGGTGATTTCCCCCGCCAGATCCCGGTTTCCGAGCCCGAAGGCGAGGCCCGCCGCCAGCGCGATGGCGCCGACCGTGGCCGTGAAGGCCGCGGTGATGATCTCGGCGGCCACGCCCATCTGCTGCATCGCCATGAAGACCGCGATCAGGACGACCGCGACCTTGGCGACCTTGGCCAAAGTCGGGACGCCTTCGACCGCACCCGCGGAGGCGAGGACGATCGCCCGGACGAACTCCCCGACGATCATCCCGAGGATCACGATGATTACGGCCGCGAACAGGGTGGGGATGTACGACAACATCGTCCCGAACATCACGTTGATGCTGTTGAGTTCGAGGGCGGCGCTGGCCAAGAGAATGACGGCCAGCATGACGAGCCAGAACAGCAGCTTGCCGACGACGTGGATCGGATCGAGTCGAGTGCCGGTGCGCCCAACCGCCTCGGAGATACCGCCCGCTTCGGCCATCTTGTTGAAGTTGAGCCGAGACAGCACCGCGTCGGTCCACCGCTCCACCAGCCGGGCCACGAAGTACCCGACCAGGAGGATCCCGGCGGCGAACAAGAAGCCCGGGAGGATGGCCAGCATCTGGTCGAATCCGACCCTGAGGCGCTCGAGGATGGCGTTCATCGGCTGACCTCGATCACCACTTTGCCGACTTGGTCGCCCTTTTCGAGTCGCTCGAAGGCTTTTCGGCCTTGCTCCAGGGGGACCACGGTATCGACGATCGGGGTGAACTTCCCCTGATTGGCGACGGCCATCATGGCGTGGAACTCGCCCATCGAGCTCATGGTCGAGCCAAGGATCGACCATTGGAACCAGAAGAGCCGCCGGATGTCGATCTGGACCATCGGGCCGGTGGTGGCGCCGCAAGTAACCAGGCGGCCGCCGGGCCGAAGGGCTCGGAGGGATTTGTCCCAGGTTTTTTCGCCAACGGAATCGACCACCACGTCGACTCCGACTTTGGTGAATTCCCTCGCGGCTTTCGCGACGTCGACGATGGTGTGATTGAGGACGAGGTCGGCACCGAGGGTGGTCGCCACCGCGAGCTTGGCGTCCGACGAGCTGGTGGCGATGACCCGGGCTCCCAGATGTTTGGCGATCTGAAGGGCGGCGAGGGAGACGCCGCCGCCGATTCCCCAGATCAGGACGGCCTCACCGGGCGCGACCCGAGCGCGGGTGGTGAGCATCCGCCAGGCCGTCAACGTCGCCAGTGGGAGCGCCGCCGCTTCGGTCCAGCTCAAGTGGCTCCCAACTTTGGTTACGTTCCTCCCCGGCATGACCAGGTACTCGGCGGCGGTGCCGCTCTGGTGCTCGCCGACGATCCGGAAGGTCCGGCAGAAGGGGTCCTGGTCGGATCGGCAGGCGGGGCAGGTCCCGCAGGAGAGCCCGGGGTTGATGACCACCCGGTCACCTGGGGCCAGGTGGGAGACCCCGTCGCCCACGGCGTCGACCACCCCGGCGGCGTCGGTCCCGACCACGTGCGGGAACGGGAGCGTGACCCCCGGGAGGCCACCTAAGACGAATAGATCCAAGTGGTTAAGCGCCGCGGCCCGAACGGCGATCCGGACCTGGTCGGGGGCCGAGATCTCAGGCCGGGGAAGGTCTTGGACCGCCAGGCGGTCGAGGCCGCCGTGGGCGGTCAGTGTCAGGGCTCGCATAGCTTGCAGAAGTGGGAAAGTTGTGCAAGATATATGGCGCTCGATCGGTTGTCGCCTTCGCGCTTGGAAATCACTTGGAAATCATCGCCGGGGAAGGAGCCTCGCATGGCCGTGTACGACGATTCGGAGATGGGTTGGTCGGGATCTGGGTGGATGGATCCGGTGCCCGCGTCGCCCCCCCCGCCGCCCCCGCCGGCTCCGGTACCAGTCCCGCTGCCGGCGCCCGTGCCGGTGACGACGGCCGCGGCGGGAACGGCGCCAGCGGCGGCCCAACCGAAGAAGAAGGCGGCCAAGCCGGCGAAGAAGCCGGCGAAACCGAAGGCCAAGCGAGCCAAGAAAGCCGCCAAGAAGACCGCCAAGAAGACGGCTGAGAAAACGGCTAAGAAAGCCAAAAAGGTCGCCAAGAAAGCGAAGAAGGTTGCCAAGAAGGCAGCCAAGAAGGCAGCTAAGAAGAAGGGTGGCAAGAAGCCCGCGAGGAAAGCCAAGAAGTCAGGGAAGAAGGCCAAGGGCAAGAAGAAGTAGCCTGGCCCGTTGACTGGCCAGTCGGCGCTCGATCGAGTCGAGCGGTACTTCGCCCGGAAGGCCACTCGGGCAGGCTGGCTCGCCCGGCGACGACTGGGCAAGGCCGACGACGGCGACGAGACGCTGCGGCAAACTCTGATCGCGGCCGTCGCCGGTTCGCTCCGCCCCGATGGGAGCGTTGGTGGTACCGCCAGCGCTACCATCGGGGCGATTGACGATCTGCTGGATCTCGACCCGCCGCCCGAGCTCCTGGTCGCCCCGCTGGACTGGTTGATGGGTCTGGTCGGGAAGCCCGGTGCCTACCACGAAGGCTGCAGCTCGGCTCGGCACGGCCATCGGGTGTGCGAGCATTTCCTCGGTGGGTTCTTCTCGCCGGCGCCGGCAACACAGCGGGTCGCCCCAATCACCGTTCCCGACGGCAAGACCTATCGGGTCGAATCACAGGCCCGTTTCGCGGTGAGCGTGGCCGCCCTCCGGGCGGCCCTTCGGGGGGGACGCGGCGACAGCCCCGCGATTGCCCGTCACCTCGACAGCTTCAAGCATCTGCTCGACGAATGGCAACGTCCCGACGAGCACCTGCCGTTCGACCTGCTCTTCGGGGCCATGGCCGCGGTGGCGGTCGCCCCTTCTCGTTGGCAGCCACTCCTCGATCGACTCGTCGACCTGGCGGCGGGCTTCCAGCTCAGCGACGGCACTTGGCAGCGGGGTGACTTCTTCCACGCGCTGGCCGGCCTCGTCGAGGTGCGGCGTCCAGGGGCGACGGCCGTGTTGCGTCGGGCGGCGCCCGCGCTCCTCCAGCGTCAACGGGATGACGGTTCCTTCGGCTCAGTGGCTCGAGACGAGCGCGCGCTGATCGGGCTTCGGGTCTTGCTGGTGGTCGGTGACTGAGGGCCGCGATCGCCCCGTGTCCGGCGGGTACAGGCCGCTCCCGGCGGCCGGCTGACCGGGTCGAACACCCCGCTCCTCGTGCTGCCCCGCCGATCGCACTCCGCCTGCGGCCAAGCTGGCCTCCTCGTGCCGATCCCGCAATGTCGCCAACGCCCGGCCGACCACGACACCGGTTGGGCGTTAGGCTACTGAATGGCGCCGTCTCCACCCAACTTTCTGGCGAGATCGCCGAGGTATTGATCGAGCGTCGCGGTATGGCCGATCAAGTAGGCCGACATGAACCGAAAGATCGGGTTGTACACCTCGCCGCGCTCGGTGATCGTGACTCGGCTGCCGCCCTCCTCCGGGGCGACTCGATATTCCCAACTCCCGCCGAAAGCGCCGGCTCCGACGATCCGCGTCACCAGACCAACGGGGGGCGTGGAGGACACCACCTCCAGGCTCAGGCGATCGGATCCGCTGATCTCGGTGACCCGGCGTGGCGGGCCCTCGTCGATGGCGACGCTATCGAGGCCGGTCCGCCACCGGGGCGCCGCGCCGAAGTCGGCGATCGTCGCGAACGCCGCCTCCGGGGCGACCGGCACCATGACGCTCCGGGCCGCGGTGTGCTCCACCGGTAGCCGGGAGCCCGCCAGCGCCACGAACCCGATCGTCAGCGCGATGAGTCCCAGCAGACCAAGCCCGACCTTGACTACCACTTGGCCCTCCTCTCATACCCACCGATTCGCCGCGGTACCCTACTGGCTCCGTTTCGCTTCCATGGCGCCCGGGCCGGTCCCGATGACCAGCTTCTCGATCGCTCCGCTCGCTCCGGCCACGAACGTCACCGTGATCTGTTCGCCCTTGATGAAGAACGTGGTGGGCGACTCGGGCAGCAGGATGGTCGGATTGCCCACCCCATTCTGGCGCACCGCGAGACCCGGGCCCTCTCGGGTGATCACCAAGGTGCCGCCGGCCGCGATCGAATAGGTCCCCACGTAGCGATCGAGAATCTTGCCGTCCAGCGCGATCGCCTTCTTCTCGGCGGGCGGAGTGTATTCCTGTCCTTGGAGCAGCTTGATCGCCGCCTCGGCGATCGTTGGCGGGGCTCCCGAGTTCGACATGTAGTAGACGCCGACCTTGGCGTCGAGGTCGCCCACCATCATGCTGCTCTGGCCCGGAATCCCGCCGCTGTGAGCGATCACGGTGTGACCGTTCGGGTCTTTGCGGACCGACCATCCGAATCCGTAGTCGCCGCCGAAGGCCGGCGTGTGGGCCAGCTGCGCCGATGCCTCGGAGATCACTCGGGTACCCCGGAAGGTGCCGTTGTTCAGATGCATGGCCAGAAACCGGGCCATGTCCTCGGCGGTGAGGTAGACGTCGCCGGCCGGGTAGACGTCGAAGTGGACCTGGGCGACCGGGGTCGGCTTTCCGGCGGCGCCACCGGGGCCGTAAGGAAGGGCCATCAGCTCCACCATCTCCGGGGAGGGATAGACCGGATGCGGAGTGGTGACGCCGAGCGGCCGGAGCACCTTCTCGAGCAGGTAGGCCTCGTACTCCTGGCCCGAGATCTTCTCGACCAACAACCCGGCCATGCCGTAGGCGAAGTTGTTGTATTCCCATTTGGCCTCCGGCGGGCGGACCGAGTAGAGCGTCGCGACCATCGCGGGCAGGCTCTTGGGCAGTTCTCGGCCCCACAGCGGTTTGGTCACCGCGCCGGCCGTCAGGCCCGACCAGTGGGTCAAGACATGGCGGGTGGTGACCGGCTTCTCGCTCTGGAGCCGATCCTGGATTCTGATCTCGCCGAGGTAGTTGTTCACCGGGGCGTCGAGGTCGAGCTTCTTGGCCTCCACGAGTTGCAGGAGGGCCGTCGCGGTCGCCGACTTGAAGGTCGACCCGGTGCTGTAGATGGTCTCCGGGGTGGCGGGGGTCTTGGTCCGCACGTTGGCATAGCCGAAGGCCGCTTTCCAGACGATCGAATCTCCCCGCACCAGGGCGATCGAAATCGAGGGCACCCCTCGCTCCCGGATCGCCTGCTCGATCATCCCGGTGAGGACCGTCTTGGTCTTGGCGAGATCGTACGCCGGAGGCTGCCCGGCGGCAGGGCCCACGGCGATGGCGGTCGGCACGACGCAGAATGCGAACAGCGAACCGAAGCGGAACATGTCGATTTCCGGAGAATTGCGACCAGGGAAGATAGCGATTTGTCGTGGGCTCGGCATGACGATCGGAAGGCCACCACCTCGGGCGGTGGCCTCCGGACGGAGGGGTCCCCGGTCGTCGGCTTGGAAGCCAATCGTCCGGCCAGGTGACGATTGGCTGATGGCCGGGTGATGGCCCCGCGGTAGCTTGCCCTCGCCATCGCACCGCGGGGCAGCCGCCCGCACCAACCGAGGCCGAACGATGATGCGTTTTCGTCTCATGGCCATTCTCTTCGCTCTGGTCTTGCCGGCCTGCGTTCCGGCCCAGACCGCGATGGAGTGTGGACCGGTCGCGGACAGCAGTACCGTGTCGGGCCTCGCCATCCGAATCCCGACCCAGCCGTGCCAATGGTCAACCGACAGCGCCGCCCGCGGGGTGGTGATCCGCTATCAGTTGACGGTCGATCGCGATCTTGGCGGGGTCATCCCATTGCCACAGGATATCGGCGGCTGCCAGGAACCGCGGGTCGGCGGGCTGATCGTGGCCCGAATGATTCGGGGTGACAGCGCGGTCTTCTGTCCGGAGTGCGACCTCGGGCCCTGTCAGCGAACCCTGCCCCTCCCCGCCACACCACTGCGGCAAGGGCAGTACGCCGACTCACTGGTTTGGGACGGCACCAGTTACTCGGGGCCGTCCGACGGCAACTCCACCATCCCGCGACGGCGGGCTCCGCCGGGGGTCTACCTGTTTCGGGTAGCGACGGTGGCGAGACGAGCCCAGTCGCCTGCCCAAGGAGCCGTGGCCGAGTCGGACTCGGTGATCTCGGTCAGCGCGACCATGCGGCTGGTCCTCACCCCGGGCCGCTAACTCATCGACGGAGGTACTACGATGCGGATCTTCCTCACGGTCCTACTCCTGCTGATCGGCGTGACGGCCAGGCCGGCCACCACCCAACCCAACCTGGTGGTGATCGACTGCCGACCGGATGAAGTCGCCTCCCTTTCGAGCCGGATCCACGTCCACTGCACCACCGGCCGGAACGGAGTCGTCTACTTCGCCCTGGGCGTCCAGCGATCGGCCGCCGAGAAGGAATTCGCCCACCGGGCGATGAGCCTCGCCTCGGGAGCGCTGGTCTCGGGCCGGTCGCTCTCGATCCGATTCGACCCCAACGATCAGTCGGGCGGGGCGATCGGATGCCTGGTGACCGATTGCCGCCTGATCCACACCATTTATCTCCGTTAGGCAGATATGCGACGGCCCCTTGCCGCCCTCGCGGCGATCGCCGCGCTCGGCACGGCCACGGCGCTCCAGGCCGGCCTGCTCGCCTCCAGCGGAGGCACCGGGCTGTTGCCGAGGGACATCTCGGTCTGTTTCGTGGGCGATGCCAACCTCACCCGGGCGGCCTTCATCACCCAGATTCGGGACTACCTCTCGATTCACCAGGGCACCGCGAACATCGACTACACCTTCCTGGCGGCCTGCCCGGCGCCGACCCGAGATGCCAGCGGAAACGAGGTCTTCGGCGGGACCATCCGAGTCCTCCTCGCCGGCACCAACGTGCCCTATTCGCCCACCCCCACCGCGACGATGATCCCGATCCCCGGCGTCGGCTGCACTCGCGGCGTGCCGGTCGCCACCGACGTCAACGGCCAGCCGCGGCGCGACGCCAGCGGCAACCTGATCGACTCCGGGGCGAGCTTCGCGCTGTTCCCGAGCGACCGGAGCCCGGCCAACGACAGTCACTGTCAATGGAATCTTCGGCTGGGCAACGATGGCGACGCCGCCGGGACGCTGTGGCGCAACCACACCCTCCACGAGTTCGGGCACCAGCTCGGCTTCGCTCACGAGTTCGAACGCTCCGACGCCCGAGACAACACCACCGCGGCGGGCTGCACCGGGGCCCAACAGTGGATCGACGGCCTCCCGGCGTCGGGAACCGGCAACACCCAGTTCACCTCCGAGGGCTATGACCTCCAGTCGACCATGAACTACACCATCCCGGCCTGTCCTAACTACGTCGGGAACTACGGTCACACCGGTCTGAGCGCCCTGGAGAAGCTTTCGCTCCACTTCATGTATCCCGAGGACCGACTGGTAGCGGAGTACGAGGGCACCACGGTGGTCGCGCAAGGAACCCCGGTCTCGCTGGTCGGCCAATGGGAGTTCCGAGGAGCGAGCCGAAGCGGATTTCGGATGATCACCTCGTATCAGTGGTTGGAGGGTTCGACCGTGCTCGGGACCGGAGCGGCGGTGAGCATTGCCACCCCCGCCCTGGGAACTCGGCAGCTCACCCTTCGCTACACCGACCAGTGGAATCGGCTCTACCAGGCGCCGGTCGAGATTCGGGTGGTCCCCGCCGCGGCGCTCCGAGCGACCCATGCCGAGCGGTTGGTCGGCAGCCTGGTGACCGTGCTCGGCTGGTGAACCGGGCCCAGGAGGGCGAGGTAGGAGCGAACGAGACCAGAGCATAGACGCCGTTGCCCCCACCAGCTTGCGCGAGGCCCGATCGAGCGAGACCTTATCCCTCGTCCCCTCACCCGCTGGATCGACATGTTCCCTACTCGCCACCTGCTCGCCCTCGCCATCGTCGCGGCCGCCGCATGTCAGAAGGCCCCTAACGACACCGCGGCCAACGATTCCGCCACCGGCAACCGGATGTCGCGATTCGGCGAATATCGGGGCTACTCCGACTCGCTTTACTCGGAGTGGGTTCGGGAATCCCGCTACATCGCCATGCGCGACGGGGTGAAGATCGCGGTTGACATCGTGCGCCCCGCCGTCAATGGTGTCGCGGTCGACCGGAAGTTCCCGGTGCTCTGGACCCATTCCCGTTATCACCGGGGCGCGGCACCGCCGGCCGCCTTCGAGATCAGTCGTAACCTCGCCGCCCCGACCCCGGGCCCCTGGCCGCTCGACTCGATCCCGCGCGATGTGCCCTCCCAGGTGGATCGTAACCGGGCGCTGCAGCGGCTGGTCACGCACGGCTATGTCGTGGTCGCCGCCCAAGTTCGGGGAGGCGGCGCCTCGTACGGCCGATACGAAGGCCTGTTTTCCCCAGCCGAAACCCGCGACGCCTACGATCTGATGGAGTGGATGTCCAAGGAGCCCTGGTCTGACGGCAACCTCGGCATGTTCGGCGGCTCCTACCTCGGAATCACCCAGTACATGGCCGCCAGCACCAAGCACCCCGCCCTCAAAGCCATCTTCCCGAACGTCGCCGCGTTCGACATGTACGACGTCTTTCACGACGGCGGGATCTATCGCCAGAACATGATCGAGCACTGGGGCCGCCTCACCCGCGCGCTCGACGTCTGGTTCCCCGAACCCCCGGTCGACCAGGACGAGACCGGCGCCATGTGGCGTGAGGCCCTGGGCCAGCACAAGGACAACTGGACCGTCCAGAGCGAGTTCAAGGCCGCCGCGTTCCGAGACCACAAGACCCCGAGCTTCGACCAGATCCAGTTCCAACCGTCGACCTACCTGTCCGAGATGAATCAATCCGGCGTCGCCGCTCATCACTTCGGGGGCTGGTATGACATCTTCGCTCGCGACGAGATGCAGTGGCTCGTCAATTGGCATGGACCGGATCGGGTCACGATGGGGCCGTGGGCTCACGCGTCCCCGGACAGCGCGATGGGCGTCGAGCAAGCCCGGATCATTTCGGCCGAACAACACCGTTGGTTCGACCGCTGGCTCAAGGGAATCCAGAATGGTGTCGACCGAGACCCGCCCGTCAACTACGCCCTGATGATCGACCCAGGAAGATGGACCTGGGAGCACGCCGATGCCTGGCCGCTCAAGACGGTGAGCAACGTCGACTATTTCTTCGCCGCCGGTCCCAGCGGCAGCGTCCAGTCAGTCAACGACGGGACCCTCGCCGCCGCCGGCGGCGGTGACGCCGGAACCGACCGCTGGCTCGTCGACCTGACCACCACCACGGGCACCGCCTCCCGGTGGGACAATGCCGTTGGCCAGGGCCCGATGCGTTATCCCGACATGACCGCGAACGACGCCAAGTCGCTCACCTACACCACGGCGCGCCTGGCCAGTGACGTGACGGTGATCGGACACCCGGTGGTGACGCTCTACCTCTCGTCCGATCAGCGCGATGGCGACTTCTACGCCTACTTGGAGGAGGTCGACTCGACCGGGTTCTCCCGCTACGTCAGTGAGGGAATGCTGCGGGCCTCTCGCCGGGCCCAGGCGCAAGCGCCCTGGGACAATCTCGGGTTGCCCTGGGAGATGCATGACCGAGCCAGCGCGAAGCCACTGGTGCCTGGCGAGGTGGTCGAGCTAACGTTCGACCTTCAACCGACCGCGACGGTGTTCAACGCCGGTCACCGGATTCGGGTCACCATTGCCGGCGCCGACGTCGACAACACCGAGAAGCCGCCGGTCCGGGGCCGACCCACGGTGACACTTCACCGGGGCGGTGAGCGGGCATCGCGAATCGCGCTGCCGATTCGGTAGGCGTCGGGGCATTGAAGCCCCCGCGGGCGTCGGGGGGCCGAACCAGGGGTGGCCCGCGACGGCGGCCCAGGTGGTTGACCAATCGCCCGCTCGAGCGCGACATTCCCGATCGACCGCAACGAGCGCGGACCAATGGACCGACGGGACTTCGTCATCGGCGCTGCCGCGTTCGGCGTCAGCGCCACCGGCGAGCGAGCGACTGCCCCTGGTCGAGGGATCCAGCCTCCTCGTCAGGTGTCGCTCGAGCCGCCTGGCCCCGGCATCGAGGTCTTCGAGCCCCACATCGCATTCGACCCACGAAACCCCGACCGGATCGCGGTCGCGGCACAGTACGGTATCCGGGGCGGACGAGGCGGCCGGAATATCCAGCTCTGGCTTTCCGAGGACGGCGGGCGGCGCTGGTTCAGCCGGCGGGTGCCGCGGCCCAAGCTGGACGGCGAGTTCGCCGCCGACGCCCTGGTCGGGTTCGTGGCCGATGGGAGCCTCCTGGTCGCCAGCGATTTCGCGGGGAAGTGGCTCGCGGACATGAACGACGCCAGAAGCTACTCGCGTCGGCTTCTACCCACTCAATCTCGTTTCCAGCAGCAGATGGCCGAGACCATGGGTCAACCCGCCGAGGCCTTCACCGCCGGTGGGATCGCGGTCTCTCGCTCCGAGGATGGGGGCCGCAGCCTGTTCGCCACGGTGGTACCGGGGATCTCGCCCGGCGCGGACAAGACGTCGATGGCCTTCGACCGCTCCCCGGCCAGTCCCCACCGCGGCACGGTGTACCTGTCGTGGTCGGACATGACCCCCGCGATCCGAGTCACCCGGTCCACCGATGGCGGCCGCACCTTCGCGGAGCCGTTCGTCATGAAGACGGCCGCGCTGGCACCGATGCACCAGATCGCGGTGCGGCCCGACGGGTCGGTTCACCTGTTATGGACGCTGGGAGGCCTTCCCGGCCTCCCCGGCCAGATCGTCCCACCTGGCGCCGACGGGCCCAGCCTGCCTAACGCCATCCTCCACTCCCTGTCGACCGATGGCGGTGTCACCTTCTCCCCCCCCGAAGGTCGCCGCGACCCACGCCGGTCTCGGCAAAGTCGGGATCCCGTCGCTCGCGGCCGACCCGAACGGTCCGCTGCTGTGGGTGTGGGGGCAAACCGACCTCTTGCCCGACATCGATGCCCGGCCCCCGGTCCAACCTCGGCATCGGCTGTTTGGCATCAGAAGCGACGACGGGGTCAGCTGGTCGCCGCCGTTCGAGCTCGCTCCGTCGATAGCCGCCGGA
This sequence comes from Gemmatimonadota bacterium, assembly GCA_016874005.1. Taxonomy (GTDB): domain Bacteria; phylum Gemmatimonadota; class Gemmatimonadetes; order Gemmatimonadales; family GWC2-71-9; genus SHZU01. The sequence continues at coordinate 82,617 of VGVQ01000014.1, read as the reverse complement.
ACCCACATGGGCCTGCCCGCCGTGACCAGCAGCGGAACCCATTGGTGGATTCTCACCTATCTCGCGGACGACCGCGAGACACGGGTCGCGTTGCTGCGGGCAGATCGGGGGGCAGGGCGGTTCGAAGTGGTCCGGACGCTCGCGCGACGGCCATTCCCGGCGGATCAGATCAGCCTGATGGCGTCCTATATGTTTCGGTTCTCCGATCAGGACACGCCCCAGATCGGCGACTATGTCGGACTCGCGGCCGTCGGCTCGCGGGTCGGGGCCGCCTTCGTGCTGCCCGCCACCGAGGTGCCCACCTCCCGGGCGACGGTGTTCGTGGCGATCGACGAGATCGGTTAGTACCGAGCGGCTCCACGTCGCGGCGGGCGGCGCTAGCCCGATTGCACCGCGTTGAGGAGCCAGACGGCCCCGGTCACCACGCTCCCCAGTGCGATCGCCTGCCCGGCCCGACGTCCCCAAATCAAGGACCGCGCCGAGGTTCGCCGGAGCGCCTCGGCGAGGCCGAGGGCGAACAGCATCATTCCGGCCGTGACGCCGACAGAGAAGGCCACCAGGTAGCCGACGCCCACTTGCCACGTCGACACCAGCGTCACCGGCACGATGGCCAAGACCCCGCTGGTGCCGGCGAGCCCGTGCATCAGCCCAACCAGCAACGGGCGGCGCGGATGATGATACGGTTGGGGCGAGGCGGGGTGGGGGTGGTCCCGGCCGGGTTCCCGGTGGACGTAGAGGTGGGCATGGTCGCCGTGGGCCTTGGGGTGGTGCAGGTGTAAGTTGCGAAGCGACCGGAACGCCATGATCCCGAGCCCGATGAGCATGAGACCCACGGCGCTCTCGGCCCACCGGTCGAAGCGAGGGTCGAACCGGAGCCCGAGCGCGAGCGCGGCCGACCCGGCGATCAGCACCGCGCCGGAGTGGCCGATGCCCCAGCGGAGGCCGTAACCGATCGCGGTGCGGACGGCGGGTCGACCCGCCACGAACGTGGAGACGGCCACGGCATGGTCCACGTCGATGGCGTGGATCAGGCCGAGGACGAATGCGGTTCCCATCGGCAGGAGGAGCGGCATGAGTGACATCGAACGGGACCAGCGGCCTCGAATTCGGTTGACGTCGTTGTCGCACGGCGCCGGTTGAGCCTGCAAACTCGGCCAAGCCGAGTTGGCGCAGGTTCTGCGCTACGTGCCGGGCACCCACGATCCCAACGTTCTGGTTGACGCCTCGACCCACGACGACGCGGCGGTATATAAGATCGCGCCCGATCGCGCCCTGGTGGTGACGGTGGACTTCTTCACCCCGATCGTCGACGAGCCGCGCGACTGGGGGGCGATCGCCGCGGCCAACGCCCTGAGCGACATCTACGCCATGGGGGCCCGGCCGTTGCTGGCGCTCAATCTAGTCGGGTGGCCCCGAGGGAAACTCCCGTTCGAGATGCTCGGCGAGGTGCTGGCGGGTGCCCAGGCGATCGTCGAGCGGGCCGGCTGCCTCATTCTGGGTGGGCACTCCATCGACGATCCCGAACCCAAGTTCGGGATGGCGGTCATCGGCGAAGGTCACCCGGACCGCCTCCTGACCAATACCGGGGCCCAACCCGGCGATCTGATCGTCCTCACCAAGCCGATCGGCACCGGGGTCCTGACGACCGCGCTGAAACGCGACCTGATCACCGGCCCCGAGATCGCGGGCGCGGTTGCCGTCATGACCCAGCTCAACGACGCCGCGTCTCGGGCCGCTCTCGCCCACGGCGCCACCGCCGCGACGGACGTCACCGGGTTCGGGCTGATCGGACACTTGCGGAACATCTTGCTGGGCAGCGGCGTCGGGGCCCGGCTCGACGTCACCCGGATTCCGTTCCTGCCGGGGGCAGTGGAACTCGCCGCCCAAGGCTCGATCCCCGCCGGGACCCGCCGCAACCTCGAGGCCAACCCGGTGGCATGGAACGACATCTCCGATACCGAAGCGGTGCTCTGCGCCGACGCCCAGACCTCGGGCGGGCTGCTGATCACCGTTCCGGAGCAGCATGTCCGAGGGTTGATGGAGGCGCTCAGGGCCGCCCAGACCCCGGCCCACCGGGTCATTGGCGAAGTCACCAGTCAACGCGGTGTCCTCCGAATCGGGCGGGGTACGGTGATCTGAGGCGGCCCGCTAGATTGGAGCCGTGTCGTTTCGCCTGAGCCCTGCCCGGATGGACCAGCTCGAGCGTGCCGCCCGGGATGGGAAGCGCGTGGCGTTGATGCGGCGGGGGACCGAGTACGTCGTCGTGGCCCGCCGGCTCGAGACGACGGGGCGGGGTGACCGGCTGGTCGGCATCCTGCCGATGACCGGAGACGAAATCAGCTTCGACCTTACCCAAGTCGAAGACTTCCACGTGATCGCCTAGTGTCGACCCGCCCACTGCCGATCGCGATCGCCCATCTCGACGAGAGTTGCCTTGGCAACGGCCGTGAGGGCCCGAACCCAGGCGGGGCCGCGGGGCTCGTCGAGATTCGCCACAAGGCGGCGATCGAGCGCCGCCAATTCTCGATCCATTCCCCCAAGACCACCAACAACCAGATGGCGCTCGCCGGGGCGATCGCGCTCCTCCAACTGCTGGCCGGGAAGGGCCGGCGGCTCCGAGTGCTGATCGTGTCCGACTCCGAGTACCTGGTGCGCGGGGTCCGGGAATGGCTGCCCGGGTGGGTCGCCCGCGGCTGGAAGCGAAAAAGTGGCCCGATCGAGAACCTCGATCTCTGGCGCGCGCTCGACGCCTCGATCGGCAAACACGAGGTGACCTTCGCCTGGGTCCGCGGCCACGCGGGCCATCTCAAGAATGAGTTCGCCAACGCGCTCGCCATCAAGGCCGCGAAGGAGCAAGACAGTCCCGACGGCCTCGTGCCAGCTACCTTCGCCGAATGGCTCGCCGACGAACGCGCCAAAGGCAAGTACCTGGTCGACGATCCCGACGCGACCTTCACCTCCCTGGAGGCCCGGATCGCCTCCGGCGAGCACCTTCCCCTCGCGCTCGAGGAATAGATGATCACCGATCTCGAGCGGATGGTGGCCCGGTTGGTGGACCAGATCCGAACCCAGGACCCTGGCGCCGTTCACCGAGCGATGACCGTGGCCGACCTCCGCGGCCAGATTCTACCCTACCGCGCTCATCGAACCGCTCTCGGCCTGACGAGCAACGACGACTACGAGACCCTGGTGCTACGGCTCGTCGCCGAGGAGGGCGGTTTGACACGGACCTTCCCGCCCGAGGCCGCGGCGCGGGCCCGGGAGGAGTTGTCGTCACCCAACCCCAATCTCGATCTGGTCGAGGAGCTTGCCGAAGCGACCGTGCAGGTCGGAGCCGCCACGCTCGCCCGGCTCGACGAACTGGCTCGAGAACCGGCGCCAGTGGCAGCGGTCCATCCCGATCCGGCGGGTCTCCACCCGGACCTCACCGCGTCAACCGTTCCAGCATCGGCGCCGGCCGATGAGGAGTCGCTGGTCGCGGCGTCCGCCGCCGAGCCCCGCCCGCACTCGCCGCCGACGCCCGCCCCGCCGCCGACGCCACCTGATGTTCCGGTGTTCGAGGCGGTCGACATTCCCGGGGCCGAGGCTGCTGGGGCGAGAATCGAGGCTCCCTTCGAGTCGGCCGCGACGGAGACCTCGGCCTCGGGGTCGGCAGGGGCCGCAGCCCACTGCCCGCAATGCGACGCTGCCCTCCCGACCCACCGGAGAGTGGCCTACTGTCCTCAGTGTGGGCATCAGGTCGGCGTTCGGCGGTGCCGCCGTTGCGGTGAGGAACTCGAAGCCGGGTGGCGACACTGTGTCGGGTGCGGCGGGCCGGTGCCAGGCCCGGTTGCTTGAAGCCGTTGTCCCGTGGCGCGATATTCCGTTTCCTCGTAGCGATCGAAGGTTCCCGCGGTGACCTCCCCGGACAACTCCAAACCCACGATTGACCGAGCCGCGCTCGACCGGATCATCCAGCGGGCGGCCGAGCTGCAGACCGGCGATCGCGACCTCGGCGACCACCTGACGGCCGACGAGGTACTGGCCCTTGGCAAGGACGTCGGGATTCCGGCCAAATACCTCCAACAGGCCATGTTGGAGCATCGAACCGCGGTCGAACCTCCCGCCGATGCCGGCGTCCTCGCCCGGCTGGTTGGGCCGGGGGAGGTCCGGGCTCAGCGAGTGGTTCAAGGCGACCCGGACGACGCGGTGCGGAGTCTCCTCCACTGGATGGAGCGGAACGAGTTGCTGGTGGTCCGGAGGCAGCAAGCCGGTTGGGTCAGCTGGGAGCCGCTCAAGGGGATGCAGGCCGCGATTCGGCGGGGCACGGCGGCCCTGGACACCAGCAAGCCCAAATTCATGCTGTCGCGTGCCGAGGTCGTGACGGCGACGGCCGCCGCGCTGGAGACGGGGTACACTCACGTCACCTTGAGTGCCACCCTCCGAGCCACCCGACGCGACCACCTGATCGGCGCCTCGGTCGCGGGGGGAGTTGGTGTGGCCGGCACCGGTGTGTTGGCCACGCTCGGGCTGGGCCTGCTCGCTGCCCTTCCGGTGGCCTTTGGCGGATTGATCGCGGCAGTCGTGTTGAAGAACTACCGCCCGATCGGCGATCGGGTCCAGCTCGGTCTGGAGCGCGCCCTCGACTACCTCGAGCGCGGTGGGGTCAAGCCGGGCCACGAGCAGCTCTCCCGGGGGCCGGGCCTGATCGAGCTGCTCACGACCGAGGTGCGCCGGGCGATCTCGACCGTCGCCGAGGGCAAGCAGGAGAGTCGGCGGCAGCTGCCGGACGGGTCGAAGTCTGGTCCCCGATGACGGCGCGACCGGTCAGAATCGCCGCCGTCGGCCTGCTGGCGCTGCTCGGGTGCCGAGCCACGACCGGTCGTCCCAGCTTCACCCCGTTTCCGGAAGCCGAGCACGCGGAAGTGGGCTTCGACCTGGCCGACGAGGATCAGACGGTGATGATGGTGACCGATACCCTGGCGCAACGGCTTCAGGCCGACAGCGTACCGGTGCTCCGGGTCAAGCGGTTCGACGGTTTCATCGAGAGTCGCTGGTTCGACGCGAGAACCAAACGACCATGGGTCGGTCGTCCGCTCGGGCCGGACGCGGTCAAGGTGCGAGCGTGGGTCGATCCCGCCAAGCCCGGGTATTCGCGGATCGAGATCGAGACCGTGTACGTCCCCAAAGTCGATCCGTCGCTCCCGTCCCGGGAGACCGAAGCCCCGGTGTCGACCGAGCACGCGATCAATCGGCAGATGGGCAACCTTCTCAAGAAGCTTGCCGAGAGCTACGGCCCCGAAGAAGAAGAGCCGGCCCCCGCGGAACCCGCGACCGCCCGACCCCCGTCGCCACGTCCGGCGGCCGACACGGGTCGCGGCCCACCTCGCGATACCACCAGCCGCCGGCCGGTTGGGCAACCCGCCCCCGCGCCCTCTCCGGCGCCCCCGCCTCCGCCTCCGCCTCCGCCTCCGCCCCCGCCCCCGCCCCCACCTCCGCCGCCTCCGTCCCCGTCGGTTCCGTGGCCGTCGGGGTCGAAGGGTGCCTAACGACGGTGCCCAGGTGATGAGCGACTCGGCCCTGCGATCGCCGCCCAAGTTCACCGGGACCTGGCGTGACGACGTTCGGGCCCGCGCCGCCTACGCCGAGGGGGCCGGCATCTACCGGATCGTTCCCCGGGCGGTGGCGATCCCATCGACCACGAGGGCCTTGGTCGAGCTGGTCCGCTGGGCCAACGCGGAGGACGTGCCGCTGGTGCCGCGAGGCAACGGCAGCGGGATGCCGGGCGGGAACGTCGGAGACGGTGTCGTGGTCGATCTGACCGCGCTCGACGGGGCGCCGCTCGTCGTCGATCGCTCCGGCCACCGGGCTCGGACCGGCGCGGCGGTTCGGCTCGGCGAACTGGAGTCGGCCACCGAGCCGCTCGGCGTTCGGATGCCGGTCGACCCCTCGAGCGCGCGTTTCGCCACGGTGGGAGGGGCCGTGTCGACCAACGCCGCGGGGAGTCGGTCGGTCCGCTACGGTCCGGTTCGGCGCTGGGTCTCCGCTCTGTCGGTCGTGACCTCGGGGGGGGAGCTGATTCGGCTGGAGCGCGGGCGGGAATCGAAGGACCCGGAAGTGCTCCGGATTACCGAGGAGATCGCCAGCTCGCTCCGCCTCGGCCGCTGGCGGGTCGCCACCGCCTTTCCGAGAACCCGAAAGAACACCGCCGGCTATGCTCTCGATGCTTACCTCGAATCCGGTGAGCTGATCGACCTCGTCATCGGTGCCGAAGGGACCCTGGGCCTCGTCACCGAGGTGGATTGGCGCCTCGAGCCGATTCCACCGTACCGAGCGGGCGTCAGGGCCACGATTCGCGACCTCAAGCGGCTTTCCCACTGCGTCCCCGCGCTCCTGGAACTCGAACCGAGCCGGCTCGAATTCCTCGACTCGACCTTCCTCGCCTTCGTGGCGGATCCGGTTCGCCGATTGCCTCGGGGCGACCGTCTTCTCGAGGGCGCCGCGCTGCTGATGATCGAGTTCGAGGGCAACGACCGCGACGGTCTCGGCTCCGAGATCGAGCGGGCGGTGGGGATCTTGCGGCCCGAGTGCCTCGACGTCGAAACCGCCCGGGACGGAGCCGAGGTGGATGCCCTGTGGGCGATTCGGCACGCCGCGAGTCCGAAGCTGGCTCAGCTGGGAGACGAGTCGCGGTCGCTCCAGGTGATCGAGGACGGCTGCGTTCCGGTTGCCAGGCTCGGCGACTATCTCTCGGCGGTACAAGCGATCTCGACCCAACGAGGGGTGCCTGTGGTGATGTTCGGTCACGCGGGCGACGGGCACGTCCACGCCAACCTGCTTCCCGACCTGGCGGCGCCCGGATGGGTCGAGCGAGTTCGGGCCGTGTACGAGGACGTGACCCGCTTGGTCCTGGCGATGGGCGGGACCCCGAGCGGCGAACACGGCGATGGCCGACTCCGGGCCGGGCTGATCGATCGAGTCTACGGATCCGAGGTGACCCAGCTGGTCCGGGTGATCAAGCGGGCCTTCGATCCGCGCGGGTTGTTCAACCCCGGCGTCAAGCTTGGCGATGAGCCCCCCCTGGCGCGACTCAAGGTAGGGGATGGCGCCGCGCCGATCCCCGAGGACGTGGCCCACGGACTCCGGCAGCTCGAACGCTCCGCGGGCTACGCGACCGGCCGACTTCAACTCGCCGACGACCCCGGCCCCGCTTAGGTTTGCTCCGTGCGCCAGTACCACGACCTTCTCCGCCGCATTCTCGAGGCTGGTCACGACAAGCCGGATCGGACCGGCACCGGCACCCTCAGCGTGTTCGGTCATCAGATGCGGTTCGACCTGGCCGACGGCTTTCCGTTGCTGACCACCAAGAAGGTCCATACCAAGTCGATCATCTACGAGTTGCTGTGGTTCCTGCGGGGCGAGACCAACGTCCGGTACCTCCGGGACCACGGCGTCTCGATCTGGGACGAGTGGGCCGATGGCAACGGTGAGCTTGGCCCGGTGTACGGGCACCAGTGGAGGTCCTGGCCGGCGCCGGGCGGTGCGACCATCGACCAGATCAGCGAGGTGGTCCGCCAGATCCGCGAGACCCCCCACTCTCGCCGGCTCATCGTGAGCGCCTGGAACGTGGCCGAGCTTCCCAAGATGGCATTGCTGCCTTGCCACGTCCTGTTCCAGTTCTACGTGGCGGATGGTCGCCTCTCCTGCCAGCTCTACCAGCGGAGCGCCGACGTCTTTCTCGGGGTGCCGTTCAACATCGCGTCGTACGCCTTGCTCACCTTGATGGTGGCTCAGGTCACCGGTCTGGCCCCGGGGGAGTTCATCCACTCGATGGGTGACGCCCATCTCTATCTGAACCACCTGGAACAGGCGCGCCTCCAGCTCAGCCGGGAACCCCGGCCGCTGCCAACCATTAGGCTCAACCCGGCCGTCCGGTCGCTGTTCGAGTTCGATTACCCCGATTTCGTGCTCGAGGGGTACGCCCCCCACCCACCCATCCCGGCGCCGGTGGCGGTGTGATCGTCTCGCTGGTGGTCGCGATGGCGGAAAACGCCGTCATCGGCCGCGACGGCAAGCTTCCCTGGCATCTCCCCGACGACCTCAAGCACTTCAAGCGGCTCACGGTCGACCACACCGTGATCATGGGGCGGAAGACCTACCAGGAGATTGGCCGTCCCCTACCCAATCGCCGCAACGTGGTGATCACCCGAGACCCGGCCTTCCGGCCGCCGGGCGTGACGGCGGTGCCGAACCTCGACGAGGCGCTGGCGTTGGGAGCCACCGAGACGGAGGTGTTCGTTATTGGTGGGGGGGAGATCTACCGACTGGCCATGCCACGGGCGGATCGGCTCTACCTGACCGTGGTGCACGCGGCCGTCGAGGGCGACACCTGGTTCCCGGCCTTCGATCAGGCGGCTTGGGTGCTCGACGACGAGCAGTTCCATCCGGCCGACGAGCGGCACTTCGCCAGTTTTTCGATCCGACGCTACTCCCGATTGCGTTAATCCGGTCGGAGTCGAAGCGGACCAGCAGCGTCTGGTCTTGCAGTTTGCCAGTCTTCGCCGACGACCCTCGCGATGGTTGCGGCGAACTGACTCTGGGTGGCGGGCTGCCGCCCGAGCGACTCCGTCGGGCTCACTTCGGGGCCCAACACCGCCATCCAGATCCGGTCGGCGCTGGGGACCTCTTCGCCGTGATCGGTCCAGGCTCGTCCATTTCCTCGACCATGGTCGGTCGAGATCAAGAGGGTGGTACGGCCGCGGTAACTCGGCAGCGTCTGGGCGGTGGTCCAGAGGTATTCGATGAAGCGGTCGGCGCGATGCGCGGCATCGAGGTACTGGTCGTAGCGGCGGGCATGGGCCCATTCGTCGGTCTCGCCCAGGAGGACGGTGAGCACTCGAGGTTGCCGTTGAACCAGCGCCTCCGCCGCCGCGGCCATGGTCGGGGCGTCGAGGCGGGCCGCCGCCCAGAGGGCGGGGAGCCACTCGGACATTCGGTTCAGAGCGCGCTCGGTGTCGCTGGCCGCTCGGGGAAACGGGGGGCCATCTCCATTGACGGGGAGCCCGCTTCTCTCCGCGTTGAAGATGGAGGGGAAGACGTCCCAGGATCCGAACACCTCGACTCGGCCCCCGAAGCCGGGCCGCCGCCCCAACCACTCCAGCACGGTCACGTTGGGATTGGGCAACTTCCGGTTGCTGTCGATCCGGCGATCGTCCGGGGCCCCGACGAACAACTCGTTGTAGCCGGGATAGGAGAACCGGCGGCCGTTGGTGACGCGGACCACGCTGCCGGCCGCGGAGTCCCCGAGGATCAGTCCCTGACGATCGACAGCGGACCAGAGGAATGGCATCAGGGCCCGGCGGCGGTCGTCGCGGTCGGTTCGCCAGAAGCGGCGGAGGGTCGCGGTGCTATCCGAAACCCCACCGTCGGCGCCGGTGATCAGGTCGCGATCGGCGCCGTCAAACAGCTCTTGCCATCGCAGTCCATCGAGCGTGATCACGATCACATGCCGGTCGCCTTGCGCCATCGCCGGGTCTGTAGCGGCGGTGGCGAGAGCGCCAGCGGCGAGGGTCGCGATCCATCGGACGTTCCGAGTCTGGCGTTTTGCGGTCATCGAACACCTCGTCAAACGAGTTAACGCGTGATTTTGGCCCGACTTTGGCGAGAAAATGTATTGTGCGAATATCACGAGTTTCTTAGTTTACTATCGCGTAGTCGTTCGGAACACCACGAAGAGCGGTTGCGGGGCCTGATTGACCCTTTGCAAGGAGATCTTTTGGCGGTCCGAATTGGGTTCGCGTTCAATCTCAAACCAAGTCAAACGCAGTCTCCTCCCGGGCCGGACGCCAGCGCCGCGGCCGAGCCGACCGTCGGCAAAGCGGCCGCTCGGGCGTTGCGGGCCGATCTGCCCCAGCCGGATCTCTATGCCGAGTGGGACGAGCCAGAGACGATCGACGCGGTCGAGAAAGCGCTCTCGGCTCTCGGCAAGGTCATCCGCCTCGAGGCAGATGCCGACTTCCCCCGGCGCGTCGTGGCCGCCCGGCCCGATTTCGTGTTCAACATCGCCGAAGGCCTCTACGGCGTGAATCGGGAAGCGCACGTGCCGGCCATCTGCGAGTTCCTCGGGATCCCCTATCATGCCTCCGATCCGCTGACCCTCTCCCTCTCCCTCCATAAGGGGCGGACCAAGGAGATCCTGGCGTATCACGGGGTTCCAACCGCGCCATTCATCGTGGCGAACTCGCGCGCCGACGCCCGGAATGTCACCCTGCCGTTCCCGCTATTCGCCAAACCGGCGCTCGAGGGGTCGAGCAAGGGGATCACGACGAGGAGCCTGTGCGCCAACCGGGCCAAGCTGGTTTCGGTGGTCGGTGACCTGCTCGATGTCTACCAGGAGCCGGTCCTGATCGAGACCTACCTGCCCGGACAGGAGTTCACGGTGGCGATCGTGGGCAACGGCCGGGAGGCCCGCTGCCTCCCGATCGTCGGAATGAAGTTCGACGAGCTGCCGCTCAACGCCCCCCCCATCTATGGCTACGAGGCCAAGTGGCTCTGGGACACACCTGAGCGGCCGCTCGAGCTGTTCGAGTGCCCGGCGCGGATCGACAAGGAGTTGGCCCGCGAGGTCCGGAGCGTCGCCCTGTCGTCGTACCGGGTGTTGGGCTGCCGAGACTGGGCCCGGGTCGACATCCGTTGTGACGCGTCCGGTCGTCCGATGGTGGTCGAGGTCAACCCGTTGCCGGGCATCCTTCCCAACCCCAAGGACAACTCGTGCTTCCCGAAGGCGGCCCGGGCGGCCGGGATGAACTACGACACCCTCATTCAGACGGTGGCGGACATCGCCTGGCGCCGGATCAGCGGGAAATCCCTCTTGGCGAAGGCGGCGGCTTGACGGTTGGACCGTTGAAGGTCGGGATCGTATACGACGCGGGCAGCGGGGACTGGGATCCGAAGGACGTCAAAGCGGTCCTCCAGAATGCCAAGAGCGTCGAGAAGGCCCTGCGCCGGGGTGGGCACCAGACGGTGCTCATCCCGGTTCGGCTAGCCGATGTCCAGTGGCTGACCAAGGTCCAGCGTTGCGATGCCATCTTCAATCTCTGCGAAGGCGTCAACGGCATCGCCCGGTACGAGGACTATGCCGTCGCGGCCCTCGACCTGACCCGGGTTCCCTTCACGGGATGCACCTCGTGGACGGTGACAATCGCCCATCGCAAGCACGTGGCCAACACCTTGCTGACGGCGCGCGGGATTCCGGTGCCGCCGTTCGCGTTGATGGACCGCGGCACGGTACCTGGTCACCTCAAGTTTCCGGTGATCGTCAAGCCGTCCGGCGAAGACGCCAGCGTGGGAATCGATTCCGGCTCGGTTTGCACCACCAAGAAGGCCCTCAAGGAACGGATCGCCAAGGTGGCCGGGATGTGGGAGGACACCCTGGTGCAGGAGTACGTCCCGGGGCGCGAGGTCAACGTGGGGTTCGTCGGAAGCGAGATGCTGCCGATCTCGGAGATCAGCTTCGAGAAGATGCCACCCGGCAGTTGGCCGATCGTCACCTACGCCGCCAAGTGGGATGCCGGAAGCCCGGAGGATCTCGGGACGGTCCCGATGGTGCCGGCGCCGCTCAGCGCCGAGTTGACTCGGCGGGTCGGGCTGGTAGCGCGAGCGGCCTGGCGGCTCATCGGGCAAGAGAAGGGGTACGGCCGGGTCGACCTTCGGATCGCGCCGGACGGCCAGCCCTACGTCCTCGAGGTGAACCCCAATCCGGACATCTCGGACGATGCCGGGCTGAGTCGGATGGCGGCCGCCCGCGGCTGGGACTACCCGTCCCTCATCCTCCGAGTGCTCGAAGAGGCGCTGGAGCGAGGCGCCCGCCGGCGCGAGGCGGAGGCTCAGTACCTCAAGCTGCCGGTGTGAGCGCGACCGCGGCGTCCTTGGCGGTTCGGCCCCTGGTCCCGAGGGATCGGGAGCGGGTCGCCGCCATGACCAGAGCCGCGGGACTTTTTTGGGATTACGAGGTCCCGATCGCGTTGGAGGTGTTCGACGACGCCACGGGCGCCAACGCGGCCGGGGTGGTCGACCCGGACTACGAGAGCGCGGGGGTGGTGATCGACGGGGCCTTGGTCGGGTGGGCGGTGTGGGGACCCCGGCCCTCGGAAGCGGGGACCTTCGACCTCTACTGGATCGTGGTCGATCCGGGGCAACAGGGCCGCGGCTTCGGTGGCCGGCTCCTCGACGAGATGGAACGCCGGATTGCCGGCCGGGCAAGTCAGGTCATCGTCGAGACCTCCGGCCGGGCCGATTACGAGGCAACCCGGAGGTTTTACCAGGCGCGGGGGTACCAGGCGATCGACCGGATCGCCGATCACTACGCGCCGGGTGACGATCAGGTGGTGTATCGGAAGCGGTACTGAGGCCTTGGGGGATCACATGTCCACGTGGCAAGAGCTGCTAAAACAGCGGTCGATCGCGAGCCTCGAGGCCCTGACCAGCCGCTTTGGGCCGGAGCATGTCGAGCAGATCGATCGGCTCCGGCAAGCGGTCGACAACTTCGAGTTCCGGATCTCGCCGGCGATGGTCGATCTCATCAAAGAGCCCGGCGACCCGATCTGGCGCCAGTACGTCCCCACCGTGGCGGAACTCAACATCCGAGACGGGATGGTCGACTCGCTGAACGAGGACGACGATAGCCCGGTCCCCAACATCACTCATCGCTATCCCGACCGCGCCCTCTTCCTGGTGTCGCCGGTCTGCGCCAGCTACTGCCGGTTCTGCACCCGGCGCAGGAAGGTCGGCGATCCCGAGAAGATCCCGCTCTCCCAGTTCGAGTCGGCCTTCCAGTATCTCGAGCAGCACACCGAGATCCGCGACGTCATCATGTCGGGTGGCGATCCCTTGATGCTGTCCGATCGTCGGCTCGAGCAGATCCTGACCCGGCTCCGCGCCATTCCCCACATCGAGATCATCCGGATCGGCAGCCGGATTCCCTGCCACCTCCCCGAGCGGATTACCCCGGAGCTCTGCCAGACCCTCCGACAGTTCCATCCGCTGTTCATCAACACCCATTTCAACCACCCCGACGAGTTGACGCCGGCGGCGGTGAACGGCCTGGGAATGCTGGCCGATGCCGGCATTCCGCTCGGCTGTCAGACCGTGTTGCTCCGGGGGATCAACGACACCCCGGAAGTCATGGTTCGGCTGATGCAGAAGCTGCTGATGGCCCGGGTCCGACCCTACTACATATATATGGCGGACCAGGTGGCCGGGGCGGAGCACTTCCGGACCTCGGTCGAGACCGGCCTCAAGATCATGAAGGCGCTGCGCGGGTGGACCAGCGGGCTGGCCAGCCCCCATTTCGTGATCGACGCGCCCGGAGGCGGCGGCAAGATTCCGCTGATCCCCAACTACGTCGAGGCGTTCGGTGAGGACGCCGTGGTGCTCCGGAACTTCCGCGGCGAGCGGTACGTCTACAAGCAGCCCGAGCCGGGGGCCGCCCCGGTCCGAACCACGGACCCGGAGTACCTCTTCAATCCCGATTTCGACCTGCCGAGGACGAAGCCCCGGGCGCGCCCCCGTCGGAAGAGCGCATAACGACCCGCCTCATGAGGCCGCGCCGAGGGCCCCGCCGACCGGTTCCCGGCCAGTTTCCGTGCAAGCTCCTGCGCGGCAACGGCTTGGACCCATGCCTCGCGGTCCCGGAGGTGCCATGGCCGGCACCTTGGCGCTCGCGGGCGTGCCAGAATGCGAGACCGGCGAACCGGTCCGATGGCCATTGATAAATGTCGGATGTCGTGGTAACTATTTGATATGAGCCGATCAATACCGTCACGAACACCGCTCGGTCGCCGCCTGGTCGGGTCGGCCAGCTGGCTGCTCATGGTGTTGTTCGTCGGCTCGGCGATCTTGAGCGGCCGCCACGTGGCCCTCGGGATCGGGGAGCTGCGCTCCCACATCGAAGCCCAATACCATCGCGACGTCCAGTTCCCGAGTCACGATGAGCACGACTGCCTGATCTGCACCACGGCCGCGGCCCCGTTGCTCGCCGCGGCCGGGGCCACGGCGGTCCCGGAGCCCGACCTTGGTCGGATTGCTCCGCCGGTCCGGGCCGATCTGCCGTCGATCTCGGCCTGGCTCGGCGCCCACCACTCCCGCTCGCCACCCGCCATCGCCTAATGGGCAGGGCGGCCGACGCCCTGCCCACTCCGTCGCGCCCCGGTCGCTTTGGCCCTTGCCCAGCGGCTCCGGCGCGGTGATTCCGTTTCCATCGTGATGCTGGTGGGTCCTCGGCTGTCCGGCCGGGGCTCCGGCGTCGTAACAGGGCATGGCGATATGCTACCGGTTCGTTGCTGCGGTGTCGTAGTCACGGTCTTGGTTCTGCTCGCGCCTCGCGCTCAGGGCCAAGCGCAGGATGGCGTGGTCCGCGGGCGGGTCATTGCCGCCGGCTCCGAACGGCCGATCCAAGCGGCCTTGGTGCGGGTCATGGGCGGCCATGGAACCGAAACGACCCACGCCGACGGCACCTACCTGCTCGCCCGGGTGCCGGCTGGCTCGCAACGGCTGCTGATATCGGCCATCGGCTACCGGGCCTCCATCGCGAGCATCGAGGTCCGAGCCGGCGATACGGTCACGGTCGACGCGACGATGACCGAGTCGGTTCTTCAGCTGGACGAACTGGTGACGACGGGAACGGTCTCGGCGCGGTCGCGAAGCGAAGTGTTGAGCGCGACCTCGGTGGTGTCGGGTGCGTCGCTCGACCGGCAGCTCGACGCCACCGTGGCCGCGACCCTCCGCCACGAGCCGGGCGTGGCCATGGGCGGGATCAGCCCCGCCACGGCGCAGCCGGTCATTCGGGGGCTGAGCGGCGATCGGGTGGTCGTGCTGGAGGATGGGCTGCGTCCCGGCGACCTGGCGTCCACTTCGGCCGACCACGCCATCACCATCGATCCCCTCAACGCGAAGCGGATCGAGGTCGTTCGCGGGCCGATGTCCCTCCTCTACGGATCGAGCGCGCTCGGCGGCGTGGTCAACGTCATTCGGGAGGAGATCCCGATCTCGGTCCCCGACGCGATCCACGGGGCGGTGTCGGCGCAGGCCAGTTCGGTCAATCGGGGGGCGACGGTCGGCGGCCATGCCTCGGGTGGATTCGGCTCGTTCGCTTATCGGCTCGAGGGATCGTTCCGCGGGGCCGGCGATACCCGGACGCCCATCGGCCGAATGATCAACACCCAGGTGACCAGTTTCGACGCCGGGGCGGCGCTGTCGTACGTCGGCGCTCGGGGCCATGCCGGCTTGTCCTATCGGTTCTACGACAACGACTACGGGATACCCGGTGGTTTCGTCGGCGGCCACGCCAGCGGGGTCGACATCGCGATGACCCGCCACACGGTCCGGGCCAGCGCCGAAATCCATCCTGGGGCGGGCCGGTGGGAGAGCATCAAGGCGGACGGCGGGGTGAGCCTCTACCGTCACACCGAGTTCGAACCGAGCGGGGCGGTGGGCACCCGGTTTCGCCAGCTGTACGGCTCCGGTACCGTCGTCGCCAGGCACAATGGTTGGTTAGGAGCGACCAGCGGAGCGGTAGGGGTCGCCGGGCATTACCGTTACATTCGGACCGGCGGTACTCTGAGGACCCCGACCACCGCCGATGTGTCGCTCGCCGGCTTCGCGGTCCAGGAGTACGGCAACGGGCCCTTCAGGGTACAGGCGGGGCTCCGGTTCGACTTCGCCCATTACGATCCCCAGCGGGCCGGGAACGTGACCGTCGGCTCGGAGCGAGTCCCGATCGTGGCGCGGTCATTCGGCTCGTTCTCCGGGTCGCTGGGTGCTCTCTACGACTTTGGCTCCGGACTTCGGATCGGCGGCAGTATTGCCAGGGCCTACCGGACGCCGGACTTCAACGAGCTGTATTCCAACGGCCCCCACCTCGCGTCGAATTCCTACGACGTCGGCGATCCCAGGTTGGACGAAGAGGCCGGTTTCGGCGTCGACGGCTTCGTCCGGTACGACGATGCCCGGGTCAGGACCGAAGTGGCCGTGTTTCGCAACGCCCTGTCGAACTACATCTTCCCGTCGAGCCGCGGTCGCGCGGTCCTCGGTCGAGTCGGCGGGCGGCCCCTATTCCAGTACAGCAACGAGGCGGCGCGGTTCGCCGGCATCGAAGGAACCCTGAGCCTCGTCGTCACCGACCGGCTGCTTCTCGAGATGACCGGGTCGTACGTCGCCGGCCAGTTCACCAACTCGCGGGCTCCAATCCCGATCATCGTGCCGCCGGACACTTCGTTCGTCGACGCCTCCACCGCGCCTCCGTTCATTCCGCCGTTCTATGGCCACGCCGAACTGCGCTACGAGCGCCCCCAGTACTTCGGCGGACTCGGCGCCCGCTGGGCGAGCGCCCAAGACCGGCTCGGCGATTTCGAGAGCCGGACGCCGGGGTATCTGGTCGGCGACCTCCACGCGGGCGTCCGGCTCCTGATCGGGGGCCAGTTCCACACCTTCACGCTCCGGATCGACAACCTCTTCGACCGGGAGTACCGGGACCACTTGTCCCGGATCAAGGAAATTCTTCCGCAGCCAGGCCGGAACCTAAGTCTGCTGTACCGTTTGGTTTTTTGATGAACTCAACTCGGGAGGGAAGGGCAATGGGTTTCAATCGGGTTATTCGAATGGCGGTGTCGTTCGCGGCGATGGCCGCGGTGGCCTTCGTCGCCGGGTGCGGCAGCGACGAGGAGGAAGGAGAGCCGGAGGTCGAAACGATGCGGCTCGTCATCGGCGCCACCACGGTCAACATTAACGCCGCCTGTGTCGCCGTCCCGGCCAGTGTGACCATCCCCGCGGCCGGCGCTCAGATGACGGCCTCGTTCTTGAAGGCCGACGGGACCCCGGAGACCTTGGTGACCGACACCGAGTTCGAGATTCGGATCGAACCGGCGGGCCGTTTCACTCGCGCCAGCGCCTTCGCCGGCACCATCACTGGCGGCGCCGCGGGGTCGGCCCAGTTGTCGTTCGAGCTGTTCCACAAGGTCGAGCAGCACGAGGATTTCGGTCCCTGCAGTCTCACGGTGATCGTGCAGTAGACGACAGTCATCGGTCGCCGGAGCACCGGGCGGGCCCATCCCGCCCCGTGCTGGTCCTGCTCCGCTCGCGAATTCCCGCGATCGAAGAACCGTCGCGCGGGGGAGCGCGTTCCGGTTCGTGCTCCCGGCGTGGCGTTAGGCGGGCAGGGGCCGGGCCGGGGCCACCGCCGGGCCGGCCGCTCGCGGCGGGCCGGCCGAGCGGCGAACCAACTCGAGATGGGGTGCCAGCACGGTGGCGAACTGCTGCACGATCGCCGCCTGGTCGCGGGGCGCCTCGAAGTGGCCGGCCTCGAGCACTAGCGCGCCGGTGGTCCGGTCGGCGACCCGGAGTGCTACGACCAATTGCTCGATCGATTCGCGGTGCCCGAGAGACCAGGTCCGGGTGTGGTCGAGGACCGGCCGGGCGGCGGACTCGGACACCGGGATGGTCGCCAGGTCGGCGATCGGGCGGATCTGGTCGGCGGTGAATTCGACGGTGCCCTGGTCGCCGGTGCGGAGCACGAACCGGAGGACGTCGTGGGGGACCAGCTCGCGGACTTCGGCGGCCACCCGATTCAAGGCTTCCCCGAGGTGGCTGGTCGCGGCCAGCGACTCGGCGGCCCGCAGCACCGGCAGCGACGGTGCCTGGAGGACCTCGAGCTGTCCCCGGAGCCCGTGGGCCTCGGCGTCGAGCCGGAAGCCGAAGGCCCGCGCCGCGATGGCCGTCGCGGTGATGGCGAGGACCTCTTCGTCGACCGGCCGATAGAGCCCTTGGGCGACGTGCCCCAGCACCACCAGCCCGACCGTCTCGCCGCCTAACACCATCCGCGCCCCCGCCACCGAGGCGATCCGCGACGGCCCCGCTCCGGGGGCGTGGCCGCCGGGCCAGGCCAGTCCGGGGGCCTCGGCGGCGAGGTTGGCGATCGCGCCGACGGGGCTGTCCCCCGCCGCTTCCAAGAGCAACCGGGCCAGGTCGCTCCAGGTCGCGGCACCCGAGCCCCAGCGCCGGCGGCCCGCCAGTCCAGAGAGCGGCAGGGCGGTGCGGTTGCCATTCGCGAAGATCAGCACCTCGAGCCGATCGTGTGGCACGTGGGCGTGGAGCACGCCGGAGAGCCGACGAACCAACTCCGGCCCGGTGGGGGCGTCGTTGGCGAGGGCCGCCAAGGCGCCCGCGAGTCGGTCGGGGTCGTCCTGGTCTGACGGCGGCAACGGGGCGGCCATCAGGACGTTGCCTAACGTGGCCAGCGGATCGGCCAATCGGTCGGCCAGTCGCTGGGCGACCCGGGCGGCCTGCGGCCCGTAGGCCCCCGGCTCGAAGGTGGCGATGACGATCAGCCCCACGTCGCGATCGCTGCCGCGGATCGGGATCGCCATCGCCGAGAGATACTTCGCCCGCCGAAGAGTCTCCTCCAGCTGGAAGAGATCGTCCTGGCTCACCCGGGGCAGGGCGGCGGGCGGATGGAGCACATCGTCGCTCAACGCCTCCGGTCCGATCAACACCACCCCGCCCCGCTCCGGGTAGACCCACAGCCCCATCAGCTGGGTGGGGATCTCCGTTCCGACCAGCTCCGTCAACGCCATGTGCCAGGTCGCCAGGGCCACGGCGTCCGGGGCCCCCCGACTCAAGTCGAGGACCGGGACCATCAGGTCCGGGTTCGCGGGCCGGGCCGAGCCGGTGGCCGTGGGGGTCGAGGTGGGGGTCACGAGGGCGGAGGAGTGCAGGGAATGTGCCCTCTCGGCCACGGTCCCAAGTGGTTGTCAGACAATTCGTTACGACCCGGAATGAGGGAGTGCCCCGGGCAACATGTCCACCACCTGCGCGCCTTGCGAGTCACCGGCCCAAGGGCGATCATTGCCAGACCGACCATGTCAGATCACGTCCTGTTCATCGAAGGGATGTCGTGTCACCACTGCCTCAACGCGGTCAACCGCGCCATCCAGTCGGTGCCCGACGTTCGCCTCACGGCCGTGGCCATCGGCCGGGCCACCGTCGATTGCGAACCCGATCGCCTGCCGCACTTGGTCCACGCCATCGAGCGGGCGGGGTACCGGGCTCACCCCTCGCCTCCGCGGAGCAGTGGCGATGTCAATAACTAAGTATTGCGCCTGCCTCGCCGCTCTCGGCGCGCTCGGGTGCGCCGGCGCGACTCCACCGGCCGGCGGCGACCCGGTCGATCCCACGGTGACCCTGGCTCCGCCCGGCGGGACGACCCGAGTCATCGAGTTTACCACCGAAGAGGGGACCGGGATGTCGGTCGATGTCGCCCCCGACGGGTCCTGGCTCGCCTTCGATCTCCTCGGCCACCTCTACCGGGTCCCGATCGCCGGCGGCGAGGCGGTGGCGCTCACCCAGAATAGCGGCCCGGCCCTCAACTTCCACCCGGCGATCTCGCCGGATGGCCGTCGGATCGCCTTCGCCTCCGACCGCGACGGACAGCTCGGCATCTGGAGCATCGCCGCCGATGGCTCCGATCCCAGGCGGGTCCACGGCGATCCCGACGTCCGGTTCATCCAGCCGACCTGGGCCCCCGACGGCGGCTCGATCGTGGCCGTCCGGCTCAACCGAACGCCCGGTCGGGGCTGGCACCGGCAGAACCGGGCCTTGTTCCGGCTCCCGATCGCCGGAGGCGAGCCGACCGCGATCGTCCACGAGAACCTGACCCAGCCGGACGCCCCCGCCTTCTCGGCCGACGGCGGCTTCCTCTACTACCAGGTCTCCTACAGCATCGACGAAGGGCTCGGGATGCTCACCGCGGGGCACCGGATCGCCCGGCGCGAGCTGGCCTCGGGCGCGGATGTCGACGTTAGGCAGGGTGGTCCGGCCGAGCCCGGTCCGCGGTACCGGGAGGCCCTCCGCCGGGGGACCTACGCGGGTGACGTCGAGGGCGACGAACCGGCCGCCCTCACGCCCAAGCCGTCTCCCGACGGGAAGCTCCTCGCCTTCGCCCGGGAGATGCCCGGCGAGACCTTCGAATACCGGGGCCACCGGATGCGTCCCCGGACGGCGCTGTGGATTCGCGATCTCGCGACCGGCGCCGAGCGGGTGCTCGTTCCCGAGGCCACCAAGGACCTGAGCCAGACCAATACCCAGTACGCCTATCGCGGCTTCCCGGGCTACGCCTGGACCCCCGACAGCAAGGCGATCGTTCTCACCCTTCGGGGTAAGCTCGCCAAGGTCGACGTCGCCACCGGCGCCGTGGCCGACATCCCGTTCACGGCCCGGGTCAGACGAGTCGTCGCCGAGCCGGTCCGGGGCAACCTCACGATCGCCGACGACTCGCTCGAAGTTCGGTTCCTCCAGTGGCCGGTCTCGAGTCCGGACGGCGGCCGGTTGGCGTTCGTCGCGGTCGGCAAGGTCTGGGTCATGGACCTGCCGAACGGACAGCCGACGGCTCTGGCCGCCGAAGGGGCCACCGGGTTTGCCCTCACCCCGTCGTGGTCGACCGACGGCGGCGCCATCCTGTTCGCCACCTGGAGCGTCACCGATCGGGGCCATGTCTGGCGGGTGCCCGCGCGGGGTGGCGCCGCCACTCGGCTCACCGCCCGGGCCGGCGAGTATCTCGGTCCGATCGAAAGTGCCGATGGCCGGTCGATCGCCGTCACGGTCGGTCCGGGAACGGCGGGGTGGAACGGGTGGGACCAACTCGATGGCTGGCGGATCGCGGTGATGCCCGCCGAGGGCGGCGTGCCCAAACCGGTGGCCGCCGCCGCGGCATGGGCCCCGCCCCGGCTCGGTCCGGACGGGCGGATCGTCTTCGGGTATCAGGAGAAGCCTCGCTTCGCGTTCGGCGAGCTCTACCGCCCCTTCCCCCACGACGACGCCCTGGCCCAGCGGTTCCTGGTCCGGTCGATCGATTGGTCCGGGGGAGAGCAAGTCGACCACGCCGTGCTCCCGGCCCGGCGTGACCACGGCAACATGCCGGCGCTGTCCCTCGACGGCAGCCGGATCGCGTTCGATGGGGCCCACGAGATCTACCTGGCATCGCTGCCCGAGGCCGACACCGTGCCGGCGGTCGAGACCAATCCCAACGTCCCGATGCCCGGACGGGACCGGATCGGCGACTGGGGCGGCTTCTATCCTCGCTGGCGATCAGCAACCCAGCTCGAGTTCGTCTCCGGCCGCCGCTACGTCCGGTACGATGCGGTGGCCAAGCGGGTCGAGGCGACCGAGGTACGACTCCGAGTCCCCCGCCGGACCCCGGCCGGCTCGATCGCGTTGGTCGGCGCCAAGATCGTCACCGTCGACAGCCAGGGCGTCATCGATCGGGGTACCATCGTGGTCCGCGGGGCGCGGATAACCTGTGTAGGTAGCTGCGATACCGCCGGGGTGGACCGCGTCGTCGCGGTGACTGGGAAGACCATCATTCCCGGGCTGGTCGACCTCCATGCCCATCACTCGTCCGAGATCTCCGGGGTCATTCCGAATCGCCGCTCCGAGTCGGCCCTCGATCTGGCCTACGGCGTCACCACGGCCGTCGACCCGGCCACCACCAGCCTCTCGGCTTTCCCTCTGGCCGAGTTGATCGAGGCGGGGGCGATGGTCGGGCCGCGAACGCTGAGCAGCGCGGAGACCGTGATCGCCCATGGGATCGCTTGGGGTGACCACGCCGAGATCGAGTCGCTCGACGAGGCCAGGCGGCAGGTGAACAAACGGGCCGAGTGGGGTGCCGCCACCATCAAGAACTACCGGCAACCGGGCCGTCGTCAGCATCAGTGGCTCGCCCAGGCCGCTCGAGAGCGGGGAATCAGCCTCACCAGCGAAGGCGGTCCGCTCTATCTCGACGTCGGCTACGCCATCGACGGCCAATCCGGCTGGGAGCACTTCATCGCCGACTTGCCGATCTACCGCGATGCCGCCGAGTTCTTCGGAAAGGCGGGGTTGGTCTATTCCCCAACGGTCATCGTCGCCGGCGTCCCCAACGGCGCGATGCTCTACTACCGTTCCCAGGTCAACCTGCTCGACGACCGGAAATACCGGCGCTTCATGCCCTACCCGCTGCTGGCCGCGAAGATGGCATCACCGCCGGCGGCGATCGAGGAGATGGCGTTTCCGATCCTCGCAGAAGGGGTAGCGGATATCGTTCGGCAGGGCGGATACGCCGCCATTGGCGAGCACGGCGAACAGATCGGGATCGGGTCCCATTGGGAGCTGTGGGCCTACTCCACCGGATTGACCCCGCTCGAGGCCATCAAGATCGCGACCTACGACGGAGCCTACTTCATCGGCGCCCACCGCGAGATCGGGTCGATCGCGGCCGGCAAGATCGCCGACCTGGCGATCCTCGACGCGGATCCGACGGTCGACATCCGGAACTCCGCCAAGGTGGGAATGACGATGATGGCGGGCCGACTCTACGACGCCGCCACCCTGGACGAACTGTGGCCCGCTCGAACGCCGTATGGACCGATTCCGTGGCCCACCGGCCCCGGCCAACGTTAGGAGTCTCCGAATGCGCCTGACCGCCTGGACCATCCTGACGGCGTTGACCGTTGTCGGCTGCGGCCCCGCCCCGAAGACGCTCCAGCCCGGCGAGGGATACCTCGAGGTGCCTGGCGGCCGGATCTGGTATCGGGTGGTGGGCTCGGGGCCGAAGACCCCGCTGGTCCTCCTCCACGGCGGGCCGGGGTCGCCGAGCTACTACCTCAACTCGTTGGCCGCCTTGTCGGACGACCGGCCGGTGGTGTTCTACGATCAGACCGGGGCGGGGCGATCGTCGCCGCTCACCGACACCACCCTGATGACCATCGAACGCTACGCCAGGGAACTCGACAGTCTCCGCTCGGCGTTGGGGCTCCGCGAGATCCATCTCTTGGGCCACTCCTGGGGAAGCATGCTGGCGGCCGACTACCTGCTCGGCAAGCCGGCCGGGGTCCGAAGCGTGATCCTCGCAAGCTCGGTGATGAGCGCCGCTCGGTGGCAGGCCGACGCCGATTCCCTGAAGCGGTTCCTGCCCGACTCGATGCAGACCGCGATCGCCACCCACGAGACGGCCGGCACCACCGACTCGCCGGCCTACCAGGCCGCGACCGCCGCCTATTACTCGCGGTTCGTCTACCGGACACCGCCGGGCAAGGCGACCGGCGATTCGGCCCGAAGCGGCGCCTTGGTCTATCGCTACATGTGGGGACCGAGCGAGTTCCGCGCGACCGGCACCCTCAAGGACTACGACCGGGTCGATCGGCTCGCCGAGATCGCGGTCCCGATTCTGTTCACGGCCGGCGAGTTCGATGAGGGGACCCCCGACGCTCACCGGTACTACCAATCGCGGGCGCCCGGATCGAAGCTTGTCATCATCCCAGGCGCGGCCCACCTCACGATGGTCGACCAGCCGGCCGTCTACACCCGGGCGATTCGCGAGTTCCTGGCCGAGGTCGAGGCCGGTCGTTAGGGAGCGTTGAGATGCTCTTGTTCGCGGCCGCGCTGTCGATTCAGGCGGCGATCGCCGACTCCGCGCGGGCCGTCGTCGAGCGGTACCTCGAGGCGAACGGGGTCCCCGGCGCCTCGGTCGCGGTGGCCCGCGGGAGCGAGATCCTCTGGTCCGAAGCCTTCGGTCTCGCCGATCTCGAGCACCGGGTTCCGGTCACCCGGGCCACCAAGTTCCGGGTCGGCAGCATCTCCAAGGCGCTGACCTCGGTGGCGCTGGCCCGCCTCTGGGAGGCCGGGCGGCTCGACCTCGACGCACCGGTCCAGCGTTACGTGCCGAGCTTTCCGGACAAGGGGTATCCGATCACGAGCCGACAGCTGGCGGGTCACCTGTCGGGCCTGCCCCATTACACCGCCGCCGACATCGTCAACCGGACCAGGTACCCCACCGTCACGGCCGCGCTCGACAAGTTCCAGGACCGTCCGTTGTTGTTTCCACCGGGGCAGCGATTCTCCTACTCGAGCTACGGCTGGAATCTGCTCAGCGTCGTGGTCGAAGGCCCCGGGGGCCGTGAGTTCCTCGCCGAGATGAAGGCCGAGGTGTTCGATCCGTTGGGAATGGGCAATACCCTCGCGGATCAGTACGACTCGATCATCCCCAATCGGACCGGGTTCTACCATCGAACCGCGGCCGGGACGGTCATCAACGGGCCCGCGGTCGACAACAGCGACGTCTGGGCCGGCGGCGGGTTCCTGTCCACGGCCGAAGATCTGGTGCGGTTCGCCCACGGGGTCGTCGCGGGTCCCCTGCTCTCCGACCGGGGGCGCAACCTGCTGTTCAGCCCGATGCGAGCCGCGGACGGAAAGGAGACCGGGTACGGCTTCGGGTGGGAGGTCGATACTCTCGATGGCCGGAAGAGGGTAGGGCATGGCGGGTCGCACGTTGGCGCCTCGGCTCAACTCGTGATCGTTCCCGAGCTTGGCCTGGCGGTGGCGGTCCTGACCAACTCCAACAGCCGGGGGGTAAAGGCACTGGCGGGGGATCTGCTGCGGCTGTTTCGAGAGCGTCCCGTCCTCCCGCGACCAGAGGAGTATCAGCTCGACCTGGGCGATTCCGTCCACCCTGGAGGCTGACTCCCAGGTTGCTAGATTCGGTCGACACCCTCCTCGGACCGATCGCCATGGAGCGTCGCCGTTTCCTGACCTCGCTCGCCGCCACCGCGGTCACGCCCGGGGTCGGCCTGCTCCGACCCGCCGTCGCTGCCGCGCCGCGGCGCCTTCCTCCGGCCGATCCGAGCGTCGAGCTGTCGGACGAGGCAATGGGTTGGCTTGCCCATCTCGATCGCAAGGTGTCCCTCGGCGGGACGTGGCACAAAGAAGACATCGTTGGGCCCCAATGGGACACCACGTCGTTCGCTCCGACGATGCAGTACGCCCGGTACGAGCTGACGTGGCTCTCATGGTCGATGGGGCTCATGGCCGAGACCACGCCCGCCTGGCGCGAGGAGTACGCCAAGATCCTCGGCTTCCTGGGCGATCGCTACCTCGAGTACTGGTCGTTCTGGGAGTGGATCGAGCACCGGGGCGACGATCCGGGCCGCGGAGCGTACCCGGCGGCGTTCGAGAGGATCATTCCCGAGGGCTGGTGGGGCCGCTACAACCTGCCGGGATGGGCGGGGAACGGCTCCCAGGGCGAGCCGTTCGACCCGGACCCGATTCGCGCGGCCGGCCGGTACGGTCTGATGTACAAGGGGTACCTGAACCTCGTACTGTCGATGTACGGCTACGTCGCCGACGACGGGAAGTACGAGCGGCCGTTCACCATCCGGTACGACGATGCTCACCAGTGGCGCCACACTCAGCGCGGGCTCAACCGCCTGCTGGCCGACCAGTGGCGCGCCCACGAGGAAGGCATCGCCTGCGAAGTGGCCAAGGTCTATCCCTGGTGCAATGCGTTGAGCGGTGCCGGCGTGCTGCTCTACGACCAGCTGAGCGGGACTCGCTTTTCCGAGCCGTATTTCCAGTGGCAGCGTTACTACGCCACCCATTTCGTCGGCCCGGCGGCTGGCGCGCCCGAGTGGCTGATGGGGTACTACGATCCGATCAACCGGATCGGCCTGAGCGACGTAAAGGACGGGAACGGCGGCAACTGGATGCCGACGGCCTGGCACGGGCTGGCGGCGGATCCGACCCTATTCGAGCCGCTGGCCCGGGGCGCGATGAAGCGCTTCTATCGGGGACAGCCGGACGGATCGGGGTACTTCTCGATGCGGGGCAACGGCGACGTCGACCTCAATATCGTCACCGGTCTCGGCGCCGCCATCGCCGCGGAACTTGGTGACTCGGAGCGACATCGGGCCGCGCTGGAGTGGATCCGGGCGCGCTACCAACCCCGTTGGGATCGGGACCGGGGCGAATTCGCGTTCGGGTTCGGCCTTGGCGAGGAGTGGCCCCGGGGACAGATGAACGCCTGGGTCATGCCAGCCCTCCTGGTGCGATACCCCGGGCAGTGGCGCCGGATCTTCCAGGCCCCGAACACGGTCAAGTTCCGCGAGCCCACGCTCGAGGGGGTCGACTTTCCGACCTGGCGGATTCGCCGGGCGCGGTTCGACGGGGCGCGGCGGACGCTCAACGTGGTGACGACGACGGCGAGCCCGCTGCATCGGGGTCGCCCGACGACGGCGCGAGTGACCCGGCTTGCGCCGGGATCGCGGGTCACGGTGGTGATCGACGAAAGCCCGGGCGTCGAGATGCGGGCCGACGCCGGGAGCGTCACCATCGAGACGACGGTCGACGACCACCGGATCGACGTCCACCTTGGCTGATGACCTGAAGTCGATTCAAACCCCGCCGCCCCGGCCGGCGTCCAACCCTTCGTGACTGCGGCGACGCTTGCTCTGCACCACGATACCGGCACCGGAGAAGCCACGGCTCCCAGGACGGTCGATCCCGACGTGTCCACCGCGGCCGCCGGCGATGACCGGGCGTTCGAGCGGCTGTACCGGCTCCATGTCGGCCGGATCCACGCGTTGGCCCTGCGGCTGGCCGCCGATAGCGACGACGCGGAGCGGTTGACCCAGGACGTCTTCGTCCGGGCCTGGGAGCGACTCGGGAGCTTCCGGGGCGACAGCGCCTTCGGCACCTGGCTTCACCGGCTGGCCGTCAACCTGATTCTCTCCGATCGGCGGAGCGCCTGGCGTCGAACTCGGCGGGTCGTCCCCAAGGCCGATCTCGAGGAGGAGATGGCAGCCTCACTGCCGGTCAACGTCGGCGACCGGCTCGACCTCGACGCCGCCATCGCCATGCTCCCGCCCGGTGCCCGGACCGTGTTCGTGCTGCACGACGTCGAGGGCTATGAACACGCCGAGATCGCCGGGCTGACCGGGGTCGCGGTGGGGACCTCGAAAGCGCAACTGTTCCGGGCTCGCCGCCTGCTCCGTGAGGTGCTCGACCGATGAACGATTGCCGCGACGTTCGAGAAGCGATTCCCAGCCTTCTTGCGGGCAACCTCGGGCCCGAGACCCGGGCTCAGCTCGACGCCCACCTGGCCCGGTGCCAGGCTTGCCGGGACGACGTCGAGACGGCGATCTGGGTCGGCGAGCGGACCCGGGCGCTGCCGCGCGCGATCGCGCCGGCCCGCGACCTCTGGACCGGCATTGCCCCGAGGCTCGGCCGCCGAACCCGTCGTTTCGCGGCGCCGTGGTGGGGCCTCGCCGCGGCCGCCATCGTCCTGATGGCGCTCTCCTCGGCCGCGACCGTTGCGTTGGTCCGGCGGACAGTTCAGCCCGACCCCGGCGGGTTCGCGCAACTCGAACTCGGCTTCCAGAACGCCGCCCGAGAACTCGGCGAGGTCTATCGCGAGTCGCGCGGGACCCTTGCGCCCGGCACCCGCGCCGTGCTGGAACGCAACCTCGAGGTGATCGAACGGGCCCTGGCCGAAGCCCGGGCCGCGCTCGACGCCGACCCGAGCAACCGCGCTCTCGAGGCCGTGGTGGTGGCGGCGTACAAACGGAAGATCGCGTTTCTCGAGCGGGCATCCGCTTTCGGGGAGAGCTGACGGTGATCGGTCGCCAAACGACGGCCGCCATCGCGGTGCTGACCATCGCGGGTGCCGCCTCGGCGGCCGGCCAGGATCGCCAGCTCGGATTCCCGGCCGACCCCGATGTCGCGCTCCGGGTCTACAACCTCGTCGGTACGACTCGGATCACCGGATGGGACCGGGATTCCATCGAGGTACGGGCGACGGTTCCGCCGCGGGGCGGCTCCCTCTTCGGCGGCGGCTCCCGCCGCGCCGCCAAGCTGGGCGTCGACGGTCAGAACCCGTCCTTCACCGGACCGCCAGCCACCCTCGACGTGCGGGTGCCGCGGGGGGCTCGGATCTGGGTGAAGAGCGGAACGGCCGACGTGATCGTCGCCGAGATTCGCGGAGAGATCGAGGTCAGCTCGGTGACCGGTGCGGTGACGCTGACAGGAAGCCCCCGGGTTGCCGCGATCGAGACCATCGACGGGAATGTCTCGATCACCGGAAACGCCACCGTGGTGCGGGCCAGGACCGGCGCCGGCGCCGTCACGATCTCGGGTGCCCGGGGCGATGTCGTAGTGGCCACCGTGCAGGGCAAGGTCGAGATCGTCTCGAACGAGCTCTTGTCGGGGCGAGTCGAAACGGTCTCCGGGAGCGTCGAGGTCCGCACCGCCGTGCCCCTCGACGGCCAGCTCGAGGTGGAAACCCACGACGGTCCGGTCGAGATCACGCTGCCGCGCGAACTCGATGCCCGATTCGATCTCTCCACCATCAAGGGTGCGCCGATCGCCACTCACTTCTCCGGCGATGTGCTCCGCCAGCATCCCCGGTCGGCTCGCTTCGCCGTCGGGAAGAAATCCGGCGCGGGTCGGGGCGCGTCGATCGTGGTCCGGACCTTCTCCGGCGCGATCACGGTCAGGAGCCGTTCAAACCCGTCGGGCGGCTGAGACGTCCAATCTGGCGTCCTCTTCAACGGAGTCGCCATGGGTCTCAGCCGATTTGCCGCGCCCCTCGCCATGTTCGTTCTCGCCGCCGCCCCCTTGCACGCCGGGCCGCCCTGGATCGCGGTCGAGCTGCCTCCCAATCCCTTCGATCAGGCGAGCCGCGGAGCATTCCTGTTGGTGCGGGTCTTCCATCACGGTGGCGAGTCGGGCGACCCCGTGACCGGCCGCGCGGTCGGTCTGGTGGATGGCCGGAAACAGTCGATCGCGCTGCGGTTCGACCGGACCAGTCGACCCGGGGTCTACGCCCTCAAGCCGCAGTGGGGCGAGCGCGGCGAGTGGAGCCTGATTCTCACTAATGCCCAGGATCACGGCGACGCCGCGGAGGTCATGGTGAAGGTCTCCGGAACCAGGGTGATCGGCGTCGAGGCCGCGACCAAGCCGAGCCGGCACCGCGAATTGGCGGTCGAGCCACGGCGATTCACGGAAGCCGAGGTGGAGGCCTCGCTCGCGGGTAGGGGGCGCTGAGGGCCGCCGCGCGGTGCGAAGGGTTCCCTTGCCCTCCGGCTCGACCGGGCGGATAATGGTGGAACCAGCTGGCCCCTAGCCCTCCCACCTCCGGGTCAACCATGTCGACCGTTCATCCGCTCCTGGTTGCCGTCATGCTCGGCCTCCCCTTGGAACTCCGCGGCCAAGAGAACATCGGAATGAATCCCGGCGATACGATCACCGTGGCGACTGGCCAGGGGTTCGTGCTCGCGATCGTCACCGCCCGGGAAGGGCATGTCTTCCGGGCCCGGATCATCAACGGGCCGGAAGTGACGAAACGATACCCGGCGGAGGTGAGGCGGCGGGGCAAGTCGACGGCCTACGACCGCGCCAATGGCGTCTACGAGGTCGGGGACCGGATCCG
Organism: Gemmatimonadota bacterium; assembly: GCA_016874005.1. Lineage (GTDB taxonomy): Bacteria > Gemmatimonadota > Gemmatimonadetes > Gemmatimonadales > GWC2-71-9 > SHZU01. Next base: position 53,354 of record VGVQ01000014.1, on the reverse strand, counting down.
GGTGCTCTACCAGGGCAAGTGGATCGACAGCGAGGTGATCGACGGGATGGGGATGGAATACCGGGTAGCCCTTCCGGGCAACCTCGCGGTTTGGGCCAAGCCCGATCAAATACAGTTCGTGAGTGAGGCGCCGCCTCCGGCCGTGGCGAAGGCGGGCGAGCCCCCTCGTCCCGGACTGGTGAGCTGCGCCGGCAAGGTCGAGGGCCGGTACGCCGGCGACGGGACGATGCCGATGCAAATGACCTTCCGCTCGGGGAAAGTGACCTTTTCGCTGATGGGAGAAACCAAGACCCGCGAGTGCTGGTATGGCGATGGGAAGCTCTTCGTGACGATGATGGGCGAGGAGGGCGCGTTGGAGCTCGATCTGAACGACGACGGCTCGCTCCAGGGCCCCTTCGGCGAACTCAAGAAGAAGGCGAAATAGGGTGACCCGGGTGCCCGATTTCTCCTCCGCGGTGGCCATCCTGTGGCTCGTCGGCGCCGTGAGTTCGGCGGCCGCTCAGCAAGAGACCTCTCAGCAGCGCGCCGACCGCCTTTCCCGGGAGGCCGAAGCCCGAGGCCTGGCCGAGCCGTTCAAGGGGATCACCCGCAACGGGATCCCGCTCGAGGGGCTCTTCCCGATCCGCTCGACCGGGGTGTCGACCGAGCCGGTCCGGGCCGCCGCCGCGGCCTTCCTCGCGGGCCTGACATCGGAACAGCGGGCGGCCGCCACGTATCCGGTCGACGACCCCGAGTGGCGCAAGTGGATGAATCAGCATTTCTATCGCCGCCAAGGGGTCGGCTTCCTCACCATGAGCGAGTCACAACGGGCGGCGGCGTTCGACCTCCTCGAAGCCTCCCTCAGCGCCAAGGGCCTCCGGCTGACTCGCGACATCATGCGCCTCAATCACACCCTGGGGGAACTCAACCGCGACAACTTCGAGGAGTACGGAGAGTGGCTCTACTGGATCACGGTGATGGGTACCCCGTCGGCCACCGAGCCCTGGGGCTGGCAGCTCGACGGGCATCACCTGATCGTCAATTACTTCGTGCTCGGCGACCAGGTGGTGATGAGTCCCGTGTTCGTTGGTTCGGAGCCGGTCACCGCGGCGGCCGGGAAGTACCGAGGCACCTCGATCCTCCAGGACGAACAGGACGCCGGGCTCGCGCTTGCCCGGTCGCTCAGCGAGGTTCAGCGGCAGGCGGCCGTGCTGGAGGTGTCCAAGACCGGGAACAACAACCTCACCGAGGCGTTCAAGGACAATGTCGTGCTCGACCATGCCGGAGTGCCGGTCCGGACGTTCGACGAGGCGCAGCGAAGGCGGCTGCTCGATCTGATCGGCCTCTTCGTGGGCAACCTTCGCGACGGTCACGCCAAGGTGAAGATGTCCGAAGTCGAGGCCCATCTCGACGATACCTACTTCGCCTGGATCGGGAAGATCGAGCCGGATGCCGTGTTCTACTATCGGATTCACAGTCCGGTGGTGCTGATCGAGTTCGACCACCAGCGGCCGGCCAACCTTCGGCATCTTCACGGCACCGAGCCGTCACGGCAGCACATCCACGCCGTGGTACGAACACCGAACGGCAACGACTACGGCAAGGATCTGCTCCTGCAGCACTACCGGCGCCACCGGCACTGAGCGGGCGGCTCCCGACTCCTCGAGGCGAGCTGAAATCCGATTCGACCCGCGCTTCAGTCGTCGAGGACGACCTGATGCTCCTCGGTGTCCGCGATCGGCGTGATCTCCGGATGGGCGTTCAGCACCCTGGCGCAGGTGTTCCACCGGAGCACCGCGTCGTCGTTCCCGGCCGGCTTGAGCTCGATCGCCCGCTCGTAGTTGGCCATCGCCTCGCGGAACCAGTCATACGCCAACACCGTGGCGCCGATGCTCGGGCTGAGCAACTGGGCGTGACCCCGTCGCTCATCGATGATCCCGGCGTAGTAAGCGCGGTCGTAGGGATCTTCCAACCGCTGCAGGACCGCCCGCGCCTCCGCGACCGACCCCGCGATCCCCCGGGTGATCAGGTCGGTTCGGGCCAGGAGCAACTGAATCAGCGCCTCCTGGTGGCGGGGCTCGATCTCCAACACGTCGAGGCAGATGCTCTCGGCCGCCTCCGGCTCGTTGAGTAACCGATACCGCTCGGCCTTGGCGATGGCGCCCGGGATCGCGGCCGGGCTGATGGGTTTGGGCTGGAACACGAGACCCTCCTTCTGACCCTACGGACCAGGGATCTTCCCGGTGACGATCTGAATCAACTTGGCCAGCGGGTCGAACGCTTCGTCGACGACCCGTTCTTTCAACGGAATGATGGCGTTGTCGGTGATCTTGATCTCTTCAGGACAAACCTTGGTGCAACACTTGGTGATGTTGCAGTAGCCGATTCCGTGCAGCTTCCGGAGGTCATCGAGCCGGTCGCCGGTGTCGATCGGGTTCATCTCCAGGTTCGCGGCATACACCAAGAACCGCGGCCCGATGAACTGGTCGTGGAGATGGTGGTCCCGGAGGACGTGGCAGACGTCCTGGCACAGGTAACACTCGATGCACTTCCGGAACTCCTGAACCCGGTCGACGTCCTCCTGCTGCATCCGCCAGGTGCCGTCCTCGGCGTCCGGCTTCCTCGGGGCGAACTTCTTGATGCCCTTCTTGACCTGGTAGTTCCAGCTCACGTCGGTGACCAGGTCTCTGAGATGGGGGAAGGCCCGCAACGGCTCGACGGTGACCGGCTTGGTGAGGTCGAGCTGGTTGAGCCGAGTCATGCACATCAATCTGGGCTGGCCGTCGATCTCCGCCGAGCAGGAACCGCATTTGCCCGCCTTGCAGTTCCACCGGCAGGCGAGGTCCGGAGCGGCTTCCGCCTGGATCTGGTGCACGGCGTCGAGGACCACCATGCCCTCCGATACCTCGGTGGAGTACTCCCTGAAGGCACCGGCGCCGTTGTCGCCGCGCCAGACCGAGAAGGTCGCCTTGGCCATTACTTGTATTCCTCGATCAACTGCTTGAGTTCCGCCGGCATCTCGGGGTAGCTGGCCTTCGCCAGGCCCATTCCGCCGCCGGTGGTCCTCACCAGTACGTGGTTGAAGGTTCCGAATTCCGACTTCTTCTCCGGGTGGTCATCGCGGAAATGGCCGCCCCGACTCTCTTTCCGGGCGATCGCGCTGACGATCGCGGCCTCCGAGACGATCATCAGGTTCTTGAGATCGAGGGCGGTGTGCCAGCCGGGGTTGTAGTCGCGCCCTCCCGAGACGGCCACCTTCTCGGCCCGCTGCTTGAGTTTCTCGAGACTGGAGTGGGCCTTCACCATCTCTTCCTCCCGGCGGACGATCCCCACCAGTTCCTGCATCACGGCTTGGAGATCCTGCTGCACTCGATAGGGGTTTTCCCCGGTTTTTCGGCTCAATGGTGCCAGCGCGTGGGCAATCGCTTCGTCGACCTCGCCCCCGTCGACGGCGCCACTGGCGTTGTCCTGGGCGAACTTCGCGGCGTATTCGCCGGCCCGCTTCCCGAAGACCAGGAGGTCCGACAGCGAGTTTCCGCCGAGCCGGTTGGCGCCGTGGAGTCCGCAGGCCACCTCGCCGGCCGCGAAGAGGCCCGGCACCTTGGTCATCTGAGAATCGCCGTCGACTCGAACGCCGCCCATCACGTAGTGGGTGGTGGGTCCGATCTCCATCGGCGTGGTGGTGATGTCGATGTCCGCCAGCTGCTTGAACTGGTGGTACATGCTCGGCAACTTCTTCCTGATGTGTTCGGCCGCGTTAGGCAGTTTTTCCTTGATCCAGGCGATGTCGAGGTACACCCCGCCGTGGGGGCTGCCCCGTCCCGCCTTGACCTCCCGCATGATGCAGCGGGCCACGTGGTCCCGGGTGAGCAGCTCCGGCGGGCGGCGGGCGTTCTTGTCGCCCTGGGTGTAGCGCCAGCCCTCTTCCGGCGTATCGGCGGTCTGGTTCTTGTAGTTGTCGGGAATGTCGTTGAACATGAAGCGCTCGCCCTTGCTGTTGAGCAGCACCCCACCCTCGCCCCGAACCCCCTCGGTGACCAGGATGCCCTTGACGCTGGGCGGCCAGACCATCCCGGTCGGATGGAACTGGATGAACTCCATGTCCTGCAGCTGGGCGCCGACCTCCCACGCCAGGGCGTGGCCGTCGCCCGAATACTCCCAGCTGTTGCTGGTGATCTGAAACGCCCGCCCGATACCGCCGGTGGCCAGGACGATGGCCTTGGCCCGAAAGAGCCGGAACTCGCCCCTCTGGCGATCGTAGCCTAACGCACCAGCGACCCGTCCCCCGGAGAGGAACAGTCGGTAGATGGTGACCTCCATGTGGACGTCGATGCCCTGATGGATCCCGTGGTCCTGGAGGGTCCGAATCATCTCGAGCCCGGTCCGGTCGCCGACGTGGGCCAGTCGGGGATATCGGTGGCCCCCGAAGTTCCGTTGGAGAATCCGGCCGTCCTTGGTCCGATCGAACATCGCGCCCCAGGCCTCGAGCTCCCGGGCCCGGGCGGGTGCCTCCTTGGCGTGCAGCTCGGCCATCCGCCAGTTGTTCAGGTATTGGCCGCCGCGAAGGGTGTCGGTGAAGTGGACCTTCCAGTTGTCCCGGTCATCGACGTTGCCCATCGCGGCGGCCATGCCTCCCTCGGCCATGACCGTGTGGGCCTTGCCGAGGAGCGACTTGCAGACCAGGCCGACCGAGACCCCGCTCGCCGCCGCTTCGATCGCGGCCCGCAGGCCGGCGCCGCCGGCGCCAATCACCAAGACATCGTGGTCGTAGCTCTGATAGCTGGCCATCTAGAACAACCTCAGGTCGGTCCAAATGCCCATCGAGCACAGCCGCACGTAGATATCGGCAAACGCCACCATGAAGAGACTCACCCAGGCCCACCGGTGGTGGGACCGGTTCAAACAACTGGAACAGTTGTAGGGCACCCGGAAAGCCGGGTTCTTGGAGAATTGATCCCGCCAGCCGCCGAGGATGTGGCGCATCGAGTGGCAACCCAGGGTATAGCCACCGAGACAGACCACGTTGGCGGCGAGCACCAAGGTGCCGAGCCCGATCCCGAACGAGGTTGCCCCGGTCGCGGCATCGGTGAATTGGGTCGCGAGGTAGACGTCGTACGTCAAGAACCCGAGGAACAGCACCGCCGTCACCATGAAGTATCGGTGAACGTTCTGGAGGATCAGCGGAAAATACCGCTCGCCCAGGTAGGTCTTCCGCGGTTCCCCCACGGAGCAGCCCGGCGGATCGGCCCAGAAGGCCTTGTAGTAGGAACCCCGGTAGTAGTAGCAAGTGAAGCGAAACAGCGCGGGGAACGGCAGAATGATCAGTGCCGGCGAGAAAGGCAGCCAGGCCGGCCACCAACCGGGCTTCGGCCCGAACCAGGCGTGCGGCGAGTCGCCGAAGATCTCGGGGCTGTAGAACGGCGAGAGATAAGGACCCGCGGTGTAGTGAGCGTTTTGGAACGCGGCCCAGGTGGCATACACCAGGAATGAGGTCAGGATGACGAAAACGATCAGGGGTTCGACCCACCAGGCGTCCTGGCGCATCGTCTCGCCGTATCGACGTCGGGTGAGGGGGACCGTCGCGTGGCTCATCGGCCAGGGGCTCCGAACGGGAGGAGGAGACTGGTAAGTGTCGACAGGGTAACGACTAAGAGGATAGCTCGTCGCCGCTCGCCGGGGTAGGGGCGAGCCTGTTGATGAAGCGGGACCGGTGCATCCGGGCCAGCAAGGGACTTCCTCGGAAACCAACAGGGGACTTTCTCGGAAAGGGGACGCGGTGTTGTTCCGGGCGACCTCGTTGGCGGCCTGGCATGCCGTTTTCTTGGTTGCGGGTTGCGGCGATTTGGTTGTCGCTCTCGTGGGTAGCTGGGGTATGGTAGGAGCCCCTTGCCACCAGGTTCCGAGATGCCCACGCAGCCTAAATCCGAACTCTTGCGAGCCCTGCAGTCGAATCTGCGCATCCGACACTACAGTCCTCGGACTGAAGAGGCCTATCTCGCCTGGGTCCGGCGCTTCGTCCGGTTCCACCGGCTCCGCCACCCCGAGCATCTCGGCGATCCGGAGGTCGCAGCCTTTCTCGGGTACCTCGCGACCGAGCGCCGGGCTTCGGCCTCGACGCTAAACCAGGCATTGGCGGCGCTCCAACTCCTCTACCGCGACATCGTTCGAAAGCCGCTCGGCCTGGGTAAGCCGTTTCCTCGGCCCAAGCCACCGCTCCGGATCCCGGTGGTCCTGACGCCGGGGGAGGTCGGTCGCGTCCTGGGCGAGTTGACGGGCACGTACCGGCTAATCGGGATGGCCCTCAATGGCAGCGGGCTCCGGCTCCTCGAATGCCTGACCCTTCGGGTGAAGGATCTGGACCTCGAACGCGGCGAGATCCGGCTGCGCCGTGGCAAGGGCGGCAAAGACCGCATCACCGTGTTGGCGGCGAGCTTGCGGGACCCCCTGAGGGAGCACCTGGCGGGCGCACAGATTCGACACCAGCGCGACCTCGCGGCGGGGGGTGGCTGGGTGGCGTTGCCGGATGGCCTGGATCGGGAGTACCCCAACGCGGGCCGAAGTTGGCCCTGGCAGTGGGTCTTTCCGGCCGCGCGGCCGTACCGCGATCGGGCAAACGGACCGGTCGGACGACCTGGTCGTGGGCCCGGTCTCGGTGCTGGTGCCGGAGTTGCGATCGGTGGACGGGTTTCGGGCCGCGGTGGCGATCGGAGCGGCCGTCCTGATGTTCCGCTTCCGGGTGGGACTGCTCGCGGTGCTGGCCGCCGCGATCGCGGTCGGGCTGGCCGCCTGGTGGCTCGCCGGGCCTGCCTAACGCCGGCTCTTCTTGGCCGCCTCGGCTCGCTTGTTCCGGAACGCCAGGGCCGAGCGATACTCGCGCATCAGCCGCGCCATCATCGCCTCCCGCCGATGGTAGAGCCGCTTCAATCGCCGCTTCCCGACTCGTTCCTTGGCGAACGCCGTGATCAGCGGGAGTGACACGGTGTTGTCCAGGTAGCAGACCACCGTGCCCGGCAACATGTCGGGGTCCACCTTGCCCCAGCTCACCGCTTCGCCCGGCGTCGCGCCGGAGAGCCCGCCGGTATCCGGGCGGGCGTCGGTGAGCTGGAGGAAGTAGTCGTGCCCTCGTTCGTCGATCCCGAGCACTTCCTGGATCTGGGGTTCGGTTTGGAGCAGGAAGTTCTTGGGGCTCCCGCCGCCGGCGATCAGGGCCGCGCTCTTGCCGCCCGATCGTTTCGCCTCCAAGACGATCGCCGCGGTCTCGTTCACGTCGGCGCTCACGTCGAACCGGAGCCGGCTGCCGGCCAGGGCCTGCTCCGCCACGTTCATCCCGATCGAGCTGTCGCCGGGGGAGCTGGTGTAGATCGGCACCCCGAGCTGGTGGGCCACGCCGAGGAGCGACCGCTTGCTGAGCCCGAGGGCTTTCTCGCGCTGGTGGAGGTAGCCGCCGAGGAGATAGTGATATTCGGCGCTGCTCATCGAGCGCTGGAACTCCTCTCGAGCGGACACCTCGCGAACGAAGGCGTCGGTGGAGAGCAGCACCTTGTAGTCGAAGAAGATGTCGTAGATCCGGACCACCCCATCGTTGCGGAGCACCACGTCGTCGGCGAAGGGTGTTCCTTGATGGAGCGATAGACCGAGGGCGAAATGGGCGTCGTGATAGAGATTGGCCCCGGTCGAGATCATCCAGTCGACGAAGCCGGCCTCGAGGAGCGGAATGATGGTGCTCATCCCGAGCCCGGCCGGGGTCATCGCTCCGGTCAGGCTCATCCCCACGGTGACGTTCGGCGCGAGCATCCGGTCGCAGAAGAGGTGACAGGCCTCCCGGAGCCGCCCGGCATTGTACGCCAGGAAGGCGTTGTCGATCAACTCGGCGACGGATTCCTTGCCGGTGATCGCCGTGGGATTGATCCGGGGCCCCCGAAGGTGGCCTCGACCTCGGGTCGGTTTCATCGGCTGGTCGTCTGGTGGTCGGTGATGTAGCGTAGCGCCTCGTCGGGTCGGTCCACCACCCGGAACATCTCGAGGTCGCTCGGGCTGATCTTCCCTTCGGCGGCCATCGTGTCGCGGAGCCAATCCACCATCGGGCCCCAGTAGCGCGAGCCGTACAGCACCACCGGCACCGGTTCCATCTTGCCGGTCTGGATCAGGGTGAGGAACTCGAACAGCTCGTCCAAGGTCCCGTAGCCTCCTGGAAACGCGATCAGGGCTCGGGAGTACTTGGCCAGCATCGTCTTGCGGACGAAGAAGAACCGGAAGAACATCTTTCGGCGGACGTAGGGATTGGTGTCCTGCTCGTGGGGTAACTCGATGTTGACCCCGATCGACAGTCCCTCACCGAGCACCGCCCCTTTGTTGCCGGCTTCCATGATGCCCGGGCCGCCCCCGGTGATGATCGGATAGCCTGCCTCGGCCAGGAGCCGGGCGGTGTCGACGGTGGCTTGGTAAAACGGATCGGTCGCGCCGATTCGGGCCGAGCCAATGATGGTCACCGCGTTTTGAATGTCACCCAGCCGCTCGAAGCCCTCGACGAATTCTCCGAGGATTCGGAGCACTCGCCAGGGATCGGTTTTCCGAAATGCATCCGGCCGATCGAGGCCGACCGGCCGGGAGAGCAGGAGCTCGTCGGCGGTCGGACCGGCCGGGGCGGCACTGTGTTCCAACCGTTTTTCGCTCACGAACGAGGCTCCGGGCGACGTGAAACGGCGGGAATATACACCCGACCGTCGGGGCCAGGCGTCTATATTGCTGCCATGGCCCCTTCCGTCGAATCGCCCCCGTCCAGTTCGAGTGGTTGGGGTGGACTAATCGCGAGCTTGGCGATACGGGCCGCGGTCAATCCCCGCGTCGCGGTCGATCTGCTCCGGGCCGCCTGGGCGTTTCGTCGCCGGAACTGGTGGCGGCAACCGCCCTTTCTACCGGTGCCGGACCCGGCCTACCTTCGCTGGCGGATGTACACCGCTTACGGCGACGAGCATGCGGTACCGCCGGTCCAGGACGTCATTCGATTCGCCCGGTGGCGCCGGGAGACGATGCACGTGTGACCAAACGCGTCGTGGTGGTCGGGGGCGGGTTCGCCGGACTCTACCTCGCCAAGTCCCTCGCGAATCGGTCGGTGGCCGTCACCGTGATCGACCGGAACAATCATCACCTCTTCCAACCGCTGCTCTACCAGATCGCGACGGCGGCCTTGGCGCCCGGCAGTATCGCCTCCCCGATCCGGTCGATCCTCAACCAGGCTCGGAATGTCGAGGTTCTGCTGGCCGAGGTGATCGGGACCGACCTCGATGCCAATCGGGTCCGCTTGGCCGACGGCTCGGCCGTGGACTACGACTACCTGGTGCTGGCCCCCGGCGCCCGTCATTGCTACTTCGGAAAGCCGGAATGGGAGGAGTTGGCGCCCGGGCTCAAGAGCCTCGAGGACGCTCTCGAGATCCGCCGCCGAGTGCTGACCGCGTTCGAGCTGGCCGAACGAGAGGTCGATCCGGTCGCTCGGCGGCGATTACTCACCTTCGTGGTCATCGGGGGCGGGCCCACTGGGGTCGAGTTGGCGGGCGCACTCGCGGAGATCCGTCGCTACGCGCTCCGGCGCGACTTCCGCAGAATCGACTCGCGGGATGCCTCGGTTCTCCTCCTGGAGGGGGGTCCGCGTTTGTTGCCGTCGTATCCGGCCGTGCTGAGCGACCGGGCCAAGGAGGCTCTCCGGCACCTCGGCGTCGACGTCCGAACCGAGACCATGGTGACCGGGGTGGAACCGGGGTACGTCCATGCCGCCGACTGGCGAATCCCGGCGGCGACCGTGATCTGGGCCGCGGGCAACGCGGCCAGCCCGCTCCTCGAGTCGCTCGGCGCCCCCCAGGACCGCCAGGGCCGGGTCCTGGTCGGGCCGGACTGCTCGGTGCCCGGTCGGCCTAACGTCTTCGTGATCGGCGACGCGGCTGCGTTCGAGCACCAGCCGGGCGGGACCCTACCGGGGATCTGCCCGGTGGCGATCCAGATGGGGCAATACGCCGCCGCCGCGATCGAAGCGGACCTGGCCGGCAAACCCCGCCGCCCGTTCCGCTACCGAGACAAGGGACAGCTCGCGGTCATCGGGCGCGGCCGCGGGGTCGCCGACATCGGCCGGTTCGAAACGGCAGGCTTCACGGCGTGGCTGCTGTGGGTCTTCGTCCACATCTTCTTCCTGATCGGCTTCCGAAACCGGGTCGTGGTGATGTTCGAGTGGGCCTGGTCTTATCTCACATTCCAGCGGGGAGCTCGGCTCATTACCGGCGTGTGGCGTGCGGCCGGACGTTAGGATCCGCGCCGCCGCCGAGTCGCTCGGCTTCTTGGCCTGCGGATTCGCCGATCTCGGGCCGAGCGAGCGAGGAGATGCCTTCGACCGGTGGCTCGCCCGGGGCTACGCCGGGACCATGCGGTACCTCCACCGGCAGGCCGCGAAACGCAAGCAGCCCGCCCTGATCGTGCCCGGGGCCACCACGGCGATCGTCGTGCTCGACAACTATCTGCCGCCACCGGCCGATCCTCCCGGCGGCCCCGAGCCCCAGGGGGGCAAGACCGTCAAGATCGCGAAGTATGCTCGCGGCGAGGATTATCACCATGACTGCCGGCGGCGGCTGGACCGACTGTCGGACGTCGCGCGCGAGGTAGGCGCGACGGTCGCCCGATCGTTCGTCGACGCCGGGCCGGTGCCCGAGCGCGAGCTTGCCCGCCGGGCCGGGCTCGGGTGGATCGGGAAGAACACGATGCTGATCCGCCCTGGCGTGGGCTCGTACTTCTTCATCGGCGCCGTCCTCTGTGACCTGGCGCTCCCGCTCGACCAGCCCTTCCGGTCCGATCACTGCGGCACCTGCTCCCGTTGTCTCGACGCCTGTCCCACCGGCGCCTTTCCCGAACCCGGCGTGCTGGATGCGACCCGGTGCATCTCGTATCTGACGATCGAGCACAAGGGCGAGCCGCCGGCCGACCTGGCCCGACGGTTCGAGGGCTGGGCGTTCGGCTGCGACATCTGCAACGACGTCTGTCCCTGGAACCACCGCTTCGCGGTCCCGACCGCCAACCCGGCCTACGCCGACCGGGGCGATCTCGACCCCGCCGACCCGACCTTCTTCGACTCGATGGCGGAGGAGGAGTTCGCCGCCCGGTTCGGTGACACCCCGCTCGCGCGCCCCGGCCTGGTCGGGATGCGCCGCAACTACCACCACGCTTTCGCGAGCCAAGACCGATGATCGAACGGATGCACTCGGTGGCGATTTTCGTCACCGATATCGAACGGGCCATCACCTTCTATCGAGACACCCTCGGCATTCCGGTCAGCAAGCAGGGATCGTTCGGGGCCGAGCTGTTCGAAGAACCGCCTCACATCGGTGTCCATCCCGCGGTACATGCCGACGCCAAACCGCTGGTCGGCCGGCATACCGGAATCACCTTCTACGTCTCCGGCCTGTTGCACCTGGCCGGCGACCTCCATGCCAAAGGGGTTCGCTTCGTTTCGGAGCCGACTCAGATGGCCTGGGGGATCATGGCGATGGTGGCCGACCCCGACGGCAATATCGTGGCGTTGTGGGAAGACGAACTGCCGAAGGACCCGCCGAAAGGAGCCTAACGAGCCGAGTCGCCCGGCGGCGGCTCGGAACCGAATGCCTCGGTGTCGAGCGAGTCGGCCGGGATGACCACCCCGTCGGCTCCGAGAATCCGGAACAGCTCCCACTGGGCCTTGCGGGCGGTGTGGACCCGCGCCCCGTTGTAAATCACCGACACCAGGAGGATGCCCTCCGGCCGGCCAAGGTAACCCACCAGGCTGGCCACGTTCCCGAGGGTGCCCGTCTTGGCCCGGATCACGCCCCGTTCCGGCAGGCCGCTGGCGAGAGTCCAGAGGGTCCCGGAGCCATTGGCCGGCAGCAACATCGGGAAATTCCGGCCCCCGGGGGCGAGGGGGAACCGCGCCAGGTACGAGACGAACGTCCACGCCGAAACCCGGTTCAGGTCCGAGAGGCCGCTCCCGTCCACCAGCTTGACGCCGGCATAGTCGCCGGTGATCTGCTGGACGTGCGCCGTGAGCCGCTCGGCCGGAACCGGATCGCTCCCCGCGGCCCATTGGAGCAGCAGCTCGGCGCCAAGATTGAGGCTCCGGCGGTTCACCTCGCTCGCGATCGAGTCGAACACCGGAGACTGCACCTCGGCGAGCACCGCGGCGATACCCTCGCCGCTTCCGATACCGCCCGAGGGGGCCCACTCGATTCCGGCGTCGGCGAGGGCCGAGCTCCAGATCGCCTGGAGCAGCGCGTGGACGTCCGAGGCGGCCCGGGTGATCGTCCGAGCCCGGGAACGCACCCCGAGCGTGCCTCCAACCAGATAGGTGCCGTCCGGCTGGGCCTGAATACTGAGCCGGGAGCGCCGGCCATCGACGGTGCGGGCCTTCACGGTGAACAGCCGCTCGGCTCCGTGGGGCGCGGTGCCGGTGATCACCACCGGGCGACCGACCTTCCCGCCCGGCGCGACCGTGACGCCGACCAAATTGTCGTGGATGGTGAGATTGCCGACCAGCGGCGCGAACGGGCGGCCCCGGTGGCGGACCGACCAAGTGCTCGGAAAACTCGCCTCCGGGTTACCGCTCCCGCTGGTGACCGTGAGCGGGCCGAGGAGCCGTTTGACGCCTCGGGCCGCGAGTTGGGTGGCCAGTTCGTCGAGGCCGGTGGTTTCGCTGCCGCGGTGTTCCAGACTGGGATCGCCGTTGAGCTCCAGCGACCAGGAACCAATCCACGTCCCGGTATTCGGATCGAGCTGGCCGTGGCCCAACACCCGAGTCGACTTCCGGGCGTCGCTGCCTAACACGCTGCGGGCGAACCCGGTGGTCAGCAGCTTCACGGTGGAGGCGGGAATCAGCGGCCGGGTCGGATCCAGACCCCAAACCAGCCGTCCCTGGGGGTCGCCGACCGCGATACCCCAAGTCCCGGGGGCTCGGCGGGCGGTCCGCCCGAACCAGGCATCGAGGCGGGCTTGAAGCGTCGAATCGCGGGCACTCGCAACGGCGGGCGTCGCCATTGCCAACAGCAAGGCGAACTGGATCAGCCCGTTTCGCGAGATCGTCGTTCTCATCGGTTGCCCCGCCTCGGCGGGCTGGGCAGCCGTACCGCCGATGCTATCTGTCGTCACTACCGCAACATGGCTTTCGCGATCGTCTGCAACTGCATATTGCTGGTACCCTCATAAATCGTGCCAATCTTGGCGTCCCGGTAGTACTTCTCGGCCGGGTACTCCTTCGAGTAGCCATATCCGCCAAAGAGCTCCAGCGCCTGGCCGGTGAGCCGGGTGACGACCTGCGAGCTGAAGAGCTTCGCCATCGCCGCCTCTTCCACGAATGGCTGCCCCTGGTCCTTGAGGCGAGCCGCGTTGTACACCATCAATCGGGCGGCTTCCAATTCGACCTTCATCTGGGCCAGCTGGAATTGGACACCCTGGAAATCCCCGATGGCCTTGCCGAACTGTTTCCGTTCCTTCACGTACTGAACGGCCGCATCGAGGGCACCCTGGCCGATTCCCAACATCTGGGCGCCGATGCCGATCCGGCCCTCGTTGAGCGTCTCGATCGCCACCTTGTATCCGATGCCCACCGGACCCAACACGTTGCCGGCCGGTACCCGACACCCCTCGAGAATCAGCTCGCAGGTGCTCGAGGCCCGGATCCCGAGCTTGTTTTCCTTCTTGCCGACGGAAAACCCGGGAAAGTCGCGTTCGACCAGGAAGGCGGTGATGCCCTTGTAGCCCTTGGAGAAGTCGGTGTTGGCGAAGACGATGAAGATCCCGGCCTCGCCCCCGTTGGTGATCCAGAATTTGCGCCCGGTCAGCTCCCAGTGGTCGCCCTTGGATTCGGCCTTGCATTGCAGCGCGAAGGCGTCGCTGCCGCTGGCCGGCTCGGACAGCGCGTAGGCGCCGAGGAGGCTGGTCGTCAGGCGCGGGAAGTAGCGTTGCTTCTGCTCGGTGGATCCCCACCGCAAGAGGGCATTGTTGAAGAGAGTGTTGTGGACGTCCACGTAGATCGCGGCGGAGGCGTCGATGCGGGCCAGTTCCTCGATGGCCAGGGTGGCCAGGAAAATGGTGCCGCCGGCCCCGCCCCATTGATCCGGAACCTCGATCCCCATCAGCCCCAACTCGAAGAACTTGGCGACCAGGTCGGGGCGGAACTTGGCGGCCTCGTCCATTTCCATGACGTGGGGGGCTATCTCGGCCAGGGCGAAGTCGCGGACGGTCTGGCGGAAGAGCTGTTCTTCCTCGGACAAGACGGTGAGGGCGGGGACGATCGTTAGGGTCTCGGACACGGCACATAACTCCATTGAGGGCAAGAAGGTAGCGCCACGTCACCAAAGATAAATCCGAGCCGCGAAAACCGCAGCGGGACCGGCTGTGCAACCACATCGGGTTCGGACATCTCCGGGGACCAACATCTGGAGATACGACATGCGCGCGATCTGGTCCTTCGGCCTCATAACGGGCTTCATGTTCGGGGCGAGCCCCGCAAATCGGGTCACTAGGACCGCGACCGTCGAGGGTCGGGTACTCGACCCCACCGGCAAGGCGGTGCAAGGCGCCAGGGTCGTGGGCGGATCGAGTGGCCAGGCGCTAACCAATGCGAACGGCGAGTATCGACTGTCCGGCCTTCCCGTCGGATCGGTCACCATCAGGGCGATGGCGGTCGGGTACCAACCGAGCAGTCAGACCGTCCAGCTCGTCGAAGCACAGGTCAGGCGGGTGGATTTCGTGCTACGGCCCTCTCCGATCGCGCTCGATGAGCTGGCGGGGCCGGCCGAGAGCCGTCGGGCGGAGCGGGACGCCCGCCGGGACCACCCTTCGCAGGCCAAGCTCGGCGCCGCGCCGCTGGGCTACCCGGGCCCGGGCCGGACGATCGGGCAGCAGTTCAACACCGAGGAGTACCGTCACTTCGGCGACAACGGATGGCAGTCGTCGACCCGGCAGCCGCTGTCGACGTTTTCGATCGACGTCGACGCGGGCAGCTACGGCAACATCCGTCGGTTCCTGAAAGACGGCCGGCTCCCGCCGCCCGACGCGGTCCGGGTCGAGGAGATGATCAACTACTTCCGCTACGACTATCCGGCACCGCGCCGCGAAGAGCCCTTTTCGATCACCACCGAGGTGGCCGGCGCCCCGTGGCGGCCGGGCCACAAGCTGGCCCTGATCGGCCTCCAATCCGATCGGGTCGAGATGGCGGATCTCCCACCCACCAACCTCGTCTTTCTTCTCGACGTGAGCGGCTCGATGCAAAGCCCCGACAAGCTGCCGTTGGTCAAGTCCGCCTTCCGGCTTCTCGTCAACGAACTGAGGGAGCAGGATCGGGTGGCGATCGTGGTCTATGCCGGGGCGGCCGGGCTGGTGTTGCCATCGACCTCCGGCGGCGACAAACATCGGATCCTCGCCGCGATCGATGGCCTCGAAGCCGGTGGGTCGACCGCCGGTGGCGCCGGGATTCAGCTGGCGTACCAAGTTGCCCGAGACAACTTCCAGCGGGGTGGCAACAATCGGGTCATCCTGGCGTCGGACGGCGATTTCAACGTGGGTGTCTCCAGCGAAGGCGAGCTGGTACGACTGATCGAGGAGAGGCGGCGGGATGGGGTGTTCCTGACGGTGCTGGGATTCGGAACCGGTAACCTGAAGGACAGCAAGATGGAGCAGCTCGCCAACAAGGGGAACGGTCATTACGCCTACATCGACGACCTCCTCGAGGCCAAGAAGGTCTTCGTCCAGGAACTCGGCGCCACCCTGTTGACGGTGGCAAAGGACGTCAAGATCCAGGTCGAGTTCAATCCGGCGCGGGTCAAATCGTACCGACTGGTGGGCTACGAGAACCGGCTCCTCGACGATCGCGACTTCAACGACGATACCAAAGACGCCGGCGAGATGGGCGCCGGGCATTCGGTGACCGCGCTGTACGAGATCGTCCCCGCCGACGGCGAACCGGGCGAGGATGGCGCGGTCGATCCGCTCAAGTACCAGCGCCGGCCACGGGTCGGATCCGCCTCGGCGGACTGGTTCACCGTCAAACTCCGTTACAAGGAACCCGCCGGCGAGACCAGCCGGTTGCTCCAACGCGTGGTCGATCGCGAGACTCGGAGCGCGAGCGCCGATTTCCGCTTCGCGGCGGCGGTGGCCGAGTTCGGGATGTTGCTGCGGAACTCCGAATTCAAGGGGAAGGCGTCGTACGGGTCGGTCCTGGCCCAAGCCCGGGCCGCCCGCGGGCCGGACGACGAGGGATATCGGTCCGAGTTCATCAGGCTGGTGGAGACCGCGGCCCGGCTGGCCGGCCGGGGCGCCGACGTGACCGAGCACGGCTACTGAGCGGCGACGTTAGGGCGGTGGCGCGGGCGGGTGTCGACTCTGGCCCCGCCCGCCGCCGCATTTCACCGAACGATGACGGTCCTGGCGATCTCGGCCGGGGTCCGACCCCCGCCGAACTGAAGACCTCGAAGCACCAGCCGAACCTGGCCTGGCGACAGGGTCACGGTGACCGTCCGATTGAAGGTGACGAAATCCGCGGTGCAAACGGCGCCCGACGGCACCTCCTCGTCGTACGCGGTGAAGGTCACTCGGACGGTGCTCTCGGTCTCGATCCCTTCACCGGCCGGTCGGTTACAACTCGAGCTGCCGTAGGTGTTGTACCGGATCGTGGTCGGACCGGCGTTGACGGTGTCGGGAATGCCGGGAAAATCGTTGGGGGTCGGCCCCGGACCGATGATGGCTAGCTGCTTGCCATCGGGCACCGGCCCGAGCACGCCGGAGCACCCGAGAAGGGCCACCGCGGCTGGAAGCAGGGAGCGAACGCTTGGTGTCATGCCCATCGATACCTCGCCGGTCCGGATTGTGTCACCGGGCCGGTGAGGGGTCAAGGGTCCGAGGCCGTCAGGGGCCGTTCCGGATAGACCGCGGCGGCCGCCAGGAGGCCCGCCACCAGCGAGACCGCGGTCAGGACCATGCTGAACGCCGCATCGACCCCGGCCACGACCTGGCTCTCCATCAAGGCCGAGACGCTCCGAAACCCCACGCTGCCCGGAACCAGGGTGAGCAGGCCGGGTACCAGGGTGACGGCGGAGGGCCGGTTGGTCAGCCTATTGAACAGGTTACTGCCGAGCCCCAGCGCCAAGGCGCCGACGAAGACGCCCAGCTCGGGACCGAGCAGCGCGCTACCGGCCCGGGTGGCGACGAACGCCAAGGTCCCGGCGCCGAGGATCCACGGCGCGTCCCGGCGATCGGCCTTGAGCAACAGGGTAAACGCCGCGGCGCTGACCACCAGCGCGAGCCAGATGGTGCCCGGAGCCAGGGCCACCGGAGCGACCGACGTCACCGGGCCGAGCACCGCGGTCGCGAGCCGACTCCCGAGGGCGACGCCGAAACCGATCCCAATGAACGTCATGAACGCGCCGGCCATTCGGGTGGTACCCGCGGTCAACTGCCGGGTGGCCAGTTCGGCGATCGCGGTGGTGAGGGTGAGTCCGGGGACCAGCACGATCAAACCCGCCAAGGTCGCGATCGGCACCGACACCCCTCCGACCGCGGCGGCAATCGCCGCCACCCCGAACGAGGACAGAGTGGCGGCCGCGAGCTCGAACACTCGGCCGAGGTTGGCAAGGCGAGCCGCGATGACCGCCAGGAGGCCCACCGCGAGGCCGATCACCGCGGCGACGATGACCTCCCGCGCCCCGCCGCCCAGGAATCGCGCCGCGGCACCGGACGCGAGGCTGAAGGCCAGGACGGTCCAGAGTCCGGGTCGGCTCGGCGCCTGCTCCAGCCGAACCAGCTGGCGGGTGCCCTCCTCCGGCGACTGGGCTCCGAGCAACACCGACCGGGCGATCTCGGTGACGCGAACCAGGCGGCCCAGATCCGGCGGCATCGGCTCGGTTCGGATCATGAAGGTTCGCTGCATCAAGGCGGTCCCGAAGGACGCGAAGATCGACGTCGGGGTGGCGAAGTACTGACCGGTGAGACCCAGGTGGTCGCTGGTCGCCTCGAGCGCTTCTTCGAGTCGATGGCTGGCGTGACCGGAGGAGTGGAGCGCCGAGGCGAGCTTGAGCACGAATGGAATCCGGGCGTCCGCCTCGCCCGGCTGAACGGGGAGCGTCATCGTTAGGCGCGCCCGGCGGCCAACACGTCGAGCGCCACCGGCACCCGGCCCAGCGGTGCCGAGACCTGGGCCCCTTGGACCCGTTCCCGTACCGCCGCGAGCATCTCCCGCCCGATCGCCACCCCCTCCGCCAAGGCGGCTTCCTTGCCGGCGTCGCTGGCCCGCCGCATCCGGTCCACCGTGCTCGCGGGTACCGTCACGCCAGGCACCTCGTTGGCGAGGAATTCGGCGTTCCGGAGCGAGACCAGGGGCCAGATCCCGGCCACGATCGGGATCCGGAACGACTCGACCCGGCGGAGGAAACGATCGAGCTGGTCGATGTCGAATACCGGCTGGGTAATGGCGAACTCGGCCCCCGCCTCCGCCTTCCAGGCGAAACGACGCAGCTCGCGGTCGGGATCCGGGGCCGCTGGATTGACGCCGACGCCGATGACGAAGCTGGTCGGTTTCCCGATGACGTTCTTGCCCGGATCGAGGCCGCGGTTGAGCTGCGCCACGAGATTGGTCAGGCCGATCGCATCGATGTCGAACACCGCGGTGGCATCGGGGTAGGGGCCCATCTTGGGCGGATCCCCGGTGACCAGCAGCAGATTGCGTAGCCCCGCGGCGGCGGCGCCGAGCAGGTCGGACAGCATTCCGAGCAGGTTCCGGTCGCGACAGGCGTAGTGGACGACGGTTTCCAGGCCGACTTCCCGTTCGATCATCAGGCCTGACAGCAGCGCCCCCATCCGGCTCTGGGCGCGGGGGCCGTCGGGAACGTTCACCGCGTCGACGCCGGCGGCCTTGAGCGCGCGGCATTGCTCAAACATTGGTCCAGGGTCGGTCCCCCGAGGGGGGACGATCTCGACCGCGGTGATGAACTCCCCGCGGGCCAGCTTGCCGCCGTAGCGCGATCGCTGACCCAACGGGACCGGCGCGGCCCCGGCCGCCTCCGCTTCCACCCGGACCACGGCGGTCGGATGCCGGGGCACGACCGAGCGGACGAACGAGCGGATGGCCTTGATGTGTTCCGGGGTCGTGCCGCAGCAGCCGCCCACGAAGCGGGCCCCCGCCTCCACCATCCGGCGGGCATACTCGGCGACGTACTCGGGACTCGCCATGTAGATCTTCCGGTCGGCCACCTCGCGGGGGAGACCGGCGTTGGGTTGGGCCGCGATCGGCACGTTCACCACCGACACCAATCGCTCGACCACCTCGAGGATCGCCTGGGGACCGACCGAGCAGTTGACCCCGACCACGTCGGCGCCGGCCGCCTCGAGGGCCGGACCGAACACCTCCGGCCGGCTCCCGTACCCGGTCAGCCCGTCTTCGCCCACCGTCATCTGGGCGATGATCGGAAGGCCGCTGACACTTCGGACCCCCTCGATGGCCGCTCGGATCTCGGCCAAGTCGGCGAAGGTCTCCAGGATGAACCCGTCGACCCCGCCCTCGAGCAACCCGGCGGCCTGGCGGGCGAAGGCATCGCGCGCCTCGGCGACGGAGACCTCGCCAAGCGGCTCCAGCCTGACGCCCAGCGGACCGACGGCCCCGACCACGGCCGCCCGGTCTCCGGCCGCCGCTTTGGCGAGTTTGGCCGCCGCCGCGTTGAGCCGCTCGGTATCGGCGGCGAGGCCGTATTGGGCCAGCTTGAAAGGGTTGGCGCCGAAGGTGTTGGTCTCGAGAATCTCGGCCCCGGCTTTGACATACGCCCGATGGATCTCGCGGACCAGGTCGGGTTGTCTGGTGGCCGATTCGTCGAAGCAGACATTGAGGAAGATGCCTTTGCCGTACAACATGGTCCCCATGGCGCCGTCGACCACGTGGACCTGGCCGTCGTCGATCAACTCACGGAGGCTGGGCATTGATCCCTCCTTCCTAACGAAAAACCCGGGGCTAAAACAGCCACGGGTCGGGCGTTTTAGCAGGTTGTTTTACGTGGCCGCAATCAGCGCAAATCACCACGAATCGATTGTGCCCACAAGACTAACGAGTCGCCTGGGCCATTTCCAGCCGGTCTGCTGCAACGGGGGTGCCAAGACGGTCCGGGGAACCCCGGCGCCGGAAGGCCGCAGGCTGCCCGACGGCCCGGTTGGTCGACCCGAAGGCGCCTTGGTTCGCCGCGAGCCGGATAACCAGCAGTTTGACCAGCGCCACTCGACCCGGCAGACTTCAGGACGTAGAGCCGCCGGTCGGCAGGCCGCCGATTCAACGGGGCGACTCCAGGATCGCCGGAGACCGCGGTCGAAGGACACCGAGACGGGTTTCCATGGCGTGATTCTGCTCTGGACGAGAGGGTCATGATCCGAGCCAATCGACGGACCATCGCCTGGTGGATCGTGGTCGCCCTCGGTTGGTTGGTCGCGCTCTACGCCTTGGCGACCGCCGCCTTGGGAGCCAAGGTCTACCCGCCCGACCTCCGCGATGCCTTCCTGGCCCGCCCGTGGGCGATCACCAGCCACGCGTTCTTCGGGGCCATCGCCATGTTGATCGGTCCCTGGCAGTTCCGCCGCGGCCCGGGGTGGAATCGGCGGCGCCATCGATGGGTCGGGCGCGGCTACCTCGTGGCGTGCTTACTCTCGGGCGTCGCCGGGTTGTTCATGGCCTTCTACTCGTTCGGGGGGCTGGTCACTCACCTCGGGTTCGGGTTGCTGGCGATCGGGTTGCTCACCACGACGGGGGCGGCCTACTGGTCGATTCGGGCCAAGCGGGTCGCCGAGCATCGGGCCTGGATGATCCGGAGCTATGCCCTGATCTTCGCGGCGGTGACCCTCAGGATCGAGCTTCCGGTTCTGACCGCGACGCTCCAGGGATTCGAACCGGCCTATCGCATCATCGCCTGGCTCTGTTGGGTGCCCAATCTGCTCGCGGCCGAGTGGTACCTCCGGAGCGCCGCGACCCGGCCGAGCGATCCGCTCCCCGAGGCGCGCTAGCGAATCGGCGCTAGGGACGGTAACCCAAGTTGGGAGCAAGCCAGCGCTCCGCCTCGGCCACCGTCCAGCCCTTCCGGGCGGCGTAGTCGACCACCTGATCGCGGCCCAGCCTGCCGACCCCGAAGTAGTGCGCTTCCGGGCGCCAGAAGTACATCCCGCTCACCGAGGCGGCCGGGAGCATCGCGTAGCTTTCCGTCAGCACCATGCCGGCCGCGTCCTCGGCGCCGAGCAGCGCGAACAGCGTGCCTTTTTCGGTGTGGTCCGGACAGGCTGGGTACCCCGGGGCCGGCCGGATGCCTTGATACCGCTCGCGAACCAGCTCCTCGTTGGAGAGCCGCTCGTCCGCGGCGTAACCCCAGAACTCCCGGCGGACCCGCTCGTGGATCCGCTCCGCCAAGGCCTCGGCCAGCCGATCCGCGAGGGCCTTGGCGAGGATGGCCCGATAGTCGTCGTGGCCGGCGGCGTGTTGGGCGACCAACGCCTCGAGCCCGATGCCGGCGGTCACGGCGAACAGGCCGAGGTAGTCGGCTGCCCCGCTCGCGGTCGGAGCGACCCAGTCGGCCAGCGCCAGGTTGGGCTTGTCGCCGGCCTTCTTGTGCTGCTGGCGCAGCGTGTGGAGCACTGCCCGGCGGTTGCTGCGGGCCTTGTCCTCGAACAGCACGATGTCGTCGCCCCGGGCACCGGCGGGGAAGAACCCGACGACCGCCCGGGCTTCGAGGAGGCGCTCCGCCACGATCTGGTCGAGCATTTCCCGGGCATCGCGGTAGAGCTCGGTGGCGGCCTTGCCGACGACGGGGTCGTCGAGGATCGCGGGGAAATGGCCGGCCAGCTCCCAAGCCTGGAAGAAGGGGGTCCAATCGATCCGATCGACCAGCTCGCCTAACGGATATCCGGAGAACGCTCTGGTGCCCAGGAAGCCGGGTTCCGGCGCTTCGATCGCGGGGTCGAAACGGCCCCGGTTGGCACGGGCGTCGGCCAATGGGATCAGCCGGTCGCCCGAGGTTCGGTCGGCGTGGGCCTCGCGAAGCTCCTGGTACTCGGCCCGGGTCCGGGCGATCAGGGCGTCGCCGAGCGATTCGCTCACCAGGCTGCCGGCCACGCCAACCGCTCTCGATGCGTCGGTCACGTGGATCACCGGCCCGGAGTACGGCGGCGCGATCTTGACCGCGGTGTGTGCCTTCGAGGTGGTTGCCCCCCCGATCAAGAGCGGCAGCTCGAGTCCCCGTCGTTCCATTTCGGCGGCGACCACCGTCATCTCCTCGAGCGATGGGGTGATCAATCCGGAAAGACCGATCATGTCGACGTCACGGGCGATCGCGGTGTCGAGGATCTTGGTCATCGGCACCATGACACCGAGGTCGATCACCTCGAAATTGTTGCACTGGAGCACCACGCCCACGATGTTCTTGCCGATATCGTGGACATCACCCTTGACGGTGGCGAGCAGGACCCGCCCTTTGGCGCGCTGCTCCGCCGTCTTCTCCGCCTCGATGAACGGGATCAAGTAAGCAACCGCCTTCTTCATCACCCGGGCGCTCTTGACCACCTGGGGCAAGAACATCTTGCCGGCGCCGAACAGGTCGCCCACGACGTTCATGCCGTCCATCAACGGTCCTTCGATGACCTCGATCGGCTTGGCGGCCTCCCGGCGGGCCTCCTCGGTGTCCAGATCGATGTACTCGTCGATCCCTTCGACGAGCGCGTGGGTCAGCCGTTCCCGGACCGGCCTCTGGCGCCAGGACAGATCCTGCTGTTTCGCGGCGGCCTGGCCCCGGACCGAATCGGCGACCGCGAGCAGCCGTTCGGTGGCGTCCGGCCGGCGATTCAGTACCACGTCCTCGACCCGTTCGAGGAGGTCCCGGGGGATATCGTCGTAGACCGGAAGGGCGCCGGCGTTGACGATCCCCATCGTCAGGCCGGCCTCGATGGCGTGGTAGAGAAAGACGGTGTGGATGGCTTCGCGGACCGGCTCGTTGCCCCGGAACGAGAACGAGACGTTGCTGACGCCACCGCTCACCGACGCGTGGGGGAGTTCCGCCTTGATCCGCCGAGTCGCCTCGATGAACTCGACGGCGTAGTTGGCGTGCTCCTCGATGCCGGTGGCAATCGCGAAGATGTTCGGGTCGAAAATGATGTCCTCGGGTGGAAACCCGATCCGCTCGGTGAGGAGTCGGTAGGCCCGCCGGCAGATGGCGACCTTCCGCTCCGCCGAGTCGGCCTGGCCCTGCTCGTCGGAGGCCATGACGATGACCGCCGCGCCGTACCGGCGCACCAGCCCTGCCTGACGGAGGAACTCGGCTTCGCCCTCCTTCAGGCTGATCGAGTTCACCACGCCCTTGCCTGAGACGTTCCGGAGCCCCGCTTCGATGACGGTCCATTTCGAGGAATCGATCATCACCGGCAGCTTGGCGATGCCCGGTTCGCTCGCCACCAGTCGGAGGAACCTGGTCATCGCCGCCGCCGAGTCGAGCATCCCTTCGTCCATGTTGACGTCGATGATCTGCGCGCCGTTGTCGACTTGCTGGCGGGCGACTTCGAGAGCGTCGTCGTACTTGTCCTCCGCGATCAGCTTGGCGAACCGCCGCGAGCCGGTGACGTTGGTCCGTTCGCCGACGTTGACGAAAAGGGTCTCGGGGCCGATGGTGAGCGGCTCGAGTCCCGCCAGGCGAAGCCGTTTGGGTGGCTCGGGGATCGGGCGGGGCGCGAGGCCGTCGACGGCGGCCGCGATGGCGCGGATGTGATCCGGCGTGGTCCCGCAGCACCCACCCACCACGTTGAGTAACCCGCTCCGGGCGAACTCGGCGAGCGTTTCCGCCATGAACTCGGGGGTATCGTCGTACTCGCCAAAGGCGTTCGGCAGCCCCGCGTTGGGATGGGTGCTCAGGTAGGTCGGGGCGACCCGGGCCAGCTCGTGGACGTACTGGCGGAGCGCCGGCGCGCCCAGGGCGCAGTTCAGTCCAACGATCAATGGCTCGGCGTGGGCGATCGAGTTGAACAATGCCTCGGTGGTTTGTCCCGAGAGGGTCCGGCCGCTCGCGTCGGTGATGGTCCCCGACAGCCACAGCGGCACTTCTTCTCCGCGGTGCTCGAAACGCTCCCGGGCGGCGAACACCGCGGCCTTGAGATTGAGCGAGTCGAAGAAGGTCTCCATGACCAGCAGGTCGACGCCGCCGTCGAGCAGCGCGTCGACCTGCTCGGCGTACGATGCGACCAACTGCTCGAAATCGATCGTCCGTTTGCCGGGGTCGTTGATGTCCGGCGACAGCGAGGCCGAGCGGGTGGTCGGCCCCACCGAGCCGGCCACGAATCGGGTCCGGCCGGTCGCCTGAGCGACATCGTCGGCTACCTGGCGGGCCAGCCGAGCCCCTTCGAGGTTGTATTCCCGGGCGAGACTCTCCATGTCGTAGTCGGCCAACGAGATCGAGGTCGAGGTGAAGGTGTTGGTCTCGACCATGTCGGCGCCGGCTTCGAGGTAGGCTCGGTGGATCCCGGCCACCAGGTCCGGTTGGGTCAAGTTGAGGAGGTCGTTGTTGCCCTTGAGGTCCTTCGGCCACGACGCGAATCGGCTGCCCCGGTAGTCGGCCTCGGTCAGCCGGTGACGCTGGATCATGGTGCCGTAGCCGCCGTCGAAGACGACGATCCGCCGGGCCAACAGCGCCCGCAGCTCGGCAATTCGCCTGGCCCGATCCGTCACGCCCCCACGTCCTTTCCAACACGAAACCCGGTGGCTAAAACGGCCCCCGGGCGAGCGTTTTAGCGAGTTGTTTTACGTGGCCGCAATCAGCGCAAATCACCACGACGACGATTGTGCCGGAAGCTATGCAGTCTCCGTGCCAAAGACAATTCCGAGCCGCTGCCTAACTACCGATGCGGCCAGCCCCTCGACTTCCACGGTCTTTCGCCGATCGGTCAGCCCGCCGACGATGCGGACCGCTCTCCGCGGCAGGTCCAATCGCCGAGCGATCAGCTCGACCACCGCGGCGTTGGCCGCGCCGTCGACCGGGGGCGCCGCGATCCTGAGCTTGATGGTGTCGCCGTGAGGACCGACGATCTCGCTTCGGCTGGCCCGGGGCTGGACGTGGACCGTGAGACGGGTCCCGGCCGCCGAGGCGACGATGGCCATCAGCCGGTTATCGCCCAGACCAACTCCCGTAGCAGCAGCAGCGCGAAGTAGCCGAGGACCGGGCTGATGTCGATGATGCCGAGTGGCGGGATCCGGCGGCGGATGGGACCGACCAGCCACTCGGTGAGGGTCGTCACGGCGCGCATCAATCGGGAATACGGCGAGGCGCCTAGCCACTGCCCGACGACCCGAATCAGCAGCGCGGCCATGACCAGGCCGATGGCCATGCTCACCACGATCCCGACCGCCTGCAACGGCGACGCCTGCCGGAGAGCGAACAAGGTCATCACGAACCCAGCGGCCCACTGGGTGAGGGCCACCAGAACGAGTCCGGCGAGGACCGCGAGTCCGAACAACCACAACGAGCCGTCCTGCGGGTTGCCGCCCCGACGCATGATTCGGCTTTCGATCGGGCGGAGCAGGGGGTCGCTCAGTCGGCGTACGCCACGGGACCAGGCCCCGAAGGGGTTGAGGTAACGCCGGCGGACGGCCCAATGGGTGAGTCCGACGACAGCCGCGACCAGCACCATCGCGAGTGCGATGCCCCGAACCGCGAAGAGGACCACCACCCAGGGGTGCACCGGTCGCCTAGCCCTCGCAGTTGACCGAGGTGGGGCGGATCCGGCCGCAGGCGATGGTCTCGTCCATGCCCCTGGCCAACGGTCCGCATGCGGCGGTCTGGGCCGTCTCCGCCGCGGCTGCCTGGTCGGGACCCGACGCCTTGGCGCAACGGCTGCCGCCGCCAAAATCGACGCAGACTTCGCAGGTGACGGCCTGCGGCTTGAGGGTGGTGTACGCCAGGAATGCGACGAAGGCCGCCGCAACGATCCAGAAAACCGCCGTTCGAGAAAGCCGCATTCGAGAACCTTTGCCGCCTTCGCGGCGTTTGCATCGGGACACCCGACTCGTTACCGTACCGCCATGACTCACTGGGTCCGCCGCCTCGTCCTGCTCGCCGCGCTGGCCGCCATGGCCGTGGCGCTCCCGGCGTGGGCCGATGGCGAGCACTGCAAAGCGCCCCAGACCAGTGAGTCGACCCACCACCACGCCGACCCCGGGAAAGATATCGACCCAGCGGCCGACTGTCCTCACTGCCCGCCGGCCGATTGCGGGCGACACAGTCACTGCGCGGTGTCGATCGACCAGGGAGTCACCGACTCCCCGGGCCGTCCGAGGGCCCCGGCGGCCAGCGCGAGCCTCGCCCGCATCCGGGCCTGGTCGGCCACGGTCAGGTCCGCGCCGCCGACCCCGCCTCCGCAGACCGTCCTCGTCTAGCACCGGCTGACCAACAGCCATTGCGCCAGCCCGGCCATTGGGGTCGCGGGCTGAGCCCAACCCGTTTCGGCAAGGACGCTTCATGATCGGAATGCCCAGGACAGCCGCGTTCGTCGCGGTGGGACTATTGATGATTGGGCCAAAGCGCCTGGGGGCGCAGATCGATTACCGCAATCTCGACGACGGCCGCCCCAACCGGGTGACGGATGCCCAACCGGTCGAGCGCTATGCCTTCGAGGTGTCGCTGCCGTATCTGTTTCGGCGCGACGGCGGCGCCTCGACCCACGGCGTGAGCCCCCATCTCGATTTCGGGGCTGGCCGCAATCTGATGGTGGGATTGGGCGTCGACATCGAGCAAGGGCCCCAGGATGAGGCCTCGCTCGACGCGTCGGTGTTCTGGAATCCCCGCCGGGAAACCGTCGGGCTTCCCGCGGTCGCGATGGCGGCCCACCTGACGACCGACTTCGGCGCGGCGGCGCTCGAGGTGGGAGCGCTTTTCACCCGGTCGTTAGGCCGGTCCCGCCTCCACGCCAACGGGGCCGCTCGGATGACCGGCGGCCGGTCGGGGGAACTGGCACCCGACTGGTGGGTCGGGGCGGCCTGGGACTACACCCTGTTACGAAGCAGCACGCTCCTCGCGGTGGAAATGGTGGCTGAGCGCCCGGCGGGCCTCGAGGTCAGTTGGAGCATCGGCGGGGGGCTCCGACGACAGCTTACCCCGACGCTGGTCGGGTTCGCCGGCGGGCGGCAGTCCCTCGACGGCGGTGGCACGGAATTGACCCTTGGCGTCAGTCACGCGTTCGCCGTCGCGTCCCTGATGCCCCGACCCCGGAGGCCCCGATGATTCGTTGGATCGTGCTCTGCTGTGGCCTCACGGCCGGGACCCTGGCCGCCCAGAGCCGTGACGAGCAGTTCTATTTCCCCGGCAAGTTCAACTGGACCTTCCTCAAGACCTACCCGGAGGCCGGCCGACTCTTCAACGCATTCGACTATGGCCATGCGATCCTCTACGAACGGCTGCTGATCGATCCCACCGGCTCGGTCGCCGCCTTGGAGGAGAAGGAGTTCAACTATCTCGTCGACGATCTCCTCAAGCGGCCGCCCCGTTTCGCGATCGCCGAGGAGGCCGTGATGCCGCGTTACAGTCGGCTGGCCTGGCGCGCGAAAGCGATGTTCGAGCGAGCCCACATTCTCCACCGGCAGATCTACGACGTCCACGCCGACGAACGGCTCGGCATGCCGGAGCGCCACGCCCTCGTCGAAGAGCTGACCGACCGCTACCTGGCCGACCGGTACGCCTTCACCGACAAGCCCAAAGCAATGGAGCTGATGGATGAGCAGTATTTCAGTCAGAGTTTTCGGCGGGCCTACCCAAAATTCAATGGACTGATCTGGGCCTACCACTGGCTCCAGGTGGGGCTGTACGAGGCGCTGCTGGCCACGGACGAGCCGACCGACCGGCGCCGGTACATCACCGAGAATCTGGACCGTTTCTGGGCCATGGTGCCTAACGCACCCACCGGACTGCCGTCAGTGATGCCGATGACCTCGGCGGTGGCCCCGCGGTTCAGCAAGGAGCATCCCAGGGCGGCGGTGATCTTCGACAATCTCCACATGATGCACGACATCATCTCGGATATCCTCCACTCGGACAAGGTCCCCCGCGATCGGAAGGCGGCCGTGATCGAGGAAGCGCTCGACGAGTTTCAGAACCCCGATCGGAACGTGATCGACATGGAGCACTGGTGGATGATGGCCGAGCACATGGGGGGTGTCGACAAGATGGGTGGGGTCGCCAGCCCGAGCCCCCGGCCCTGACCCTACTTGGCGCCTGGGGTGTCCTCGGGAGTGACCCCGTCGGCGATCGGAAGCACCGCGGTCCGCCACCCGCTGGCGAAGGTCACCGTCAGCCGGTAGCCGAGGGTATCCGCTACCACCGAGGCCACCCCGGGCAGGCTTCTGGCGTAATCCGCGGCTTTGGTGACCTGAGTGGCCCGAGCCTCGACGCCCTGGCCCCCGTCCCATTGGCCCAGCGCGCGGCCGATGGCCATCACCTTCGCCTGTTCGCTGCCGTAGCGGGCATACTGGGCGGCCGGAATCAGCCCGGCCTGGTCCTGAACGGTCGACCGAAGGTCGTAGGGGCGGCAGGCCAGGGCCGAGAGAACGACAACGCTCGCGAGCGCTACGCGGGACATTGGGGCGAATCCGGGGCTGGGGGAATGGAGGGAATATAATCCGGAGGCTAGATTTGGCCGGCTGGGACGCCTCACCACCTTCACCGATCGAGCGACCTCATGTCCGCCAACATTCCCGCCCCGCGCAACGAACCGATCCTCAACTACTCCCCGGGCTCTCCGGAACGCGCCGCGATCAAGGCCGCGTTGAAGGCGATGGCATCGGAGGTCGTCGACATTCCCTTGATCATCGGCGGCAAGGAGATCAGGACCGGGCGAACCCACGACGTGGTCGCCCCTCACGATCACCGGAAAGTGCTCGCCAAGGTACACCTGGCCTCCGGCCGCGAGATCACCCAGGCCATCCAAGCAGCTGATCGAGCCTATCGCGATTGGTCTCAGATGCGGTTCGAGGACCGTGCCGCGGTCTTTCTCCGAGCCGCCGATCTCCTCGCCGGTCCCTGGCGCCAGATCATCAACGCCGCCACCATGCTCGGCCAGAGCAAAACGATCTTCCAGGCGGAGATCGACGCCGCCTGCGAGATGATCGATTTCTTCCGGTTCAACGTCGGGTACGCCAAGGAGCTCAGCCAGCAGCAACCGGTTTCGTCGCCGGGGGTCTGGAACCGCCTCGAATACCGGCCCCTCGAAGGGTTCATCTACGCCATCACGCCGTTCAACTTCACGGCCATCGGCGGCAACCTCGCCGGCACGCCGGCCTTGATGGGCAACACCGTGGTCTGGAAGCCCGCCGCCACCGCGATGCTGAGCAACTACTACACCTACAAGCTGCTCGAGGCGGCCGGTCTTCCGCCCGGGGTCATCAACTTCGTCGCCGGCAACTCGGTGATGATCACCGATCGGGTCCTGTCCGACCGGCGGCTGGCCGGGGTGCATTTCACCGGATCGACGGGGGTCTTCCAGTCGATCTGGAAGCAGGTCGGCGAGCGGGTCGCGCACTACGCGACCTATCCCCGCCTGGTGGGAGAAACCGGCGGCAAGGACTTCGTGATTGCCCACCCGAGCGCCGACCCCCAGGCCGTCGCCGTGGGCTTGGTCCGTGGAGCCTTCGAGTATCAGGGCCAGAAATGCAGCGCGGCGTCGCGGGCCTACATCCCCCAGAGTCTCTGGAAGCCTGTGCGCGACGCGATGCTCGGGATGATCGCCGAGATCAAGATGGGTGACGTGGCCGACTTCCGGAACTTCATGGGCGCCGTGATCGACGCCAAGTCGTTCGCGAAGCTCACCGGGTATCTCGAACAGGCCAAGAAGGACCGGGGCGTGAGCATCCTCGCCGGCGGCAACGGCGATGACCGCAAGGGGTATTTCATCGAGCCGACCCTGATCCAGGTCAAAGATCCCAAGTACCGGACCATGTGCGAGGAGCTGTTCGGGCCGGTGCTGACGGTTTATGTCTATCCCGACAACGCCTGGAAGCAGACCCTGAGCCTGGTCAACACGACCAGCCCCTACGCCCTGACCGGCTCGGTCTTCGCCACCGACCGCCGCGCGATCGCCGAGGCCACCGCGACCCTCCGCCACGCCGCCGGCAACTACTACGTCAACGACAAACCGACCGGCGCGGTGGTCGGCCAGCAACCCTTCGGCGGCGCCCGAGCCAGCGGCACCAACGACAAGGCGGGCTCGATCTTGAACCTGATTCGCTGGGTCTCGGCCCGAACGATCAAGGAGACCTTCGTCCCGCCGACGGACTACAAGTACCCGTTCATGGCGGGGCAGTAACCGGAATGACCCTTGGCCGCGCGGCCGTCCTGGCCGCGCTCGCCTCCTTTGGCCCCGGTCAGGCAGCGAGCCAGGAGCCCCAGTGGCGATACCTGGCGCGGCACCTCGAGTGCGCCCTATTCCAGGAGACCATCCGCACCAAGGTGCGGGGAGAAAGCGGCGGGGCGATCGTGGAGGATCGGGCCGGGCGAGAGGCGATCCTCGCCGTCACCGCCCGGGACTCCTCCGGCGACCTCGCCGTCGAAGCCTGGTTCGACTCGTTGTCGGTATGGCGGGAGACCTCGGCGGGCCGGGAGACGCCCGACGCCGATGGCGTGCTGGGTGGGCGGTACCGCGGTTCCCTGTCGCCGGGTGGCCGGTATCACGGCGCCAAGACCCCGTTCATTCCCGCTGACGTCGCCGACGTGGCCGACTTGAGCCAGACCTTGTCCGAGTTCTTCCCGCGACTCCCTGGAGGCCGGCTCACGGTCGGTGGGACCTGGAGAGACTCGACCGGCCTCGAGATTCGCCGTCCGGACGCCGACCGGCGCGGTGGCCAGAGCCGGCTCGAGTGGACCTGGAACCGGCGCCGATCGGATCGGGCCGAGGTGACCGACACCCTGGCGGTCACGGTGGAGCAGATGATCAGGGAAACCGGCGACCTGGTCTGGTCGGACCGGCTCGGACCGCTGACCTGGAACCGCCGTCTCGTCATCACCGCCAAGATTCCCACGACCGGCGGGGTCCGCCGTTCGATCACCTCGACGATCCAGCAGGAGATCTCGGTGGTTCGCCTGGTGGAGCGGGAACCGTGTCGCTAGAACCTGGAGAGCCATCATGACCGTCGTCCGCGCCGCCGTCGTCCAAGACGCCTCCGTTGGCTTCGATCCGACCGCCACCCTCGATCGGGTCGCCGCCCGATTGGCCGAGGCGAGCCGGGAGAAGGCGGAGCTGGTGGTGTTTCCCGAGGCGTTCGTCGGTGGCTACCCGAAGGGAGTCGACTTCGGGGCCAGGGTGGGGATGCGGAGCGACCAGGGCCGGGTGGATTTCGAGGTCTACTGGAATGGCGCGATCGAGGTGCCCGGCCTGGTGACCGAGCAGCTCGGGGCGTTGGCCGGGGAGTACGGGGTCCATCTGGTGATCGGGGCGATCGAGCGGGCTGGCGGAACCCTTTACTGCACGGTGCTCTTCTTCTCGCCGGAGGGGGCGCTCCTGGGCCGGCACCGCAAGGTGATGCCGACCGCCATGGAGCGGATCATCTGGGGCTTCGGCGACGGCTCCACCCTCCCGGTGCTCGACACGCCGTTAGGCAGGCTCGGCGCGGTGATCTGCTGGGAGAACTACATGCCGCTGTTGCGGACCGCGATGTACGGCCAGGGGGTCGAGCTGTACTGTGCCCCGACCGTGGATGACCGCGAGGTCTGGGCGGCCAGCATGCGCCACATCGCCCGGGAGGGGCGGTGCTTCCTCCTCTCCGCCTGCCAGCATGCTCGGCGTCGCGACTACCCGCCCGACTACCACCCGGTTCAGGGCGACGACCCCGACACCGTCTTGATTCGGGGCGGTAGCTTGATCGTCGACCCTCTCGGTACCGTCCTGGCCGGCCCGGTCTACGACCAGTCGTGCGTCCTGGTCGCCGATTGCGACATGAGCGCGATTCCACGAGCCAAATACGACTTCGACCCGGTCGGACACTACGCCCGGTCCGACATCTTTTCCCTGACGGTCGATACCGCCCCGAAGCCGCCGGTGCGCTTCCTCCCGGAGACCTAACGGTAGGACGCGATCTCGGCGGCGAGATTCCGCCGGGCCGGCCCCTCGAGGCCGGCGAACTCGGCGGTCTGAAAGATCCGGGGCCGGTCGAGGAACCGCTGGAGCACCTCGGCCCGCTTGATCCGATACAGGGCGCCGGGAACCCACCGAAACTCGAGACGAATCTGGTCGGCGTAATGGCGGTAGGCCTCCGCCGGGGCACCCAGGATGGCGAGATCGATGTCGAGGAACAGGGGACCGTCCGGGAGGTCCTCAGGTGCCTGGTGTCCAGCGGTAGCCAGGATCAGCCGCGAGGCGGTCGCGACGCTCGGTGCCATCGCTGGGACGACGAGCGGGTCGGCGGTCGCCTCGGGCGAGCAATCCTTGATCAACAGCTCGGCGCTCCGGGCCTCGTTGTCGCTTCGGCGAGGCCGGTAGACCGCGTCGTGGTACCAGATCGCCAAAGCGAATGCGGCCGGGTCGGCGAGGGCGTCCCGATGGCGAGCGGCCAGACTGAACATCGTCACGACATGGTCGAGGGTGTGGTAATGGCGCCAGCGCTCGCGGTAACGCTTGGCGAGGCCCTGGGCGAGTCGATCGGCCCGGGCCGGCCCGATGGCGCAGCGGGCCATCGCTTCGGCGAGCCAGGACTCGGCGAGTGGACTGGGGCGCAGGAGGGTGGACATTCGGCAGGAAGCTTCCGTGCTCGGCGCCGCGGCGCAAGGGCTCCCCGAGGCTCCATGGCTTGGCCTGGCCTGCCGGGCGACGCGAGTCGATCCCACCGAAGCCCTCCGAAGCGAGTGACCGCCCTTGTCGTCGAGCGACCGAGTTCCTTAGGTTTAGGGAACCTCACGGGAGAACCCGCCGGATGTCGGAAGCATTTCGCAGTTCCGACGAGTTCGACGAACAAGCCCACCAGTTGTACAACCAAGCCCGCTACGACGAGGCGATCGCCATCCTCAGGGACGGCCTCGCGGTGTACCCCCAGTCGGTCGAGTTGCACGTCGGGCTCGGCTACGCCTTCCTGGCCCGCGAGGACTACGCCTGGGCCAAAGGAGCCTTTACCGCCGCCCTGGTAATCGAGCCCGATCACGAGGACGGCCTCGCCGGCCTGGGCGAGGTCGAGCTCCGGATGGGCAACAAGGTCGCGGGTTTGAAGGCTTTCGACCGGTTGCTGGCGTTGGGCTTCCAGGAAGACCACGATCTGATGCTCCAGATCGGCCGGGCCCTGTTCCGCGAGGGCCACCTGGCCCAGGCCCATCGGTTCTTCGAATTGGCGGCCAGCGCCGAACCGGAGTGCGAAGAAGCGGCGGCCTGCATGGGGTACGTGTCGCATCGGTTGGCCAAGGAAGGCGCGGCCCTCTTCTGGCTCCGGCGAGCGCTCGCGATCGATCCGACCTTCGCCGAACCCCGGATCTATCTCGCCAATCTCCTCTACGACCGGGGCGAAAGCGCCGCGGCCCTGTTTCACTTCGAGGGAACGGATCCCGAGGAGCACTTCGACGAGCTCGGGCTGTTTCGGACCGTCGAACTCAAACGGATGTTCTACCGGTTGGCCGACGACGACCGGTCGCTGGCGCCGTGGTACCAGCGGGTCAGCGAGCTGATGACCGAGGCCGATCCGATCGAGGATCTCCTCGCGGAAATCGAGAGCACCTATCGCGACGGCGCGGTCAAGGATCCCAACCAGCTCGAGCTCTTCGGGACGATGCTGACCGAGTTGCAGCAAATGCAGCGGAAATCGGGGCAGCGACCCGATCATCACCAGGTCACCACCCTCGGCGGTCATCAGCTCAGGGGCACTTGGGAGGAGATTCTTCTCCAGTTCAAGGCGAGCGACCAGGCCAGCGCCCATCAGTCGCTCCCGGACTTCATGGCCCAGCTCGCCATTCGGGGCAAGCGCGAGACCGGGGTCACGATTCCCACGACCGACGCGGAGGCCTTCATCCAGGGCGCCGCCGAAGCCGGGGTGCTCCGGATCGTTCATTGAGCCGTTCGCGGTCCGGGATGACGTCGTGGATCGAGGGTGTCGAGCGGCGCGTCCTCGCCAACGGCCTCACGGTTCTCGCCCAGTACGATCGCCACGCGCCCGCCGTGGCCATGGTCACCCACGTCAAGGCCGGGTTCTTCGACGAGCCGGACCGATGGCAGGGGATCAGCCACGTTCTCGAGCACATGTTCTTCAAGGGCACCCCCACCCGGGGCGTGGGGCAGATCGCCGCGGAGACCAAAGGGCTGGGCGGCTATCTCAACGCCCACACCAGCTACGACGCGACCTGCTATTACGTCGTGGCCCCCGCCGATCGATTCGCGGCGGTCGCGGCGATCCAGGCCGACGCGTTGCGGCGCGCCTCGATCGACACCGGCGAGCTCGCCCGCGAGCTCAAGGTGATCGTCGAAGAGGCCAAACGTAAGCTCGACACGCCATCCGCCCACGCCTACGAGACGCTCCATGAGTTGCTGTTCGATCGGCACCGGATTCGCCGTTGGCGGATCGGTACCGAGGCGGGCCTTCTCGGGTTCACCCGGGCCGACGTCGACGGGTACTACCGGAGTCGATACGTTCCCGACCGGGTCATCGTCGCGGTCGTCGGCAAGGTGCCGACCGCCGAGGTCTTCGCGACCGCGGAGCGGCTCTACGGCGATTGGCCCGCGGCGTTGGGCGGCGTCGATCCGTCGCCCGAGGAACCGTGGCGGTCCGGGGTGCGAGCGCGAGTGCTCCGGGGCGACGTTCGCCAGGCCGATCTGGCCCTCGGCTGGCGCGGGGTGGCGCCGCTGGCGCCGGATGCCGCGCCGCTCGACGTGGCCGCGGCCGTGCTCTCGTCGGGTCGGGGTAGCTGGCTCTACCAGACCGTGCGCCAACCCGGACTCGTCTCGTCGATCGGGGCGTATCATTACTCGCCCGCCGAGGTGGGGGTGTTCTCGATCACCGCCGACTTGGCCCCCGGCGATCTCGCCGCGGTGGTCGAACGAATCGCCGGGCTGATCGCGCGGCTGCGGACCACCGGCCCCGCCACCGCCGACTTGGAGCGCGCCGCCACGCTCCGCAAGGCGCAGTGGGCCAGGCGGCTCGAGTCGCTCGACGGCCGGGCGATGGCTTTCGCCAGCGCCGAAGCGCAGGGTGGGCTCGAGATCCTCGATCAGGAGTTTGCCCGGCTCGACGCCGTGACCGCGAGAGGGGTCGTCGAGGTCGCCGCCCGGTACCTCGCTCCGGAATCGGTCTCCGCCGTGGCGTTCGTGCCGGCAGCGTGGCAGGGAGATCTCGCCGAGCCGTGGCTCGCCGCGACGTTTGCCGGGTCCCCGCCGCTGTCGCCAGCCGAGCCGCCGCCACCCGCGGAGCCAGCGCCACCCATTCCCCGGCCGGCCGCCCGGACTCGGCACGACGATGTGGTGCACGCATCCGCCGGGTCGGTCGACGTGCTGATCCGCCCCCGGCCCGGTGCGCCGCTGGTCTCGGTCGGGGTCTACCGGCGTCGAGTCGCCGAGGAGAGTCCCGACACGGCGGGCCTCGGGACTTTGGCGATCCGATCGCTGATGCGGGGCGCCGGCCGCTACGACGCCAACGGTCTGGCTCACGCCTTCGAGTCCCTCGGTGGCTCCCTCAGCGTGGCCGTTGGCGCCGACTGGGTCGGGGTCGCGGCCTCCGTCCTGGCCGAGCGTCGGGATCTGGCGGCGAGCTTGCTGGTCGAGACCATCACCGCGCCCCGGTTCGACCCGGCCGAGATCGAACGGGAACGCCGCACCCTCGCCGAGGAGGCGGTCCACGCAGCCGACGACATGTTCCGCTACCCGGTGCAGATGGCCCTGGGCGGGGCGTTCGGTCCGGTGGGATATGGGCTCCCGGTGAAGGGCACGGTCGCCAGCCTGGAGCGGTTAGGCGCCTACCAGGTTCGGGCCTGGCATGGGGCGGAGCTGGCGGCGGGGCGGACGACGATGGTTGCGGTGGGTCGGGTCGATCCCGACCGGTCGATCCCGTCATTGGTCGGCGCGATGGCGGGCTTCGGGCCTGGCCGCGAGGCGAAGCCGCTCCCGGCGGTGCCGTGGGCCCGGGTGGCGCCCGAGGTGGTCGAGAGCCGCGACAAATCCCAGACCGCGATCGCCATGGCCTTCCCGGGACCGAGCCGGACCGACCCGGACCGCCACGCGGTGGAGGTGCTGGCGGCGATCGGAAGCGGGCTGGGCGGCCGGCTCTTCACCGCGTTGCGGGAGCGGCGTTCGCTGGCCTACACGGTCCTGATGTCGAGCTGGCAGCGGGCCCGCGCGGGCGCGCTGATCAGCTACATCGCGACCTCACCGCAGCGCGAAGACGAAGCCCGAGATGCCATGCTCGAGGAGTTGCGCCGATTCGGGGCGCAATCGGTGACCGACGAGGAACTCGACCAGGCCGTGAACTACCTGGCTGGCCAGGCGATCGTCCAGCGGCAGACCACCGCCGCGATGGCCTCGGAGCTGGTCGACGCCTGGCTGATCGGTACCGGGCTGGCCGAACTCACCGACCCGGCGGCCGCCTATCGGGCCGTTACCAAGCAGGCGGTGCAGGCCGCCGCCCAGCGGTACCTCCGCTCCGAGGACGCGGTGGTCGCGGTGGTGCGCGGCGGACGTTAGGGCCGCTTGGTCCAGTCCGGCGTCAACGGGTCGGTGGGCGGGAACACCTCGAGCAACACCGAACCCGCCCGTTGCCGGAACGCCGCCACTTCGGTCGTGAGGAGCCGGTTGACCGCGTCGAGCCCCCGCTGCAGGATCGGCTCCGCGGCCGTCCACGCCGTCTTCTGGGCTTCGGTCGGGGCATCCCACGACGACGCCAGCGAACCGTAGACCTCGCCGACCCGGGTCATCACCGCGTCGGGACTGTCGGTGAATCCCTGGATGTCCTGGGGACCGAGGAATTGCTCCTTCACCTCCTTGATCCGTTTCTTCAGGTCTTCCGCGGCCCGGGGCCGTGGCAGGCCTCGCACTGGACGTCGTGATAGGCGCTGTCTCGGACAGCCTTGTAGCCCACATTGCCCGTGGTCCGGTTGCCGTTCGGGCCTACCGTGTGGCAGTCGTAACAAGAAGTCTGGGCCACTCCGCTGGGAAGGTCCGCGAGCGTCTTGTGGGCTTTGGCATGGCCGGTCTTCTTCCAGTCGCGGCCGGTGCCCACATGGCAGTTGGCGCACGCCGTTTGTTTGGTCGCCGCGGTGTAATACCCCACGAAGCCCGAGGCGGCATCCTTCGGCTCGTTGAACGGCTCCCGATCCCGAAAGACGATCTTCTCGGTGGTGCAGCCGGAGAGGCCGGCGAGCAAGACGAGCCAGCCGAGGAGTCGGTGGCCCCGCGGGAAAGAAGAAGGCGAGTTCACGGATGGGTCTCCGTCGTGCGACCGCGATGAACGTGAGTGCAGCGATGGCAAGGACTAAGGTTGCAATCGCCTCGTCGCATGGCAAGAGGGTAGCGGGATATCAGAAGAGGTTGTCATACTAATTTCGATGAACCTCCTTTCACGAGTCGGTAGGTTCATCGATGCGAGCCCGAGATGTCCTTCCGGATTACCTTATCCCGGTCACCCGGCCTGCTCGGGACCCGGGTGCTCGGATCCGACGACAACCGTTTCGAGGAAAGCAATGACCAAGTTGGGGGTGTGCAGGGGTTGTGGCGCCGAGGTGTCTGGCCCCTTTTGCAGTGCGTGTGGCGCCGCTCAACGAGCGGTTTCGTGCTCGTCCTGCGGCGCCCCGATCGCGGCCAACGCCCTGTTCTGCGGCCAATGCGGTCATCGGATGCAGGGAGGGAAGCCCACCCGATCGCTCCTGCCGTATCTCCTGGGGAGTGGTTTGACGGTTGTGCTCCTGGCCGCCCTGTTCGTCCGGGAGCGCGGCGCCCGCCCCGACGGGACCCCGGCAAGCTCAGTCCCTGGAACCGGCCAGGTCGCCGGCACCCCGCCGGATTTGTCGACCATGACTCCCAGGGAGCGCTTCGACCGGCTCTACAACCGGATCATGACCGCGAGCGAGAGCGGCGATACCGCAACCCTCAGCCAATTCATGCCAATGGCGCTCTCAGCCTACTCCATGCTCGACTCGGTGGACGCCGACGCCAGATACCACGCGGCCATGCTCCGGCTCCACACCGGTGACGTCGATGGGGCCGGCGCCTTGGCCGATACCATCCTGGCCAAGGAACCGAGTCACCTCTTTGGCTTCGTGATCCGGGGCACCCTGGCCCGCTGGGAGCGCAATGAGGCGGCCCTCACCGCCGCGTACCGCGCCTTCATGGCGCAATACGACAAGGAACAGGCACTCGGCCGGCCGGAGTATCGCGATCACCAAGTGATCATCGACCAATTCCGAACCGAGGCCCAGAAGGACGCCGGAGCTTCGCCGTGACACTCCTCGGTCAGTTCGCGCTGTGGGCCGCGCTGGCGCTGGGCCTCTATCAGATCGCCCTTGCGCTCGTCCCTCGCTGGAAGGCGGATCCGGCCACTGCGGGCCAGGTCACCCGGATCAGCTACGGAATAGCCCTGGCCTTGTGGGTCGCCGGCGTTTCCCTCTGGAAGGCGTTGTTCATCCACGATTTCAACGTCGAGTACGTCGCCTCGTACACCGCTCGGAACTTGCCCGACTACTACATCTTCGCGGCGTTCTGGGCCGGTCAGAAGGGCTCGCTGCTCTTCTGGGCGCTGGTGCTCGCGAGCTTCAACGCCCTGGCCCAGGCCACCACCAGCAGGCGCTACGCCTCGCTGCTTCCCGCCGCCGCCGCCGTCGGCTCGGCGGTGGTGGTGTTCTTTCTCGTGGTGATGTTGTTCTCGGGCTTCGGCAACCCATTCCAGCGGCTCTCCTTCACGCCGCCCGACGGCAACGGACTCAATCCTCAGCTCCAGAACCCCGGCATGGTGATCCACCCGCCGATGCTGTACCTCGGCTACATCGGAATCACCGTTCCCTTCTCGTTCGCCATCTCGGCCCTGATCAATCGGCGCCTCGACGCCGGGTGGATCGTCGCGATCCGCCGGTGGACCCTGTTGGCCTGGCTGTTCCTCTCGATCGGGATCACCATCGGGATGTGGTGGGCCTACGTGGAACTGGGCTGGGGTGGTTACTGGGCGTGGGACCCGGTCGAGAACGCCAGTCTGCTCCCGTGGCTGACGATGACGGCGTTTCTCCACTCGGTCATGCTCCAGGAGAAGCGGGGCATGCTCAAGCGCTGGAATCTGGGCCTGGTGGTGGGATCGTTCCTCCTCAGCATCTTCGGGACCTTCATCACCCGCTCGGGGGTGATCGCCAGCGTCCACAGCTTCACCCAGTCCAACATCGGGTCCTTCTTCGTGGCGTTCCTGGTGTTGGTGGGCGGGGCGTCGTTCGCGTTGCTCTACCTGCGGTGGCCCGACCTCGAGCCGGAGGCCAACCTCGACTCGCTGGCGAGTCGGGAAGCAGCCTTCCTCTTCAACAATCTGATCCTGGTTGGAATCGCCTTCAGCGTACTCTGGGGTACCTTGTTCCCGATCCTCTCCGAGGCCGTCCGGGGCACCAAGATCACGGTGGGGCCACCGTTCTTCAATCGGGTGAACGTCCCGCTCGGCCTGGTGCTCCTTGCCCTGACCGGGATCGGGCCGTTGATCGCCTGGCGCCAGACCTCACCCGCCAATCTCAAACGGCAGTTCACCGTCCCGCTCGCGAGCGGGATCCTGGTCACCCTCATCCTGGCCCTCACCGGGATGCGCGACGGCTACGCCCTGATGGCCATCGGTCTCGGCGGGTTCGTGCTCGGTACCATCGGCCAGGAGTTC
Organism: Gemmatimonadota bacterium; assembly: GCA_016874005.1. Classification (GTDB taxonomy): domain Bacteria; phylum Gemmatimonadota; class Gemmatimonadetes; order Gemmatimonadales; family GWC2-71-9; genus SHZU01. The sequence goes on along the minus strand of VGVQ01000014.1, from coordinate 13,534 downwards.
GTCAGGGGCGTTCGAGCCCGCCAGCGGATGTACCAGGAGAATGCTCCCGTGGCCCTCGGCCGGCTGATGGGGCGCAACCGGCGCCGCTACGGCGGCTACCTGGTGCACGCGGCGATCGTGGTCTACTTCGTGGCCTTCTCCGGGATGGCGTTCACGGTCTCGAAAGAGGCGACGCTCCGGGTTGGCGAACGGGTGACGATCGACAGTCCCTTCGGGCATCGCTATCAGCTCACCCATCTCGGGGTCTCGCAGTACGACATGTTGAATCGCAAGGTCTCGGCCGCCTCGCTCGAGGTGACCCGCGACGGCGAACGGGTCGGCGTCATCAAATCCGAGAAGCGCCAGCACGTCGACGACCTCGGCCGGCCGACCTTCCAGCCGTCGACCGAGGTTGGGATCATCAGCGGGTTGCGCGAAGATCTCTACTTGGTGTTCGCCGGGAGCGTCGACGGGACCGAACGGAGCACCTTCCGAATCACCCTGAACCCGTTGGTCTGGTGGGTTTGGGCCGGTGGCGTCCTCCTGGTGGTGGGAGGCCTCATCACCATGTGGCCCTCGAGTTGGCAACCGTCCACCGTGACCCTCCCGGCCCAGGCTCCGGCGCGCGCCCGCGAGCCACTCGCCGGCGTCGGATGAGGCAGGCCTGATGCTCATCCTCGAGCTGCTGGCGGCCGCGATGCTCGGCCTGGTGCTCCTATGGCTCGCTTTTGACCGGGACCAAACCGGCGACCCGGCTCTCGATCCCGCCACCGACTCCTTCGAGGACACCGCGGAAGGCCGAGCGCTCCTCGCCATCAAGGACCTCGAGTTCGATCGGGAGACCGGCAAGATTGCCGATCCGGACTACCACGCCCTCCGGGAGAAGCTGACCGAGGAAGCGGCGGCCGTGCTGGCCATTCAGGAGCGGGCCGCGGCAATCCCGGCGGGGGAGGCACCTTCGGCGCCTCAAAGCGCCCGGGCGGCGACCTGCTCCCGATGCCGCCCCCGACCAGAGCCGGACGCCACCTTCTGCTCGGCCTGCGGAGCCGCAGTCTAGCGCCGGGGCGACCTTTGATGGGGCCGGTGGGTTCCGGCTAACTTCAGGGCCGACGCGACCGTCCAGTTCCCGTGAGACCGGAGCCCAGCCCGCCTTCATGGCCGAGTTGACCGAGCGGCCCTCGACATCCAACCGCGTGACCCTGGCCGACCTCTTCACCTTCGCCAGGATCCCGCTTGCCGTCCTGTTCGTGGTGATCGATTCCGCGCCATGGCGAATAGCGATTTTGTGGGTCGCCGGGATCTCCGACTTCATCGACGGCTTCCTGGCGCGGCGCTACGGCAGCTCCAGACTCGGGGCGTTTCTCGATCCGGTGGCCGACAAGGTCTTCACCATCTCCGCCTTCGGTGTGGTGCTGGCGAGCGGTTCGCTGCAATGGTGGGAAACCGTGGCGGTGCTGTTCCGGGACCTGGCCGCGACCCTGGCGTTCCTGCTCACCGTGGTATTTCGGCGACCGGCCGCGATCGAGGCCCGGCTCGGCGGGAAACTCGTCACCATCGGTCAGCTGCTGGCTCTTCTGGCGTTTCTGCTCGAGTCACCACTCCTGAGGCCGATCGTCTGGGTGACCGGGACCTTGGCCGTCGTCGCGGTGGCCGACTACGTTCGGGTTGCCCGGCGGGACAACCGGCCGCTGTAGCTGGTCGACGAAAGGCAGATTGCTCATGGCAGACAACGTCAGGACCGCCGTGGTCGAGTGGCTCGGTGGGATGCGGTTTCGGGGCGGGGCGCCGGGCGGCACACCGATCATGCTCGACGCGGACGGCGCCGAAGGGCCCGGACCGATGGTCAGCCTGTTGGTGGCCGTCGCGGGGTGCACCGGTGCCGACGTCGTGAGCATACTCGCGAAGATGCAGGTCGCGCTGGAAACCTATCGGATGACGGTGTCTGGCGTCCGCGCCGAGGAACATCCCAAACGGTACCGGTCGATCGTGTTCCAGATCACCCTGGGCGGTCGCGGGCTCGACGAGACCAAGGCCCGGCGGGCCATCGACCTGTCGATCGAGAAATACTGCTCGGTGCTCCACTCCCTGAACCCCGACATCGCCGTCTCCTACGAGCTCGTGCTGTTGCCGTGACGGGGCGTGCCGCCCCGTTCCTGGCGCTGGCAGTCGCCCTGGGCCCGAGTTCCGCTGGTGCCCAGCCGATCGGCGCTGGTGAGCTGGGCCTCGGTCTGATGGCCTATGCCACCGACCCGGTGTTCGTGGGGCTCGGGCCGACCGGTGTGATCCGGGTAGCCCAGGAGGTTGGGGTCGTTGCGAATCTGGCAATCGGGGAGCGAGGAGATGACCGCGCTGCGAGGGGGGAAATCGGCCTTCGCCTCGACTTGGCGCGGCGGGCGAGCCGGACCCGGTGGTATCTGGTGGGCGGTGTGGCCGGCGAGTGGGTCGGCCCGGCGTCGAACGGCTACCTACTGCTCTACGGCGGCGTCGAACGCGGGCGTCGAGGTCGTTGGTGGGTCGAGGCTGGGCTTGGGGGAGGTTCCAGGGTCGCGGCGGGCCGCCGTTGGCCGCTGTGATCCGGTCACGGCCCTCGAAGCAGCCGCTTCGGAGCGATCGACCGGTAGCCGTCTCGTAGGATCTCCGTCAGCTCGGTCCAATCCGTGTGCTGGTCGAGGCGGACACCGACCCACCCGCTCACGCCGACATAGGGCGGCTTGAAGTACCGGCTGGGTTGGGCTTCGATCATCAAGGCTTGGTTGTCGAGAGTGGCCTTGCACCAGACCGCGTGCCCATCGGGTCCGTGGTGGGTCCCGCCGCTGGCGAACATCGCGAACAGCTTGTTGCGGACCCGGAACGTGGGAGCGCCCCAGGCGATGACCTCATGCGCCTCGGGCAAACCGAGACAGATCTTCCGCAGCTTGGCCAACACTCTGGGGACGGGGCTGGCTTTCATCGGCCAGGCGGACAGGGCGCCGGCATCAAGCCAATCCGGCCACTCGCTGCCTCACCGAGGAGCGAGTGGCCGGGCGCGGTTCGAAGCGGCCGGCTATTCGGCGTTCGACCCTGCGACTTCGGCTTTGCGGACCACCGGTCGGCAGAACCGGTCGCCCAGGACCCGAACCTGGCCGAGCTGCTCGTCGTCGAGATCGGGGTACCGCTCGCCGAGGTACTGCATGGTGTCGTCCATCCACTCCTTCTGATTCTCCAGATCTGCCTCGAGTACGCCACATCGCAAGATGTGGCTGAAGAGTTCATCTCGGGCTTGATCGAAGCTGGTGGGGACCGACGTGGTCTTGCTGGAAGGTTTCTTCTGCTTCGCCATTGACCGTCCTTAAGGTGATGGGCGCTCGAGTACTCGAACCCTGAGCGCGGTTGCTAACGCCATACAGAATATACACTTGGGGACCGGCAACGCAACTGTGGCCAGTGGACGAGGGCGGGGAAACCATTACATTCCGAGCGGCGAAAAGCCATGGGCGAACACGACGAGGTATACGGCCGGGAGCGCATGGAACGTCTCAAGGCGTTGCTGCGCGAGTTTTCGGAACGGGTCCAGGATCTCGACGAGCAAGGCGAACTGCTCGACGCGGCGCCGGAGCTGATGAAACGGCTCGGCGAGTTGCGTTCGGAGTTGTTCCACTACGAGGTCCGATCGACGTACGATACCCCGGAAGTGGCCGAGAACCGGCGCATCGTGGACGAAGCCAAACAACCACCGGAACCTTTCCGCGCCGAGCCCGATGACGACGAGCAGTGGCGGCGCCCCGACCGCGAGTAAAACCACATGAGCAAGAAGAAAGCGGCCCCGCCGCCGAAGAACCCCAATCAGCTGTATGCCATTCTCGCGGGCCTGGCGGTGGTGGGCGCGGGGATCATCTACTACCTGGTCAAGCGACCTCAGGTTACCAGCATCCCCATCCCGGCGACCATCGTCGAGACCGACACCGCCGGATTTCGCGGCTACCTGATCGGCTCGCCGGATGCCAAGGTCGAAATCACCGAGTACGCCGACTTCCAATGTCCGGCCTGTCAGACCTTCGACGTGCTCCAGTTCGACGTGGTCAAGCGGCAGTTGGTCGACTCCGGCATCGCCCGGTTCCGTTACCGCGACTTCCCGCTCGACCAGATCCACCCGCACGCTCGGCTCGCGTCCCATGCGGCGGCCTGTGCCGACGAGCAAGGGAAGTTCTGGGAAATGAAGACCGCCATCTACGATGGCCATGGCGCCTGGTCGGCGGCCCGATCTGCCGCCGGACCGTTCCGCGAGTATGCCGGTCAGGTTGGCCTCGACCTGGGCAAGTATGACGACTGCATGTCGAGCAAGCGGTACGCCGGCCGGATCGAGGCCAGTCTCCAAGAGGGGCTCCGGCTCGGGGTCTCGTCGACCCCGACCTTCCTGATCGGCCGGCGTTTGTACACCCGAGTCGGCACCTCGGATTCGCTCGCTGCCATCGTGCGGCGGGTCGCGGCCGACAGCACGCTGTGATCCTCGGGTGACCCGTCGGATGGCGTTGGCGGTCCTGGCGCTCGCCGGGACCTTCATCTCGCTCTACCTGTATCTGTTCAAGATCGGGAAGATCGGGAGCATGGCGTGCGGCACCGGCGGCTGCCAAACGGTCCAGCTGAGCCCCCAGAGCAGGTTCCTCGGGATCGAGGTGGCCTTGATCGGCCTGCTGGGCTATATCCTCCTCCTGGCGCTGGCCGCGGTGTCGTTGCAGCCCCGGTTCGAGGGCCGCAGTTGGCCGCTCGCGGGCCTGCTCCTCGCCACGACGGGTGCGTTCGGATTCACCCTGTATCTCAAGTATCTCGAGTTCTTCGTGATCGGGGCGGTCTGTCAGTGGTGCGTGGCCTCGGCGATCATCATCGCGATCATGTTCCTGGTGACCATCATCGAGTGGCGACGGTCGGTGGAGCCCGAACCGATCCAATGAACCCCGGCGACAGCCGACCCGAGCCCCGCGGTCGGGCGCTCGCGACCCTCTCCTTCACGGCGCTCGGGGTCGTCTTCGGCGACATCGGGACGAGCCCGCTCTACGCGCTCAAGGAGTGCTTCACCTCGAGTCACGGCCTGCCCTTGTCGCCCGAGAACGTCTATGGGGTGCTTTCGCTGATCTTCTGGAGCCTCAACTTCCTGGTCTCCTTCAAATACCTCGCCCACATGCTCCGGGCCGACAACCGGGGCGAAGGCGGCGTCCTGGCGCTCCTGGCGCTGACCAAGCCCGGCGAGATGACGACGACCTCGAAATGGGTCCTGGTGTCGATCGGATTGTTCGGCTCCACCATGCTCTACGGCGACGGCGTCATCACCCCGGCGATCTCCGTGGTGAGCGCCGTCGACGGGCTCAAGGTCGCTACGCCGGCCTTCCAGCCGTACATCGCCTGGATCAGCGTCGCGATCATCGCGGCGCTGTTCGCGGTACAAAGCCGGGGCACCGCCACCGTCGGGAAGATCTTCGGCCCGGTGACCTCGGTGTGGTTCGTCTGCATCGCGATCTTGGGCATCGCGGGGATCGCCAAGAACCCGTCGGTTCTCCTGGCCATGAACCCGTGGCACGCCCTGAGCCTCTTTCTGCGAGAGCCCGGCGACGCCTTCATCGTCCTGGCGGCGGTGGTGCTCGTGGTCACGGGGGGCGAGGCGCTCTACGCCGACATGGGCCACTTCGGCAAGCGACCGATTCGGATGGCGTGGCTCGGGATGGTACTGCCGGCCCTGGTGCTCAATTACTTCGGGCAGGGCGCCCTCATCTTGTCGCAACCGGGGGCCGTCGGCAATCCGTTTTATGGCTTGGTTCCGACCTGGTTCCTCTATCCGATGGTGGCGATCGCGACCGCGGCCGCGATCACCGCGTCGCAGGCGTTGATCTCGGGATCGTTCTCGCTGACCCAGCAGGCGATCCAGCTGGGCTACGTGCCCCGCCTCAAGATCCTCCATACCTCGCGCTCGGAGGTGGGTCAGATCTACATGCCGGCCATCAACTGGACCTTGATGGTGCCCTGCGTCGTCCTGGTGCTCGTCTTCCAGACGCCCGAGCGGCTAGCCGGGACCTACGGGGTCGCGGTCACGATGACCATGATGACGACCACCCTGTTGTTCTGCTCGATCGCCGGCGCTCGATTCGGATGGAGTCCGCTCAAAGTGGCGGTCTTCGGGGGTGTCACCTTGCTGGTCGAAGGCGCCTTCTTCCTTTCCAACTTGACCAAGGTGCCCCACGGCGGCTGGGTTCCGCTCCTCATCGGCGTGGTCATCTTCACGCTGATGACCACCTGGCGGAAAGGCCGATCGATCTTGAGCCGGCGGCTCCGCGAGGGCTCGCTGCCGATCGAGATGATCATCAGCGACGCGGCCGCGAAGGTGCCCCGGGTCCCGGGCACCGCGGTGTTCATGACCTCCGATCCGGCCGGCGCGCCCCCGGTCCTGCTCCACCACCTCAAGCACAACAAGGTGCTCCATGAGCGGGTGGTGCTCTTGTCGATCGTCAACCACCTGGTGCCGCAGGTTGCCGGCGAGGAACGGATCGAGCAGAAGGAACTCGGTGGAGGGTTCCACCTCGTCCTGGCCCACTACGGGTTCATGGAAACACCGGACGTTCCGACCATCGCCGCGGCCCTGACCGACCGAGGTCTCCCGATGGCGATCAAGGACACCAGCTTCTTCCTGGGCCGCGAGACGCTGATTCCGACCAAGCGGGCCGGGGTCGACGTGCGGGAGTGGTTCCTCCGGCGAATGCCGATGTGGCGGAAGCGGCTGTTCGTTCTGATGGCCAATAATGCCCGACCCGCGACGGCGTTCTTCAATCTCCCGCCCAACCGGGTGGTCGAGATCGGGGCGCAGATCCAGATCTAGCCGACCAGGGCCGCGTACTTGGCCCGCAGCTTGGCCACTTTGGGCCCGATGTTGTAGGCGCAGTACGGCTGGTCGGGGTTCCGGCGGTAATAATCCTGATGATACCCCTCGGCGGGATAGAACGGGCCGTCGGCCTCGATCGTCGTGACGATCGGGGCCGAGAAGGCGCCCGCCGCCGTCAATTCGGCGGTCACGGCTTTGGCCGTCTGGCGCTGGGCCTCGGTGTGGGGAAACAACGCCGATCGGTATTGGGTCCCGACGTCGGGGCCCTGGCGGTTCCGGGTGGTCGGATCGTGAAAGGCGAAGAAGATCTCCAGGAGGTCGCGATAGGAGATGACCGCGGGGTCGAAGGTCACCTGGATCGCTTCGGCGTGGCCGGATTGCCCGGAGCAGACGGCCTGGTAGCTCGGGTTCGCGTCCCGGCCGCCGATGTAGCCCGAGACGACTCCGACGACGCCCCGAAGCTCGAGAAACACCGCCTCGAGACACCAGAAGCACCCGCCGGCCAGGGTGGCGATCTCGGTCACGATTCCTCGCTTTCGTACTGATCCTTGAGTTTCGCCACCACATTGGGGTCGGCGAGGGTGGTGGTATCGCCTAACGCTCGTCCTTCGGCGATGTCCTTGAGCAGCCGACGCATGATCTTGCCGCTTCGGGTCTTCGGTACGTCCGCCACGAAGAAGATGTCGTCCGGCTTGGCGATCGCCCCGATCTTCTTGGCCACGTGATCCTTGAGGTCGTCCTTGAGCTGGGCCGTGGCCTCGTTGCCCTCCTTGAGGATGACGAACGCCGCCAGCGCCTGCCCCTTGAGTTCGTGGGCTTTGCCCACCACCGCCGCCTCCGCCACCACCAGGTGATCCACCAACGCGCTTTCGACCTCCATGGTTCCGATCCGGTGGCCGGCCACGTTGAGGACGTCGTCCACCCGGCCGAGCACCCACCAATAACCGTCCTCGTCCACCTTGGCGCCGTCGCCGGCGAAATACCGGCCCGGAAAGCGACTCCAGTAGGTCTCCCGGTAGCGGGCATCGTCGCGGTAGATGGTCCGAAGCATCGACGGCCACGGCTCGGTGAGGGCGAGGAAGCCGCCGCCCTTGGTCAAGGCGTTCCCCGAGGCGTCGAGAAGTTGGGCCGAGATTCCGGGGAGCGGTTGGGTGGCCGAACCAGGCTTGGTGGTGGTGACGCCCGGGAGCGGCGAGATCATGATGGCGCCGGTTTCGGTCTGCCACCAGGTGTCGACGATGGGACAGCGGCTCCCGCCGACATGAACATGGTACCAGATCCAGGCTTCGGGGTTGATCGGCTCGCCGACCGAGCCCAGCAGCCGGAAGGTGGAGAGATCATGCTTGGCGGGGTGATCCGTCCCCCACTTCATGAAGGCGCGGATCGCGGTGGGCGCGGTGTAGAAGATGGTGACGCCATACCGGGCGGCGATCTCCCAGAGCCGGTCGCGCCCCGGCCAGTCGGGAGCCCCCTCGTACATCACCACGGTGGCGCCGTTGGCGAGGGGGCCATATACCACGTACGAGTGGCCAGTCACCCAGCCGATGTCGGCGGTGCACCAGAAGACGTCGTTCTCCTTGAGGTCGAAGACCCAGCGGCAGGTGGTACTCGCCTGGGTGAGATACCCGCCGGTGGTATGGACGATACCCTTGGGCTTCCCGGTCGTTCCCGAGGTGTAGAGGATGAACAGCAGGTCCTCGGCGTCCATCGGCTCGGCCGGACATCTGGCACTCATGTTGGCGAGCAGTTCGTGCCACCAGGCGTCCCGTCCCGGTTGCATCTTCGCCGCCGCCTCCGCCGAGGCCGTTCCCACCAGCCGCTGGACCACCACCATGTGGCGAATCGACGGGCATCCGGACACGGCTTCGTCGGCGAACCGTTTGAGCGGAACGATGCCGCCCCGCCGGTAGCCGCCGTCGGCGGTGATCACCGCGACGGCCTGGGCATCGTTGATTCGGTCCCGGAGCGACTCGGCGGAGAACCCGCCGAAGACGACCGAATGGACGGCGCCGATCCTCGCGCAGGCGAGCATGGCGATGGCCGCCTCGGGGATCATCGGCAGGTAGATGGCGACCCGATCGCCCCGCTTGATGCCGAGAGACTTGAGGCCGTTGGCGGCCCGCTGAACCTCCCGGGCGAGGTCCCAATAGGTCAGCACTCGCCGGTCCCCGGGCTCACCCTCCCAGATGATCGCGGCCTTGTTTCGCCGCGGGCCGGCAAGGTGCCGATCGACACAGTTGGTCGAGACGTTGAGTTGCCCGCCTACGAACCACTTGGCGTGCGGTGGGGTCCAGTCGAGCACCCGTTTCCATGGCGCAAACCACTCCAGGGTGGCGGCCTGGGCGGCCCAGAAGGCTTCCCGGTCCCGGGCCGCTTCCTCGAACAAGGCGGCCGTGGCGTTAGCGGCGGACCGAAACTGATCCGGCGGCGGGAAGCGGCGCCGCTCGTCGAGCAGGGTGGCGAGTTGATCGGTCATGGGGTACAACAATACTCCTTCCAGTCTGAGGTCGGGAGCGTGCAGTTTCTTGCTCCACAAGTGCAGCGCCCGTCCCTCGGTCCTGGGACGGAAGTGACACGATACGAGTGACTTGCGTTGCTGCAATCCAAGAGACATCCGAGCAGCCTGCGGTGTCGCGTTCGCGCCATGAGGTGCTCGCCGAGCCGGTAAGTCGTTTCGACTCCGTTGGGTAGCCTGATTCGACCAGTGGCACCGTCCTCGCCCGTTGGGTTCGGCGTCGGGACGCACACTGTCGAGGGATGCGCCGGATGTCGATGATCGAAACGAATGCACGGCTGGTCATGGCGCCGGAAATTCTCGGGCTCGAGGCTCGGGGCGAGTTCCGCGATGCGGCGGTGGCGCTGATCGGGGAACTCCCGGAGAAGGGGACCCTGGTCGTCGACTTCGCTGGCACTCGTCGAATCGACTCCGCCGGTCTGGGCGCCCTGATGCTGGTGCAGCGGCGGGCCGCTGAACGGAACATCAAGGTCGTCCTCCGCCGGCTTCGCGACGAGTTCCGCTATCTCCTGGTGCTGACCAAGCTCGACGACCTCTTCGAGATCGAGCCCAAATAAGCCTATATTCGCGGGCGCTCCATGCCCGCGATTCTCGCCCTCGACGCCGTCCAACGCCGGTTCGGCAGCCGTCCGGTCGTTCGCGCCGTTTCCCTCACGGTCCATCCTGGCTCGTCCCATCTCGTTGTCGGGCCCAACGGGTCCGGCAAATCGACCCTGGCCCGGCTGGCCGTCGGCCTGCTCAAACCCCATGGCGGGTCGGTTCGCGTCGGTGGGCTGGACCCCCGTCGCGAGCCGATTGCGCGAGCGCGGATCGGCTATCTCGGCCACCAGTCGCTCCTTTATGGCGACTTGACTCCCGAGGAGAACCTGGTCTTCGCCAACCGGGTGGCCGGCCGATCGTGGGCCAAAGACGCGATCGGGGCGCGACTGGAGCAGGTCGGTATTGGGATCGAACGGGGGGTGCCGGTCCGCCGGCTGTCGCGCGGCATGGTCCAACGGGTGGCGATCGCCAGGAGCCTGCTCCACGATCCCGACTTGGTGGTCTGGGATGAGCCGCTCACCGGCCTCGACCAGGCCAGCATCGAGCGGACCATCGGCTTGCTCGACGCCGAACGAAACCGGGGCGCGGCCACCTTGGTCATCAGCCACGACCTGGGGCCCCTTTGGCGCCCGGCGACCGCGGTCCACCTCCTCAACGGTGGCCAGGTGGTCGAGTCGCTCGACACGACTACACCGCTCGAGCAGTTCCGGGCCCGATATGGGAGTCTGTTCGGATGACCTCGTTCCTGAGCGCGGCGTGGGGGGTGGCGGCCAAGGACATTCGAGTCGAGCTGGCCAGCCGGACTGCCATCACCACGGCGGCCGCGTTCGGCGTCCTGACCCTGGTGGTGCTCAACTTCGCTCGCGATCCGACGGTGGTGAGTCTCGCGACGATCGCGCCGGGGGCACTCTGGGTCACGGCGGCCTTTGCCGGCATCGTGGCGCTCAACCGCTCGTTCTCGATGGAACTCGAGCAAGGCGGCCTCGACGCCTTGCTCCTCGCCCCGGTCGGGCGGGGCGCGATCTATCTCGGCAAGTACCTGGCGAACCTCGCCTTCGTGGTGGTGGTCGACCTGATCGTCCTGCCGGTGTTCGTGTTGTTCTTCAACGTTGCGCCGACCCCGGCGCTCGTCGGGATCCTCGGGCTTCTGGTCCTCGCTGCCGCGGGGTACGTGGCGGTTGGCACCGTGCTGGCGGCGATGACCGTGCGGACCCGGTTCGCCGAGCTGATGCTGCCGGTGTTGCTCCTGGTGTTCATGGTGCCGCCGATGCTGGTCGGGGTTCAGGCCACGACCCGCTTGCTCGGGGGTCGCCCGATGGGCGAGATTGTCGGCTGGTTCTGGTTCCTGATTCTCTACGACGTGGTGTTCATTACCCTCGGCCTGATGCTGTTTCCAGCGACGGTGGACGAATGACGAATAGTGGAGCCTCGGCGGTGACTCGCGGTGGGCTGTGGATCTCGGGGTTGGCCATGGCGGGCATCGCCGGCGTCTACTGGCTGGCGTTGCTCGGCACCCCGACCGAACGGTGGCAGGGGCTCTCCCAGAAAATCCTCTACATCCACGCCCCGGCCGCCTGGGCGGCGCTGCTGGCGTTCGGGTTGGTGGGCGTCGCCAGCGCGGCCTACTTGTTTCTCAGGGACATCAGGCTCGACACCTTCGCCGAGGCGTCGGCGGAGGTCGGGTTGGCCTTTTCGGCCATCATGCTCACCACCGGCCCTCTGTGGGGCCGGCCGGTGTGGGGTTCGTGGTGGGAATGGGAGCCGCGGCTGACGTTGACCCTGCTGCTGGTGCTGCTGTTCGTCGGTTATCGGGCGCTTCGAAACGCGCTGGATTTTCCGGAGGATCGGGCCCGGTATTCGGCGGTGGTTGGGGTGATGGCGCTGGTACTGGTGCCGTTCGTTCACCTGAGCGTCTATCTGTTCCGAACCATTCACCCTCAGCCGGTGCTGCTCAAGCCGAGTGCCCCATCGATGCCCTGGGAGATGCTCCGGACCCTGCTGACCTCGATCGGGGCGTTCACGCTGCTCTACATCGGATTCGTCACCGCGCGGTACGGGATCGGGCGGCGGCGCCAGCAGGAGGCCGGATGAACCAGGAACAGGCGACCACCGGCGGGTACATGGTGGCGGCATACCTGATCACGGCCGTGATTCTCCTGGGGTACTTCGCCTCGTTGTACCGGAGGGGCCGCCGTTAGGCCGGTCGAGGACCGTCAGGCTCGGCTGGTGCCGCACGGGGGGATAATCGACGAATAGCCGGCATTCGCTGGAGCAGCGCGGCGAGCCCACAACGATACCGGCCTTTCCGCAAACCAAGGAGGCGGGATGCGAACACTCCTCTGCGCCGTCGCCGTGTTCGCCGCGGCCTGTGGTGCCCCGGCGCGGCCGCCGGTTGCCGAGGGCTCCTGGCTCTACGTCTTTGCCGGGGACGCGGACAACGCGCCCCCGGGGGGGATGGCAACCCCAATGAAGCCGCACCTGGGCGGCGATCGCGACTTCCTCGCCGTGATCGACGCCGATACCGCGAGCCCGACCTATGCCAAGGTCGTGGCGACCGCGCCGATCGCCGGCTCCGGCACCATGCCGCACCACACCGAGTCTGAGATGCCTCGCGGTGGCCGCGCCCTGCTGGCGAACGCGTACATGGAGGGTCGCACCTATCTCTTCGACTTCACCGATCCGCTGAAGCCCCAGGTGGCGGGTACGGTCGACAGCGTGCCCGGCTACCGAAAGCCGCACAGCTTCTACCGGCTCGCCGACGGCAATGTGGTCGCGACGCTGCTGTTCGGCGACGGGAAACTCGCGGGAGATCCCGGCGGCCTGGCTCTCTTCTCGCCGGAGGGGCGGCTGCTCCGGGTCGGGAGCGCCGCCGATTCCGCGTTCCCCGGTGCCTCCCTTCGGATCTATTCGCTCGACGTGAGCCCCGCCACCGACCGGGTGCTCACCACCAGCTCGCCGATGGAGCTCGAGCCGGGCACGGCCGACGTGGTGCAGCTGTGGCGTCTGTCAGACCTGAAGTTGCTCAAGACCGTGGCGCTGCCAAAGACCGCGCCCGACTCGACCTCCCGCTACCCGTTCGAGATCCGCTTCCTGCCGGACGGACGCTCGGCCATCCTCAATACCTACTACTGCGGCGTCTACTACCTGTCCGGGTTCGACGCCGAGGCACCGAAGGTCGAGCCGGTGCTGGCCCTCGAGCAGCCGGCAAATCTGTACTGCGCGGTGCCGCTGCTGGTGGGAACCTGGTGGATCCTGCCGATCGAACACCGGCGTGAAATCGTGGTGTATGACCTGTCTGCCCCACGCCAACCCCGCGAGGTCGGGGTGCTCGCCGGGGATTCCACCTTCGCTCCGCACTGGCTATCCCGGGAGCCGGGGACGGACCGGATCGTGGTGACCGCCGAGTACCCGAGCCCGGCCGTGCGCCTGGCGCGGTTCGATTCGACGACGGGCAGCCTGACGTGGGACGAGAGCTTCCGCGATCGGCCCGACGGCCCACCAGGGGTGAGCTTCGACCGCCCGGCGTGGACCCCAGCAAACGCCAACTCGGTGCTGGGGGACGGCCGCCAAGTCCTCGAGCCACCATTCACCTGGCGCGGTGGCGCCCCGGTTCGAGCCACCCGGCGCCGCCAGGTGGCCGACCGCGCCCGCCGAAC